>NZ_JBKEZW010000001.1:0-1474704 GCF_053345295.1 Pseudomonas sp. M5A4_2d | reverse complement strand
TGATCGCGTTCAGGCCGTTGTGGCGCTGCATGCCCTGATCTAAAACACAGCTCCCACCGAGCTCGACTTGAAATACAGTCAAAATGTGGGAGCGGGCTTGCTCGCGAAGACGGTGTGTCAGTCACCTGATGCATCGCCTGACACTTCGCTTTCGCGAGCAAGCCCGCTCCCCCAGGTTGATCGCGTTCAGGCCGTTGTGGCGCTGCATGCCCTGATCTAAAACACAGCTCCCACCGAGCTCGACTTAAAATACAGTCAAAGTGTGGGAGCGGGCTTGCTCGCGAAGACGGTGTGCCAGTCACCTGATGCATCACCTGACACTCCGCTTTCGCGAGCAAGCCCGCTCCCCCAGGTTGATCGCGTTCAGGCCGTTGTGGCGCTGCATGCCCTGATCTAAAACACAGCTCCCACCTGGCTCGACTTGAAATACAGTCAAAGTGTGGGAGCGGGCTTGCTCGCGAAGACGGTGTGTCAGTCACCAGATGCATCACCTGACACACCGCTTTCGCGAGCAAGCCCGCTCCCCCAGGTTGATCGCGTTTAGGCCGTTGCGGCTCTACATGGCTGGATGTGAAATACAGCCAGCTCCCACAACTTCTACAGCGGCGGTGTGCGCGGCGGAATCAGGCGTTTGCTGCCGGTGGCTTCATACGCGCTGGCCAAGCTCAGCAGCGCCGAGTCATCGTATGCCCTGCCGGCAAAGGTCAGCCCGACCGGCATGCCGATGTCCGCCATCACGCCCATCGGCACGGTCACGGTGGGCACACCCAGGTGACGGATCGCGAGGTTGCCGTTGGCGACCCAGACACCGTTGCTCCAGGCAATATCGGCAGAGGCTTCGTTGACATCGGCATCCGCCGGGCCGACATCGGCCACGGTGGGGAACAGCACGGCGTCGAGCCCCAGGTTGTCCATCCAGTCTTCCAGGTCCAGGCGCCGGGTCTGCTCCAGGCCACGCAGGCCATCCGGTACGGTGCTGATCTCGTTCCACGGCGTAATGCCGCGTTCGGCCATGCGCACGTATTCATCCATGCCGGCGGCCAGGTCATCTTCACGGTTAGGCAGGGTGCCAGGGTCGTGGGGGAAGATCTTCGGCCCATCGACGTCCGCCAGGCGGTTCAGCGCTGGGTCGCCATTGGCGCGCAGGAAGTCATCGAAGGCCCAGGCCGACAGTTCCCACAATTCATCGTGCAGGAACTCCTTGGACACCAGGCCGCGGGTAAACACCGTCGGCGCGCCGGGGCGGTCGCCTTCGCAATTGGACACCAGCGGGAAGTCCACCTCGATGACTTCGGCACCGGCGGCTTCGAGTGCCTGGCGCGCAGCGTGCCACAGGTCGATGACGCTGGCCCGGGTGTTGATCTTTTGCCCGGTCGGCCCGCCAATCCCGGGCTTTTCGCTGGTGCCGGCCTCGGGGTCAGCGTTGATGTACATGCGCGGCACGCCCAAACGTTTACCGGCCAGGGCTTGGCTATTGACGGCCAGCTCGGCGTACGACGCCGGGCGCACCGAGGCCACGCTCGGGATCGGCACCCAGGGTTGCAGGCGCCACAGGTCGCCACGGGTGTCGGGGTCTTCGGCGACGACCACGTCGAGCACTTCCAGCAGGTCAGCCATGGTGCGCGCATACGGCACCACGACGTCCATGGTTGGGGTCAGCGGCCAGTTGCCGCGCACCGAAATCACCCCACGGGAAGGGGTGTAGGCGCACAGGCCATTGTTGGAGGCCGGGCCACGCCCGCTTGACCAGGTTTCTTCCGCCACGCCGAATGCCGCGAAGCTGGCCGCCGTGGCGGTGCCGGCGCCGTTGGACGAGCCGGAAGCGAATGGCGCGGTGAGGTAGTCGGCGTTATACGGGCTTTCGGCACGGCCATAGACCCCGCGTTGCATCCCGCCATTGGCCATCGGCGGCATGTTGGTCTTGCCCAGGCAGATGGCGCCGCCGGCCCGCAGGCGTTCGATCGTGAACGCATCGCGCTGCGCGACCAGCTTGGCGAAGGCCGGGCTGCCCGAAGCTGCCGTCAGGCCCTTGACCAGGTAGCTGTCCTTGGCGGTATAGGGAATGCCATCCAATGGCCCCAGGGTTTTGCCCTGTGCCCGGCGCGCATCGGACGCCTCGGCTTCTTTAAGGGCCTCGGGGTTGCGCACGACGACGGCGTTCAACGCGGTTGCGGTCTGCGGGCCGTCATAGGCATCGATCCGCGCCAGGTACGCCTTGACCAGTTCAACGGCAGTGGTCTGGCCGGCTTCAAGCGCCGCGCGCAATTGGGCAATGGAGACTTCGGTAACTTGCATCACGTTTTTTTCGCCGCCTTCAAGTGGGAGGTATGGCGGCAGTCTACGGACAGATATTTCACAAAACCAGCGCGGCATAATCCGCGTAGGCAGCGCGCATGACTTGCCACGTGGGCTCATCGGCGGGAATCAGATGTTCGATACGCAGCGAGGTCAGGGTGATGTCCTGGGGCATGCCGAAGGTGGTGAAGGTCGACAGGAAGTTCAGCTCGCCGTGGGGCGAACGGATGCGCGTCAGCACCAGCGGCGGCATTTCCCTGGGCAGTTCGGTGCTGGCGGGTGTCGGTAAACTCGCCAGCAACGTCGCCAGGGCCGGGTTGCTCAGTGCCTCACGGCTTGCGCGTTGCCAGGCCAGGGTGCGGATCTCTTCGGCATTGAGCAGGTGGTCACCCAGCCCGCCGCGTTGCAGCAAAGTTGTCAGCAGGTTCAGCCCGTCAGCGGCATCTTGCTTGAGCCCCACCTGTTCAAACAACAGCCCGGCGCTGGCATTCGCCGCCAGCACTTGCCACTCGCTGCCCAGCAGAATCGCCGGGGCGGGGTTGTTGGCGTGCAGCACATGGCTGACCGCTTCGCGAATGGCGGCCATGGCTGGCGAGGCGAGTGGGGTGGCGGTGTAGCGTGGGGCGTAGCCGGCGGCGAGGAACACGCGGTTGCACTGCTCAAGCGGTGCGTCCAGCGCCGTGAGTAACGTGTGCAGCGTGCCTGGGCTCGGCTTGGCGCGGCCGGTTTCGAGGCAACTGAGGTGGCGTTGCGAAACGCCGGTGATCAGCGCCAGGTCCAGCTGGCTCAGCCTGGCGTGGCGACGCAATTGGCGCAGGTGTTCGCCGGCGGTAGAGGGGGCGTCCATGGCGTAATGATGACCTCCGAGGTCATTGCGAGAGGCACGACCATATCACTATCGTGAGCCTCGATCACGTCAAGGAACAGACCATGCAAACACCCTATATCGCCTGGGCCGGCTTGCTCGGATTTTCGCTGTACACCCTGGCCACACTGCTCACGGCTGAACAATCGCTGCTGGCCTTCGGGTGGGAATTGATGTCCCGGCCGGACACCGCGCAGGTGGTGATCGACCTGTACCTGATGGCAGTGCTGGCGTGTGTGTGGATGTACCGGGATGCGCGCAAGCGAGGGTGCTCGGCGGTGTCACTGTGGCCCTATTTTTTACTGACGGCGGTGTTCGTTTCGGTGGGGCCGTTGCTCTATATCGTGGTGAATGGGGACCGAAATGAATGACCTGTTGAGTGTCTACGCAATCTGCGTGCTGGTGCTGTGCCTGAAGATGTTTGCGATTTCCTGCTATCAGGGGTTCTTCCGAATTCGTGGGCTGGCGTTCACCAATGTTGAAGATGCAGCGCTCTTCAGCCGCGCCGCGCGATCAGAGGAGCTGGCGCCCGTCAGTCGAGCGAAACAGGTCTGGGCCAATGACTTGGAAAACATTCCACTGTTTTTTGCAGTGGGTGGGTTATGCGTGGCGCTGGGCAGTGCCGAGGTTGTCACTGGCTGGCTATTTGGGTGTTTTACCCTGGCCCGGGTGGCGCACACGGTAACCTATCTGACGGGGCTTCAGCCCTGGCGCACGCTGACGTACGCAGTGGGCGTGGTTTGTCTGTTCGGGCTGGGCAGCCAGGTGGTTGCCAGGCTGATATGAACCACGGTTTTCGTGGCAAGAGAGCGTGCTTGAGATGGTGGCATGGCAGCCCTGTCAACACCCTTCAGCATCCTCATGCCTGGCGCTGGGGCGCATGTGCGCCAAGCGCCAGGCATGATTGACCGGTCAGACGCCTTTGGTCGAGGGCAGCAATACCGTGAGGATGCCCGCCAGCGGCAGAAACGAGCAGATCTTGTAGACGTACTCGATGCCATGGTTATCGGCGAGCAAGCCCAACAGCGCGGCGCCGATCCCGCTGAAACCGAACATCAGGCCGAAGAAAATACCGGCAATCATCCCCACATTGCCCGGCACCAGTTCCTGGGCGAAGACCACGATAGCGGAGAAGGCCGAGGCGATGATAAAGCCGATCACCACGCTGAGCACCGCGGTCCAGAACAGGTCGACATAGGGCAGCGCCAGGGTGAAGGGCGCGGCGCCGAGGATCGAGAACCAGATGACTTTCTTGCGGCCGATCTTGTCGCCGATAGGGCCGCCGGCAAAGGTGCCGACCGCTACCGCGCCAAGGAACAGGAACAGGTACATCTGCGAACTGGCCACCGACAGCTGGAACTTCTCGATCAGGTAGAAGGTGAAGTAGCTGGTCAGGCTGGTCATGTAGAAGTATTTGGAAAACACCAGCAGCGCCAGTACCACCAGGGCAAACGTCACGCGTCCTTTGGACAAACCATGGGTGGCTTTACCGCCTTGCTTGAGCTTGAACAGGTTGAGGTGGTGACGGTACCAGCGGCTCAAGCCATACAGCACCAGAATCGCAAAAACCGCGAACAGCCCGAACCAGGCGATGTGGGTTTGGCCGTAGGGAATGATGATCGCCGCCGCGAGCAACGGGCCGAAAGCGCTGCCGGTGTTGCCGCCGACCTGGAAGGTCGATTGCGCCAGGCCATAGCGGCCGCCGGAGGCCAGGCGGGCCACGCGGGAGGTTTCCGGGTGGAAGGTCGACGAGCCGACGCCGACCAGCGCCGCCGCCAGCAGTATCGCCGGGAACGTGCCGACAAACGCCAGCATCAGAATGCCGATCAAGGTGCACACCATGCCCGCCGGCAGCAGCCAGGGTTTGGGATGGCGGTCGGTGTGGTAGCCGATCCAGGGTTGCAGCAGGGAGGCGGTCAGCTGGAAGGTGAGGGTGATCAGGCCCACCTGGGTGAAGCTCAGCCCGTAATTGGCCTTGAGCATCGGGTAAATCGACGGCAGCACGGCCTGGATCAGGTCATTGATCATGTGCGCCAGGGCGCAGGCGCCGAGAACGCGCATGACCAGCGGGCTTATCTGGGGCGCAGTGGTTGCAGCGGCGGGTGACGCGGTCAGGGTCGACATGCAGGCATTCCATACAAGGCAGCGAACAGGGGCAGCCAGTACGATGCCGGCTGCCCATTTCTAATTGTTTCGGCGTTCATGCTAGATTCGACAAAAATGCCTGTCTCACGAAATTCGGGAGACAACTGTCGCAAAAAGGGCGAAATGATAAAACCACTGGATTTATTTCTGCAGGAGATCGACGCGGGCGATTGGGCGGTCATCAGTTCCGCCACCGATTATCCCGAGAATTGGGTGATACCCGAACATCGCCACGAGAAGCATCAACTGCTGTACGCCATCGAAGGCGTGATGGTGGTGCACTCGGCGCAGAACCAGTGGACAGTGCCGTCCAGTCGCGGCTTCTGGATGCCCAGCGGGCAAGTCCACTCTCTGCGCTGCGTGGGCACACTGAAGATGCGCAGTGTGTTTGTGCGGCCCGATGCCTTCCCGAACCTGCCGACCGAGACCAAGGCGGTGAGTATCTCGCCGTTGCTGAGCGAGCTGATCAAGGCGTCGGTGAGTTTGAAGCCGCCGTATGCCGAGGATTCGCGCGACGCCAGGATCATGCACTTGATCCTCGACGAACTTGCGATTCTTCCGGCGTTGCCCTTGTCGCTGCCACAGCCCGCCGACCCACGGATCAACCGGGTTTGCCAGGCGCTGCAACACGACCCTGGCGATGCGTCGACGGTCGCTGATTGGAGTGATCGACTGGACCTGGACCAGAAGACCATCCAGCGCCTGTTCCGCAAGGAAACCGGCCTGACGTTTGGCCAATGGCGCCAACAGGCAAGGTTGCTGCTGGCGCTGGAGCGCATTGCGGTGGGGGAGAAGATTATTGATGTCGCCATCGAGCTGGGCTACGAAAGCCCGAGTGCCTTTACCAGCATGTTCAAGAAACAGTTTGGCAAGACACCGAGTCAGTTTTTCAGGTAGTGCGCGTTGCCACACGTGTCACCGAAACACGCCGAGAGGTCAGGTAAGCCAGCAGGCCAGCGATACCCAGCAAACCCGCGCTCAGTTCAAAGGTCGCCCGGTAGCCACTCAGGTCGAACACCACACCCCCAAGCGTGGCGCCGCAGGCAATCGCCAACTGGATAATCGCCACCATCAGGCCGCCTCCCGCCTCGGCATCGTCAGGCAGGACCCGCGACAGCCAGGTCCACCAGCCCACCGGCGCGGCGGTGGCAACCAGGCCCCACAGGCCCAGCAAAACAGTGGTCGCCACCGGCGAACTGCCCCATGCAACCAGCGCCAGGGCAATTGTTGCCATCAATAACGGGATGGCCGTCAGCGCGTGGTACAGGTGGTTTTTCAGAAAACGCTCAATCAGGAACGTCCCGGCAAGCCCGGCCAGGCCGAGCACCAGCAACATCAGTGACAGCATGGAAAGACTGACCTGGGTTACCGTTTCCAGGAACGGGCGCAGGTAAGTGAACAGCATGAACTGGCCCATAAAAAACCCACTGGCGGCCAGCATGCCCAGGGCTACGCGGGCATCCTTCATCAGGCGAAACACATTGCGCGTCTTGACCCTGTCGTCGTGCTTGAGCGAAGGCAGGCTCACCAGCAGCCAGGCGCCGGCCACAACGGCGACCGGGATGACGCAAAAGAACGCGCCACGCCAACCGATCAGCCCGCCGAGAAAGCTGCCCAACGGTGCCGCAATCACGGTCGCCAGCGCGTTGCCGCCGTTGACGATCGCCAAGGCGCGCGGCACCTGCGCCAAAGGCACCAGGCGCATCGCGGTAGCGGCTGACAGTGACCAGAAACCACCAATGGCCACGCCGATCAGCGCGCGACCGAGCATGAATGTCAGATAGTTCGGCGCTAACGCCACCACGGTGCCGGACAGAATCATCAGCGAGGTCAATGCCAGCAGCAGGCGTTTGCGTTCAACCCGCGCTGCGACAGCAGCGATGATCAGACTGGTGAGCAAGGCAAACAACCCGGATACCGAAATGCCCTGGCCAGCCTGGCCTTCAGAGATGTGCAAGTCGCTCGCCAGGGGCGTGAGCAAGCTTACGGGCATGAATTCGGAGGCCACCAGGGCGAATGCCGCCAATGACATCGCGAACACGGCACCCCAGCTGTGCGTATGAGTGTTATCGGACATTACTTCAAGTGGCCTTTGAAAAAGGTGCTGAGCTTGGCAAACGGGATGAGGTCGACCCGGTCGTACAGGTCCACATGGCCGGCACCCGGGATAATCACCAATTCCTTGGGCTCGGCAGCACGCCGATAGGCGTCTTCACTGAACTCGCGGGAGTGGGCGTCGGCGCCGGTAATCAACAACAGCGGGCGCGGGGAGATGGTCTCGATGTCGTTGAACGGGTAGAAATTCATGAACTTCACGTTGCTGGTCAGCGTCGGCCGCGTGGTCGTTTGGGGCGACGCACCGGCCGGGGTAAATTCGCCGCGCGGGGTCCGGTAGAAGTCGTAGAACTCATCGCCCACCGCATCGCCGGTGAGGGTCAGCGGGGTTCCGCCGGTATAGGCGGTGTTGCCACCCTGGAATTCCACATAGCGCTGGTTGGCGGCCTGGCGAAGCAGCTGTTGGCGCTGCTCCAGTGTCACCCCATGCTTGAGGCCGTTGCGATTGGCCGCCCCCATGTCGTACATGCTGACCGTGGCGATGGCCTTGAGCCGTGGGTCGATCTTGGCGGCAGCGATGGCGAAGCTGCCACTGCCACAGATACCGATAATGCCGATGCGTTCTCGATCAACCAGTGGGCGGGTGCCGAGGTAATCCACGGCGGCGCTGAAGGCTTCGGTGTAGAGATCGGGCAACACCGCGTTGCGCGGCACGCCTGCGCTTTCACCCCAGAACGACAGGTCCAGTGAAAGGGTGACGAAGCCTTGTTCTGCCATTTTGGTCGCGTAAAGGTTTGCGCTCTGTTCTTTGACGGCGCCCATCGGGTGGCCGACTATGATTGCGGCGTTCTTTGAGCCCGAGGCAAAGCCCTTGGGGATGAAGAGATTGCCCGCAACGGGCATGCCGTACTGGTTGTTGAAGGTGACCTTTTCCACCGTCACCTTGTCGCTTGTGTAGAAGTTGTCAGCACCGTTGGACATATCGGCTCCCAGTGAAGAAAAAGACGTGACCAGCACACACAGGGCGAGCAAGAAGCGTTTCATGCGTTGATCCTTGAGGAGGTTGGTGCGCACATTTTCCCGATGGGGGCGGGGCTTCTGTAGTGCGTTCCACTGGATTACTTGCCTGATCCTCTGAGTCTTGCCACATGTCGGGGACGCTCAGACCCTGACCGGGGTAAAGTTCACTGAAGAGAGGACAGAGCCCGCTATGAAGATCAATCCATCGCCCCTGGAGGCGCTGATCCAGTCCATTGGTTCGCGGGTTTCCGCACCGGGCGATTACCCCATGCCCATTCCCGGCCTGGGCTTTTATCGGCGCGAGCAGCCGGCGACGCCGGTGGTATGCATGGTCGAACCCAGCATCGTGTTGGTCGCCCAGGGCGAGAAGCAGCTTTGGGTCGGCGGCGAGGGCTACCCGTATGACACGTCGCGCTTTCTGCTGACCTCGCTGGACATTCCGGCCAACTCAGAGGTGCTGGCCGCCAGCCCGGCGAAACCTTGTCTGGGGCTGACCTTCAAGCTGGATGTGCGCATCCTGGCCGAATTGATCGCCCAGAGTGATATGCCGCCAACCCGTCAACGGGCGGTGATGAAGGGGGTCGGCATCGGGACTGTCACCGAAGGCATGCTGACGGCGTTTGCACGCCTGGTTGCGTTGCTGGATGAGCCTGAGGCGATACCGGTGCTCGCCCCCTTGATTCAGCGCGAGATCCACTATCGGCTGTTGAAGAGCGATCAGGCCGGCCGACTGCGCCAGATCTGCGCCGTGGACGGGCAGGGCTATCGGATTGCCAAGGCGATCGATTGGCTGAAACTCAATTACGACGCGCCGTTGCGCGTGGATGAATTGGCTGCGCGCGTGCAAATGAGCGCCGCCACCTTTCACCATCACTTTCGGCAGCTGACGGCGATGAGCCCGTTGCAGTATCAGAAGTGGTTACGCCTGAACGAGGCGCGGCGCTTGATGTTGAATGAGCATCAGGATGTCTCCAGCGCCGCGTTCAAGGTCGGTTATGAAAGCCCGTCACAGTTCAGCCGTGAGTACAGCCGACTGTTTGGTATGCCGCCCAAGCGCGATATGGCCGCGCTGCGCGGCAAAGTCACTGATCAGCCGCCGTCAAGTTAGCGAAGAAAATACAGCCAATTAGCCGCGCAAACAGGCTGAGGGTTTCCGGCAGATTGGGGTCGTCAAACAGCATCGCCCGCGAATCCAGTGCGCACAGTGCGCCGAACAGGCGGCCGTCGGGCAGGAAGATTGGCGCGCCGGCATAACTCTCGATGGCGTATTGCTTGACCACCGGGCGCGCCGCAAAGCGGCCGTTCCGGCTGACTTGCGGGATGAACAATGTTTGCGGGTTGATGCAGAACTCACTGCACAGGGTGGTTTCCAGGTCGAGTACGTCATCGACATGAATCCCCATTTGCAACGGGTCATAGGCTGAACACACCACCCATTCCAGATCGGTGAATTTGGCGATACCGGCGAAGCGCATGCCGGTCAGACGGGTGACCAGCTGCAGAATGCTGGTGGTCGCTTCTATTTCGGCGATGGCCGCGCGTTCAGCGGCGCTGAGTAACGAATGTGCTGCGGTGACGCTTGGAATCATGCTGAGCACTCCAATGGCGTGGTGGCGCGAACCACCACGCACGGTCAGGTGTTAGTTAATCCGAGGATGCTGCTGCACCAGGTTCTGGCGCTTGGCTTCGAGTGCGGCAATTTCGGCGTCGATGTCTTCGATCTTCTGCTCGATATTGTCGTGGTGCTCTTGCAGTATCTCCTTGGCTTCTGCCATGTCCGAGGCGGCTGGTGCCGCGCCGCGCAGGGGCTTGTTGGCGGTTTCCTTCATGGTCAGGCCGGTGATCAGGCCGACCACGGCAAACACCATCAGGTAGTAAGCAGGCATGAACAGGTCGTTGGTGCTTTCCACCAGCCAGGCCACCGCCGTCGGTGTCAGGCCGGCGATCAATACCGAGACATTGAACGCACTGGCCAACGCACTGTAGCGCAAGTGAGTGGGGAACATCGCGGGCAGGGTCGAGGCCATGACGCCGATGTAGAAGTTCAGGATCACGGCCAAGATCAGCAAGCCGGCGAAGATCAGGCCGATCTTGCCGCTGGTGATCAGCATGAACGCCGGGATGGCCAAGAACAGCAGGCCGATGCTGCCGGCGATGATGAAGGGCTTGCGGCCGATTTTGTCACTGACAAAACCAATGAACGGTTGCACGAAGAGCATGCCGACCATGATCGCGATGATGATCAGCACGCCGCTGTTTTCTTTGTAATGCAGGTTATGCGAGAGGTAGCTCGGCATATAAGTGAGCAGCATGTAATAGGTCACGTTGGTGGCCGCGACGATACCGATGCAGGTCAGCAGGCTGCGCCAGTGCTGGGTGGCCACTTCTTTGAACGATACTTTGGGGCCGTGTGTCAGGCCTTCGCGGTCGCCTTGTTCAAGTTTGTCCATGTGCTGCTGGAAGGCCGGGGTTTCTTCCAGCGCATGGCGCAAGTAAAGGCCGATCATGCCCAGGGGCAAGGCGAGGAAGAACGGCAGGCGCCAGCCCCAGGCCTCGAAATCGGCTTCACCCAATATCGTGGAAATCAGCACGACCACACCAGCGCCGAGCACGAAGCCTGCGATGGAGCCGAAGTCCAGCCAGCTGCCGAGGAACCCGCGTTTACGGTCCGGCGCGTATTCGGCGACAAAGATCGAGGCGCCGGTGTATTCACCGCCCACCGAGAAACCCTGGGCCATTTTGCACAGTAACAACAGGATCGGCGCCCAGATGCCAATCGACGCGTACCCTGGAATCAGGCCAATGGCGAAGGTGCTCAGGGACATGATCACGATGGTCGCGGCGAGGACTTTCTGCCGTCCGTATTTATCGCCCAGGGCGCCGAAGAACAGGCCGCCCAAGGGGCGAATCAGGAAGGGCACGGAGAAGGTGCCCAAGGCCGCGATCATTTGTACGCTGGGCGATGCGTCCGGGAAGAACACCTTGCCGAGCACATAGGCGACAAAACCGTAGACGCCGAAGTCGAACCACTCCATGGCGTTGCCCAGTGCGGCGGCGGTGATCGCCTTGCGCACCTTGGCATCGTCGACAATCGTGATGTCTTTTAATCCAATGGGTTTGACGCTTTTCTTACGTAATTTCATGCGGGCCACTCTAAAACTGAACAGGGGAGGTGCCATCGTTGCGATGGCACCGCTCTGTCAGTTCAGATACAAGCCGACACGAAATAATTCACCACTAATTGCGTTTTTTTGCAGATGCATTGAACTTCACGGTTTAACCAGGGAGTTATCAGAATGCCCGACACTGCCCCGAGGCTGGTCTACCGCAAACCATCGCCCAGCGACGTGCAGCGATTGTTCGCGATCTTCGGCGATCCACAGACGAACCTGTTCAATCCTGCCGGTCCCATGACCAGCCTTAACGATGCCCAACGCTTGCTCAACCGCTGGCTTGAACAGTGGGCCACTCAGGGTTACGGCTGGTGGGCGATTGCGCGCATCGAAGCACCGCACCACCTGATTGGCTTCGGCGGTGTCGCGCCGCTCAATTACCTGACCGAGCGGCGCATCAACCTGGGTTATCGCTTTGCGGTCGAGGCCTGGGGGCAGGGCTATGCCACCGAATTGGGCCGTGATGCGCTGGAGCTGGCGTTCGATACTCTCAATTTTCCCGAGGTATTCGGGCTGGTACGGCCCGATCACGCGGCCTCGATTCGGGTGCTGGAGAAGCTTGGGCTGAAGCCTTTCGGCGTGCTCGATGATGTGCCGGGCAAAGCGCCGAGCCAGGTATTTCGTATTTGTCATCCTACAACTGTGCCTGGTTGAATATTTCTATATCCGCCTGATACCTCAACAAACGGTAATCTTTCAGATTGACAGCGTGTAGGGAGCCCGCTATAAAAGTTATGGTTGTACGACGACATATGACACTGCATATGTCCTATCTAACAAAAATAAAAAGTGATGCCATGAATTTGAATGAGCCCCTCAACGCCCATCGCGTCGGCACGGCCGTCGGCAACTATCGCTGGACCATCTGCGCGATGTTGTTCTTCGCCACGACCGTCAACTACCTCGACCGTCAGGTGCTAAGCCTTTTAGCGCCGCAGCTGTCGACACAATTTGGCTGGAGCAACACCGATTACGCCAACATTGCGGCGGTGTTCCAGTTTGTCTATGCGATTTCCATGCTGTTTGCCGGGCGGTTCGTCGACAAGATCGGCACCAAGGCCGCCTACGTGGTGGCGATTGCCATTTGGTCCACCGGCGCGATCATGCATGCGTTTTCGGTGCCGATGGGCGAGGGGATCGCTGCGCTCAGCGGCGCAATCGGCCTGGCGGTGATTCCGGTGTCGATTGCCGGCTTCATGCTGTCTCGCGCCGTATTGGCGATTGGCGAGGCAGGCAATTTTCCCATCGCGATCAAGGCCACCGCTGAATACTTCCCCAAGAAAGAACGCTCCCTGGCCACCGGTATCTTCAACTCCGGCGCTAACGTCGGTGCGATCCTGGCGCCGATCTGCGTGCCGTTGATTGCCGGCCTGTGGGGCTGGGAAGCCGCGTTTATGGTGATTGGCATGTTGGGGTTTGTCTGGGTGGCCGTATGGTCGGCGCTTTATCAGACGCCGGAGCAGCAAAAACGCTTGTCGGCTGCAGAACTGGCCTATATCCGTAGCGACCAGACGGTGCAGCCTTTCACCCCGGAGCCTGCGGGTGCCACCGCGAAAAAAGTCTCCTGGTTCAAATTGTTGACCTACCGCCAGACCTGGGCGTTCGCCTTCGGCAAGTTCATGACCGATGGCGTGTGGTGGTTCTTCCTGTTCTGGCTGCCCACCTACCTGTCGGCGCAATACGGCATGAAAGGCGCGGATATCGTGATGCCGCTCGCCGTGCTGTACAGCATGACCATGGTCGGCAGTATCGGCGGCGGTTGGTTTCCCAGCTACTTTATGGCACGTGGCGATGCACCGTATGACGGCCGCATGAAAGCCATGCTGGTGATTGCGTTGTTCCCGTTGGTGGTGTTGCTGGCGCAACCGTTCGGTTACCTCAGCTTCTGGGTACCGGTGTTGCTGATCGGCGTTGGCGCTTCGGCGCACCAGGCGTGGTCATGCAACATCTTCACCACCGTGTCGGATATGTTCCCGCAAAAAACCGTGGCCTCGGTGGTCGGTATCGGCGGCATGGCGGGCGGCTTGGGCGGTGTGGTGATGACCAAGATCGGTGGCTGGGTGTTCGACTATTACAAGTCCATCAACGACATTCACACCGGCTACATGATCATGTTTGCGATCTGTGCGCTGGCGTACCTGGTGGCGTGGAGCGTGATGAAAGCGCTGGTGCCACGCCACAAGGAAATCACTGATCTGTAACTCAGTTAAGCGGACGCAATTCTCAGAGCAGCGAAGATCAACTGTGTGAGCAGGCTTGCTCGCGAAGGCGGTGGATCAGTCACACACCAGTCGACTGATACTCCGCTTTCGCGAGCAAGCACGCTCCCACATGGCAATTGCCTTATAGCTCGCGGGCCCAGGTTTCACTCACCAGCGACTTGCCGAAACTGACCGTGGCCTCTTCTTCAACCAAGCTGAACCCGGCTTTCTGATACAGCTTGCGTGCATCGGTCAGCGCGTCAACCGTCCACAGCAGCATGCTTTTATAACCGGCATGCCGTGCAAACCGCAGGCATTCGTCCACCAAGCGCTGACCTATGCCCATGCCGCGCGCACTGGCGTCCACGTAGAGCATGCGCAGCTTGGCGGTCGTTTCGTCATGGCGCACCACGAAGACTGAACCCACCACCTCGCCATCCTTTTCCACGATCCAGCAGCGCTCGCACGTTGGGTCAAATTCGCGCAGATATTTGGCGACGATCTCCGCCACCAAAGCCTCGAACTCCCAATTCCAGCTGTACTCACGCGCATACAGCGCCGATTGCTGTTGCACCACCAAGCCCATATCGCCCGGTTGCGGATCGCGCAGCAGGTAGCTCGGCGTGCGGCCTTGCAGCAGCGTCTGGATCCGCTGCATGGCGCCGGTCAGTTGCTGTTGTTGCGGTTCGGGCAGGGCTTGGAGCAAGGCGATGACTTCTTGCTGGGTCTTGTGTTCCAGCGGTGCCAGCACCGCGCGGCCAAGGTCGCTGAGGTGCAGTTGCACGGCCCGCGCATCAGAGGTGGACCGGACTTTCTGGATCAGGCCCTTCTTTTCGAACCCGCTGATCAGTCGACTCAGGTAGCCCGCGTCCAGGCCAAGCATCTGGCACAAGTCGGCACTGGTCAGGTCGCCACGGGAGGACAGTTCGTACATCACACGGATTTCGGTGAGCGAGAAGTCGCTTTGCAGCAGGTGTTCCTGCAGCACGCCGATCTGGTGGGTGTAAAAACGGTTGAAACCGCGAATGATCGCGGCGCGTTCTACAAGGGGCGCGGACATGAGGATGCTCGGTTGGTTGCCTGTGGCAATTATATTGTTGCCTCAGGCAACCAAGTCAAACGCTTTGTTTAACGGTTCCGCGTCACCCGCCAAACGGTATTGGCCAAGTCATCCGCGATGATCAGTGCGCCTTTAGGGTCTACCGTGACGCCCACGGGGCGCCCGCGCGTCTTGCCGTCATCACCACGGAAACCGGTGGCGAAATCAATCGGCTCGCCGGCGGGTTTGCCATGGCTGAACGGCACGAAAATCACCTTGTAGCCCACCGGGTTCTCGCGGTTCCAGCTGCCGTGTTCGCCGACAAATACACCCTCGGCGAATTTCTCACCCATTTCGGCAATGGAGAAATCCACGCCGAGTGCCGCTACGTGGGAACCCAGGCTGTAATCCGGTTTGATCGCAGCGGCGACTTTCGCCGGGTTCTGCGGTTGCGCACGCGGGTCCACATTCTGGCCCCAGTAGCTGTAGGGCCAGCCGTAGAAGGCGCCTTCACGCACGGAGGTCAGGTAGTCCGGCACGAGATCCGGGCCAAGTTCATCGCGTTCGTTGACCACCGCCCATAATTGCCCGGAACCGGGCTGAATGGTCAGCGCGGTCGGGTTGCGGATGCCGGTGGCGTAGGGCTTGTGTGCGCCTGTCGCGGCGTCGATCTGCCAGACCATCGCCCGGTCGATTTCCACTTCCATGCCGCGCTCGGTGATATTGCTGTTGGAGCCAATGCCCACATAGAGCTGGCGCCCGTCAGCACTCACGGCCAGGGATTTGGTCCAGTGGTGGTTGATCTGCGCCGGCAGGTCGGTGATTTTGGTGGGCGGGCCACTCGCCTTGGTCTGGCCCTCGGCATAGTCGAAGCGCACCAGCGCGTCCTGGTTGGCCACGTAGAGTTTGCCATCGGCGAAGGCCAGGCCGTAGGGCGCGTTGAGGTTGTCGGCGAACACCGTCTTCAGTTCATAAGTACCGTCACCATCGGCATCGCGCAGCAGGGTCAGGCGGTTGCCACCCTTGACCTTGGTGTTGCCCTGGGCCTTGATCACACTGGCGATCACATCCTTGGGCTTGAGCTTGGCCGCGCTGCCGCCACGGCCTTCGGCGACCAGAATGTCGCCGTTGGGCAATACCAGGGTTTGCCGCGGGATGGCCAGGTCGGTGGCAATGGCGGTGACGCTGTAGCCTTCGGGCACCGTGGGTTTTTGCGTGCCCCACGGCGTGGGCTCGGCGATTTTCATGCTCGGCAACAGGCTGCTTTGCTGTTCCGGCAATTTAGGATCGGGGCCGCGGGCCTGGGACTTGTCGCCTTCGCCGCCACAGGCGGTCAATAACAGGGCAGCGCTGAGTAAGGTCAGTGTGTGGGAGGTTTTCATTTGGTGGCTCCTGTGCGCAGTCCGGTCCAGGTCGCGGCAATCGTCAGCACGGTGACGACCACCGACAACACCAGGCCGGCGGGCATGGCGGCGTAGGCGTCCTTGGCATGCTGGAACGCATTGACCAGGCCCAGCACCCATGTAGCCAACAGCAGCAGGGCATACACAACCGGTTGACCCGACTTGCGCTCGGCACGCACCAGATTGACCAGTGCAAACAACAGTGCGAACCCACAGAACACCAGCGCACCGGCGATCAGCCAGGAGGCAAAGTTGGCCCATTGAATCTGATAGGTCTGTGTGTAGGTGATGTCGCTGAGCAAGGCGCCTAGAAACAACGGCACGGTGCCGGCCAGCAGGGTCGCGTGCAGCGGGCCCGGGAGGGCGTGTCGGTAGACGGGAAGGGTAGTCATGGTGATGGCGGCTCCTTGTTGTACAACGCCCCTGGGGTTGGGGCAGCGCATAGGAAAGGAGCCTGGGGTTCGTCAGATAGTTCAGCCTATTTCGTGTCGAGATATTATGAACACGCGGGTCAGGCTCATTACCCGTTTGTCATTCCACCCACGCCATTAGGAAAAGAACCTGGCGCCGCTGGCATTTTATAAGCACTGGCAACGTCGTTCGGCCTGAAAAAATGCCATGCTTGTGCGCCAGACATAAGGAACCGACCCATGCCCACCCTGCATCTGCTTTGCGGCAAGATCGCCTCCGGAAAATCCACACTGGCTAAAACCCTCGCCGCCGAGCACGCGGCCATCGTGCTCAGCGAGGACCACTGGCTTGCACAGCTTTACCCCGGTGAGGTCCGCTCGATTACCGATTACGTAAGCCGTGCCCAGCGCGTTCGCGGTGTACTGGGCCCGCTGGTGATTAACCTGTTGCAGTCTGGTGTCAGTGTGGTCCTGGATTTTCCCGCCAATACTCTGGCCAATCGCGAGTGGCTGCTCGGCCTGGCACAGGCGGCGCAGGTGCCCCATCGCCTGCATTACCTTGAACTGGATGACGCCACCTGCCGCGCTCGCCTGCATGCGCGCAATGCGCGGGGCGAGCATGATTTTGCCGCCACCGATGCCGAGTTTGACCTGATCACCCGCCACTTCTGTGCTCCGAGTGAGGAGGAAGGCCTGGTGATTGAGGTGCATCGCCCATGAGCATGGTGAACGGTGTTGATGCGCAGGGCTTTGTACAAACCGTTGGCGATGCTGCCCTTCAGCCTGAATTCCAGCCCGTGCTGACGGATGTGTGTGCGACCCTTTCGCAGGCCGGGTTGGGGCTGGAGGCTATTTTTGTCTATGGCAGTGTGGCCAGGGGCGATGCCCGCCCGGGTGATTCGGACCTTGACCTCACACTGGTAACCCGCGACCAGCCTGATGCGCAGGTACTTGAGTCGTTGGAAGCGCTGCGCCAGGCGCTGGAGCAGCGACATCCGGTCGTCAGCAAAATCGACTTCGACCTGGGTTATCGCGCCGACGTGTTCGTGCCTGAAAACACCAATAAATGGGGCTTCTGGCTCAAGCATCATTGCCGTTGTGTGTGGGGCGATGACCTCTCTCTGCACTTCGAACGATTCAGGCCTTCGCGTGAAATCGCCCGGGCCTTGAATGCTGACTTCGAACACGCGTTGAGCGCTTATCTCACACGCATCACGCAGGCCGGTACTGAGCCAGAGCGACTTCGCTTGCAGCGAGAAGCGGCCCGCAGGGTGATCCGGGCCACTCACACGTTGCGCGCCGATGGCGCATTAGGCTGGCCGCACACCCTGGAAGAGCATGTTGCGTTGTTCGGGCAGCATTACCCGACGATGCGCATTCAGATTGCGTACTTTCTGTTTGAGGCACGCAACCCAAGTGCCGAGCGCGAGCCCTTTAACACGCGGCTGCAAGCCTTTGTGAGCTGGATGGTTTCACAGCAGGTTTAGGTTGGTTGGTTGGCGTTCAGCGTCCGGTTACAACCGCCACGCACATGGATCGTCCTTGATCAACGGGAGTATTTCGACGTCACGACTTGAAACGCCCCACCAAGCCGTTCAACTCTTCCGACAGTTTGGCCAGTTGCCCCGAATCGTCCTGGGCGGAGTTAGCCAGGCTTTCCACCAGCCGTGCCTCGTCATAGATCTGCTGGATATGCCGGTTGATTTCTTCGGCCACGCTGTGTTGCTCCTCGGCGGCGGCGGAAATCTGCAGGTTCTGGTCGCGGATTTCATTCACTGACAATTGGATGCCCTCAAAACTGTCCCGCGCGTTTTCGATGGACGATACGCTGGCGCGCGACAGGTCCAGGCAGCTGCTCATCTTCTGCGTGACTTCCTCGGTCTTGCTGCCAAGGGTGCCGAGCAGTTGCTCGATCTCGCCGGTAGAGTCGGACGTGCGTTTGGCCAGCGCCCGCACTTCATCTGCCACCACGGCGAACCCACGGCCTTGATCGCCGGCCCGGGCGGCTTCGATGGCGGCGTTAAGCGCCAGCAGGTTGGTTTGTTCGGCGATGGCGCGAATGGTGCCTAGGATCTGGTTGATGCTGCGGCTGCCGGCTTCCAGTTCGACCATGGCCTGGGACGACTCGGTCAACCGCCGGCCCAGGCGATTGACGTTGTCGGTGGTCACTTCAATTTGCTGCTTGCCCTCGGCCACGCGGCGATGGCCGTTCTCGGCCGATTCCGCCGCGCCGCTGCACGAACGCGCCACTTCGTTGGCGGTGGCGACCATCTCGTTGAAGGCGGTGGACACCAGCTCCACCGCCTCACGCTGACGCCCGGCAGCCTCGTTCATGTTGTGCGCCACCTGGCTGTTGACCCGTGACGCGTCCTGCAAGTTGGTCGAGGCCGCGCCGATGTGCTGAATCAACTGGCGGATCGCGGCGAGAAACTTGTTGAACCAGCCGGCCAGCTCGGCGGTTTCATCCTTGCCTTGTACGTGCAGCTCATGGCGCAAGTCGCCTTCACCCTGGGCGATGGACTGCAAGCCGGTACTGACCTGGCCGATCGGCTTGACGATCACCTTGGAAAAAGCCGCTGCGATCAACCCGAAAATCAGCACCAGTACCGCCACGATCACCGTGGTCAGGTAGGTCATGCGAGTGGCTGCAGCCATCACTTCGCTGTATTCGATCAACCCCACATAACGCCAGCCGAGGCCGGGCGAGGTCCACACGTTGGCCATGTAGCGCACGCCATCGATCACCACCTCGGTCGAGCCCTGGGGCGTATTGGCCAACTGTGCATACGGCGCGCCGAGGTCTTTGAGCGGCTTGAAGTTGTGCGCGGCGTTACGCGGGTCGACCAGCACCACGCCGTCCTCGATCAACATCACATAGCCGCTTTCACCGAGCTTGATGCTTTTGAGCAATTCGGTGAGGTTTTTTAACGATACGCTGACCACGAACACGCCTTTGGCTTTGCCGGCAGAGTCCAGAAGCGCCCGCGCGGTGCCGACCAGGGCCACGTCGTCTTTGTCGTAATAGTAAGCGGGCGTGCGCACGGTCTTGCCGGGGGTGGCCATCGCGGCCTTGTACCACGGACGGGCGCGCGGGTCGTACTTGGCCAACTGCGGGTCGTCGGGCCATTTGGCGTAGGTGCCATCTTCCAGGCCAATCGACAGAATCGCCGCCGACGGGTGCGTGGCGCCGAACCGGGCGAACTGGTCGATCACCTGTTGCGCCTGCGCCGGCATCGGTTGGCTGGCAGCATTGGCGGGTTGGTAATCCTTTAGCGTGTTCACGGAAGTGTATACAGGATCGGCGGACATTTGATCGACGTTCTGCATCGTGCCATCGAAAAACTGGCGGATGTTGCCATCGATCTGGCGAATTTCGCGGGTGCTGCCATCAATGAACTGCTCGACAGCCTGGGTTCGTGTGTTCAGCACGGAGATCACCGCGACCACGCTGACCGGGATAAAAGCGACGGATACAAACGCGAGCACCAGCTTATTTTTTATTTTCATCGAGACGACCATCAGCGGGGAGGGCGGCCAAACCGTCAACTCATGGGGCAGGAGCGGCGATTTGCTATCACTGCTGTTTCGGCTCGTGCTCGGAAAATCTTTAGCGATATTTTGTGTACAACAAAAATTGTTTTTGTTGTGTAAATTCGGCAGGTCGATCAGCGTGGTCTCGACGTGCTTGAGCGCAACAGCATGTGCCCGGAACACCGGTTATCAATACCTGGGTCATGTAAGCTCAGCGGGCAAACTCCGGATGAATTGCGGTGCAAGAGACTGAATCGACGTCACTATTGGGGACACGGCATGCC
Organism: Pseudomonas sp. M5A4_2d; assembly: GCF_053345295.1. NCBI lineage: Bacteria > Pseudomonadati > Pseudomonadota > Gammaproteobacteria > Pseudomonadales > Pseudomonadaceae > Pseudomonas > Pseudomonas sp. M5A4_2d. The sequence continues at coordinate 1,454,283 of NZ_JBKEZW010000001.1, read as the reverse complement.
GCTGATTTCGCAACGCGTAGAACTGGCCCGCAACGGTGCCAACGATAAGGTGATCTGCCGCATGGCGTCGGGCTGGGCGGTGATGGGTGACGTGCAGTTTCTGCCGGGTTATTGCCTGCTGTTGCCCGATCCTGTAGTTGCCAGTTTGAATGATCTGGACGAGCAGGCCAGGGCAACGTACTTGCTCGACATGGCCCGGATCGGCGACGCCGTACTGCACGTCACCGGTGCAGTGCGCATGAACTACGAGATCCTGGGAAATACCGAGCCGGAGTTACACAGCCATATTTTCCCTCGATACGCCTCGGAGCCGGACGACAAGCGCAAGATGCCCGTCTGGTTCTATGACTGGAAAACCGCAACGCCTTACGCTGAAGAACAGCACGGTGAGCTGCGCAGGAAGATTGCCCAGCGACTGAGTTAACCCGCAATGGAAGCAGGTCCATGATGAAGAGAAATAAACTGGTCCCGGAGTTGATGGTGACCGATCTGAACAAGAGCCTGGCGTTCTGGGGGACGTGCCTGGGGTTCAAGGTTGCCTACCAACGTCTGGAAGACGGCTTTGCCTACCTTGACCTGGACGGCGCCCAGGTGATGCTTGAGCAAGTCGACCCCCAGGCCAATCAATGGCTGACCGCTGCGTTGGATCGCCCGTTTGGACGCGGTATCAATCTGCAGATTGACGTCGCGGCGGTACGCCCGGTTATTCAACGACTGGAGACGGCTGCCTATCCCTTGTTCAAGGCCAGCCAGGACGTGTGGTACCGGGCGGGCGAGGTCGAGGTTGGGCAGCGTGAGTTTCTGGTGCAGGACCCGGACGGCTATTTGGTGAGACTGGTCGAGCGGCTTGGCGAACGCGTATGTATGGTTTTTGAAGATGGAATCACGTCCCATGCGTGAGCGAAAAGCCGCTCGGCTGCTGGTTATCAGCCCTTCGCGAAAGGTGCTTCTTTTCAGGTTCGTGCATAAAGAGGGGGCGCTGGCCGGCAGAAATTACTGGGCTACACCCGGCGGCGGCGTTGAGGAGGGAGAGACCTTCCAGGCGGCTGCACTCCGCGAGTTGCGTGAAGAGACCGGCATTGTGGTCGGCGCTGTGCAAGCGCCGGTGGCAGACCGCCGGTTTTCGCTGATGTTACCCAGTGGCGAAACCGTGTTAGCCATTGAGCAGTATTTTGTTGTTCATGCGCAAAACGAAGTCCTTTCCCGAGACGAATGGACGGTGCAGGAAGCCCAGGTCATGGCGGATCATCACTGGTGGTCCGCTGACGAGTTGCTATCGATGGCGGATACGGTATGGCCGGAGGCACTTGTCGACATGCTGGTGAACGCAGGCGTGTTCTAAGCGTTGGGCACTCAAACGACGCTTCGCTTGCCAGCGCCCTTACTCATTTCCCTCTCCCGGCTTGACAGCGGGCCAACAGGTCGCGTGTCTCGATGACCGTGGCGTAGTCCATCGCCAGGTTACTCAGCGACAGCGCATGCACGTCCTCAGCGGGCCAAAGGCGGCCGGACAAATCGGTTTGATCAAAGGTATAGCAGGCATCTGCCGCGACTATCACCTCAAAGCCCAGGTTGCCGCCGGAGCGTGCCGTAGACTCGACAGAGTTATTGGTGATTATCCCAGCGACCACCAATTGCTTGATCGAACGCACATGCAGCCAGCGCTCCAGGCCTGTGGCGGTGAACGCATCCGGAACGTTTTTTTCCAGCACATGCTCATGCTGGAGCGGTGCGAGTGCGGGCTGGAACTCGCAGCCCGGCTGGCCGGGCCAAAAGACCGAGCCCGGGGTGCGAGACATATGCCGGACATGGACGATGGGGCGTTGCGCCTGCCTCCACGCGTGGAGCAGGTGCTGAATCTGCAACTCGGCCTGCGGATTATTGCGTCGGCCCAGCTTGGGATCGTTCATGCCCTGTTGCATGTCGATGATGATCAATGCGGCGTTTATGTCTAGCGGATCCATGGCACATCCCTTCGCTGGCGAGGAGCGAAACATAGCAGCGAATGCCGGTGCCATGGAATGCGCCGTGTGTCAGCGCAGCTTTTCCAGCATCTGGTAGTACCACATGCCCACCGCCAGCATCGGGTTGCCGAACACATCGCCCAGCGGCACCTTGATGTGCTTGCACCCGGCAAAGGTGTCGAACGCTGACAGTGTGCCGGTCAGCGCTTCAGCCATGATCTCGCCCATGATGTGGCTGGTGGCGATGCCATGTCCGGAGTAGCCCTGGCAGTACCAGACGTTGTCGGAGAGTTTGCCCAACTGCGGGATGCGATTCATCACAATGCCCATGGCGCAGCTCCACTGGAATTCGATGTCCACGCCTTTGAGCGCCGGGAACGTGCGCTCGATGCACGGGCGCAACTCCGCTGCGATGTCGCGTGAGTCTCGCCCGGAATAATTGGCGCCGCCACCGAATAACAATCGCCCATCACCCGTCAGGCGGTAGTAATCGAGGACAAACCGGCAGTCGTACACCGCCAAATCCTGCGGGTTGATCTGGCGCGCCAGTTCGCCCAGTGGCGCCGTGGTGACAATCCCGCCCATCGCCGGGAATATCTTGCCCTTGAGTTGCCTGGGTTCAAGTTGGTGGTACACATCGCCGGCCAGCAGCACTTGGCGCGCGTCGATTCGGCCTTGCGCCGTTATCACGGCGGGGCGGTCGCCATGCACGATTTGCAGTACCTCGGAGTTCTCGAAAATCAACGCACCCAGGCTCTGTGCCGCACGTGCTTCACCCAGGCACAGGTTGAGCGGGTGCAGGTGCAGGTTGCGTGTGTTTTTCAGCGCGCCCAGGTACAGCGTGCTGTCCAGGTGCTGTCGCACCGCAGTCTCATCGAGCAGGCTGACGTGCTCGCCCATGCCGCGCCGTTGTGCTTCATCGTGAAAGGCGCGCAGTTCGGTCAAGTGCGCGGGTTTCATCGCGGCATGCAGGTGGCCGTGCTTGAGGTCGCAGGCAATGGCGTATTTGTTGACCCGTTGCTCGATGATTTCATGGCCGCGCCAGCGCAGGTGCCAGATGAAATCGTCGACCTCATCGCCCAGGCGCTTGCGCATTTGTTCGCGCATGGCTTCGTCGCCCGACAGGCTGCCGGTGACTTGCCCGCCATTACGCCCACTGGCGCCCCAGCCGATACGGTGGGTGTCGACAATCGCGACTTTGAGCCCGCGTTCGGCGAGTTCCACAGCGCTGGCGACACCGGTGAAGCCGCCGCCGATAATCACCACGTCGACGCTGACCTGGCCTTGCAAGGTCGGGTATTGAGTGGTGTCGTTGAGGCTGGCGGTGTAATACGAGGCACTGCGCTGGGCAGCGCCGATGACGGGGCGCATGGCTGCGGTCATGGGGTGATCCTTCTGATAAATGAATGCCGGCGAGGCGTATTCGATTTGAATCAGAGGCGGGTGTCGGGCGGGCGCGCATGGCGGCAATGCCACAGCGCCCAGAAGGCCAGGATGATATTGAACAGAGGATTCTCGCAAGGACGCGCCTGCACCTTCGGGAAGGAAGGCAGCAGGTGACGACGGATCAAGCTTAAGCGCGCAATCATGGTCGTCGATGCTCCCATCGTGCGCAGGCGCGTTCAATTGTCGTTTGTGAACCTTCAGTTATGGCTTTGTTAAACAATCAACGCGTCGACGCAACGAATGTTCACACCACGCTTGCGCGATACAGGCTGCTGGTATGGCCTACGCCTGCGGCCTTCAACCGCTCCACCAGATCTTCCCGCGCCGCGCGCCCACCGGATCGCACGTACTCCAGCTCCGACGCGGTGATCAATACCACGGGTACCAGCCGTACGGGCGATAGCGGCATGTCTTCCAGGCGGGTCGGGAAGTCGGGTTCCGGCCCACCGAGCAATACGCCGGTGGCATCGTCTTCAGTGACGAACAGCTTAGGCACTTGCTCGCTCATCTGGTGTGACAGGCTGAACCCCGGCAGTTCCAGGGACAGTACGCCATGGTTGTCCAACTGATGCGTGATGCCGCCTGCATTGGCCACGGTTTTGGCCACGTGTTCGAGCAGTTCGAACGCCCAGCTGCGGCGTAGAGGGTCGACATTACCCAGCTCGCCACGGGCATCGTTGGGTATATCTGTGGTTTCCAGGAACAACTCCATCTCGAACCCATTACCCAGCCCTTCGGCATCGTCGAACGGGTCGGACAGGCCCTCGGTGGCGAGAACGATGGAGCCGTCACGGCGCACCACGCGGTAGGCCTGGCGGGTGGACGGCCAATGAGGACCGCCGGTAAAGCTTGGGCTGATCATGTACGTCAGCACGTCGCGCTCCACAGTGCCCACGGCCTGCCAATGCCGGTCCAGGCATTCTTCGCTAGCAATGCGGGCTGCCATATTGGCGGCATCCGCTGGAGTTTCAACCGGGTCAACCGGCGTCGACAGGGTCGCTTCGGCTTCGGGCTTTTTGGCAGCGCCGAACAACTTCTTGAAGAAGTTCATGTGCATTCCTTTGCTGGAGATGAGTGCATTACAGATGATTGAGCGCGTTCACGTAGGCGCGAAACATATCAGCCATTCCATCGGCGTAAATAGCTATTTCTGCTGCGGTACGCGGGCTGCTGGAAAAATCCTTACCCACCGAACTGAGCGTGGTCAGGATCAAGTCGCAGGCCAGCGCGCGGGTTGGCTCAGGTAATTGCGGCAGCAACTCCAGCATGAAGGTCTCAAAGGCCTGCTGGCCCGCGGCGCGTACTTCCAGCGCTTCGGGCGCATCCCGATACAGCGGCGCTGCGTCGTTCAACGCCACGCGCATCTGCGCTTCCTCGCACTCAGAATGGATAAAGGCATGCACCATGGTGCGCAGGCGCGTCAGCGCTGGCACGTCGGTTTCGTCGAGAATGTCGCGCAGCATCTGCGTGGTCTGCTGCCACTCATCGCTCTGCAGCCGAAACAGGATCGCGGCCTTGTTGGGGAAGTATTGATACACCGAACCGACACTCACACCGGCCTTTTCCGCCACCCGTGCGGTGGTGAAACGTGTGGCACCTTCCTTGGCCAAAACCTGAATAGCCGCTTCGAGGATCGCCGCCACCAGCTCGGTGGAACGCGCCTGCTGCGGCTGTTTGCGTGAGGAAATACGGGGCGTCTGGCGGGTTGTCATGCTGGGCTCCGGCCGCGGGGCGAACGCGAATAGCGAAGGAGATGAATCACTCGCATACTTTTAATGCGACGAATTAATCGCATTCTAGTCCCGACCACACGGAAATCCATCATGACCACCCTGACTACTGCGCCCTTGGCGCCCTTGATCGAACGGCTCTACCAACAAGCGGGCGCTGCCACCAGCCCGAGCCTGAACAGCGTCAGCGACGAAGAGCGCGACCGCCTGATGCACAGCAAAACCGACTACGTGGCCCTCTACACGATGCTCAAGGATTTGTGGCTGCCGGTTTCCCGCGACACGGGCAATCTGCTCTATTTGCTGGCGCGCAGCACTCAAGCAAAGGCCATCGTCGAGTTCGGCACTTCGTTCGGCCTGTCCACGTTGTTCCTGGCCGCAGCCCTGCGCGACAACGGCGGTGGGGTATTGATTGGCAGCGAGTTCGAGCCGTCTAAAATTGCCCTGGCGCGGCAGCATTTCATCGAAGGCGGCGTGAGTGATCTGATCGAAATCCGAGAAGGGGATGCGCTGGTCACGTTGGCCACGCATCTGCCCGAAGTGGTCGACCTGCTGCTGCTGGACGGTGCCAAGGCGCTGTATGGCGAGGTACTGAACCGCGTGGAAAAACACTTGCGGCCCGGTGCGCTGGTGGTGGCCGACAACACCGACTACTGCCCGGAATACCTGGCCCATGTACGCTCGCCGCAGAACGGCTACTTGTCGGTGCCGTTTGCCGATGACATCGAACTGTCGATCCGCTTGCGCTAACGGCCGCTCGCGCTCAGCGCTTGCTGAAAGCCAATCGCGCGGCAAACAACACGAAGACCATTCCAGTGGTGCGGTCCATCCACTGGATAACCTTCTCCCGGCGCAGGAAACCCGACAGGGGGCGGGTGGCCCCAATCAACGCCAGCGACCACACCAGGCCCAGCACCACGTGAATGCTCACCAGGCCGAAGGTCCAGGCAATCAATGAATGCCCTTGGGGGATGAATTGCGGCAGGAACGACACGTAGAAAATCCCCACCTTGGGGTTCAACACATTGCCCAGCATACCCTTCAAAAACCAGTTGCCGCCCGGTTTGCCGTCGGCCTCGGCGGGTGACAGTGAACGGCGCGGACGCAGCAGCATGTTGAGCCCCAACCACGCCAGGTAAGCCGCGCCGCAATACTTGAGCAGGTTGAACGCCAGCTCCGACACTGCGATCAACGCGCCCAGCCCAAAGGCCACGGCCGCGCCCCACAACAAACAGCCGGCGTTGATGCCCAGCGTGGCATGCAGCGCCTGGCGTTTGCCTTCTACCGTGGCGGTGCGCAATACCAGGGCGGTATCAAGCCCGGGCGTGAGCGTGAGCAAGGTGGCGGCGAAGGTGAAGGCGAGGAGGTTATCGGCGATGGACATGGGCGGATGACTTCAACGAGAGGTGGCTGGACGTTAGCACCGATCGGCAGGCAATTCTGAAAACCCTGAGACTTCCCGCTGAAAATCCTCATAATAGCGGCCAATTTGTTTAGCTCGTTATTCTGGTGTGCCCGCATGGAAATTAAGGTCAACTTTCTCGACAACCTTCGGCTTGAAGCCAAGTTCGATGACTTCACGGTGATTGCCGACCAGCCGATTCGCTACAAAGGCGACGGTTCGGCCCCGGGTCCGTTCGATTACTTCCTGGCTTCGTCGGCGTTGTGTGCGGCGTACTTTGTGAAGCTGTACTGCGAAACGCGCAATATCCCCACGGACAATATTCGTCTGTCGCAAAACAACATTGTTGATCCGGAAAACCGCTACAACCAGATCTTCAAGATTCAGGTCGAGTTGCCGGCGGATATCTCCGACAAGGATCGCCAGGGCATCCTGCGTTCCATCGACCGTTGCACGGTAAAGAAAGTGGTGCAGGCCGGGCCGGAATTTGTCATTGAAGAGGTGGAAAACCTCGACGCTGATGCCCAGGCGCTGTTGATGCCCGGCTCGACGTCAGAGGCGGGCACCTACATTGCGGGCAAGGACCTGCCGCTGGAGCAGACCATCGCCAACATGTCCGGCATCCTGGCTGGCCTGGGCATGAAAATTGAAATCGCCTCGTGGCGCAACATCGTGCCTAACGTGTGGTCGTTGCATATCCGCGATGCGCACTCGCCGATGTGCTTTACCAACGGCAAGGGCGCGACCAAGGAAGGCGCACTGGCGTCGGCGTTGGGTGAGTTTATCGAGCGGCTCAATTGCAACTTCTTCTACAACGATCAGTTCTGGGGTGAAGAACTGGCCAGCGCGCCGTTCGTGCATTACCCGGATGAGCGCTGGTTCCAGCCGGGCCGTAAGGATGAGCTGCCAACGGAAATCCTCGACGCCTACTGCCTGAAGATCTACAACCGCGACGGCGAACTGCGTGGCTCGCACCTGTTCGACACCAACTCCGGCAATGAAGCGCGCGGCATTGTATCGCTGCCGTTTGTACGCCAGTCCGATGGCGAGGTGGTGTACTTCCCGTCTAACCTGATCGAAAACCTCTACCTCAGCAACGGCATGAGCGCGGGCAATACCCTGGCCGAAGCCCAGGTGCAGTGCCTGTCGGAAATTTTCGAACGCGCAGTAAAACGCGAAATCATCGAAGGCGAATTCGCGCTGCCGGACGTGCCTGCCGAGGTGCTGGCCAAGTACCCGGAAATTCTGGCCGGTATTCAAGGCCTGGAAGCCCAGGGCTTCCCGGTATTGGTGAAGGACGCGTCCCTGGGCGGTGAATTCCCGGTGATGTGCGTGACCCTGATGAACCCGCGCACCGGCGGCGTGTTCGCTTCGTTTGGCGCGCACCCGAGCCTGGAAGTGGCGCTGGAGCGCAGCCTCACCGAATTGCTCCAGGGGCGCAGCTTCGAAGGCTTGAACGACTTGCCGCAGCCGACCTTTGAAGGCCACGCGGTCACCGAGCCGAACAACTTCGTCGAGCACTTCATCGACTCCAGCGGAGTGGTGTCGTGGCGCTTCTTCAGTGCCCAGTCCGATTATGAGTTCGTCGAGTGGGACTTCTCGGGCCAGGGTGAGAACTCGAATGCCGAAGAAGCTGCGACCCTGTTCGGTATTCTCGAAGGCATGGGCAAAGAGTCCTACATGGCCGTGTACGAACACCTTGGCGCCACCGCCTGCCGCATCCTGGTGCCGGACTACTCGGAAATTTACCCGGTGGATGACCTGATCTGGGACAACACCAACAAGGCCCTGTTTTTCCGCGCCGATATCCTCAACCTGCACAGCCTGGGCGATGACGAACTGAAGGCACTGGTCGAGCGCCTGGTGGAAAGCGAGCTGGACGACTACACCGATATCACCACCTTGATCGGCATCGAGTTCGACGACAACACCGCGTGGGGTCAACTGACGATCCTGGAGCTGAAGCTGCTGATCTATCTCGCCTTGCAGCAATATGAAGAGGCGAAAGAGTGCGTGGAAATGTTCCTGCAGTACAACGACAACACCGCCGATCGCGGCCTGTTCTATCAGGCGGTGAATGCAGTGCTGGAGATGCACCTGGACGAGGACCTGGAACTGGCGGACTACGAGGCCAACTTCCGCCGGATGTTTGGTAACGAGCGGATGGATGCGGTGATCGGCTCGGTGAATGGCACGGTGCGGTTCCATGGCTTGACGCCGACCAGCCTGAAGCTGGAAGGGTTGGACCGGCATTTGCGTTTGATCGAGAGCTACAAAAAACTGCACTCGGCGCGGGCCAATATCACCTCAGCCTGATGCCGATCCCTGTGGGAGCTGGCTTGCCTACGATGCAGACGCCTCGGTTTATCAGCTGCACCGAGGTGATGCTATCGCAGGCAAGCCAGCTCCCACATTTGACCGAGTGTTGTTGTTGGATTAGCGGCAACGCCAAATCGGCAGTTGCCTCCATCACTTCAGCTTGACGCGTACCCCTGTGGGAGCTGGCTTGCCTGCGATGCAGACGCCTCGGTTTATCAGTTGCACTGAGGTGATGCCATCGCAGGCAAGCCAGCTCCCACATTTGACCGAGTGTTGTTGTTGGATTAGCGGCAACGCCAAATCGGCACCTGGCAATATCACCTCAGCTTGACGCCTATCCCTGTGGGAGCTGGCTTGCCTGCGATGCAGACACCTCGGTTTATCAGTTGCACCGAGGTGATGCTATCGCAGGCAAGCCAGCTCCCACATTTGACCGAGTGTTGCCGTTGGATCAGCGGCAATGCCAAATCGGCAGTTGCCACCATCACTTCAGCTTGACGCGTACCCCTGTGGGAGCTGGCTTGCCTGCGATGCAGACATCTCGGTTTATCAGCTGCACCGAGGTGATGCCATCGCAGGCAAGCCAGCTCCCACATTTGACCGGGTTTTGCCGTTGGATCAGCGGCAATGCCAAATCGGCAGTTGCCACCATCACTTCAGCTTGGCGCCTACCCCTGTGGGAGCTGGCTTGCCTGCGATGCAGACGCCTCGGTTTATCAGCTGCGCCGAGGTGATGCCATCGCAGGCAAGCCAGCTCCCACATTTGACCGGGTTTTGCCGTTGGATCAGCGGCAACGCCAAATCGGCGCATGCCCACATCACTTCAGCCTGACGCTAAACCAACTGTGGGAGCGGGCTTGCTCGCGAAGGCGTTGGGTCAGTTGATACATCAGTTGACTGACACTGCGCTTTCGCGAGCAAGCCCGCTCTCACAGGGGTAATTCATTGTTGGGCGATTGGGTTAGATAAGTGCCAACGCCTGGGCCAGGTCTGCCCTTAGATCCTCCACGTCCTCAACCCCCACCGACAACCGTACCAACCCATCACCAATGCCCAATTGCGCCCGCGTCGCCGCCGGGATGCTGGCATGGGTCATGATCGCCGGGTGTTCGATCAGGCTTTCCACACCGCCCAGGCTCTCGGCCAGGGCGAAGATCTTGACGTTCTCCAGAAAGCGCGTAGCGCCAGCCAGGTCAGTGTTCAAGTCCACTGAAATCATCCCACCAAACCCGCGCATTTGCCGACGCGCCAGCGCGTGTTGCGGGTGCGACGCCAGGCCCGGGTAGTAAACCCGTGACACTTGCGGCTGTTGTTCCAGCCAGGTCGCCAGGTCCAGGGCGTTGCTGCAATGGCGCTCCATGCGCAGCGCCAGGGTTTTCACGCCGCGCAGGGTCAAAAAGGCATCGAACGGGCCAGCGATGGCGCCGACCGAGTTTTGCAGGAAACCCAGGCGCTCGGCCAGGTCCGGGTTGTGGCCGACGATGGCGATGCCGCCGATCACGTCGGAGTGGCCGTTGAGGTATTTGGTGGTGGAGTGCACCACGATGTCGACACCCAACTCCAGCGGCCGTTGAATCCACGGGCTGGCGAACGTGTTGTCAGCCACGCAGAGGATGCCACGGTCACGGCAGATGCGCGCGATGGCGCTGAGGTCGGTGAGGCTCAGCAGCGGGTTGCTCGGGGTCTCGACCCAGACCATGCGCGTGTCGTCCTGCAACGACGCTTCAAACGCGGCCAGGTCAGTCAGGTCGACAAAGCTGAAACGGTGCCCGGCACTGCGTTGGCGCACCTTGTCGAACAGGCGGAAGGTGCCACCGTACAGGTCGTTGCCGGAGACCACATGCGCACCGGCATCCAGCAGTTCCAGCACGGTGGAGATCGCGGCCAGCCCGGATGCAAAGGCAAACGCCTGGCTGCCGCCCTCAAGGTCGGCGACGCAACGCTCCAGGGCAAAACGCGTTGGGTTGTGCGAGCGACCGTAATCAAAGCCTTTGTGCACGCCGGGGCTGTCTTGCAGGTAGGTGGAGTTGGCATAGATCGGCGGCATCAGCGCTCCCGTGGTCGGGTCGGGTGATTGCCCGGCGTGGATCACGCGGGTGGCAAAGGCGCTTTTATCGGGCTGACTCATGCAAGGGATCTCCGTAGGTGATTGAGCAAGTCGACGCGGGTTATCAGGCCGTGGAAGCCCGCCGCGTCGGCGATGATGGCGACCAGGCCCCGATCCAGTTCCGCCTGCAATTGGGCCAGGCTGGCGCCGGGGGCGAGGGTTTGCACGGTATCGGTCATGGCACTGGCGACGGTCATGGAGAAGTCCGCGGCGTCATTGTGCAGGCCCAGCAGAATGTCGGATTCATCGATCACCCCCACCAGCGCCTGGCCGTCCACCAGCACCGGCAGTTGTGAAACGTCCGCCAGGCGCATGCGCTGGAAGGCGGTGAGCAAGGTGTCGTCGGGGCTGACGCTGATGACTCGGCCGTCTTCAAAACGGCGCGCAATCAGGTCGCGCAAGTCGCCGTAGTGTTTGTATTGCAGCAGGCCCGCGTCCTTCATCCATTGGTCGTTGTAAACCTTCGACAAGTAGCGCGTCCCCGTGTCGCAGACGAAGGTGACCACCCGTTTCGGTTCGGTTTGTTCGCGGCAGTAGCGCAGGGCGGCGGCCAGCAGGGTGCCGGTGGATGAGCCGCCCAGGATACCTTCGGCCTTGAGTAGCTGGCGGGCGTGGTCGAAGCTTTCTTCATCGCTGATGGAGTAGGCGTGACGCACGCTGGAGAGGTCGGCAATCGACGGAATGAAGTCTTCGCCGATGCCTTCCACCGCCCACGACCCCGGCGTCTCCAACTGGCCGCTGCGGCTGTATTCGGCCATCACCGAGCCCACCGGGTCGGCCAGCACCATGGCCAGGTCCGGTTGCACCCGCTTGAAGAAGCGTGTCAGGCCGGTGAGCGTGCCGGCTGAACCGACGCCCACCACAATCGCATCCACATCATGCTGGGTTTGCGCCCAGATCTCCGGGGCGGTGCTGGTTTCGTGGGCGAGGGGGTTGGCCGGGTTGTTGAACTGGTCTGCGAAGAATGAATCGGGAATGTCCTTGGCCAGGCGCGCGGCGACATCCTGGTAATACTCGGGATGGCCCTTGCCGACGTCGGAGCGGGTGATATGCACCTCGGCGCCCATGGCCTTCAAGTGCAGCACTTTTTCAGTGGACATCTTGTCGGGCACCACCAGCACCACGCGGTAGCCTTTGGCCCGGCCGACCAGCGCCAGGCCCAGGCCGGTGTTGCCGGCGGTGGCTTCAATGATGGTGCCGCCCGGGCGCAGGCGACCATCACGCTCGGCGGCGTCGATCATGGCCAGGCCGATACGGTCCTTGATCGAGCCGCCGGGGTTTTGCGATTCGAGTTTGAGAAACAGCGTGCACAGGCCGGTATCAAAACGGCTGACCTTGACCAGCGGCGTATTGCCGATCAGCTCGAGTACGGCGGGACGGGAAAGCGTGGGCATGTCGTCACCTGGGCACGGGTTACGTGGAGGGAGGGGGACAGCAAAAATGCAAAGCATGGCTTGGAACATAGGCCGGGATCGCGCCGGTCGCAACCGGGCGGTCCGCTGGATGTCTTTTTTTGGCGCATGAGCCGGGTCGGTGCATTACACCATCAGGCTTAATGCTTGCTGCACCCGCGCACTGGCGGCTTGCATCGGCGCCCGCAACTCACTGCCGATCAACCCCTTCAGGGCCAGCGCAGCCTTTACCGGCGCCGCGTTAGGCTCCATAAACAGGGTGTTGATCAGTGGCAGTAACTTGAAAAAAGTCGCCCGGGCCTCGACGAGCTGGTTATCCCGCACTTGCTGGCACAGCGCCACAAAGTCTTCGGTCTGCACATGCGCCGAGGCCGCAATCGCGCCACTGGCGCCCAGGCACAGCGCGTTGAAAATCTGCATGTCTTCGCCACACAACACAGCCACCTCGCCGCTGGCGATCAGCGCCAGGGTATTCGCCAGGTTACCGCCACAATCCTTGATGGCGACGATTCGCGGATGCTTGATGATGTTCAGCAACGTGGCCTGTTCGAAGGTCACGCCCGTGCGGTAGGGAATGTCGTAGAGAATGATCGGCACGCCGGACGCATCGGCCACGGTGTGGAAAAACGCTTCAAGGCCCGCCTGAGAAGGGCGGATATAGCTCGGCGCCGGCACCAGCAGGCCGGCCACCGGGCGCTCGAGGATCTCGCTCTGAAACTGCAGCAGTTCAATTTGGTTGTTGCCCGACAGGCCCATCACCACACGGTGTGCCGGCACCTGTTGCAACACTGCATCCAGCACCGCCAGCTGTTCGGGACGACTCAACGAGGCGGCTTCCCCGGTGGTGGTGCACACCATGATCCCGGCCACGTGCTTTTCCAGCAAATGGCTGACCAGCCGGTGCAGGCCGATAAAGTCGATGGCGCCGTCATGAAACGGCGTGACCACGGGAACCCAGATACCTTGAAACGATGACATGCACTTTCTCCTGATAGTTGACCGCTGAAGTCACCGTCAGAAGGGCAGAGGGAATTGTGCAAAGAGGAGGGAGGTCCGTCGCGCTCAATGTCCTGTCAGCTCATCTGACGGGACAGCGCGCCCCGGTCACATGAGCGACTGTTTCTTCGATTTGAGGGTGCGCGCAACGCAAGCTTGCGCCTTGGCAATCAGGCCAATGACGAAAGCGTTAGCGAAAGACGTTGCGGACATGAGCTGACACACCCTGGATAAGACCTCTATCTTCAGGGTGTGTGACTGAATGTGTCAACCCCGCTGCAGCTGCGTCCGCACAAATTCTGCAACCTCGGCGGCCAACTCTGCATCTTCCGGTGCGCCCATGAAACCGCCATGGGGCATCGCCTCGAACACATGCAGCAGCGCAGGCACCCGCGCCTGGCGCAAGGCGCGGTGCAGGCGCACGGTGTTGGACAGGAACAGGTCCCGCGTGCCGCTTTGCAGGAAGGTCGGCGGGAAGCCGGGTGCAAAATCGCCAAACAATGGCGACAGGTACGGGTGCGACAGGTCGGCGCCGTTGGCGTACAGCAGGTTGGCGCTCATCAACGGGTTGGGCATTATCACGTCGACGGTTCGGTTGACCTGGAAACTGTCACCGGACTCGGTAAGGTCCACCTCCGGCGACAGCAGCACCAGCGCCGCCGGTAGAGGCAAACCTTCATCGCGGGCGCGCAATACCATGGCCGCCGCAAGGTTGCCGCCGGCCGAACGGCCGCCAATCACGATGTGTTCCGCAGCGTGGTGCTGGAGCACATGGCGATAGGTGGCCATGCAGTCATCCAGCGCCGCGGGGTAAGGGTGCTCGGGTGGCATGCGGTAATCAATGCCATAGCAGATCACGTTGTGCAAATCGGCCTGCTTGCCTGCTGCGATGCGGCAGTTTTCCCCGCCACCGAATACCAGCGCGCCGCCGTGCAGGTCGATATAGGCAAAGTCAGTTGCAGCAGCCGGAGTGGCCACGTGCACGGTGGCATTTTCCACGGTGATGGTGTGCAGGCTGGCGCGCAGGGTGGCCGCTTGCCCGGCGTTGGCCGTGGCGTAACGCTCGGCAACGGCGGCTTGCAGAAGGCGCCAGCCGTCGTGGTCGTCGGGCGCGGGCATGGCGTGCAGCGCGTTGAGCGGCACGCCGTCCGCGCCGACCAGGCGTTGCAGCGTCGCTTGGGCTTCAGGGCTGATCGACGGCGGGACCGGGATTGTGCGTGCTTCGAGTTTGACGCCGTGGTTCATGGGCCTACCGCTCGCGTTTGACGACTTGGGGCGGTAAGGATGCCAGAACGCTGACGTATGTGGGAGCGCTCAAACCCGCCCCCAGCCGCGATCTTTGGAGGCTTTCAGCGCCCGGCCACGGCGGCCTCAATGGCGCCACTCTCGATTTTGGTCATGGTCATCATCGCGTCAAACGCGCGCTTGGCCGTCGCCGGGGCGGGATGGGGTCCATCGCCTCATCCATCAAGCTGTTGCTGAATCGCCGCTTTATCGATCACTGACCAGACGTGCGCGATTTTCCCGTCGACGCATTCATAGAATACGTTCTCATCGAAGGTCACCGTCTTGCCATTGATTGGCAGCCCGAAGAACTCACCTTTGGGGCTGACGTTGAAATTCAACCGGCTGGCGAGGGTGGGCGGGTCGGCTACCAACAGTTGGATGCGAAACACCAGGTCGGGGATTTCACGGAAGTCCCGTTCGAGCATGGCGCGGTAGCCGGCGAGGCCGATTGGGGCGGTGTTGTAGGTGACGTCCGGGTGGACGAAGTGGCCCAACTGGTCCCAGTCCTCACGGTTCAGGCAATCGATGTAGCCCTGGTAGAAGTCGGCGAGTTCGGTTTTGGTCATAAATGGGCACTCCGTTGGAAGCGATATGGCTCAGGCCCTGCGCGCCATCAACAACACCGTTGCTGCTGCCGACAACAGCCCCGCACAGCATCGATTGAACATCCGCTGCCCACGTGGCTCGGCAAACCAACGGCGCATGTGCAGGCCCATATAGGCGTAGGCGCTGATGGCGATCCATTCCAGCATCAGGAACATCGCGCCCAGCAGTGCGAATTGCGGCGTAATCGGTTGGCCGGGTACTACGAACTGCGGGAGGAAGGCGGTGAAGATCAAAATGGCTTTTGGGTTGCCTGCCGCCACCAGAAACTCCTGACGCGCCAATGCCCACAATCCCACCTTGGCCGTAGCCGCTTCAGTCTGCGCCGCCGGATTAGCCCGCCACAACTGAAACGCCAGATAAAACAGGTACGCCGCCCCCAGGATCTTGATCGCGTAAAACAACAGCTCCGAGCTTTGCAGCACCACCGCCAGGCCGGCTGAGGCGAGGGCGATCATGCCCGCGAAGGCCAGCAAGCGGCCAATACCGGCGAGGCAAGAGGTGCGATAGCCATAGCGCGTGGCGTTGCTGACGGACAGCAAGTTGTTCGGCCCGGGTGCCATGTTCAGGGCAAAGCAAGCCGGGAGGAAGAGGCTGAGGGTGGCAAAATCCATGTGAACTCCGATAGCGACTCGGGTTGAGGTGCTCACAAGAGTAAGAGATGGGCAGGCGTGATGACAATCGAGGCATTCAGTGTCGCGGGGCCCGCGTCGATGATGACGAGCTGCTGGCCCCGCGTGATTCGTGGATTACTGCTTCATGGTATCGCGTGCGGTGCTCAAGTTGCTGTCTCGACGGTTACCGCCGTTTTGGCCGTCGCCGCTGGCATTTCCCCTTCACAGATGATCCGCGTCCATCACCGCCTTGGCGAACGCCGCAGGCGCTTCCTGTGGCAAGTTGTGACCGATGCCGCCACTGATCAGGCGGAATTGGTAGTTGCCGGTGAAGCGCTTCGCATAGTCTTCCGGCAGAGGGTGCGGTGCGCCGTTGGCGTCGCCTTCAAGGGTGATGGTCGGTACGCCAATGGACGGTGACTGGGCGAGTTTCTGTTCCAGTGCGTCGTAGCGGGCCTCGCCTTGCACCAGGCCCAGGCGCCAGCGGTAATTGAAGACCGTGATAGCGACGTGGTCGGGGTTGTCCAGGCCTTTGGCGCTGCGCTCGAAGGTGGCGTCGTCAAACGCCCATTTCGGCGAAGCGGTCTGCCAGATCAGCTTGGCGAAATCATGGGTGTTTTTCTGGTAGCCGGCGGCGCCGCGCTCGGTGGCGAAATAGAACTGGTACCACCACTGCAATTCGGCTTTGGGCGGCAACGGGTTCTTGCCGGCAGCCTGGTTGCCGATCAGGTAGCCGCTCACTGACACCAGCGCCTTGACGCGTTGCGGCCAGAGCGCCGAGACAATATCCGCCGTGCGTGCGCCCCAGTCGTAGCCGCCGAGCACTGCCTGTTTGATGTTCAGCGCGTCCATGAAGTCGATCACGTCCTGGGCCAGCGCCGCAGGCTCAGCGTTGCGCAGGGTGTTATCCGACAGGAAGCGGGTGTCGCCATAGCCACGGGCGTACGGGATCAACACGCGATAGCCCTTGGCGGCGAGCAAGGGCGCGACGTCGGCGTAGCTGTCGATATCGTACGGCCAGCCGTGTAGCAGGATGACCACCTGGCCGTTGGCCGGACCGGCTTCTGCGTAGGCCACATCGAGCAGGCCGGCCTTGATGTGCTTGAGGGCGCCGACAGCCGATTGGGTGTGCGATACCGGGGCTTGCGCCTGGGGCATGTCGGCGTGGGCCATGCCCATGGCAGCGAACGGCAACAGGGCAAAGGTCAGAAACAGTGGGTGACGTTTCAACGGCGTATGCATGGCGAGCCTCCTACGGCGGGATGTGTGCCTGGCTCACAGTTGAACGCTGCGTTGTATCGGCGGTGTTTCAGAAACTGTCTCGGGTTAAACGCCATGTATCGCAGGCGGTGTCGTACACAGTGCGATACATACGCCTCACTTAGGTGAACACGATTTCGTAAGGCTCGCGCATGCGCTCCAGCAAATCCTGGGCGAGTATCGGCGCCAGCCCGATTTCCGGGTCGCCGACCAATTGGCTGGCATACGCATGGGCGGCGTGAAGTTTGCGGGCGACGCTCCAGGTGTCCAGGCGCACTTTACGCGCGCGTTGCCAAGGGATCACCGAGCCTTCGCGAGCAGGCCAGTGCCACGCCCAGACCGGCAACTCGTACAGGCGCGCGCCCGTCAGTGTGCAGGCTTTGGCACTGGCGCGGCCGACGGCGTCATGGTCGTCGTTGCCGTCGTGGCGCCAGGTGGTGAAGACCACATCACTGGGTTGCAGGTAGCGCGCGATAAATTGGCTCAATGGCTGCTCGCGGGCGGCGAGGGCGTTGTCACTAAAGCCGCCACGAATCCACTTCAGGCTGTGTAATGGCATCCCCAGGCGGCGCAATGCCTCGGCGCTTTCCTGGGGCCGAATCACACTCAGGCGGCTCGCCGGCCATAGGTTTGAGCCTGGATGGCTGGCGCTGCCGTCGGTTATCGAGATCAGCAGCAGTGGGTGTTCAAGGGTGCTGAGCAGTTGCAGCAAGCCCCCACAGGCCAATACCTCGTCACCCGGATGGGGGGCGATGACCACCACTCGCGCCCCTCGGGGCACCAGTGAAGAGGGATTGATGGCGGGGGTTTGCGCCAGCTGGGGCGCACTGTTCCAGATTTGCGCAGGGCCGCGGCGGCCCTCGCTTAAGCAGGCAGGCTTCATGAATAGTACGTCCTTGTCGATTGATGCTGGGTCGTGCCCCCGCGGGGACGACTTCTTATATTCAGCTGTGTTTTTTCACAGCAGGCTCCGCTGCGGTGAAATGCGGCCATCCAACCCTGGATGGCCAGCAAGGCGTTTTCAGCATAGACAAGGATTCGTCGCTTTTACATCGTGTAATGTCGATTTTTTTCAGGTGGCCTGCATCAGACTTTTCAAGTAATCGCCAAACCCGCCTTGTGCACGGCAGTCCAGGCGCGCGCTGGTCGTCACCTGCGGGGTGTGGCTCCAGGCGATTGATGCGCCGCACCGCTCCAGGTTGCGCACCAGTTGCACATCTTCGTGGCAGGCCAGCGGCTCGAAGCCACCGGACTGCACATAGGCGCTTGCACTCACACCCAAGTTGGCGCCGTGAATATGGCGATGGCCGTCGCGAGCTTCATAGGCCTGGTGGTAGCGAATTTGGGCGGCGGGGCCGAAGCCCTGGCTCCAGGCGTCTACGGTCACTGTGCCGCATACCGCGTCGGCGCCCAGCGCCAATTGCGCCACCAACCAGTCGGGGGCGACACGGCTATCGGCGTCCGTACACGAAATCCAGCGCGCACCTTGATTCAACAAATGCCGCGCACCCACCCCGCGCGCGTGGCCGACATTGCGCGCTTGTACCTGCAGGCACTGCACCGGATACGCTTGGGCAATCGCCGCACTGCCATCGCTGCAGCTGTCGAGCACCGCGAGGATCTGCACGGCCTCACCGAGCAATCCAGGGTGGCTTGCAGCAATCATTGCGGCTTCGAGGCACTCGGCCAGCAGCGTTTCTTCGTTATGCACCGGGATCAGAATGCCGATCATCGCAAGCCCTCATGGGTGGCGACCGAGGTGCCGTCGCGGCTCCACATGTCGAGTAGGAAATCACTTTCGTGATGTTGCACGACGTGGGGCATGTCCAGTCGCTGTTGCAGTACGGCATGTACGTGTTCGGCGGTGTGCGGGCAGCCTTCGATCGTTGGGCGCCAGTGACAGGCGAGCAACTGCCCGTCGTCCGTCAGTGAACCGAGGACGCAGTCAATCAGGCGGTGCAAGTCATCGGCGTCGAGGTAGTAGCACAGCTCGCTCAACACGATCAGTTCGAACCGGCCTGTCGGCCATTGTTCGGGCAGGCGGCCCTGGTAGACCTGGGCGTGGGGGAACTCCAGCAACCGGGTTTTCGCCAGCGCGACGGCGGCAGCGGCGGTGTCGCAGCACACCAGGCGGTCGCAGCGCAGCGCCAACTCGGCACTCAGCTCGCCATTGGCGCAACCGGGTTCAAAAATCGACGCATAGCGCGGTCGTGTCAGCACCGCCCCGGTCAGCGCGCGTTTGCGTTGCTCGTACCAGCGTTGGCGAAACGCCCAGGGGTCGTCATTGCCGGCGAACAGTTGATCAAAATAAGGCGTGGCCACACTCATATGAACACCACTTCAAAAGGTTGCAACAAGCGCTCCACCACAAAGGGCGCCAGCACCGGCGCAAGACCGATCTGCGGGTCGCCCTCCAACTGGCTGGCGAAGGCGTGAATGGCGTGCCGTTTGCGCGCCACCGCTTGGGGTGTCAGCAGGATTTTACGTGCCCGGTGCCATGGCACCTGGCTGTCCTCGGGGGTTGCCCAGTGCCAGGTCCAGACCGGCAACTCGTAGAGGGTCGCGCCCACTGCGAGGGCGGCCTTCGCACTGGCCCGGCCGACGGCCTCATGGTCGCAGTGACCGTCTTCGCGCCAGGTGGTGAACACCACGTCGGTGGGCTTGAGGTAGCGTTGGATAAACGCGCTCAGTTCCTCTTCCCGTTCCGCCACCTTGCTGTCGGTGAACCCCGCGCGCAGCCAGATTAAACTGTGCAGCGGCACGCCCAGGCGGTGCAGGGCCTGCGCCGATTCCTGCGGGCGTATTACGCCCAAACGCGCCACCGGCCAACGGGTGGAGCCGGGATGGCTGGCGCTGCCGTCGGTCACGGAAATCAACTGCAGCGGCCGGCCCAGCGCCGCCAAGCCCTGCAGCAGTCCCCCGCAACCGAGCACTTCGTCGTCCGGGTGTGGGGCGATGATCACGGCGCGATGGCCAGCAGGCACCAACTCTTCAATGCTGATATGGGGCAGCTCGGCCATGTGAGACGAGGCTTGCCACTGATGCAGCGGCGTACCCTGGCCTACGATCGGGTTGGGTTTCACAACAGCCACCTCCCTGCAGGTTGCTCGAGCACCAGCTCGCCCAAGGCTGCCAAGTCACGTTCGGCGTGACTCTGGCGCACATACACCGGCAAGTCCGCCATCAACTGGGCGAAGTGCGCGTCTTTGCAATAAGGCCCCGCACCGACCGCGCGACCGACATGACGGATCACCTGTTCGACGGTGTCTTCAATGCATGCCCGTGCCTGTTGGGCCAACTGTCGAGCATCCGCCCGGGGTTCACGGTCGATCTGTTCAGCCGCATCACGCAGCACACAGGCAGCACTGTTGAGCAGGCTGTCGACCGCACCCAGATGGGCGAGGGCATGGGGTTCGGGCCGTTTGCTGCATTGCGCGCGCAACACTTCGGCCAAACGTTGGGCGCCGCCATACCAGCATGCCGCGATGCCGACGCCGCCCTGCCAGAAGCCCGGGCGCGACAAGTAATCGCCCGGGCCGCCGACCGCGATGCCCCGGGCGGAGTTGAAGACAATCTCGACACTGGCCGTAGCCGCCATGCCGACGGCGCTCCAACCTTCGTCCGTCACCGTCACGCCAGGCTGGTCCATCTCTACCGCGACCAACTGCTGATGGTCGTCTTCGTCCCAGGCCGTCAATAGGCCATGGCTGACCACGGCCGCGCCGGAACACCAGGCTTTACGCCCGTCGACAATTAACCGATGGCCGTCACGCCGCACCCGAACCTTGGCGGTGGGCGGCTCGGCGGCCCACATGCCCCAGAGGCTGCCCAACGGCGGCAAGGGGCTGTCGAGTTCGGCGATGATCGCCAAGGCATCGGTGTGGCCTTCGAACAGCTTGCACAGGCGCAGATCATGCCCTGCCACCTGTGCCAGTTGGCTGAAGCGCTCCAATGTCTGACCGCTGCCGGGCAACGGCAGCTGGTCCAGGCCTTCCTCCTGAAGCGCCCTCAGGGCATCCCCCAGCGCCTGCGTATTCGCATAGCTGCGGTTGCCTTGAAGGAATCCATGCAGGGCCATTTCACACCTCGTCGTGCTGCAGTTCGAACAGCAACAGTGAGCGGCCGGTGACGGCGTACTCATGCTCGAAATCAAAGCGTTCCTGGGCACGCACCGCGGTGTCGTTGGTATCGAGCATGCAGGTCCAGAACTCGCCCTCAGGCACCGGGGGCAGGCGGAAATTCACCATGTCGTGGTGGGCGTTGACCACCAGCAGCAGGGTGGCATCGCCACCCGGGCGACGAATCCCGGTCTCCTGCGCGCGGCCATCCATCAGCATGCCCAGGCAACGGCCATGGCTGTCCTGCCATTGTTCGGTGCTCATCTCGTTGCCGTCCGGCGCCAGCCAGGTGACATCCTTCACGCCGATATCTTCGTTGTAATCACCCACGAGGAACCGGCCGCGACGCAGGATCGGGTAGGCCATGCGCAGTTTGATCAGGCGTTTTACGAACTTGAGCAGCGCCTTGCCGTCGTCGTCCAGGTCCCAGTTGACCCAACCGATCTCGCTGTCCTGGCAATAGGCATTGTTGTTGCCGTGCTGGGTGCGTGCGAATTCGTCCCCGGCCACCAGCATCGGCGTGCCTTGGGCCAACAGCAGGGTGGCGAAGAAGTTACGCATCTGGCGCAGGCGCAGTGCGTTGATCTCCGGGTCGTCGGTGGGGCCTTCGACGCCATGGTTCCAGGACAGGTTGTTGTTGCTGCCGTCCTGGTTGTCCTCGTCGTTGGCTTCGTTGTGTTTGTCGTTGTACGACACCAGGTCGTGCAGGGTGAAACCGTCGTGGGCGGTGATGAAGTTCACCGAGCTGTAAGGCCGGCGCCCGCGATGGTTGAACATTTCCCCGGAGGCGGTCATGCGCCCGGCGAAGTCCGCCAACTGGCCGTCATCGCCTTTCCAGAAGGCGCGCACGGTGTCGCGGAAGCGGTCGTTCCATTCCACCCAGCCCGGCGGGAAGTTACCCACTTGATAGCCACCGGGGCCGCAGTCCCATGGCTCGGCGATCATTTTCAGCTGGCGCAGCACCGGGTCCTGGCGGCAGGCCACGAGGAAGCTGTGGCGCTCGTCGAAGCCATCGCGATAGCGGCCGAGAATCGTCGCCAGGTCAAAGCGGAAGCCGTCGACGTGCATCTCGGTGGCCCAGTAACGCAGGGAGTCGGTGACCATCTGCAATACGCACGGGTGGCTTAAGTCCAGGGTGTTGCCGGTGCCGGAGTCGTTGATGTAGAAGCGCTTGTCTTCAGGCATCAGCCGGTAGTACGAAGCGTTGTCGATGCCGCGCATCGACAGGGTTGGACCACGTTCGTTGCCCTCGGCGGTGTGGTTGTAGACCACGTCGAGGATCACTTCCAGCTTGGCTTCGTGCAGGTGCGCGACCATTTCCTTGAACTCGGCGATTTTGCCGCTGGCCAGGTAGCGCGGGTCCGGTGCGAAGAAGGCGATGCTGTTGTAGCCCCAATAGTTGGTCATGCCTTTTTGCAGCAGGTGCTGGTCGTTGACGAACGCATGCACCGGCAGCAGCTCCACCGACGACACGCCCAGCTGGCGGATATGCTTGAGCACGTCCTCTTCCATCAGCCCGGCACACGTGCCACGCACTGCCTCGCCTACCGAAGGGTGGCGCATGCTGATGCCGCGCAAGTGGGTTTCATAGATGATCGTGCGGTCCCACGGCACGCGCACCGGCTGGTCGTTGCCCCAGGTGTGCGCCGGGTCGATCACCTTGCACTTGGGCACGAAGGGCGCGCTGTCGCGTTCGTCGAAACTGAGGTCGTCATCCGGGTGGCCGATGGTGTAGCCGAACAGGGCCTCGGACCATTTGAGTTCGCCCACCAGCTGTTTGGCATAGGGGTCGATCAGCAATTTGTTGTGGTTGAAGCGGTGGCCATTGGCCGGGTCGTACGCACCGTACACGCGGTAGCCGTAAATCAGCCCGGGGTGGGCGTCGGGCAAGTAACCATGGAAGGTCTCGTCGGTGTATTCGGGCAGTTCTATGCGTTCCAGTTCCACCTCGCCGGTATCGTCGAACAGGCACAGCTCGACTTTTGTGGCGTGGGCCGAGAACAACGCGAAGTTAACGCCCAAGCCGTCCCAAGTGGCGCCGAGAGGGAAGGGCAAACCTTCACGAATCCGCGACGGCTCGTTTTCCGGCGTCGGTTGGGTTTTATCGGGTTTGCTCATCGAGTTGCTCCTGCAAAGGGTCTTTTTTCGGGCCGAACGCGGTCATGCCGACGATCGTTCAGCTGACGCAGTAAAAAGTGAAAATGGCCTCCCGCCGACAACGCGCCAGGAGGCTCATTAGACAAAGTGGCTTAAGGTTTGGGCTTTTTCGGTGCTGCCGGCTTTTTAGCCGCCGGGGGCGCCGGTTTGCCGGCAGCCGGGGCCGCAGGCTTGGCTTTTGCCGCAGGCTTGGGTGCGGTTTTGGGCTTGGCGGCGGTCTTGGGCTTGCTCGGCGTCAGCGCTTCGGCTTCGGCCAGCTTGCGCGCCATTTCCCAGTGGCGCGTGTCCTCCCCATGGGGTTTGCCTTCGGACTCCCAGATCTGATGCGCTAACTCGCGAATGCGTTTGTCTTCAGTACTCATCGAAATGCTCCTCACAGAAAATTTTCAGCTTTCTCGACCATCAGGATTGATAAAGACATTGACCGGGATATCCCCCAGGGCAGCGCTGATCAACAGCTCCTTGTCTGGTGTGACTGCGTCTGTATGAAAAAGTCCCTTCCAGTTTTGTGTTGTGGCGGCAAATGGTAATTTCACCCGCGTATCGCCCCAAACCTGCGCATTGAAGTGGGGCTGCACAGGCTTTTCAGGCGCATTTTCCAGCAGGCGATGGGGCCAACGTGGCACCACCACCAGCAGGCGTTTGCCTTGATGTTCACGAGCGAACGCGACGACGTGGTCCGCGTGTTTGCCGGTGACCTCCAGTGGCGTGTAACTGCCGTACTGAAAGATCTCGGGATCAGCCTTGCGCAGGGCCAATACCTGGGCAATCAGCGCTTGTTTGATACGCCCGTCACGCCAGTTGAACAACAGCTCGCCGGTATCCGGTGGTGTGTTCAGCGCGTGTTGCCGCGCGTTGAAGTCCACCGGGCGCCGGTTGTCCGGGTCCACGAGGCTGAAGTCCCAGAACTCATCGCCCTGGTACAGGTCCGGCACACCCGGCACGGTGAGGCGAAGCAAGGACTGCGCCAGACTGTTCACGGCACCGGCCGGGGCGATGGCGTGGGCGGCGGCGGCGAGGGCGGTCCGCAGCGTGTGGCCTTCCTCGCTGAGCAACAGGCGTGACAGGAACGCTTCGACGGCCTGTTCATAGGCCTCGTTGGGCGCACTCCAGCTGCTCTGCAACTTGGCTTCGCGCAAGGCTTTTTGCTGCCATTGCCAGAGGCGTTGCTGGTAGTCCTCAACGTCAAGCTCCAGGTCCAGCGGCCAACTGCCCAGCAGCACTTGATAAAGGATGAGTTCATCGCCTGCCGATGGGCTTTGGGCATCGTCGCGCAATTTGGCGGCGAGGGTACGCCAGTGCTCGACCTGTTCGGCATACCACGGTGCACATTCGCTGAGCACTGCCAGACGCGCGCGGGTGTCTTCGCCGCGCTTGTGGTCGTGGGTGGCGGTGGCCAGCAAGTTGTCCGGGAACGTCTGCAAACGTTGCTGGTTGACGGCGTGGAACGCGTCCACCGGCGCGCTGAACTGTTCGGTGCTGAAGCCCACGTCGTTGCGCGACAGCAGCACCGCCGAGCGATAGAACGCGGTGTCTTCCACGGCCTTGGCGGCGGCCGGTGAGGTCAGTTGCTGGAAACGCACGCAGGCATGCTTGAGTATCTTGCGCTCACGGCCCACCGGGCGATTGCGCCATGGCTGGCCGCCGAGCCATTTTTCCAGGTGATCGAGCACCGGCCAGTCACCTTCGCTCAAGGTGCTTCGGGCACCGGCCAGGGCTTGCAGGAAAAACACATCGTCACGTTCGCTGCGGCCCCGGGCACTGATGTAGGTGCGGTACACCGGGAAGTGCACAATCAGCTCCTGCAAGGCGCGGCGGATGGCGCCCAAGGTCAGGTCGCGGGTCATCACGTCATCGCGAGCCACTTGCAGCAGGGCCTGGGCCACGCTTTCAAAGTCACCGGCCAGCGAACCGTTGAGGATTTGCCGGCGCGCCAGCCAAGCCTCTTCGATAAAGGCCGCGGGCCGCTCGCTGTGACGCGTCCACAAGTCGGCGAGGGGGCCGAAGCCCTCAGGGTCATGTTGCAGCAGCGACAGTTGGTTCATGAATTCGTAGCCGGTGGTGCCGTCCACTTGCCAGTCTTCGCGCAGCGTCTCGCCTTCGCCGAGGATTTTTTCGACGAAGATCGGCAAGTGCCGCTTGGGTGACAGCGAATCCACTCGACGGCGCAGCTTGCGGCAATAACCGCGTGGGTCGGCCAGCCCGTCGATATGGTCGATGCGCAGGCCATCCACCAGGCCCTCGCTGATCAGCTGGAAAATCTTGCCGTGGGTGGCCTCGAACACGGCGCTGCGTTCTACCCGCAGCCCGCCCAGCTCGTTGACATCGAAGAAGCGCCGCCAGTTGATGTCGTCTGCCGCCGTGCGCCAACTGGCCAGGCGGTAGGCCTGTTGCTCGAGCAGCGAGTGCAGACGGTCAAAGCCTTCAGGCTGGCGCCCGTCGAATTCGCTGAGCCTGTGCTCGATGGCATGCAGCACGTCGCCCTCGGAGGCCCGTTCGGCCAGCGCCTGTTTGAGCCACGCCGCTTCGGCATAGGCGTCGTCTTGATAGGCAAGGGCACTGAAGCGGTCGGACAGTGGCTTGAGCAACGCATCGGTGCCCAGAATCACCGCGTAATCGCGAGGGCAGATGGGGAACCGGTGTTCGTAATGCTCAACGTAGAACGCACCGTGCGCGGCGTCGAAATGCAGGGCCAGGGTGCCGGTTTGCAACGCTTCGCCGTAGTCGCTGCCAAGAAATGGCATCAGCAGTTGGCCCTTGAGCAGCGGGTCGGGCGAGTGCCACTGGATATCGAAGAATTCGCTGTAGGGGCTTAACCGGCCCCATTCCAGCAGGTCCAGCCACCACGGGTTATCGGCGCCGCCCACGGCCATATGGTTGGAGACGATATCGAGGATCAGCCCCATGTCGTGCTCACGCAGCGCGGCGATCAGACGGCGCAAGGCCGGTTCGCCGCCCAGCTCGGGGTTGACGGTGGTCGGGTCGACCACGTCGTAACCGTGCATGGAACCGGCGCGTGCAGCGAGCAGCGGGGAGGCATATACATGGCTGATGCCCAACTGGGCGAAGTAGGGCACCAAAGGCACCGCATCATCCAGGGTGAAACCTTTATGAAATTGCAGGCGCTGGGTGGCGCGCAGGGGTAAGGCTTTCATCGGTCACGCTCACGGGCTTGGTTGCGAGCGACGGCCAGCAGCTCGAGGCGGCGGGCGGCGCCAGCGTTGTCGAGCAGGCTTGCCGCTTCACCCGCCAGGCGGCGGCGCCAATTGGGGTGGGTATCGAGCGTGCCGGGCAGGTTGGCTTGTTCCTCAACGCCCAGGGCGTCCTCCAACGGCAGCAGCACCAGCGGCGCGCGGGTGTGGCCCAGGTAACGCACACTGGCGTCAATCATGTGGTCCGTGTCATTGCGAATTTCATCGACAAAGTTCTGCGGGTCCTGGCTCAAGGCCTGGCGCAGTGCCTGCCGTTCGCGCAGGCGGTGTTCGCTCCATTGCTCCACAGTCGGCGCATCGATCAGGCCCAACTGGATGTTCCACTCGATATCACGGCTGTGCCACCAGCCATTGAGGGTCGGCAAATCGTGGGTGCTGGTGGTTGCCAGGGCGTTGTCCGGCCAGTCGAGGATTGGCTTGAATTGGCCGTCGTGGCCTTGTTCGAAGAGCAACACGCGCATGCCCAGAATCGAACGGCCGATGAGTTTTTCGCGCAGGCCATCGGGTACGGTGCCCAGGTCCTCACCCAGCACAATCGCCTTGTGACGCTGGGATTCCAATGCCAGCAGCCGCAACAGGTCGTCGACCGGGTAATACAGGTACGCACCTTCACGCGGCGAAGCATCCATCGGGATGACCCACAGGCGTTTCAGGCCCATGACATGGTCGATACGCAAGCCGCCGGCGTGAGCGAAGTTAGCCCGCAGCATTTCGATAAAGGCGCGAAAGCCGTTGCGCTTGAGGCCTTCCGGGGAAAACGCCGAGATGCCCCAACCTTGACCGGCACGGTTGAGGATGTCTGGTGGCGCGCCGACAGTCAGGCCGGCCAGCAGCTCATCCTGACGGCTCCAGGCCTGGCTGCCGCCGCCGTCCGCGCCAACGGCCAGGTCGGCGATCAA
Organism: Pseudomonas sp. M5A4_2d; assembly: GCF_053345295.1. NCBI lineage: Bacteria > Pseudomonadati > Pseudomonadota > Gammaproteobacteria > Pseudomonadales > Pseudomonadaceae > Pseudomonas > Pseudomonas sp. M5A4_2d. Next base: position 1,426,757 of record NZ_JBKEZW010000001.1, on the reverse strand, counting down.
ACCGACGCCCATGCCGCTGCCTCGGGCGGCTTGCTGGGCGCGCTCCAGGCAGCGGGCGATCAGCCATTGGCTGAAGGCGAAATAGCCGATTTCATCGCGGTTCTCCTCGGCGAACTGCGCCAGTGCCGGGCTCTGCGGGGTCCGCCATGCTTCGGGCCAGTGCCGCCAGTCGAGGTCTTCCCCGGCGGCGGCGCGAACGGCCTGCACAGCCTCGAAGCGGCAGTGGTTTTCCAGGGCTTCGCCGCCCGCCTGTCGAAAGCTCAGGAAGTCGGCATGCTGTGGATGCTCGCCGTGACGGAAGTCTTCATACAAGGCGCGCAACAATTGTTGCTTGGCCTTGGCGGCGGCGGGCCAGTCGATCAGGGTGTGTTGCTCGAGTGTGTGCAACTCATCGGCCAAACCGCAGGCCTCTATGGCGTTGCGCACTTCGCGCTCGCCAAGAATGCAGCCGGGTGACGCATACAGGCTGTTAAGGAACAAACGGCTAGAGGGTGAATACGGGCTGTAGCGCGTCGTATCGGCACTGAACATCGCGTGCATCGGGCTGATTGCCAGGGCATCGGCGCCACGTTCGGCGGCGCAGCGCACCAGGTGTTCCAGGGCCAGCGTGTCACCGAAGCCACCATCGCCCAGGCGGCGCAGCGAATACAGCTGGGCACTCAGCCCCCAGGCGCGGGCAGGTTGGCTGTCAACCGCTTGCGCCACGCTGTAACAATGGGTGGGCGCCACGGCCAGGGTGAAAGTCTGGTCGTCGATATGCACCTGGTGGTAGCCGAGCGCGATGACGCCCGGCAGCACCGCGTTGCTGTCGAGGCGCAGTTCCAGCGTCTCGCCTTGTTCCAGGCTGACGCGGCAGGGCGTGTCCGGGGCGAAGTAGCGCGCCAGGTCCAGGCCATCGCCGGTGTCGACGGTCATCAGCGGCGGCAAGTGTTTGTCTTGTTGCACCCGCTCCAGTTCCAGCAGGCTGGCATCGATCTCGGCGTCCGTATCGGCCGGGTGGCCCAGGCCTTTGAGAACGGCACGCAGGGCAGCGGGTTTCACATGTTGCGGGCGGCCGTTTGCGTCGATCCAATCGACGGCCAGGCCCGCGCGGCTGGCGAGTATTTCCAGGTTCGCTTCGCTCAAAGGTGCTCTCCAACAGGGGATAAGGCGACGCGTGCGCTGAACGGCGGCAGATGCGCCTCATCAGTGGCATGCGTTTCGAATAACAGGTGGCGCGGCGCGGGGTGATCCAGCGGTGTGGCACTCAGGTTCAAGTCAATCTGCAACACGCTGCCGTTACCCAGGCGCCAACGCGCAGTCACGGCGCCTTCAGCCAGCACCTGTGCGCCGAGGGGAACGCTCCCCGGCAAATGCGGCACGATATGCAGGTGGCGCAGGCTCAGCAGTTGGCGGTAGAGCTGGGCGTGCGCGTTCTCGGCAAAGCTGGGCGCCGATTGCAGAAACGTCGGCAGGGCGTTCGGGTCGGGGATGCGTTCGCGTCGTTCGGGGTCAGCAAAGGCGGCGAAGTCGGCAAACTCGTTGCGCCGACCTTCGCGCACCGCTTGCGCCAGTTCGCCATGGTGGTCAGTGAAAAACAGAAACGGTTCGCTGGCGTTGGTCTCATCGCCCATGAACATCAGTGGGATCATCGGCGACATGAGCAGCAAGGTGGTCGCCGCCTTAAGTGCCTGGGGCGAGCAGAGCTGGTGCAGGCGTTCGCCCAAGGCGCGGTTGCCGATCTGGTCGTGGTTCTGCAAAAACGCCACGAAGGCGCTCGGTGACAAGTCACCACTGGGTTCGCCGCGCTCATGACCATGGCGTGTGGTCTGGCCTTGATAGATAAAACCTTCGCCCAGGCAGCGCGCCAGTTTGTCGGTAGGGTTTTCTGCGAAGTCGCTGTAGTAGGCGTCGGTTTCGCCGGTCAGCAATACATGCAGGACGTTATGGAAGTCATCGTTCCATTGCGCATCGAAATCGTGCTTTAACAGGCTGGCCTGGTTGAGTTCGTTTTCCAATACCAACCAGACATGACGGCCGGTGTCCACCTGCTGGCGAACCCGATGTGCCAATTGCTTGAGGAACCCCGGGTTGTCGATGGCGTGTACCGCATCCAGGCGCAGGCCATCGAAGCGGTACTCCAGCAGCCACATCAACGCGTTATCGAGGAAGAAGTCGCGGACTTCACGGCGATCGAAATCAATGCCTGCGCCCCAGGGCGTGTGCACCTCTTCCTGGAAGAAGCCTTTGGCGTATTGGCCCAGGTAATTGCCATCGGGGCCGAAGTGGTTGTAGACCACATCAAGGATCACGGCCAGGCCATGCTCGTGTGCGCTGTCGATCAGCGCCTTGAGCTGTTCGGGGGAGCCATAGGAAGATTGGGGCGCGTAGGGCAGAACCCCGTCGTAGCCCCAATTGCGCTCGCCGGGAAATTGCGCCAAGGGCATCAGTTCAATCGCGGTAACGCCTAGTTCGGCGAGGCGCGGCAGTTGCTTTTCAACAGCAGCGTAGCCCCCCAATACGCCAACATGCAGCTCGTAAATCACGGCCTCATGCCAGGGGCGGCCCTGCCAGTTGCTGTGTCGCCATTGATAGGCGAGCGGATCGACGACGACGCTCCAGCCATGCACATCCGCAGCTTGAGCCCTGGACGCCGGATCGGGAACATCCGTTTCGCCGTCGATGTTGTAGCGGTAGTGAGTGCCCGCCGGGCACTTCACCTCTACCTCAAACCTGCCATCGGCCTGGGGCAGCATGGCAATGGACTTGCCGTCTTCCAATTCAACGCTGACATAAAACGCGTCTGGCGCCCACAAGGCAAAACGCGTGTGTTGCGCGTCCAACATGATTGCGCCGTGGGGCCAGGTTTCCAGATTCCGTGACGGCATCTATGAAGCCCTCCCTTGATTATTTAGCCGATTTCCCCAGCGCCTTGGCGACAAGCTGTTCGTACAGTTCGGCGTAGGGTTCTACCGCCTGGCACCAGTTGAAAGGTTGAGTCATGGCGCGGCTGCGCATGGCATTGAGCAGGCCTTTGTTGGCAAATACCCTGAACGCGCGGCTCAACGCCTCTTCGTAGCTTTGTGCGGTAGATTCATTGAACAGGAACCCGGTGACGCCATTTTCGATGGTGTCCGCCAGGCCGCCGGTATTGCGCGCCACCGGCAACGAGCCGAAGCGTTGCGCGTACATCTGGCTCAAGCCGCATGGTTCATAGCGCGAAGGCATCAGCAGGAAGTCGCTGCCGGCAAACATGCGCCGCGCATCGGTTTCGTTGAAGCCGATGCGTACGCCGATTTGGCCGGGGAAGCGCAAGGCCAGTTCACGCATGGCTTGCTCTTCTTCCGGCTCGCCGCGGCCGATAATCGCGATTTGGCCACCGTTTTCGACGATATAACTGCTGACCGCTTCGGTGAGGTCCAGGCCTTTTTGATACACCAGGCGCGAGACAACAGCGAACAGCGGACCGGTGGAGTCGGCCAGGCCGAACAACTCACGCACGTGGGCGGCGTTAATGCCTTTGCCGTCCCAGTCACCGATATTGAAGTTATGGGTCAGGTGCGTGTCGGTGGAGGTTTCCCAGCTTTCATCGATGCCATTGGGAATGCCGCTGAGCAGACCTTGCTGGGTCTTGCTGGCCAGGAAACCATCAAGGCCACAGCCGAATTCCGGGGTGGTGATTTCCTGGGCGTAGGTCGCGCTCACGGTGGTGATATGGCTGGAGTACGCCATGCCCGCCTTGAGGAATGACATTTTGCCGTAGAACTCCATGCCTTCCTGTTGCAGGGCATGCGGCGGGATACCCAGCTCAGGCGTGGAGGCCAGGCTGACCACACCTTGATAGGCGAGGTTATGAATGGTGAACAGGGTGGGCGTACGCGACCCGCGCCAGTGCATATAGGCAGGCGCCAGCCCGGCAGGCCAGTCGTGGGCATGCACCAGGTCAGGGCACCAGTGGATCTGTGCCAGGTTGGCGGCGATGTCGGCGGCGGCCAGTCCCAGGCGGGCGAAGCGAATATGGTTGTCCGGCCAGTCACGGCCGTTATTGGCGCCGTACGGCGTACCTTCACGCTCATAGAGCTCAGGGCAGATCAATACGTAGATGACCAGACCGTCCTTGAGGTCCATGCGCCCGATCTTGCAGGGCGGCAATGCAGCGTGACCGCCCAGCTCGCCGATGATATGGATCGGGTTGTCGCTTTCCATCACCTGCGGATAGCCCGGAATCAACACCCGCACATCATGCAGGTGGGCCATGGCGCGGGGCAGGGCGGCGGACACGTCGCCCAGGCCGCCGGTTTTCACCAGGTCGGCGAATTCCGAGGTCACAAACAGGACTTTCTTGCGATTAGGGTTCTGACTCACGATCGGCCGCACAGTGTTGGGCAGGTCGGCCAACGTAGTCGGTCCCCCTGCCGGCTGACTAAAACGCTCTCCCTGAGTATCTACAGCGGCACTGATCATAGTTCTCTCCCACATATTTGGTTGGCTAATGGCCCGCTGCCATCGGCTCCGATTGGCCACATCCTGCGGCCAGGCGCACAAGCACTGTACAAACTGGCAATGCGTATGCCAGTTGCACTCATTGCTAAAAAAGATTGGATGGACGGGCATTTGGTGTGAGCCGCGTGCACTCGCCTCCCTTAAAAACTGGACCTATGGCAGAGTTGGAAAGTTTCGATTTTTTGCGGGGTTTTTGTTTTGGAACGGACCCATCGGTCATGAGTCTAGGCGAGATCCCAGAGCCTGTACGGTTTATGTGGGAATTTTGTAGGACAAAAAAGTTGTAACGATATGCAAGGTTTGAAACGCGCGCTGATTGAGGGGATCAGCGCGGTGGTTGTAGCAAGGGAGCAAGTCCGCTCTCCACAGGAGTGCGTGTGCCCTCGATTGGTGCGTCAGCCAAGCACGCGAATGGGCGCGGCTTTTGCCCACGCCTGAATATCCTCGATCATCTGCTGATAGAACTGCCGATAATTCTGCTCGCTGACATAACCGACATGAGGGGTCGCCAAGACATTCGGCAAACGGCGGAACGGGTGATCAGCCGGTAGCGGCTCTTCGCTATATACGTCCAGGGCAGCCCCCGCCAATCGACCCGCTCGCAGCGCCTGCACCAGGGCCTGTTCGTCCACAATCTGCCCGCGCGCCGTATTGACCAGGCGCGCACTCGGTTTCATCCAGCTCAATGCCTGGGCATCCACCAGGCCGCGACTGCGATCGCTGAGTACGAGGTGTACGGTCAGGATATCCGCCTGCTCAAACAGCTCACGCTTGCTGACCCAAGTGACACCTGACTCGGCAGCACGCTCAGGGGTGAGGTTTTCACTCCAGGCAATCACCCGCATGCCGAACACCTGGGCAAACTGCGCGACCTTCTGGCCAATGCTGCCCAGCCCGAGCACGCCCAGGGTTTTGCCATACATATCACCACCCAGGCCAACCTGCCATCCACCCTCCCGCAGCGAGTTGGCTTCAGCCAGCAGGTTGCGGGTAGAGGCCATGATCAATGCCCAGGTCAGTTCCGGCGCCGCCTGCTTATAGCTGTCGGTGCCGCAGACCTGGATGCCCAGCGCCTTGGCGGCAGGGATGTCGATGGCGGCATTGCGCATGCCGCCGGTCACCAGCAGTTTCAGATTGGGCAAACCTTGCAGCAGGGCTTTACCGAAGGTGGAGCGCTCGCGCATAACGCAAATAACCTCGAACCCCTTCAAACGCTCGACCATCGTGGCGGTATCCCCCGGGTAGTCGTGAAGAAAATGCACTTCGCCGACTGATGCAAGAACCGACCAATCCGCTACGCCACTGGCCACATTTTGCCAATCATCAATGACTGCGATCTGTACCGACATTCACGAGTGCCTCGAAAAAGGTTGGATTAAAGGGCGTTCAAGCCCTGTAACAGCGCTTGGTGAAACCGAGCCGGTTCTTCCATCTGTGGTGCATGCCCCAGGCCCGGGAATTCAACCAGGGTGGCGTGGGGGATCAGCTTGGCCACTTGTTTGCCCAGCACGTCGTAGTGACCGAGCTTGGCCTTGACCGCAGGCGGTGCGATATCGCTGCCGATGGCGGTGGTGTCGGCCGTGCCGATCAGCAGCAGGGTGGGCATTTGCAAGTCCTTGAACTCGTAGTACACCGGCTGGGTGAAGATCATGTCGTAAATCAACGCCGAGTTCCAGGCGACCTGGGTATGCCCCGGCCCCTTATTCAAGCCGGCGAGCATGTCGACCCAGCGCTCGTATTCAGGCTTCCAGCGCCCGACGTAATAGGTGTTGAGTTCATAGTGGCGGATGCCGTCGGCGCTGAGTTTCAGCTCACGCTCATACCATTGGTCGACGCTGCGGTAGGGCACGCCCAGGGCTTTCCAATCTTCCAGGCCGATGGGGTTCACAAGCCCCAGTTGCTCGGTTTGCGCCGGATAGAGCAGCGCGTAACGGGTGGCGAGCATGCCGCCGGTGGAGTGGCCGACGAGGGTGGCCTTTTGAATGCCGAGATGCTCAAGCAGTTGGTGGGTGTTGATCGCCAATTGCTGGAAACTGTATTGGTAGTGATCCGGCTTGCTGGAGGTGCAAAAGCCGATCTGATCCGGCGCAATCACGCGATACCCGTCGGCGCTGAGGGCCTTTATCGACTCATCCCACGTGGCACCACAGAAGTTCTTGCCGTGCATCAACACCACAGTGCGCCCGTTGGCCTTGCCCTTGGCGGGCACGTCCATATACCCCATCTGCAAGGTTTTACCTTGGGACTGGAAGTTGAAATGTTCGACCGGGTAGGGGTATTGGAAGCCTTGCAGCTCAGGGCCGTAGGCAGGGCTTTCGGTGGCTGCGAGGGCGGGAAGGGCGCTGCCCAGCAGCAGGCCGGCAGCGCACAGTGAACGGATCAACGGCATGGGGTCAGGCTCCGAAGGCGACAGTGTCCGGATGCTGTGGCGAGGGGATTAAGCGAGGATTAACGGAGCGCGGCGAGATAGGCCGGCGCTGCGGTAGCGATCAGTCGAAGGCTTTCAACCCTGGTTATGCGGTTGCCAGGTGGTTCACCGTCAGCAGGGCCAGTACGCAGTATCGGGCGCCTTTTGCAACGGTGACCAGCAGCAGGAATCGCCAGAACGGCTCGCGCATGACCCCGGCCACCAAGGTCAGCGGGTCGCCGATAATGGGCACCCAACTGAGCAACAACGACCAGTGCCCCCAGCGCTGATAGTGCGCTCGGGCCTTTTCCAGGTGCCGTGGGCTGACCGGAAACCAGCGCCGTGCCTGAAAGCGCTCAACCGAGCGCCCCAGCCACCAATTGACCACCGAGCCGAGTACATTGCCGACGGTGGCGATGCAGAGCAGCCCCCACAGGCTGTAATGCCCGCTGATCAACAGGCCCACCAGCACCGCCTCCGATTGCATCGGCAACAGCGTGGCAGCCCCGAAGGCGGCGAAAAATAGCCCCAGGTAACCGGCGAGCATCAATCAACGGGCCGGGTAGTCGGCCACCACCACGTCTTTACCTTCCCGGGTCAGGCCGATGACCTGGTAGGCATCGCTCATTCCGTCCATTTCCATACCCGGTGAACCCATGGGCATGCCTGGCGCTGCAATCCCCAGCAAGTCGTCGCGCTTGCGCAGGGCCAGCACCTGCTCGGCGGGCACGTGGCCTTCGACGAACTTGCCGGCGATCACCGCGGTATGGCACGAACCCAGGCGCGGCGCTACGCCCAGGCGCTGCTTGACGGCGCTCATGTCGGCTTCCACATAGTCATTGACCTTGAACCCGTTGCTTTCCAGGTGGCTGATCCACTTTTTGCAGCAGCCGCAGTTGGCGTCGCGATGTACGTCAATGGGAATCAGGTCGGCAGCCTGCGCCAGGGTGGTGGTGAACAGGGCTGAAAGCAGGGCCAGTCGCAAGGTGGTTTTCATGGGATCTCACTGAATGCAGGGCAATAAGCCGGGCATTCTCCCTGCTTTTTCGAGCAGGACGCGGTGGTAATGTTTCAAAATTATACGGAGGTGGTGTTTTCCAACCGATGTTTGAGCTGGTCCAGCGCAATGGCTGACAGAGCGATCATGCGCTCATGCAAGGTGGCAAGCTGCAGCTCGGTCTCGTAGGTCAATACGCGCTTGAACAGGGTGCCGTCGCGATAGGCCTGCAAGAAATAGTGAATGGTGCCGTCGACGGCCAGGGAGGTGAAGACGGTTTTGAATTCACTGGGGCGGCAGGCTACCTGCACGCGATAACTCAAGGGCACGCGCACGCCCAGCAAGTCGATGATTTCGGTAAAGCGCGCGCCGACCGCAAGTGAACCGGTGGTCCCGGTGTCGGCGCTGAGAGAAGTGGGGTGCCACTCGTGCCAGCGATCAGGCTGGGTCACATAGTCGTAAACGATCTCGGGAGGCGCCTGAATAAAGCGTTCCTGACTGATTTGCTCCAAGCGGACCGAAGGCTCAGCAGCGTGCATGACACACCTCCTGTGTGGCGAGTTTTTGCACCGTATCGGAGTTGTCAGAATAGTCCGACTCCCGCGCTTTGCACGGGAGTACTGAGGCAAATGATCAGCGGACTTTGAAGCGACTCATCAGCGCGATCACTCGGCCATTGGCATTCAACAGGCTTTGCGTATTGGTTTCAGTGGCATGGCCACTTTCCACCAGCTCGTCGACCATATGTCGGATCTGCACCATGCTGCGGTTGATCTCCTCGGTCACCGCGCTTTGCTGCTCGGCGGCCGTGGCGATCTGGGTGCTGAGGTTGTTGATATGGCTGACCGAACCCGCCATCTCGTCAAGCCCGGTGTTCACCCGTGCGGTGGCATCTGCCGCCGATTGGCAACTGGCCTGGGTGTTTTCCATGGCTGCCACCGACGAACTCACCCCGGTAGTCAGGCGTGCCAGCATCTCATTGATCTGCGAGGTGCTGGACTGGGTACGTGCGGCCAGTGCCCGGACTTCGTCGGCCACCACCGCAAAACCACGGCCTTGCTCGCCGGCGCGGGCGGCTTCAATCGCGGCGTTGAGTGCCAACAGGTTGGTCTGGCCGGCAATCGCGCCGATAACACCAAGGGTTTCGGTGATGCGCGCAGCATCCTGGCGCATATTTTCCACGGTGTGGGTCGCGCTGGCGACTTCGCCGATCAAGGCGCTGACGCTGCTGGACGCTTCGCCCACGACCACGCGGGAGCGGTCGGCATGCTCGTTGGCGCGCTGGGTAAACGAGGCGGTTTCGGCCGCGTTTTGCGCGACGGTGTCGGCGGTGGAGCTCATTTCGGTGATGGCGGTGACGGTCTGATCGGTCTCCGAGGCGTGGCGGACCAGAATCTGGTTGGTGTGGGCCGAGGTTTTCTGCAACTGCTCAAGGCCGGAAGACATGGCCCCCGTGGCCTGGGTCACCTCACCGATCATGTTCTGCAAGTAGACGATAAAGTGGTTCACCGAGTGGCCGATGGCACCCAGTTCATCTTCGGCACGAATGGTAATGCGTCGCGTCAGGTCGGCATCGCCGGCAGACAGTGCTTCGATATTGGTTCTCAGCGACTTCATGCGCTGCACCAGTTGGCGGATTGCAAAGAACGCCAGCAGCACCAGCAGGAGCACCATGGGAATTTGCAGCAGGGCCAGGCTGCCGAGCACGTCATCACGCTGAGCGGTGATCAGCGCCGTCGGGAGGGCTGTGGCGAGGAACCATGGAGTGCCTTCGATCGCACGCAGATAGAAGGTGCTGGCCACGCCCTGGTTGTCGAACTCAGCGCGTTGAAGCCCTTGGTCGCGATGGGCGAGGGCCTTGCTGACCTGAGCGGCAAACGCCGAGGTGCCGGCCAGTTCGCTGATGTTCTTCAACACCACGGGGCTGCTGATGCGCGAACTGTTGCTGATGATCTTGCCGTCGCCCTCGACGATCAGCATCTGCCCACCGATGTCTTTTTCCTTGTTGGCCACCAGGTCATTGAAGAACCCCAGGGTCACGTCGATGGTGGCGACGCCATAGGCTGCGCCGTCACGCTGGATGGCCATGGCGCAATTGGTGCGCGGCTCCTGGCTGGCATCGTCTTTATAGGCGGCTGCCCAGGCGCATTGGCCGCGCGGCGAGGCGAGGCCGCCTTTGTACCAGCTCTGGTCGTAGTAATTGGGCGCAGCGTCGCTGTTCCAGAAGGTATTGACGGCCAGCTTGCCCGAGGCATCGCGGTGCCAGAAGGTGCTGTGCTTGTTGCGCCCGGGCGTACGCTGGTTAGGCAGCGGCCAGATGCCACCTCCGAATACTTTCAGCTCGCCGTACTGGTCCACCAGGCCGGGCAGGACTTTGTCGATGGCATCGCTGTCGAGCAGGGGAATGGTTTGGGTGATGCTGCGTTGCTGGGCCTGGACCTTGTTCAGTTCGCCCTTGATCTGTTCGGCCACCTCCGCGACGCGGTTGAGCACCACCTGCTCTTCCGTTTGCTGCAGCTTGGGTGCCACCAACTGGCCTATACCCACGACAGTCAGTACAAATAGCACCAGGACGAACAGCACCAGGAACAGGGTATAGCGGGTTTGGATAGAGCGAATTGGGGGCATGGGGTCGTCCTTACGAAGCGTTTATTATCGACGCGGCTTTGTTAGAGCTTCATCAGGCTATCGGCTTGGTAAGGCGGAGCTTTAGGTAACATCGTGCAACAAAAATCGGGCGCACCCTGAATCGGTGCGCCCGGGCCACACCGGCTATTGATTGACCAAGCCCATCGAGGCCTCGGTGTAGCGCAAACCGGCCGTGGCGCCGGCGGGGAAGATCGATGCCAGCGCTGCCGCTTCGGCAGGGCTCAAGACGATATCGACGGCCGCGACGTTCTCTTCCAGGTACTTGCGCTGTTTGGTGCCCGGGATCGGGATCAGGTAATCCCCTTGGGCGAGTACCCAGGCCAAAGCCAATTGCCCGGCCGTCACGCCTTTTTCGGCGGCCAGCGCCTGCACTTTATCCACCAGCAGCAGGTTTTTTGCGAAGTTCTCGCCCTGGAACCGTGGGCTGGAGCGGCGGTAGTCGTCGGCAGCGAAGTCCTCCGGGCTTTTCAGGGTGCCGGTGAGAAAGCCGCGCCCCAGCGGGCTGTAAGGCACAAAGGCGATGCCCAGGCGCCGGCACGTCTCCAGGCAACCGTTGTCTTCCTGGTCGCGGCTCCACAACGAGTATTCACTTTGCAAGGCGCTGATCGGGTGCACCTTGTGGGCACGCTCCAGGCTGGCGGCGGAGGCTTCACTCAGGCCCAGGTAACGCACCTTGCCCTGTTTGACCAACTCGGCCATGGCGCCGACGCTTTCTTCGATGGCCACCTCGGGGTCCACGCGGTGCTGGTAGTAAAGGTCCAGGGTGTCCACGCCCAGGCGCTTCAACGTGCCGTCAATCGCCGTGCGGATGTACTCAGGGCGACCATTCACACCGCGTGCCGCCGGGTTTGCCGGGTCCCGCACAAAACCGAATTTGCTCGCCAGGAACACCTCGTCGCGTTTGCCGGCGATGGCTTTGCCGATCAGTTCTTCATTGGTGTAGGGGCCATACATGTCGGCGGTGTCCAGCAAGGTGACGCCCAGTTCGAGGGCGCGGTGCAGGGTCGCAATCGCTTCCCGGGTATCAATGCCGGTGGTGTAGAAATCGGTCATGCCCATGCAGCCGAGGCCGATGGCGGAGACGTGAGGGCCGTTCTTGCCGAGTTGACGTGTGTGCATCGGAGCAGCTCCTTGGAGGGAAAGGCCCATTGTTCTCCTCGACAACTCAGGGATAAAGTCGCTAAAACCGCTATCACTATTATAATTTTCTAAACAATCCCCGGAGTTCACCCCGCTTTGGACCGATTTAATGCCATGCGCGTGTTTACTCGAATCGTCGAGTTGGGCGGTTTCGCCAAAGCCGCCGACAGCCTGCAATTGCCGCGTGCCTCGGTGACGATCGTGATCAAACAACTGGAGGCGCACCTGGGTGTGCAGTTGTTGCAGCGCACCACACGGCAAGTCAGCCCCACACTGGATGGTGCTGCTTACTACCAGCGCTGCGTCAGCCTCCTGGCGGATCTTGAAGAAACCGAAGCAGTGTTCTCCACCCGTGGCAGCCCGCGCGGTACGTTGCGTATCGACATGCCGTCGGGGATCGGGCGATTTCTGGTGATCCCCGCGCTGCCCGAATTCAGCACGCGCTACCCGCAGATCGAGTTGGAGATCGGCCTGAACGATCGTCCGGTCGACCTGATCCGCGAAGGCGTGGACTGTGTGTTGCGCGGCGGCCTGGCCCTTGACGAATCCCTGGTGGCACGGCCTCTGGCAATGATGGACCAGGTGACTTGTGCCAGCGCCGGCTACCTGCAGCGGTTCGGCGTGCCCGAGTGCCTGGAAGCACTGGCCGGCCATCAAGTCGTCGAATACTTTTCCAGCAGCAGTGGGAAACGCTATGGCCTGGAGTTTCAGGTGGGCGAGGAAATTCGTTTGGTGGACTTGCCCAAGCAGGTCGCCGTCAACAGTGCAGATGGTTATCTGGCGGCGTGCGAAGCGGGTTATGGCCTGGTGCAGACGCCGTTCTATCACGCCAAACTGCAGCTGGAAGCAGGCCGCCTGGTGGAGGTGTTAAGCGCCATCAAACCACCCCGATTGCCACTGACCGCGCTGTACCCGCCGCACCGCCAGCTATCGCCGCGGGTGCGGGTATTGGTCGATTGGCTGGTGGATCTCTGCGCCCGGCCGGGCAATGGTTTGCGCCGCTAGGCTTGGGCCTTGCGATAGGCCCCGGGTTGTTGCCCGGTGACTTTGTGGAACGCCCGGGTGAACGCCGCAACCGACTGGTAACCGACCGCCAGCGCTACCTCTGCCACGGTCTGGTCCTGTTTGAAGAGCTGGCACGCATGGCGCATGCGCATCATCAACAGCACCTGCCCGGGCGACTGGCCACACAGCTCGTTAAACCGTTTGAAAAACGCCGAACGCGACAGCCCGGTACAGGCCGCCATGCTTTCCAGGGTCCAGGCCTCAGCGGGGCGGGCGATAAGCTGTTCCAGCAAGTGGGCAAATGCCGGCTGCCGTCCCAATGCCGCCAGGCCGCCGAGGTCAGTGTTGTCGATCACTTGCTGGCGCAGCACATACAGAAACAACAAGTGGCAAAGACGTTCGAGCAAGGCCGAAGAGGGCGCGGGTGTGCGCTGGCATTCTTGCAGGATCAGTTCGAACAGGTTGCGTGCGGCGGTCAACGATGGGTCGCCGGCCCGCAAGATGATCCAGGCGGGCAGGGTGTCGACGATCATCGCCGACAGGCCGGAATGGAAGTGGAAGAAACCGCAGACCAGGCCCACACCATCGCTGGCTTCGTTATCCAGCGGCAGCATGGCACGGCGCGGACATTCCTGTGCGCCCTGCGCCGTCGCTTCGCCGGACAGCCGATACTCAAGGTCGCGCAGCAGAAACACCGCGTCGCCATTGTTCAAGTGTTGGGGGGTGGATTGTGCGTCGATATGCAGCCAGCACTGGCCTTGCACAATCAAGTGGAAACTCGCGCTGGCCAGGCCATGAGTGCTCGCATGCCAGTCGCCGCAATAGCGCCCGACATGGAACAGACTGGTGTTGAGTTCGAGGCTGTCTAATAACCAATCGACGAGAGCACTGGACGAATTCATCTAACGTAAAGACTCAAGAGCAAGTAATCGCTACTTTAGCCTATTGAGGGGATTTTTTATAACCAACAGACTGGAGACATGAACCCACCAGGAGACCACTCCATGTCCCGTGTACCGTTGCTGACCCCTGAAACCGCACCTGAAGCGGCCAAGCCGTTCCTCGAAAATGCCCTCAAGGGCTCGGGTTTCATTCCCAATCTGCTCGCCGTGCTGGCCAATGCGCCGGCCGCCCTGGAAACCTACATCACTGTCTCCGGCCTCAACGCCAAATCTGAACTGAGCCTGGCCGACCGCGAAGTCGTGCAGCTGATTGCCGCCACCACCCACGGCTGCGATTTCTGCGTCGCCGGTCACACGGCCGTTGCACGCAACAAGGCCAAGCTGCCGGAAGACGTTATTGATGCCCTGCGCCAGCAGGGTGAATTGCCCAATGCCCGTTATGAGACACTCGCCGCGTTCACCCGTGAAGTGATCGCCACCCGGGGTGACGTCAGCGACGCTGGTTTCGAGGCATTCCGCGCCGCCGGCTATTCCGATGGCCAGGCGCTGGAAGTTATTTTGGGCGTAAGCCTGGCAACGTTGTGCAACTTCGCTAACGTGTTTGCCCGTACCCCGTTGAACCCGGAGTTGGCGCAATACCGTTGGGAAAAACCGGCAAGCTGAATGGGCGATCGCCCACCTGCAGTAACAAGGAGAAACACGAATGCTTGACCCAATCTTGAGCCGTTGGCTCGATGTTCAAGCGCAGGCCCTGGATGTGGGCAGTTGCGATCCACAGGAAGTGCTGCCACGGCTGGCAGAAGCCAATGTATTACGTATCGGCGTGCCGAAAGCACTCGGCGGGCTGGGCGGCGATGTGGCCGGTGCAGTGGACGCCATCGCCAATGTCGCCAGCCATTCCCTGGCCGCCGCATTTGTCTGTTGGGGCCAGCGATCCTTTATCGAGTATTTGTTGCAGAGCCCCAATGAGCGGCTGCGCGAGCAGCTGTTGCCGGACTTGCTCAGTGGCAAACTCGCCGGTGCCACGGGGCTGTCGAATGCGATGAAGTTTCTGTCGGGGATCGAGGCGCTGCAAATCAGCGCCGAGCCGACTGACGACGGCTGGACCCTCAACGGTCGGCTGCACTGGGTGACGAACCTGCGCAAGAACGGGTTTGTCGCGGCCGCGGCGATCGAGCATGCCGGTGGCGGCGCGCCGTTTATCCTGGCGATTCCCGATTCGGTGGCGGGCTTGCAGCGCTCACGTGACCTGGAGCTGATGGGGCTGCAATCGAGCAACACGGCAGCGCTGGGCCTGGAAGGTGTCGAGCTGAGCCGCGACTGGTTGCTGCACGAGGACGCGCGCAAGTTTTTGCCGGCAGTACGCCCGGCGTTTCTGGGCCTGCAATGCGGCATGTCCATCGGCTTGGCCCGCCGCTCGCTGGCGGAGGTGGCCAACCACCTGGGTGCGAGCCGCACGGTGCTGCGTGATGAGTTGGAAGCGTTGCGGGTGACGCTCGACCATCTGGTCACCGAGCTGAAAAAGGGTTTGCTGGCCGGACGGTTTGCGGCAGAGCCGGTGCCGCTGTTCAAACTGCGTATTGGCCTTGCGGAAACGGCCGCCAGTGCCGTGCAACTTGAACTGCAGGCCAGCGGCGGCAAGGCGTACCTCACCGCACACGGCAGCGGCTTTGCCCGGCGCTGGCGCGAGTCGGCCTTTGTGCCGATCGTCACGCCAAGCCTGGTGCAACTGCGCACAGAGTTGCACCGACAGGCCAATCTATGACCGCAACAGTATTGAGCGCCCAGGGGGTTTGCCTGGGCTATGCCAGCGGGCCGGTGCTGCAAGGGTTCGACTTGCACCTGCGGCCTGGCGAAGTGGTGTCGATCCTCGGGCCCAGTGGCGTCGGCAAATCCAGCCTGTTGCGCGTATTGGCCGGTTTACAGACGCCCCAGGGCGGAACAGTGCAGGTGCTGGGCGAGCCGTTGAACGGGCCGCACCCGAGGGTGGCGGTGGCCTTTCAGGACCCCAGCCTGTTGCCCTGGTTGAATCTGGAAAAGAACGTCGCCTTTGGCCTGGATTTCGCCCGCCAACCGCATGTGAGTCATGAAGAACGCCGCCGCCGCGTCGACCACGCTATCGCGGCGGTCGGGCTGGAACATGCCCGTCAGCAGTTCCCTGCGCAGTTGTCTGGCGGTATGGCCCAGCGCACGGCGTTGGCCCGCTGCCTGGCACGGCAACCGCAAGTGTTGCTGCTGGATGAGCCCTTCGGCGCGCTGGATGAAGTCACCCGCGCCGACATGCAGCACCTGTTGCTCAAGGTCAACCGCGAGCAAGGTTCGGCGGCGGTGCTGATTACCCACGATATTGATGAGGCGCTGCTGCTCTCCGACCGCATCCTGCTACTGGGCAATCGCCCGGCGCGTACCCTGGGCGAATGGCACATCGACCTGCCGCAACCGCGCGAAGAACAGGTTGAGGCCATCGGCGCACTGCGTATCGAGATTCTGAAAACCTTACGGCAGGCGAGCCGCCCTCAACCCAACCCTCTTGAACAATCGGAGTTCTCACATGTGTCTGGATGACCTCACTCACTCGCGCCGTGACTTTCTCAAACTTTCCGCCGTGCTCAGTGCCGCTGGTGCCTTGCCACTGCTGAGCAGCCTGCAAGCCCGCGCCGCCAGCGAGCCGGATGCACCGGTGCGTATCGGCTACTTGCCGATCACCGACGCCACACCGTTGCTGGTCGCGCACAACAACGGCCTGTTCGAAGCCGAGGGCATCAAGGCCGAGCGCCCCGTGCTGTTGCGCAGTTGGGCCCAGGTGATCGAAGCGTTTATTTCCGGGCAGGTCAACGTGATTCACCTGTTGTCGCCAATGACGGTGTGGGCCCGCTACGGCAGCAAAGTCCCGGCAAAAGTGGTGGCCTGGAACCACGTCGGCGGTTCCGGCTTGACCGTTTCGCCAGGCATTACCGAGGTGAAGCAACTGGGCGGCAAGTCGGTGGCGATTCCATTCTGGTACTCGATTCACAACGTGGTGGTGCAGCAGCTGTTCCGCGACAACGGCCTCACACCCGTGGCGCGAGCTGCCGGTACTGAGATTGCGGCCAATGAAGTCAACCTGATCGTACTGCCGCCCTCCGACATGCCCCCGGCCCTGGCGAGCAAGCGCATCGACGGCTATATCGTCGCCGAGCCGTTCAACGCCCTGGCGGAAAACCTCAAGGTCGGGCGCGTGCAACGGTTTACCGGCGACGTCTGGCGCAACCATGCGTGCTGCGTAGTGTTCATGCACGAGCATGACCTGACCAACCGCCCGGAATGGTCGCAGAAGGTGGTGAATGCCATCGTCAAGGCACAGGTGTGGACGCGTGATAACCGCGAGGAGGCGGTGAAGCTGCTGTCCAAGGACGGCCCGAATCGCTACACGCCGCATGCTGAACCGGTATTGAGCAAAGTCCTGGCCCCGACGGCTGCCGACCGCGCGGCTTACCTGGCCGACGGTGCGATCCAGCACGCCAACTGGGACGAGCACCGCATCGACTTCCAACCTTATCCGTTCCCCAGCTACACCGAGGAACTGGTGCGGCGCTTGAAGGACACGTTGATCGAAGGCGACAAGAAGTTTCTTGCCGATCTGGACCCGGCCTTTGTGGCCAAAGACCTGGTCGACGACCGTTTCGTCCGCAACGCGATCGAGTCGGTGGGCGGCATGAAAACCTTCGGCTTGCCGGACGGTTATGAGCGGCACGAGGAGATTGGCGTTTGAACAACGGCAAAACCGTCATATGGCCTGGCTGGTTGCTCGGTATAAGCGGCCTGGCAGGTTTGCTGGTGCTGTGGTGGCTGGGGGTGAAGGTGTTTGGCGCGGCCGATGGCTTGTCGGCACGTTTCTCGCTGGCCGCTACCTTAAGCAGCCTGTGGGAATTGCTCGGGCGCGGTGAGCTCTATCTGCACATCGCCGTTAGCCTCAAGCGTATTTTTGTCGGGCTGTTTCTCGCGTTGTTGGTAGGAGTGCCACTGGGCTTGCTGGTCGGCAGCTCGCGCAACCTGGAGGCAGCAACCACGCCGGCCTTTCAGTTTTTGCGAATGATCTCGCCGCTGTCGTGGATGCCGATCGTGGTGATGTTGATGGGCGTGGGTGACCAACCCATTTACTTCCTGCTGGCGTTTGCCGCGGTGTGGCCGATCATGCTCAATACGGCTGCCGGCGTGCGGCAGTTGGACCCGCGGTGGCTGCAGTTGAGTCAAAGCTTGAGTGCGACACGCTGGGAAACCTTGCGTCGGGTGATTATTCCCGGCGTGGTGGGGCATGTGCTGACCGGCGTGCGCCTGGCCATCGGCATTCTGTGGATTGTGCTGGTGCCGTGCGAAATGCTCGGGGTCAGTGCGGGGCTGGGTTATTACATCCTCGACACCCGTGATCGCCTGGCCTATTCGGAGTTGATGGCGATGGTGCTGTTGATCGGGCTATTGGGGTTTGCCCTGGATGCGTTTGCGCGGTGGTTGCACCAGCGGTGGGTGCACGCCGGCTGAACGGCAAGGGTCTCGCTTTGCGCAATGCAAAGCGAGACGCGCAGTGTATCAGCGGCGTTCGTAGCCTTGGCCGCCGTCATAGCGGTGGTCGTGCCAGCCGCCACCGCCGCCGTGGGGGAAAAAGAAGCAGCCGCTCATGCTCAGCATGATCAGCAATGGAATCAGCAGTGTGATTCGACGGAGCATTTTGAAATCCTCTAAAGTACCGACAGGTTCAATCAGGCGTGGAACAAGCCAAAAATTTTCAGCGCCTGTAACATAGGACCCTGCCGACCCCGCGCCATCCCCGTTACTGGGTATGAGCTTGGCATGCTCGGCGATACAAAGTGGATACATTTACCAGCTTCAGGACCCCGTCATGACCCAAAAGCAACGTTTGAAATATTCGATTCTGATTTCTCTGGTGGTACTGGGGACGATGTTTGGCCTGTCCTACTTGCAGAACACCGGCGTCATCAGCGAGAAAACGTTCCAGTACATCGCCATCGCCGTAGCGGTCACTGTGGTAGTGATCAACGGCATCATGCGTCGCAAGGTCAAGCCTAACTTCTGATTCAGGCACGCGATTCAGCTTAGAGCGTCATGCGTGCCCGTTGAGTAGTTTGGCGGCCTCTGCATGGAGGCTGTAGCTTTTATCGGCATTGAGGGTAATCACGCCCTCGGTGCACAGGCGCTTGAGTACCTCACGCACGCTCAGAAACGACAGCGGGATGCCCAGCTCCAGCAAATGGCTGTGCACGCCACGCACTCCGAGGGTGCGCTGGTTGTCGGCAGCGGTGAGGAGGGCGTCGATGACCTTCAGCCGAATCAGGCTGGTGCGCAAACCGAAACACTTGAGCAAGTGGCGAATGCGCTGGTTGCCTTGGTGTTCGGGCAGTTTGCCCGGGGCTTTGCCGAATGCGTGTGCGCCGCCGCCGAAATTGGCGTCGGCAGCCGGTGAATGTCCGTCCGTGGGCAGGTGCGAGTTGTACATGCAAAAAACTCCTTATCAGAGCCTGATCAGGAAAATGATGGCGCTCTTGATTAATTAGACGAACCAGCCACGGAAATCATGAAGTCCTTCATGTAGAAATTTTGTCGGTATCCTGTTTGTCACAGGTCAAACCCCGTCAATAAACATCCCCTCGTCTAAATTATTCCCGGTTGTCTGCGTTCTTACGTGGGGGGAACAGCCCCGTGTGAGGGTGTTCAATTTGACTGTGGGGTTTGCGTGATTATTTCCAACGGGTTGTCCAGGGCGTGTGTGGCGGGACTGTTGCTGGGGCTGAGCCTTGCCGCATCGGCGCGGGAGCAAGTGACACCGACTTCGGCGGATATTCGCCGTACCACGTTCGGCGTACCGCACATTCGCGCCTTGGATGAGCGCGGCCTGGGGTACGGCATCGGTTACGCGTATGCCCAGGACAACCTGTGCCTGTTGGCCAATGAAGTGGTCACGGTGAACGGTGAGCGCGCGCGGTTTTTCGGCCCCGACCAGTCGACCGTGGAAGCGCGTAACAACCTCGCCAGTGATGTGTTTTTCACTTGGCTGAATACGCCACAAGCCGTTGCCGCTTTCTGGAAGGCGCAACCCCCGCAGATGCAGCAGCGTATTGAAGGTTATGTCGCTGGCTACAACCGCTACCTCAAAGAGCAGGGCGCGCCGGCGCAGTGCCAGGCGGGGTGGGTACGGCCCTTGAATGTTGAAGACCTGGTCAAGCTGACGCGCAGGTTGTTGGTTGAAGGCGGTGTCGGCCAATTCGCCGAAGCCTTGGTCGGTGCGACACCGCCTCAAGCCACCGCCAGCGTGCCGCCCAACAGCAAGGCCTTTGAACTGGCCGCCGCCCACCAGCAACGCTTCACCCTGGACCGTGGCAGCAACGCGGTGGCCGTGGGCCGTGATCGTTCGTTCAATGGTCGCGGTATGTTGCTGGCAAACCCACATTTCCCTTGGGTCGGTGGCATGCGCTTTTATGAAATGCACCTGACCATTCCCGGCCAATTGGACGTGATGGGTGCCGCGTTGCCGGGCTTGCCGGTGATCAACATCGGTTTTAACCAGCATGTGGCCTGGACGCACACGGTTGATACGTCCAAGCACTTCACGCTGTATCGCCTCACCCTGGATCCCAAGGATTCGACGCGCTATATGCTGGACGGCAAGTCCATTCCCCTGGATCAGACCTCCGTCAATGTGCAGGTCAAACAAGCCGACGGCAGCGTCAAAGGTGTGCCCCATACGGTCTACAGCTCGCAATTCGGCCCGGTGGTGCAGTGGCCCGGCAAACTCGACTGGGACAGCCACTACGCCTTCAGCCTGCGCGACGCCAACCTGGGCAATGACCGCGTGCTGCAACAGTGGGACGCGATGAACCGCGCCGGCAGCCTCAAGGCGCTGCAAACCTCGGTGCACACCCTGCAAGGCATCCCGTGGGTCAATACCCTGGCCGCCGATGACCAGGGCCAGAGCCTGTACATGAACCTGTCGGTGGTGCCCAACGTCAGCGCCGCCAAACTTGCGCAATGCAGCGATCCACGGGTCGGCCTGCAAATGATCATGCTCGACGGCGCCCGCAGCGCCTGTGCCTGGGATATCGACCCGCGCGCGGCGCAACCCGGCATCTTCGCGGCCGACCAACTGCCGCAATTGCAGCGTACCGACTACGTGCAACACTCCAATGACTCGGCGTGGATGGCCAACCCCAAGGCGCCATTGAGCGGTTTCTCCCCGGTGATCAGCCAGGACCGCATCGGCCTCGGCCCCCGCGCGCGATTTGCCGTGCAGCGCCTGCAATCCCTGGAAAAACAACCGATCAGCGTGGCCGACCTGCGAGACATGGTCATGGACAACGAGGTGTACCTCGCGGGCCTGGTGATGCCCGACCTGCTTGAATTCTGCGCCAAGCACCTCGGCGGTGACGCGGCTGCGCTGCAACCCCTGTGCACCAGCCTGAACACCTGGGACCGGCACGCCAACCTCGACAGCGGCATCGGCCTGGTGCACTTCATCAACCTGGTCGAACACCTGCAGCAGATCCCTGACGCCTGGCGCGTCGCCTTCGACCCTGCACACCCACTGACCACGCCACGCGGCCTGGCCATCGAGCGCGAACCCGTCGCCAAGGCCCTGCGCGACGCCATGCTGGCCTCCACCGCAGACGCCAGCACACTCGGCCTGACCCGCTGGGGCGACATCCAAATCTCCGGCCAAACCCCCATGCACGGCGGCCCGCAACAACTGGGCATCTACAACGCCATGCAAACCGTGCCACGTGCCGACGGCAAACGTGAAGTGGTCAGCGGCACCAGCTACCTGCAAATCGTCACCTTCGATGACCAAGGCCCCCAAGCCCTGGGCGTGTTGGCATTCTCCGAATCCAGCAATCCCGAGTCGAACCACTCAAAGGACCAGACTCAAGCCTTCTCCGAGAAAAAACTGCGCCCGCTGCCCTTCACCGAAGCCCAGATAAGGGCCGACCCGCAGTACCGCGAGCACGTCATCAAGGAGTAGGGCAGGTACGCAACCCCTTGATGCCAATACGAAATATTTTTGAAATCAAGGGGTTGCAGCCAAAAGCAAATGAGTACATAATGGCGCCCATCGAACGCAACGAAGCATTAAAAACTTCAATGTATTCAATGAGTTAGAGTAGAGGCAGGGTTATATAGCCCACTCAAGTTTTTATGCGGTGAATGTTGGCGGTAATGGCATTGATCGTTTGAGGCCGAGTAGCAAAATGGTTATGCAGCGGATTGCAAATCCGCCTACGCCGGTTCGATTCCGACCTCGGCCTCCACTCTTAGAAACCCCGTAGATTAACGTCTACGGGGTTTTTTATTGCCCGCGTGAAAGCGCAGGAGTTCCGAAACTTTAGGGGGTGGAGTTCCGAAACTATTTCATTTCGACGGCTGGGCGACCGCTCCGATGCGTCGATAGACACGCTTGGTGATCTCTTGTTCTGAGTGGCCAAGTAGCAAGCTTGCATCGGCGATATCTGTAATCTCGGACGCGGCTTTCGGGCGAATGTCTTTAAACTGGAACTGCCGGATCTTTGCCGCGTCGCCAGCTCGTCCTTCGCTTGCTGCCAGAGCCACAGCCGCTTCGCGGGCATCATCCCATCTGTTACGCAACATCTGCTGTGAGACTCGCATTCCCGTTTTGCTGAGCACAAAGTGCTGCGAGATGTGATGTTTGTTCCTGGCGGTGATGTCGTCGATAAGTAAACCCAGGCTGTTTTTTACCGAGTCAGTCTGCATCTGAATCCTCAATCGCTTGCTGGTCTTGCCTTGCTGGACTGTTAAGAAATCTCCCTCCACATCTCCCTTCTTCATCGCGATAACGTCTGCCGGCCGTTGGCCAGTCAAATATGCCAGGTCCATCGCATCTTTCAATTCCTGCGGAGCCTGCCCGTACACTGCCGCCCAGACCATGTCATTGGCGTAGTAGTCGCGCACCTTCTCTTTATTTTTGCGAAC
Organism: Pseudomonas sp. M5A4_2d; assembly: GCF_053345295.1. Classification (NCBI taxonomy): domain Bacteria; kingdom Pseudomonadati; phylum Pseudomonadota; class Gammaproteobacteria; order Pseudomonadales; family Pseudomonadaceae; genus Pseudomonas; species Pseudomonas sp. M5A4_2d. The sequence continues at coordinate 1,404,202 of NZ_JBKEZW010000001.1, read as the reverse complement.
GCCTGCACAGGGGTTTTCCCGATCGGTGAAACCCCACTCTCGAGCCATGTTGAACACATGGGATAACAGCGCGATCTCTCTGTTGGCTCGAGTTTTCGCTGTGCGGGCGTCGCGATATTGCGCAACCATTGACGGGGTTATCGCGTCGATTGGCGCTCCCTCAAAACCTTTGCGCAGGTGTTTGAGTTCAGCTCTGTTATCTTTCTGCGTGCGCGGCGCCTTCTTCGGGATAATGTCCCGCTCGTACCTATCAAAAATCCCCTGCATGATTTTCAGATCTGCTGGCTTCGCCTTGGCTTCCAGTTCTGCCCATTTGAGCCTGGCCTTGTCGAGATCACCCCCCAACGGAAGTTCTTTTCCGTTCGCGTCCCTATAGTAATAACCAACCCACACAGTTCCGTTCTTGCGCGGGCGTTTGCGCCTGACCATCCCTGGCGGCAAGTCCCTGTTCTCTGTGTTACGGGGGCGCATATCAATTCACTCTGGAAAAATCAGGCGTCCAAGCCGGGCGCGCTGGCGGCGGGTTTGGATCTGCGATTGTGGCGTTGACCATACCAAGCTTCATGCGCGCGAACATCCGGCCCACCAGAGGGCGGCCGCCACGGCTCTCGATGAATACCCAGTTTCGGTCTTTCAGCCATTTGCGCTGGTGAGCGCGCTGCTTGTAGCCGGTTAGGTCGGCGAGCTCGTCGTCCGACAGTATCTCTGCTTGCATGCCTACCTCCCGCTGCCCGCAGTGGGCGGCGCTGTGTTGATGATGTTCATGGGGTGTCCTTGCCGCGCTGGGCGGCAGAAGGTGGGCCCACCGCTTACCGGCAGGCATGTAGGGGGATTGGGGTTAGGCTGTTGCGAATAGATCGAATTGCGGTACCGGGGTGTCGCGGATGGTGGCCGCATCGACGATCCGTTGTTTGGCGGTTTCGAAGTAACGGGCGTCCTGCTCAATGCCGATGAACTGTCGCCGCAGGTTCATGCAGGCAACGCCTGTGGTACCGCTACCCATTGTGTTGTCGAGTACGACACCTCCCTGATCGGAGTATGTGCTTATCAAAAACTCCATCCATGCCACAGGCTTTTGGGTTGGGTGATAGCTGGCGGTTTGCTTGTCGCTGGAAAAGAACTGCACCGACCGCGGGTACCGCTCTGTCGAATCGTATTCGGTCAGGTTCAGCGCCTTCCCGTAGCATTCCGACTCCACCGACTTGCGCTTAGATGTCTTGCGCTCATGGCCCGTGGTCATGCGAGGGTTGTACACCGGTAGCTTGCGGTAGAAGACCTGGGCACTTTCGTGCGCCCGCAGTGGTTGCTTCTTGGCATTGAGGAAACCCGTGGCCGCGCCTTTCTCCCAGATCCATTCGTACTTGTAATGTTTCGGGTTGCTCGCCACCAGCATCGATGCGAACGGTTGGGCCGCGCACAACACGATTGCGGCTTCCGGCTTGGCGATCCGCAAGTACTCCCGCCAGAGCGGCTCGAGCGGGATGATGGTGTCCCAGGCGCACTGGGTGGTGCCGTAGGGCAGGTCAGCCAGCACCATGTCGACACTGGCGTCGGGCAACTGCTTCATGACCTCCAGGCAGTCGCCGAGATAGAGCTGGTATTCACTCATGGCCTTGGCCCCTTGTAGATGAAGACGTAGGCGAACCAGAGGGTGGCGATCATGGCGTCACCCGATCCGCCATATCCTCTGCGGTGATCTGGTATTCGACGACGTTGCGCACTCGGTAGAACGTCGCGGGGCAATGCTTGCTTATCCATGCGGACAGAAGTGCGTCGAGCTCCTGGCGGGCCTCATCAGGAAAATCCGGCCAGTCCCCCGCGAATTCACCCACATCGTCATAGGCGCGCTCGCCGAGCATTTCAATGACGTCGCCAGCATCAACATAGCCAGCGGTGTTTACCGGGAATTTCTCTCCCTTCCAAACGGTTGCCCCTACTTCAAGGTCGTCGTTCTCGTCTAGCAGCTCACCAAGACTGTCGCAATTGAACAGCTCTTCATTGGCTGACCAGGTTTCGTCGGGGATTTTCTTTTCTTCAGGCATGACTTCGTCCTTGCCGCTATAGCGGCTGGCATTAAAATTTGGGAGGGAGGTGCCGCGTAGTGTTGGTGTTTTGTTACAGTGCTCAAATCATTTCGCCAAGGACGAAATCTATGAGGCGTTTCCGGACCTACTGGCTACAGCAAATGCAGTGGTGGTGTAGTAGAAGTTTCGAGTGGTGGGCTGCGCATTTAACTGCTTGCTACGTGGGGGGCGCCGTATTAATAATAGCTTCAAGGTTTGATGAGTTAGTTGATTTAAAACTCAATGAGCTCGGTGATCTTTCAGCCGGCGTGTTTGGCCCCGTTGCTTTCTTATGGCTGGTGCTTGGCTATGTCCAGCAGGGTCGTGAACTTAAAGTAAGTTCAGAGTCGCTAGTTAGGCAGGCTGGTGAGCTTGCACAGAATGTCCAACAGCAGATGAAAATTGTCGCACTTCAAGAACGGCAGCTTGAGAGTCAGGCCGAGGCATCTATGCGACAGGAAGTGCAGTTTAGATTAATGGTGGAGCCAAATCTTCAACTATATTCTCCAACAGGAGGGTTTAGCAATGGTGCCATTTACAGGGATTTCTCTCTTGGAAATATAGGTGCTGACGCTCAAAAGGTGGTTGTAAGTCTCAAGGGTTTAGGTGTGCCAAAGATATTGAAAAATGCTCAGTTGCTTAGGAGGGATGGGGATGTTCGGTTTTCTTGTGAGTTTGAGAGCTGTGACTTGCCAGTCAATTTCAATGTGTCCGCGAAGTATGTAAATTCTGTTAGTCAACACGGCGTTCAGACTTTTAGGGTTGAGCTCTTCAGATCAGAAAGTGGCCACGGAGAAGTCACGATTTCAAAATACACAGGGTCGTAAGGTTTTATGCACTATCTCCCATCCGCGTAATGTCTGATTTTATTTGTTTGAGTTGCTCAGCTGGCCCGCATTCAAATCGTAGTTGTCCTGCGAGGCACATACTTCCGATCTGTACTAACGAGCAATTGCACTGTGCTCGGCCTAGCTACGTAAACTCTATCTTCATTAATCTACTAAAGGACCATACTTGGCCTCCCTCGTTACCAGATCATGGGCATTCACAACCGTCATGCCAAGGCGTTCAGCGATCAGGACTCCAGTCGTGCGCCCTTTGAATGCTCCCAGCCGGGCAGAGTGGCCACGTTGTCGCAGCGCATCAGGACGGCAATGTCTCGGCGCATGCAGTCGTTCCAGGTGCCGCCGTCTGGGTTCAGTTCGGCGGGATTAGTGACTGTGTGGCCGATGGCGCGAAGGCTGGCGGTCATACTGTGGAAGCTAGGGAAGTTCAGCCCAGGCAAGTCGCTCATGGGCCCGCTTAGGTAAATTCGTTTCACGGGGAGTCCTTGCCGGGCCATATCCGGGCGGTGGAGGGTTGGTGATGTGCGAAGGACCTGGTTATGGCAAAATGCTAGCCAACTTTAGATACCTATAAACAAAGGACTGTAAGCATGGTGCAATGCGTAGATGATTCTTTTAAGCATTTAAGTCGTATTGCGATGGGACAAGGAACTGATGTAGTTGATCTTGTTTTAAATTTGCGTGACTTGTTGTCTTATCTTAAGAAGATAAAGTATAGGCACATCAAGAAAGCTTACAGTGAAAAGCATTTGAGTCGTGTTTGCTTTGATAAAAAGTTTTATTTTAAGCCGAGGCCGCTCCTAGAATATTGCAAGGTTCAACTGGTAATTGGTATCAAATATTTCGAGTCTTTGATAGTGGATATTGAAGAAAGGATTAAGGGTAAAGATAATGATTTTGCTTTGGTCGTGATAAAGCTTTATCAAGGACAGGTAAATGATTTTATTTTTGATTTCAAAATTACAGTTGAGCCATTGGAGAAAGATCTAGATTCAAGTTATGTCTTTTTCAGCGGATTCAAGAGCTCGGCAACGAGATCCGCAGATCTTTATAGATTCTCAAAGGCTTTGGCATACGGCGGGACTTATGATGATAATTTGTTGCATGGCTACCATAAGGAAAGTCAGGTTGCAGCGGTTTTCGTATTGAGACAAGCTTTAGAGCTTAAATTTGAACGTATATTAGGGGTGTTTTTATTCGATAAAAATGGTGCTACACCAAAACTCAGACATGGTGTGCAGCTCGACTTTATAATAAAAAATATTGACCTCTTTGATTTTCCAGAATTTGATTTCACACTAATGAGTGATGTTTATAATTGGTGTAGTGGAGTGGTCCATAAAGGCTTTCAACCGCTAATTTGGCAGGTTCCCTATGCTCACGAACTGTGCAATGGGTTGTTTGATTGGGGTGATCTTAATCGCAATGGAGGAATCAGTTGCGATGGTGGTGTTCGAATTCTCGATATTCACCAAATGAGACAGAAATACCTTTTTCATTTTTTCTCGATACAAGAAAAAGGCTTGTGGGGCATATATTTTGATAAGCCAGAGGCTTCCGATTTCTCTGCCTATGACTCTGAATGAGTTGGGTTGAGTCCGGTGCAGAGGCTTCCGATTGCGTCTTCGGCTGGCGTGATTCGTTGGTATAGGGTATTACGACGATACGATTTTTTGAAGAGGGTACGGTATGACGGAGGAAGAGCGTCTCCAGCACTTTGGCTGGCTATTAGTGGACCTAATTGGTGATCTTTCTGTTGCGGCCGTTGTGTATAGAGACTACCTACAACATGAGGCTATTCCGAAGGATGGGCCAATGTTTCAAGGGGTTTCTAGGATGTGTAAGTTTTCAGTGATAATCGCGCTGTGCAAGCTCCACGATGCGTTGAGGGACAACGGCCGGGCAATCACGACATTTCCGGAGACACTTAGAGAGAGAGTCAAGTGGTTTAGACGCTACGTCGCAGAAAAGAAACTGTTTACGCTTCGAAGCAAGTTCGCTGCGCATAACTTTGACGACTTTGATAATTACACTTACGACGATGGCGATCGTTTGTTCTCAGAACTCGTCGGCTCGAGTCTCGGTGAGAATATTATTTTCTTTGAGTTTATTAATCCGACCGACCATAAAAAGTCAGCAGGTACGATGTCTCATTTCGTGACTGAGCTGAAGGACCACGTGAGATCGCTAGTCGATTTACCGCCGAGAATTTCTGCCTCATAGGTGATTGTCGTTCGTTTAACGACCTTCCTACTAGTGGTGGAAATTTGGTTTGGGTTGGGGTATTACGGGTGACCGGCATGGAGCCGGATCAGGCAGCGCTGGCGGTTTCTTTGATTGCCATGATGGCGTTTGCGGCGTGTCGCACGTAGTACAGGCGAGCCATCAGGCTTGGGCATGGCTTGCTGATCGTCGACTCCCAGAGGTCGCTGCCACCAATCAATTCTTCGTGTTCGCGCAGGAAGTGATAGGCCAGCACCACCTCGCTGTCGCGCCCATCGGCGAAGGTCTCGACCTCTTCAACTACGTCAGCAAGGTCAGCAAAAGGAAGGCGCTCGTCTTCGGCCTCATCGCGCTCGCGCAGCCATTCAACGAGTTGTTCAGTCTGCTCCAGTGTGGCGCCCTTGTTCGGGATGTCCGCGATCCATTCCGGGACCTCATCCCCCGGCAATTCGTATTCGATCCTTCCGGCGATGCATTCGCACACCGTTTCACGGATCGCGTCGAAGTCGATCACCACTCGCTTAATGTCGCCGTCCAGCTTCTCATGCAGGTAGCCATCGCTCTGATGACGCAAGAAGTTGATGCCATAGCTGGCGCCGACGTGGAACACGATCGGGCCGATGTCGCCCATCATGCTCATGCCGAAGCGGGTAACGCAGATGTCGAACCCGTAGCAGCTGCTGCCTGGCCGTGCGCAACGCCACACCTCGACGCCGTTTTGGTTCACCAGCAGCGTGTATAGGTGTTGGGCCAGGTCTTCTGCGACTCGGGCGGTGAGCGCTGCGCGTTCTTGCTCTTTCATGGATTATCTCCAGTCAGGCGCCGCCCTCCGGTTACCGGGTTCGCAGCGTGGGTATACAAAAGGGAAAATTTTTTGGGCTACGCTGTCAGCTCATTAACTGAGGGCAGTTCTATGCGCAGCAGATCCGAGCAGCAAACAGTAATGGACGACTACAAGGGCTATGACATAGCCGTGCGAATTACCGGGCCAATCGACAACGAGGCCGGTAAAGGCTTCACGGTCACGATCAGCATCAGCAAAGATGGAAAGGAGCCTATTCAGACCTTTAAAGAGTCAGACACTACGCACAAGAACTATGACGATGCGGTGCGCATTGGAATAACGATCGCGAGGCAAGCGGTAGATAAACTGATCTAAGGCTCAGCCCCGGTCGCGGCGAATGCTTCCAGCCGCCGCGACCACTTTTCAGAAATTTCTAAAGGATGTCGTGACATGTTGGCGAATCGGGCCGAATCCTTGGTAGGTGCTGCTGCCAGGTTGATCAGAAAGGTCGATACCGTCTCCTGCCACTCCTCGAAATCGTGGCGCTCGCCAAGCAGCTGAAGTGCATCATCGAGCGCTTTCGAGACAATCAGTGTTCGCTTCTCGGCGCCGATCCGTTCGAGCAGCGCCTTCTCTTTCGCGCGCTTGTCCCGTTGGATCTGCGCGTTGTCCTTGGCCATAGCCTACCTCTTTTATTCCGCTGGCCGGCAGTGCGAGCCAGGTTTGACGTTTGCGTTGCTGGGGTCTGGATACGCGACGCATCAGCCAGCCTTCGGAAAGTCGAGCGAGTGATCAGCAATCAGGCGTCGACAAAGCGTCTCACTGATGCCGACGTGCTTACTTGCCTTGTACCGGGTCATGCCAGCCTTTCTGCACTCCACGAGCTGGGCACAGATCACCACTTCGTCGTCCGCCGTGATGACTCGGCCGCGCTTCGTTTTCGGTGCAATGCGCGCGTAGCCGTATGGCCGCTTCGGCTCGTGCGATATCCCTGGGCTGTCCTTGCCAACACCTGGTCGGATGAACTGGGCCGTTCCGCCAGAAGCGAAGAAGGCAGCCTTCGCCGTCTCCAGATTCGCCTGTTCCTGATTGTGTACTTCAAGTGTCGGATGCATTCCGGGCACCTCTTGAGCGATTGTCGATGTTGATGTGATTAATCTCGGCGATCTCGCGCAGTGCCGCACGGGTGATGCCCAAGGCAAAACAGATCTCTGCCTGATGGGTACGTGACTCAGCCAGCGCTTTGACCTGAGCTACTAACGAGGCCCGGGCCCGCCGTCGCGACTCCATCGTCTTGGCGGTGCAGGTTGCGAACTCGATGCCATGCTCTTCCGCGATCCGGTTAAGTGAGCGCGTGGACCTTCCGAGAGCCTTCGATGCGGCAAGAATGCCTGCATCGACGTAACGGGGCAGGGCCGCGGCTACCTCCGGCTCAGCAGCCTTGTGGGCGTCCCATTTCATGCTGCCGCCTTGCTGAGTGTCACCCCGGCCATGCTAAAGGCTGAACCCTGGGCTGCGACCATTGCGTCGAGCGCTTCCCAGTTGACCAGGAGTAGGGTGATCGGCGCCTGACCATATGCCACCGCTTTGATCAGTGCCTCGAAGTCCGTCACGTTGGCCTGCAGCGCTACCTGCTCCACCGTGTGGCTCATCACAGGCTTGGTGGCCTGGCCGACGGTGGCCGCCGCCTGGACCGGATTGGTTCGGACAGGCTCTGGTGTCGCCACTTTCTCCACGACCGGCTCTGGCTTGATGGCCGCTAAGCGCTCGGCTTCCTGCTCTTCGGCGATGCGCTTCGCGTCGGCCTTTGCCTGCTCCGCCTTCTGGTGTTCGGATATTCGGAATTTGATCAGCGTCACCAGGTCATCATTGGCCTTGGTCACCAGCTGCTGCACGTCGCTGAACAGGAAGGCGTAATCAACGGCGAGCTCCGCCAGACTGGTCAGGTTCAAGCGAATGCTGTCTGCTGCCTGACTTGCATCGATCTTCGCCCGGGCCAGCTCGGTATCAACTGCGTCCTGAAGGCTGGCGATAGTGCGCTTGTTCTTCATGGCGCCGGCGAAGTCCGAAACGACATGAGGCAGCGTGACTTTGCCCAGCGTCTTGTTGATTGCGGCGATATGATCCGCCAGTGCCAGCTCGGCTTTTTGCTTGATGGCGGTCTTCACCAGCAGCTCTTGAGCTTTCACCAGCTTGTCGACTTTCAGGCGGGTCTCGCGGGCATGGGCACTGATGCGATCCAGCGAGGAAAACAGCTCGTCGATGCTTTGCGTCTGCGACAGGGCCTGCTTCTTGGCGGCCGCGACAGCCTCCTCAACGTCGCCGCACCACTTGACCGCCTTCTTCGCGTCGGCGAAGTCCTGGTCGGTTGAGAGCGTGGTTTTTACAGAGTCGATGACAGCCAGCGCCGAGTCTTCAAATACCCTCAGGTTGCTGGCTGTGACCTTGCCGGTCAGTTCGATGCGCAGGGCTGGCAGCTCATCAGGCGCTTTGCCGACGACGATTGAAGGCGCTTCGGCCATCTCGAAGTTCGCCAGGTCAGCCTCGAACTGTTTCCAGCCTTCGATCAACTGGGCCGCGCGCCCGGCGACGGGCCGGTACTCCATGTGCACGAAGTTCTCCGGCGTGCCGTCCGAGCAAACAAAGATCACTCGCTCGGCGCCGCTGACCAGCAGTTGCTGCTCAAGCTGCCAGTAGTAGTGCGGAGCCAAGTCGCCGGCTTTCACCTGGGCCACGACCGACTCATTCCAGAGTTTGTGCTCAAACAGGGTCTCGCCGAGCATCGTGGCGCCGTCCATGGAGGCTAGCAGGTTGCCTTCGGTCGCAACGATCGGATACAGCTCTTCGCCGATCAACGCCTCAGTCAGTGGGCGGGCCATGGCTTCAGTGGCGTGGCCTTTGTCGAAGATAAACTGCTGAGAGGGCGTGACGTCCGGTGTGATGCCGGTCTTCTTGGCGATCAGCAGATCGGTCCGGGTTTGGTACTTCGAAGCGCCCATCATTGCCGGGGCTTCAGAAGCGGTGAAGTGCTGGGCGCGGAGGGCAAGCCACTCGGCGGAGCCTTGAGCTACGTTATGAATTTTCATGCTGTGTCTCCATCGAGGGCTTTGAGGTTGGTGATTTTTTCGATCTGCGCTGGGCTCAGCGTGTACTTGCTGCTGATGGTCGCAATGAGGTGTTCGGGGCTGGTGCGGTTCGAGTCGATCAATGGCTGCCACTTCGCGATGTTCTCGGTCAGCAGGTCGTCGGAGTAGGCGGGCAGCGCTTCCGGTTCTAGCTGGGCGTGCTGTCGTGGGCTGACATCGCGCGCCGGCTCCTCGAACGCTTTGCCTTCCATCTCGTCGGCCGTTGGCGCTGATCCGACTTCTGGGAAAGCTTTGCGCAGGGCCTGGGCCTCGGCGCATTTGGCGAGCTGGGCAAATGCTCGACGCTTCCACATTGCGTTGGGCGCCGCGGTGTCCTTGCTCGATGTCGCGTAGTTTTCAAGCCAGCGTTCATTGGCCGTGTATTCGGCAACCAGGCCGTTGCTCATCTGCCGCTTGACGGTCACGCGGCACCATTCGGGATACGTGACTTCTACGCCGCTCAGCTTCGCCGTTACTGGAGGGCCATATTCCGGCTCGCTGATTCCGGCGTACTGGCCGGTGCGCGCCGCCTGGATGCGGTACAGGCCGATGCCAGGCATCACCGTGTCCTGCATCTTTTTCGTCTTCGAGTTCCAGATTGGGACGATGTGCACCGGCTTCAACATTGGGTCCAGGTGCGCGGCCTGGCAGTAAGCCAACACCATCACGACTGAGTTCTTTTCTGCACCGGGGTAGAGGCTGCTGCTCAGCACTTCAACGAGCGCAGCCTCCGACATTGCAGGCGTGTTGTCGTCCTGCTTCATTACTGCGGACATGGGGATTCCTTGCCGCGATGATCGCAGCGTTCAAAAATGACTGGGGGCTGGTGGGATCTAGGTGCTGACTTGGCGCAGGTTCAGCTCTGCTGCTGAACCCGATATCGGAGTACTTGAAGCACTCGACCGCCGTAACCAGGCTCTGCGTATTGTTCAACCGGTGCCCCGAAGAAGCCGCGGCGCTCGGCCAGGCTGTAGGCCTCACGCAGGTTGTGAGCACTGATGTCCTCGAGCTGTTCGTCGATCAGGGATTTAACCGGTGCGGTACTCATTGAATCTCCTTGCGCCGCCGGCTGACATCCAGTAGGCGGGCGCTATACCAGTGGAATTCTTCTGCGTTGATGGCGCCCGAAGTAAAGTGGCGGACGATCAAGCCTTCAGTCAGGGTCTCGTCGATTAAGGGTTTGTCTAAATCTTCAAGAGCAAACAGCGCTTTATCGATCTCAACGTATGGGCTCACAGTTCGTTGTCCTCGGCCTGGGCGATCAATGCATCGTCTGCCAGATCCTTAACAAGCCCTCTGGCGATGATCTTGAGCTGTTCTTTGGGGTCGGCTACCGCCATCAAGTCCTCGGCGCCGTCGCGGGCCAGGAACCGGTCACCCAGCAGTCCTGCGATTACCATTTCGCCAATTGCGCATGGGCTCTTGCTGTCACTGTTGATTGCGAACTGCTCTACCTCAGCGGCGAATGCTTTGAATGTCACGCCCTGCGGTGCATGCAGCCGACGCTTGAACTGCACATCGCCGCGCCGATCAACGAGCGTTTCGACCGCGTTGTCGATCCACTCCTTGCGGGAAATCTCCACGGCCGACTCGCTCACTGGTGGAGGCAACTGAGCGTCGTAACGCTCTTGGCATATCTTCAATACTGAGTTCATGGTCGCCTCCAGAGTGGCGGGTTGTTCACCTGTATTCGTCAACACTCATGCCTCCCGCTGGTTGCCGATGGGCGCGGGGGAGGAGTGCTGACGTAATAGAGGGGCGTAAAAAAGCCCGAACATTGCGCGGGCTTCAGTGATGCTTTCCGCCGTGACCCGCTACTGGCGTCGGTCACCGGCTTGAATCAATTGTTCTTCCAGCCGCGGGCCTTTCGGCTTGTTCTCCCGCTGGATAACTGTTCTTGGCGCTTTACGCTGCACGCCCGGGTCAGTTGCCAACCCTCTGAACCGTTTAGGCCGGTTCATCGCTGCCTTTGAATCTGGGCCGGTGGTGATCCGGCAAGGGGTGTCGCTAAAGAGCGGCGCAGGTTTAGCTGCTGGCCGGCGTTCTTCGTAGCTGGCTTGAGTTGAATTTAAGCAAGCTGAAATTAATGTGTCAAGCATGCTTAATTAAATAATTCAGATTGCTGAAATTTACAGTCGATAAAAAGCCCGCTCATCGGCGGGCTCTTTTATGAGTCGCAGTACTCGCGCCAGCCGATCCGGACGGCTCCGCCTTCCAGGTGCTCGACCCTTATGCCGGCGGTGTCGCCGATATCCTGGATGACCTGGCGCCAGGCTTCAGGGCTTTCATCGTCGCGCCTGGATACCTCCACCAACTGGATTCTCTGGACCCGGGGAGACGCGATCAAGCGTTGCAGGCGGTGGCCCACAAGCTCGTAGGAATTTCTCGGTTTGGGTGTGGGGTAGGGTGCCTGGTTCATGCCTCGCTCCTTGCGAATACTGTATGTATGCACAGTATTTGCACTGACATATCTTGGCAATAGGGCGACAAGAAGTTTCATGCATAAATGCATAGATTGTTCCCTGCCTGTCGTCTGTGCAGATTCTGCGAATGAGGTGCAGCAAGGAGGCAAGCGAAGCAAATACTGCTGTGAGCCAACAAAAGATTTGATTGATAGCCCATCAGTGTTGATCATCAGTCGCTTTATGAGGATGGAGCAGTTATGACTCAAGCACGGAAGATCTCAGTATTCGTCTTATTGGGGCTCCTCAGCTCCTGCACGATGACAGGACCAAAATTCACGCCACTCGAAAACGTTGATTCTCAAAAAGGTGTTCTCTATGTCTACCGGCCAAGTAATTACGATATGGGCCTAATGACCGCCTTGATATCTTTGGACGGAAAGCAGATAGCGTCTCTAGAGAACGGCGGTTACGTAGCTGTGCCTGTTACGCCAGGTGAACACACGATCACCCAGAAATGGAAGGCAGGAATTTTGGGCAATTCCGATCTTGAGGGGGGCACCACGACCACTGTAGTCGGTGTTAAACGCTCAGATGCCTCCTACGTTAGCCTCACATCCAACAGCACGAGAGTGCAGGCAAAACAATTCAATGCTGTCGCTGTTGACCTGCAGTGGCAGCTTAATAAAGTGCCCGCAGCTCAGGCATTGCCCGAGATTTCTCAGTGTAGAAAGGTTGAGGCGATCTAGCCCGACGGTGTGCGATATCTAGAGCCAAATCGCAGACAAAGAAAAGCCCGCGATGGGGAGGGCGGACTTGAAGGGTGTTCACGAGGAGCTGGGGTAACCATAGGCGCCCGACTGTGGAAGGGGTGTGAAAGGCAGTGGCCCCTTAGCCGTGCGCATCATTTATGGAAAATTATCTGTTGTCGGTATCCGTTCTCCCCCATCGGTAAAGGGTACCTACTCTCATCTGTCAGTGAGCGCAATCGCTGTGAGTGTGTAGATTGACTGAAAAGTACCTGGCACTCAGCAGCATCAAAAAATCGTCTGAGTAATGGAAGGACAAAATGGGTAAGTGGCTTGTCAATTTTCAATGAAACCGTAATCAAATCAAGTTGGTCGGTCAGGTCTCGATACAGGTCTATGACCATAAAGCTCTCATTCACAGAGGACGAGTAGACATGGACATCACCAGCACCAATTGGCGTGCATTCGAAGTAGTCGTCGTAGAATTTTACAATGTCGAGGTCGATCCCGGCGGCGTTCAAAGCGGCTTCTAAATCAGAATTGGGTGAGTGCTCGTCCTCTACCCATGAAACTAAATCGGCCATTGATACGCAGATGTCGAACTCATTGGAATAGACGATGGAAGGCATTGGGGAAGGTCCAGATGATGAGTTTTGTGGGGATGCCAGATACAAGAAGCCCGGCGCTGGGCCGGGCTTATAAATTCAATTATTGAAGATGGTCCATCGGAAGCTCAAGTGTCTCTCCACGTTTTGGTAACACTTGATCTACAGTTTTGATGAACCTCTCCCAACTATGTCCGTTCGCAATTGCCAAGCGTTGAAACATCACTAAAGTATGCATGTGCTGGGCGAGCATCGGATCGCCGATGTCTTGAGTGAGCCATTGATGAAGCTTCGTTTTTCGCTGGCCCTTAGCGTTCTTTGGGCTCTTACTTTCAAGTTCTGGTAGCAGGCCGGGAGCGAGGCGCTCGAATACGAGGTTCCTCGTATACTTACCTACAACGCTATAGCGATTTTTCTTCATTCCCGGCCAAACCCAGCCTTTTAACTTATAAATATTTTCGTAGAACTCGTCAGGAAATTTCTTGACCCAGGCAGCAAGCTCTTTACTGACTAAGAGCTCTAAATATTGCTGGAGCGCGTCCGCAGGACGCTCATCTTGAAAGCCGGTGGCCTCATCCACGAGTGCAATAATGCCTACTCGCGCGAATGAACGGATCAACACATCAGCAAATTGCGCATACCGAACTTCTTGCTCTGTCTTGAGCATGTCGGCATCGCGGGCTTGAAGCAAAGCCTCACACAGATCCTGCAGTGTAGATGCTTCAAATCCGTCGCTAGGCGCCCCTTTTCTAGGTGAGCCACCTAGAAACTGAATAGGGTTTTGCATGGCCAGCATCAATGCATTGTTTTCAAACGTTTTTATGACCTTTAAGCTGGTAATTCGAGCGATACCTTGGCCACGCCCTTTCATGCCAATTGCCGCTGTCATTCCCCGTCCAGAAATAACTCTGCGACCGTCGTCTAGAACAAAACAATTTATTTCCAAGTCTGCAATTTTCAGCACGCCCTTGTGCGTAGCTGTTGGGAGACCTGCAGCACTACCAGCATCGACTTCCTTGACCATTAGCACTTCCCTCAGTGGTTGAAACGAAAAAATTGAAGACGGCGGCTTTTGTGACCCGCCCCGACGATCAGGTGGCGGCGACACATAAACTATTCAGTCTTTCCTCAAGTATTCGATGTCATCTCGTCAAAACTTCAACCGCGAACGCCATAGAAGTGGTTCAGCGCTATCAGCTCAACCACCGCCACGATGGTGCAAAGCACAACGAAGCCAGGGCTGAACACCCGCTTGCGATTAGATGAACTGTCGTCCGGCCAAATGCCAGCTTCGGTTGTGAAAACCACAATGAGCGCCAGCAGAGTATAGGTCCACACCTTGCTCCAAAAGCTTTGCTCTCGCCATGAGGTCGAAGTTTTACCAAGGGCGGATGGCATCAGTAAAACTTCTGCAGCGCCTGCACAACCACGCCCACGATCCGGCAGTTCTCGTCGACAGCCTCGATGGGGTAGCTCGGGTTCAGCGGTTTCAGGAACAGCCGGCCGCCATCGCTGACCAGCTTCTTGAAAGTGGCTTCGTTGCTGTCCGGCAGCTTGGCCACGACCAGCTTACCTGGTGCAACTTCAGCCTCAGTGTCCACAAGGATCAGCGTGCCTTCGGTGATGCTCTGGCCGGCAGGCGCCGTCATCGAGTCGCCTTTGACAGTCAGCCAGAACGCCGGGCCTTTGGAGTCGTACTCCGAAAACTCGTAGGTGTCCGAGATTCCAGCCGGGTAGGGCTCCACTGCTTCCGCCCAGGCGCCAGCGGCTACCCAGCTCACTACCGGATAGCGGAATGATTTGGTGGGCTGGACGGCTGGGGAGACATTCGACTCTGAAACCTCGCGCTCTTCACCCTCACCGATAGCAAGCCACTCGGCCCGGAAGCCTGTCGCTTTCGCCAGCGCGTAAAGGTTCTCCGGTCTGAGGCTTTTGCTCTCACCAGTAATCCATTGAGTAACGGCAGAATTTGCAACGCCGCAAAGCGATGCAATTTCTCCTTTCTTTTTACCGCTGACCTGTATGGCGCGGGCGATGCGTTCGTGTCTTTCCATGGACTCAATATTAAGTTAACTGAATTTAAGCATGCAGTAGGCAGAAAACACCGTTGATGCCATAACTTAAGCATGCTTAAATTGCGACAGGCTCGAACGAGGATGCGCAATGAACACGCATGAAGTCGCCGAATTCTTCGGCAGCAAGACAAAGCTGGCGCTAGCCCTGGGTATCCGCCCAAGCGCAGTGACCATGTGGGGCGAAACAATCCCTGAATCCAGGCAATACCAGATTCAGGTTCTCTCCAAGGGCAGGTTCAAGGCAGCAAAGAAGGCTCAGGCCGCCTGACATCCGTGTCCGCCGATCCATTGAGCAAATGATCGCTTCTGCATCGGCAGGGCGCCACGGAAACAAATTTGAGGTTTTACGAATGGAAGACTTTTTGGATGCATGTCAGGCCGCAGTGAAGGGCAACGAGCCCAAGACCCTGGCTGCAAAGATGGGTATTCCGCACGTTGGCCTGCTTCAGCGCGCCAACCCTGACAACGAGGCTCATCACCTGACCGTGGAGCACCTGTTCGGGATCCTGCTGCACACCGGCGACATGCGCCCGTTGATGGCCCTGGCCAATGAGTTCGGCTTTGACTTGGTATCGAAGTCGGCGCCGGAGCCGCAAGCGCTCACCAAGTCGCTGATCAACGTAGGTAAGGAAGTTGCCGACCTGACGATCGCGGTGCACGAAGCGCTGGACGACAACCACGTCAGCTCTTTCGAAAAGAGCCTGATCCGCCAAGAGATCAATCACGTTCGGCAGAGCCTGGACGTGATGGATGCGTCGGTGAAGGCAGCCTGAATTTCAGACACAAAAAAGCCGACGTACGAGGTCGGCTTCTTCAACAGCTTTAAGCGAGAGAAATCATGCCAAACATTGTTGCGTTACACAACCCTCGGGGATTCACCCGTATGGACAATAGCCTGATGGAGGCTTTAGCTACGGTTGACCTGCCAGCGCGTGAGCTGCGCGTGCTCATGGCCATTGCACGCCAGACCATCGGCTATCAACTGGAAACCAAACGCCTGACTGCCGACGATATCGGCAAACAGACCAACTTGCGCCGCGACGTCACGTCGAAGGCGATCAGCCACCTCCTTGAGCGTCGGATCATTTTTCGCGTAGGTGGGAGCCGTGGCGATATCGGAATCGCTCCGGTCCGCGAGTGGTCGTTCTTCGAAGAAAAACAAGCGAATCTCACTGAGACCAAAACGTCTCACTCAGACAATATCGTCTCACTGAGACGTCCTGCGAGTGAGACCAAAACTGCTCACTCCCTTCTTTATATAAAGAAAGAACCCCTATTAACTCTTTCTTCGAAAGAGATTAATCCGCCCCAAGAGCCAGCCGAACCGCCGAAGCCTGATCGCAAAACTCCGTTCGGCATGGCCCAGTTGCTGGCCGACAACCCGCACAACGTTCCTGAGCAGTTGCTGGCTGACTGGCTGACCCAGCGCAAGGCCAAACGTGCCGCCGTGACCGCCACCGTCTGGTCGACCGTGAACACCGAGCTGGCTAAGTGCGCCGAGGCCGGGATCACCGCTGACGAGGCCATCACCGAAGCGCTGAATTCCGGCTGGCAGGGTTTCAAGGCCTCCTGGGTGATCAAGCTCCTGGCTGAGTCCGCACCGGCACCAGCCCCTCAGTCACGCCACACCGGGTTTGCCGAGCGCAACTACACCGATGGCCTGATTCAGCGTGAGGACGGTTCCTATGCGATCTGAGCCGGCCCAGCAAACTCCTGAACTGCCGCCGGGCACCCGCATCCAGCCCGCCGAGTGCGAGACCCACGGCCACTACGACCAGAAGATTTTTCCGGTGCTTGGCAAGGAACTGAAGAGCGGTTGCCCTGAGTGCGGCCGGATCATTCGCGAAAAGGCTGAAGCTGCGGAGTTGGCCAACAAAGCGATGGAAATGC
This sequence comes from Pseudomonas sp. M5A4_2d, assembly GCF_053345295.1. Classification (NCBI taxonomy): domain Bacteria; kingdom Pseudomonadati; phylum Pseudomonadota; class Gammaproteobacteria; order Pseudomonadales; family Pseudomonadaceae; genus Pseudomonas; species Pseudomonas sp. M5A4_2d. The sequence continues at coordinate 1,387,441 of NZ_JBKEZW010000001.1, read as the reverse complement.
GCATGGCAATGGAGCGGAAGCTCGGCGCCGCGCTGATCCCCAAACGCTTTGCAAGCAAGACTCTGGATGGGTATGTCGCAACCACCACGGAACAGCGAAAGGCGTTGAACACCTGCCGCCGGTATGCCGCTGAGTTCGCGCAGATCGCCGAGACAGGCCGCTGCCTATTGCTGCTGGGCAAGCCCGGCACGGGCAAGACCCACCTGTCCGTGGCGATCGCCAACGAGATCATGGCCAAGTCCAGCGCGACCGCGGTGTATCGCACGATCGGCGCCGTACTGCAGGCCATCCGCGCCACCTACGACCACTCCAGCGACCAGAGCGAAAGCCAGATCCTGGCCAGCCTGATCAGCCCCTCGCTGCTCATCCTAGACGAGATCGGCGTCAGCAAGGAGAAGCCGAGTGACTTCGAGCTGACCACGCTGTTCGCAATCATCAATGGCCGCTACGAAGAGCTGCGCCCGACGGTGATCGTTTCCAACCTGGATGGGCAGTCGCTACCAGGGGCTATCGGCGAGCGCTGCATTGACCGGCTGCGGGAGGGCGGGGTGATCGTCATTCCATTTGAGTGGGAATCGCAGCGCGGGAAGGAGGGTTTCTGATGTCCGACAAAATCAGCGTCAACTGCCAGGCCAAGCTCTCCGAGGTCATCACCAAGATCAGCGCCATGTACAAAGACAAGAAGTATGTCGTGGTGACCCTGCGTCCGGGCAAGGACCGCACACTGGATCAAAACCGGTTGTGGTTCGGGATGTACAAGCGCATTGCCGAGATGACCCAGATCGGCGACCCGGCCGACGCCCGGCGCTACTGCAAGCTGCACTTCGGCGTGCAGATCCTGCTGAACGAGGATGCAGGGTTCCAGGCCGAGTGGTACCGGGTCATGCGTCATCTGCCGTACGAAACGAAGTTGGCCATGATGGGCGAGTGCCACTTATTCGGGCCGGACGGCTTCCCGGTGACCAGCCTGTTCAATCGCGCCCAGGGCATCAATTACACCGACCGCATCGCCGCCTATTTCACAGGCCAAGGTGTGGTTTTCACTGATCTACTCAGCAAGGAGGCTGCATGATCGCCAAGCAACCCAAACCGAAGAAGTGCAAGAACCCGGCATGCGGCATCAGCTTTCCGCCGCAGCGCCTGGGCCAAGCCGTGTGCAGTCCGAAATGCGGGCTGGCCATCAAGGATGTGAACCAGGCGAAGGCGCGCAAGTCGCTGGCCCAGGTCGAGCGTCGCGAGATCAAGGTCCGCAAGGAAAAATTGAAGAGCAGGGCGGATCATCTCAAGGATACAGAGAAGGCAGTACGCGACTACCGCCGAAGCTACGAACTTAGCATCGGCAGCGGATGCATCAGTTGTGGTAACTCGCAGGAATCGATTTTGGCCGCCCAGGGCTGGAAGACTGGCGGCGCGTTCGATGCGGGGCACTTCCTCGGCAAGGGCGCCCGGCCCGAGCTGAGGTTGGTGCCGACTAATATCTGGCTTCAGTGCAAAAGCTGTAATGCGGGCTCATCCAAGTTCGCCCGCAAAGGCGAGACGGTTTCGCAGGGGTTCCGTACCGGCCTCATCGCGCGCATCGGCCTGGAGGCTGTCGAGGCGCTGGAAGCCGACCACACGCCGCGCAAAGAAACAGTAGAGCAATTGAAAGCCATCACCGCCGAATACCGGGCAAAGACCAGAGAACTGAAAAAAGGGGAGGCCGCATGACCTATCGCAACGTTGTTTCAGCAGTAGTTCGGGCCCTTGCGGCCGAGACCATCAGTTCCGCCGGCGGTTGCGACTTCGAACCCAAGGTGCAGTGCGCCAAGCAGAAGGGCGAGATTGTCGGCAAGGAGGCGGCGTTTCTCCAGGACTGCTGGGTGTTCGGTCGGCTGCATAAGGCGCTGACCCCGGCACACTGGCGGGCGCTTGTAGCGAAGTACTCGACGCACCAAGAGCGCAAGCACGGCGCCATTTTGGAATTGCTCAATTCGGTGAAGACGCCTGCGCCGAAACGCTTCCGGGAGTGTGCCGTGCTGACCTGGGCCATTCCGCAAGTTGCCGGTGCCGACGGTAAGCGTTCTGCCGCAGTGCTGCCGGCCGCCTGGTACGACATCACGAATTGGGATAACGATGGTAAGCCAGAGTCGACTCGGTACCGGTGGCGCTCAGGGATTCGCAAGTCGCTCGATGACCAGGTGAACGAGGCGCTCACTGCCGCTCAGGAACTGCTCGACGCCGAGGGTTTAATCGAAAGTTGCGCGGCGTAGCAAATAGCCATTGCAATGAGTGAGAAAGTGAGAGATTATTTACCCATCCTGTCGATCTTCCGCGTTAGGGATTGACACTAAAAAGCCTCGCCAATGTGCGGGGTTTTTTGCATTATGGGGGCGGTGACCGAGCGGCTTAAGGTTGAATGAGTGCGCATAGATACCGCACCGGTAGTTAGTCGTTGAGGTGCCCACTACGGGGCTAACCCAAGGCGACCATGGGTTCGAACCCCATCCATCCCTACTTATCCCGAGCCCGGCCAAGCGCCGGGTTTTCTATGCTGGAAATTTGTTCTAAAGAACGCTCGATCGCTGTCGATAAATCCTTATCGTGCATTCAGGGAGCGGATGAATATGTTCGGATTTTTGGCCGACAAGGCGAAGGCATTGTCAGAAGCGGTTAGCGAGACGGCGATCTCAGCGAAGGATGCCGTCCTTAACTCTGTTGGAGAGGGTGCAAGCGCAGCTACTGAGTATTTGGAGAAAAATTGGCCGCAGATAGAGCGCGTCGTGGTTGATGGCCTGCTTACTGTTACGCATGATCGCATCAAGGATGACGAAGCGTTTTTGCTTGTTGCGGAAAAAGCTTTTGAGCTTCTGCCTGCGCCGGTACGTCTTTTGCTCCCAAGGTCCGCATTCCTCGCACATACCGAAAAACATCGGGTTTCAATTGTTGAGTTGCTAGAGGAAAAGCGACAGCAGCGGCTTGCGCTTGAGGCTCCTGCAGCTGTAGTGACTGAAGTGATACCTGCTAGCTAAGGGGCTCACTACTTAAACTCAAACCCGGCCATTGCGTCGGGTTTTTTGTTGCCCATGGAAAGGGCGATTCAGCAAAAGGAATTTGCAGATGTTGAAAGAATTCAGATGCGGTAACTGCAACCGACTTCTCGCCCGTACGGGTGGGTTTACAGAGCTCCAGATCAAATGTTCCCGATGTGGGACGCTGAATCATGTGAAGGCCACGAGCCTCGAGCAATCGCCATTGAGCGACATGAAAGCGGAATCCTCCGCTACAAATCATTCGACTCAAAGGTGAATTACATGGCTCTCAAATTTCAGATCTTTCCGTTCACCCAGAACGGAAGCTCCATTCTCCCTCCTCGTAACTTCATGCTCGCAGGTCAGTACCTCGAGTCTCCAAATAAGCAATACAAGCTGGTTTTTGAAGCTGATGCCAACCTGGTGCTCTACAACAATGGAGTGAGGGAGTGGGTTTCGGATAACTCCGTACCTTACACGTACGTGGATTCCAATCCGAATAAGAGCCTGGTCAGCTGTTTCTACATGCATAGCTCTGGGGTCCTCATGGATCATGTGCATAACAGAATGTGGATTGCTGAAACCAGTTGGATTCCGGTACCTGACCAAGCGGGGGCGCCGCTGCGTGCGTTCTTGCAGCTGCAAGACGATGGCAATATCGTCATCGTAGACGGGGTGCCTACCTGGGCTCGATTTGGTTTCACGCCAACTGCTGCTCCTCGGCCGCGCGTGATTTACCCGGATCATGGCACCGGTCCTCTGCCAACATTCAAGGAATGGACGTGGAATAACGTCTTCTAAGGCTATAGGAGGCCCTGTGAATGTACGGGGCTACTTTGCTGTTTCGCGTCAACTCAGGACTTCAGCATTGCCCTAGGCCTGAAGAAAAGAAGGTCAAGAGCCTCTCCCCATCGCCCTTGAGCGACATGAAAGCGGAATCCTCCGCTACAAATCATTCGACTCAATAGGTGAAAATATGGACGCACAACCAATCGGCACTAAGTTCTTCTCTAGCCAAGTCACCGCCAAGGTGGTTCAGGTCATCAGCCCAGCAGAAAATCCTACTGGAATCGTGATTCGGACGGCTAACCTCGTTGGCACTCAATATTCAACGCTGGCTACCGGTACCACTCCTATTACCAACGTAAGTGATAAGACTAAACCTGTTGTTCTGGCGTCGGTCGCTGCGGCTTACACCTCTTTGCAGTTTCCATTGACCCTGCCTGCAGGTTTTGGGTTGTGGATCGGTACCGATTCTGGCGCCTCCTCGCTTTTCATGACCTACGACCTGTTGCCGTAACCGATAACTGGCCGGCCACCGTGTCGGCCTTTTCTCCGCTTGATATAGATGACGAGCATTTTTTCATAGCTCTGTCTTTGCACAGAACTTGTCCATTTTCAGTCCCGCGACACCCTTCGCACTGAGCAGGGAGTGCTGTTGGGGTTGATTCAAATCTGCAGGTCATGGCCTGCTGTACTCCCAACTCCCTGACGGGGAGGAACCGAGATGTCGAACATGCCAGACAAACCAGACACATGGGCAATAGCGCTTGCGTGGTTGAGCCAGCATTCGCCAATCCTCTATGCGGCTGCGCTGTCCTGCGCCATGGCCGTTCTGCGCATCACCTACGGCGGCGGTACGCGGCGCCAGATGCTGGTGGAGGGGGCGATCTGTGGCGGCCTTACGTTAACCATCATCAGCGGCCTGGACTTCTTCGGCCTGCCCCAGAGCATGGCGACTTTTGCCGGTGGCTGGGTTGGCTTCCTAGGTGTGGAGAAGATCCGCACCATTGCCGATCGTGTGACGGACTTTAAGTTGCCAAGCCGCAAGGTTGATTAATCCGCGCCACGTTCTCGAATGCTTAAAAACTTGGCGATGATCCTTTTGATTAAATGCCGATGAATTTTGTTACGTGTGGGTCAGGAAAGTCGTACTCAGTGTTGGCAGTAGCGATGGAGCCCCACAGATGTTGAATCGTGTTTGCATTCTTCAGGCTGGTCAGCACAGGCACGGTTGCGAACCCCATAGAGTCCAGCGTCAAGGTGCGGTGCCTGCCGTCACTGAATTCAACTGTGCCGTCGAAATTGACGTGCAGCATTGGAATATAAAGCGTCCCTGTAGTTGAGAGTGTTTGGTAGTTCGTAGCTAGACGTTTTGGCCTGCTCTCATTTGCGTGAAACTGGTCCATAGCGACTTTCACAGCTGCTTTGGCATCCAGAATCAAAATCACCGGTACGTCCTCGTCTGAAAAATGCAGAACCGTAGCGGTAGGCGGCCAACTATTTTTAGCTAAGCAGATCATCTTCGGCATCGCTTTGAAATTCCTTTTTTGAGTTCAAGGAATAGGTGGTGGCATATTGAGATTGTTTCAAGTGGTGACGCTAAATGTTTAGACCGGGTCCTCCATCATCACTGCTTGAGCTGTCCGGTTTATCTGTCGTAGGTGCTCGCCTGATCCCAGCTCCCGAGGTATGGGAGTGGCTTCAAGCCGAGATCCTTTCCGACACCGGCAGCATTCACAACGAAGACCATGCCCATCTACTGGATGCAGACATACGAGTTATGTGGGCGTCGTCGAGTTTCGAGAAGCAGGGCAGGACAGTGCTTGGCCAAGCCGAACAGGTAGCGTTCCGCGCCGGCGGCTGGCAGAAAGCCCGGATGGAGCAACAGATGCGTGATTGGTTCGGCGACGTGCCGGCTTTCATCATCACGCTGGCTGCCGACTACTGCGCCCAGTGCAGCGACCTTGAGTTCTGTGCGCTCCTGGAGCACGAGCTTTATCACATCGCCCAGGCGACCGATAAGTACGGTCAACCAGCCTTCACCCAGGACGGCGCACCCAAGCTGAAGCTTCAGGGTCACGACGTCGAAGAGTTCGTCGGTGTGGTTCGCCGCTACGGTGCAAGCCCTGACGTTCAGGCGTTGGTGGATGCTGCAAACAGTCCTGCTGAGGTGGGGAAATTGAACATTGCGAGGGCCTGCGGAACCTGTCTGCTCAAGTTGGCCTGATCCTTGACAGGACCTTGACGGAATAAACCCATATGGCAGCCCTGAAAGATGAGGTTAAGCGCTTCATTGTGCAGGCCCTTGCCTGTTTCGATACACCCTCCCAAGTTGTACTGGCCGTCAAGGAAACATACGGCCTCGAAGTGACGCGTCAGCAATGCGAGCTGTATGACCCCACGAAGTACGCCGGACGCGATCTCGGTGTGAAGTGGAGGACCGTGTTTGAAGATACCCGTAAGCGTTTTCGCGAGGACACGGCCGAGATCCCAATAGCCAATCGAGCATTCAGGCTTCGCGGCTTGGGGCGGATGGCAGAGAAGGCCGAGAACATGCGCAACCTGGCGCTGACTGCACAGCTTTACGAGCAGGCCGCCAAAGAGGTGGGCGACGTCTACGTGAATCGCCGCCTCGAACCTGAAAAACCACTTGGCTCCCACGCGGACCAGCAGCACGCCGTTGCTGAATACACGCTGGAGCCTGATGAGAATGTCCCCGTTACCCCGTACCTTTGACCCGCCGGTAAAGCTGACGCCGAAGCAGGCGAACATTTACTGCTGGGGCTTCCAGCCTGAGGCTCGTTTCCGCGATGCGGTGTGTGGCCGACGGTTCGGTAAAACGTTCCTTGGCAAGGCGGAAATGCGCCGCGCAGCTCGCCTGGCCGCGGAGTGGGGTGTTAGCGTCGAGGATGAGATCTGGTACGGCGCACCGACCTTCAAACAGGCCAAGCGCGTGTTTTGGCGGCGACTGAAGCAGGCCATTCCTGAAGCATGGCGTGCACACCGTCCAAACGAGACGGAATGTTCGATCACCCTCAAGTCTGGCCACGTCATGCGCGTGGTGGGGCTCGACAACTACGACAACTTGCGGGGCTCCGGTCTGTTCTTTGTCCTGGTGGATGAATGGGCAGACTGCCCGTGGGCTGCGTGGGAAGAAGTACTGCGGCCGATGCTATCGACTTGTCAGTACCAGATTCCAGGCGTTGGTATGCGTAAGGGCGGGCATGCGTTGCGAATCGGCACGCCCAAGGGCTTCAACCACTGCTACGACACTTATCTGGACGGTAAACCAGGCGGCGAGCCGGACCACAAGAGCTGGCAGTACACGTCATTGCAGGGGGGAAACGTTCCTCCTGAAGAGCTTGAAGCGGCTCGCCGGAAAATGGACCCGCGCACTTTCCGGCAAGAGTACGAAGCTGGCTTTGAGAACTACGCGGGCGTCGTCTACTACACGTTCAATCGCGACGAGTGCCGAACCAGCGAGCGAATCAAACCGGGCGAGGCGTTGCACATCGGTATGGACTTCAACGTCATGAAAATGGCCGCCGTCGTCTACGTCGTGCGTAACGATCTGCCGATGGCCCTTGATGAGTTTCACGGCGTGCGGGACACACCTGAGATGATCGAGAAGATCCAGACACGGTTCCCTGGGCACTCGGTGGCGGTGTATCCCGACGCCAGTGGGCAGAACACCAGCAGCAAAAACGCGAGCGAGTCCGACTTGTCGCTGCTGAAGAAAGCAAAATTCACGGTGATCGTCGACTCCACAAACCCAGGCGTGAAAGACCGCGTGAACTCGGTGAACGCCATGTTCCTTAACGCCTACGGCGAGCGACGACTGAAGGTCAACATCGACCAGTGCCCTCAGCTCACGTTGTGCCTGGAGCGACAGACCTACACCGACAAGGGCGAGCCGGACAAAGATCCGAAAAAGGGTCACGACCATATGAACGACGCCGCCGGCTACTTCATCGCCAAGCGCTATCCGATCAAAGCGATCGTCACTTCTATCAAAATGGGATACGCCCGATGAGCAACGACGTCTCCTTCAAACGGGCGGAATACACGGCAGTGCTGGACCGCTGGGCGACCATTCGCGACGTCTGCGCCGGCCAGCACCGGGTTATCGATCGGCTGCCGTACATCAACGCGCACGACAAGTCGCCGGAGAACGAAGACCGGAACCGGGCTTACCGCGAGCGGGCGGTGTTCAAGAACGCCACTGGGCACACCCGTAACGGGTTGCTGGGCCTGGCCTTCCATAAAGACCCGACGCTGACGGTGCCGACGAAGCTGGAATACCTGCAAGACAACGCCAACGGCTCCGGGGTGAGTATTTACCAGCACTCCCAAGGGACGCTGGAGAAGGTGCTTGAAGCTGGGCGCCACGGGCTTTACGTCGACTACCACCAAGACGATGGTATCGGCGGGCACTCGGTGATCCTGTCCTATTGCGCTGAAGACATCATCAACTGGCGCACGGGCATGGTGAACGGTCACAGCGTGCTTACCCTGGTGGTGCTCCGCGAGTCACCGGAAATTCCTGACGGTTTTGGTTTCAAGACGGCTGAGCAGTACCGGGAACTTGCCTTAGAGGACGACGGTTTCGTTTGTCGTGTTTGGCGCCGATCCGGTCCGAAAGGCGGTGGGCCCCTGGCTGTCACCGACGAATTCAAGCCCGAAGGCGTAACCGGTCGCCTCAAGGAGATCCCATTCACCTTCGTCGGCGCGCAGAACAACGACCCAACCATCGATGAATCGCCGCTCTACGACATCGCCATGATCAACCTGGGCCATTACCGGAACAGCGCTGACTACGAAGACAGTGTCTTCTGGTGTGGTCAGGCTCAGCCGTGGATCAGCGGCCTGGATGAGCAGTGGCGCGACTGGATGGAGAAGAACGGCATTTATGTTGGCTCCAGGGCTCCCATGATGCTGCCGGCGGGTGGTGCATTCGGCTACGCGCAACCGGCGCCGAACACGCTGGTCAAGGAGGCAATGGCCGATAAGAACCAGATGATGATCGAACTCGGCGCACGGATGGTGGTGGCTTCACTTGCCACCAAGACCGCTACCGAGTCCCGAGGCGATCAGTCGGCATCCACTTCGGTGCTCGCAGGCTGCGTGGCAAACGTCAGCGAGGCCTACACCCGAGCAATCATGTGGTGCTGCGCCTACATGGGCGTTGCAGACAAGAAGGTCGCGTACCAGGTGAACCAAGAGTTCGTCGAGCTCACTGCTGACCCGCAGATGATCACGGCCTTGGTGGGGCTGTGGCAGCAACGCGGATTTGCCAAGGCAGACCTTCGGGCCTACCTGCGAAAGCTGGGCTTGATCGCGCCAGAGCGGACTGACCTGCAGATCGACGGTGAACTGGAGGAGCAGGGTGACGGCCTAGGGCTGGACGACGAGGACAAACCAAATGGCGGTAAATCCGAAAGTACTTGATGCCACGATCCGGCATGCGGTCTTCCTCGAAAAGCTGAAGGCAGGGGAGGTCGGCAAGTTTGCTCCTTTCCTCAAGGAGATTGACCGGTCTATACGGGATCGGCTGACCCAGTCCGACCTGACCGAGTACAACGTCAAGCGTCTGGAAGCGCTGCTGAAGGAGGTGGATAGCCTGCTGCTGGGCATCTTCGACCGCTACAGCGCGCAACTGAACCTGGACCTGGTGGACATCGCCAACTACGAGGCCGAATTTGAGGCGACCAACCTTGCCAGGTCGGCGCCGGTTGGCGTGTCGCTCGATGTGGTGGCACCAACGGCTGCTGCGATCCGTTCGGCAGTGCTGACGAATCCACTCAGTGTGCGCGGCACCGGCGGCGGGAAGCTACTGAAGTCCTTCATCATGGGCTGGACCGGCGCCGAGCGCGAGCGCGTCACCGGCACGATCCGGCAGGGTTTCTTCGAAGGGCAGACGAACTTTCAGATCATCCGCAACATTCGCGGCACCAAGGCGGCAGGGTATAAAGACGGCATCCTGGCGACCACCAACCGCAATGCCGCCACGGTCGTGCACACCGCGATTCAGCATGTGTCGTCCCAGGCCCGGATGGAGGTGGCCAAGGCCAACACGGATATCGTGCAAGAGATCCAGATGGTGGCCACGCTGGACAGCAAGACCAGTCAGCTATGCCGCTCAATGGACAAGCGCAAGTTTCCCGTGGAGTCCGGCCCTCGGCCGCCGTTTCACCCGAATTGCCGTACTACTTTCATTCTGTTGACCAAGCTCAGCGTGATGTTCGCCAAGGGCGCTACGCGTGCCTCGGTGGGTGCTGATGGCGGACAGCAGGTCAGTGCTGACCTCGATTACTACCACTGGCTCCAGCAGCAGCCAGCCTCGTTTCAGGATGTCGCCATCGGCCCCGCCCGGGCCAAGCTGTTCCGGCAGGGAGGGCTGACCGTAGAGCGATTCGCCGAGCTGCAGCTTGATCGCAACTTCGCACCGCTAACTCTGGCTCAGATGAAGGGACTAGAGCCGCTGGCATTTGAGAGGGCCGGGATTTAACCGAACACATTCAACCAGCCGCCTCCGGGCGGTTTTTTATTGCCTGCAAAGCGGGCCGACTAAACCCAAGGGGTGCACCAACGTGGCAGAAGAAAACGAAATCGACCTGGAAGACCCGGCAATCAAGGCCGCTATCGCGACTGCCGTTGAAGCATCCGTTTCGGGTTTGAAAACCAAGAACTCGGAGCTGCTGGGCAAGCTGAAGGAAACCTCCGGCAAGCTGACTCAGTTTGAAACTCAGTTTGAGGGTATCGACATCGACGCCGTCAAAGGCCTGCTCAGTCGTGCTGGCCAGGATGAAGAAACCAAGTTGCTGACTGAGGGCAAGGTGGACGAGGTCTTCAACCGTCGCACCGAGCGCCTGCGCGGTGACTACGACAAACAGTTGAAGACCATCAGCGAGCGCGCCGAGAAGGCTGAGTCCTTCGCGGCCAAGTTCCAGGGCAAAGTCCTGGGCGACTCCGTGCGCGGAGCAGCACTGAAAGCTGGCGCTCTACCTGAAGCAACCGACGACATCATCCTGCGCGCCAAAGGCGTGTTCACCCTTAACGAAGATGGCGATGCAGTCGCCGTTGATGAATCCGGCCAGGTCATCCTCGGTAAAGACGGCAAGACCCCTCTGACTCCGCTCGAATGGGCGGAATCTCTGCGCGAGAGCGCACCTCATCTGTGGCCAAGGGCTTCAGGGACATTTGCCCCGGGCGGGGGTGGCGGCAAGGCTGCATTCAAGCGCTCCGAAATGACCTCCGAGCAGAAGCGCGACTTTCAGCGCAAGCACGGCCAAACCGCATATCTCGCATTGCCCAAATAAGGGGATTGACCCATGGCTACAACCGTTAACAGCGACTTGATCATCTACAACGATGAGGCGCAAACCGCATACCTCGAGCGTGTCCAGGACAACCTGGATGTGTTCAACGCATCGTCCAACGGCGCAATGGTGCTGGACAACGAACTGATCGAAGGCGACTTCCGCAAGCGCGCTCTCTACAAGCTGAACGGCTCGCTGGAGCATCGTGACGTCAACTCTGACGGCAAGGTAACTGCCAAGAAGATCAGCGCCGGCGAAGCTGTCGGCGTCAAAGCTCCCTGGAAGTACGGCCCATACCAGACCACCGAAGAAGCGTTCAAGCGCCGCGGTCGTCCGGTCGAGGAGTTCTCCCAGATCGTCGGTGCCGATGTTGCTGACGCGACCCTGGAAGGCTTCATCCAGTACGCTACTGCTGGCCTGCGCGCTGCCATTGGCTCCAACGCTGATATGGTGGTTTCGGCCAACATCGAGACTGATGGCAAGAAGACCCTGACTCGCGGCATGCGCAAATTCGGCGACAAGTTCGGCCGTATCGCATTGTGGGTCATGCATTCCAGCGCTTACTTCGACATCGTCGACGAAGCGATCACCAACAAAATCTACGAAGAAGCGGGTGTCGTGATCTACGGCGGCCTGCCGGGCACACTGGGCAAGCCTGTACTGGTGACCGATACCGCGCCGGCGGACGTGATCTTCGGCCTGCTGCCAAACGCGGTAACCATCACCGAGTCGCAGGCCCCGGGGTTCCGTTCCTACGAAGTGAACGACGAAGAGAACCTGAGCATCGGCTACCGCGCTGAAGGTACCGTGAATATCGATGTGCTGGGTTACAGCTGGAAAGCCACCACTGGCGGTTCCAACCCAACCCTGGCCGCGGTCGGCTCCGCTGCCAACTGGGTCAAGCACGCGGGCAGCAACAAGGTAACCGCCGGCGTGATGATCACTTTGACTGCGACGCCTCCGGCAACTGGCGGCTAACCCAAAAACTCAACGCGCGGTCAGCAATGGCCGCCTTGGAAAAACACATGGAACTGACTTACAGCAACCAGCTCAATGGCTTCGACCCGGAGAAACGTTACCGCAATCCGGAACACTTCGATAAGCCCGAAGCCGGCGTGACCAGCGTGCTGGTGATTGGCGATTGGCCAAGCGTGATCGACGCATACGAAGCGGCCGGTATTGACGTGTCGGTGAAAGAGGCCAAGCGGGTGCAGATTTTTGGCGGTGCCAACCAGGCCGAACTGGAAAAAGTCATCGCGACTATGCGGGTTGAACATGGATCGATCGAGATCCTGATTGGTGGCCTTGAGGCTGGCGAAATCCGCCGTCCAGAGGCTGGTGAACTGGCGTTGCGCCTGTTCGAAGTGCTGGGAAGCATCCATGCCTCAGTAGGTGACCTGACTACTGAGCGTGACGGCCTTGCCTTGACTGTCGACGCACTGCGCGGCGAGGTTGAAGCGCTGAAGAAGGCCGCCACCACACCGCCGGCGGATGAGGCCACTCAAATCGAGGCGCTGAAAGCCAAACTCGATGAAGCCAATGTCCAGTACCGGGCCAACGCTTCGAAAGACTCCTTGGAAAAGCTTGTCGCCGAGTTGAGCGGGGCGTGATACGACTGAGATGTAGGCAAGGCTAATAAAGGGCAAAGCAAAAGCTTCGTGAGATCTTCAGAAACCTACTAAATAGGGCGTGATTCAGATAGGTTCTTACTTCTGAACTTCACCGAATCTATGGAGTGGATAATGACGAGCGAAAATGGAGAGCTAAATCCTGAGCTTTACGAGCAAATAAAGAAATTCAGTAGTGCCGGAGATCTGCTCGCTGAGTCAGGCTGCTTTGAGGCAGCAGTGACAGAATATAACAAGGCTTGGGAAATGATCCCTTCACCCAAAAATGATTGGGAGGCCGCAACTTGGATTCTGGCGGCTATCGCTGATGCGTGTTTCTTGTCCGGATTCAAAACCTCAGCTCGCGAAGCTTTGCAATACGCAATGACCTGCCCTGGTGGTCTCGGAAATCCCTTTTTGCATCTGCGTCTTGGGCAGGTTTTGTTCGATGACGGTCAAGAAGACTCTGCAGCAGACGAGTTGATGCGAGCATACATGGGCGCTGGCCCAGAGATTTTCGCAACTGAAGATGCTCGATACCTGATCTTTCTCAAAACACGTGCTGATCTTTGAATTTCTTAACTACTAGGCTGACCGGCGATTTATTGCATTGACTCTGTTTAGGGTTATGGGCACTCCATCGTGTGCGCACTTGGTCGAATTCAGTATTCCGTAAAGCGAGCAGGCCGTCTTAACCCATTCAGCGAGTAAACGCATGACACTAATCATCGAGGACGGCACCGGCAAGCCTGACGCCGAAAGCTACGCGAGCGCCGAGGACCTGGCCATGTATGCCGTGAAGTTTGGCACTGTCATTCCTCAAGGTGTTCCAGCGCAGGAAGCGTTGCTTCGCCGGGCTGCCTTGGCGATGGATGGCATGACTTGGAAGGGGCGTAAGACGAAGAGCGAGCAGGCCCTGTCCTGGCCGCGCCGGGAAGTGCGGCTTGATCATGAGATCAAGCCGAACAACTACCTTCCTGCGCGGATCCAGTACGGGCAGATGGCCCTCGCCGCCGAGATCCATCAGGACGATATCGACCCGGTGGAGAAGCGCAAAGGTGCCGTGCTGCTGGATCGTGTTGAGGGGGCGGTGACGCGGCAGTACGCCGCGATCCCGTCCACCAGCAACCGGCTTCTACCGGCGGCGCCGGACCGTCCAAGTGCAACGCAGTTTGCCGACTACCTACAAAAACGCGGGCTGTTTGCTGTTAGGGCTTGATCAGTCGTTGGACAATTCATACATGTCCAGAAACGGATACGCATCTCTGATGGCTTGGTCCCCATCTTTAATAGTCCTCACAGCCTTATCCAAGTTATCGAAAGACACGGGCTGGTCTAAAGGGAAGTCTCGCTCTGCCATTTCCTTAGAAGCTTTGGCGCCGAACCCTGTCTTTTCAAAGGCAGTTTGATAGGAATTTCTCGCCTTGAACTTGTCTTCAAGGCTTTTCCCTGTACCGCTGGTATTTTCACGAATCTCTCGCGAAGTCCGGTTTAGGTCGTCACTTATCGTTCCGTAATTCATATTTCCTCCTTGGGTAAATGAGCATGGCATTCTACGACGAAATGGCCGTCATGGCTCTGGAGATGATCACGGAGTTCGGCCAGTCCGTGACCATCAGCAAGACGGAGCTGGGCGAGTATGACCCTGAAATGGGCGGCCCAGCGCCCGGCGCAACTGTCGAGCAAACCGCCCAGGGCATCCTGCTCGACTTCACCGGGCAAGAACTCCAGAACAACAGCCTCATCAAACAGGGCGACAAGAAGCTCAAAATCGCCGCGCACGGCTTGGCCTGGGTGCCTAGTCTGCTCGACAAAGTCGTGGCCCAGGGCCGCACCTGGTCAATCGTGCCGCCGCTGAAAGAGGTCAACCCAGCCGGGACGCCAATCCTGTATGAGCTGCAGGTGCGCTCGTGAGCCGAGCAGGCGCTGGCCAATCCGGCAGTTTCGCCCTGAGCCTGGCCGAGTTCGCCGCGCAGACTAGCGAAGCCATCGATGCCAGCGTGCGTGAAATCATCATTGAGGTCGGCGGCAGCCTGATCCGGATGTCCCCCGTGGGTAACCCGGAGATCTGGGCGCAGAACTCAGTGGCCACCCAGTACAACAAGGCCGTCGACGATCACAACAGCGCGCTGCGCAGCGACCCGGACAACCTCAAAAAGGGCGGTAGGCTCAAGAAGGGCCGAAAGCTCAACGACGGCATGGACATCAAGGCGCCAGAGGGCTACGTCGGCGGCAGGTTCCGTGCGAACTGGCACATCTCGCTTGGCATGGTCGAGAACGTCACCTTCGACGAGGTGGACCCAAGCGGCGCCGAGACTACCGCGGCGCTGGTAGCCGCGATGAGCGACTTCACTGCCGGCCAGATGGCCTACATCATCAATAATTTGCCCTACGCGATTCCGCTGGAGTTCGGCCATTCCACCCAGGCCCCCGGCGGCATGGTCCGGGTAACCGTGGCTCGCTTCCAGCAGATCGTGCTGGAGGCCATCAGGAACAACCAGGTATGAGTCACGCAATTATCGCCTCGATCTACGAGACAAAGCTGATCGCCTGGAACGCTGCCAGGCCGGAGAAGTTGAAGATCGTGTTCGAGAACACGGCCTACACGCCGGCGGAGGGCGAGACCTACCTGCGAGCCTTCACTATCCCGGGCGACACCGCGAGCAACACGCTCGGTGGCGATCACCGACTCTTCACCGGCGTGTTCCAGGTGAGCATCATCGCGCCAGCGGGCACCGGCAAGACTAAAACAAACCCGATTGTGGTCGAGCTGACAGCTCTGTTCCCACTATACGGAAGGGACAAGAAGGGCTCGGTCACCGTGGTGACCATGTCGCCAGTCGACCCGGGCCCTGGCATCACCGGCGATTCCACCTACACCGTCCCGGTCTCGTTCTTGTACCGAGCCGACACGAACTGATCCCGCCCACTGGGCAAACCCACGAACCCGCCATTGAGCGGGTTTTTTCATATCTGCAAAGAGGAAATACCCATGGGCTACAAAATTCCGGACGGTGGCACCTTCCAGCACGGTGCTACCTATGGCCCGGATATCCCGTTTTCGGCGCTGAGCAACGCGGCTGAGGCTGTGGCCACTGTGACTGGCGGCACACTGTCGGCTGGCGACATCGTGATCGTCACATCTGGCTGGACTCGGCTGGGCAATCGGGTTGTGCGTGTGAAAGCTGCCACTGCCACTGCCATCACCCTCGAAGGGATCGACACCACCGACGTGCAGGTCTACCCAGCCGGCTCTGGCATCGGCTCGCTGAAAAAGGTTCTGACCTGGGTACAGATTCCGCAAATCACCGATGTGGCTTTCGCCGGCGGAACCCAGAACTATCTGGACGTGGTGTTCTTGGAAGACAAGCAGGGCCGCCAGATGCCAACTGACAAGGCTGCCGCAAGCCTGGCGCTGACCATTGCTGATGACCCGGGGCAGGCGTTCAACGCCATCCTGCGTGCAGCAGATGCCAGCCAGACCATTCAGGCTGCGCGCCTGAACCTGCCGGGCAACGACACGCTGTTCTACGGAGCCTTCACCTCGTTCTCCAACCAGCCGACTGTGTCCCGCAGCAACTTGCTGACCCGCACGGTCAACCTGGCGTTGCAGGGCGAGCCGACCCGTTACCTGACTGCGGTGGCGTAACCCATGGCAAAGATCAGAATCGCCCAAAACCCGACGTTCAAGGCCTTCGTGTCGATCCCTATCGTTGGGGGCGAGCCCGAGAAGATCGAGTTCACCTTCAAGTATCGGGATCGTCCAGGGCTTGCCGCCTTGTTCGATGAATGGACCCTGAAGCGCGATGAGGCACAGGCCGCCCTCGGCGATGCGCCTACGCTTTCCGAAATCGTAGCCGCTGACACTGAGCAGCAAGCGCAGCAGATCAAGGACCTGGTGGTCGGCTGGGGCTTCGATGACAAGTTCGACGATAAGAGCATCCTGGCATTGGTGAAGTCCTGCCAGGGCGCTGCTGAGTCAGTTGTGAACGCCTACCAGAACGCATTCAGCCAGGCCCGCCTGGGAAACTGACAGACGCCGCCCGCGCACTCTACGCGCCGGCGGCACCCGCTGAACTGATGGGTCTGTTTGGGCTTTCCCCGGGTGACCTTGAAGAGGTGACCGAGGTATGGCCCTGCAACTGGCCAGCGTTTTACCTATTCAACAGGATGTCGACGCAGTGGCGTGCGGGCGCCGGCGGCGCGATCGGCCTCGACTACAACTGCATCCGCGATGTTGCCAGCTTCCTCGGCATCAAGAAAAAGAAACTCGCTGAAATCTTCCCGGACCTGCAGGTGCTGGAAGGCGAGGCCCTGCGCGTCATGGCGGAGGAAAGGGAAAACAGCCCGTAACCACGGGCACTTATTCAAGGTGAGTCGATGAACATTGCAGAACTCGGCGTCAAGATCGACTCGGCCGATGCAATCCAGGCTAAAACGAGCCTGGATGATATGGCGAAGGCCGGCGGCCGGGCCGAGCAGTCCGCCGTTTCGCTGATGAACGAAATGCAGGCGCTGGAAAAGTCACTGTCCACCAGCGCCAAAACCACCCAGGACCTGGCAAAGCAGCGCGACGCTCTCGCTAAGCTGACCAAGACCGGCGCCTATGGCGAGGCCGAGGCAGCGAAGATATCTGCGCAGCTCGACAAGCAGCAGGTGGCCTTGGCCAAGTCCGCCATGGATGAGCAGAAGGCCCTCAACAGTCTGTTGGGTGCCATCGACCCGGCTCGCGCGGCCCTGGCCAAGCTGGACACCCAGGTAGAGCAACTGGGCAAACATCTGGATGCTGGGCGCTTGAGCCAGGAGGATTACAACAAAGCCCTGAGCAATATCGATAAGGATTACGCAAAGCTCGAAAAAACCAATACCGGTTTCGACAAGCTGCGCCTGGGCACTCGGCAAGCTCAGGAAAACGTTGTTCAGTTGGGCAATGCATTGTCTTCGGGCGACTGGGGTAGCGGTGTTCGCGCCGTGGCTCAGTTGGGCGCTGGCGCGGGTGCAGGGGCTGTTGGCTTACTTGCGATCCTGACACCGCTGGCTCTGGCTACCGCCGCCGTAGGCGGTCTTGCATACGCCTACCATCAAGGCAGTGAAGAGCAAGATAACTACAACAAGGCGCTGATCCTCACAGGCAATTACGCCGGTGTGAGTGCGGGCCAACTGAGCGATATGGCGCGTCAGATCAGCGCAACGGTCGGTACTACTGGCCAGGCCGCAGAGGTGCTGTCGACGCTGGCAGGCAATGGAAAGATTGCGGGTACGAGCTTCGTTGAAATTTCAGAAGCCGCCTTGGCGATGGAGAAAGCGACGGGGAAGTCTGTAGACGCGACGGTAGCGGAGTTCGTCAAGATTGCTGAGGACCCAGTTGCTGCTGCGAAGTCTCTGAATGATCAGTATCACTTCCTGACCGCCTCGGTTTATTCACAGATTGTTGCGCTTAAGGAGCAGGGCGACACCATTGGTGCAGCGAAGCTCTTGACCGACACTTACGCCGACACCGTAAAGGGCAGGGCTGGTGAGATCACTCAGAATCTCGGCACTATCGAAAGGGCGTGGAAAGGCATCACGGATGAGGCCAAGAAGTCCCTCGACGCGATAAAAAATATTGGTCGCGATGAAGGGCCGGCCAAACGGATTACCGAGCTTACCCAAAGTGCGGCTTATGCTCGAAGTGCTCTCGAAGCTGACCCGGATGACACTGACGCCAAAAAGAAACTCGCGGCTTCTGAGAAGGAACTGTATCAGCTTCAGCTTATGGTCTTTGTTGGCGATCAGCGAACCAAAGCCCAAGAGGATCAGGTGCGTGTTCAGCAGGAAGGGATTGATGCCGAGCAGAAGCTCAAGGCAATCAGCGATTCAAACCTGACCAATGCAGAGAAACGCAACAAGCTGATCAAAGATTACCAGCGGTCAGTCGAAAATCTCCGCAAAGCAAACCCGGACAGTCCGCTCGTCCAGCCAGATTATGTGGCTAAGACGATCCAAAACATTAAGGACAAGAACAAAGACCCCGCGGTTGCTGCCGGCAGCGTGGATCTGACCGGCTTCAATGACGCGAAGAACAACCTCGCGGCTATCGCTGCCGACTACAAAAACTACCAGAAGCAGTTGGACGCAGCGCAAAAGGCTGGGCTTATTTCAGAGGCAGACTACCTGTTGCGGCGCCAAGCCCTGATTGGTAATGAGCGCGACCAGGTAACGGCGGCCTACGAGGCCGAGATATCCGCTCTGGAGGCTGCCAAGGGCAAGAAGACCACATCGGCCGCGCAAAGCATCCAGCTGGACCAGAAGATCGCTGACGCGCGCGCGGGGATGGTCAAAGCGCAGAAAGACGCTGACAGCCAGCTTGAAGTCCTGGCGACCAACGAGACCGGTCGCCTGGCGAAGCAGGAGCGAGCGATCAGCACCTACGTGCAGGCACTGGGGCAGCAACAGAGGGCCTTGGAGCTGGCCGGCCAACGCGCAGTGCTTGGCGTGGGACAAGGTGACCGCCAGAACGCACTCAGCGGCGAACTGAACAACCAGCAGGACCGGTTCGCGCAGCAGTCACTGGAGTTGGCCAATCAGAAATCAGACCCGTCGCGGAACATGTCAGAGGAAGAGTTCAAGCGTAAGTCGCAGGCGCTCGCAGATGCGAACAAGGCTGCTACTGACCAGATCCGGCAAAACTACACAGATGTGGAGAACGCCCAGGGAGATTGGACGAAGGGGGCTTCGGCGGCCTGGGACAACTATTTGGATTCGGCGCAGAACGTAGCCGGGCAGACCAAGAGCCTGTTCGGCAATGCGTTCAGCTCGATGGAGGATTCGGTCGTCAACTTTGCCATGACCGGGAAGCTGTCGTTTGCTGACTTCACGAAGTCGGTTCTCGCGGACATGGCTCGCATTGCTACTCGGCAAGCAACCTCTGGCCTTCTCGGCTCCCTTGTAGGGCTCGGTGTGTCTGCCGCAGGTTCGTACTTCGGCGGCGCAGCGTCGGCAGGCTCCACTACTGCTGGCTATACCGGTACCGACCTATCCAACTTCACCCCTGGCAGCATTCAGGCCAAGGGTGGTGCCTGGTCGGGCGGCGTACAGATGTTCGCCGACGGCGGAGCGTTCACCAACTCTGTTGTCAGCAAGCCTACAGCGTTCGGTATGGCCAATGGCAAAACCGGCGTCATGGGTGAGGCTGGAGCAGAGGCGATCATGCCGCTGACCCGAACATCCAGCGGCAGGCTGGGTGTTATGGCAATGGGGGGCAGCGGGGTGGGAGCAACGCAAATCAATGTCGAGGTACACATCGACGGTGACGGCAATGCGTCGTCCACTGCTGACACGCCCGGGTATGACTTGTTCGGCAAGGAGCTGGCCGCGTTCGTCGAGCAGAAATATCAGCAGCTGCGTAACAAAGACATGGGCCAGGGCGGCGTCATCAACAAAGCAATAAAGGGGCGCTGATGGCAATTGAGCGATTCACCTGGGCAACGGAGAAGGGCGCGGAGGGGGAAATCACCCAGCGCGTTCGCTCCAAGAAGTTCGGCGACGGATACGAGCAGTCGGTCGAGGACGGGATCAATAATCAGTCGGAATCTTGGCCGGTGACCTTCACCGGTATGGCATCCCGTATCCTGGAAATCAGGAAGTTCCTCGACCGGCACAAGGGGGCAAAAGGCTTTCTCTGGACGCCGCCCCTTGGCGAGCTTGGTCTCTACAAGTGTAACGGCTACAAGCCTGTGCACCGTGGAGGCCAGGTCTACGCCATCACCGCCACCTTCCAGCAAACCTTTCACCCCTGAGATAACCGCCCATGGCACTGATCACGGACATCCAGAAACTGGAGCCCGGCGGCGAGATTCGCCTGTTCGAAATTGACGGCACCGAGTACGGCGCGGATTACCTGCGCTTCCATGGGCATACAATTCCGCACACGCCCGAAGAACTGTTGGCCTACGAGCATTCGGAAGAGGATCTGCCAGCCAAGTCAATTTGGTGGCAAGGCGCCGAGTACGCGGCCTGGCCGGTACAGATTGAAGGCATTGGCTCCAGCAGCGATGGCACGGCCACTCGTCCAACGTTCGCCGCTGGCAACGTCAACGGCCGCGTCACCGCACTGTGCCTGGCCTTCGAGGACATGCTCAAGTTCAAACTGACGGTCCGCGAGACCTTGGCCAAGTACCTGGACGCGGCCAACTTCCCCGAAGGCAACCCCACTGCCGACCCGACCCAGGAGGCGCTGGAGATCTGGTACATCGACCAGAAAACCAGCGAGGACGGCGAAGCGGTGGTCTGGGAGCTGTCGTCTCCCGGAGAGATCGATAATCACGCGTTGCCCGGGCGCCAGATGACGACGTTCTGCCACTGGGCCATGACCAATGGTTACCGCGGGCCTGATTGCGGTTACACCGGCGCGGCCATGTTCGACGACGAGGACAACCCCACGGACGACTCTGCACTTGACCAGTGCAAGGGCTGTTTGTCGTCCTGCAAGCTGCGCTTCGGCGAGAACAACGAACTGTCCTTCGGCGGATTCCCCGCCGTATCCCTCATTGCCCGGAGCTGACCTTGCGCAAGCACATCATTGCGGCCATCCAGGCGCACGCGGCGTCTGAATACCCCCGTGAATGCTGCGGCCTGCTGCTGGCCGTGGGCCGCACGCAGAAGTACTTCCCGTGCAGGAACATTGCCATGGAGCCGAATGAAGAGTTTCGACTCGATCCTGAGGACTACGCCGCAGCGGAAGACTTGGGCGAAGTCATCGGCATTGTTCATTCGCACCCGGACGCTACCAGCAGGCCTTCACCGCACGACCTGGCCATGTGTGAGACCACGGCCTTGCCCTGGTACATCCTAAGTTGGCCCGAGGGCGACCTGCGCACGATCACGCCAACTGGCAGCACGCCGCTGCTCAACCGTCCATTCGTGCACGGTGCCTGGGACTGCTGGCAGGTATGCGCCGACTGGTACCAGCGCGAATGGGGGCTGAAATTTGACGCCTTCGAGCGTGCGGATGGCTGGTGGGAGAGTGCGGAGAACACCAGTCTGTACGAGGCGCACTACCAGGCCGCCGGATTTATGTGCGTCGGCCAACCGCAACGCGGCGATATGATCGTCATGGCTGTAGGGCGGACGGCTCATCCTAATCATGCAGGGATCTACCTTGGTGCAGATCCGGCGCTGCCCGGCGAAGAGTCTGGCACGTTTGGACCTGGCCCATTCCTGATGCACCATCTGTACGGCCGGCCAAGTGAGATCATAGTTTTCGGTGGCCCATGGTTCGATCGCACGCGCCTGATTCTCAGGCACAACGATGCACAAGCAACCATTTGATGCCGAAGAGTTTATGGTGGGGTTAGGCAGCCTAGATAAACTAACTCGTCACCTCGAGCGGTTTTGTTGCTGGCTAAGTGTCCAGTGCGTCCTAGGCTATTGGTAATGGTAGATTACTCTGCTGATCGTAGGAGGATTCATGGCTGTCGCCCCAGCACAGAAAAACGCAACTGAACTCGCGGAGCGGGTGAATGCGATGTGGTCAAAGCTGGTGGAAACCGGCGAGCTTAATGACTTCGATTGGCACGCTTTACGCCGTGACCTTGAAAAAGCAGAGAAAACGCCAGAGCTAGCCCGCCATTCTTATCTGTTGAGGGCAGTAATTTTCAGTTTCAAGCAGGATATCGATGCTACCGAGCGGATGCTCAATATGCACGCTGGACTAATTGGTAAAGACTGGAATTGGTACGCGACGAGAGCGGGTATTGGGCCGTCAATAAGTAATCTTACATTTGTACTTGAGATGCTCTCCTTTGGTTATCCGAAAGATAATCCGACGAATTTGATAAGGGCGCTAGAGCCTGTAACACAATTTGGTTTATTCAGAACAGCAAAGGAGATCGTGACGCAGCTTCACAGTATGGGCATTGCCGATGTCCAGTCGCTCACATCTGCAAATGTTTTTCACTTAGTCGCGGCTGCAGACTATTTTGAAGCTCACGGTGTTGACGAAAAGGAGGTGGCGCTGCGAATTCAGCGTGCGTCCGAGATAGTCAGAAAGCATTTCATAAGACTAAAAAACTTTCGGCTCACAGCAAATGAGTGGGGCGTTTCGTTTGAGTATATAGTCGATGCAGATATTGAAACTCTGATTGATGTTGATTGGGAAATTACCGAAGCTCTTTGCGCTAAATTTGATAACCCTCTTTCTGAATACATCACCATAGGGACGACTCCCGAAGACAAGGAGGCGTAAGTGCCAGTTACAGACCAGGACTTCATGCTGTATGCCACTTCTGAGATAGAGAAGGGAGTCGATGACGAGATTTTGCTTCGAAATGTTGGTAGCAGAGCGTATTACTCGGCTTACCATCGCGCCCGGAGATTACTAAAAGATAAGAACATTAGGATCGTGCAGGCGTCAGATGGCGGATCTCACAAAAGCCTTACTAGCAGCATGGCTGCCATCAGTCTGAAGGCAAAAGCCGTTGCTGTGACCCTAGATAAACTGAAGCGATACAGGTGCAATTGTGACTATGACTTGGGGATTCATATAGGTCGTCCTGAAACACAGAAGCATATTGCGGAGGTTGCCAGGATAATAGGAATGATGGATCGAATCTGATCTCCGACGAACCTGACTCATTGACCTTTACGATGCCCATTCTCGCGCTGGGCTTTTTGCATCCGTTCCTCAGCGCTACAGTCCTGCCAAACCAAAGAGGGAGCGACATGCGGATTTTGATAGCGGCGGTAGCGGTGGCGATGCTGGCGGGGTGCATGGCGCCTACGATAAACGAAGCGCGTCAGGAGGGGCCGTACAAGGTACTGACCTCGAAGAAAACCGACGCCGCACTGGCTAAGTGCGTTCACTACGAATGGCAGAATCAACCGATCTTCGGTGGCACGCCCGGCGCGACGCTTCAGCCGGGGCGCGACGGTGGATACACCGTTTTTACAGAAGGCACCCAATATTTCGTCGATATCCAGCCTCAAGGGGCTGGCTCGGTTGCCAAGTATTATGTGGTAGTTCGCAACTGGATCGCCAATAAAAGACTGGCAGCGTTACAAGGCTGCTTGTAGCTGAAAATCAACTCTTTCAAGGCTCGCTTAGGCGGGCCTTTTTATTGCCCGGAGAAAAGCACATGGCGGCGCTTGCCATCAATCATCAGCCCATGACCACGATATTGCTCTATGGTCAACTTCGACAGTTTGGGCGGTCCTTCCGGATGGCTGTGAGGACGCCAGCTGAAGCGGTGAAAGCCCTGTGCGTGCAAATTCCAGGACTCGAGCGCTTCTTGTCCAACGCCAAGTCCCGTGGGGTTGAGTTCGCCGTTTTTCGAGGCAAGAATAATTTGGCGGAAAAGGAGCTTGGCTTTACCGGTGAGGGGGACATCCGTATCGCTCCGATCATCACCGGGAGCAAGCGCGGCGGCGCACTGCAAACCATCATCGGCGCGGTTCTGATCGTTGTCGGCCTTGTCATCACAGGCGGCAGCTTCGGCACGGCCGCACCTTTTGGCTCAGCCTTGATCATGATGGGTGGGTCGATGGTGCTAGGCGGCGTAATCCAAATGCTCAGCCCCCAGGCCGGCGGACTCAAGACCAGCGCGGCGCCAGGGAACACCCCCGGCTACGCCTTCGGTAGCGCCAAGAACACCACGGCATCCGGTAACCCGGTACCGCTGTGCTACGGCAAGCGGCGAGTGGGCGGCGCAATCATCAGTGCCGCCATCTACGCCGAAGACCAGATGTAGCCTCACCCGTAGCAACGCAGCCGCCCATGAGGCGGTTTTTTATTGCCTGGAGGAAAGCATGGGCGCAGCACACAAGATTGACATCCACGGCGCCAAGGGCGGCGAAGAGAAGCCAAAAACGCCAACGGAAGCCCCGGATAGTCTGCGTTCCGTTGCCGTCGCCAAAATGTTGATCGCAGTGGGAGAGGGCGAATTCGAAGGCACGCCAACGGCCAAGGACATCTACCTCGACAACACGCCGCTGCAAGACCCTCAGGGCAACATGAACTTCCCGAACGTGAAGTGGGAGTGGCGCACCGGGGCGGTAGACCAGTCTTACATCCAGGGCATTCCTTCGGTCGAGAACGAGACAACGATCAGCACCGAGCTACGCAGTGGCACGCCGTGGGTGCGAGCAATCAGCAACACCCAGCTTTCTGCCGTGCGCGTTCGTTTCGCCTGGCCGGCGCTGCAATCCGTAGATGCGGGTGGCAACATCAACGGTTATGCGATCGGCTACAAGGTCGAGCTGGCTACTGATGGTGGCGCTTATCAGGAAGTCTTGAATGAGGCTGTGTCGGGGAAGACCACCAGCCTTTACGAGCGTACCCGCCGTATTGATTTGCCCAAGGCCACCTCCGGTTGGTTAATGCGCATCACGCGGCTGACACCCAACCAGAACAACAACAAAATCTCGGACACCATGCAGATCGCTGGTTTCACTGAGGTGATCGACGCGAAGATTCGTTACCCGAATACCGCGCTACTCTACATCGAGTTTTCGGCCGAGCAGTTCCGCAGCATTCCGGCCGTCACGGTCGAGACCAAGCTGAAGAAGATGCAGGTGCCGAGCAACTACGATCCTGTGTCTCGCTCCTACAATGGCGTTTGGGACGGCACCTTCAAGCAGGCCTGGACCGACAACCCTGTCTGGATGACCTACGACATCACTACCGCTGACCGCTTCGGCCTTGGTCGTCGCATTAAACCGTGGATGGTGGACAAGTGGGAGCTGTACCGAATCTCGCAATACTGCGACCAACTGGTGCCGGACGGGAAGGGTGG
The DNA here is from genome assembly GCF_053345295.1 of Pseudomonas sp. M5A4_2d. NCBI lineage: Bacteria > Pseudomonadati > Pseudomonadota > Gammaproteobacteria > Pseudomonadales > Pseudomonadaceae > Pseudomonas > Pseudomonas sp. M5A4_2d. The sequence goes on along the minus strand of NZ_JBKEZW010000001.1, from coordinate 1,361,954 downwards.
CCAAGAGCCGCGCTTTATCTGCAACTTGAACCTGCAGAGCAAGGCTGACGCTTGGTCTCTGCTGCGTGACATCTCGGCGATCTACCGGGGCATGACCTACTGGGCTCAGGGCCAAGTGTTCACCCTTTCGGATATGCCGCGCGCCATGGACTTCGACTTCGCCTATACCCGGGCAAACGTGCTCGATGGCAAATTCACCTATTCCAGCGCGTCGGAGCGCACCCGCTATACCCGCGCGCTGGTCAGCTACGACAACCCGCTCAACAACTACGACACCGACGTCACCGCCGTGACTGATCAGAAGCTGCAGCGGCGCTATGGCGACAATCCGTTGGAGATAAGCGCGATTGGCTGCACTCGCGAATCAGAAGCCCAGCGCCGCGGTAAGTGGGCGCTGCTCACAAACTCCAAGGACCGGGCCGTTACCTTTAAGGTGGGCTTGGACGGCCGTATTCCGTTGCCGGGGTACGTGATCCCGATTGCTGACGAGCTGCTGGCCGGCCGCGCCGTTGGGGGGCGTATCTCGGCGGTGAACGGCAGGGTCATCACCTTGGACCGCGACACCCAGGCCACGCCCGGCGACCGGCTGATCCTCAACCTGCCCGACGGCAAGTGCGAGGGGCGCACAGTGCAGCTGGTCAGCGGCCGACAAATCACAGTGACGGTGGCTTACTCCGTGGTGCCGGAGCCAGAACTCGTCTGGGCTCTTGATGCTGACGACTTGGCTATCCCGCTTTACCGCGTGGTGAGCGTGGCCCGGCCAGAGCCTGGAGTGTTCGAGATCTCGGCGGTGCAGTACGACCCGAGCAAGTTTGCGCACATCGACACTGGCGCGCGGCTGGAAGAACGCCCAATCAGCGTTATCCCGATCACCGTGGTTCCGCCTCCGGCGAGCGTCACGCTGACTTCGAGTTACGCCGTGAACCAGGGTATCGCGATCAGCACTATGAACATCTCTTGGCCCGCTGTCGCTGGCGCGGTCGCCTATGACGTGGAATGGCGCAAGGACAGCGGCAACTGGATCAAGGTGCAGCGTACGGGCTCTACCAGCGTAGACGTCACTGGCATCTACTCGGGCGCATACCTTGCGCGGGTGCGCTCGGTAAGCGCTTTCGAGATATCGTCGATCTGGAAGAGCTCCAACCTGACCAATCTGCAAGGCAAGGTCGGCCTGCCGCCGGCGGTGTCGTTCCTGCGCACTACCAGTCTGGTCTACGGCATTGGCATCCAGTGGGGTTTTCCACCTGGTGCAGAGGACACGCAGCGGACAGAACTTTGGTACAGCCAGTCGGCTGACCTGACTACGGCGGTCAAGCTGAGTGATTTCAGCTATCCGCAGGCCAAGCATGAGATGCACAGCCTACTTGCTGGGGCGAGCCTGTTTTTCTGGGCGCGCCTAGTGGATCGGTCCGGCAACATCGGGCCTTTCTTCCCCGTTACCGGTCCAGTGAGTGGCCGGGCCAGTTCAGACCAATCCGAGTACGACAAGTACTTCGCGGACAAGATCGGCAAGGGGGCCCTGTATCAGAGCCTGCGGGAGGAGATTGAGCTGATTACGGGCGATGGCCCCGGCTCAGTGAATGAGCGCCTGGAGGAGGCCAAGAAGGAGTTCAACGACCTCATCAATGAGATCGTCGACGCGCTGGAGTATGACCCGGCCAAGACCTACGCCAAGGGCGACATGGTCCGCGTTGGCCAACACCTGTTCCAGGCAACTAAAGCGGTACCGGTCAATACCACGCCGCCGGATGCCACCTACTGGTATGACATGGGCACCATCGCCGAAACCAACGAAGCTATGGCCCTGGAGATCAGCAAGAACAAGTCGGCCATCGATAACGTGAACGGGAAGGTCACAGCCACCGCTGAGAAGTTGGACGGCGTTTACGCGACGATCAAGGCAGAGTCGGCAGGGAACGAGGCGGGCAGTGCAGGGGACACCATTACATCCGTCGGTGCCTGGTCGCTGATGTCTGTGATTGCAGATCGGGACTTTGCTCAATCGCAACGGACAGACGGCCTTGATGCAAAGGTAGGCCAGAACGCGGCGAGCATCATCGACGTGGCCAGGGCATCAGCGAACGCCACTGAGGCTGTTGCATCCAGAGTTACGGCGATGGACGCCAAGGTCGAAAGCAATGCTGCGGCTTTCAAGTATGAAACAACCGTCCTGGCCAATGCTGATAAAGCACTGGCTGAAAGAATAGAGGCGGTACGTGCGACAGCGGGCGCCAATGCCTCTGCAATTCAGGACACGAACCGGGTCATGGCTGGTGCGGACAAAGCACTGGGCGAGCAGATTAGAGCTGTCCAAGCTACTTCGGGCGAAAACACGGCTGCAATTCAGGAGACAAATAAGGTCGTCGCCGCCACCGATGGTACGGTGTCGGCAATGAAGACCCTCAAAGTCGAGACCCTCAGTAACGGCAAGAAGGTCATGGCAGGTCTGGCACTTGGATCTGATGGCGATACATCGGAAATTATCGCCTTCGCTCAGCGCTTCTCAGTTGTCAATGAAATCGACGGCAAGGTGATCCCGATGTTCGTCGTCGAAGGTAATCAAGTGTTTTTCAATACCGCGATCATCAGCACGGTATTTGTCCAGCAGATCATCCTGGGTATGACAATTCGATCTGAGGCCGTCGACTCCAAAGGTAGGCCGCTAATGGAGATTGATGTGAAGGCGGGGACATTCACGCTGCGTAGTTCAGGAGCTGGCGGGTCATCACTTCTCAATAACGACGGTCTATCTGTATTCGACGCTGGCGGCGTTAAGAGGACTATGGTCGGGAGGCTTTCATAATGGACCAATACGGGCTTTGGACATGGGGGGCGGCCGGAGAGCCGCAACTCTCCCCGACCGCATTTACTATGAGGGTGGCATACACTGCTGACATAAACCCAAGCGCATACCCAGCTGGAAAATACTTTGATATTTCTATTGAGGGGGTTAACTCAAGTAACTCCGCTGCTTTTTGCATTCCGAATAAATCAATAGATAGAAGCTCTGATAAGCAACTTGAGCCAGAAGTTATAAGTGGCGGCGTCAGAGTGTGGCGTACTATACGGGGTGATCCATATGGCACATCTTCATACTCTAATGCTGGAATGCGATTGGTCGTGGTGAGATTTAAATAAAATGACAGATTCGTATGGGTTGATGTTTCAAAATGCTGATGATAATCGGGTGATTCTAGACTCTGAATTTGTACGGTTATCTATTCTGTACTCTGGAAGCTATGCACCTGACGGTGCGAATGGTACAGCTCAAGTCTATTTTCCTAGTCCAATAACTACACAAGAGCAGCCGTTTGTTTTCATTAGGCCAGATCCGGCTAATGGTCCGATTAGCATGCTTCCAGGCCTGTTTGGCTCACCCGGGAATTGGACTGGTTTTGGTATTGGCAAGTACAGTTTGTATAATATAAATCCTGCTGGGAAGTGGTATGTTGCTGGATTTGGTGCAAAGCCTATAAGCGAATATGGCTTAAGGCTCTCTTCATCTTCTGGGGTGACATTGTTTGATAGTGGTACACCAAGTTCTCTTTTTGTAAGGAGTACTAATACTTGGACTTATACTGGCTGGAACTATGATTCTCAAGGAATTACTCGGTGTTATTTTAAGGCGCCCTTTGTTTTGGGTGGTGGCGAATATGTATTAATAAATAATCTCGAGATGCCTCTTTGTGGCTCAGAATTTCGACCAAGGCAGCTATATTTTGTTTGGGATTATCCAAATAATCAAATTACTGCAATTACGGTAGGGGTTGGGAATACAACGTATTTAGGTATTCCCTTAATGGTTGGCAAAATGGTTGTGTGATATTAATTAGGGGGCGTTATTAAATGGCAAGACAAGAGATCATCCTAGGCGCAGCACCAAATGGCTTTGGTGGTGATCCTCCGCGCACCGCAAGCTCCAAAATCAACGCTATGTCTACGGAGCTGTATGCGCGCCAGGCTCTGCTTGGGACGGCGTCTAACGCAACTTTGACGGTGGGTACCTCTGACATAACATCAGGCAGAGTACTCAAGGTTGGAGACTATGGATTTGGCGTTATGCAAGTTTTTAATGATTACGGGTTGGACGTACTTACATCTTTTGGGTACTGCTACATCAACAACGGTTACAGCGCGCCTACAGGTCACCGTTTTGGTTGGCTTTTCTCGCTACCAGTCAGTGACAGTTACGTCATTCAGGAATTCAGGTCGCAAACAGATGGCTCTGTGCATACCAGGGCCAAACTTGCCGGTGTGTGGCAGGCCTGGCGGATGACCTACAACACTGGCAATACCACCCGTGCCGCTGACGGCACCCTGACGGCGATTTGATCATGGCAAGAGCAGCGATAAACATCCTCGGCGCCACGGGCGCTACCTATGACTTCGTTACCGCCGGCGCAGGTCAGGTCGAGTCCTCACGAAAAACAGTGGGTGTGTACCAGGTGACTGGATGCCTGGGCATGGTTCCGTTTCCACCGGCTGATGACGGCTGGGGTTATACGATGAACCAGATCGACAGTCGGGCAGATGTGGACATTCAATTCGAGGAAGGCGTGCTGATGGTGACGGTGACCAAGGACGACAAGCCGTATGACCTGAAGCACATGATCACTCTGCACATCCTGGTGCCCGATTCTCCCGTTGTACCGATGCCGCCTATTGAGGTGCCCGTGCCTGCGGAAGAGCCTCAGCCCCCCGTGGACGATGTCGACGCCTGATCACTGCGCCACTCAAACACAGCCGCCTAGAGCGGTTTTTTTTCGCCTGGAGAAAAGTATGCCGCGCATTTCCGAATCATCTGCGGATAGTCGCAACGTCGCCGCCTTCCTCGACATGCTGGCTTGGTCTGAGCTTGGCGCCGATTACCTGAAGCGTTCCGACGATGGTTACAACGTCATTGTGACGGGCACCGATGGCAAGCTCGAGCTGTTCACCGACTACGGCAATCACCCGTTTGCCGGCGGCCGCAAGTCTAAGGCAATCAACAGCAAAGGGCTCACGTCGAATGCCTCGGGCCGCTACCAGCAAATGCTGAAGGACTGGCCGCATTACCGCGACCAACTCAAGCTGCAGGACTTTGGCCCGATCAGCCAGGACCAGATCGCGATTCAGCATATCCGTGAATGCCGCGCGCTGGATGACGTCAAGGCCGGACGCATCGTTCAAGCGGTATCGAAGTGCCGAAACATCTGGGCGAGCCTTCCGGGTGCCGGCTACAACCAGCGCGAGCACCGTATCGAAGATCTGGCGGCTCAGTACGTCTCGGCGGGCGGGGTGCTGGCAACATGACGTCCGGGCAAATCCTGGCCGCGATCCTGCTGGCCATGGCCATCAGCGCCGCTGGCACCTGGCAGGTTCAGGACTGGCGGATGGGCGAGCGGCTCGCCGAGCAGGGCGCCGCGCACCAGAAAGTCCTGGACACAATCACTGGTGAGGCTTGGCGTCAGCAGATAGCCGAGCAGGACAAGCGCCTGGCCACCGAGCATCTGCTCGCAGCCCAGGACCAACAACACACTCGAGAGCTCTCCGATGCCCAACATAATCAGGCCGCTCTGCGCGATCGCCTTGCCACTGCTGATGTGCAGTTGTCAGTCCTTCTCGACGCGACCGATTCAGCCAGTGGCTGCAACGTGCCTCCCACTTCCGGCGCCCCCAGCGTGGTTCATGCAGCCCGTAGAGCCCAACTTGACCCAGCGCATGCTCAAAGAATTATCGGCATCACCGACGACGGCGACAAAGGACTGATCGCGTTACGGGCATGCCAGGCGTACATCAGGACGGTTAAATCTCAGGCAATAAAATAGCAAATCTCCTACATTTTCGATTTGTTTTGCGTGGTACAAACTTATTCAAAAAAGGGGGATTTGATCATGGGGTTGCGATGGACAGCGATTACGGTGCTTCTATTCCTTTGTTGGGCGCTATTTTTGGCGCTTCTAATAGTAAAACCCTTCATAAGAACCTGATATTTCCAGCACGTGGGGTATGTGTCTGTCAGGTGGATTGGCGGGTGATTTTATCTGCCGACCTTCTTCCTATGGCCTAGAAATGGGAATGCCGTTTTTGTGATGGTCCCGTCCCAGCAACCCTCGTTTGGCAGGCATAGTGTGGTAATGGTTTGCCGAGCCAACTCAAGCAAAACTCATCTACTTCCACCCATGATTCGCCAGGCGATAGCTGGCATCGGATGAGTAGTGAGCAGACGCCGTTTTGATCGATTTTGGCGAAGCTCCGAAATTTATGCGGGTGAGGGGGGAAGAGCTTAAGCCACAGCATGATGATCACCTTAATGATAGCTATCTATGTATAGCCAAATTCCGGGCTGAGGCTAGTAAATCATTGACTTTTTGTACAAGCTTCAGGTTAGTGGTGCAGGTGCATTCCTAGCATGTGCGCGCAGTTGTCTTGAGTTACTTCATGCTGCACGTGAGTGTCTAAACAAAAATTCGTTACCCCAAAAACGACAGCCTTGTTCGGGTACACGATCGGCAGATATGCTCGGCACTTTCCTTGAGCATTAGCGTGATCTTACAATTCCGGAGCCAGTTCCGGTGTCGACGCAAAGGCCCAGCAGTCGTCAATATCCACGATGCCAACGGCGCTGTTGGCGTGCTTCATTCGGTCCGTTGTGGGCAACGAATTATCGCCATTACCGGCGGTGGGGGCCGAGGATTGGTCGCGCTAAGGGCTTGCAAGGCGTATGTGCGTGAACTGAACAACTAGAATCAGATAATGCCAGCATTCTAGAATCGCCAGTCAGGGCTGGTGCGCCTCTAATGCAGCTTACAAGTCCTGCATAAGCAGGGCTTGCAAGCTTTGAGTGTTGCGCTAGAGCTCTAAGCTTTGGTGTTTATGCGTTCACCGGTTATCTGCCCGTTACCGTTAACGACTCCAGAAGCAGGCGCTGCTGCATCAGTTTTATGATGTTGATGCTGTTGGATCAACCGCTGAGCCTGATGATCACCGTGTACTGCTTCTTGAGCAGTCTGCGCGGCGGTTTCGGTTGCCTCTTTTAGCACTGCTGTCACGTTGCTGGCGGCGGGAGCTGCCGTGGCGGTGGATACGTTGGTGGGTTGATTGCTCGTGGCGGGAGGAGGAGTTTGGGCGGGTTTTTGCCCATTAAGGATTACTGGGTTTGGCGCGGATACTGCTCCGATAGACATAGGTGACTCCCTACTGAATGAGTTGCGCAAGCGTAATTATTTATTTTGGTTCAGCGCTATTTTTTTCATTTCTGTGCTTCAGGATTTTCAGTTTGTCCTCGTTGATGTGTATCTGAGTGAGATTTCAGATTAGGCGCGTCTCTGTAATGGCTATGTGATGTCTAGGTGAAAACTTTGTTTGTCCGTATTACTTCTAATGGTGGGTGATGGACATCCACGCATCCCATATCGCAGCAAACGAGGACTGATCTCCTTGAGGGCGTGCCAGGCATATGTGCGAGCAATTGCGAACTGATCGCACTGAACTACTCTTCTCGTGGGCGTTCGTATTGCGATCATTCGTTTTTGATAGGGCACCATGGATAAGCGGCTCGCAGGTCTTTCGTTTCTGCTAACCCTCTGCTGGGTAGTCACGGTTGTGGCTGTTTGAATCGCTATCTGTCGGATATGGATTTGGCGGATCGGGCAAGCCAGTAGACCGGACTGCGCCTAGTAGGCAACGGCGCAAGACGCCGCCAAAGGTCAAAATGTCTACATGCGGTTTTATCCATTCACCAGACCCTCAGATTTTTTGCCTTGGGTAATCTGCTCGTACATCCGGACCCTGCGGTGATTGCGCGCGTAACCGCCCATAGCCGAAACGGTGCCGCTTTGAATGTGATCCAGGTAACGGAACATCTTTCGCGGTGAAATAGAACGCACCTGATAGCCCAAGGCAGTCATTCGATCCTGCAGTTCATAACCCGGATTACGTTCATCCATTTGAAAGTGAAAGCCGTGTTGCTTGATGAACGCCACATTCCACAGTGTGCAAAAGCTCTTCAGGTGTACTTCTCGATACGGCTTGGGCTCTCTCGCCTGAACGCCGAGTGCCAGCAAACTCCGTCGGGCGTAGTGCTTGCAAAAACGTGAGGCCAGGCGCCAGGCCGAGCGAACGATCCCCCGATCTAGCTGCTCCAGGCATCCGACGGCAGCCACGTCGCGTTGTTCCGTGCATTGGTCGAGCATTATGGCGAACACTTCCGGATCGTAAATGAAGGTATCGGTGTGCAACAGAAACAGATAGTCGGTTTCAACCTGTGCCAAAGCGAGATCCAGAGCACGTCCATGGGCAATGTTTCCGGCTTCGGGGCCTGTGTGCTTGCGTTCGATCAGCTCAATCCAGTCCAGCGAGCGCAAGTACTCGCTGCTTGCATCGTCGGAGTGGTTATCCACCACAATCACCGGAACATTTGTCCCTCGCAGAGCCTCCTGCAGAAGCATCAGACAGGTTTTGGTCAGATCAAGTGTTTTGTAGTTAACCAACACAATGCTGTAGTTGGCGGTCGCTGGAATTGGACGAGTCATAGTTTGTGGTACCTCGATGATTTCACCGATATCGCGCAACACCGTTCTTAATGGTGACGGACGTTCACACGGTCAGTTCGAACGCGAGGCGTCACTGGTGGAGGCGTTCTGGTTGCTGGCAGTGGCTGCAGCCGTGGCAGACTCTGACTGTTGAAACGAGGCCATGGCGGTTGCCCTTGCCGCTTCCATTTTGTCCATCACGGTATCGCCACCGCCTTCTGCCATTGCGGCGACGGAAGCGGTCATCAAGGTCACGATCAAAAGGGCTTTAAGGCTGTTCATGAGTGTTTTCCAGTAGTGAGTTGAGCCAACACAATGTTTGTTGGCTTGAACTCATCTTGACGCTCACGGCCTTTCGCCCTGTTCTCCGCAAAATGAATTTTTCGACAGGTTGGCGGCGAAGCTGGATTTTTTGAGGACGAGGGGGAGATAAATACGCCGGGAGGTTTTGTCGCGTAGCGTGTTTCGGCTCACGCTCAGCCAACCCCAAAAACCTGATCAGACAATGCCAAGTGACGCGGATGGCCCCGTCGACCCCGTCTTGCCAAGCAGTTCGATGCGACAGCCAGGCGCCGCATCACTGACTGTCAGCTTGAGTTCGTGTAGGCGCGCAACGGCGGTGACCATGCTCAACCCCAGGCCATTACCCGGTGTGTTTCGGCTCGCTTCGGCACGGTACAACCGACGAAACACGGCTTCGCGCTCACCTTCGGCAATGCCCGGTCCGTTGTCTGTGACACAAATTCCGACCGACCCAAGATTGGCGATTACGGTCAGGTTAACTTGGCTATCGTCGGGACAGAACTTGATGGCGTTATCCAGCAGATTGCAGAGCGCATCAAATAATAACTGTGCGTCTCCGGCGATGACGGCAGGACCCTGACTTTTATTGAGCGTGAGGCTGATGCCACGTTCTTCTGCCAACGGCTCATAGAGTTCGGTGGCGTCGGCACTGATCAGGTTCAGATCCAGCGGCGCGAAGTGACTGCGGCGGGCGCTGTTTTCGATTTCCGAGATACGCAGCAACGCCTTGAAGGTCAGAAGCAGTGCCTTGGCTTCGACCAGTGCCGCGTCGATGCTGGCGGCATATTGTGCTTCATCGAGACCGCGGCGTTGGGTGCGCTCCAGCCCGGCGATCAACCGAGTCAGAGGGGTGCGCAGGTCGTGAGCGATGTCGTCGCACACGCCTTTGACCTCGTTCATCAAGCGTTCCAGCTCATCGAGCATGCCGTTGACCACGGAGGCGAGGCGGTCGATGTCGTCGTTGTTGCCCTGGATGGGCAAGCGGCCGGTCAATTCGCCTTCGATGATCCCCTTAATCGAGCTACTGACCTTGTCCAGGCGTCGGTGGGCCGAGTAACCCAGTACAACCGCGCCAAACAGGCCGACCACCAGCAGCAGCACGCCACCGGAAACCAATGCCTTGATCAGCAGTTCGTCAAATTCGCGTATGTCGTGGATGTCCTGGGCTACCAGCAAGGTCTTGCCGTCGGCCAAGTGATGGACAATGAAGCGTATCGGGCGCTGATGACCGCTGGGCTTGCGCCAATCGAACTCCTGAGGTTTGTCGTAGGCGGAGAAGGGCGGCAATTGCTGGATGGCCCCGGCGATGAACTGGCCTTGTGCGTCGAACAGGCTCTGGGGAACGCGCGCTTCGGTATCCTGCTCGGCGTGATTGCGTATTTCCCTGAGTTGTAACTCTGTATTCTGTGCACTGCGGGTTTCTACCTGGCGATACAGCGCGGTATCCGCTTCGGCTTTCAGGTAGAACGCTGTTTGCCAATAGACATAGCCGAACAGTGCGAGAAACGAACAGCCGAACAGTCCGAGAAACAGCAGGCCGGTGCGAAAACTGATGGTCCGCGGAATCTCACTCAGGCGAACGGAGGACATAACCGGCTCCACGAATGGTATGGATCATCGACGGTTCGTTTTCGTCGTCGATCTTGCGTCGCAAACGGCCCATGTGGACTTCGATGACGTTGGTGCGCTCATCGTAGGCGTAGTTCCAGACCGCTTCGAACAGCATGGTGCGGGTGACCACTTGCCCTGCATGGCGCATCAAGTGTTCCAGCAACGCGTACTCACGGGGCACCAGATCAATGACACTGTCACCACGCCGGACCACCCGGCTCAACAGGTCGACCTCCAGATTGCCGACCCGCAAGCGTGTTTCCCGAGCTTCGGAGACCGGTTCGGCGCGGCGACGGTTCAACGCATCCAGCCGTGCGGTGAGCTCGATGAATTCGAAGGGTTTGGTCAGGTAATCATCACCGCCTGCGCGCAGGCCGCGAACCCTTTCGTCCAGCGCACTCAAGGCGCTGAGGATCAGCACCGGGGTGCTCACGCTTGCCGCCCGTAATGCGGTCAGTACGCCAAGTCCATCGAGGCCGCCGGGTAGCATGCGATCCAGGACGATCAGATCGAACGGTTCACTCAGGGCCTTGAGCAGACCTTCGCGACCATTGTGGACGCAGCTCACGGTGAAGCCGTGGTCACACAGCGCCGCTTCGATTTCGCGGCAGGTAAGCAAGTCGTCTTCGACGACTAGAACATGGGTCATGGCAGATGAACCGCTCACATAATCGGGCAGAGATGGCATAGTGTGACAAAGCCTGCGGCTATGCCACGTTCCCGCCAGGTAAATAAAAGTTTAGGTTGGATTTCTGGAGGCGGTACCTTGCGCATTCTTGTGGTTGAAGATGACGCCCAGACCGCGGCTTACCTGTTACGTGGGTTGAGCGAAAGTGGTCACATCGTCGATATCGCCAGCGATGGCAATAGTGGGCTGGGCATGGCCCTGGAGCAAATCCATGATGCGCTGATCGTCGACCGCCGCTTGCCCGGCCTCGACGGTGTTGGCCTGGTCAAGGCTCTGCGAGCGCAACATTTGCGGGTGCCGATCCTGATGCTCAGTGCGCAGGCGTCCACCACCGACAAGGTTGAAGGCCTGCAGGCCGGTTGCGATGATTATCTGGCCAAGCCTTACGCGTTCGCCGAAGTACTGGCGCGGCTCGATGCTTTGCTGCGCGGGCGCGAACAGACGACGAGGCCCGCGCGTCAGTTGCAAGTCGGTGAGCTGCAACTCGACTGCGCCACACGCACCGCGGTACGTCAGGGCCGAGTCATTGCCTTGCAGCATCGCGAGGCGCTTTTGCTGGAGAAGCTCATGCGCCACAGCGGTCAGGTGGTGACCCGCGACATGCTGCTCGACAGCGCCTGGGACTACTCTTTCGACCCCAACGACAACGTCATCGATAAACATATCCATCGCTTGCGGCGCAAACTCGATGAAGGTTTCGACTATTCGCTGATCAAGACCATTCCCGGTGCCGGCTACAGCTTTCAGGAGATGCCGGAGCAAGGCTAAACAAAAATTTATCTGCCGACGAACGCTCTGGCAGGCACTCCTCGCTATCTTCTGCCCATTCGTGGCTTGCTCCACACAGGATTTAGCGGGGGATGGCTTGCCCATGTCGGTAACAACTTTGGTGGCACGCCGCAGGCGGGTTACGTGTCTTTCATCCGTGGCGTTGACGTTGTTCGGCATGCTCATGCTTGACGGCTGCTCGATGGTCCCGCAGTACCAGCAACCCGAGTTGCCCCTGGCGCAACAGTTCAATGGTCCGACAGACAGCTCGGCGGCTGAGGGCGGCCAGTGGTGGCGCGAGTTTCGCTGCGCCGAACTCGACTCATTGATCGCCCGGGGGCAGGCCTCCAACTACACCCTCAAGGCGGCGGTCAGCCGCATCGATGAAGCCCGTGCTTCGGCGCACGTGGCCGGGGCGGCGCAATATCCGGCGCTGAATCTGGGAGGCAATTACCAGCGACAGAACAATTACGGCTCCACGGAAAAACGTAGCGTATTTGCCGAAGCCACCTATGAAGTGGATTTCTGGGGCAAACAGCGCGCTGCCGCTGACTCCGCCGATGCGTTGGCCAATGCCACAGTATTTGATGCGCAAACCCTGCGCATGAGCCTGAGTGCGAGCATTGCCGACCGCTACTTTGAGGTGCTGTCTCTGGAGGACCGGCTGCGTCTGGCCCAATCCATTGCCGACGATGCGCGACAGGTGCTGGATTTGGTGGAAGTCCAGGCCAGTCAGGGCGCCGTGTCGAATCTGGAAGTCGCCCAGCAGCGCAATGCCATGCAGACCTTTGAAGCGGCGATGCCGCCCCTGCGGCAACAACGGGACCTGGCGCTCTACCAACTGGCCGTTTTGGTGGGGGCGCAGCCCGAGGGCTTTCATCTGCAGGGAAACGGGCTGAAAACCCTGCAAGTGCCGCAGCCTTCGACTGGCCTGCCGATTGGTTTGTTGCGTCAGCGCCCAGACATCCAGGCCGCCGAAGCACGGCTGAAATCCGCCAATTTCGACGTGGGCGTTGCCCGCGCCGCGTTTTTACCGAACCTGTCCCTGGACCTGCTGGGTGGCATCGATACGCTCGCCGGCGGCCAGATCTGGAGCGTCATCGGCACGCTCAGCCAACCGGTGTTTGCCGGCGGTCAGCTCAAGGGTCAACTGCATTTCGATCAGGCCCATGTCCAGGAGCTGGCATCGAGTTATCGCGAGTCGATCATCGAAGCGCTGCAGGATGTTGAAACCCAGCTTAGTGCGGCCCGCGAACTCGATAAAAGCTACGTCCTGAACCAGTCCGCCGTGGACTCTGCCCGCGAAGCTGCACGTCTGGCGCAGGTTCGCTACCGACTCGGCTCGACCGATTTCCAGACACTGCTGATCGTCGAACGCACCCAATACCAGGCCGAAGACACGCTGTTACAGGTACGCCTCCAGCATTTGCAGGCCGCTGTCGGCCTGTTCCGCGCCTTGGGCGGGGATTTCTCGCCGAACACCCTTACTTCCAGTTCTTCTGCTCAGGTTGCTCACCCATGAATGCCTTGAACCCACGTCGTCGCGTTATGTTCGCAGGGGGAGTGGTGCTCTCGCTGGCCGCTCTCATCGGCGGCTTTCAATGGAACCGTCAAGCCCATGCCGCACCGGTGCAGGTCGATGCCGGCGCCGTGCCGGTGCAGATGAGCCAGGTCAGCCGCCAGGACCTGCCCGTCTGGATCAGCGCCATCGGTAACGTACAGCCGCTCAACAGCGTGAATGTGCGGGTGAGGGTGGACGGTGAGCTGCAAAAAGTCCTGTTCAACGAAGGGCAGACTGTCACCGCTGGCAGCTTGCTGGCGGTCATCGACCCGCGGGTTTTTCAGGCACAGGTAGCCCAGGCACAGGCCTTGGTGGCCAAGGATCAAGCGCAACTGGCTAACCTGAAGGTTAACCTGGACCGGGCCGGCAAACTGGCCGCCGCCAAGGCCGGGCCGACCCAGGACGTCGACACCTACCGCGCCCAACTGGCCGCCCAGCAGGCCACCTTACAGGCCGATCAAGCGGGATTGGATGTGGCGCGCCTGCAACTGGAGTTCACCCAGGTTAAGGCACCGTTGACCGGTCGTACCGGCCAGCGCCTGCTGGACGTCGGAGCGATTGCCCACGGCGCCGAAGCCACCGGGTTGGTGACCATTACCCAGATGAACCCGATTTCCGTGGCCTTCGCCGTATCTCAGGACGAACTGGCGGAAATTCTCGAAGAAAACGCCAAAGGCGCATTGCAGGTGGTGGCGATGACCCGCGATGGAAAACAGGAAATCGCCCGCGGCCATTTGAGTTTTATCGACAGTCAGGTCACCGCCGCCAGTGGCCAGATTCAGCTCAAGGCGCAATTCGACAATGGCGCTGCGAAACTCTGGCCGGGCGAGTTGGTGAGCGCGCGGTTGCTGGTGCAGACGCATAAGGACGTGGCCGTGGTCCCGGCTGAAGCGGTGCAGTTGGGACGTCAGGGTAACTTCGTCTATGTGGTGGATGCTGATCAACGGGTGCAACCGCGTCTGGTCGATGCCGCCACGGTCGTCGATGGCAAGCAGTGGATTCGCCAGGGTCTGACGGCCGGTGAAACCGTGGTGGTGCAGGGCCAGTCCCGCGTCGCGCCGGGGCTGAAGGTCACGCGGGTCAAGGCCAACACCACCGCCGATTTGGCGGAGGCCGCCCGATGAATGCGCTGGCCGGATTGATTCAAAGGCGCGTGGGGCTGAGTCTGCTGGCCATCGGGGTCTTGCTGCTCGGTACCTTTGCTTACTTTCATCTGCCTGTGGCGCCGCTGCCGACGGTGGATTTTCCGACCATTCAGGTCACCGCCAAACTCTCCGGGGCAAGCGCCGAAACCATGGCGTCTTCGGTGGCGACGCCCTTGGAACGCGCTTTTGCGGCCGTGCCGCAAGTGACGTCGATGACCTCGTCGAGTGCGGCGGGTAAAACCCAGGTGGTACTGCAATTCGATCTGTCGCGAGACATCGATGGGGCAGCGCAGGATGTGCAAACAGCGATCAACACAGCCACGCCGAATCTGCCCAAGACCATGTCCAGCGCACCGACCTTTAACAAGGTCAATCCGGCCGAAGGTACAGTGATGTCGCTGGCCGTGACGTCACCCGTGCGCACGTTGCCAGAGCTGGACCGCTACGCCGACAACTACATTGCCCAGCGCTTGTCGCAAATGCCCGGTGTCGGCCTGGTGGATTTTCACGGAGAACAGAAACCGGCGGTGCGGGTACAGATCGATCCCGATGCGCTGGCCGCTCGCGGCCTGACCCTGGAGGATGTGCGCAGTGTGATCGGCGTCAGCACCCTTGATCAGCCCAAGGGCACCCTCGATGGCCAAAGCCGTTCGATCACCCTTGGTGCGACCGATCAATTGCTGGACCCACAGCACTATCGTGATCAGGTTATCGCCTATAAGAGCGGCATGCCGATCAAGCTCGGTGACCTGGGGCGGGTGATTGCCGGCGCCGAGGACACGCAACAAGCTGCGCAATTGGGTGCCGAGCCAACGGTTATCGTCGACATCCACAAACAGCCTGGTTTCAACCTGTTGTCGACCATCGCCACCATCAAGGCCAAGCTGCCCGAACTGACCGCCTCGTTGCCGCGAGACGTACAGGTACAGGTGGTTGGTGACCGCACCCAGACCATCGAAGCCTCGGTCAACGACATGCAGTTCACCTTGCTGCTGTCGATTGCGCTGGTGGTCGTGGTGATCTTTGTGTTTCTGCGCAAAGCCACGGCAACGCTGATTCCCAGCCTGACCATCCCGCTGTCTCTGGTGGCCACGTTCGGGGTGATGTACTTGTTAGGCTATAGCCTCGACAACCTGTCGATCATGGGCCTGGCGATTGCCGTAGGGTTTGTGGTGGACGATGCCATCGTGGTCATGGAAAACATTGTCCGGCATCTGGAAATGGGCAAGTCGCGCCTGCAATCGGCGGTCGATGGTTTGCGCGAGGTGGCGTTTACCATTGTCTCGATGACGGTGTCGCTGATCGCGGTGTTCCTTCCGATCCTGTTGATGTCCGGCATTGTCGGGCGCTTGATGCGTGAGTTTGCGGTGACCGTCAGCGTCGCGATTATCATGTCCGGCATCGTTTCCCTGACCATCACACCCATGCTCTGTGCGTGGCTGCTCAAACCCCATGCCTATCATGAAGAGGGGCGCTTTGCCCAGGCGTGCGAGCGGGTGTTCGAAGACCTGCACAACGGTTATCGCCGTAGCCTGGATTGGGTGCTGGACCATCAGCGCATCACCATGGCGGTGGCCATCGCAACAATGGTGGCGACGGCGGTGCTGTATGTCGGCATCCCCAAGGGCTTCTTCCCGCAACAGGACAACGGCTTGATCCAAGGTGTGGCCGAAGCAGCGGCTGATATTTCACCCATCGCGATGCGTGCACAGGTCAACCGCGCTGCCGCCATCATCGGCCAGGACCCGGCGGTGGCCCGGGTGTATTTCTGGATCGGCCCGAATCCGACTGTGAGCCAGGGCAAGGTGATGATCAACCTGAAGCCGTTCAGCGAGCGCACCGCCAGCGCCGCCGAAGTTATCCGTCGCCTGCAACCGGCGCTCGACCGGTTATCCGGAGTCAAAGTGTTCATGCAGGCCAACCAGGACATCCAGATTGGTGGTCGTGCCAGCAAGACCCAATACCAGTACACCCTGCAAGATCCGGACAGTGTCGAACTGGATCACTGGAGCGGTGTGCTGCTGGAGAAGCTCAAGAGTTTGCCGCAGTTGCAGCACGTAACGTCGGACCAGCAACAGGCCATCGCCCAATCGACCCTGGTGATCGACCGTTCCACCGCTGCACGGCTGGGCGTAACGGTGCAGGCCATCGATGACGTGCTGTACGACGCCTTCGGTCAGCGACAGATTGCGACGATGTTCACGCAGCTCGATCAGAACCACGTGATTCTTGAACTCGACCCGAGCTGGCAAACGTCCACCGCCACCCTTGAGCATTTATTTGTCCGCGCAAGTTCCGGCGCCCTGGTGCCGCTGAACCTGCTGGCCAGCGTCAAGACCGAACAAGTGCCGATCATCATCAACCACCAGGGTGTGTTCCCAGCCATTACCCTGTCGTTCGACCTCGCGCCCGGCCATGCCCTGAGTGAAGCGGTCACCGCGATCAATCAGGCGTCCCTGGCCGTAGCAATGCCCGACACCGTGCTGGGCAGTTTCCAGGGCACCGCCCAGGCCTTCCAGGACTCATTGAAGTCACAACCCTGGCTGATTCTAGCGGCGATCCTCACGGTCTACATCGTACTGGGTGTGCTGTACGAGAATGCGATTCACCCCCTGACCATCCTTTCGACTTTGCCTTCCGCCGGTTTCGGCGCACTGCTGGCATTGATGCTCTGCGGTCAGGATCTGTCGGTGCTGGGGATGATCGGCATCATTTTGCTGATCGGTATCGTCAAGAAGAACGCAATTATGATCGTCGATTTCACGTTGCAGGCCCAGCAGCGGGGTCTGTCGCCCCGGCAAGCGGTGCGCGAAGGTTGCCTAATGCGCTTGCGGCCGATACTGATGACATCCCTGGCGGCTTTGCTCGGCGCGTTGCCTCTGGCGTTCGGGCACGGCGCCGGCTCCGAGTTGCGCCAGCCATTGGGCATTGCGATTGTCGGTGGCTTGGCGGTGTCGCAAATTCTGACGCTGTACACTACGCCGGTGGTCTATCTGTGGTTTGAACGCTGGCGTCGAAAAACACTGCTCAACAGCGCTGAGGTTCCGGTTTGAAACACTGGATCCTTGATATTTTTGGTGGGCTGTGTTCGTCGGCAGGACGCCGGGGAGGGGGGCTGTCTAATACTGTCTGCCGCTAAGCCGGTTTTATTGACCTTAAAACCTCCCAAATAACGCTTGGGTTTTAGACAGTGGGCCGCTGAAAGCCACGTAGTACGTGGCTTATGCACTCCTCCAGCCCATGCTGATGCATCATCCAAGGCTGCCGCCGAGAACTGGCTGGGTTTAGGGCGTGCCCGGCATACTTCAGGGCTATTGCTCGGTAACTTTACTGAGTTCATCGTGAAGCCGCTGATTCTCCCTGAGCAGGTAGTCGCGCTGTTCGGCGACGAGCTTCATGCTCAGGATGGCGGGCTCGGAACATCGCTCCTTGAGCTCTCCGATCTCGGCCAGCGCCTTCTTGAGGACTGCCTGCGCCTCGGCCTTGCCGGTGGCCAGTACATCATTCATCTGTACCAGCCCGGCTATGCTCTTCCGGGCCTTTCGCAGCAGTGCCTGAGTCCCGCTGAGTTCGTCCTCGAGTAAAGAGCACTGGTGCTTGTACATTTCCAGGGGCGTAGGGCAGCCAAGCCACGCTGAGGTGTCTTCGTCGATGTGCATGGTGGGTAAATCCGAATGCTGTATGTGCATACAGTAATCGAGGTTTTGCCGTTGCGCGATTTGGGGCGACGAGAGGCGGTCAGTCCGGTGTCATGAGGACGGCGAGGGTCAACTTGATGAACTCTTCGTTATCTTCGATGGTGTGCAGGGCGCCGCGCACGTTCTCTGCTACTTCGGATGAGCCCCGCTGCTCCACCCAGTTTGATAGCTCCATGATGGAGGCCTCGAGGGCGAGTTGGTTTTCGTAGAGCTTCGAGAGCAGGGAAGGGATCAGGTCTGAGTTAGGCATCGGTGTTCCTCCAAGGAGGGGACAGCGTAGTAGTGAGCGTGTCTTTTGGGTAGTTGTGTTCAGTCGACAGGACGCCGGGGAGGGGTGAAAAGAGTTCCTAAACAAAAAGTACAACCCGCATTCTGCGCGGCCTCCAGGGCACAGAAAATGGCGCGGTTTCGGAAATGAATATGGCTACAAGCCGCAGCCCGCTTGAGTTTCACGCACGGATTGCAAATCCGCCTACGCCGGTTCGATTCCGACCTCGGCCTCCACTCTTGAAAACCCCGTAGATTAACGTCTACGGGGTTTTTTATTGGGCGCAGGAAAGTTAGAGCGCAGTGGGCTGCCACCATTTTTCACTTTTCACTTTTCACTTTTCACTGTTCACTGTTCACTGTTCACCGTTACCGGTAGCAGCGAGCAGGGTAGGTATACAACGGTGTGAAAAACCTCGGCTATGGTTGTTGCTCATTAGGCGAGGGTATAGATATGCGCAGCAGATCCGAGCAGCACACAGACATTTCCGACTATAAGGAATTTGACATCGCTGTACGCATTACCGGTCCATCCGACAAGAACACTGACGAAGGTTTCACCGTCACTATCAGTATCAGCAAAAACGGGCACGAGGTCATTCCGACGTTTAGAGAATCCGACATCTTGCACAAAGCCTATGAGGATGCGCTGAGTATTGGAATCACGATGGCGAGACAAGAGATCGATAAGTTGGATTGAGCCTCAACTGAAAAGCGAGGTCAGGCTACTTTTTCAAAGAGAATAGTGGGGTGACCCCGTTTGCTGCTGTGTGTAGTTCAAAAAATAAAATTATGGGGCGAGGTGGTGAGGTGCCATGTACATTCGTTGCTTTCCTGAGGGATAAAAATGAAAACTTGGCCAGTGCTCTTAGTGATAGCGACGCTTTCAGGGTGTACAGACAGCGGACCTATAAAGGTTGGGCCTGACACTTACACCATCTCGACGAGAGTTCCTTTCGGTGGTCCCGCCTCTGCGAAAGGCCAGGCGCTGAAAGAGGCGAACGTATTCTGTGAGTCTCAGGGACGAGAAATCATGCTTGACCATATGCAGGCGAGCGAGTGTGCATTGCATGGTGGCTGTGGAGAGGCGGAGATATTTTTCTTTTGCCTGGCCAAAGGTGACCCCCAGTTGAAACGCCAAAAATACAGCCCCGATCCAACGCAGAAGATTGAGATTGATCAGCGCTGATGCGAAGCCACGAACAGGTCCTGGCTTTGGCGTAAAAACGGGCCAGACCCTATGCTTGACCTCGCCATTCATCCACGGAGCACCAAGCCCATGTCAAACACGGCCAGCATGTTCACCCGCCAGTTCTTTCATGGCACACGGGCAGACCTGGAGCTAGGCGACTTGATTCGCGTCGGCTACCCGTCCAACTTCACGGAAGGTGAGCCGCTGTCCTGGGTATATTTCGCGGGCACCCTGGACGCTGCAATCTGGGGCGCTGAACTGGCGCTTGGCAACGGGGCAGAGCGGATTTATGTCGTAGAGCCAACGGGGTCAATGATGGATGATCCCAATTTGACGGATAAGAAATTTCCCGGAAATCCCACGCTGTCCTATCGTTCCGCCGAACCACTGCGGGTTGTTGCCGAGGTGACGAAGTGGCAAGGGCATTCGCCCGACCGTTTGCAGCAGATGAAGGACAACCTCGCCCGTTTGAAGGCGGAAGGCGGCGACGTCATCATCGACTGAAAAAATGGAGTCAGACTAAATTTTCAAAGAGAATAGTCGTCGTTAAAGTGAGTGGCAGGGTGTTCTGCTGATCAACAAGGAGTGTGGGAGTGGTCAGTAAAAAACTTGACGCGTTCCGGGCGTGGTTCACCCCCAAGCGTCGACGGCGTACAGGAGGCGCTTTGCTTATTGCCTCGTTGGTCGGTCCCTTTTTATACCCAAGCGGTTATTGGGTCAGCGTGATGACGCCTGGGATCATATTTTTCTTCAGCGCGTGGCCGTCCGTCGCTCACGATAAGTCTTGAAACGGCGCTCAAACCTCTTCTGTCCGAGCCCTCGCAAGCGCTATCTCGCCGGTAATCGCCGCGCGGGCCTAAGCAACCGGGCATTGTTCACGGGGCTTCTGCCCGGACGATACGGTGCACCTTGACCTCTTCTGCGTACACACCAAGCTTTTCCTGTTGAGCCACCAACAGCGCGCACACTTTCATCAGCGCCACGGTTTCATCCGGCGTTCTGCCACTTTGCGCCATGGCCGTCAGCTCAACCACCGACCAGCCGATAACAGCGGTCGCGTCTTCAAGGTCGTAAAACAGTTCCTGCTGAGCCGTTCTGGGCCCATCGAGCCCATGGATCAATTCTTCCATTTGTTTCCCCATTTACGGCTTCAATTCAAGCGCCATCACCACCATTCCGATTTCAGCCAGGTCCGTACTGAACGGGATTTCGCCGATGCGTTGAAACCCGACCGTCTCATAAAAGCGCTGCGCATTTGCATTGGTTTTGAGCACGTCCAGCCAAAGCAAGCGTTCCCCGCGCTGGGCGGCTTTATCACGAATGAACTGCAACAGTCGTTTTCCGTAACCCATCCCCGCGGCGGATTTCAGGAAGTAGATTTTCTGCAGCTCTGCACCCACTTCACCGGTTAAAGGCGCAGGCGTTGACCAGTTGACCTTAGCAAATCCAACGGCCTTGCCACGTTCGTCTGAAGCAATCAGCCAGACCTGCCTTTCGGGCAATTCGAGTGACCGGCGCAGTGCACTGGCTGAGAAGTCTTGATCGAGGAAACCCTGCATGCCGACAGGAGACCATAACGCCGAAAAATGTTCGCGGTAGGTCTCGCAACCGACTTCACGCAGCGTATCAATATCGGCGTTAGTCGCTTCACGAATGTGGATCATGTGCTTCCCTGGTTGATGAGTTTGCAGCCCTTTTACAGCGTCCAGCCTAACCCAAGCGCTTTATGCAGGGAGGCGAAATCCTTGAGCAACTCCGCATCCCCTGAAATCCGACTCTCTTGCGCTTGATAGCGTGTACGTTCCGCATCCAGCCAATCGAGTGTGCTCGCCGTGCCGGCACGATAACGCTGGCGTGTCAGGTCGGCTGCACGCACTGCCGACGATTCTACATTGCGCAACAGCACGACATTCTGGCGTTGATGACCATAGCGCGCCAACGCCACATCCGCATCGCGCAGCGCACTCAGCACCACGCGCTTGTACTGCGCAAGCGCCTCATCACGTCCGGCCTCTGCGCCGTTGACACTGGCAGCAACGCGGCCGAAGTCCAGGGCGTTCCAGGAAATCCGCGGCAGGATCAACCAAGTGCCGTTGTCCTTGCGCGCAAGGTGCCCAGGGTCGCTGGCCGAAAAGGACAGGTCGCCCATCAGGCTGAGTTTGGGAAACCAATCGGCGGTTTTTTCACCGATCTGCGCCGTGCTCGACGCCAGTTTGCGCTCGGCCATGCGGATGTCCGGGCGGGCCTTCAAGAGGGCCGCCGGGTCGGCAACGGGCACGGCGCTGGGGATGGCGGGCAGGGCGCGGGCCGTGGCGAGCTGGCTGTCCACGTCGCCGGGTTCCAGGCCACAGAGCAGGCTGAGTTGGTCGAGGGACTCGACGATGGCGGCTTGCAGTGGCAAACGCTGAGCCTGGGTGTTTTCGGCTTGGGTCAGTACTTGCTCCAGTTGCAGTTGCGAGGCTACGCCCCGGTCGCGGCGTTGCTGGGTGAGGTCGAGGGCCTGGTTTTCGATGTCGATGCTGGCTTCGACCAGCGCAAGACGGGCTTGCTGGTCGCGCAGGTCGGTGTAGGCCTGGACGATTTCGGCGGCGAGTTGCACTTGAGCATCGGCCAGTTGCGCCTCGCTTGCGTCGGCTTCTGCCTGGGCTGCTTCGACGGCACGCCGGGTGCCGCCGAACAGGTCGGCTTCCCAGCTGGCGTCGAAACCGGCGAGGTACAGGCTCAATGGGCCTCGGCCGCCGCCACTGCTGCCACCCAGTGCCGAGGTGTCGGGCGAGCGAAGTTTGAGCATTGCCGCGTCGCCCGTGACCTTGGGCATCGCGTTGGCGTGCGCGCCGCTGAGGCTGGCGCGGGACTGTTTTAAACGTGCCTGGGCGGTAGCCATGTCCGGGCTGTTTTGCAGGGCCTTGGCGACCAGTTCATTGAGTTGCGTATCGCCGAGTGTCCGCCACCATTGCGCTACTGCGGGCGTGGCCGAGGCAGTGTTATCGGCATGGGGCAAATGCCCGGCCGCCAGGGTTTTCGGCGCAACACTGGGCGCGCCATGGTAGTCCGGGCCTACGGTGCAGGCGGACAGCAGCGCAACGCTCAGTAGGACGGGAAGGGTGCGAGGAATCATCGTGGTACCGTGCGCTTTTTCAGGATGAAGATCAGGGGCAGGCACGCCAGCATCGCGAGTCCCAGTAGATAAAACGAGTCGTTGTAGGCCATCACCGAGGCCTGTCGCGCAATGTCATTGGCCAGTTGCGCAAAGGCTTGTAACTGTGAGGTGGACGCATCGCCGGTTTGTGCCAGGTAGCTGGCGGCGCTGCTCGCCATATGGTCCTGGGCCAATTGGCTGTTGGCCTGGATGCCTTCGCGCAACATGTCGTCGTGAAAATGGCTGCGCCGGTCCATCAGCACGCCCAGCAATGCCAGCCCGATGGTGCCGCCGAGGTTGCGCGACATGTTGTAGAGCCCGGCGGCATCACCGGCATCGCGGGTCTCCACTGAGCGCATCGATAGCTGGCTGAGAGGCATCATCACCAGAATCTGCCCGAAGCCACGCAGCAGTTGGGACCAGACGAAGTCATGGCCGACGCTGTCCGTCGTGAGTGTGGTGTCGACGAAGCAACTGGCCCAATACAGCAACAGGCCGGCACCGACCATCCAGCGCAGGTCGTAGCGGCCGAGCATCCTGGGCAAGACCGGCATCAGCAGAAACGCCGGAATCCCCGACAACAACATGATGGCGCCCGCCTGTTGAGCGTTGTAGCCGGACACAATGCCGAGGAACTGCGGCACCAGGTACGCCGTGCCATAGATCCCGGCACCCACGGCGGTACCGATCAGCAGCACGCTGCCAAAGCTTTTGTTGAGCACCAGTTGCAGGCGCAGGATCGGCGTACTCGACCTGAACTGGCCGACGGCAATCAGGAAGAACCCGGTCACGGTGGCGATGCTCAGCCAGATAATCAGCAGCGAATCAAACCAGTGCTCACGCTGGCCTTCTTCCAGCACCACAGTAAGCGAACTCAGGCCCATGGCCAGGCCGAGAATGCCCAGCCAGTCGGCGCTGATAAAGCGTTGCAGGTTCATCCGTTCGGTTGGCAGGCCGGTGATCAGCAAGGTAATCAGGGCGACGCTGATGGGCAGGTTGAGAAAGAAACACCAGCGCCAGTTGATGTTTTCCGTGAGCCAGCCGCCAATCACCGGGCCCAGCAAGGGGCCGAGAATCACGGTCATGCCGAACATCGTCGTGCCGATCGCCAGTTGGTGCGGGGGCAGGCGGGTACGCACGATGGTCTGGGCGGTCGGGATCATTGCGCCGCCGGCAAACCCCTGGCCGATGCGCCCGGCGATCATCGCGCCAAGACTTGAGGACAGGCCGCAGAACATCGAAAACGCCGTGAACATCAAGGCAGTGCCAATCAGGAATCGGCGCAAGCCGAATACGCGGGTCAGCCAGGCGGCGAGGGGAATCATGACGATTTCCGACATCAGGTAGCCGGTGGCGATCCACGTGCCTTCGGTGCCGGTCGCGCCGATCTGGCCCTGGATCTGCGGCAGTGCCGAGTTGGTGATCGATACGTCCAGCGTCGCCAGCAAGGCGCCCAGCGCCCCGGCGGCGACGGCGATCCAGTCGGTCAGCGAGGCGTTGCGCGGCTTTTCTGCGACCGCATCGGCCATCAGCGCCTCAGCCATGATTGGCATCTGCGGCGTGGGTGCGGGTGTCGACTTCAACGGTCGCCGACAGGCCTGGCATCAATGCCGCACGCAGGTCATCCGGCACATCCAGCGCAATGCGCACCGGTACACGCTGCACGATCTTGGTGAAGTTACCGGTGGCATTCGACGGCGGCAGCAAAGCGAACTGCGCGCCGGTGCCGGGAGACAGGCTGTCGATATGCCCCTGCAGATTGCGCCCCGGCAATGCATCCACATGCACCGTGACGGACTGCCCGGGGCGCATTTCGCCGATCTGGGTTTCCTTGTAATTGGCCGTGAGGTAAATCGCGCTGATCGGCACCACCGTCAACAGGCGGGTGCCCGGTTGCACGTACTGGCCGACACGCACGCCCCGATCGGCCACACGCCCATCCAGCGGGCTGCGAATCACCGCATCATCGACATCCAGTTGGCTCTGCGCCTCACTGGCCTTGGCCACGCCGAGTTGCGCCTGTGCCTGTTTGAGTTGGGCCTCAAGCGTGCCGTAGCGGGTCTGGCTGGAACGCAAAGCTGCTTGTTTGGCCGCCACGGTGCTGCGCGCTTGAGCTAATTGGTTGTTGAGTTGCGCCAGGCGCTCTTGCGGCTCGGCGCCCGAGCGGGCCAACGGCGCGTAGCGCGCAACTTCGGTTTGAGAATGTTGCGCATCGGCTTGTGCGCCTTGCAATTGGGCGCGGGCCTCGGCGATGGTCGAGTCCTGTTGCACCAGGTCGGCCTGGGCTTTGGCGTAGTCGGCATTGCGTGCGGCAATCGTGGCCGACGCTTCATCGCTGACCGCCTGGTACTTGCGCGCATCCAGGCGCACCAGCACGTCGCCGCGCTTCACGTTCTGGTTGTCGCTGACCAGCACGTCGGCCACATAGCCGTTGATCTTGGGTGCCACGCTGATGCTGTCGGCTTGCAGGTAGGCGTCATCGGTGGTCTCGATGAAGCGCCCGGTGAGCCACCACCAGGCGGCCCAGCCCAGGCCGATCAACAGCGCGACGGTGGCAATGCCCAGGAGTATGCGTCGCGCCTTGCTGCGCTGGCCATTGACGGTGTCTTCAGGAATGACCTGAGGGGAGGGAGGTGCAGCGGACATCGGGTCACTCCAGTTTTATAACGGATGGAATAAATTCTATTTTTCGCGAATTTTTGTCAACTGGTATATTTTGGTCCGGTATTCGAAAGGAGCTGCACATGGCACGACATAAACCAGCCGCCGAAGGTGGCTACCAGCGTGGCGAAGAAACCCGTGCGCGTATTGTCGAAGCGGCGGTTGCGGTGTTTGGTGAGCGCGGTTACGACCGCGCGTCCACCCGCGACATCGCCACGGCGGCTGGGGTCAATGCACCGGCGATCCAGTATTACTTTGACGGCAAGGAAGGCGTTTACCTGGAGTGTGTCGAGCACTTGATCACGCTGTTGTGGCGCAAGATGGCGCCAAGCGTGGGGGCCGCCGAATGCGCGCTGGCCGATGCAGAGGCGGACGATAAAACCTTGATCGACGTATCGTTAGGCATTTTGGGCACTGTGGTTTCGACCATTCAGGACAGCCCACAGACCACCGCCTGGCGCGCGTTTCTGGATCGCCATCAGGCAGGCTTGTGCCCACAAAGTGCGACCACCGCTTTTGAAGACCGTTTCAAGGCGCGCATTGGTCGGGTCATCCGCCAACTGATCGCGCGCCTGGCCGGCTTTGCAGTGGAGGACGAACGCACAGTGATTCATTCCATGGCGCTGTTCACCCAAGGGCTGGCGTTTCGGGTGCAGAAACCCAAGTTGCTGGAAGCCCTGAACTGGGCCGAGGTCAATCAGAAGGAAATGGAACTGGTGCGCGACGTGGTGCTGACACAGGCGCGGTTTACCCTCGAAGGGCTGGTCAGGCAGCGCGATGTACGAGGCGAAGCCGCTGATTGATCAAGCACTGCAAGCCCTCGGCGGTATCGTCAGACGACCGGCAACGCTTACGCACTCTGCCGGGCAAGGCGGACCCTGTGCCGCCCAGGTTTGCGTCCTTGCGCAAGGCCTGGATGACGCAAGAATTGTCGTGGTTAAACCGCCGAATACGCGGCGAAAACCGGCCAGCCGTTGTGAAATGTTGTGAAGCGTGAAGAATGGCCCTTTGCCCATGCTAACGTCCGCGTTGGGGTATCGTCAGCACGACGATTTCATTCGTTCCATTGAGGGAGCAGCGCCGATGTCTACTACCGTAACGCCCACGGCCGGCGGGCCGAACACTCCAAAGTCCTCACCGTCTACGTTCGATGACAAGTTGAACATTGCCAAGTCCAGCAAGGTCATTGCCGACTATATGCGCCAGACGGGCAAGTCAGCGATTACCAAGCAAGAGCTGACGCAGTTGGCCAACAATGCCTCCGGCAAGGTGCCCACGGAGGTATCCGACGCTGCCAAGTACATGGAGCGCCATCCGGATGTGTTCACCGCCATCGAAACCCACGATGTGGCCGGTGCTGATAACCTTTCGGGGGTGTGGAACTTCGATTGGGCCGCCAATGGCGGGTTGAACGGCACATCGACCGACGCCATTGCCAAAATGCAGGACACGTTCGATTTCGCTATCGCCAAGTCCGCGCAAATTACCGAGATTTCCACGGGTAAAAAAGCCGAACTGGACTCCACCAAGCAACGGCCACAAAACTGAGCCACGTGTGTTGTCAGCCAAGATAAACGGCTCCCGGTGCAGTCGTCGGGAACCGTTTCCAGTCGAGGTGAAGCCTCGTTATCCGTGGTAAACCTGATGGACTATTTTTGACTAGGGCCAAAGTGTATTCCTCGATCCACCCCTAGCTGTACGGGGCGGTTGTGACCGCAACCGACTACTGTCGCAGGCATACCATCACCGCTTGGATGCCGCGCCATGTTCATGTCTACCAGCCTGCTCTCAGCCTTTGTGCTGTTTGCCTTCGTGTCTTCAATTACCCCAGGGCCCAACAACACGATGTTGCTCGCGTCAGGGGTGAATTTCGGGTTCCGCCGGTCGATTCCCCATGCGTTGGGGATCAGTATTGGTTTCATGCTGTTGGTGATATCGGTAGGCCTGGGCCTGGGTGAAGTGTTCAAGCTCTTCCCTTGGGCCTACACCGTGTTGCGCTATGTGGGCGCGACGTACTTGCTGTACCTGGCGTGGAAGATTGCGACGTCCGGGGGCATGTCCGACAACAGTGGTGAGCACGGCAAGCCCATGACCTTTTTAGGCGCAGCCGCATTTCAATGGGTCAACCCCAAGGCATGGATCATGGCGCTGGGCGCGATCACCACCTATACGCCGGCTGAGGGTTACGTGACCGACGTGCTGGTGATTGCCCTGGTGTTTGCAGTGGTCAACTTGCCCAGCGTGTGCGTATGGGCAGGCTTCGGCACCGGCCTGCGTAATGTCTTGCGCGAGCCACGCTGGATAAGAGTGTTCAATTGGTCGATGGCCGGGTTGTTGGTGTTGTCGTTGTACCCGATGCTCTTTGTCAGTTGATCGGGTGCGTCGATGACCCCGCAAGCGGCCCGGCCGGTTTCGGGGTCACACCGGCGAGATGGTCGCCAGCAAGCCAATGCCGATGGTCAACACCAAAAAGCCGAACAGAAAAATTGCCATCTTGGTCATAAGGCCTCCGAAGGGAAGGGGAGCGACGGGAATGTCGGGATGGCGCCCATTGTCCGCTTCGGCGTCATTTCGATACAGGCGCAGATAGCAAAGAAAAAACCGTATCAGATGGTCCGACAACTGCGAGGTTGCGGGGCCGAAAGGCCGGCGGTTTTCTAAAGATCAGGCATTACCCTTCGCGGCAATGCACTGGGACAGCTCCCGCATTTGCCCCTAAGATAGCGCCCACTGCATCAACAATAAGAGTGGGCCAACCCTCGATGGAAAGACGCCAGTTCAGCGGTGGCATGCAAGGCAAGAACCTGCGCTACCTGAATGAAAACGCCCAGCCGCCGTCGCAGGTCACGCGCGTCGGGTTTTTGCTGCTCGAACACTTCTCCCTGCCCGCATTCACCCAGACCCTCGATACGCTCATCACCGCCAACCTGCTTCGCCCCGAGCTGTTTGCCACCCGTACGTTTGGTTGCGGCGATGGCGAAGTCATCAGCGACCTGGGCCTGGTGATCCGCCCCGATGCACGCCTGGCGCTGTCGGTGCTGCCGGACCTGGACTTATTGGTCGTCTGCGGCGGCTTTCGCACCGAACTCAAAGCGGGCGACGATTTTATCCATCTATTGCGCAGCGCCGCCGAACAAGGTGTCAGCCTCGCCGGTTTGTGGAACGGCTCCTGGTTCCTGGGCCGCGCCGGGCTGCTGCAGGGCTACCGTTGCGCCATCCACCCGGAGCATCGTCCGGCGCTGGCGGAAGTGTCCAAGGCCGCCCAGGTCACCAGCGAACCCTACGTGATCGACCGCGACCGACTGACCGCGTCCAGCCCCTCGGGCGCTTTCCACATGGCCCTGGATTGGATCAAAGGTTTGCACGGCAAGGCGTTGGTCGAAGGCATCGAAGACATCCTCGCCTTCGAAGAATCGCGCTACCGACGCATCAAACCGACGGAAAATGTGTGCGTCAGCGCGCCGCTGCGTGAAGTGGTCAAACTGATGGACGCCAACCTCGAAGAACCCTTGGAGCTGGATCAACTGGCCGTTTACGCCGGCCGCTCGCGCCGCCAGCTTGAGCGACTGTTCAAAGAGCAACTGGGCACCACACCGCAACGCTATTACATGGAACTGCGTGTAACCGAAGCGCGGCGCTTGTTGCAGCACACAGAGCTATCGCAAGTGGACGTGCTGGTGGCGTGCGGGTTTGTCTCACCGAGTCATTTCAGCAAGTGCTATAGCGCGTATTTCGGGTATCGCCCTTCCAAGGAGAAGCGGTTGGTCAAGTAGCATGAGCACGCTTGGCTTTTTATTTGGACGTATGTTTATCAAGGAGTGCTGATGTCTATAACGCTTTCAGATCGCTTGCCGTGCTCGCCGCCGCGAATCTGGGGGATGATGCGGATACCACGGCGGCCATCGTCGGCCAGTTGGCGGGCGCTTACTATGGCGTTCAAGGTATCCCGGCAGGCTGGCTGGAAACGCTGTGGATGCGCGATGAAATTCAAGCCACGGCCGATGCTTTATTGGCCGCATCCCCAGCCGGTCACTAAAAAACTTCACGCAGCAGGTTTGTCTGGAAGCGATCCAAGCGAAAGCACTCAAGCCCTGGCAGGCCCGATAGCGACGGCGTTGAGGCTGCCAGCTGCACCACGATTTCCGCGGTCAGCGCGGCCTGCGTCAAGCCCAAATGCTGGTGTCCGAACGCAAGCAACACCTTGCCATTGCACACTCGATCAATGATCGGCAGCGAGTCAGGCAGCGACGGTCGAAAGCCCATCCACGGTGTGGCGCCTTGCACGTTGAGGTCGTGGCGAAACAAGCCCTTGCTCAGCCGGTGCAACTGCCACGCGCGTTGCATATTTGCCGGGCGATCGAGCCCGGCGAATTCGACGGTGCCTGCCAGGCGTAAGCCTGTGGCCATGGGCGTCATGATGAACTTGCGTTCGAACGAGGTGACGGCAAAGGGCAGGCGGTGTTGTTCAAATGGCAGCATCAGGTGATAGCCGCGCTCGGTGTCCAGCGGGACTTTTTTGCCGGTCAGTGCCGCGGTGAGTTTAGCCGAGTGTGCGCCGCAGGCGATCAGTACCTGGCGCGCAGTGAGCGTGCCTTGTTCGGTCAGCAGCGACACACCCTCTGACTCCATCCGCCCATCCAGGACGTGCTGCTTGATAAATTGCACACCGTTGGCCCGGGCGGCGTTCACCAGTTCGCACACCACCGTGTACGGGTCAACAAAGTGTCCGGTACCGGGGAAGAACAATCCGCCTTGTATGTCATCGCTCAACTGCGGCGCCGCGTTGCGCACCGCTGTACCCGACCAGTCATCCACCGGCACATTTTGTTGCTGCATGCGCTGGCGCAGCGCATCGATCGCGGCACGTGACGCTGCGCGCTCAAACACCAATAACGAGCCGTCTTCGCGCAACAGGTGTGCCCGGCCAATGCTGTGCAGCAAGCGTTGCCACGCGCCCAGGCTGGCCTCATTCAGCGCGCGAATGCCCGCGACCGTGCGCCGATAGTTCGCCGGACGCAGGTTCAGCAACAGGCGCACAAACCAGGGCAGGGCGCGGGGCAGGTATTTCCAGTCCAGGCGCAATGGGCCCATAGGGTCCATCAGCATGGCGGGCAGACGTTTGAGGATTGACACGTCGGCAATCGGAAAAACCTGCTCGGTCGCCAGGTGCCCGGCGTTGCCGTAGGAGGCGCCCATGCCGGGGTCCTGTGGGTCGATGACCACTACCCGCCGACCTTGACGCGCCAATTGCAGGGCGCAAGCGACGCCAATGATGCCGGCGCCGATGACCGCGATATCTGCTGAGTTGGAGTCAGGCATGGCCTAAGCCTCTCTCTGGCCATTGAGCAACCGCCGCAACAGCAGCGGGTTGCCGTGTTGCAGGGCGCTCGGCAGCAAACTGTCCGGGACATCCTGGTAGCACACCGGGCGCAGGAATCGCAGGATCGCCGCCGTGCCAACCGAAGTGCTGCGTGAATCGGACGTCGCGGGGAAGGGGCCGCCATGAACCATGGCGTCGCAGACTTCCACGCCCGTCGGCCAGCCGTTGACCAGCAGGCGACCGGCCTTGCGCTCCAGAACAGGGAGCAAAGCTTTGGCCCGTGCAAGGTCATCTTCATCCAGATGCAACGTGGCGGTCAGTTGGCCTTCCAGGTGCTCGGAAACCTGGTGTACTTCCTCATCGTTGGCGCACACCACCACCAGGGAGGTCGCGCCGAACACTTCCGCTTGCAGCTGTTCCTGGGTTAAAAACGCGTCGGCCCGGGTGATGAACACCTGTGCCTGGCCTTGGTTGGGACCTTCGGCCGCCAAGCCTTTTGCGGCGATCTGGGCGTGTTCTGCCAGTGCGCTCACGCCGGCGGAGTAGGCACTGAAAATGCCGGGCGTCAGCATGGTCTGCGCCGCACAGCCTGGGAGCCGTTCGCTCACGGTGGTCACGAAGCGGTCCAGTGCCGCGCCGGCGATCGCTATCACCAGACCAGGATTCGTACAGAACTGCCCGGCGCCTTGGGTCAACGACGCCACAAAGCCCTCAGCCAAGCTTTGTGCGCGCGCCTCCAGGGCGGCAGGAAACAGGTACACCGGGTTGATCGAGCTCATTTCCGCATACACCGGAATCGGCTCCGGCCGGGCCTGTGCGGCCTGGGTCAGCGCGATACCGCCGCTGCGCGAGCCGGTAAAGCCGACGGCCTTGATACGCGGGTCGGTGACCAACGCAATGCCCACTTCGCGGCCTGAACCGTACAGCAGCGAAAACACACCTTCCGGCAGACCACAGTCTTTGACCGCCTTGGCCACTGCGCGCCCGACCAGCTCACTGGTGCCGGGATGAGCCCCGTGGGCCTTGACGATCACCGGGCAACCGGCCGCGAATGCGGAGGCGGTATCTCCGCCCGCTACCGAGAACGCCAGCGGGAAATTACTCGCGCCAAACACGGCCACTGGCCCCAGCGGTATATGCCGTTGACGAAGGTCCGCACGCGGCAGTGGCTGCCGTTCAGGCTGCGCGGTGTCCACGCGCACATCCAGCCATTCGCCGGCGCGCACGGTACGGGAAAAGGTTCGCAACTGCCCGCACGTACGGCCGCGTTCGCCCTGAATGCGTGGGCGTGGCAGGCCGGTTTCGGCCACGGCGCGTTCGATCAACGTATCGCCGAGGGCTTCAATATTGTCCGCAATGGCTTCAAGAAACGCGGCGCGATCCGCCAGTGAGGTTTCCCGGTAAGTGTCGAAAGCCGCCCACGCCAGCGCGCACGCCTGCTCAACGTGCTCGCCATGGCCGCCGGCGTAGGCAGGTTCCAATGGCGTGCCGGTCGCGGGGTTGATGGCCCGGATCGCTTCGCGATTGCCGGAAATTGCGCGCTGACCGATCAGCATCTTGCCCGTCAAAGTCATGGGGTCGTCCTGGTAAAAAGGGGTTGGCCGCTGTGGGCGCCACAGCGGCGCGAAGCGATCAGTCGATGTTCTGTTCAGCCGACCAGTTGCTGTACCACTGGCGGAACAGCGCGTACTGGTTCTCGGCGTAGTGCCGCTGGGCATCGCTGAGCGTGTCGGTTTGGTTGAAGTGCAGGGCGTAGCCCTGGTCACCGTTGAGCACCATCAAGTGCTTGTAATACAGCACCAGATCGCAGCCTTCATCGAAGGACGACAGCACGGCCAGCGCGGCTTCCAGTTCACGGGCCAGGCGTCGGGCCTTGGCGTCGCCTTTGGCTGCCTGCTTGCTCAGGGCAACCAGTTGCAGCACTTCCCGTGGCAAGGCGTTGCCGATGCCAGTGATAGCGCCGGTGGCGTTGCAGTTGACGAAACCGTGCACCACTTGGGTGTCGACGCCGACCATCAGGGTCACGTTATCGTCCTGGGAGGTGATGTTTTCCGCCGCGTAGCGCAGGTCGGCAGCGCCGCCGAATTCCTTGAAGCCGATCAGGTTCGGGTGTTCGCGGCGCAGTTCGAAAAACAGCTCGGCGCGGGTGGCGAAGCCGTAGTACGGGCTGTTGTAGATCACCGCCGGCAGGTTGGGCGCGGCCTTGAGGATGGCCGAGAAGTGCGCTTTTTGCGCCGTTGCAGACGCACCACGGGACAGCACACGCGGGATCACCATCAAGCCATGGGCACCGACGTTGGCCGCATGGGCTGCGTGTGCCACCGCCTCACGGCTGTTCACCGCGCCGGTGCCGACGATGGTCGGCACACCGGCGGCAACCAGGCGGGCCACACCTTCCTGGCGCTCGGCTTCGGTCAATAGCGGCCAATCACCCATGGAACCGCAATACACCACGGCGCTCATGCCGATATCAACCAGCTCGCGGCCCTTGGCAACCAGAGCGTCGAAGTCCGGCTTGCGCTCGGCGGTGCACGGGGTCATCAGCGCGGGGATGCAACCGGTGAAGATGTTGTCGCTCATTGTTCTAACTCCTTGGACTATAGATCGGGGGCTCAGATGCCCCAGGCGAAAGGGTCTTGCTCGTCGATCAGCAGGGTGCTGTCGGCGGTCATGTACGCGCGGCCGGTGATGAAGGGGCGAATGCGCTCGCCATCCCATTCATAACGGGCTTCGAATTGGCTGCCGGTGAAGCTGGCTTGTACCCACGGCGCGCCGGGGGCGAGTTTTCCATCGGCGGCCAGGCACGCGAGTTTGGCGCTGGTGCCGGTGCCGCATGGCGAGCGGTCGTAGGCCTTGCCGGGGCACATCACAAAGTTGCGGCTGTCGGCATGGGCGTCGTCGGCGAACAGCTCGATATGGTCGATCAGCGCGCCCTCTGCCCCGTGAATGCCTTGAGTCTCCAGGGCCTTGAGCATCGCCCAGGTGTAGTCGGTGAGGGCGTCGACATTGTCCATTTGCAGCGTTTGGCCATGCTCCGACACCAGGAAAAACCAGTTGCCGCCCCAGGCGATATCGCCATAGACCGTCCCATGGCCAGGCACGTCTACCGGCACCTGCTGGCGATAGCGGTAGGCGGGCACATTGCGCAGGGTCACGGCGCCGTCTTCGTGCAAGGTGGCTGCAACGGGGCCGACCGGCGTGTCGATGGTGTGCACGCCAGGCTCGATGCGCCCCAGGTGGTGCAAGGAGGCGACCAGGCCGAGGGTGCCGTGGCCGCACATGCCGAGGTAGCCGGCGTTATTGAAAAAGATCACCCCGCACGTAGCCCCCGGCGTGACCGGCTCGCAGTACAGCGCGCCGACCAGTACGTCATTGCCGCGCGGTTCCAGCAGGCAGGCGCGCCGCCATTGATCGTGCTCGGTGCGCAGGTTGTCGAGCTTGGCGGCGATGGTGCTGCCCGTAAGCTCAGGAAAACCGGTCATGACCAGGCGCGTGGGTTCGCCGCCGGTGTGGGAGTCGATAACGTGCAGCCGTTTCATAAGACGCTCCATTCAGTTTGTGGCCGGGGACAGGGAGGCGTTGTGGTGAGGCTCGCTGACGGCCTCGCTTTCGTCGTCTTCATGTTCCAGGCGCACGAGGTGCGCAGGCACGCCGGTGGCGGCGCCCCAGTAATAAATACCCAAGGCGCAGACCGCGACCACCAGCGTGTCAAACGGGTGGCTGATCACCCCGATACCGCCGAAACTGCCGAGCTTGGACAGCAGGATGGTCACCGCGTAGAAGCCGATCAGCCATGCCGACGAGCGCACTTGTTGCTTGAGGTTCAGGTGCGCAGTCGGCACCCAGCGCGCGCACAGCAGGTACACCCCAAACATGAGGATTTGCAGGCCAAGCAGCCATGACACGGTGCTCCAGCCCGACCAGTAGACGATCAGTGCCGCAATGATGAACGACAGCGGACCCAGCACCGCCATGCCCTTGACCCGGAACGGCCGCGCCATGCCCGGTGCATTGCGGCGCAACGCAGCCACGGTGACGGGGGCGACGGCGTAACTGAGGATCAGCGCTGCGGACACCACATTAATCAGTGCTTCCCAGGACGGGAACGGCAGGGTCCAGAACACCGACAGGCCAAAGGTCAGCCACAACGCCGGGCGCGGGATGCCGGATTTTTCATCGATACGCGTGAAGAGCTTGAAGAACGTACCGGTCTGCGCCCAGCCATACACCACGCGCGGGGTGGCGTTCATGTAGATATTGCCGCAGCCGCTGGGGGAGATCACTGCATCGGCCACCACCAGATAGGCCAGCCAACCCACGCCCAAGGCCAGGGCGATATCGCGATACGGCAGCGCCAGTTCCTTGCTGATGCCGGCCCAGCCGTCGGCGAGCATCTCGGTGGGCACGCCCCCAAGGAACGCGGTTTGCAGCAGCACATAAATGGCCGTCGACAGCAGCACCGACAGAATCAGCGCGATCGGAATGGTGCGTTGCGGGTTCTTCACTTCACTGGCCACCGAGATGATCGGCGTCAGGCCCAGGTAGGCAAAAATCACCCCGCCGGCCGACACCGCCATTTCAATGCCCGACAAGCCGAACGGCGCAAAACCCTGTACCTGAAAGTTCGCCGGTTTGAAGAAGGTGAACAGCACGCCGATCACCAGCAGCGGCACGATGAACTTGAACACGCTCACCAGGTTATTGGCGATGGCGAAGGTCTTCACGCTGCGGTAGTTGAGGATAAAGAACAGGCACAGCAGGGCGAACTGCACCAGCCAGCCCAGGGTGGTCGGGTCGCTGGAGCCGACCTTGGTCAGCTCGGGAAACCAGGCCGCGGCGTATTGGCGCGAGGCGACCACTTCAATCGCCACCAGGCTTGAGAACGCGATCAGCGTGATAAAACCCATCAAGTAGCCCAGCAGCGGGCCATGGGAGTACACCGGGTAACGCACTACGCCACCGGCACGGGGCAGGGCGGCGCCGAGTTCGCAATACACGATGCCTAGCAGCAGCACGGCGAAACCGCCGATCAACCAGGAAATAATCCCGGCAGGCCCGGCGATCGCGGACACGTGGCTGGCCGCGAACAACCAGCCCGAACCAAAGATGGCGCCCAGCCCGATAAAGGTGAGGTCCATCAGTGAAAGTTGTTTCTTGAACTTGCCTTGAGCAGACATGGCGGCGCCTTCTTGTGAGTTATTGGATAGGCATGCAGTGGCGCTATCGTGAACCCATGAACGTGGCGGCGATTGATGTTTTGCACGGTGATGGATGACGAATTCAGCACAATTTACCGTGCTCGACAGTGCCTCGCAGATGGCGCAATCTGCCTGGCGTCGACGAATAAATGAGCAATCAAAGCCATGGTGCAGAGCGCATTTGCGGCCCTTTTCCAGGGGGCTCGCCCCCACAGCATCGAACAGCTATTGGCCGGAGCGGCGCAGCTATTGCCCCTGCTGGACGTGATCCCCAATGCCGCGATTTTCATCAAGGACATCGACGCCCGCTACCTGCTCGCCAACCGTACCCTGGTGCAACGCTGTGGCCTCAAACAGCTGCAACCGTTGCTCGGCAAGACCAGCGCCGAGGTGTTCCCCGCACAGCTGGGGCCGGGTTACACCGAGCAGGACCGGCGCGTGCTGGAGCAGGGGTTCGTGCTTGAAGATCAGCTTGAACTGCATCTCTACGGCAGCCGTGAACCGGGCTGGTGCCTGACCCATAAATGGCCGCTGTATAACCATGTCGGGCAGATCATCGGCCTGGCCGGTATTTCGGTTGACCTCCAGTCCGCCAGTGAAACGCACCCGGCGTACCAGCGTCTGGCCGCTGTGGATGAGCACATCCGCCAGCATTTCAACCGGCGCGTCACCCTTGGCGAACTGACGCGAATCGCCGGGATTTCCGTGGCGCAGCTGGAACGCTATTGCAAACGCGTGTTCCACCTGACGCCACGGCAGATGATCCAAAAAGTGCGTCTGGAGCATGCGCATCGGTTACTGCACACCGACATGCCCATCACCGACGTGGCGTTGCACTGCGGGTACACCGACCACAGTGCATTCACCCGCCAGTTCAAGGCGTTGACCGGGTTTACGCCACGGCAATATCGCCAGCTGGAGTAGTTGCGCGCATTGCGATGCAACGAATCGCCCCCGTCGCCCCTCCTATGCTTACGAGTAACCTTTTCACGAACACAGGTATTGGGCTTATGACGGCGGCTGACAACGATCATGTGAACTGGCTGGTGCAACAATCGATGCTCAACGCGGCGCGCCAACGGGCCAAGCTCTATTCGGGCCAGGGGCGGTTGTGGCAGCAGCCGTATGCGCATACTCGGCCCCGTGATGCCACCGCCTTGTCGTCGGTGTGGTTTACCGCGTACCCGGCGTCGATTGTGACCCGTGAGCATGGCACGGTGCTTGAGGCGCTTGGGGATGAAAGCCTGTGGCATGCGTTGTCGAAGATCGGCATCCAGGGCATTCACAATGGCCCGCTGAAAAAATCCGGCGGGCTTTCCGGCACACGGCATACCCCGACCATCGACGGTAATTTCGACCGCATCAGTTTTGACATCGACCCGCAACTGGGCACCGAGGCACAGTTGCAGGCGTTGACGCGCATGGCCGCCGCGCACAATGCGGTGATCATTGACGACGTGATTCCTTCCCATACCGGCAAGGGCGCCGATTTTCGCCTGGCCGAGATGGCGTATGAGGACTATCCCGGCCTGTACCACATGGTGGAAATCCGCGAAGAGGACTGGCCGCTGCTACCCGAAGTAGCCGAGGGCCGTGATGCGCAGAACCTCAGCCCGCTGCAAGTGGATGCGCTGCGCGACAAGCATTACATCGTCGGCCAGTTGCAGCGGGTGATCTTCTTCGAGCCCGGCGTAAAGGAAACCGACTGGAGCGCAACACCAGTGGTTATGGGCGTGGATGGCAAGCCGCGTCGCTGGGTTTACCTGCATTACTTCAAGGAAGGCCAACCGTCGCTGAACTGGCTGGACCCGTCGTTTGCGGCGCAGCAGATGATCATCGGCGACGCCCTGCATGCGATTGATGTGATGGGCGCCAAGATCCTGCGCCTCGACGCCAACGGTTTCCTCGGCGTGGAGCGCAAGTTGGATGGCACCGCCTGGTCGGAGAGCCATCCGCTGTCCATCACCGGCAACCAGCTATTGGGCGGGGCGATCCGGAAGGCGGGTGGGTTCAGCTTTCAAGAGCTGAACCTCACCGTGGACGATATTGCGGCCATGTCCCATGGCGGCGCCGATCTTTCCTATGACTTCATCACCCGGCCGGCTTATCAGCATGCGTTGCTGATGGGCGACACCGAGTTTCTGCGCCTGATGTTGCGTGAGATGCACAGCCAGGGGATCGACCCCGGTTCGCTCATCCATGCCTTGCAGAATCATGATGAGTTGACCCTGGAACTGGTGCACTTCTGGACCTTGCACGCCCACGACAGCTACCTCTATCAAGGCCAGACCTTCCCCGGCAATATCCTGCGCGAGCATATTCGCGAGCAGATGTATGAGCGCCTCGCCGGCGACCATGCGCCCTATAACCTCAAGTTCGTCACCAATGGTGTGTCTTGCACCACCGCGAGCATTATCACCGCCGCCCTTGGCATTCGTGACCTGGAGGCGATTACACCGGCCGATGTCCAGCAGATCCGGCAGATCCATTT
This sequence comes from Pseudomonas sp. M5A4_2d, assembly GCF_053345295.1. Taxonomy (NCBI): domain Bacteria; kingdom Pseudomonadati; phylum Pseudomonadota; class Gammaproteobacteria; order Pseudomonadales; family Pseudomonadaceae; genus Pseudomonas; species Pseudomonas sp. M5A4_2d. The sequence continues at coordinate 1,323,399 of NZ_JBKEZW010000001.1, read as the reverse complement.
GCTGTTGGTGATGTACAACGCCATGCAGCCCGGGGTGTTTGCCTTGTCCGGCTGGGATTTGGTGGGGGCGTTGCCGTTGGCGGCCGATGAGGTTGCGCACTTGATGGGCGATGGGGACACCCGCTGGATCCATCGAGGTGCCTATGACCTGGTGGACTTGAACCCGGATGCCGAGCTGTCCGCAGGGCAAATGCCGCGCTCTAAAACCTTGTATGGCAGCCTCAACAGCCAATTGCAGGACCCGGAGTCATTTGCCTCACAGCTGCAGAAGATCCTCGCGGTGCGCAATGCCTACGGTATCGCCGCCAGCCGCCAGATTCTGGTGCCGGATGTCGAGCATCCGGGGTTGCTGATCATGGTTCACGAGCTGCCGGCAGGGAAGGGCACGCAAATCACTGCGCTTAACTTCGGCGCCACACCGATCACTGAAACCCTGCATTTGCCGGACATCGCGCCGGGGCCCGTGGTGGACATCATCAATGAGCGGGTTGAAGGCGATCTCACCGCCGAGGGTGATTTCACCATCACGCTGGATGCCTACGAAGGCCTGGCGCTGCGGGTGGTCAGCCATTCACCGATGCTTTAGGGGCCCCGAAGGCGCTTATTGACTCGTCGATGAACGCCCCAACGCCCGATGCGCTGCATCGGGCGTTGGGGCGCAACAGGTGTAAACCTATTTCAGGACTGCACAGCGTTCAACGCTTGCAGAAACTGGGTGTGTTTCAGCGTCTGCGAAAACATCGGTAGGGTGAAGTTCTCGGCGGCGTGTTGGTGCTCCTGACTGAAGGTCGCGGTGCAGTCGGTCAAGGTGACGACGTCGTAACCCTTTTCATAACCTGATCGAACCGTGCCTTCGACACAGCAGTTAGTCAGAAAGCCCGCGACAACCAGGTTCTGGATGCCATTGTTACGCAATACCAGGTCCAGGCCGGTGGTGGCAAAAGCGTCCAGCCCGCGTTTGCCCTCTACCACGATATCGGCAGGTTCACACTTCAGCGCGTCGCTGATCTCGGCGCCCCAGCTGCCCGCGCGAAAGGCGCTGCCGTCTGCCACGCCTCTGAGAATCCCGTAGGAGCGGTTCGTCAGCTCGGGGTAGCCCTCGGCAAATTGGATCGGCATGTGAATGATCTTCACGCCCAGCTTGCGTGCCTGTTGGAGGGTGGCCGCGGTGTTCGCCAGCATGTCGGTTTGGTGCATGACGTCTTTGACGGCGTCGTGAAAGACTCCGCCTGGGGTGGTGAAATCGTTCTGGAACTCAATTAAAACCAGCGCGGTCTTGGTCGGGTTCATCGTGATTCTCCGATAGGTGGGTGTTTGCACGGCTGTGCGATGGCACAACAGTTATAGGCTTTTAATCCTGGAGGAGGGGCGTTTACGAACAGCTTCCGTCACGAGATCGCAATTGGGTGCTGGCAAAGTGGCGCCAACGCTACTCGGCTGTACCCTTTCCAGGATTGAATCATGCTTCGATACATAGGTGTTTTGTTGGGACTGTGTGTACTGTTGCCCCGTTTGACGCTGGCTGAGCCTGCAGGTTTTGCAACACAGGACATTACCTTCACCAGTGCGGGTATTTCACTGGCCGGCACAGCCTTCTTGCCCGAGCATCCTAAGGCTGGCGTCGTGCTGGTGCACGGTTCTGGCCAGGAAAAGCGCATGACAAACTTCGCGACGCTGTTGGCCGGGCGGGGGATCGCAGTGTTGACCTATGACAAGCGCGGTGTCGGGCAATCCGGTGGCGTTTATGCGGGCCCGGAGGTCGGCACCAACAACCTTGATGCGTCCAACCTGACGGTGTTGGCGGGTGATGCGAACGCCGCCGTTGCGGCCTTATCCAGCACGCTGGCGGCCAGTCGGTTACCGATTGGGCTGGTCGGCTTCAGCCAGGCTGGCTGGATCATTCCCATCGCAGCAGAACACAACCCCGGCGTGCGTTTCATGGTGTTGTTCAGCGGGCCCCTGCTCACGACACGTGAGCAACTGCGGTTTCAGTTCCTGACGCAGGGCAAAGCGGACTTCTGGAATAACCACAGCGAAACCGACGTACGTAAACATATCGCGCAAGACCCTGACCGCTACCCGTTTGCCGACACCGACCCCCGCGACTCGCTTGCCAGGGTTTCGATTCCGGGGCTCTGGTTATTGGGGGGCAGGGACCTGCAAACCCCGGCGTTCCTGGCGATGGAACGGCTGGACGCAATGAGCGCCAAGGGCCAGGCATTCGAATATCGGCTCTATCCCGAGTTGGGGCACAACGTGTCGCCCGGTGGCGCCGGCCAATCGGTTGAGGACGCGCTTCAATGGCTCAGCTTGCGGTAGGCCTGATGTTCAACTGACAAGCCTCGCTTGCATAAGCGCGTCGTAGGAGTGGCGTTGTGAGGTCGGGGTGAAAATTTTGTAGCACCCGACGTGTGCCTTGAGCAGCGCGATGTAGAGGTATGGCCATACCTGCTCTTGCCGCTATAGCGGCGGCCTTGGAAGGGCGGATTTACAGTTCAATAACAGTTCAGTAAGTGCAGGGCTGAAACGTTTCGCTCAGAATCTGCTGCCCGTCCGCGCAGGGCGCACGAAAGATCACCCGGTGCCAGGCCGCCAGGCGGGCAGCTTTTTTTCTTGGTCGAGTGCGGCGAATGTTGAGCTCGGGCTACTTGTTCAGTTCGCTCAAAGGGGCAGAGGTTGAAAGCGTTTAAGGGATACAGCACGGCATTGTTGACGTTGGTCATATCGACCATGGTTGTAGCTGATGAATTGCCAGATGGCCCGTTACTCCAGCGCTTTGGTGCGGCCATCAATGAGCTGCCTAAACCGGCATCGCCCCCAGAGGCGAAGCCGGTGCCCCGTGAATTACACATCGAGGGGCAAGAGGCGCTTAACCACCCTGGTACTCCTGTCAGGCGTGAGTCCGAAAAAACCGGAAATCCAAGTATCGACAATATGCAGGCACGTGATAGAGATGCCTGCAGGAGGGTGCAAGCGGCGGCATTATGGCAGGGCAAAGGTCTGTTTAATTGCGAGTAAAAGGGCGCTACTGAGATCATGGCGTCACCTGCTGGATGTGGGGTTCAGCCTATTTGCGCATTCTCATCCAGCGCTCTTCTGGCGTTTCGCGTTGCTATCCAATCGTTCCATCTGGGCGGCCGACACCCGGTTCCTTGAAGGCCTCAATGCCTTCCGCGAATTTCGCGTCTCGCACTTCCAGCTCCTTTTTTCGCTGCATCCCGTTGTATCCGCCGTGATTCAAACACTTGAAAGTAAAGCAACACGGCGCAGCCACAAAGTTGAGCGTTTTGCTCGTTTTTCCCGGCGCCAAGGGAACTTCGCTTTGCGTGTGTGTCGGCGCCATAGCCTTCAGCCGTTCACCCTGCTTCATCCGCTTATCGGCGCGTTCAACTATCGGCGCAATGGGCATGCTTGAAAACAGACAGGGTTCTTGCGTCACCAACTTGGTTTATTAGTGCGGCAGCCACCTGTTTAAAAGATGATGTCGGATATGCGGGGCTTCAATGATTGTCAATGGGATAATTTGACAAAATTAAGCCCCTGGCGCGAGTGTTCTTTTAAAGAAGTACTATCTGCTTGGTTGGGGGCATGTTAATGTGCCGCCAAAATCAAGGATGATTGCAATGGACGCATTATTAGTAATGCATGCTCCAGAAGTCTGGATGCTCATGCTGTTTATTTTTCCTTTCGTTTTCCTACCGATGTTTTTCCTGTCGAGGCGAGTGACATCGCTCGTTCCAGAAGGCCACGCCAACACAAAGTGGATTGACGGATTGCGCGGTGTGGCTGCCGCTTGTGTGGCTTTGAACCATGCCCCGTTTATCTTGGGCAGCCTGGTGATCATGCCAAAGGTTTTCTACATTTCGGCTGACGGCGCGTCGGCCCCAATCCTTTTTGGCGCTTTGGGTGTACAGATTTTCTTCTGTATAACAGGATTGCTGTTCACTGGAAAAATTCTTTCCAATAAACCGATTGACTGGACTGACTTCTTTACAAAGCGCGTTCGCAGGATTGTTCCGGCTTATCTTGTGGCAGTCACTGTTGCGTTAATGGTTGCTGCTTGGTTTTCATGGCCGATTACTCAGGACATGGGAGCTATTGTTAGATCCCTTCCCGGTATCTATGCTTTCGGGTTGTTGCCGATACCTACTGTAAACGGGTTTGATCTTGTAAAGTTGATAGGGGTAGCCTGGACGCTGGCGGTAGAGTGGCGTTTCTATCTTGTGCTTCCTCTTCTCTATATTGCCGCCAGGAAAAATAGAAACCTTACATTTGCACTGATTACAGCGTTTGCTGTTTCAGATCTATGCTTTAGCAATGCAAGCACGTGGTCATTTTTTATTCCTGGCGCTTTTTGCTCGTTAATAGCAACTAAGAAATTTAGTATTAATTTGCGTGTGGCTGCGGGACTGATAGCACTGGCTGCCGTCGCTTTTATCTTCTATCGCGCAGGAGAAAAGGCGGTTTACGGCCTGGAGCAGTGGATCTGCGTGTCGGTGCTATTTGTGGGGCTAACCATTTCACGCCCAGCGATATTGACGGCACGTACGTTGGTTGCCATGGGGAGCGTGAGCTACAGCTTTTACTTGCTCCACTGCATGATCCTGTCCCTTGTCTTCGGTATCACCCAGCATTATTTTATCGATGTTGGTTCCCTATCGATCGTAAGCTTTGCGCTCCTTGCGGGCGCAACACTGAGCCTGTCATCAATCATTGCTACCGCGTCTTACGTGTTTATCGAGCATCGGTATATGCACAAGCCGGCTTCAACAAATAACGTGTCACAACCAGCAGTCGTACAGCCTGTAATGCCCTGAACATCACTGAAAAAGTCGAATTTTAGTGCTCCCTATGGGTGATGGTAGATTGATGCTTAGGCGATCATGAGGGGTATTGACTACAATCAAAAAGAGTTTCAGGGCTAGGCTTATCGAACCTGCTTCTATGCCCCCCGCTGCGGGCATGCCAGGCGTATGTCAGGGCTGTGGCTCGCTGACCTGCATTTTAGGGCGGAAAAATTAGCACGCAGTGGCGGTTTTTCACTTCGCGCCGAATGCCTTAGGGCGCGCTTCTAAAATCCACCAGCTCAATCCGGGGACGCACTTCGTCTAATGTGAGTTTTCGAGCGTCATATACAAAATACAGATAGCCCTGCTTTTTTACATTGAGATAGCTTTTTATCGCGTCAATGTCGTCGTACGCAGACAACGCCTCAATAACACGATTGCAGTACGGTTCAGCGGACGACTTGGTGCCTTCTATCGCGGCATATCCAAAGCGTCTGACGGAGTCTGCTGCGTTAAAAATATTTTCGTCTTGCTTAAAAATTCGGGTCATAACCAATCCTTGTCAGTTGGAAAATTTCCATTCGCGAGCGATCTGAAGCCGCCTCAACCTAGCACGTCTTCATGGGGTGGTGAACGTTGAGTCTTAGACAGTGATTAGCCGCAACCCCTCAGTACATGGGCGATGCATCGTCCTAACGGTATTGCTGCATTAGTCGGGTGAACACTAAAGCAATGGCTTGATCCGCTGCGGCCCCTGGTTCCTGACATTCCCTACTGCCTTGTCCACCTTGAACCATTCGAAGGCCTCTGAGGGTTCGCCCTGGTGCAGCACCATCTGCTCGGCGCGCGCCTTTGGCGTGGCCGGGTCCAGCCATTCGCGCGCGAGTTCCGGTGTCAGCACCACCGGCCGGCGGTCGTGAATGTCGACCATACCGCCAGCACTGTCGGCGGTGATAATCACAAAGCCGTCATGTTCGCTCGGACCTTCATCGGCATCCGGCAGTTGGCCAATGGACGCACACAGGACCGGGCAGCCATCCCGTCTACGGATCAGGTAAGGCTGTTTCTTCGGCCCACCTTCATCTACCCACTCAAACCAATTGTCGATAGGCGTAATTGCCCGGTGTGGCCAGATCGCCCGGAAGAACGGGCTGAGTGCGACCTTCTCGACGCGCGCGTTGATTGGCGTGGCGCGGTCCTTGGCCCAATGCGGCCGCCATCCCCATCGCACCGGATCGGCCAGCAGCAACTCGCCCTGGACGTGCAGCAGGGCTACCTGGGTTGTCGGCGCCACGTTGTAGTGCTCGATCGGCTGGTCACCCACGCTGCTCGCCAAAGCATTGGGCATGCCAAGCGCGGCAACGAAGTCGTGAATGCCCCGGTACTGTGAAAGTCTTCCGCACATGGCCCAGCCCTCAGTCGCTTTGAGCTTAGACAATCGTGGTCGGACGGGGCCTCATTTCATTTACGACTGCCGCAATTTCTTAGCGTGGTACTTACTCACGATGGCCAGTGTGGCAACAAGCTATTTGGCGCATGTCGTCAGTTGTTGCGCCGCGTTCTTGAGCAGCACCAACGAACCGGCCATCAACACCAGATCCTTGATCAGAAAAGAGCTGGCGCCGCCCATGGCCGGGAAACCACCCGCCGAAGCCTCCCAGCCGCCCGGAGTAGTCAGGAGCAGACTGGCGGTTGTCAGGTAGGTCACGGAGGAGGCGGCGGCGGCAATCAGCGCGATCCTTGGCGACCATGCACCGATGGCCAGGCCCAGGCCGATAGTCCATTCAGCTGCGCCTAGCGCATAACTTGCGCCCTGAGTGCCAAATACACCGTACATCCAGGAAAGGAGGGGGCTGTGACTGATCAGCGGGATCAATGCCTGGGCTTCGTAATCAAACCATTTCGTGTAGCCAAACATAAGGAATATCAAGACCAGCACCCAGCGCATGAACTCGACTTCAAACGGCTGGCGGAGAAAACGGGAATACATTGAAGAAGGCATGGGATTTCCTTTAGGTCAGTGAGCGTTGTAGACCTAGAGTTCGCTAAAAGCGCTGCGTTACAGATTTTGTAAGCGTTTTGAAAAGAAATTATGAAAGGGGGATTTACGGCCGGCCAGCATGCCCACCAAACCTTAATGGGCATGCGCCGCGAAATGATTGGCCAGAGCTGGACCAGTAAGCTGGACCGTGGCCCGTTATTTAAGATATTCCAGCACCATGAGGATTTGGTGTTTGTTCGGCAGGACGCCGTGGAGAAACCGCTGCGAAGCGGGCTGTGGAATTGCGGAGCGGAAAAGATAAGGGCCTGCATGAAGTTCATCATGCAAGCCCTTGATATCTATGGTGCCCGAACCCGGAATCGAACCGGGACGCCCTTACGAGCGGGGGATTTTAAGTCCCATGCGTCTACCAGTTTCGCCATTCGGGCGGCAGCGCGTTGCAGCAGGGTTGGGAATATATAGACCCAAGCGTTTGGATGCAAGGTTGAAAGCTCGTTTCTTGCACTGATGCAAAGCTGAAAAAGCTTGTCAGATCAGTGATCTACACGGGTAGCCCGGCTTTATGGCGAGGTGTTTCGCACCTCACGTGTTGGCGATAAGTGACGCGCGCTTGATCCGCCGGCATCACAACGGGCTGGCCGTCGCAGCCAGCAACCGTTCAGCGATCCTGGAGTCTCAAGTTGGATGATGTGGAGGCGCTTCTGCTTCAGGTCAGCAACGCGGGAGTGATGATGCCCGTGACGAAAATGCCATGGGGCAATACTTCCGCGTTGCTTCAGGATCCTGATGGGAACCTGGTGATTATCTTTTCAGCACCTGAGTGAGTCTAGCAATCAAACAAATGGCTGCCCGCTGAACCCGCGTGGCAAACGCTGCAATCCGGGCAGGTCGGTCAGGCGTTGTGTCCATGCACTGCGCCAGTCACTGGCGGTATGGGGCTTGGCTTTGCGCGCGGTGCGGCGGGCGGCATTGCGTTGGGTACGACGCGCTTCTTTGTAGGCGTCGGTATTACGGCAGGTACGGCATTTGACTCGGTTCAGCTCGGTGCTGGAAGGGAGGTCGGTGCTGTGGTGGCCGCAGGCCAAATGCCCGGCGACCTTGAAGTGAGTGACCATGTAAGCATCTCCTTCTTATGGGGGAGCGCGCATCCCAAAAGCAGCGGTTGCGCGCAAGCGGGGCGGGGCAGTAACCCCGTCGCCTTATAGTTACGACCCCATGTGCGGCGCAGCGTTCGGTTTTGCCCTTACGCGGGTTTACGTTAGCCTGTCAGACCAAAAAACATAAAAAAGGAATGAATGATGAGCGTCGAAAACCTGCCGCTGGAAGGCAGTTGCCGCTGTAACCGGGTGCGTTTCAGCATCAGCCTGCCAACCGTTATCACCATGGCGTGCCACTGCAGCGGTTGCCAGAAAATGACCTCCAGCGCGTTCTCCCTCAGCGCCCTGATTCCCGCGGCCGGCTTCACCGTCACCCAGGGCTGCCCGGTTATCGGCGGCTTGCACGGTGTGGACCGTCACTATTGCTGCCCGCATTGCATGAGTTGGCTGTTTACACGCCCCCATGGCATCGACGAGTTTGTCAACGTGCGTGCGACCTTGCTGGATAACGCCCGCGACTACGTGCCGTTCATGGAAACCTGGACCTGTGAAAAACTGCCTTGGGCCACCACGCCTGCCGTCGAAAGCTTTGCGCGATTGCCCGAGCCGCAAGACTTTCCACGCTTGATGCAGGCCTACGCCGCGTTCAGCGCCGGCTGAAATCAGTCAATCAGTGCCAGCAGGTCCGTATCGCCGACATCCACACCCGCCTGGGTCAGCAGCGTCGTTGCCTGGCCCCGGTGGTGGGTCTGGTGATTGAAAAAATGCACGAGCAAGCTGAAGAACGGTTTGTTCGCCGCCATACCGCGCATGTTGTGGTAGTGCAGGCGATGATCCAGGTCGGGCTCGCGAAGGCTGTGTGCCCAATCAATGATCAGTTGATCCAGCCAGGCGCGACGGTCCGACAGTTCGCGAAGCGTGCCGAAGGCCACCTGCTTCAAATCCACAGGCATGGCCAGGCTACTTAGCGGCGCCAGGGCCGCAAAGCCTGCCGGGTGCTGGGCAAACCGCTTGAGCCAGACCGTATCGCCTAATGTCAGGTGATTCAGCGTGCCAAGGATCGAGCCGAAAAATGCGTGTCGGTCCGCCGCCAACTGCGTTTCTGTCAGCGTGCTCGCGGCGTCATACAGCTTGCGGTTCATCCACTGGTTGTAGTTGGCCATCAACGCAATGTGCTCGATGCGGTTCACAGGTGTGCTCTCTTGGCGGGATGACCCCATCATAAAGCGTGCCCGCCCGGCGGTCATGGTGTTCCCGCCGGAGCGGTCTATGGTTGATGAACGCCACTACTACGCTCCGGGAGAGCAACACGATGAACACCAGCGATCTACTCGAACAACTGCTACGCGCCGGGCAGTCAGGCGGCACCTCCTCAGGCGGCGGCCTGGGTGGGCTGTTGGGTGGCTTATTGAAAGGTAACAACACCGGCAATGCCCCCGCCAGCGGTGGTCTGGGTGGGTTGCTCGGAGGGCTTGGCGGTTTGTTGGGCGGTGCGCCCGCCAGCGGTACGACGCAAGCACGTGCCGGTGGGATGAACTACGCAGCGCTGGCATCCCTGGGGATGGCGGCTTTTCAGGCATACCAGGCTTGGCAGCGCCAACAGGCAACCGCCCCGCAGCAAGCCTTCCAGACGGTCGACCAACTTCAAGGCCCGGAAGCCGAGGCCCACAGCCATGCGCTATTACGAGCCCTGATCGCCGCAGCCAAGGCGGATGGCAAGATCGACGATCAGGAACAACAGATGATTTCTGCCGAGATCGGCCGCCATACCGATGACCCACAGTTGCAACAGTGGCTCGACGCCGAAGTCGCCAAGCCACTGAGTGCAGCCGATTTTGCCGAGTATGCCCATGACCCCGCGCTGGCGTCGGAGATCTACCTGGCCAGCGTAATGCTGGTCAATGATCAGCAGGCCGCGGAGCGCACCTACCTGGACGAACTGGCGGGGCAGTTGCAACTTGACCCACAGTTGCAACTGCACCTGGAGCAGCAGGCCAAACCTTAGAAGCGCACGGTCGCGCCGGTGGTCAACCACTGGTTGCGGTCCCCGGTCAGGCTTTGCCCGACGACCACGTCCACGTCGACCAGCTTGCCAACATGGAACCGCGGCCCGGCCTGCCAGGCCTGGTCGCCGCCTTCCTGGCCATAGCGCTCACCGATCAGCGTCAGTGCATCCGCCACCTGATACTCGAAGCCGGTGCCCCAGGTCAGGCGATGGTTTTGCTCGCCGCCGTTATAGGCATGTGTCCAGCCACCGTTGAGGTTCAGGCGCAGTGCTTGAATGGGTTGCCAGGTCAACGGCACATTCAAGTCCGCACCGTCGAACGCATGTTGGCGGTCCAGCGCAAAATGGCTGGTGGCAGACACTGCTATCTGCAGCCCCAAGTCTTCTTGTGACCACACCTGCGCCTTTACTTGCGGGCTGACCTGGGTCTCGGCATCGCCTGCATTGCTGGCGCGCGACAGTGCGGCGCTCCATTGCACATAGGGCAGTGAGCTGAACGTGCAGGCCGGGTTCAGGGTTTGGCTATGGATGTTGCCCTGGTGGCGATCGGCTGTGTACCAGGCGTCAACATTGCATTCGCCCGGCTCGTTAACCGCACCGTCGTCGACTACATAGGCGCCGCCGGCCGCCTGGGCTTTCGAGAACAGGGCGGTCAGCAAAATAAGGCCCAGGGTTGTGCCAATAAAGATCAGGTTACGTTGCAGCGCGCGGCGCTTGGCCGGTGGCAACAGCAACAGGGTCTGGCGGGCTCCGCGGTAATGACGCGCGCGATATTTGGCAAACCCGTCCGCGTGTTGAGGGGTGTGTTTTTTGTGCATGATGCACCTCGCTTGAATTCAGCTTTCTACGGTCAGCACCGAAATGCCGCTGGTTTTGGCTTGGCAGACCAACTCCGATGTGTCGTCACCACCCGGTAGGGCGATGATCACGTCGGGCCGGCTGTCGGTCAGCATGAAATGGTTGCGCTGGCGTTCCGCCTGCTTGCCATGGCGTTGCCAATTGGGCGGGTAGCGCACCACGTCGATGCCGATTTCTCGCGCCCATTCCTCGATGTCGCTGCCCAGGAATTGGTTGCCGCCGTGAATCAATACCTGCACGGGGCGCAGGCGGTGGTAAGCGTCCAGCACTTGGCGGGACTTTTTGGTGTCGGCGTAATGACGACCTGCACAGATCAAGACGCGCATAGGGAGTGTCCTTGTGTTGCACGGTGGCGGCCGGGCGACCGCCACCGTTTAAACGGCGGGGGTGATCAGTACCACTGCTTGAAGCGGCGGATGTAGATCGTCTTCATCAGTTGGGCGACGCAGCAGTAGGCGAGCAGGGTGCCGACCAACCATGGGAAGTACGCCAGCGGCAACGGCTCCAGGCCCACCAGGGTGCCCAGCGGCGAGAACGGCACGTAGATGCCCAGCCCGATGACGATGGCGGTCATCATCAACACCGGCCAGGCGGCCGTGCTCTGGAAGAACGGGATCTTGCGGGTACGCAACATGTGCACGACCAGGGTTTGCGAGAGCAGCCCCTCGATAAACCAGCCGGACTGGAACAGGGTCTGCATTTCCACGCTGTTGGCGGAGAACACGTACCACATCAATGCAAAGGTGGTGATGTCGAAGATCGACGAGGTCGGCCCGATCCAGATCATGAAGCGGCCGATGTTTTTCGCATCCCACTTGCGTGGTTTTGCCAGGTATTCCTTGTCCATCTTGTCCCATGGCAAGGCCAGCTGGGAGATGTCATACATCAGGTTTTGCAGCAGCAGATGGATCGCCAGCATCGGCATGAACGGGATAAACGCACTGGCGACCAACACCGAGAACACATTGCCGAAGTTCGAGCTGGCCGTCATGTTCAGGTACTTCATGATGTTGCCGAAGGTTTCGCGGCCCTTGAGCACGCCTTCTTCCAGCACCATCAGGCTCTTTTCCAACAGGATGATGTCGGCGGATTCCTTGGCGATATCAGTGCCGCTGTCCACCGAAATGCCCACATCGGCATCACGCAGCGCCGGTGCATCGTTGATGCCGTCGCCGAGGAAGCCCACGGTGTGGCCGTTGGCTTGCAACGCTTTGAGTACCCGGGATTTCTGCAGTGGCGTGAGCTTGGCAAACACTGTGCGCTCTTCCACGCGGCGCAGCAGGGTTGCGTCATCCATCGCTTCGATTTCCACACCCAGCAGCGGCTGGCCAGGCTCGAGGCCGACCTGACGGCAGATCTTGCTGGTGACCACCGCGTTGTCGCCGGTCAGCACTTTCACCGCGACGCCGATTTGTTGCAGTGCGGCAATCGCCGGGCCTGCGGTTTCCTTCGGTGGATCAAGGAACGTCAGGAAGCCCTGGATCACCAGATTGCGTTCATCGGCCGTGGTGTACTGCTGGCGTGCCAGTGCTTTCGGGATGTTGCGGGTGGCGACGACCAGTACACGGAAACCATCTTCGTTGTAGTCGTTCGCCAGCGTCAGCAACTCTTCACGGCGGCGCTCATCCAGCGGGACGGCATCGCCACCTTCCATGACGTGCGTGGAAATGCTCAGCATCTCTTCCACCGCGCCCTTGCACACCAGCAACTGGTCGCCGGCGGCATCCTTGACCACGATCGACAGGCGACGGCGTACAAAGTCGAACGGCAGTTCATCGACTTTGCTGTAGGCAAACGGCACCTGGAATTTCGGGTTCTGTTCCGAGAACTGCACCACGGCCTGGTCCATCAGGTTTTTCATGCCGCTCTGGTGAAAGCTGTTGAGCCAGGCCAGGGACAGCACTGCATCATCACGTTGGCCAAAGGCGTTGACGTGATGCTCGAGGATGATCTTGTCCTGGGTCAGGGTGCCGGTCTTGTCGGTGCACAGCACGTCCATTGAGCCGAAGTTCTGAATCGCGTTGAGGCGCTTGACCACGACTTTGCGCTTGGCCATGGCGTTGGCGCCTTTGGCCAGGTTGGCGCTGACGATCATCGGCAGCATTTCAGGGGTCAGGCCAACGGCGACCGCCAGTGCAAACAGGAACGCATCGCCCCAGTCACCTTTGGAGAAGCCATTGAGGAAGAACACGATCGGCACCATCACCAGCATGAAACGGATCAGCAGCCAGCTGACGCTGTTCACCCCACGATCGAAAGCGGTTTGCACCCGCGAGCCGACAATCGCTTTGGCCAGGGAGCCAAAGTAGGTGCGTGGGCCGGTGGCGACCACCACGGCTTTGGCGCGACCACTGACGACGTTGGTGCCCATGAAGCAGATGTTCGGCAGGTCCAGCAGGTTGCCTTGGTCGGCCGCTGCCGGTATCGCGGACTTTTGCGTGACGTCGCCGAGGGTGTCGTACTTCTCGACCGGCAACGCTTCGCCGGTCAGCACGGCCTGGCTGATAAACAGGTCGCGGGACTCTATCAAGCGGATGTCGGCCGGGATCATGTCGCCGGCGGAAAGCTGCACGATGTCGCCGGCCACCAGGTCGCGCATCGGTACTTCACGCAGGGTCGGTTGGGCTCCGACTTGCTCACGACGCAGCACCGTGGCCGTGGTGCGCACCATGGCTTTCAGGGCCTCGGCGGATTTGGCCGAGCGGTGCTCCTGCCAGAAACGCAGCAGGCTGCTGAGCAAGACCATGAGCATGATGATGATGACTTTGGTCAGGTCGACTTCTTCACCGGCCTGCAGCGGCAACCAGTAGTCGGTGACAAAGCTGATGCCGGCCAATGTCAGCAGTACGTAGATGAACGGGTTGTTCAGTGCCTGCAGGAACTGGACGATGGCGTGAGGCGGCTTGTCATGGGCCACTTCGTTGTAGCCTTCACGTTGCAGACGCGCCGAGGCGTCCAGTTCGGTTAAACCATCCTGGGTGGCTCGCACATTGGCAAGGGTGGCCGACAGGCCGTTCTGGGCTTCACGGGCGGCACGCATCGACAGTTTGGTGTCGGTAGCGGTGCCATTTTTCTTGTGCAGAGGCGTGTTTTTTACGGCGCTCATTGTCTGTACTCCTGTCGCCAATTCTCGACAAAACATACCCGGTACTTACCTGAATACAGGCGAGCGAAAGCATGCCGAGCCGCGGACTTCGCGATCGGTTTAAATAAAGTATCTACATAACTTCTAGTGTGCCCGCCAAACGCGCGTTAATTAACTAACGCGCAGCGGGCTACTACTGGACGTGTTCATAAAGAACTCCAGAACATCAATTAGAAAGTTGCTGTTTCCAGCCGGGTTAAGCGGCGCGAGTGCTCACGTAAAGTCCGAGCATCAGGCCAGCGTGTGCCAGTCTGGAAACCTTCGGTCTCTGCGGGTCTTGAGGGTCGGCGTGATCCCATTGCTGCAGCAATTGGCCGCTGGCAGGGCAGACACGCCAGTGCGCCAGCGGGGGAGCCGGGCGCGCTTGGTCTTTATTTGCTTGGGGGAAGGGTGCAGCAAAGGCTGCGCGAGTAGGCGAAAAACCTACGGGCTCGCGGCACAACTTGGCGCGCAAGGCTGCGGCCAGTGTACGAACATCAGGTAAAGCAATGAGTTGGAAGGTCATAACACACCTCGGGACCGGACGAGCGACCGGTGAGGCAGTTACGGTGGAGCATCAAGCTCTAGCGCAGCTTACCGGACCTGGAAGGCGAGTCCTGTCATATTCTGGGTTTGGCGCCCGATGCCCGCAATAGCGGTGCTCGGACAGCGACTAGATACTGTGTCCATTGGCTTCTTTTGTGAGGTTTAAAAAAGGCCCCAGTTGTGGGCAGGGGCAATCTACTCAGACGGTTACAAAATGTCAACGCATGATTAATTAAAATACCCTGTGTTCAGAGTTCATTCAGATTAGCCGAGGCGGAAGTTACGCACTATATAACTTCATATGCCATGTGCCGCCAGAACGGCCAGATAGATCAATACCCCACCACACGTGCCATAACTGATGCGCTGCCACAACGCTGATGCGTTCTTGCGCAGCAGGTTGACCAGCGCGGCAATCAGAAAGCATGACAGCACCGACGCGAGCATGAACCCTGCAAAAAACATCAGGGTTTGCCCGTGGCTGGGCGTGGCGCCGACGATGCCGGACAAAGCGCTGCCCAGCGCACCCCAGTAAATAATGTTCTTCGGGTTAGCCAGGGAAATGGCCGCCCCCACCGCCAGCGCATTGCGCCCGGAACTGGCCGGTGCGTGACTGGGTTCGGGCAAATGCCAGGCATCGATCAGGCTGCGCACGCCCAGCCAGGCCAGGTACAGCGCGCACACGATGGTCAGCGGCACGCGTACTGCATCATGTTGAATCAGCAGGGCGATGCCGGTGAGGCCGATGACCGCCCACACCGCATCGCCCACCAGTGAGCCGATCTGCACCAGCAGGGCCGGCGTAAAGCCGTGGAGCAAGCCACGGCGCAATGTCTCTGCCAGCACCGCGCCGGGAGAAAGGCAAAACACAAACCCGAATACCAGCGCGTAAAAAAAGATCGTCAACATGCCCGCTTTCCTTCAAAAGAGGCGGGCAGTGTGGTGTCTGTCGAGGCAGGCGTCTTGAACCAGATTGCGCTGTTCAGCGTTTCAACACGCTTTGATAGCGGCCAGGGGTGATGCCATAGGCGGCGCGGAAGTGTCGATTGAGGTGGCTTTGGTCGGCAAAGCCCAGGCCATGGGCGACTTCACTGGCCGAGACGCCGTTGCGCAACAGTCCTTTGGCGCGGCAGGTACGCAGTTGCATGGCCCATTGTCTGGGGCTCATACCGGTTTCTTTTTGAAAGACACGCAACAGATGGAATTTGGACAGTCCCAATTCATTGCCCAGCTCGTCCAGGGGCAGTGACTGATGCAGGTGCGAGGCGAGCAATTCCTGGGCGCGACCGATCATGCGGTTGCCGGTATTGGTGCTGCCAGGCAAGCGTACACCGCTGACGCCGACCACTTCTCCCAACCGTAACACCAGGGCTTCCTCATTGAATTCGCGGACCCACGTATCGTTGCTCAAGGCGCCTTTCACGGCCGCGGCCACGCGTTGCGCGAGGTCAGGTTGAAAGCAGAGCGAGCGATCAAACTCCAGGTGCGACAGCCCCAGGTCAGCCGCCAGTTGATCCGCGGTGACGTACAGGCTGACAAAGTGCCAAGGCGCTCCCTCAGCCGCGCCGCCGCCCTGGATCTGACCCGGGTTGTACAAGGTGATGGTGCCCGGCCCGGCCTCGAACTCCCGGCGATCGAGCCAGACTTTTTCCTCACCGACAAGGTTGACGCCGATCACGCACTCATCATGGCTGTGACGGGCAAAGGTCAGGCCGGTGCAGGTGGTGCTGCTGACTTCGTAGTTGCCCAGCCAGGCGTGTTGAATGGCGCTCATCATTCAGCTCGGGAAGCGGTTTGCTTGAGCATACGCTGGCAGGGTCGATCAAATCGACCGTTGGTTGACCCGCTGCGACAGCTCATCAGCGCTTTCCTTGCGCTCCGAGTAACGGTCTACCAGGTCCGGGCGGTCGCGCAGTAACAAGGTGAACTTCACCAGCTCTTCCATCACATCGACGACGCGGTCGTAAAGCGCCGACGGTTTCATGCGGTCGTGGTCGTCGAACTCCATGAATGCTTTGGGCACCGAGGATTGATTGGGGATGGTGAACATGCGCATCCAACGTCCGAGCACGCGCAGTTGATTGACGGTGTTGAAGGATTGCGAGCCGCCCGACACTTGCATCACCGCCAAGGTCTTGCCCTGGGTGGGCCGCACGGCACCCAACGCCAGCGGCACCCAGTCAAGTTGCGCCTTGAACACTGCCGACATCGAGCCATGACGTTCTGGAGAGCACCAGACCTGGCCTTCGGACCATTGCATCAGGTCCAACAGCTCCTGGACTTTGGGATGGTCGTTGGGTGCATCATCAGGCAGAGGCAGCCCGGACGGGTTGAAAATCCGAGTGTCGGCACCGAAGTGGCGTAACAGGCGCGCGGCTTCCTCCACCAGCAAACGGCTGAACGAACGGGGCCGGGTGGAGCCGTAAAGCAACAGGATGCGCGGCGGGTGAGTCGGCTCTGTATGCACGGGCGAAGACAGCGTCGTGTCGAGGTTAGGCAGCGTAGTCATCAGGTTCTCCGGCTACAACCGCGCGATGCGGTCGAGCTCAGCCTTCAGTTCAACAGGGCCCAGGCGGGCAAAGGGCAGGGCGAAAAACGCCTGGCAGCGGGTGGCGATGATGTCCATCGTTGCGTTGAACGCGGCGTCGAGATGTTCATCGTCGCCCTGAACATCGGACGGATCTTCCAACCCCCAGTGCGCCTTCAGCGCCGGCCCGAAATACACCGGGCATGCCTCTCCGGCAGCCTTGTCGCACACGGTAATGACCAGGTCCGGCGGGCTGCCTTCAAAGGCATCATTGCCCTTGCTGTACAAACCTTCGGTGCTGATGCCCGCCGCCTGCAACGCGCCCAGGCTGCGCGGCAGGACCTGGCCCTTGGGGAAGCTGCCGGAGCTGATCGCCTCGAAGCCTTGCGGCGCCAAGTGATTGAATACCGCTTCGGACAGGATGCTGCGACAACTGTTCGCAGTGCACATGAACAGGACTTTCATTTCGGTATCTCCTTCAGATACTCAGGCGCAAAGCGAGGGCGGCGAGGGTGATCAACAGCACCGGCAAGGTCAGCACGATCCCGACCTTGAAGTAGTAACCCCAGGTGATGGTGATGCCTTTGCGCGCCAGGATATGCAGCCACAGCAACGTCGCCAGGCTGCCGATGGGGGTAATTTTCGGGCCCAGGTCACTGCCTATTACGTTGGCGTAGATCATCGCGTCCTTGACCACGCCGACCGCATGGCTGGACTCGATGGACAGCGCGCCGATCAATACCGTCGGCAGGTTATTCATCGCCGATGACAACAGGGCCGTCAGCACACCTGTGCCCATGGCCGCGCCCCACACGCCGTAAGTGGCGAAGGTATCGAGCCAGGTCGCCAGGTAGGTGGTCAAGCCGGCGTTGCGCAGGCCGTAGACCACCAGGTACATGCCCAGAGAAAAGATCACGATCTGCCACGGCGCGCCTTTCAACACTTTGCGCGTGGAAATCTTGTGGCCTTTGGCGGCGATGACCAGCAGCAATACAGCGCACACGGCGGAAATCGCACTGATGGGAATGCCCAGTGGCTCCAGGGCGAAACAGCCGACCAGCAAAATGCCCAGTACCCACCAACCGGCGCGAAAGGTCGCGCGGTCATGGATGGCACTGGCCGGCTCTTCCAGGTCGGCCGGGTCGTAGACCTGGGGAATGTCGCGGCGGAAAAACCACAGCAGCACCGCCAGGGTGGCGGCAACACTGACGAGGTTCACTGGCACCATGACTGCGGCGTATTCGTTGAAACCGATCTTGAAGTAATCCGCCGAAACGATGTTCACCAGGTTCGATACCACCAACGGCAAGCTCGCCGTGTCCGCGATAAATCCTGCGCCCATGACGAATGCCAGGGTCGCCGCCGGGGAAAAGCGCAGCGCCAGCAGCATCGACATCACGATAGGTGTCAGGATCAGCGCCGCGCCGTCGTTGGCAAAGAGTGCCGAGACCAGTGCGCCGAGCAGCACCATGTAGGCGAACAGCCGTCGACCACGCCCCCGGCCCCAACGCGCCACATGCAGCGCGGTCCAGGCAAAGAACCCGGCCTCATCGAGTAACAGGCTGATGATGATCAGCGCGACAAAAGTGCCGGTGGCGTTCCAGATGATGTGCCACACCACCGGAATGTCAGACAGGCTGATGACCCCACACGCCAGGGCCAGGATCGCCCCCATTGTTGCACTCCAACCCACCCCCAGGCCCTTGGGCTGCCAGATGACCAGGACAATGGTGAAGATAAAAATCGCAATTGCGACAAGCATGAGTAAACGCTCCGATGGCTCAGCAGCAATTGCTGGCGCGTTGTGGTCTGTCGCCCATTGCATCAAGACGCAGCGCGTCGTTTTGCAACCATGGCTGGTTGGCTTGCAAAGTGGTGTCGAGCACCTGTGTCACCCAGGCGGGCAATGCCGGATTGATGCGGTAATAGACCCATTGGCCCTGGCGACGGTCCTGCAATAACCCACAACTGCGCAGTTGCGCCAGGTGGCGGGAGATTTTTGGTTGACTGTCGTCCAGAGCATGGATCAGTTCGCACACGCAAAGTTCGCCCTCGCGCAGGATCAATAACGTCAAGCGTGCGCGGGTGGCATCGGCCAGGCATTTGAACAGGGTGGGCGGGGAGAGGAGGTCAGACATGATCAAGGTCTTTATACATATGATTATTCGAATATACGTATAGCCATATATGTAGGTCAAATCCTGAATTCGTTTGATGTGGATCAACCGCCGGCAAAACAGCCACAACTGACTGAAATTAAACTGAAACACGCATGTCCTAAAGTGCCTGCCATTACTGATGAAGGAAGAACCCGCGTGACCCGTGCCACTCGTAACCTGCGCAAGACCCTCGATTCCGTCGCGGATAACAACGAAACCGCGGCGTTTGACCTGATGCGCGCCGTCGAAAAACTCAGTGATGAAGTGCTGCGCCAACGGCTGCTCAATACTATTCACCGGCTAAACCAGGATGCCTACGAGCTGCGCGAAGCGCGCGACTCGGTTGAACAGGTCTCGGTAAGGCTCGCCTGAGCACGATCGTTCAAGACAAGCTCCGTATGACGCTGGCATGCTTGTCGACTGTCTGTCGATGAGCCGTCTCCATGCCTACAGCCTTACCTCATTACGCCTTCGGACGCGGCGCAATTGCCGTTATTCCGCTGTCCCTGGCCTGTGCCCCTTGGGGGCTGCTGGCCGGCTCCATGGCCATTGATGCGCAATTTACCCCGCTGCAAGCCCAGGGTTTGTCCGCCATTGTCTTCGCCGGTGCAGCCCAGTTGGTGGCTATCGGTATGGTCAAGGGTGGCGCCAGCCTGATTTCGATTGTGCTGACCACCTTGCTGCTGACTTCCCAGCATTTGCTCTATGGCATGCACATGCGCCCGACACTCTCATCGCTTAACACTCGCTGGCGCATGAGCCTGGGGTTTCTGCTGACCGATGAGTTCTTCGCCCTGGTCAACCACTATGACCGTGAGACCTTCAACCGCTGGTATGCCCTGGGCGTCGGCCTGACGTTCTATATCATCTGGAACCTCTTTACTCTGGCCGGCATCGTGCTTGGCAAAAGCATTCCCGGCCTTGATCAATTGGGGCTGGAGTTTTCAATCGCCGCGACGTTTATCGCGTTGATCACCCCCGTAGTGCGCGACGTGCCTACCGTGGTGTGCGTCGCAGTTTCCCTGCTGTGCTCGGTATGGCTGAGTTACC
This sequence comes from Pseudomonas sp. M5A4_2d, assembly GCF_053345295.1. Taxonomy (NCBI): domain Bacteria; kingdom Pseudomonadati; phylum Pseudomonadota; class Gammaproteobacteria; order Pseudomonadales; family Pseudomonadaceae; genus Pseudomonas; species Pseudomonas sp. M5A4_2d. Next base: position 1,303,244 of record NZ_JBKEZW010000001.1, on the reverse strand, counting down.
TGCACTGGGAATCGGCGGTGGTGGTGTCCGGCGTGCTGGGGATGAGCGCAGGGTTTGCCTGCAAACGATTGGGAGTAGGGCTGAAATGATCTACATCATGATTGTGGCCATGGGCCTGGTGGTGTTTCTCAACCGTTACCTGTTTATCGAGCCACGCCTGCCGGTACGCCTCAACCGTGGTGCGCGCGAGTTTCTCGGGTTTGCGGTGCCGGGCATGCTCACGGCGATTTGCGGGCCGATTATTTTCCTCGCGGATCACACGCTCAACCTGAGCCCGGCCAACCCCTACTTGCTGGCCGGTATCTGCGCCGTGGCATTGATGTTCTGGACGCGCAGCGTATTGATCACCGTGCTGTTGAGCATGGCGTTGTTCTATCTGTTTCGCTGGTGGCGCTGAATCGGGGGCGAAAAAAAGCCCGCGGGAGAGCGGGCAGAAGGGAGACTTCTTAAAAATGAGCCTGCTGACTATAGGCGTCGTGGTGTCCCTTCACAGTGAAACTAAATTCATTCGGCGGCCGGTAACGGCTTCTTCTTGGCCTTCGCTTCAGCCGCCAGGCATTCCAGGGCGAACTGCTCGGTGTAGGTCATCTGGATCGGCGTGCTTTCGCCCTTGACGGTGCGCTCGCCATCGAGAATGTAGCGGATGCGCTTGTCCGTGACGCCGATACGCTTGGCGATCCACGCGGGTGTCTGGCCAATGCGGCTGACCAGCTTGTCGGCGTAGTCGGTGGAAGGGTTGTAGCGCTCGGCGTTGGGGGTCATCGGGTTTCCAGGTAGAAGCGAGGTTGCAAGTAGGCGACAGGGTGACTGAATAATCCTTGGGTGTCGCTGGCTAATGGTAGAGTCGCATTTTTTACAAGGAGGCGATGGCATGCACAAGGTGGTAATTGGCGCATTGTTAGTGGCTGCACTGTCCGGTTGCGCGGGCTCGAAGATGAAAGACGCGCGCGCAGGTCAGCCTTACAAGACCCTGGCGTCGGACAAGGCCACGCTGGTGGTTGCCCAATGCATTCAGTTCGGCTGGCAGGACGAAGCGGTATTTGGCGTAGACGCCGGGGGCTTCAAGGAACCTCTTGAGGCAGGTGGTTTTACCGTCTACACCACCGGCGGCGATTATTTTGTCGACGTGCGCGCCGCGGGCGCGGGTTCCAGCGTGAACTACTACGCGGCCCAGGACTCGATGCCGGCTAAACGCCGTTTGGCTGCACTCGCAACCTGTCTGTAATCCTTTGCCTTAGTGATATTCGGAAATGCCCGGCGGGACAGCTGGCAGGCATTGGCTTATCATTCTTTCCGCTCGCTCGACGTGATAGCTCTTTACCAGTACACGGATGTCGAGGCCGAAACGTCGGGCGGGCCTCCTTTCTTCTTAGCGTGGCATGTAGCCCAGGTGCCAGCGCCGAGGAATCTTCAGCGACACCAACCCCAGCAAGGCGGCCAATGCGCCACTGACCAGCAGCGCCTTGAGGCCAAGCTGATGCTCCAGCACCGCGCCGATCACCGCGCCCACAAACATCCCGGCCCACGGCACCAGTTGCACCCGCCAACCGTTGCGTCGCTCCCCGAGCATCCAGCGCCCGAGCCCGCGCCCAAAACGTGACAGCGCACCGGTCACATAGGTCAGGCCCACCGGCAGGCCGTTGACCTCTTCCACCGCGGCATTGAGCATGCCCATGGCCGTAATCGCTGCCAGCAGCGCAGGCAAGGCATCGTCATAGGGCCAAACGGCTGCACCACACAACAAGGTGGCGATGCACATCAGCAACGGCAGTGCATGCCGCCGACTGACCCGGCTGACCACCACGCCCAAGGCGTTGCCGACCACAAACACCAGCACCAGCAACAGCAAGCGCCCGGTCAGGCCGAGGTCACCTGCGCTGATCGCCACTGCCAGGCGCGTGGTGTTACCGCTCATGAACGAGACAAAATCACCGCTGGCCATAAAGCCAATCGCATCGGTCATGCCTGCCAGCACGGAAAGGCTGGCCACCAGCATCAAACCGACCCGCCCGCGCCAGCGTTGGCGATGGGCGAGCGCCGCATTGGCGTAAGGTCTGTGGGATGAAGGCAGCATGGGGCCGGGCTCCTCGGTGAGATTATTCGGCCACCACCGTAGTGCGCTTTGGTTGCGCATGCAATGACCTCAGACACACACCAGTCGCCATCCCGCCGGCTGCCAGATGAAGTGATGGGTTGGCCGAATCGCCTGCACAAACGCTTCGTCGTGTGACACCGCGACCACTGCGCCAGTAAAACCTTGCAGCGCCTGTTCAAAAGCCAGCACCGATTCCAGGTCCAGATGGTTAGTCGGCTCGTCCAGTAGCAGCAGTTGCGCCGGTACTTCACGCCACAAGGCAATCGCCATTGCAGCCTTCAAACGCTCACCGCCACTCAATCGGCCGACGGGTTGAGTGACGCGCAAAGCATCCAGTTGCAGCAAGGCCAGGCGCGTGCGCAGTTGCGCTTCGGCCAGCGGAGTATCAAGTAGATTGAGCTGCTCCACGATACAACGCTGATCGTCCAACAGCGCGAGCTGTTGATCGATATACGCACAGGGTACGTGCACCGCACAGTCGCCGCTGACAGGCTGCCATTGGCCCGCAAGCAGTTTGAGCAACGTGGATTTGCCGCACCCATTTGGGCCGCGCACGGCCACGCGTACCGGGCCCATCAGGTCGAGCGTGACGTACGCCGAAGGTTGCCGTGGGTCGAGCCATGGCAGTTGGGCGTTTTCCAGCGTCAATACGTGTCGTCCGTTGGGCAGGGCCGAGCCGGGCAGTGCAAGCAGGGTGGGGCTTTCATCGACAACACGCGCATAGGCTTCGCGCACGTGCCCATCAAGCTCGTTTTTATACGCGTGATGTGCGCTGCGGACCGTGCTGACGATTTCTTTGGCAGCGCCTTTCCAGCGGGCCTTGGTAAACCGCGAGACATTGGCGGTCTCTGCGTGTTTGCGCGCGTGGGCGGCACTGCATTGCAGGCTGTCGTGATCCTTTTGCAGGCGCTTGCGTTCGTGGCTGCGCTCCAGGCGAGCGTGCTCAAGTGCGGCAACCGCCGCCTGTTGTTCGGTGTCGCGTTGCCGGCGATAGGCATCATAATTGCCGCCGTACACCCGTGCGCCGAGGGGCGAAAGCTCGATGATGCGCGCCAAGGTATTGAGCAACTGCCGATCATGGCTGACCACCACCAGGCCACCACGCCATTCGCCCAGGATGTTCAGCAGCCATTCACGGCCGGCGCTGTCGAGGTGATTGGTGGGCTCATCCAGCACCAGCAAATCCGGCGCCGCCAGCAGCGCACCTATCACGGCGACCCTGGCCTGTTGGCCGCCACTCAACTGATCGGCCGGGGCGTCAAAACCGAGCGCTTGCAAACCTGCGCTATCAAGTGCTGCGCGCAGACGTTCGGCAAGGTCCCAGCGATCGTCGATCACTTCGAGGTCATCGGCCTGGGGTGCGCCCCCGGCCATGCGCTCAAGCGCGGCCAGGGCCTCGGCGGTGCGGGTGAAACAGGCGACGCTTGCTCCCGCTTCAACCACCGGGTTCTGTGTGACGTACGCCACGCGGGCCTTACGGTCGAGCGTGCCGGAGGAGGGCGTCAGTGCCCCGGCGATCAACTTCGCCAGGATACTTTTGCCGCGACCATTACGGCCGACAATCCCGGTGGGCGTGTGATCAATCGACAGGTTCAAATCTTCCAGCAGGGTCTCGCCATTGGCGAACTGGAAGGACACGTGTTGCAGGGATACGAGTACGGGCAGCCGTTTGACGTCAGTCATCAGCACCTCCAAAAAAATGTCGAACAGGCCAACAAGCGCGCCGGGCGGCTCGTTGCAGATACATTTTGGAAGGCTTAGTTGTTCACGTCGGCGGTCATCCCGTGAGTCAGAAGGGACGCGAAGGCTAACGCACCTTGGCGTTCTTCGGCAAGTCAGCGGCCAATTGTTCGAGGAACATCGCCAGGGCGACTTCCTCGGCTTTCAAGCCCGTGCGCTTGCGCGGTTTTGGCAAACTGGACAGTTCACCCAGGCTGAAATGCTCCAGCACCGCCGGGTGGATATAGCACTTGCGGCACACTGCCGGGGTGTTGCCCAGTTGCTTGGCGACATCCTTGACCATGGCCACCACATGCCGCTTGGCGTCGGATTCCGGTTGCCACGCCAATTCCCGCAGCACCGCCAGCGCCATCGCAGTGCCGGCCCAGGTGCGGTAATCCTTGGCGGTGAAGTCGGCGCCGGTCAGGCTGTGCAAATACGCATTCACGTCGTGGGAGCTGACGGTGTGGCGCTCACCGTCTTCGTCCAGGTACTGAAACAGGTTCTGCCCCGGCAATTCCAGGCAACGCTTGACCACCGTGGCCAGGCGTCGGTCCTTGACGCTGATCTGATGCTCGACGCCGCTCTTGCCGCGAAACTGGAACTGGATCTCGCTGCCCTTGACGTCCACATGCCGGTTGCGCAGGGTGGTCAGCCCATAGGATTTGTTGTCGCGGGCGTATTGGGTGTTGCCGACACGGATCAGCGTGGCATCCAGCAGCATCACCACCGTGGCCAGGACTTTCTCGCGCGTGAAGCCTGGGGCGGCGATTTGCGCCTCCAGTTGCTTGCGCAGTTTGGGCAAGGCATTGCCGAACTCCTGCAGCCGCGAATACTTGTCGGTGTCGCGCACCTCACGCCAGCGCGTGTGGTAGCGGTACTGTTTACGACCGCGCGCATCGCGGCCGGTCGCTTGCAGATGGCCGCGCGGGTCGGCGCAGATCCACACGTCGGTGTAGGCCGGCGGCACGGCCAGGGCATTCAGGCGTTTGATTTCCTCGGCATCGGTGATGCGCTGGCCTTTGGCGTCGACATACTGAAATTTGCCGCGCAGCTTTTTACGGCGAATGCCGGGCTGGGTGTCGTCAACGTAATGCAGGTCGCGGGGCAGGTCGGCAGTCAGGGCAGAGTCGGGCATCGTGCAAATTCCTTGGCAACGGATCAGGCCGGTATGTCTGATTGACCGCAGGGTTTTGCGCGCGTGCCAAAAAGTTAAGCGAGTACCGCCACCGCCTTGATTTGCGCCCACAGCGTCTGGCCGGGATGTAGTTGCAACTGGTCGCGGGAGAAGCGGGTGATACGCGCCAACAGCGGCGTACCCCCGGCGTCCAGGCGCACCAGCACATGGGCGCTGTTATCCGCCGAAATGTCCTGAGTGACCGTCACCGGCAGGCGGTTGAGGATGCTGCTGTGTTCCTCAGCCTGCAGGCTGAGGCTGACGTCTCGGGCCTGCACCTTGATGCGTAGCTGTTTGCCCAACGCCAGCGGTGTATGGGCGACGCGCATGCTCAACGCACTGTCGGGCAACTGCAGGGTGAGCAACTGATAGTGCTCGTCATATGCGCTGACGCTGCCATTGATGACCACGCCGGCGTCATCGCCCAAGGCCAGGGGTAAATCCAGGCGCGCCAGGGTCTCGCCGATGGGGCCGCTGGCCAGGGCCTTGCCGTCGCTGAGCAATACGATGTGATCGGCCAGCCGCGCCACTTCGTCCTGGGCATGGCTGACGTACAGCACCGGGATTTCCAGTTCGTCGTGCAGGCGCTCGAGGTACGGCAGGATTTCGCTTTTGCGTTGGCTGTCCAGGGCCGCCAGCGGTTCATCCATCAACAACAGCCGGGGGCTGGTGAGCAATGCGCGGGCGATGCCGATGCGCTGGCGCTCGCCGCCGGACAAATGCTGCGGGTGGCGCTCGAGCAGGTGGCCGATGCCGAGCAATTCGGTCGCGTGGGCCATGTCCACATGACGCAGCCTGCGTGGGATGCGCTTGAGGCCGAACTCCAGATTGGCGCGTACCGACAGATGAGGAAACAGGCTGGCTTCCTGGAACACATAGCCCAAGGCACGTTTGTGCGGAGGCACAAACAGCCCCTTGCGACTGTCTTGCCAGACCTCGTCATTGACCTGGATAAACCCGTCTTCAGCGCGCTCCAGGCCGGCGATACAGCGCAGGCACGTGGTTTTGCCGGAACCGGAATGGCCGTACAGCGCGGTGACACCGCGGCCGGGCAAATGCAGGTCAACGTCCAGCGCAAAGGCCGAATAGTGAAGGTTCAGGCGTACCTCAATCATCATTCAGCTCCAGCCCATCTTGGTTTTACGGCTGGAGTAGAGCGCCAGCAACACGAGGAAAGCGAAGACCACCATGGAGCCCGCCAGCCAATGGGCCTGGGCATACTCCATGGCTTCGACGTGGTCGTAGATCTGCACCGAGACCACGCGGGTTTTGTCGGGAATGTTGCCGCCGATCATCAGCACCACGCCGAACTCACCCACGGTGTGGGCGAAGCCGAGAATCGATGCAGTGATAAACCCTGGGCGCGCCAGAGGCAGGATCACCGTGAAAAAAGTATCCCAAGGATTGGCGCGCAAGGTTGCGGCCACTTCCAATGGGCGAGTGCCGATGGCGGAGAAGGCGTTTTGCAACGGCTGCACCACAAACGGCATGGAATAGATCACCGAGCCAATCACCAGGCCGGCAAAACTGAAGGTCAGGGTGCCCAGGCCCAGCCATTGGGTGAACTGGCCGAAGTAACCCTGGGGGCCCATGGTCAACAGCAGGTAGAAACCGATCACCGTCGGTGGCAACACCAACGGTAACGCGACAATCGCCCCGATGGGGCCGCGCCACGCGGAACGGGTGCGCGACAGCCACAGTGCAATCGGAGTGCCGATGACCAGCAGGATCACGGTGGTCAGTGACGCCAGCTTGATGGTCAGCCAGATCGCGGAAAAATCGGCACTCGACAGCGGCATTTAGTTGGCCAGCTCGTAACCGTAGGACTTGATCACCGCGGCGGCTTTCGGACCTTTGAGGTACTCGACCAGGGCTTTGGCAGCGGCGCTGTCTTTACCTTTGGCGAGGATCACGGCGTCCTGTTTGATCGGGTCATGCAGGGCCGCCGGGACGATCCAGGCCGAGCCGCTCGTGACTTTACCGTCTTTGTAGATCTGCGACAGGGCAACAAAGCCCAGTTCGGCATTGCCGGTGGACACGAATTGATAGGTCTGGGTGATGTTCTGGCCTTCGACGATCTTGTCCTTGACCTTGTCGGTCAGGCCTTCTTTAGCCAGCACTTGAGTGGCGGCCAGGCCATACGGGGCGGCTTTCGGGTTGGCGATGGACAGGTGCTTGAATGCATTCTTTTTCAGCACGTCGCCTTTGGCATCTACATAGCCTTCTTTCGCCGACCACAGTGCGAGGGTACCGACTGCGTAGGTGAAGCGCGATCCTTTGACGGTGTCGCCTTCGGTTTCGAGTTTTTGCGGGGTGGTGTCATCAGCACTGAGGAACACTTCGAACGGTGCGCCGTTCTTGATCTGCGTATAGAACTGACCCGTGGCGCCGTAGGCCGCGACCAGTTTGTGGCCGGTGTCTTTTTCGAAGTCAGCCGCGATCGCCTGGATCGGGGCGGTGAAGTTGGCGGCGACGGCGACCTGCACTTCATCGGCTTGGGCCGAGCCAAAGGCAAAGGCGGCAATAACGGTTACCAGGGCAGTGGGGGCCAAGCGTGAGGCGCGGATCATCATGAAGCAGCTCCTTTGGGCGTTGTACGGCTTGTTATAGGCAGAAGGGGTTACCGCTATGTATGGAAATATATAGCGGTTGGCCATAGCCGGTACAGTGCAAAGTTGTTCCCAGTGTCAGTCGCGCTTGAGCTTGGCCAGCGCCTGCTCGGTCAACTGGCGCGTCAGGTCATAAGTGGAAAGCTCTTTACCCAGGCGCAGCGCCTGGCCTGACCACAGGTTGCTGAAGCCCGCATCATCCTTGGCCTTGAGCGGCATCAAGGCGCCGCCGGAGGTGGGGAAGGCAGGGGCCGCCGGGTTGATCGCGCCGAGTTCACGCATTACGCGGTTGACGATACCGCGTGCCGGGCGGCCGGTGAACAGATTGGTCAGGGCCGTCTCGCTGGCCTGGGCGTGACGCAGTGCAAAGTGGTGGGAGGCGGTTACGTTGGCTTCGGGGGTGAACAGGTACGCGGTACCGATTTGGACGGCCGACGCCCCCAGCGCAAATGCCGCGACAATCCCGCGCGCGTCACCAATCCCGCCGGCAGCAATCACCGGCACGCTCACGGCGTCGACAATTTGCGGCACCAACGCCATCAGGCCGATCTGGGTATTAAGGTCGTCGCTGAGAAACAAACCACGATGCCCGCCAGCCTCTATGCCCATCGCAATGATTGCGTCGCACCCATGCTGTTCCAGCCAGATGGCCTCTTCTACGGTGGTGGCCGATGACAGCACCTTGGCCCCGGTGGCTTTTACCCGGTCGAGCAAGGCTTTTTCCGGCAGGCCAAAGTGAAAACTCACCACCTCGGGACGAAACTCCTCGACCACTTTGCAGGCGGCTTCGTTGAAAGGCTCGCGGTTGGAAACGGGGGTTGGCGCATCAAAATCGGCGCCGAGTTCGCGGTAGTAGGGCTCCAGCAAATCCTTCCAGTGGCGATCACGCACTGCATCAGCAGCAGGCGGTTGATGGCAGAAGAAATTGACGTTAATGGGGCGCGAGCTTGCCTGGCGGATGGTGGTCAAGGCTTCGCGCAGTTGCTCGAGACTCAGCGCGGCAGCGGGCAGAGAACCCAGCCCGCCGGCATTATTGGCGGCGATGACCATAGCGGGAGTGGTCGCGCCGGCCATTGGGGCCTGGATAATAGGCACTTCAATGCCCAGCAGGTCGAGAATGCGGGTGTCTGGCCAGGTGCTCATGGGATGCGTCTCCAGCAGTAGTCGGTCTTTTCGCTGTTTTAACAGGGCCCTTGGCACCCGGCCAGTCTGTTTTATTCACTGGACGAAGTCGGGATTTCGTGTAGCGCCGTCAGTCGATGGCCTCGCCCAGCACGGCATGAATGCGTTCAGCGATATGCGCCGCATGGGTTTCCAGGGCGAAGTGGCCGGTGTCCAGTAGCTCGACCACGGCATTCGCGTTGTCCCCTTTGTAAGCGTGGGCGCCAGGCGGGATGAAGAACGGATCGTTCTGGCCCCAAATCACCAGCGTGGGCACCTGTGTGGCTTTGAAGAACGCCTGGAACGCCGGGTACTGCGTGAGGTTGTTACGGTAATCGAGGAACAGGTCCAGTTGGATCTCGTCATTGCCGGGACGCTGCATCAACAGCACATCAAGCATGTAGGACTCGGGCGCAACCCGCTCCGGCTGACTCACACCGTGCAGGTACTGGTAGCGCGTGCCCTCCAGGCTGATCACCGCCGTGCGGATCACCTCGCGATTGGCCTGGCTAGGCTCGGCCCAATAGGCCCGAATCGGTGCCCAGGCATCGCCCAAGCCTTCCAGGTAAGCGTTGCCGTTTTGCGAGACCAGCGCGCTGACCCGCTCCGGATGTGCCACTGCCAGCCGCAGGCCCACGGGTGCACCGTAATCGAACACGTATAGCGCGTAGCGGGACAGCTTCAGCGCATCGGCGAAATGCCCGACAGTGACCGCCAGGTTATCGAAGCTGTAGTGATAAGCACGCTCGGCAGGGATTTCGGTGAAGCCAAAGCCCGGCAAGTCTGGCGCGATAACCCTGAAACGTGTGGCGAGCAGCGGGATCAGGTCGCGGTACATATGGGAGGAGCTGGGAAAACCATGCAGCAGCAATATCACCGGTGCGGCCGGGTCGCCGGCTTCACGGTAGAACATGCGCACGCCATCGGCATCGACGTGGTGGTAGCGAACGACAGGGGCTTGGATAGACATGACTGGACCACCTTTGTAACTTGATTAAGTGTTATTACGGGTTACCTTTTTAAAAAGCTGCGCCCAATTATGTAACCTGTCAAATAAATAATTCAGGTTAGCTATTCGCCTGGTGTAACTACCCTTGCATGAAAATAGCGGTTACGATTGCGCGGTGATCAAGAGGACGAATCATGGCCATCCCTACGCCCCCAGCCACACCCTTGGAACCCTATGTGCTTGCCGATGACCCGGTCTTGGACATGCTCAATACCCTGGCGAATATCGACGGCATGCCGTGGGATTTCTGGCAGGCCGATGCTGACGTCCAGCGTTGGTTAGTGCGTTTGGCGTGGGTTCAAGAAGGGCGTCTTCCCACGTTTGAGGAGGGCGCCTTACTCGCTGCCGCTCGTGAGTTGCGCGAGGTGATTCGTGACCTCGTCGCGACACGCAAGCTCGGTCAAGTGGGCGATCCTGCGGCGCTCAACAGTTTTTTGCGCAAGGCGGTCAGCCATCCACAGCTGGTCTGGCCGGCGTCCGGAGCGCCTCTGTTGGAGCGCCAACGCAAATTGCAGACGGCGGAGCAACTTTTGTCGCCGATTGCCGAAGCCGCAGCTAATTTATTGGTGGCCGGCGATTTCAGTTTGATTCGCCGGTGCGAGCATCCGGAATGCGTCCTGTGGTTTTATGATCGGACCAAGGCCCACAAGCGTCGCTGGTGCAGCATGGCCTTGTGCGGTAACCGGCATAAAGTCGCCGAATTCCGTAAACGTCAATTGAAGCGTTGAAAGGAGAGGGCTTTGCAAGCAATCAAGGAACAGGTCGTGGCGGCAATCAGGGTGTCGGGCTTGCAAGTGCGGACCCGTAATGCCGATGAAATGCAGCCTGCGACCGCGAAAATCGGCCCAATGTGGCAACGGTTTTTTGAAGAGGGGCTGTACCAGGCAATCCCGGGCAAGCACCCCGACTCGCCGGTGTACGGGGTGTACAGCGGCTATGAATCGGATGCGAGTAGTTTTTTTGATGTGACGGCGGGTGTTGCCTCCGTTGCACCGGCGCAAGGCTTTGAAAGCCTGGTGATCGAGCCGGGCCGCTATTTGGTGTTTGAGGCGCGCGGGCCAATGCCGGATGCAATCATTGCTACCTGGCAACAGGTCTGGGCTTATTTCGCAAAGCCAGGTGTCGAGTCGCGGGCGTTTGTCACCGACTTCGAGGTCTATCAGGCAGACGAAGAGGCACGGATTTATATCGGTATCCGCTAGCGCATTACTGACGTTCGCGCTCCAGCAGCTGCCGCTTGCGTTCTACGCCCCAGCGGTAGCCCGACAACTCACCGTTGCTGCGCACCACGCGATGGCAGGGAATCGCCACCGCCAGGCTGTTGGCTCCACAGGCCTGGGCCACGGCGCGAAAGGATTTGGGTGCGCCGATACGCTCGGCAATCTGCGCATAGCTGGCGGTGCTCCCCAGCGGAATTTCGCGTAGCGCCCGCCATACTCGCTCCTGAAAGGCCGTACCGCGTAAGTCCAGCGGCAAATCCAACCCCAGCGCAGGCGCTTCGATAAAGCCCACGACGTGGGCAATCAGCTGTTCGAAGTTGCGGTCCGCGCCCTCCAATTGTGCATGGGGAAATTGATCCTGCAGGTCACGCACCAGTTTGTCCGGGTCATCCCCCAGCAAAATCGCACACACACCGCGTTGACTCTGCGCCACCAGAATCGCCCCCAATGAGCATTGGCCCACGGCAAAGCGAATCTCGCTGTTAGTGCCGCCGGCCCGGTAATCAGTCGGCGTCATGCCGAGTAGCTGATCGGCGGACTCATAAAAGCGGCTGTTGGAGTTGAAGCCGGCGTCATACAGCGCTGCTGTCACGGAATGCTCGCCCATGAGGCCGTCGCGCATTTTGCGCGCACGCAGGGCGCTGACATAACCTTTGGGGGTCAGGCCGGTGATGGCTTTGAATACGCGGTGGAAATGGAACGCGCTCAACCCGACCAGGCAGGCGATTTCATCCAGGCTGGGTGGTGTTTCGGCCTGTTCTATGTAGCGACAAGCCGCTGCCACCAACTGCGCATGGTGCGCGGCCAGTTGGGTCTGGTCACCGGAGGCGCGTTTGCTCGGGCGATAACCGGCAGCCTCGGCCTGCTCGGGGGTGTCGAAGAATTCGATGTTTTGCGGGCGAGGCAAACGCGAGGCACTGCTGGGGCGGCAATACACGCCTGTGGTTTTTACGCCGTAGACAAACAGCGTGTCTGCCTTGGCATCGCGGGCGATGATGGCGGCCCAGCGGGGGTCGTGTTCGTTGTTCATGGCCTGCACTCTTGACGGATCAGGGGCAGATTAGCCGCACCGGTCATACTCGGCACTCCGAAGCTTGCGGTCAAATCAGCCGGCGGTACGAAAGGTCAGGTTGATGCGTTGTGGGCCCATGACCGGATGCACGCCTTCCTTAATCGGCATCACCCCATGAAAACGCAGGCGATCGACGCCGCCCCAGACCACGATATCACCGTGGAACAAGGAGATTTTCTGGGTCTTGCTGCTGCGCTCAGGGCCGCCGAACAGGAAAATCGCCGGCAGCCCCAACGACACGGAAACCACCGGGGCGTTGTAGCTGCGCTCGTTTTTATCCTGATGCAGGGACATCTTGGCCCCGGGCACATAGCGGTTGATCAGGCAGGCATCCGGGGAAAACTCGCTGAAGCCCGCCTCGGCTGCCGCAAGCGTGGCGAGCTCGCGCAGGGAGCTGGGCATGGCTGGCCAGGGTTGCTGGCTGCGCGGGTCGAGAGGGCTGTAGCGATAGCCGGCGGTGTCGGTGGTCCAGCCCAGTTCGCCGCAACTGCTCAGCGCTGCTGACATGGTAAAACCGCCGGGCGTGACCATTTGCCGAAACGGCGATTGGGCCAGCACCTGCCGAAGCTCCGGTAGCAGGCGTTCAATCCAGGGCAGGGCATAGCCCCTCAGTACGTAAGACTCTTCGCCAATCTGTTCGCGCCTCGCAGGTTGCTGCAACGCATCCTCGGCGAACAGGTCGGCAGTCGGCCCTGGCATGACTTACAGCGCCTTACTCACATTGATGTCAGTGATTTCGTCGCTGGCACCGTGGATTTTCGCCAAGGCCTGTTTGGCCTCTTCGACGCTGTTGGTGTGCAATTGTGCGAACTCAAAGCGACGTTCGCCGTTGAGCTTGTACTTGATGACGTATTTAGTCGTGGTGGTCACAGCTTTTTTCCTGTCGTGGGTTCGGATCAGCTCAGTTTGGTGCTGGTGCGACGAACGATGCGGATCTTGTGGGACAACGCGGGTTTGCGGGTAACGCTGATGGCGCGACGCGTGACTACGTCCAGGGTGATGTTCCAGAAACCGGTGCTGGGTGCAGTGATTTTCGCCGGGAATTTGTCGAAGGCGCCGCCGTGGTAGGTGTGGCGACCGCCGTTCTTGAAGCTGCGAAAATTGGCATCGCTCATCAGGCGAATATTGCAGGTCTGCGAGCATTCGATGACAACGATGTCGCCCTCGTTGAGGTGCTCGCGCTGGTGGATGAATTTCATGGGGTGTCTCCAGAAGGGCTTTTTCTGAAAAATCAGAATGATACGTAGGTTAAGATAGAGTTTATCAGCCCCAGCGCGTTTATTATCGGGTCGTCGTCGACGACTTCGACAATTTAAAACAGTTATTTACCGAGTTTTCAGAGATAAATCCTACATTGGCGGGAGAAATTTACTCTCTAAGCTGTCGTAGGGTCTTTATCGGAGGTTTTAGTATGAAGTGGAGTGTGTTGGTTCTGGCCTTGGCGATAGGTGGATGTGCTTCGGTTGCAGATATCAAGCAGACCCCGCCAACGTTGGTGGTCATTTCCGGGAAAAAACCGCCGGAATATGCTGCGTGTGTGGTGCGCAAGCTGGCTGCGACCCGTCGCCCGCCGCAGATCGAGCCACATAAGGATGGTGTACAGGTGATTGTGCCGCAGAAATTCTCGGCCGACCCTTCGGCAATTTTCGAGATTGAAGAGCGCTCCAGCGGCAGCAGCATCAAGCTCTATGAGAGCATGTCCAATGTCCCGATCCGCCCAGGTGACATCAAAAAAGCCGCGGAGGATTGCATTTCCGGCTGAGCCTGAGGCTTACCCACGCCGTTGAATCCGATAGAAAAGCCTGACGCTACGATAGCAGCGTCAGGTTTTTTTTTGCGTTGATGTCAGGTGTTGTCGACAAAGGATCATTACCCTGCGATTTGTAGATCCGTTAAACTGTCGGTCATCCAATCCAAAAAAATGCCGCGCAAGCCTTGAGAATGCGCGGCATTTGTCTTTTCTGGAAACCGTCATGAAACGTGAACACGTCACCGCCCGCCATGCCGAGGGCCAAATCTCGGCCACCCATGTCATCCAGAACCCCGCGCACCTGGGCGAGTGGATCGTATTTTTCAAGAAAAGCGGCGGTCGCAGTTTTTTCCTGGTGGATGAGCACGATGAAGTCGAATCATTTGCGCGCCTGGATGACCTGATCGAAATCCTGCGCGGCCTTGGCATCAAGTTCGCTGAAATTCATCTGTAGCCATCGGGTTTACTTGCAGACGACAACCACGCTGCGGCTCTTGAAGTTACCCACGTCTTTGCCCAGGGTCTTGTCGCTTTCCTTCAGCGCTGGCGTGCCTTCGGTGCCGACAATGCGGTAGCCAGTGCCTGCGCAGGAAGCATCGGCTTTTTCGTAGCAACTGGCCCACGAGTTCGCCTCGCCCGAGCAGTCGATGGTCAGGCCTTGCTCGCCATTTTTCAGGTAAGTATCGGAAGTGGTGGTGCAGCCGGCCATCAGCGCCAGTAGTGCAGGCAGTGCCAGAATCTTGTTCATAGTGGAATCGTCGTCGAGGGTGTTGGAGGGGCGCTGACACTGTCGTGGGGCGTTTGCGCAAGATTATAGCGAACTGCCACCTAGGTACAGCCAATCACAAAAAAGCCCCGATCACCGGGGCTTTGTGCAAAGGGCTTTGATGCTTACTTACCCTTGGGTCTTTTGCTCGACGCGTGGCCGGCTTCGTCCACAAACACTTCGGCTACTGCAGCAGCCTGGCTTTCGGTCGCAAATGCCCCGGCGACGCTGTCTCCGTGGAAGTTGATCAAGTGCCAGCCGTCCGCTCGCTTTGTGATCAGGTAGCCGTTTACGCCTTTGGGTTCTGACATCTATCAATCTCGTGGTGTGGTTCAAGCGCGTAATGATAGCGCCAAACGCCCTGCAAGCGCGCAAGTTGTTGCAGGTCAGTGCCTTGCGTCGAAAAGCGTGCTAAAACGGTTACAGCCCTTTTAAACAAAGGGGTCAAGGCGTGTTTTGTCGTGCCGTTGGTAATGCCCCTTGTAGGATCAGCGGAACTTACGCGCACATTTTTTCTCTATGTTGACATCGCAACGCCAGCAGGACCCATTGTAAGGTGACTGCGGCCTCATTAGACTGCGCCGAATTCCGTACGCACAGCCCTTTGTAAGGACTCATATGATCAAGAAATGCTTGTTCCCAGCAGCCGGTTACGGCACTCGCTTCTTGCCAGCGACCAAAGCCATGCCTAAAGAGATGCTGCCGGTGGTGAACAAGCCACTGATTCAGTACGGCGTCGAAGAGGCACTGGATGCCGGTCTGAACGAAATTTCCATCGTTACCGGCCGCGGTAAGCGCGCGCTGGAAGACCACTTCGACATCAGCTACGAGCTGGAAAACCAGATCAAGGGCACCGACAAGGAAAAATACCTGGTTGGCATCCGTAAATTGCTCGACGAGTGCTCGTTCTCCTACACCCGTCAGACCCAGATGAAAGGCTTGGGCCACGCGATCCTGACCGGCCGCCCACTGATCGGTGACGAACCGTTCGCCGTGGTACTGGCGGATGACCTGTGCGTTAACCTGGAAGGCGACGGCGTACTGACTCAGATGGTCAAGCTGTACCAGAAATACCGCTGCACCATCGTTGCGGTTCAAGAGGTCGACCCTCAGGAAACCAACAAGTACGGCGTGATCGCCGGTGATGACATTGGTGATGGCCTGATTCGCGTGCGTGACATGGTTGAAAAGCCAGCGCCGGAAGATGCACCTTCGAACCTGGCCATCATTGGCCGTTACATCCTGACCCCGGACATCTTCAAATTGATCGAAGAAACCGAGCCAGGCAAGGGCGGCGAGATTCAGATCACTGACGCCCTGTTGAAGCAAGCCAAAGACGGCTGCGTGATTGCCTACAAATTCAAAGGCCGTCGTTTCGACTGCGGTGGCGCTGAAGGCTACATCGAGGCGACCAACTTCTGCTACGAGCACTTCTACAAAACTGGCAAGGCTTACTGATTCACGGTTGCCTGACCTGTTTTAAGAGAAAGCCACCTTCGGGTGGCTTTTTCGTTTTTCAGCCCCATCTAAATCGGTATGCTGATGTCCTGCCGAGGAGAGTGAAATGGCCTACGATTTTGATCTGTATGTAATTGGTGCCGGTTCTGGCGGTGTTCGCGCGGCGCGCTTTGCCGCAGGCTTTGGTGCCAAGGTGGCCGTGGCGGAAAGCCGCTACCTGGGCGGCACGTGCGTTAACGTCGGCTGCGTGCCGAAGAAGCTGTTGGTGTACGGCGCGCATTTTGCCGAAGACTTTGAGCAGGCCAGCGGTTTTGGTTGGTCGCTGGGCGCAGCGAACTTTGATTGGGCGACCTTGATCGCCAACAAGGACCGCGAAATCAATCGCCTCAATGGCATCTACCGGAATCTGCTGGTTAACAGTGGCGTGACTTTGCATGAAGGGCACGCACGCCTGGTTGATCCGCACCAGGTGGAAATCAATGGCGAGCGTTACACCGCCAAGCACATTTTGATCGCTACGGGTGGTTGGCCGCAGATCCCGGAGATCCCGGGGCGTGAACACGCCATTGGCTCCAATGAGGCGTTCTTTCTGAAAGAATTGCCTAAGCGCGTGCTAGTCGTTGGCGGTGGTTACATCGCAGTTGAATTCGCGGGTATTTTCCATGGCTTGGGCGCACAGACGACGCTGCTGTATCGCGGCGATCTGTTCCTGCGCGGCTTTGATGGCTCGGTGCGTACGCACCTGAAGGAAGAGTTGACCAAGCGCGGCCTGGACCTGCAATTCAATGCCGATATCGAGCGTATCGACAAGCAAGCAGATGGCAGCCTCAAGGCGACGCTGAAAGATGGGCGTGTGCTGGAGGCCGATTGCGTGTTCTACGCCACCGGTCGCCGTCCGATGCTGGACAACCTGGGGCTGGAGAATACCGGTGTCACCCTGGACGAGCGCGGTTTTGTTGAAGTGGATGACCTTTACCAGACCGCTGAGTCGTCGATCCTGGCCATCGGTGATGTGATTGGTCGTGTGCAATTGACGCCGGTGGCCCTGGCTGAAGGCATGGCGGTGGCCCGTCGTCTGTTCAAGCCAGAACAGTACCGCCCGGTGGATTACGCGATGATTCCGACGGCGGTGTTCAGCCTGCCGAACATCGGCACCGTCGGCTTGAGCGAAGAAGAAGCGAAGAAGAACGGCCACAAGGTGCAGGTCTTTGAAAGCCGCTTCCGACCTATGAAGCTGACGCTGACCGATTGCCAGGAAAAAACCCTGATGAAACTGGTGGTCGATGCCGACACCGACAAAGTCCTGGGTTGCCACATGGTCGGGCCGGATGCCGGCGAGATCGTTCAGGGGCTGGCGATCGCGCTCAAGGCAGGCGCGACCAAGCAACATTTCGACGAAACCATCGGCGTGCATCCTACGGCGGCGGAAGAATTCGTCACCATGCGCACGCCTGTGGCGGACTGATCAGGTCTCGGGCGTTGCCTCTGGCGTCGTTGCAACGACGGCCGCCAAGCGCAATGCCTCGATACTGGCCTGGGCCTTGATAAGGTCCAGTTCCAGGATTTTGTTGGCTTGCTGGTGTTCGCTCAGCGCTTGCTGGCGTGACTGGCTCTCCAGTACGGCAACCCGCAGGCGCTCCTGAAGCAGGGTGCGCTCGCTCTCTATCAGGCTTGCCTGTTCGTTCAACTTAAGCTGCAAGGCCTGGTCTTTGCGGGTTTGCTCCTGCAGGGCGGCCAACTCTTTCGCCGTCACACGGTGTTCAATCAATAGCCGCTCATTGTCGCGGTGCAGTTGGGTGATTTCATCCTGGCGCACCATCGCGCTTTGCTGGGCTTGGCGCAGTTCCGCCTGGACCTGTTGCAACTGGCCTTCATGGCGTCGCTGCTCCTGCTCGCGCTGCTCCTTGATTGCATTGCGGTAATGCTCGAGGGCTTCCCGGGCGTGCAGGTGCTTTTCTTCCAGCGAACGAATTTGTTCGTCCTTGTCGTTGATGCGTAATTCGTAATCGCTGCACGCCTGGCTGAGCCCGGCGTTACGGGTTTGCTCGGTTTGCAGGCTGGTGCTCGTGGTTTGCAGGGCAGCACTTTCTTCTGCGAGGGCAGCGGCCTGGATCGCAAATTGCTGATTGAGTTGGCTGTGAGCCTCTTCAAGCGCTTCCACTTGGGCGAGTAGGGCGGCTTTCTGTTGTTCGAACTGCGCCAACGCCAGGTCAATCGGCTCCTGGGCTTTTTCTTTAAGCCGCTGGGCCAGGCGTGCGACCAGCTCACCCAGCTCGTCGTCGATGGGCGCTTCGGTGATCGTCAGCCGGGTTTCGCTCTCGTCCAGCTCCTTCAAATAACGGTGAATCGTGGTCTTTGAACCGGTATTGCCCATTTCGATGCGGACTGCGTCGATGCTCGGGTTCTCGCCGCGGGCAAGGATCGCCAGGCGTGCCGTTTGAACTACTGCTTTGTTTATGCCGCCGCGAGCCATGGAGTCTCCGTCGATTTAGTACTGTGGTACGTATTATGTAGATACATACTGTAACACGAATAAAATCTCGTTTAAATTCATGATTTAACAGGTGGGATATTGGCGTATTATCCCGTGTCATTGCGGTTTTGAGCACCAATACACCCGTCTGCAGTACGAATAGGCCTTTCATGAGCGATCTGGATCGTTATCTCAATGCCGCCACCCGCGACAACACGCGGCGCAGCTATCGCGCGGCCATTGAGCACTTTGAGGTAAGTTGGGGTGGGTTCCTGCCCGCGACCAGCGATAGCGTGGCGCGTTATCTGGTGGCACACGCCGGGGTGCTTGCAGTCAACACCTTGAAGCTTCGGCTCTCGGCATTGGCGCAGTGGCACACGAGCCAGGGCTTCCCTGATCCGACCAAGGCACCGGTGGTGCGCAAGGTGCTCAAGGGCATTCGTGCGGTGCACCCGGCGCAGGAGAAGCAGGCCGAACCGCTGCAGCTCAAGCACCTTGAGCAGGTGGTTGCGTCTTTGGAGGCGGAAGCGATTCAGGCACGTATTGACCAGGATCAGCCGCGATTGCTGCGCGCCAAGCGCGACACCGCGTTGATCCTGCTGGGCTTCTGGCGCGGTTTTCGCAGCGATGAGTTGTGCCGCCTGACGATCGAGCACGTGCAGGCGGTACCGGGCGCCGGCATCAGCCTGTATCTGCCGCGCAGTAAAAGTGACCGCGACAACCTCGGCAAGACCTACCAGACCCCGGCGTTGCTGCGGCTGTGCCCGGTGCAGGCCTACAGCGAATGGCTCAACGCGTCGGCGCTGGTGCGTGGCCCAGTGTTTCGCGGGGTAGATCGCTGGGGCAACCTGGGCGAGGAGGGGCTGCACCCCAACAGCGTCATCCCGCTGTTGCGCCAAGCGCTGGAGCGCGCAGGCATTCCTGCCGACCTATACACCAGTCACTCGTTGCGCCGAGGCTTTGCCACCTGGGCCCATCGCAGCGGCTGGGATTTGAAGTCGTTGATGAGCTACGTCGGCTGGAGCGACATGAAATCCGCCATGCGCTATGTTGAAGCGACGCCCTTTCTTGGCATGACCTTGGCCACCCAACCGCTGATTTGAGATTTCTTCTATTAATAGTGTCACTTGATAGCGAAAACCAATCGTCAGCATCAGGTTTGCCAATGAGCCATCGTCGGAGAGAGTGGGTAGGATTCATCTCATCAACTTACTAACCCCTGACGGAGAGTCATCGATGCCTATCATCAACAGCCAAGTAAAACCGTTCAAAGCTACCGCCTACAAAAACGGCAACTTCGTAGACGTGTCGGATGCTGACCTGAAAGGCAAATGGTCCGTAGTGTTCTTCTACCCGGCCGACTTCACTTTCGTCTGCCCAACCGAGCTGGAAGACCTGGCTGACAACTACGCCGAATTCCAGAAACTGGGCGTCGAAATCTACAGCGTCTCCACCGACACCCACTTTGCTCACGCTGCCTGGCACAACACTTCGCCAGCCATCGGCAAAATCCAGTACACCATGATCGGCGACCCAACCCTGACCATTTCCCGCAACTTCGACGTACTGATCGAAGAAGCTGGCCTGGCTGACCGCGGCACGTTCGTGATTGACCCAGAAGGCAAGATCAAAATCGTTGAGCTGAACGATGGCGGCGTGGGCCGTGACGCTTCCGAGCTGCTGCGCAAAATCAAGGCCGCTCAGTATGTTGCTGCCCACCCGGGCGAAGTGTGCCCAGCCAAGTGGAAAGAAGGCGAGGCCACCCTGGCTCCGTCCCTGGACCTGGTCGGCAAGATCTAAGCCTGTGAAACACCTCAGGGCGGATTGTGCCGCACCTTAAGTAAGCTGCACCGCCCTCAAAACGCCCGGGCGAGTTTCGCTCGGGCGTTTTTTTGTCTGCAATAAACCGAATTAATAGGAAATCGCCCGTATGTTGGACGCCAATCTTAAAGCTCAGTTGAAGTCATACCTGGAACGGGTCACCCAGCCGATCGAGATCGTCGCCTCCCTCGACGACGGCGCGAAATCCCAGGAAATGCTCGCTCTTTTGCAGGACGTAACCAGCCTCACCACGCTGATTACCCTGAAAACCGATGGCGATGATGCGCGCAAGCCATCGTTCTCCATCAACCGTCCGGGTGCCGATATCAGCCTGCGTTTCGCCGGCATCCCGATGGGCCATGAATTCACTTCGCTGGTGTTGGCCCTGCTGCAAGTCGGTGGCCACCCGTCGAAGGCCAGTGTCGAAGTGATTGAACAGATTCGCGCCTTGAAAGGCGAGTTCAGCTTCGAGACTTACTTCTCGTTGTCATGCCAGAACTGCCCGGACGTGGTGCAGGCGTTGAACCTGATGGCGGTGCTCAACCCGAACATCCGTCACGTCGCTATCGACGGCGCGCTGTTCCAGGCTGAGGTCGATGAGCGCAAGGTCATGGCAGTGCCCAGTGTTTACCTCAACGGTGTGAACTTCGGCCAGGGCCGCATGGGCCTGGAAGAAATCCTCGCTAAACTCGACACCAGCGGCATCGAAAAAGCCGCCGAGAAAATCAGCGCCAAAGACGCCTTTGATGTGCTGGTCGTCGGCGGTGGCCCAGCCGGTTCGTCGGCTGCCATCTACGCCGCGCGTAAAGGCATCCGCACCGGTGTGGCGGCCGAGCGTTTTGGCGGCCAGGTACTGGACACCATGTCCATCGAAAACTTCATCTCTGTACAAGAGACCGAAGGGCCGAAACTGGCCAGTGCCCTTGAGGCACACGTGCGTCAGTACGACGTGGACATCATGAACCTGCAACGTGCAAGCAGCTTGATCCCTGCGAAAAATGCCGGTGGCTTGCACGAGATTCGCTTTGAAAGCGGTGCGACCCTAAAGTCCAAGACCGTGATTCTGGCCACCGGCGCCCGCTGGCGCGAAATGGGTGTGCCGGGCGAGCAGGAATACAAGGCCAAGGGCGTGTGTTTCTGCCCGCACTGCGATGGCCCGTTGTTCAAGGGCAAGCGCGTAGCGGTGATTGGCGGTGGTAACTCTGGCGTTGAAGCGGCCATCGACCTGGCCGGTATCGTCACCCACGTGACGTTGCTTGAGTTCGACAGCAAGTTGCGCGCCGATGCGGTGTTGCAACGCAAGCTCTACAGCCTGCCGAACGTTGATGTCATCACCAGCGCGCTGACCAGTGAAGTCAAAGGCGATGGCCAGAAAGTCACCGGCTTGGCATACAAGGATCGCGATAGCGGTGAGTTCAACACCATCGACCTGGAAGGCATTTTTGTTCAGATCGGTTTGCTGCCCAACACGGATTGGCTCAAGGGCACTGTGGAGCTGACGCCTCGTGGCGAGATTATTGTCGATGCCCGTGGCGAAACTTCCCTGCCAGGGGTGTTCGCTGCCGGTGACGTAACCACCGTGCCGTACAAGCAGATCGTGATTGCGGTAGGCGAGGGCGCCAAGGCTTCCTTGAGTGCATTCGATCACCTGATCCGAACCTCCGCTCCGGCATAAATTCGCGCTCGAAAATGAAAAACCCCATGAGTGCTCATGGGGTTTTTTCGTTCCTGCGCGCTGCGTGGGAATGCATTCAGTGACGCTCTGCTCCCACCCATTAGCGGCTTACATCGGCGCTGGCTGAATAATCTCAACCCAGTACGCGTCCGGGTCTTTGATGAACGCCAGGCTTTTCATGCGGCCATCGGTCAAACGTTTCTGGAAGTCGCAACCCAGGGCTTCAAAGCGCTCGCAGGCAGCCACGATATCCGGCACCGAAATGCAGATATGGCCAAAACCACGAGGGTCGGTGTTGCCGTTATGGTAGGCAAAATCGGCATCGTTTTCGGTGCCGTGGTTGTGGGTCAGTTCCAGGATGCCCGGGATCGATTTCATCCACTGGGTACGTTCAGCGGCATCTGCCGGGATCTGGGCTTTGTCCACCAGGGCCAGGAAGTACAGGCTGAATTCGGCTTCCGGGAAGTCGCGCTTTTCAACCAGGGAAAAACCCAGGACGCGGGTGTAGAAGTCCAGCGATTTGGTGATGTCTTTGACCCGCAGCATGGTGTGGTTGAACACGAAGTTCGTGGTAGCGGTGTCGGGTTGGGCGGTGACGCCCGGGAAAGTGTTCAGATCGTGCAGGCTCATGGGCCCTCCAGAAAAATGGGGCAAACGCGGCTTGAAGTGAGAATAGCGTTCCCTTGGCGTGCGGCAAGCATCCATGCAGCCGGGCCATGATACGCAAGGCCTGCCTGCTGCGCCAAATGAAAAGGTCACACAGCGCTTGCGACTTGCGGGTATCGGGCGTCAAACTTTGGCGCTTGAACCTTGGGTGTTTTTCGCAATGATTGAAATCCGTAAACCGCTGTTGAGTGCTTTGTGTTTGCTGTTTGGCCCACTCTTGGGCGGTTCGTTCGTGCAAGCGGCAGACCCGGAAATTCATTGGCCCAGCGGCTGGCAAGTCGAGGAGGTGGTGCCCGACGACGGCGCGCCGGTAACACCCCTGGCTGCTTCTCGGCAACGCGCGATCAAGAATGATGAAAATGGCAATACCTTGATGGTCATGGAGTTGACCGGCACACCGATTGAGGTCGGGCATAAAGTTAATCTTCAGGGTGTGTTGCTGGACATGCGTAAATCCATCCAGAAAGCATTTGCCCGCAGTGGTTATCAAAGCGTGTGCAGCAAAATGCACCCAACCACATTGAGTCGTCTTGAGGCGATGGAAACTACTTGCGTGATTACCGAGAACGGACGACACGTGTTGTCACAAACATTGGTGGGCGCGGTAGATACCGATAAAGCGTATGTTTTTTCATACGCGGGCCAAGCCGAAGCCTACGAGGCCAGCCAGGGTGAAGTGAGTTCGGTGCGCGACAGTCTGAAACTTTGAACACACCCTTTTGATCGATAGTGAACAAAGTGAAACAGTAGTTAGATTCGTTTTCGAACCCTCAAACAAAAAGCCCCGCGTAGGCGGGGCTTTTTGCTAGTGACTTTTGATTAGCCGCGAAGCCAGGAATCTACAGTGGCGGCGCCATACTGTTCTTTCCAGGCTTTCAGGCCGCGATGGTTGCCGCCCTTGGTCTCGATCAGTTCGCCGGTGTGCGGGTTGTGGTAAACCTTGACCACGCGAGCGCGACGCTGTTTGGGAGCATTGGTGGCGGCACCGGCTTTGCCTGGGTTTGGATCAAGGATCGAGATGATGTCGCGCAGGCCTTTGCCGTAGTGCTTCATCAGGCCTTGCAGCTTTTCTTCAAATTCGATTTCTTTTTTCAGGCCGGCGTCGTTCTTCAGGGATTCCAGCTGGGCAAGCTGCTCTTGAAGGGCTTTTTCTGCTGCGCGAAATTCGGCGAGTCTGGACAAAATCTGTACTCCAATAGTGTAGTTGGCTGATATCAACTGCAGACAAAGCTAGTAAGCCAAGAGCTTAAGGTGACTCAAAGAAAGAGGCCTTTCTGCGAGTTCAGCACAGGCAGGAAAAATTGTAGTAGTTAATGTCGCACGAGTAAATCACGTTGTTGCTTTAATAAGATTATTTCATCGAGCGCAGTAGATGGCTATTCAATGGCTGGTCAGGGACTTAATGAACTCTTCACAGGGTAACGGTCGACCGAAGAGATAACCTTGCAGGAAATCCACACCTTGTGCCGCGAGATATTCGCACTGCTCTGCTGTTTCCACACCCTCGGCCACAATACCCAGATCCAGCTTGCCGGAGAGTTCGATGATGCTGTCAAGAATATGCCTTGAGAGTGCATCGGCCCCAATCATGGCGACAAAGCTTTGATCGATTTTCAAGTAGTCGACATTGAAGTTGCGCAAGTAACCCAGGCTCGAGTGGCCGGTGCCAAAGTCATCAATCGCGATCATCACGCCCAGTTGATGCAGGGCGTCGAACAAGCGGCGGGTGATGTCGGTAGGCTGGATCAGATCGCGTTCGGTCAGCTCCAGCACTAGCGTCACCTGGCCTGGGGTAAAGGCGGCGAGAAACTCCTGACAGTCTTGTACCAGGTCCAGATCCTGGCAGTGGTGTGCCGTGATGTTCACGCCGATATGAAAACCAGGGCTGAAGCGCCCGGCATGTGGGGCGAGTTGCGCGGCGGTCTGGCGCAGCAGTGAGCGGGTCATCGGTACGATCAGGCCGGAGTGTTCGGCCAGCGGGATAAACAGGTCAGGGCGCACCAGGCCTTCTTTCGGGTGTTGCCAGCGCATCAACACTTCACAGCCAGCCCATTCGCGGGTATCGCCGCGTACCACGGGTTGGAAATAGGGAATGAACTCGTTGGCACCCAAGGCGCGCTGCAGCTCGTGGGTGGGTGCGGACGAGCGCTTTTGCAGCCAGTGCGCGAGCATGCCCGCCAGTACGCCGAAGAACACCAGCAGGCTGAACAGGGCCGGGTAGCGCGCTTCCATATAACGCCAGACCTCGCCGTCGGGCATGCCTGCGTCGACACTGTAGTGATAACGCTCAGAGGCCAAGTGGTGATGGGCCACGGCATACTCCGGCACAGCGGTGTTGTGTACTTTGCCGTCCGCATCCAGCCAGTTGGGGCCGACTTGCAGGATCAGGTACGCGTAACGGCTGATCAGGCGCAAGGCGTTGGTCAGGTGGTAGCCGTCAACAGAGGCAAATGCGGCTTTATCGCCTTCGACCAAGCGGTAAACCAGCAGCGCGGTGTCCGGCGTCACCGGGTTGCCGTTCATCAGCCACAACGTGCCATCAACGTAATCATCCGGGTTAACCGCTGACTGGTAAGTACCTCCGAATAACGAGCTGCAATAAATGTTTTTCTGCCAGGACAGGGTCGTCGCTCGCACAAAGGGCCGACGCGTCACCTGCTCACGCAGGGCCAGTTGCGTACCGTTGTCGCAAGGGTGGCCGGCCAGCGGTAGCAATGTGCGGGCGGCGAGGGCGGTGTTGTCGAGCATCAAGTCGAATTGGCGAACGGCTTCGTGGGCGGTTTGGTCCGTGCTTTGTTCAAGGGTGCGTTCGGCCTGCCAATAAAGAATCGCAACGCCCAGTAAAACGGGAAGCACGCCGCAGATTCCGCTGATAAACGCGCGTACGGTTCGGCTTCGTGGGCCTTTAGCGGTGAGGGGCATAGGGGCAGCCAATAACGAAATGAAAACAGAGGTGTATGCCGATGATAGATGGCATTGCGCCGGTGTGCTCAGTTGTTTGAGGCCCATCCACCTAGCCGTTTGGTCAGTTGTTGCGGGCACTTCACCTTGGCAAGATAAACATCGTTGCAAAAAGTAAGAGACTCAGGAACAACACCCCCTCCAGCCTCTCTCTCAGCCGTTCAAGCCCAACTTTGGCGGGACGGTACAACCTCGTCTTTCAATAATTGAAATTCGTCTTGCAACCCGTTAACGCTACTTATGAGGAAACACTCGCAATGAAAAAAATCCGACTGGCCGCCGCCTTGCTGGCCGCTACCGGCGTTGCCACGCTGCCTGTGTTTGGCGCAGATGGCACGATCAGCCTGACCGGTGAAATCACCGGTACAACGTGCAGTATCAGTGGCGGCTCCGGCTCGGCGGCTGGCACCAGTTCGAACTTCGCGGTGGCGCTCAGCAAGGTCCAGGCCAGCGCGCTCAAGGCCAAAGGCCAGACGGCCGGCACCACGCCCTTTTTTGTGCGAGTGGGTGCTTGCCCGAAGGACACGGCCGTGGCCGTCTTGTTTGAGAGCAGCAGCCCTGCCATCAACCCGGCTACCGGTAACTTGAAGAATCAAGCGCCTGCCTCGCCGAAGCCCGCTTCTCTGGTTGAAGTACAGATTGTCGACGGCACCACTCACCGCCCTATGGACCTTCGCCTCGCCCTTAATTCGAGCGCCGCAAAGGTCCCTGAAAACGGTGAAGTGTCGTTGCCGTTCGCGGCTCAGTATTTCGCCACCGGTGTTGCAACCCCTGGCCCGGTCAGCACGCAAGTGCTGTATTCCATCACGTTCCCCTGATCAAGGCCCAGGTGCCTGGCGATTCGCCAGGCACCTGACAGCGCCTTGAAGGACCGATCCATGCTCGCCCGACCCTTGCTTCTGAGTTGCCTGCTGATGACCCTTTCGATCAGTGCGGGATGGCCAAGCGCCGCCCACGCCGGCGTGGTGATTGATGGCACTCGGCACATCTACCCGCAGCAGCGCCGTGAAGTCACGCTACGCCTGACCAACGACGACCCGCGGGCTCCGCGCCTGGTGCAGGTGTGGCTGGACCCGGGTGACCAAGCGCCAGCCCCGTCAGGCAGTGAAGTGCCTTTCATTCTTTCGCCACCGGTATTCCGTCTGGACCCGGGCAAAAGCCAGGCGGTGCGATTGGTCTATACCCAAGAGCCGCTGCCGGCTGACCGCGAGTCAGTGTTTTGGCTGAACGCGCTTGAGATTCCGCCCAAGGTCAACGCTGAGCAGTCCGCTCAGGACGACGCTCCTGCGAGCCACCTGCAGTTCGCCTTTCGCATCCGCACCAAAGTGTTTTTTCGGCCGGCCCATTTACCCGGCAGCACGGACGAGGCGCCCGCCCAATTACGCTGGACCCTGCACCGCAGCGCCCAGGGCGCGCTCCTGGAAGTGCACAACCCATCGGCCTATCACGTGACATTCAACGAGGTCGCGCTGGCCATGGGCGCGCAACCTGACGCGCGCCTGCTGCCGGCGGGAGAGGGCATGGTGGCGCCCGGCGGTCATCTGACACTGGCCGTGCGCGAGGTCGTGCATGCAATTCCCGCTGATGCCCAGGTGCATTTTAAATACATCAATGACTACGGCGCGTTTTCCCCGCCGCAGCGTGCGCCCCTGAAGTTCTGACTATGCCTGCCTCATTACAATTTACGCTCTACCAATGCGCCTGGCTGTTTTCCCATCCTCGGCTGGTGGTGTTGTTCGGCCTCCTGAGTACGCTGGTGATATCGGTCGAGGCTGCCCCATTGTTGTTTGACATAGAGGCTTTCAGCAGCGGCCAGTCCAGCCCGGCGGACATCACGCGTTTCAATGCCGTCAATACGCTAGCGCCTGGCGTTTATCGCGTAGACGTGATGCTCAATGGGCAATCGATTGGTCGCCACGCGCTCAATTTCGTGCCCCGCAATGAGCAGGATGGCGCGCAGCCGTGCGTGAGTGCGCAACAGCTTGCCGAACTCGGGGTGGTGCTGCACCCACTCGACGGCGCCTCGCAGGCTGCCTGCCGCGATTTTGCCGACTGGATCCCCATGGCCAGCAGCCGCGTCGACACCGAGTCGCTGACGCTGGACCTGAGTATCCCGCAGGTCTACATCAACCGCTCCGCACGCGACTACATTGACCCTGCCCAGTGGGACGAGGGCATTGATGCCGCACTGCTCAATTACAACTTCAGCGCCGCAGCCGTGACGTCGGGCGCCGGTGAGGACCGGGGCTACCTGGGCCTTAACGGCGGCGTCAACCTGGGTGACTGGCGACTGCGCCACCAGGGAGGGCAAGCCTGGGCATCGCGAAGTGGCCGGTTGCCTTATCAACAAACGGCTACCTACCTGCAACGCTCCCTTTCAACCTGGCGTTCGCAACTTACCGTTGGCGACAGTTTCAGCAGCGGCCAGATCCTCGACGGCGTGCGCGTACGGGGTATTACCCTGGCGACCGAGGACCGCATGCTTGCGCAGTCGCAACAAGGCTATGCACCCCAGGTTCGCGGCGTCGCCGAAAGCACTGCCACGGTGACGGTGCGCCAGAATGGCTACACGCTCTACGAAACCACGGTGGCTCCCGGGCCGTTTGTGATCGATGATCTTTACCCCACCGGTTACGGTGGCGACCTCAACGTCAGCGTCACCGAGGTGGGCGGGCGGCGTAGCACCTTTGTCGTGCCCTATTCGGTTGCCCCGCACCTGTTACGTAATGGCGCTACCCACTACACCGTGACCATGGGGCGCGTGCAACAACGCGGGCTAGCCGGCGCCAGCCCCACGGTATTCCAGGGCACCCTCCAGCAGGGGCTCACGAATAGCCTGACCGCCTACGCAGGCAGCACGCTTTCCCAGGGTTATGGTCAAGCCAAGGTGGGTGTGGCGATGAGCACGCCCATCGGCGCGTTCGCCCTCGACAGCACGCGCTCGCGTACTCAGGTGCCGGGGCAAGGGCTGTTCGGCGGACAAAGCTGGGGACTGGCCTATAGCAAGAACGTGCCGTACTCAGGGACACATTTTATGTTGGGGGCCTATCGCTTCTCTACCGAAGGCTATCTGAGCCTGCCTGACGCGCTGACTGTACGGGAACTGGGGCATCACGGCGGGAGCATGGGCAGTTATACCCGGCAGAAAAGTCGATTGGACCTGACGATCAGTCAGCAGGTGGGCGAGGGCACGCTGAGTGTGTACGGCAGTTCCATCGACTACTGGGCCGGGACGCAAGGGCGCCAGACTTCATTCACTGTCAGCTATGGGGCCCATTGGAAGAAGCTCAACTGGAACCTCTCGGCGCAGCGCTCAAGGGTCAGTGAAATGCATCGCTCGAGCGACCGAGAACGCAGTGACGAGATCTTTTTTGGCCGGGCCACGCAAGCAGGGCGTGTCGATAATCATCTGGTACTGACCCTCTCCATGCCGTTGGGCGATGGCGCGCACGCACCGACCCTGAGCAGTTCGCTTTACCGGGACGCCGGTGATTCGCGCGGCAGCCAACAGCAAGTCGGAATCAATGGTTTGCTGGGGGATTCAGATCACACTCACTACGGGCTGATCGGCAGCCACGGAACGGGTAACCAGCACGGCTCAAGTTTCAATGCCTACACGGGCTATCGCAGCAACACCGCCAGCCTGCGCGCCGGTTATGGCCAGAGCCGGGACAGCGCGCAAGTGTCCATGAGCGCCGATGGCGGGCTCATCGCCCATGACGGCGGCGTCACGCTCTCGCCAAGCCTTGGGGAAGCCTCGGCGCTGGTTTATGCGCCGGATGCGCAGGGCGCGCAGCTCGGCAGTTCCGGGGTGCGTATCGACAAACACGGCTATGGCGTCATGCCCTCGCTCAGGGCGTACCAGCGCAATGAAGTGGCCATTGATCCACAGGGCATGCCCATGGATGTGGAGTTGAAAGCGTCCAACCATCACGTCGTCCCCACGATGGGGGCGGTGTCGCGGGTCAGGTTCGAGACCGTCAGCGGCCGGGCGGTGGTGATCAAGGCGACCCATCCAGACGGCAGACCCGTGCCGTTCGCCGCACAGGTGTTCGATGAACACGGTAGTGAAGTCGGCGTTATCGGGCAGGCCGGCAAGGCGTTTGTGCGTGGCGTTGCCGAGCACGGCACGCTGACCGTCCGCTGGGCTGAGGCCGCCGGCGAGCGCTGCTTTATCCAGTATCGCTTGCCACCCCGAGAACCCGGCCGGCGCCAGCAAAACGCGGACCAGTTGATCAGCCAGTGCAAGGGCGACCTGGGTAGGCAGGAGGAGAGCAGTTGATGTTTAACAGGTGGTTGAGGACCGTGTTCGGTCTGGCACTGGCGGCTCAGATGTGGCCGGCGCACGGGGAAATCGTCATAGATCGAACCCGCATCATCTACCCCGCCGCCGCGCGGGAGGTGACGGTCAACCTTCGCAACGAAGCTGACGGCCCGAGGTTGGTGCAGGTATGGATTGATCGCGGCGACCCTGAGGCCTTGCCGGAGTTGAGTGACGTACCGTTTACGGTCAGCCCGCCGATCCTGCGGCTGGAGGCCGGCACGGCACAGGGGTTGCGGTTGGCTTACCACCCCGCTGAGGAGCAGGCGAACGCACGCCCTCAAGAGTCAGTGTATTGGCTGAATGTACGAGGTATCCGGCCCACGGCCAGGACTAGCAATCAACTGCAATTTGTCTTTCGCACACGAATCAAGCTGTTCCTGCGCCCAGAGGAGCTGGCAGGCCGGGAGGTGGACGCCGTGCAGACCCTGCGGTGGCGGCTGGGCGGCGACAGCCCGGTGCTACGGGTGCATAACCCCAGTGCTTTTCATGTGACGTTATCCAGCGTCGTGCTGACCCTGGAGGGCGTCGAATACCCCAGTGAGGACCCGCCGATGCTGTTGCCACGCACCACGGCAAACCTGATGTTGAAAGGCCGGTCAGAACCTTGGCAAGGCTCGGCGACGCTGCGCTTTACCACCCTGGATGACCACGGCGTGACGCGCGAGCATTCGGTGTCCCTGGCGGGTCCTGTAACAGAGGATGTGGCGATATGATCAGGTTTTTACGCATGAGCGCTCTGTTGGCGGGCTGGGGAGTTGCGATGGCGGCCCATGCTCATTTCAGTGCTGGCACGTGTACACCCCAAGCGACAGTGAACCTCTCTATTGCGCCGATCACCTTGCCGGTCAACCCGCAAGTGGGTCAGGTGATAGGTGCGGCGAACGGTTATGACTTCGGCAACAATAGCTTTGTGATGCTGTGTCGATATCAGGACTGGCCCATCGAGCAACCGGTGTCTGCGAACATGAGCGTGGTCAATTCGCCAGTCAGTGGTAGGACGTTCAGCGCCTCAGGCGTGTCAATGCCGGTGTATGCCACTGGCCTGCCCGGGGTCGGGTTCGCCATGATGGCCAGGGACCCCGGCCAGCCAATGCGTGCCATCAGCCACACCGGCACCACACTGTTAAACACCAAACATAACAAACCCAATGGCTGGGGGCTTCAAGGGCGGGTCTATCTGGTTGCCACCGGGCCGGTATCGGCCGGTACGATTCCCTCCCGCAATATCGCGAGGTACACGCTGACAAATGTATCGACCGCAGGTCCGGGCTATGTGGCGGTCAACTTTACCCCTGCGGTTATAGCACCCCCGCGCAGGCCTACCTGCCGTGTCTCTGCGCCGTCGATTGCGATGCCGGTGGGGCGTATAGCCAGCCGTGATTTCAAGGGGCCAGGCAGTTTCGCCGGCAGCGTAACTCAGGATATTACCTTGGAGTGCGCTGGCGGAACCGGTGGCACCCAAGATGTATTCATCACGATAACCGACCAGACTGACAACGCTAATCGCAGCGACCGGTTGACCCTGACCCGCACTTCAAACGCCCGTGGCGTGGCGCTGCAACTGCTGCATGGCGCCCAATTGGTGAGGTATGGCGCCGATTCCGCGGAAGTGGGCAACCTGAATCAATGGCAGGTGGGCAGCACCGGCAATGGCAAGGTGACGATCCCCTTGACCGCCCGTTACGTCCAAACCGAGCAAACGATCACGCCCGGCGTCGCCAACGGGTTGGCCTCGTTCACCATGAGTTATCGCTAAGTCCCGGCGTGGTGCAGCTTTTGCGCCAGCGCGATGAACGCCAGGGTGGCAGGTGAGGACTGGCGGCGGTCAAGCACGGCCAGACCGATCCGGCGTGGCACCGCGGGAGACAACGGCCGCGCTGCATAGCGTGGGTCGACGCGTTCCGGCAGCGACGCTTGCGCCACGATACTCAGCCCGTCGCCACGGCTGACGGCTTCCAGCGTGCTGAGCAATTGGGCGCAGCGATAACGCACTTTAGGCCTTAAACGGGCCTCGCTGAACAAACGCATCACCAGTTCCGAGGAACCGGCCTCGGTGAGAATAAAAGGGTCATCACACAACGCTTGCAAGGGCAGCGCCGCGTTAGCGGCCAGTGGATGAGCGGCGGGTAGCAGTGCCACCAGTTGGTCCTCGAACAAGGCCACGGTGTCGAAGCGCTCCTGATCCAGCACCACAAACCCGACATCGATCCTGCGCTCATCCAGCCACTGGATAACCTGTCTGTCGGGCCCTTCGTCCACGTGCACTTCGATGCCCGGATAAGCCTGTCGAAACTGCCGCAGGAGCGTAGGCAAGATGCGGATTGACGCCGTCGGCCCGAACGACCCAATCCGCAGTGTGCCGCGTTTCATCCCGCGGGCATCGGCCGCTTCCTGCTGCAAGGTATTGGCCAGGCCCAGCATTGCACGCGCGCGCCCGAGTAATTGCGCGCCGATATCGCTCAGTTCCACCAACGACTGGTGGCGCCGGAACAATTCCACGCCCAGCTCTTGTTCCAGGGCCTTGATCGCATGCGACACCGCGGATTGACTGATGCCGAGGCGGTGAGCCGCACTGGTAAAACCTTGCAGTTCGGCGACTAACGAAAAGATTTCCAACTGCGTCAGGGTCATGAGTAAAGGCTCATTTTACGATTACCGATCATTAGTCGAAGAATACGCCAATCCTTCAGTACCCTGAGCACATCCTTATGCACCCCCTGTCCGAACGACTGACCTATCTGAAACTTGCTGCTGTGACCATGATATGGGGCGGCACGTTTGTCGCCGGGCGCTACCTGGCCGATCAGGTCGACCCGCTACTGGCCGCCAGCCTGCGGTTTATCCTGGCCAGCCTGGCGCTGCTGCTGTTTATGGTGTGCGCGCGGATTCCTCTGGCGCGACCCGATCCTCGGCAACTGATACGGCTGAGCGTGCTGGGTTTCTTTGGCATCTTTTTCTATAACCTGTGTTTTTTCTATGGCCTGCATTACGTCAACGCATCGCGCGCCTCGTTGATCGTGGCGTTGAATCCGGCGGTGATCGGCCTGGCCTCATGGTGGCTCTTCAAAGAGCGCCTGAGTGTCGGCAAAGTTACGGGCATCGCCTTATGCCTGGCCGGCGCCGCCGTGGTGATCGTCAGTCGCAACCCTGAGCTGCTGCACAGCACCGCGAGCAACTGGCGGGGCGACGTGCTGATTTTTGGCTGCGTAGTGGGGTGGGGGATTTACTCGCTGTTTTCCCGTGAGCTGAATCAGAGCCTCGGCCCTTTGCAAACCGTCACCTGGTCCGTGCTGCTGGGCACCTTGATGCTCACCGTCCTCACCCTGTTCATGGGACGTTTCACCGCCGAAGGGCTCGGCAGCCTCCAACTGCCGCAGGCATTGAGTTTGTTGTACCTGGGCGTGCTGGGCTCAGCACTGGCGTACATCGGCTATTACGACGGCATTCGGCGCATCGGCGCGACCCGTGCCGGTGTGTTTATTGCGCTTAACCCGCTGACAGCGGTGATTTGCGGCGCACTGCTGCTGGGCGAACAACTGACTGCGCCCATGGTGCTGGGCGGTGCGGTGATCCTGTCCGGCATCTATCTGTGCAACAAACCCCTTGCGCAGGCCAAGCCAATGGGGATTTGATAAGAGTGCGGACAAATACGGTTACGCTGTGTAGAATCGATTTACGCATACAAGAATATGGACTTGCGCTCACGCAAGCCTCGGCCGTCAGAGACTGATGTAACCATGAAGCTATTCGGCTCCCCCCTGATCTTTGGTGACTTCCTCGCACGCAGTGTGCGGGGCCTCTCTTGTGCGCCTCCCTCCGACCTCATCCTTGCTCGCAAATAACTATTTGTTCACTACAAGAATGAGGCGCCGAAAATGGCCGACCAATACGAAAACCCAATGGGCCTGATGGGCTTTGAATTTATCGAATTCGCATCGCCAACCCCGGGCACCCTGGAGCCGATCTTCGAGATCATGGGCTTCACCAAAGTCGCGACCCACCGCTCCAAGAACGTCGACCTGTTCCGCCAGGGCGAGATCAACCTGATCCTCAACAA
The DNA here is from genome assembly GCF_053345295.1 of Pseudomonas sp. M5A4_2d. Classification (NCBI taxonomy): domain Bacteria; kingdom Pseudomonadati; phylum Pseudomonadota; class Gammaproteobacteria; order Pseudomonadales; family Pseudomonadaceae; genus Pseudomonas; species Pseudomonas sp. M5A4_2d. The sequence continues at coordinate 1,269,231 of NZ_JBKEZW010000001.1, read as the reverse complement.
CGAGCCTGACAGCCTCGCATCCTACTTCGCGGCCGAGCACGGCCCATCGGTGTGCGGCATGGCGTTCCGCGTCAAAGACTCGCAACAGGCGTTTAACCGCGCGTTGGAGCTGGGCGCCCAGCCAATCCATATTCAAACCGGGCCCATGGAACTGAACCTGCCGGCGATCAAGGGCATCGGCGGCGCGCCGCTGTATTTGATCGACCGTTTCGGTGAGGGCAGCTCGATCTATGACATCGACTTCGTGTACCTCGAAGGCGTTGACCGCAACCCGGTGGGTGCCGGCCTCAAGGTCATCGACCACCTGACCCATAACGTGTACCGCGGGCGCATGGTCTACTGGGCCAACTTCTACGAGAAGTTGTTCAACTTCCGTGAAGCGCGTTACTTCGACATCAAGGGCGAATACACCGGCCTGACCTCCAAGGCCATGAGTGCCCCGGACGGCATGATCCGCATCCCGCTGAACGAAGAGTCCTCCAAGGGTGCCGGCCAGATCGAAGAGTTCCTGATGCAGTTCAACGGGGAGGGCATTCAGCACGTGGCGTTCCTCACCGACGACCTGATCAAGACCTGGGACGCGCTGAAGAAGATCGGCATGCGCTTCATGACGGCGCCGCCGGACACGTACTATGAAATGCTTGAAGGCCGCCTGCCGAATCACGGCGAGCCAGTGGACCAACTGCAAGCACGCGGCATTCTGCTCGACGGTTCTTCGATTGAAGGCGACAAACGTCTGCTGCTGCAGATCTTCTCGGAAACCCTGATGGGCCCGGTGTTCTTCGAATTCATCCAGCGCAAGGGCGATGATGGGTTTGGCGAGGGCAACTTCAAGGCACTGTTCGAGTCAATCGAGCGTGACCAGGTGCGTCGTGGTGTACTGACCGCCGACTAAGCGTAAAAAAGCCCGCCCGAGGTTAACCCTCGGGCGGGCTTTTTATTGCCTGCGAATCACGCTCTGCGCTGACGCACCAAGTGCTTGAACCCTTCATACACCAGCACCATTACCGCCAGCCAGATCGGGATGTAAGTCAGCCATTGGCCGCCCTTGATGCCTTCTCCCAATATCAACGCCACCGCCAGCAGCAATACGGGCTCCACGTAGCTGAGCAAGCCAAACAGGCTGAACGCCAGCAAGCGGCTGGCAACGATATAGCTCACCAGGGCGGAGGCACTGATCAAGCCCAGCATCGGAATCAACGCGTACAGCTTGGGGTGCACATCGAGCACGGCAAACCCCTGTTCACCGCTCTGCACAAACCACCAGGCCACCGGCAGCATCAGTGCCATGTCCAGCCACAAGCCGCCCAAGTGATCGGTGCTCAAGTATTTGCGCACCACAAAATAGATCGGGTAACCGATGATCACCACCAATGTCGCCCAGGAAAAACCACCGGCCTGATACAACTCGTTAAGCACCCCGAGCGCGGCAAAAAATACCGCGATCTGCTGCAGGCGTGATAGCTGTTCGCCGTACACCAAACGCCCGGTCAGCACCATGGTCAGCGGCAGCAGGAAATACCCCACCGACACATCCAGGCTACGCCCATTCAGCGGTGCCCACATAAACAGCCAGAGTTGCACACCTAACAGGGCCGACGACAGCAGCACACCGCCAATCAGCCTCGGCTTGGCCACCAACATCCGCACCAGTTCCCACACGCGCCGCCATTCGCCACTGACGATCATGAACACGGTCATGCAGGGCACGGTCAGCAACATGCGCCAGCCAAAAATTTCCAGGCCGCTCAATGGCGTGAGCAACGAAGTGAAGTAATACATCACGGCAAACAACACCGAGGCCAATACCGATAAAACAACACCTTTAGACACACTGTCCTCGCGAAAACCGATTGCTACAAAAGAGAGAGATTTCAGGAGGGGATTATGGTGCTTTTGGCGGAATACGGTTGCGCTGTTTTGGGGCGTTTTGCGGGAAATTTTTCACGACACGCGGTTTTGGCTAATCCCTGTGGCAAGCGGGCTTTTATGGTGAGCCCGGTTCGCCACACCCTGCTACTGGTCACAGGCGGCGGGCGAGCCGGGGTACACGCTAAGAACGAGCTACGCGACCCGAGACAAAATGGCCCACATCATTAAACCCCAGCGTAGACGAATGCCCCGGCGTCACCAGTGAGTCAATAAACGCCTCATCTTCAGCACTGATCTTGACATCCAGCGCCCCGGTGTACGCATCCCACTGCGCCTCGGTACGCGGCCCGACAATCGCCGAACTGACCGCCGAGTTGTTCAGTACCCAGGCAATCGCAAACTCGACGATCCCCACGCCACGCCCCTGGGTGTATTGCTGAATCTGCTGGGCAATACGCAATGACTCAACCCGCCATTCGGTTTCCAGAATGCGTTTGTCCTGGCGCGCCGCGCGGCTGCCGGCTTCGGGCGTCACATCAGGTGCGTACTTGCCACTGAGCACGCCACGGGCCAGCGGGCTGTAAGGCACCACGCCCAAGCCATAGGCGCCTGCGGCGGTGATTTGTTCGATCTCGGCCTGGCGATTGACGATGTTGTACAACGGCTGGCTGATGATCGGCTTGTCTACGCCCAAACGCTCGGCCACGCGAATCACTTCAGCGATGCGCCAACCCCGGTAGTTGGACAGGCCCCAATAACGAATCTTGCCTTGGCGGATCAGGTCGCCTATCGCCGACACCGTCACTTCCAGCGGCGTGTCGTGGTCTTCGCGGTGCAGGTAATAGATGTCCAGGTAGTCGGTGTCGAGGCGGGTGAGGCTGGCTTCCAGTGCGTTGAAAATGCGCTTGCGGCTCAAGCCATTGCGGTTGGGTAAACCGTCCAATGGGCCGATGCCGACTTTCGACGCCACCACCCAATCCGAGCGGTGGCGGGCGATAGCTTCACCGACGATTTCTTCGGAGCGCCCGCCGGTGTAAACGTCGGCGGTGTCGATAAAGTTGATGCCCTGGTCCCAGGCCTTGTCGATGATGCGCAGCGAGTCTTCGGTGTGGGTCTGTTCGCCAAACATCATGGTGCCCAGGGTCAGTGCGCTGACCTTCAACCCGGACTGGCCCAATGTGCGGTAAATCATGCAAAGATCCTCATGGCTGGGAAACGTAAGTGATGCAATACCAGACTCAAGGGCTCTGGAACAACCCCAGCACGGCTTTCTTCATGCGCTCAGCAAGGTCTGACAGCGCTGCTGTAAAAAACGATGCAGCACTTTCACCCGTTCCGACACTTGCAGGCGGTGAGGGCACATCAGGTTGAACGGGGTGGGCTCGCCTTGCCAATCGGGCAACAGCGGCACCAGGCGCCCGGCTTGGATATCCCGGGCGATATCCAGGTTGGCCTTATACGCGACCCCGTGGCCAGCCAACGCCCAACGCCGCACAATTTCGCCATCGTCGCTCAGGTAATCGCCCGTCACTTCGACTTCCTGGAGCAGTGCGCCCTGGCGAAAGTACCAGGTGTTATTCGGCTGCCCCCGGCGCATGTAGCGCAGCGTACTGTGTTGCGCCAGGTCCGCAGGCGTACGCGGCGTACCGTGCCGCGCGAGGTAGTCAGGGCTCGCGCAAGGAATGCGATGGTGGCCGGGCACGACGGGTAATGCCACCAGGCTGGAGTCCCGTGGCACACCAAAGCGCAGGGCGATGTCGACGGTGTCGCGGAACAAATCGGCGTTGCTGTCGTTGAGCAACAACTGCAGGCGGATGTTCGGGTGCTCGACCTTGAATTCATCCAGCCAGCCCAGCAGCACATTGCGCCCGAAATCCGAGGGGGCGGCCAACTGCAACAGGCCGCTGAGGCTTTGGCCTTGTTGTTTGATCGCTTGCTCGCCCTCGGACAAGGCTTCCAGGGCTATGCGTACGCTGTCCAGGTAACGCCGACCTTCTTCGGTCAGGCGCATGCTGCGGGTGGAACGGGCGAGCAGGCGGATGCCCAAGCGAGTTTCCAGACGTTTGAGGGCGATACTGGCTGCTGCCGGCGTGAGGTTAAGGCTTCGCGCGGCCGCCGAGAGGCTGCCTGTGTCGGCGGTGCGCACAAACACTTCCAGGTCCAGGGTTGAGCTCATTTGTAAAAATCCTTTAAAGATCTTGTCGTTTTACCGGGATTTTTCGCTGATTGCCAAGCTGAGAAGATCAACGCTCACTTTCTCAATCAGGTATCAACCTCATGACATCCCCCCTCAGCGGTAAAACCGTCATCGTGATTGGCGGCAGCAGCGGTATCGGCGCGGCAGTGGCCAAGGCTGCCGCAGCGCGTGGCGCACAGGTGGTGCTGGCCGGGCGCCGCTTGGCCTCCAGTGTCGACAACGGCGTGCGCAGCGAGCCGGTCGACGTGACCGACAGCGTCTCCCTGCAACGTTTGTTCGAAGCGGTCGGACGCTTTGATCATCTGGTCTATACCGCCGGGCCGTCGGTGCGGGCCAAAACCCTCAGTGAAACCGACCTGACCGAAGCCCAGGACAACTTCAACGTAAAACTCTGGGGCGCGCTGCGGGCAATCCAACAGGCGCTGCCGTTTTTGGCTGAGCACGGCAGCATCAGCCTGACCTCGGGCCAACTGGGCCGCAAACTGGCGCCCGGCCAGTTGATCAAGACCGGCATCAACGCTGCGACCGAAGCGCTGGGCAAGCAACTGGCAAAAGAATTGGCGCCCCGTCGGGTCAATGTGATCAGCCCGGGGGTGATTGATACACCGGCTTATGCAGGGCTGACAGAGGAGCAGCGGCTGGCGATGTTCGCCAAGGCTGGCGGGGCCTTGCCGGTTGGGCGAGTGGGGCAGGCTGAGGAGGTTGCGGCGGGGTATGTGCTGGCCATGGAGAACGGGTTTATGACCGGTGCCGTGATGGATATCGACGGCGGCGGTGTGTTGTAAACACAGCGCAAAATGTGGGAGGGGCTTGCACCCTCCCACATGGACTGGGTTTTATACTTTGAGAGTACGTGTCATGCGCAGCGCCAACAGGCTACCGGCGACAATCACCGCCGCCAGCAGGTACAACGCCATGTCCGTGGACCCGGTGGCATCCTTCACAAACCCTACGATGTAGGGGCTGAGGAAGCCGGCCATCTGGCCCATGGAGTTGATCAGCGCCAAACCGCCTGCCGCCGCGCCTGCACTGAGCAGGGCGGTTGGCACCGGCCAGAACATCGGCAGGCCGGTGAGCGCGCCCATGGTGGCGATGGTCAGACCGAGAATCGCAATCGCCGGGGTGGTGGCGAAATTCACCGCGATCAGCAGGCCGATTGCGCCCATCAACATCGGCACCACCAAATGCCAGCGACGCTCCTTGCGCAAGTCGGCGGAGCGGCCCACCAGCAGCATGAACACGGCGGCCAGCAGATACGGAATCGCACTCAGCCAGCCAATCACCAGGTTATCGCTGAAACCCAGGTTCTTGATGATCGACGGCAGCCAGAAGTTGATCGCATACACACCGCTCTGGATGCAGAAGTAGATCAGGCCGAACGCCCAGATGGCCGGGTTCTTGAACACTGCGCCGAGCGAATCGGTGGTGGTCTTCGGCTTGTTGGCCAAGTCCATCGCCTGATCGGCTTCCAGCACTGCACGCTCGTGGGGCGTGAGCCACTGGGCATTGGCAAAGCTGTCGCTGAGCAGGAAGTAAGCGAGTGCGCCAAGTATTACGGTCGGGATGCCTTGCAGCAGGAACATCCACTGCCAGCCCGCCAGGCCACCCTGGCCTGCAGCAAAGTGGTTGAGGATCCAGCCGGAGAACGGGCTGCCGAGCAAGCCGGACACCGGAATCGCCGACATGAACAATGCCATGATCCGCCCGCGGCGAAAGGTTGGGAACCACTGCGAGAGGTACAGCACCACGCCGGGGAAAAAGCCGGCTTCAGCGGCGCCGGTCAACAGGCGCAGCCCATAGAAATGCGTCGGCGTCGTGACGAACAGCAGGCAGGTGGACAAGGTGCCCCACACGATCATCATCAACGCGATCCAGCGGCGCGGGCCGAATTTGGTCAGCGCCAGGTTACTCGGCACGCCGCACAGCACGTAGCCGATAAAGAAGATCCCGGCACCGAGGCCGTACACCGTCTCACTGAATTTCAACGCGTCGAGCATCTGCAACTTGGCAAAGCCAACGTTCACCCGGTCAAGGTAGTTGAACAAGTAGCAGATGAAAATGAAGGGGATCAGGCGCAGGGTAATGCGCTTGTAGATGGCGTTTTTATCGTCATCGGTGGCCAGTGTGGCAGCGGCGCTCTGTGACATGGCAGTCTCTCTTTATTATGATTTTTCGCGATGCGAGGGTAACGTTGATCGCCCAAAGAGTCTCGGCCACCGGCCGGGGTGCTGTCTTTGTGCTAGCGCACAGTGAAGCGTGCTTTGCGCTGTGCCTATGAACAACCCTGCCTTTCAAGGAACTTAGCCCCATGTTCGAGCTGGATCATGACCTGGCGCAGGATATCGTCAATCGCACCATGGCCATCCTGCCCTACAACGTCAACGTCATGGACAGCCAGGGCTTGATCCTCGGCAGCGGTGAGCCGGAGCGCATCAACACACGTCATGAAGGCGCGCAGTTGGTGCTGGCCAACGGTCGGGTGGTGGAAATCGACGGCCAGACCGCCAAACACCTGAAGGGCGTGCAACCCGGCATCAACCTGCCGCTGATGCACGACCAGCGGCTGATCGGCGTGCTCGGCATTACCGGTGAACCCGAGTTGTTGCGCACTTACGCTGAGTTGGTGCGCATGACGGCGGAAATGCTGGTCAGCCATCGCCATCAACAAGCCGAACAGCAATGGCGGCGCCAGCGCTGTGATGATCTGCTGGCGTTGCTTTTGGCCGACGCCGGCGACTCGCCGCGCCTGGTCGATGAAGCGCAACAGTTGGGGCTCAAACCGCAAATGACGCGCACGCCGTACCTGTTCGAGCTGGGCGTGGGCCAATCGGCGGACGCGTTGAGCGCCTGGCTCACCAGCCGCTACCCGGACAGTTGGTGCGTCAGCTCCGCGCAATTTTCCCTGCTGTGGTGCCGACCTGCAGCGGTGCGCGTGGATAACCTGCGCTTGCTGGAGAAGCTTGAAGGCCTGGGCTGGAATATCCTGCGAGTGGCCGTGGGCGGTCAGGCCGATGGCTTGGCGGGGCTGCGCCGGTGTTACCGTCGCGTGGGGGATTTGCTCGCCTATGGTCGCGATATTCTCCCGCAATCACGGCTGTTGACGCTCAACCGTTATCGTTTGCCCGTGATGCTCTGGCGACACCGTAATGAAGACGCCCTCGACGAATTGCTCAACCCGTTGCGCAAAGTGTTGGCCAAGGACACCAACGGTCAGTTGCTGGCGACGTTGCGCAGTTGGTGCGAACACGACGGCCAGAGCCAGGCGTGTGCGGATGCGTTGGGTATTCACCGCAACAGCCTGCGTTATCGGATGGAGCGCATAGCCGAGTTGAGTGGTGTCGACCCACTGACCCTCGACGGCATGCTTGCCCTTTACCTCGGCGTACAGTTGTTGCCCCAGGCTTTGTCGAAATGAACAACAAACCTCACTCACACTTGTGCATCTGACCGGCGTCATTGCCGCAGCCAACTGGCAGCATGGGCGTTATAAAAAACGGAGAAACCCCATGAAAATCATCATCGCCCCCGACTCATTCAAGGACAGTCTGAGTGCCGAAGGCGTCGCCCAGGCGATTGCCGAAGGGTTGGCCCAGGTGTGGCCGGATGCACGCTTGATCCAGTGCCCGATGGCCGATGGCGGTGAAGGCACCGTGGATTCGGTACTCGCCGCCTGCAATGGCGAACTGCGCAGCCACACTGTGCGAGGTCCGTTGGGAGGGACGGTTGAAGCGCGCTGGGGCTGGCTGGCCGACAGCTGCACCGCGATTATCGAGATGGCCGAAGCCAGCGGCTTGCAACGTGTGCCGCCGGGTCAGCGCGATGCCTGCACCAGCACCACGTACGGCACCGGCGAACTGATACGCGCCGCATTGGATGCTGGCGCCCGGCGCGTCATCCTGGCGATTGGCGGCAGCGCCACCAACGACGGTGGTGCAGGCGCGATGCAGGCGCTCGGCGTGCAACTCTTCGACGCCCAGGACCAGCCACTGGCGCCCGGTGGCCTGGCCTTGGCAGGCCTGGCGCGCATCAATCTTGAACAACAGGACCCACGGTTGGCCCACGTACGCTTTGAGATTGCTGCCGACGTGAACAACCCGTTGTGCGGCGCACACGGCGCCTCTGCCATCTTCGGCCCGCAAAAAGGTGCGAATGCGCAGCAGGTCGAACAACTGGACGCCGCCCTTGGCCATTTTGCCGATCACTGCGCCAAGGTTCTGCCCAAAGAAGTGCGTGATGAGCCAGGCAGTGGTGCAGCAGGTGGCCTGGGGTTTGCCGCCAAGGCCTTCCTGGGCGCGCAATTTCGCGCCGGCGTTGAGGTCGTCGCCGAATTGGTGGGGCTGGACGAAGCCGTACGGGGCGCCGATCTGGTGATTACCGGCGAAGGCCGCTTCGACGCCCAGACGCTGCGTGGCAAAACCCCGTTCGGCGTGGCACGCATTGCCCGCCAGCACAACGTGCCGGTGATCGTGATCGCCGGCACACTGGGCGATGGCTACGAGCAAATGTACGCCCACGGTGTGGACGCCGCATTCGCCTTGCCTTCGGGCCCGATGAGCCTGGAACAGGCTTGCAGCGAAGCGCCGCGTTTATTACGCGAACGGGCCTCGGACATCGCTCGCTTATGGCGGCTGGCGGCGCCCAAGGTTTAATCGATGAGCCCGCGCGCCAACTGCTCGATCCATTGCTTCTGGAATGTCAGCAGCGCCGCGTTGGGTTGCTGCAACTGGACAAATTCCAGCATCGGGTCTTGCACCGCCGTGCGCACACCGCTTAACTCCTCCAGGGTGGCCAACCCGCAAAACGGCACATAGGCTTCGCTGTAGCCGCCCTCATGCACCAGCACCAGGCGGCCCTGGCACAGGCGCTCTGCCGCCAGGCGCAGCGTGCGGGTCATCAGTCGGAAAGAGTCGCTGTGCAGCAGCATGCGCGCCAACGGGTCGACGGCGTTGGCGTCATAGCCGCAAGCAACGATGATCAGCTCCGGTTGAAACCGTTCAAGCGCCGGCACCACGATGCGCGCCATGGCATGCAGGTACGCGTCGTGACCACTGCCCGGCGGCAATGGAATATTGATATTCGCCCCCAGGCCGGCGCCACGGCCGCGATCCTGCTCGCCGCTGTAACCCGGCGGATAACAACCGTCCTGATGCAGTGAAATCGTCAACACATCGCCCCGGTCCTCGAAAATCGATTGGGTGCCATTGCCATGATGGACGTCCCAGTCGATCACGGCGACCTTGCCCAGCCCGTTGCGCGCCTTGGCCACTTCGATGGCAAGCGCAATGTTGGCGAGGAAACAGAAGCCCATCGCGCTATCGGCCAAGCAATGGTGTCCCGGTGGCCGCGACAGCGAATAGGCATTGTGTGCCTGGCCCTTGAGGACCGTGTCCACCGCGGCGATGGTCAAGCCGGCGGATAACCTGGCAATTTCGTAGCTGCCCGGACCCATCGGGGCCTGGGGGCCGAGTTCACCACCGCCGGCATCGCTCAGGGCCTTGAAACGTTGCAGGTAGTGGCTGCCATGCACCCGCAGCAGATCCTCTTCACTGGCGGGAGGGGCGCTGTGCAGGTGCAAGTGGCGACTCAAGCCGGACACGTCCAGCAGGCTTTTCAAGCGTCGCTTGGTGTCCGGCGACTCGGCATGCCCGCTGCCGGCCGGCGGCTGCACCCATCCGCCCACGGGCAAGGTCAGCGCGTGGGCACTGGCGCTGTGCCACAGGGTCATTTCATCAAAGAAAAACGCGGTGGTTCGGTTCATACAGGCTCCAGTTCAACGGGGTTGTGATGGGCGGCTGGCGAAGGTCATCGCCAGGGACAGCAAGGTGATAACGGCAGCGCCGACCAGCAGCGCGGTAAACCCGCCACTGGTCTCGATCAGCCGGCCGGCGACGGCAGGGCCGATGGCCAGGCCGCCGCCGATCACCAGGTTGGAGGCGTTCATCAACTTGCCGCTGTGGTCCAGGTCGGCCAGGCAGGCGAGGATCAGCGGCAGGATGAAGGTCCAGGTGAACTTGAACAGCAGCGCCGCCAGCGCAAAACGCAGCAGCGCGGGTTGGCCGAGCAGTAGCAGCACGGCGGTCGCCATCAGTGCATAGCCCGCGAGCAACAGCACCCCACGCGGCAGGCGCGCACCGATCAGCGCAGCGCACGCCGCCCCGGCAATGCCCATCAGCGTCGCGACGGCCAACACTTCTCCGCTGTGCTGTGGCGAGATTCCGGCACGCGCACCCAGGGCACCGATGAAGGTCCAGACGCCGCCGAGGCTGATGTAAAAGGCCAGGACCGCTGCGATCCCCAGCGCGGCCTTCCAGGGTGAGCGGTGCAGCGCAGGGCTATCGTTCGCCTTGCTCGCCGGGCTGGCACGGGGAAAACCACGGGCCAGGGGCAACAGTACGGTCATCAGGACCGCCAGGATGAGGTAGCAGGCATTCAAGCCGTAGCGTTCGAATAACCCCGGAAGTACCGCAAGGCCCAGGGCGCCGACCACCAGTTGCCCCATCACCCATAGCCCGTAGACCCGGCTGGGGTTGGCCGTATGGGCGGCACTGGCCAGGCAGATGATCATCAATGAACCTCCGGCCAACGCACTGGCGAAGCGCAAGGCAAGCAAGCTGGCGTAGGTGTCGGCGAGCATCGACAGCAGATTGGCCGCGATGAACAGGAGTGCGGCGCACAAGGCCGCCACCCGCCAGTCGACCCGTTTGAGCCACCAGAGCGCGGGCAGCGTCGCCAGGCTCATGGCGCCCAGTTCGACGGAAAACAGATCACCGATTTGCGCAGGGCTCAGTTGCCATTCGCTCGCCAACTGTGAAGCCACGGCGGGGGCGGTCATCAGGATGGTCGGGGTGATTGCGGCAAACAGCACAATGGCTGCCAGCAGTGCCCAGGAGGGCGATGAGGCTGAGGCCTCATGCTGTGCGGCATGGGTTTGAGTGTGCATCTTCTTGCTCCGGGAAAAGGGGCTCGGGAAAGCGCGTCAGAACACGTGGACCAGGCGCAACAGCGCATCGGTTCCGGCGTAACCGTTGGACGCGGCGACATTTTGCGAAAGGCCGAACATCAGTTGGTTCTGCTTGTCGAGCCAGTGCCCGACCTCGAACCCGACCTGGGTGTAGCGTTTGTGGGTGTCGTCGAGTTGACGGTTGTTGAGGCGCAGCGCCCCACCGTCGGCCTGGATCAGGCGCAACGCACCGTAAGTGGCGGGGCTGAAGTCGTAGGAGGCAAATGCTTGCAGGCGATACAGCGGGGCTTGCTTGAGCTGGCTGCCGAAATAGTCGTCATTGGGGGCGTAGAGCTGGGCTTCCAGATTGGCTTCCAGCACCCATTTTTCGCCGATGCCTCGCGTGTAGTTGTAGACAAAGGTTGCGCCCCAGCGATTGGCGCCCGCAGACACGTCCGGGTTGTTGCTGTGGTATTCGCCCACCGGCACGGTGATCAGGCTCAAGAGGCCGCTGTAGGTACGAGAGGCCGGGTCGTTGATGAAAAACACGGTGCCGCCCACTTGCAGATCGCCCAGCCCACTTTCGCCGGTGCGTTGGCTGGCGCCTGGCAAGCGCGCATTGATGTCGGCGAAGGGCACGATGACTTGCGGCGTGCACAGCGTGCCGCAGGCGTCGGTGAAATACACTTGGCGGTATGCCAGGGCGTTCACCCTGAGGTCGGCCTTGCCGGTGGTATCGGCAGGCCCGTGGAAATTTCCGGCACGCGTCGCAGGCAAGTACAGCACGCCCAGGCTGGTGCCTGGCGGTGCGCTGAAAAAGTCGCGGGCATTGAGGTCGGCAGCCCGGCTATCGAGGCACAGCAGTGTGCCGCCGAGCAGCACCGTCAGGTTACGCACGGTTGTTGGGGTCATGGCGAGGTGTCTCTTAAATGGAGTGTCAGGGCGAGTGCAGCAGGGGTAAAAAATGGGCAAAAGAAACCCGTGACCGTCAAAACGACAGTGCAAAACGCTGCGATAAAGCGGTGTGGATCAGTCGGGTGGGGCGTGCACCAAGTGCGCTATACGCGCCTTGTCCTTGACGCCGAGCTTGGTGTAGATAGCGCGAATATGATGGCGTACGGTATTGGGCGACAGGCCAAGGTCGCGGGCGACTTCCTTATAGGTCTTGCCCTCGCCAAAGCCTTGGGCGACGTCGTTTTCCCTTGGGCTGAGCTGGGGCAGGGCGCGGTTGATGCGCGCCGCCAGCAGAAACTGATCGCCCACCGCCGAAACCTCAATGTGGATCTGCTTGCCCTCGTAGCCGCGCTCATCCAGGGCCACCGGCAGGGTAGGGCCGCTCCATTGCGGCCATTCACTGAGCAGTAAATCGGTAAAGCCGCGCTCGGCGCACTGCAGGACGCCGCGCGGGCCGCACACCGCCAGCGCGAGATTGCGTGGGCTTGTGAGCGTTTCGCGCATGGCCACCAGGGCGCGGATCTGGTTCGCCGAAACCGCCGCCACCAAGTGCAGCATCAGGTTGTTGAGCAGCAGGCAGTCCTGCTCGTTGAATTTCGCAGCCGCAGGCTTGCGGTACAAGGTCAGGTGATCGCTCAGACAAGTGAGCGGGTCGACATGGATGACGCACAACAACTCGCCGATCCCGTGCCGTTCGCCGAGCCAATTCAAGCCGGCGCCGCTGGCGCAGTCGCGCATGTCGATGATGACGGCCTGGCCTGGCGCCGCATGTACCTGCTTGATCGTCACATCCATATGGCGGATCGATTGCCAGTCGTCCAAATAGCCCGGCGGCAACTGGTACAGATAGCTGCTGTGCTCTTCCGGCAAGCCTCCTATCAGCGCCGCGCGCCCCCACCAGGCGCTGTCAAACGCCAGTAACTGGCTGATACGCGTCAGTGCATGCTGCTGAAAATGTTCGATGTCCTGGCGCTGGGCCAGTCGCTGCAAATCCAGGGTCAGGGTGCTGAAGGCCTGTAACAGGCCCGAGGGATCAAGACGATTCATGGGCGTTCCTCTGTGGGACTTTTTTTGTTGTTTTCGTCACAGGGTTAAAGGCCGAAACGTTGGATTGACGTGGCAGGGCCTACGCCAAGTATCCGCGCTGCCGGGTGCGATCGCTATCGTACAGATGCAGGATATAGCCGGTTGATTTGCGGGAGGATTCCGGGCTCGTCAGAGAAGCTGGTTTGCCCCTACACTGGCCTGCCACTTGTCTTTCAAAGGATGAAACACAATGCACACGCCTGAACCCCACATCGTGATCCAGCGCTTTACCGAAGCCCACCTTGAAGGTGTGGCTGCGCTCTATAACGAACCGGCTGTGTGTCGTCAGGTGCTGCAAATGCCTTTTCAGTCGATCGAGGCCTGGCGCAAGCGGTTGGTGATGGATAACGAGCGCCGGCTACAGCTGGTGGCGATACATGGCGGCGAGGTGATTGGTCAGCTCGGCATGGAACAGTACCTGCGCGTACGCCAGAGCCACGTCGGTTCGTTCGGCATGGGCGTGGCGACGGCCTGGCAGGGCAAGGGTGTGGGTTCCAGGTTGTTGACGGCCGCGCTGGATGTGGCCGACAACTGGATGAACCTGCACCGCGTGGAACTCACGGTGTACGCCGACAATGAGGCGGCGCATAACCTGTACCGCAAGTTCGGCTTCGAAGTTGAAGGTCGGTTGCGCGATTACGCCCTGCGTGACGGTGTCTTTGTCGACACCCTGAGCATGGCGCGCCTGCGCAAATCGGCTTAATCCTCCAGCGCAAACGCCACCGCGGCCTGCGCATGCAGCTCGGTGGTGTCCAGCAGCGGCAGGTCGCTGTGTTCAGGCTTGATCAGCAGGCCGATTTCCGTGCACCCGAGGATGATGGCCTGGGCACCCCGTGCGGCCAGGGTGGCGATTACGCGCTGATAGACCTGGCGTGAAGCCTGGTTGATCATCCCGACACACAACTCCTCATAGATGATCCGGTGCACGGCCTGGCGTTCGTCCGCGTCGGGCACCAGCACGGTCAAGCCCTGGGCGGCCAGGCGCGCTTTGAGAAAATCCTGTTCCATGGTGAACGCAGTGCCCAGCAGGCCGACCGTCAGCGTGCCGCGCTCAACGGCCGCAGCCCCGGTGGCATCGGCAATATGCAGAAACGGAATCGACACCGCCGCTTCAATGCGCGGCGCCACCAAATGCATGGTGTTGGTACACAGCACCACACACTCGGCACCGCCGGCTTGCAGGCGGCGCGCGGCATCTTCCAGAATCAGCGCGGCGTCATCCCAGCGGCCGGCATGCTGAGCCTGTTCCACCGGGCCGAAATCCACGCTGTACATCAACAATTGCGCAGAGCGCAGTGGGCCAAGTTGGTCGCGCACGCGTTGGTTGATGATGCGGTAATACTCGGCGCTGGACTCCCAGCTCATGCCGCCGATTAGGCCAATGGTACGCATGCGAAGCTCCTGACAAGGAATGTCGCGTTACCTTACTCACCGCCTGCGGATTAGTCATATGCAGTTACCCGCTAAATGACCGGAGCAGTTTTAAGCCATACGGCGAGCCGCCACTTCTGCCATGATCTTACTTCGCAACCTGGCTCACCCAAGGAAATCTGCAATGGACGATGTACAGCAACTGGGCGAGATGCTTCGTCATTACGCCGATAGCGAAGCGCACAAGAAACAGCAATTCGACGTGCAGTCGGCGCGCTGGGCGCAAAAGCTCGGTGAGTTGTTCGGGCAGATTGAACAGTGGCTGGAGCCGGTCAAGACCGTCGGCCTGCTGGACGTCCATCGCGAAGCGTATGTCGCCAGCAGCCCGAGCCTGCCGGTCGAGAGTTCGACCTTCAAAACCGAGAAACTTACCGTGCAGATCACCGGCAAAGCCGTTGAGTTCGTGCCGGAAGTCATGGGCGCAGGCGGCTTGATTTCCGTCTCGGTGATAGGCCTGACCGCTGCTCGGCACGGCAGTATCTCGCTGGTGCTACCGCCGGATAAACAGGACTGGCTGTGGAAGAAAACCAACGGCCTGAAAGACCCGGACACCTTCGCCTTCGACGCCAACTTCCTGGCCGCGCAGTTACAAAGCCTGATCCCGCGCGAACGCGGCTGAGCAAACTCCTTCTGCATTGGCTATACATAGGGCTCGTTGTTTCAATGATGGTCGCCAGGGAGTTCAATGATGAAACTAAGGCTAATGGTCAGTGCGCTGTGCGTCGCTACTGTCGCAGTGTCCGGGTGTGCCTCAAAGGCCCCCCAGCCGGACGAGTATTCCGGTTTTCTCTCGGACTACAGCCAACTTAAAGAGGCCAAGTCGCCCTCGGGCGCCCAGGTGATGCGCTGGGTCGATCCCAACCTGGACCTCAAGCGCTACACCGCGGTGTACATCGAACCCACCCAGTTCTATCCCAAACCCCAGGCCACCGCCAAAATTCCGGCCAGCACCCTGAACGGTATCAACAGTTACTACACCGCAGCGCTCACGCGCGAGCTGAGCAAGTCAATGCAGGTGGCCAATGCCCCCGGCCCGGGCGTGATCGTGCTGCGCGCAGCCATTACCGCCGTGAGCAGCAAGACCGAAAGCCTCAAGCCTTACGAGTACATTCCCGTGGCCTTGGTGGTGGCGGCGGTGAGTACCGGAGCCGGTATTCGTGATCAGGAGACGACACTGGGCACTGAGGCGCAGTTTCTGGATGGCGCGACTGGCAAGGTGCTCGCACAGGTGGTTCGCAAAGGCACCGGCAAGCCCTTGTCCAACGACGCTCAAGTGATGAAGGCGGATGACGTTAAAGGCGTTATCGATGGCTGGGCGTCGGACGTGTATCAGTCTTATGTGAAGCTGAAAAACCGCTGAGGGTTCGACGCATTCCCTGCGCCAGGGTTGTTATAGCGGGGCAGGGCGGCGCACTTATCATCGAGGAGGGACGTACCCGGCCGAATCGAGGTTTCGGCCGGGCACCGGGTGTTACTTGAGCGGTGTCAGCGGTGGTAACTGCCATTGAGTCGCTTCGGGCTTGGGCAGGTAAATCCGCAGTACGGCATAAAACGGACCGGGCGGGGCCGGCAACCAGTTGTTCTGTTCGGCTTTGGGCGGCTCGTGGTGCTGTAATGCCAGGGTCAGGCCGCCGTCGGCGTCCAGCTTGAGGTCGGGCAGCATCCGCGAATTGATCTGGTAGCGTTTCTTGAGGTTGGGCGCCAGCAGCTTGGTCTTTGCGTCGTACATGGTCAGCGACCAGAACGCATCGGCCGGCGGCAATTGATCCTTGTCAAAGTGCACGGTGTAGCTGTGGCGTGCGCCGTTGGCCGGCTTGCCTTCGCTGTCAACGGCGTAGTTCAGGTAAATGGCTTCGTCAGGGGAGTTGCCGAAAATCCCCAGATCGGCCCCGGCGTAGCGGTACAGGTAATTGTTTTTCAGGCGATCGCGGCTGCCGTACAGGTCACTGCTGGACACTTGATGAGTGTCGATCTTGTCCTTCTTGAATGCCGCAAACTCAGCCCGGCCATCGGCGATGCCATCTTCCAGCGCCTTGCGCTGTTCGACGGTCAATGCCTTGACCTTGAACGGCGCGCCAGGGGCGATACCGATCTTGGCAAAGCGTGCCAACAGGTCTTTTTCGCTGTCCTGGGGCGCGGCAAACGCCAGCATGAAGTTCAGGTAGCGAAACAGTTGCGGGCCTTCGGTCATGGTCGCCGTAGGCTTGGGCCATTCGATCTTCGGCACCGGAGCCGGTGCAGGCTGTTTTACATAGCTGCTCAGCGACTGCACTTTGTAGCCGTTCTGAATCTGCTTGACCTTGTTCAGGTCCTTGTCGTCCAACAATTGCGTGCGATACAAGGCGTAGGCGATGTTGCTTTCGCTGTAGACCACTCGGTCGATGTCAACCGGCTGCTGACCCTTCCAGTCCGGGCCGGCAATCATGTAGTGGCCGCCATTGTTGCCGGTGCTGCGGGTGCCCAGGTACGCCATGTTCTGCGTATAAAGGTCGATCAACTGCACCGAGTAGTAACGGTTGTCTTCGATCTTCGGCAGGGTCAGTACCAGAGGTTCTTTGCGCAGGTCCATCCACACGAACGAGTAGGGCGTGTCTGCGTTCGGGGTGGCGAACGCCGTGTCCTTGGGCGTGAAGACCTGGGCGGTATTAGCGATATGGTTGAACGGCGCCTTGAATTTGGCACCGCCTTTATCAACGGCCTGGGTGTAAAGCCTCTTGTACATCGCCACTACCGGGTAGCCATATAAGTAGGCTTCCTTGGCAATGGCCCGGGCTTCGGCAGGGGTTGCCGTAAAATCGGCCCAGGCGCCGGTACTCATGAGAATCGAGAGGCTCGCCAACAGCAGGCGCGTCGGTTTTCCAATCATGTTGTTGCGTCCTTCCAGAGTGCTTTATAAAGGGCGTGGGATCAAAGTGCTGAGTGTCTAGCTTTATTGGCCGAACGTCACGTTAATCCCTGCAAACAAGGTGAACTGAGACTATAGCCGTCATGCGGGTCAGGGCAGGTGTTGAGGCGCAGAGCGGCCCTCGCAATAGCCGCGATGGGCCGATGATGTTCGCCAGGGCTACAAAAATGAGGAGCGTGCTGCCGCGAATGGGCAGCGTCAACGTCAGTTCAGACGATCAGCCAGCATCGATTTGACCTTGTCGCGCAGTTGATCGATAGAGAATGGCTTGCCGATCACCTGCATGCCGGGCGGCACATCGATACTGTCGGCATAGCCGCTGGCAAACAGGATTGGCAGAGCAGGGCGCAGCTCACGCACCTTCTTCGCCAAGTCTTTTCCATTCATATCAGGCAGGCCGACATCGGTCATCATCAGGTCGATCACCTGATCGGTGTTTTCCACGATCACCAGGGCTGCTTCCCCGTCCGCCGCTTCTACTACCGTGAACTCCAATTCTTCGAGTACATCGACGATCAGCATGCGCACGATGGCGTCGTCTTCGACTACAAGGAGGGTGGAGGGGGCAGCGGACATAGGGAAAATTCCTGATGAGTTGGAAGTGCAGGCCTTTAGTCATTTAACGACCATTCTCATTCCTGAGTCCTGTCGATCGAGGTAAGTTCCCCCGACATCAAAACATTGTGCCGCTAATGGGCTGCAATGTCCCGCCCTGCGAGTCAGCGCCCCCGCCCAAAGCCAAGTGAACGCCCGGTAAGTGCAGCAGGCCGGGCGTTCATTTCAAGCCTGTCGATCAAGTGAGATCGTCGTAATCGTCGAAATCAAAATTCGAGGGTTGGCTGTTTTTTCGAGGAAGCTCAATGGCAGGACGCTCGATCCTGTCGCCCGTGTAAGGGGCTCGAGGCGGCTTGGAAGTGGTCGCAATTCCCTGAGCGTCAAAACGAACCGGGTTGTAGTTTGAACTGTGCGTGTAGATACCTCGACCGTCCGCATTGATGCCGGTCATGGTGTACTTAACGACCTCGTGCTTTTGTCCAATGAGGGTGTCATCAATATAATCCCGCTGGCGGGCTTTATTCGTGAATACCCGCGCAGCCAGATCGTCCACTGCAGAATTATTGACCTGCATAATTCCCTCGAATCCTTCAACGGGTTTCTTGGTGAGTTTGGCAAACTGCGCGGCAAATGATTGGCCGCCGCCGGTGCCGGAAAAGCACATGGTTAACCGAATTTCGCTGTATTTGCTCAGGTTAACGTTCTGTGCTTTGAGTAGATCAAGTAACTCATTAGGGGTTATGTGCGTGCCATTCACCGCCATGACTGCGGAGTTATGCCCTGCAGGTACAATGCCATGGGCATCCAGCGTCAGGCGAAGGCCCCGTTTTGTCTGGTCTACGGACATGCCCAGGCCGGTACCCAGTATCTTGAACTCTTGCATCGCGCCACCCATGGCTATGCTTTGGGCCGTAAACACGGGAAGCGGCGGGCCATAGGGGCGGCCATTGACGGGGTTGTAGGCATACCATTTGCCATCGCTCAGTACTGCACCGCCTTCGAAGGTATTTTCTGCAACTTTGTAGGTGCCCGTTGCAACGACACCATTGCTTTTACTGGCCGCCTTGAGCAGATCGTAACTGCCGTCCGCCCCCTTGAGGGTGCTAACACCTTTTTGAATCAGTTTGCCGGCGCCCGCTACCAAATCGCCCAGACCGCTGAGTGGATTGAGTGCCTCAATGGCGGCCACGCCAATGAACTTGACCGTTTTCACGGCCTTGGTGGCTGCGTGTAGGCCTGTACCCAAGATTTTTGTGGTTTGTGCGGCCTTACCCGCGCCAAGTGTGACCAGTCCAACGACGTCAAAGAACAGGTCAAATAACCCCTCACCGATCTTGTGATTTTGGAAATTGACGATGGCAGACCGAAGCGGAATCAGGTTGAGAAAGAACTCACCAATCGCCGCGTTCAACGACCGGTCTTTGTCAAACGACGTCACGCCCTTGGCGTGGTTCAGGAGATCCTCGTTATCCAGTGCGAGCGATTTGACGAAGACATCGGCGATAAACGAAGTGCGGTCTGAGTTATAGCTGTCGGGGATCGCAGGAGGGTTCTTTATCTCGTCGGCGTGCGTGCAAGCGTAAGGGGAGGCAAAAAGTTTCGTTCGGGATACGATATTTGCATTTCGTTCATCCAGTTTTTCACCACTGTAAGGTTCGGTGAACTTATTTTTCAGGTGGTTGGCTTTCTCAAAGGTGCCCTTACTGGTGTCAAGGTAATAAATATTCACCTCACCCGCGCGAGTGGTTTTTATATGCAGTGTATTCCCCCGTTTTGCCAGCGCGAGCGGCGACGTGAAATCCATGTCCACCTTGTAGTCATTGGTGTGGAAGAACTCGAGTTTGCCGGAATCGAGGTTCCTGCGATCTTCCAGTGACAATGTCGAGGTCAGGTACTTCACCATGTCGTGGTGCCCATCGGCTTGGGCTCTTAAGGTGTGTTTATACTCATCTTTGAATAGACGGGCGGCATGAAAGTTATCGGACTGGACATAGGCGTTGAAACGACTGATCGGAACGCTGGTGTCGTCGGTGACCCAGCTATGATTTTTTTTGAGTTTTTCACCCTCCATCGCGATGTCGAGCATGGAACGCCGCTCGGGGAAAACGAAGGGCGCCTGACTGCTGTTCTTGTGGAGGACTTTCAAGACTTTGGCTTCAAAAACCGCTGGATCAACCCCCGGAAATTCCGCTTTAAGGCAATTGAGCGCGATCTCCTTTCGACTGGGCCAAGGTGTCTGCATCAACGAAGAAGCGTTGGTCAATGCTTTCAACTGATTGTTATAGGCATTCCTGACCTTCTCGATTTCGGGCTCCGAAGGTTGGGTGCCGAAGAGATCCAGCATGCCACTGACCACGCCCCAATTTCTCAGGGCTTCGCGCTGGGCAGATTGAACTGCATAGCCGTCGGCCGGCATGGATTCTGCGGAGGCAATAACCTCGGCATAGGTCATGTTTGGCACCCGACCAGGCGTCTGCGCTTCGATCTTGGCTACTGCGAGGGTCAGTTGCGTCCAGACGGTGCTGCCGTATGTCACAGTGGGCGGGATGTCTTTGATGAGAAATTGTGGGTAATTGCGGGCGAATAGAAGGTGTGTCGCGAGTTTAACGGTGCTCGCTGTCACTTTGCTGTCGGCAATAAGTTGATCGCTCACGGATTTAACCGCCAGCGAGGGGGACGCGCCCCAGTACGAGGAGTCATGCAAAACAACACCGGCTACCTTGTTACGTTCGGGATGCCTACTGGACTCTTGATCGAGTCCAAGATGAATGGCGGCCAATACATAGTCGTAAATACTGATGTCCGATGACGCGCCATTCAGATGCGTTTGCAGAGCTTTCCCCAGTGCCTGGCCCTTGGGTGAGTCGATTAGTTTTTGTAGCGCCAGGCCGGGGTCCTGCAGGTCGCTAGACGTCAGCGAACTGCCCCTCAACAGGTAACCCAGCGTGCCGTCGCCATCTCTAGGCAACGGCAAGCCAGGCAGACCTGTGTTGTGTGAGTGGAGGAAGTTCATGATGCTGTTCTGGTCGTGTTGCGATATCGGCATTGGCCAGGACAGCGCGCCACCGAAATTTCCCAGTGGATGCAATGAGGCTTTTTGCTCCAGTTTTTGCGCCAACGCAGTGAAGTCACCCGCCGTACGCGGCAGGTCATAACCGAGGTCAGTAATGACGCTGGTAAACGTTTGAGGCGTGGTATGGGCTGAGGCGTTGGACGAATGCTCATGCAGCCGCAGTGTGTTTTTGTTCAACCAGTCTGAGGCTGAGAAGCCGTCTTTAACCCAGGGAACAATCCCGCGCAGCCTGATGGCCAGGTTTTTCAGGTTTTCCTGGTCAGCCAGAAGTCGCTGCAAGGAACTGGTAGTGGGCGTCTGAACGGTGGCAGTGGTTGTTGTTGAAGTGCTTGAGGCGTTTTGCGTTTTAACGTCAGGCTCTGTGACAGTGTGGTTGTGAGAGGTGACGACTGGCTGCAGTGCAGCGTGGGTGATGCTCATGTGAATTACCTTGGCGGGTCAGAAAAGACGCCTTCCAAAAGATCTTCCGTGTTCCTGAGGCGCAATATTGAGTGCGAAAACCTTATAGGTCCGTTCCGCTCCAGTCCCAGTCATCTGTTTTAAGGTGTGTAAATGAGTTGAAGAAACCGGCCGAAATCACCTTGAAATTCACGTGCAGTGAGTAGGCTATTGCTTCAAATCAACGCAGAAACGTAGCCCTTGGCCCTGGTATTCGGGCAAACTCCCCCTTTTTCCGCACTTGGCCAAGGCATGCCCATGACTCCCGCTTCGTCTGTCGATGAAAAGAGCTTCCGTAAACTCCTGAGCCGAAACGTGGCCTTGCCTCTGGGCGTGGGCGTGCTCAGCGCGGCTTTTTTTGTCGTTTTGATCACCTATCTATTGTCGGTGATCCAGTGGGTGGAGCACACCGATCGGGTCATCAATAACCTCAATGAGTCGTCCAAATTGACGGTTGACCTGGAAACCGGCTTGCGTGGTTTCCTGATTACCGGTGATGAGCATTTCCTCGACCCGTATGAAGTGGCAAAGCCTCGCATCATCGGCGATTTACATAATCTGCAGGAACTGGTGGCGGATAACCCGCAACAAGTGGATCGCCTTAAACGCCTGGAGTCGTTGCAGGCCGAGTGGAACAAGTACGCCCAGTCGATGATCGACCTGCAGCGCCAAAGCGGGGATTACCGCGGGGCGGTCAAGTCCGGCCGGGGCAAGAGCCTGACCGACGCCATTCGCCAGGAATATGCAGATGCGGTGGATATGGAGCAGCAGTTCCGTGTCACCCGCAACGCAGATGTCACCCGCACAACAGTGGTCAGCGTCACCCTGTACCTGGTCTTTGTGCTCGGCCTGAGCGGCTTTTTGGCGTACAGCGGCAGGAGGAATTTAGTATCTCTATCAGATAGTTACAGTGCAAACCTCGCGTCACAACAGAAGATCGCCCGGCGCCTGGAACAGCAGGCTTGGTTACGCAACGGTCAAACCGAGCTGGCCGAACAAGTCCTGGGGCAACTCAGCCTGAATTTGCTGGGGCGCAACATCCTGCATTTCTTCGCCCAGTACATGGGCTCGGTGGTGGCTGCGCTGTATGTGCGTGAAGAGCACGGCGGCCTCAAACGTGTGGCCACGTATGGCTTCTCCCGTGAACAGGAGCAGCAGGAACAGTCGATCTACAGCGACGAGGGCATCGTTGGGCAGGCCGCCCAGCTCGATCGCCTGATTCGCCTGGACGATGTGCCGGTGGATTACTTCAAGGTCAGTTCGGGCCTGGGCGAAGGTTCAACCCGCAGTGTGCTGGTGATGCCGACCAGCGACGACGACCGTGTCAATGGCGTCATCGAGCTGGGCTTCCTGCGCCCGCTGGAAGAGCGTGATGTCGAATTGCTGGAATTGATTGCCGGCAATATTGGCACGTCCATCGAAGCTGCCCGTTATCGCCAGCGCCTGCAAGAAGTGCTGGCCGAGACCCAGCAACTCAACGAAGAGCTGCAAGTGCAGCAGGAAGAGCTCAAGACCGCCAACGAAGAGCTGGAAGAGCAGTCGCGCATTCTCAAGGAATCCCAGGCTCACCTGGAAACCCAGCAGGCCGAGCTTGAGCAGACCAACGAGCAGTTGGCCGCGCAGACGCAAACCCTGGCCGAGCAGCGCGATGCCATGGACCGCAAAAACGTCGAGCTGAACCGCGCCCAGATCGAACTGGAAGACCGCGCAGACGAATTGCAGCGCTCCAGCAAGTACAAGTCCGAGTTCCTCGCCAACATGTCCCATGAGTTGCGCACACCGCTGAACAGCTCGCTGATTCTGGCCAAGCTGCTGGCGGAGAACCCTCAGGAGAACCTCAGCGCGGAACAAGTCAAGTTTGCCGAATCCATCTATTCGGCCGGTAATGACTTGCTCAACCTGATCAACGACATCCTCGACATTTCCAAGGTAGAAGCCGGCAAACTGGAGGTGCGGCCGGAAAACTCCAGCGTCGCGCGGCTGGTGGATGGCTTGCGTGTCATGTTCGAGCCGCTGACCGCCGACCGCAAGTTGGGCTTCCAGGTTGAGGTACAGGCAGACTCACCGACCATGCTGTTTACCGACCGCCAGCGTCTGGAGCAGATCCTCAAGAACCTGCTGTCCAACGCGGTCAAGTTCACTGAGCAAGGTGAGGTCAGCCTCTCGGTGTCTCGTGCCGGGGAGGGCGGCATTGCCTTTACCGTGCGGGACTCAGGGATCGGCATTGCGCCGGACCAGCAGGAAAGCATCTTCGAGGCGTTCCGTCAGGCGGATGGCACGACCAACCGCCGTTACGGTGGGACCGGCCTGGGCTTGTCGATCTCGCGCGACCTGGCGACGTTGCTCGGCGGCTATATCAGCGTGACCAGCGAGCCGGGCAAGGGTAGCGTGTTTACCCTGGTGTTGCCGGAGCAGTACGTGGAACGCGCGCAGAACGACGCGCCGATCGAGCCGCCACGCCAAGTCGTCGCAGCGCCTGCACCGAAGCCTGTTGTGGTCTCTGCGTTGCCGATTGCCGACGCACAACAGATCCCGCGTTTTGCCGATGATCGCGACAAGGCACCGTTCACCACCCGTTGTATTCTGGTGGTGGAAGACGAGCCCAATTTTGCGCGCATCCTGTTCGACCTCGCCCACGAGCTGGGCTACAACTGCCTGGTCGCCCATGGCGCGGATGAAGGCTACAGCCTGGCCGAGGAGTTCATTCCCGACGCCATCCTGTTGGACATGCGCCTGCCCGACCATTCCGGGCTGACCGTGCTGCAACGCCTCAAGGAACACGCCAATACCCGCCACATTCCGGTGCATGTGATCTCTGTGGAAGATCGCGTCGAGGCCGCGATGCACATGGGCGCCATCGGGTATGCGGTCAAACCGACCACCCGCGAAGAGCTCAAGGATGTGTTTGCGCGTCTGGAAGCCAAATTGACCCAGAAGGTCAAACGCGTATTGCTGGTGGAAGACGATGACCTGCAACGCGACAGCATTGCCCGCTTGATCGGCGACGATGACATTGAAATCACCGATGTAGGCTACGCCCAGGCCGCTCTGGACCTGCTGCGCACCAATATCTACGACTGCATGATCATCGACCTCAAACTGCCGGACATGCTCGGCAATGAGCTGCTCAAGCGCATGGCGACCGAAGACATCTGCTCGTTCCCGCCGGTAATCGTCTACACCGGGCGCAACCTGACCCGTGACGAAGAGGCGGAGCTGCGCAAGTATTCGCGCTCGATCATCATCAAAGGCGCGCGCTCACCTGAACGCTTGCTGGACGAAGTGACACTCTTTCTGCACAAAGTCGAATCCCAGCTGTCCCATGACCGCCAGAAGATGCTCAAGACCGCCCGCAGCCGCGACAAGGTCTTTGAAGGTCGCAAGATCCTGTTGGTGGACGACGATGTGCGTAACATCTTCGCCCTGACCAGTGCCCTGGAGCACAAGGGCGCCGTGGTGGTGATCGGGCGTAACGGCCGTGAGGCGATCGACAAACTCAATGAAGTTGACGACGTGGACCTGGTGTTGATGGACGTGATGATGCCGGAAATGGACGGTTACGAGGCTACCACCTTGATCCGCCAGGACCCGCGCTGGAAAAAGCTGCCAATCATTGCAGTGACGGCCAAGGCCATGAAAGACGATCAGGAACGTTGTCTCGCGGCGGGCTCGAACGACTACCTGGCCAAGCCGATCGACCTGGACCGTTTGTTCTCGCTGATTCGCGTATGGCTACCGAAGATGGAACGCATTTAAGTGGAGCGAAGTTTTTTGGATAAAAGCAGCGATATTGAGCTGCGCCTGCTGATCGAGGCGATTTACCTCAAGTACAGCTATGACTTTCGCGACTACTCGGGTGCGTCAGTCAAGAGACGTGTGGCCCACGCCTTACACCAGTTTGGCTGCGCCACTATTTCCGCGCTGCAGGAGCGCGTGCTGCACGACCCCGCCGCGTTCATGCAGTTGCTGCAATTTCTGACGATCCCGGTGAGCGAGATGTTTCGCGACCCGTCGCACTTCCTGGCGATCCGCCAGGAGGTGGTGCCGTTGCTCAAGACCTACCCGTCGATCAAGATCTGGATCGCCGGTTGCAGCACGGGGGAGGAGGTGTACTCCATGGCCATCCTGCTGCGCGAAGAAGGCTTGCTGGAGCGCACGATCATCTATGCCACGGATATCAATCCGGCATCGCTGGAAAAAGCCAAGCAAGGCATTTTCTCCCTGGAGAATGTGCGGGCCTACACCGCCAACTATCAGCAGGCCGGGGGGCAGCGTTCATTTGCCGATTACTACACGGCAGCCTACGATTATGCGATCTTCGACAAGACACTGCGCGAGAACGTCACCTTTGCCGATCACAGCTTGGCAACTGACAGTGTATTCTCAGAAACTCAATTAATTTCATGTCGCAACGTGCTGATTTATTTCAATAAAAAATTACAGGATCGAGCGTTCGGGTTGTTTCATGAGTCGCTGTGCCATCGCGGTTTTCTGGTGCTGGGCAGCAAGGAAACCCTGGATTTTTCCGCTTACAGCAAGCAGTTCGAACCCTTGGTCAAGCAGGAACGGATCTACCGAAAATCATGAGCGACACCGCAACCAGCCCGATCAGCGGGATTGAAGCCATCGTCGTCGGCGCTTCCGCCGGCGGTGTCGAGGCGTTGCTGAGTATTTTTGGCACGTTGCCCGGTACCTTCAGTGTGCCGATCATTGCCGTATTGCACCTGCCGGATGAGCGCCGTAGCCAGTTGGCCGAAGTCTTTGCACGGCGCTTGCGCATCCCGGTGCAAGAAGCACGAGACAAGGAAGTGATAGTGGCGGGCACCTTGTATTTTGCCGGGCCCGGCTATCACCTGTCGGTGGAAAACGATCGCAGCCTGTCCTTGAGCCAGGAAGACCGCGTACACCATTCCCGACCCGCGATCGATTATTTGTTTGCGTCCGCTGCCGATGCCTATGGCACCGGTTTGATGGCGGTTCTGCTGACGGGCGCCAACCATGATGGCGCGCGCGGCCTTGCCCACGTCAAACAATCGGGTGGCACCACCGTCGTACAAGAACCCACAGAAGCACGCATCGCCGTGATGCCCCTGGCGGCCCTGGCCTTGCATACACCTGATCATATTCTAACGTTGAGCCAGATCGGCTCACTGCTGGCTTCCCTGGAACCTTCCCCATGTTAAGTACTGTCCAGGCCAAACTGCTGATCGTCGATGATCTGCCAGAAAACCTGCTGGCCCTCGAGGCGCTGATCAAGCGCGAGGATCGCCAGGTCTTCAAGGCATTGAGCGCCGACGAGGCCTTGTCACTGTTGCTGGAGCACGAGTTCGCCATGGCGATTCTCGATGTGCAGATGCCCGGCATGAACGGTTTCGAGCTGGCCGAACTGATGCGCGGCACTGAAAAAACCAAGAATATCCCGATTGTGTTCGTCAGCGCCGCCGGCCGTGAACTCAACTATGCCTTCAAAGGCTATGAAAGCGGTGCCGTGGACTTCTTGCACAAACCGCTGGATATCCATGCGGTCAAGAGCAAGGTCAATGTGTTCGTAGACCTGTATCGCCAGAGCAAGGCCATGAAACTGCAGGTGGAAGCCCTGGAGCGCAGCCGCCGTGAGCAGGAACTGTTGCTGACGCGCCTGCAGGCCACCCAGTCCGAGCTGGAGCAGGCCGTGCGCATGCGTGACGACTTCATGTCAATCGTCGCCCACGAAGTGCGTACGCCGCTTAACGGGCTGATCCTGGAAACCCAGCTGCGCAAGATGCACCTGGCGCGCGATAACGCCGCCGCGTTTACGCTGGACAAGATGCACGCAATGGTCGACCGCGATGAGCGCCAGATCCAGAGCCTGATTCGCCTGATCGAAGACATGCTCGACGTGTCGCGCATCCGCACCGGCAAGCTGTCGATTCGCCCGGCGCGTTTCGACCTGACCCAACTGGTGCGTAACCTGGTGCAGAACTTCGCGCCGCAGGTGGCCGCGGCGGGCTCGACCATGGACCTGGAGGCCGAAGAGGGCGTCGTGGGTAATTGGGATGAGTTTCGCATCGAACAGGTGGTGACCAACCTGCTCACCAACGCGTTGCGCTACGGGGCCAAGAGCCCTGTGGATGTGCGGGTGTATACCTCACACGGTGAGGCGCGCGTCGAGGTGCGTGACCGTGGCATCGGTATCAGCGAAGACAACCAGAAGCGTATTTTCCAGCAATTCGAGCGTGTTTCGGCCAGCCATGTAGCAGCAGGCCTGGGCTTGGGGTTGTTTATCTCCGAGCAGATCGTGACCGCCCATGGCGGCGCCATCGAGGTCGAAAGCCGCATAGGCGAGGGCGCCTTGTTTCGGGTGTGCCTGCCTCTTGAGGCGTCGGTATGAAATCAATCGTCACCTCGACGCAACCTCTGCGTGACCCCATGGTCGTACTTGCAGCAATTGACCGGACAAAGGCTTCCCATGAGTGAAGATGCACAAGATGTCGTACTGATCGTCGAAGACGACGAATCCATTATGTTCGTGCTGGGTGAATACCTGGCCGGCCTGGGCTACCGGGTATTGAAGGCGATCGATGGGGAGCAGGCCTTTGAAATCCTTGCGACCAAGCCGCACCTGGACCTGATGGTGACGGACTACCGTTTGCCTGGTGGCATTTCCGGTGTGCAGATCGCCGAGCCGGCGATCAAGTTGCGACCGGAACTGAAAGTCATTTTTATCAGTGGCTACCCGCAGGAAATTCTCGACTGCAACAGCCCGATCACGCGCAACGCGCCGATCCTGGCCAAGCCTTTTGACCTGGACACGCTGCAAGAGCATATCCAGCGTTTGCTGGCCTGAAACACGCCAGGGCTGCCATGCAGCCCTATTGCTTGATCATCTCCCGCACCTTTTCCGTCAGTAGGTCAAACGTGAACGGTTTGGTGATCAGCTGCATGCCCGGGTCCAGGAAGCCACCTCGCACGGCTGCATGCTCGGCATAGCCGGTGATAAACAGCACTTTCAGCTCCGGGCGCAGTTGCCGCCCGATTTCCGCCAGTTGCCGCCCGTTCATGCCGGGCAGTCCGACATCGCTGATCAACAGGTCAATGCGCTGGTCAGACTCAATGATCGGTACGGCGGTGTTGGCGTCACCTGCTTCCACAAAGGCATACCCCAATTCCGTGAGTACGGCGCTGACCAGCACACGCACGGCGGGGTCGTCTTCGACGATCAATACCGTCTCGCCTGGATTGGCAAACGGCAACAGCGCCGGGTTAACGGCGGCGGCCGTCACCGGCTCACCGATAAAGCGTGGAAGGAACAGACTGACGGTTGTGCCCTTGCCAACTTCACTGTGGATGATCACATGGCCGTGGGATTGCCGCGCAAAGCCATAGATCATTGACAGGCCGAGGCCCGTCCCCTGGCCAATCGGCTTGGTGGTGAAGAAGGGGTCGAAGACGCGACCGATCAGGCTCTCAGGGATACCGCAACCGGTGTCACTCACGCTCAGTTCGACATAATCGCCTGGCATCAACGTGCCGTAGGCGGCGGTGAACACACTGTCGAGGTGGCGGTTGGTGGTCTCCACGATAAGGCTGCCGCCGTTGGGCATGGCATCGCGCGCGTTGATCACCAGGTTGAGCAGGGCACTTTCCAGTTGGTTGGGGTCGGCTTCGGCGGTCCACAGCGCGTCGGTCAGGCGCATATCCAGGCTAATGCTTTCGTTGATGCTGCGCTGCAGCAGTTCGCCCATTGAGGTGACCAACTGGTTGATCTCCACGGGCTTGGGATCGAGGGATTGGCGACGGGAGAACGCCAGCAGCCGATGGGTCAGGCCGGCGGCGCGGTTGGCGGAGGTGACACCCAGGTCGATCAGGCTGTCCAGATCATCCAGCTTTCCGCGCGAAACGCGTCTGCGCAGCAGTTCCAGGCTGCCGATGATCCCGGTGAGCATGTTGTTGAAGTCGTGGGCGATGCCGCCGGTCAGCTGTCCCACGGCCTCCATTTTTTGCGACTGACGCAGCGCTTCTTCGTTGCTGCGCAACTGCGCGGTGCGTTCTTCGACCTGCTGCTCAAGGGTCTCGAGGGTACGTTGCAGGCGCAGTTCGCTCTCGCTCAAGTCGATCAGGCGGTCACGCGCGTCATATTGTCGACGCCGACCGCGCAGGGCCGCGCTCACCAGGCTGATCAGGGTCACGGGATGGAAGGGCCGCTCCAGGAAGGTCACGTTGCCCAGCAGCCCGCTCAGATGGGATGAGCCATTCTGTTCGCTGCCACCATGGTGGGTCATCAGTACGATGGGCAGGTCTGACCAGGCCGGTTGTTCATGCAGGTATTCCAGCAGCGGTTCCAAATCGACACCGCGCAAGGCTTCAGCGGCAATCAACAGCATACCGGCGCCTTGCGCAAGGGCCTCGCAGAGTGCCGTCAGGTTGCCGGCAATCATGCCGCTGTAGCCGGCTTCGTTGAGCATCTTCAGCGCCAGAGAGCTGTCACGGCCCAATGGCGCGAGGATGATTGCGCGTTCGGAGAGGGGGGAAAGACCGGTCACACGCCGTCTTCCTTGAGCAGCGGGGAACCGGCGCCCATATAGGTCGGGATGCCGCGCAGTACGCCCTGGAAATTGTCGAGGGGTTCGCCAATAGTCAAGCCACGCGCGCTGATTCGATACTCGCGAATGGTCGACTCATGGGCGCCGGTGCGTTTCTTAATAATCGAAATGGCCCGGCGAACTTTGCCGAGTGCTTCGAAGTAACGCAGCAGAATCACGGTGTCGGCCAGATAGGTAATGTCTACGGGCGCCTGCATATCGCCGACCAGCCCGTGCTGGGCCACCGTCATGAAGGTCGCGGCGCCCCGGCGGTTGAGGTACAGCAGCAGTTCGTGCATATGCAAAATCAGTGAGTTTTCTTCCGGCATTGCGGCCTGGTAGCCGTTGATACTGTCGATCACCACGGTTTTGATCCCGCGCTCGTCGACGCAGCGCCGCACGCGGTGTGAAAACTCGCCAGGAGAAAGCTCGGCTGCGTCCACCTGTTCGATCAGCAGGTTGCCCGTGGCTTGCAGGGCGGCGAGGTCGATGCCCATGTTGTTCATGCGCTCGAACAACAAGCCCAGCTCTTCGTCGAAAATAAACAACGCGGCTTTCTCGCCACGGGCCACGGCGGCTGCGGCAAAGATCATCGAGATCAGGGATTTGCCGGTACCGGCAGGGCCGAGGATCAAGGTGCTGGAGCCGGTCTCGACCCCGCCGCCCATCAAGGCATCCATTTCGCGGATGCCACTGCTCAGGGTCTCACGCACGTAACCACCACGGTGCTCGGCCGCCACCAGGCGGGGGAATACGTGGATGCCGTCGGCCATGATGGTGAAGTCATGGAACCCGCCGCGGTATTTCTGTCCACGGTATTTCACAATCCGCACGCGACGGCGCTCGGCGCCGTAGGTGGGGGTCAATTCTTCCAGGCGAATCACCCCGTGGGCCACACTGTGTACGGTCTTGTCCAGGGATTCGGTGGTCAGGTCGTCCAGCAACAGCACAGTGGCGTTGTAGCGCACAAAGTAGTGCTTGATCGCCAGGATCTGCCGGCGATAGCGCAGCGAGCTTTGCGCGAGCAGGCGGATTTCCGAGAGGCTGTCGATGACCACACGCGACGGCTTGACCCGTTCCACCTCTTCAAAAATCTGTCGAGTGGCTTCGCCCAGTTCCAGGTCGGAGGAATACAGCAAGCTTTGTTGGTGATCGGCGTCGAGCAGGCTTTCCGGCGGGGTCAGTTCGAAGATATGGATATTGTCATCCAGGTCCCAGCCATGGGATTCGGCGCCTTGGCGCAACTCCCGTTCGGTTTCGGACAGGGTGATGTACAAGGATCGTTCACCGTTCTTTGCGCCGTCTTGCAGAAAGTGCAGCGCTACGGTGGTTTTACCGGTGCCGGGTTCGCCTTCCAGCAGGAACAGGTGGCTGCGCGAAAGCCCGCCGGAAAGAATGTCGTCAAGACCTTCGATGCCGGTGGCCGCCTTTTCACTGAACAGCTCTTTGGATGTAGACAAGAAGTGCCCTCGGGTCACGTACAAGTAGAGGAGCGCACCGCCTTGGGCGCGCCATATTTACTTGACCGTAGTGGCCCGTGGCGGTTCAACGTTTTGCTCAATTTGTACAAGCCTGGCTAAGGTTTACACCTTTTTAGCGCGGGCTACAGGCCTTGCTGCAGGGCGGGATCATCCGGATTTTGTTGCTCAAGTTGGGCGAGTAACACCTGGACGTTCTGCAACTGGCCACTCTCTTTCCAGTAATTGACCAGCAACACCCGTGCCTTGCGATTGGCCGGGTGGCGCTGAATGATTTCTTCCAGCTGACGCTGGGCCGCTTCCAATTCCTCCTGGGCGTGCAGGGTGGTGGCGAGGTCGTAGCGGTAATCTTGATTGTCCGGTTCAAGCTCTACCGCTTTGGACAAACCAAGCAGGGCATACGGCCGTTCGCCGTGGTGCAAGAGCCACATGCCCAGAGCATGCTGCAAGTAAGCCGACTCGGGATGGGCCGCCAATTGGCGTGCCAGCAACTGACGCGACTCATCGGTTTTGCCTTGTTTGTCCAGTAGCTCGATTTGTGCGACCACGGCCTGCAGATTGTCCGGCTGCAAGCGCATGGCCTGCTCCAGTGCGTTTTGCGCCTCCGGCAGCAAGGCACTGTGGATGTACAGGCGCGCCAGTTGAATCCAGCCTTCAGCCGTTTCGGGCTCGCCCTTGAGCTTTTTCACGAACTCATCCAGCACCTGCTGCAAGGGCCCGAAATACAAACCCAGGGTGTCCGGCGACAGGCCGAGCAAGGCATTCGCGGCGGCAAAGCGCACGTCTTGTTCAGGGTCATCCAGCACAGGGCCGAGCAACAACGTGCGTTGGCCGCTGGGTACCAGGCCGACAATGCTGTGAATGGCCGCCTCGCGGACCAATGGAGACTCGTCGGCCAGGTCTTTATCGGCCAGTTTCAGCGCTTGTGGGCTGGGGTAATTGGGCAGTTCGGCGTGCAACGCAGCGCGACGCTGGGGAGTCAGGTCCGGCCGGCCGAGCTGTTGATACAGCACGCGTGCGGCCCCTGGCTCACCGTTATGCGCCTGCTTCAAGGCTTTGGAGTAGCCGTGGGCAATCGCCGGCGGCACGGCCACTGGACTGGAGCGGGAGAAAAACCAAGTGACCAACACAAGCAACAACAGGGCGCACAGGCCGATGATGGAGTAACGGCGTGACTTTGACATGCAGGCGTCCAAAAGCTGGGGCAGCTATCGCAAAGCCATCAGCTTCGGTCAGACCACGGCGAGTGTCAAACCCGCGTCAGTTCAGCACGTATTCAACCGGCTCCAGCGCAGGTGGCAGGTCGGATTCGCCGAGGGCGGCGAGCAACTCGCGCTCCAGGGTGCGTACGATCGCATTGCACGGCAAGTCGTTTTCGTCGAAACCGAACGGGTCCTCCAGGTCGTCGCCGATTTCATCCAGGCCAAAGAAGGTGTAGCTCACGATGGCGGTGAACAGCGGCGTCAGCCAACCCAATGGCTCGGCCATGGCGAACGGCAGAAGAATGCAGAACAGGTAGATGGTGCGGTGCAGCAGCAGCGTATAGGGGAAGGGCAGCGGCGTGCTTTTGATGCGCTCACACGACGCTTGCACCTGGCTCAGGCTGACCAGCCGGGTTTCGAGCTGGGTGTAGCGCCATTCGCTGATCACGCCCCGTTCTGCCAGCAGCGAAAATCGCGCGCCCAGTTGTTGCAATACGCTATCGGGCAGGTTGGGGTGCGCCTGCTCGACGCTGATCCAGGGCTTGATGGCCCGGGCCTCATCTTCATGACGCAAACGCGCGATCAAACCATGGGCAAAGCCGCACAGACCGCGCAACAGGCCTGCGCGCTCAGCCGGATCAGCCAGCACCTGGGTTTCGCGAATCAGCGAGCGCACCTCAATGATCATTTGACCAAGTTGCTTGCGGCCTTCCCACCAGCGGTCGTAGCAGGCGTTGTTGCGAAAACTCATGAAGATCGACAACGACAGCCCGAGCAACGTGAAGGGCGTGGCGTTGACCTTGGAGAAATAGGCCGGGTGCAGGGTTTCCACCAGCACGATCACTGAGGCCAGTAACGTGACCAGCAGGCTGCGCAAGGCGATGCGCTTGGCAATCGAGCCCTTGAGGGAAAACAGGATGCCCAGCAGGTTGGGTTTGGGGCGAACGATCATGGAAGGCTTCTGTGGTGGCGCAGGCCATCAGGTTAGAAGCAAGCGCTGGGGGCGTCCAATCACTTGGGCTGACCGACTGATCAGCGCAATCAATGATTGGCCAAACCAGTCAGCCAAGTTGAAGGCTTTGACCATTGCTGCTGCGCCGCTCCGGAGCGACTATTTCAGCGATTCTTGTCCTCAAAACCGTCATCAAAATAAAAATACAGAAGGATTTGAAGCAATGCGTGAGTACCTGGCTGCCATCACCGAATTCGATTATCAGCACACCGTCGATACCGCACTGGCCGGCAATCTACAGGCGCTCAATGCCTGCGTGGAATGCTGCGACCGGCACGCGCTACCGGGGCGCATCGCGTTGTTCTGGGAGGGCAAGGACGGGCAGAGCGCCACGTCTACCTTTACCCAATTGCAGGACCAGGCGGCCCGCTTCGCCAATTTCCTGCAGGCTCAGGGCGTCAAACGCGGTGACAAGGTGGCGGGCCTGCTGCCCCGCACGGCTGAATTGCTGGTGGTGGTGTTGGCGACCTGGCGCATCGGCGCGGTCTATCAGCCGTTATTTACCGCGTTTGGCCCCAAGGCTATTGAGCATCGCCTGAGCAGCTCTGCCGCGGCGCTGGTGGTCACCGATGCGGTGAACCGCCCCAAACTGGCTGAGGTGCAGGGTTGCCCAATCATTGTCACGGTCGCGGGGGCCAAGGGTGAAGGCATCGTGCGGGGCGATTACAGTTTCTGGGCCGAATTGCCCAACTATTCCCCGGTGTGCGAGCCGGTGTTGCTGGGCGGCGATGACCCTTTCCTGCTGATGTTCACCTCGGGTACCACCGGCCCCTCGAAAGCGCTGTCGGTGCCGCTCAAGGCGATCGTTGCGTTTCAGCGCTACACCCGTGACGCGGTGGACCTGCGCCCTGAAGATGCGTTTTGGAATGTAGCCGACCCAGGCTGGGCCTACGGTATCTATTTCGGCGTGACCGGGCCGTTGTCCATGGGCCACCCGATCACCTTCTACGATGGCCCCTTCACCCTCGAAAGCACCTGCCGGGTGATTAATAAATACGGGATTACCAACCTGACCGGCTCTCCCACGGCGTATCGCCTGCTGATTGCCGGTGGTGAGCAGTTCGCCCGCTCGATCAAGGGCAAGCTGCGCATCGTCAGCAGCGCCGGCGAGCCGCTGAACCCGGAGGTCATCCGTTGGTTCGCCGATAACCTGGGCGTCACTATTCACGACCACTACGGCCAGACCGAACTGGGCATGGTGCTCTGCAACCACCATGGCCTGGCGCACCCGGTGCACGTCGGCTCGGCCGGTTTCGCCTCGCCGGGGCATCGCATCGTGGTGCTGGATGACGATTACCAGGAGTTACCCGCCGGGCAACCGGGAATCCTGGCCATCGACCGTGAACAATCGCCGATGTGCTGGTTTGCGGGGTATGACGGGGTCAAGACCAAAGCCTTCGTGGGCAAGTACTACCTCAGTGGCGACACCGTCGAGCTGAACCCTGACGCCAGCATCAGTTTTGTCGGGCGCAGTGATGATGTGATCACCACTTCCGGTTACCGCGTGGGGCCGTTCGACGTGGAAAGCGCGCTGGTCGAGCACCCGGCTGTCATCGAGGCTGCGGTGGTCGGTAAACCCTGCCCGGAGCGCACCGAACTGGTGAAAGCGTTTGTGGTGATCAACGAGCAATACCGCGCCACCCCGGAATTGGCCGAAGAGCTGCGCTTGTATGTGCGCCAACGCCTGGCCGCCCATGCCTACCCACGAGAAATCGAATTC
Organism: Pseudomonas sp. M5A4_2d; assembly: GCF_053345295.1. NCBI lineage: Bacteria > Pseudomonadati > Pseudomonadota > Gammaproteobacteria > Pseudomonadales > Pseudomonadaceae > Pseudomonas > Pseudomonas sp. M5A4_2d. The sequence goes on along the minus strand of NZ_JBKEZW010000001.1, from coordinate 1,233,807 downwards.
GTCAGTGACTTGCCCAAGACCCCGAGCGGCAAGCTGCAGCGCTTTATTTTGCGTAATCAGGAAATCGCCAAGGCCCAAGCGGCACTGGCTTGATCCACTTTTAAGGAAACAATGATGCAGATTGAAAACAAGGTATTCCTGGTCAGCGGCGGTGCCTCGGGCCTCGGCGCGGCCACCGCTGACATGCTCATCGCGGCCGGTGCCAAAGTGATGCTGGTGGACCTGAACGCCGAGGCCGTGGCGGCCAAAGCCCTACAGCTCGGCGAGAACGCCCGCAGTGCGGTGGCAGATATCAGCCAGGAAGCCGCTGCTGAAGCTGCCGTTCACGCCACCGTTGCAGCCTTTGGTGGTTTGCATGGCCTGGTGAATTGCGCCGGTGTCGTACGCGGCGAGAAGATCCTCGGCAAGAACGGCCCCCACGGCCTGGCCAGCTTTGCTCAGGTGATCAACGTCAACCTGATCGGTAGCTTCAACCTGTTGCGCCTGGCTGCTGCGGCAATGGCCGACACCGAGGCGAATGCCGACGGTGAGCGCGGTGTAATCATCAACACCGCATCGGTGGCCGCCTTTGACGGGCAGATCGGCCAGGCGGCGTATGCCGCCTCCAAAGGCGCCATTGCCAGCCTGACCTTGCCCGCCGCGCGCGAATTGGCACGCTATGGCATTCGGGTAATGACCATTGCCCCCGGCATCTTCGAGACGCCAATGATGGCGGGTATGACGCCGGAAGTGCGCGATTCCCTGGCTGCCGGCGTGCCATTTCCGCCGCGCCTGGGCAAACCGTCCGAATACGCTGCGCTGGTGCGGCACATCATTGAAAACAGCATGCTCAATGGCGAGGTGATCCGTCTCGACGGTGCCTTGCGCATGGCGGCCAAGTAAGGAGGATTATTCATGAACGATCCGATTGTCATTGTCAGCGCCGTGCGCACGCCCATGGGCGGTTTCCAGGGCGACCTCAAAGGGCTGACCGCACCGCAACTGGGCGCCGCCGCGATTCGCGCGGCTGTCGAGCGCGCCGGCATTGCGTCCGATGCCGTGGATGAAGTGTTGTTCGGCTGTGTGCTGCCCGCAGGCCTGGGCCAGGCGCCTGCGCGTCAGGCGGCCCTGGGTGCCGGGCTGGACAAGGCCACCCGCTGCACCACGCTGAACAAAATGTGTGGTTCAGGCATGGAAGCGACCATGCTGGCCCACGACGCGTTGTTGGCCGGCAGTGTCGAGGTAGTGATCGCCGGTGGCATGGAGAGCATGTCCAACGCGCCGTACCTGCTCGACCGTGCGCGCAGCGGCTACCGCATGGGCCATGGCAAGGTGCTCGACCATATGTTTCTCGACGGCCTGGAAGATGCGTATGACAAGGGCCGCCTGATGGGCACCTTTGCCGAAGACTGCGCCGAGCACAACGGGTTTACCCGTGAAGCCCAGGACGCGTTCGCCATCGCCTCGCTGACCCGTGCGCAAGCGGCGATTACCGACGGCAGCTTCGCTGCGGAGATCGTCCCGGTGCAGGTCACCGTCGGTAAAGAGCAAAAAACCATCGTGCATGACGAACAGCCACCCAAAGCCAGGCTGGACAAGATCAGCAGTCTGAAACCGGCGTTTCGTGAAGGCGGCACCGTGACGGCGGCCAACTCCAGCTCGATTTCCGATGGCGCGGCGGCGTTGCTGCTGATGCGCCAGTCCGAGGCGCAAAAGCGCGGTCTCAAGCCGCTGGCGGTGATCCACGGGCATGCTGCATTTGCCGATGAGCCGGGGCTGTTCCCGGTGGCGCCGGTGGGCGCAATTCGCAAGCTGATGAGCAAGACCGGCTGGCACCTGGGCGACGTAGATTTGTTCGAGATCAACGAAGCCTTCGCGGTCGTCAGCCTGGTGACGATGAGCAAGCTGGATATCCCCCACAGCAAGGTCAACATCCACGGCGGCGCCTGTGCCTTGGGGCATCCGATCGGCGCCTCCGGCGCGCGCATTCTGGTGACCTTGCTCTCGGCCCTGCGCCAAAAAGGCCTCAAGCGTGGCGTTGCCGCCATCTGCATCGGCGGTGGTGAAGCCACGGCCATGGCCGTCGAATGCCTGTATTAAGGACTCAACATGCTGCCCAATGACGAACAACTGCAAATCAGCGAGGCGGCCCGGCAATTTGCCCAGGAACGCCTGAAACCGTTCGCCGCCGAATGGGACCGCGAGCACCGTTTCCCCAAGGAAGCCATCGGCGAAATGGCCGAACTGGGCTTTTTCGGCATGCTGGTGCCGGACCAGTGGGGCGGTTGCGACACCGGCTACCTGGCCTATGCCATGGCGCTGGAAGAAATCGCCGCCGGTGACGGCGCGTGCTCAACCATCATGAGCGTGCACAACTCGGTGGGTTGCGTGCCGATTCTCAAGTTCGGCAACGATCAGCAGAAAGAACTGTTCCTCAAACCCTTGGCCAGTGGCGCCATGCTCGGTGCCTTCGCATTGACCGAGCCACAGGCAGGCTCTGATGCCAGTAGCCTGAAAACCCGTGCGCGCCTTGAAGGCGACCATTACGTGCTCAATGGTTGCAAACAGTTCATCACCTCCGGACAGAACGCCGGCATTGTGATTGTGTTTGCGGTCACTGACCCGGCATCCGGCAAACGTGGGATCAGCGCGTTTATCGTGCCTACCGACTCACCGGGTTACACGGTCGCGCGGGTGGAAGACAAGCTGGGCCAGCACGCGTCCGACACGTGCCAGATTCTGTTTGAGGATGTGAAGGTGCCCGTCGCCAATCGCTTGGGCGAGGAGGGCGAAGGCTACAAGATCGCCCTGGCCAACCTCGAAGGCGGGCGTGTGGGTATTGCCTCGCAATCGGTGGGCATGGCCCGCGCCGCGTTTGAAGCAGCACGCGACTATGCACGTGAGCGCGAAAGCTTTGGTAAAGCGTTGATTGAGCACCAGGCGGTGGCGTTCCGCCTGGCGGACATGGCCACACAAATCGCGGTCGCCCGGCAAATGGTGCATTACGCCGCCGCCCTACGTGACAGCGGCAAGCCGGCGTTGGTCGAAGCGTCGATGGCCAAGCTGTTTGCCTCGGAAATGGCCGAGAAAGTCTGCTCCGCCGCCTTGCAAACCTTGGGCGGTTACGGTTACCTGAGCGACTTCCCCCTGGAGCGGATCTACCGCGATGTGCGGGTCTGCCAGATTTACGAAGGCACCAGCGACATTCAACGCATGGTCATCTCACGCAATCTTTAAGGAGCCAATACATGAGTTACGAAACCATTTTGCTCGAAGTGCAGGGCCGCGTCGGGTTGATTACCCTTAATCGCCCGCACGCGCTGAATGCCTTGAATGCGCAATTGGTCAGCGAGTTGAACCAGGCCCTCGACAGCCTGGAAGCCAACCCGCAAATCGGTTGCATCGTGTTGACCGGCTCCAAAAAAGCCTTCGCTGCCGGTGCCGACATCAAGGAAATGGCCGAGCTGACTTACCCGCAGATCTACCTCGACGACCTGTTCAGCGACAGTGACCGCGTGGCCAACCGCCGCAAGCCGATCATAGCGGCCGTTAATGGATTCGCCTTGGGCGGCGGCTGCGAACTGGCGTTGATGTGCGACTTCATCCTGGCCGGTGATACGGCGAAGTTCGGTCAGCCGGAAATCAACCTCGGTGTGTTGCCGGGCATGGGCGGCACTCAGCGCCTGACCCGCGCAGTGGGCAAGGCCAAGGCCATGGAAATGTGCCTGACCGGGCGTTTTATCGATGCGGTGGAAGCTGAGCGCTGCGGGATTGTCGCGCGCATTGTGCCGGCCGACGAACTGCTGGAAGAGGCGCTGAAAGTCGCCACACTGATTGCCGGCAAGTCAGTGCCGATCAGCATGATGGTCAAGGAAAGTGTGAACCGCGCGTTTGAAGTGAGCCTGTCCGAAGGCGTGCGCTTTGAACGCCGGGTGTTCCATGCGGCGTTTGCGACGCAAGACCAGAAGGAAGGCATGGCGGCATTTGTGGCCAAGCGCGCGCCTGAGTTCAAGGACCAGTAAGCTGCCCCCAAAACACGGTAGATCCCATTGTGGGAGCGGGCTTGCTCGCGAAAGCGCCGGGTCAGTCAACGCTGCAGTGACTGGTTAATCGCCTTCGCGGGCAAGCCCGCTCCCACAGGTGGGAGCGGCGTATCTGTCAGAGCTGGTAGTGCTTGAGCTCTCGGGCAATGACCATCCGCTGAATCTCACTGGTCCCTTCGTAAATCTGCGTAATCCTGGCATCCCGGTAGTAACGCTCCACCGGGTAATCCTCAAGATACCCATAGCCGCCATGAATCTGCATCGCTGAAGAGCAGACCTTTTCGGCCATTTCCGAGGCGAACAGCTTGGCCTGGGAGGCTTCCGACAAGCATGGTTTGCCGGCACTGCGCAGGCGCGCGGCGTGCAGGATCAGCAGGCGTGCGGCATTGAGCCGGGTTTGCATGTCTGCCAGCAGGTTGGCGATGCTCTGGTGCTCAATGATTGCCTGATTGAATTGCACGCGATCACGGGCGTACGCCAGCGCCGCCTCAAACGCTGCCCGTGCGATGCCTAACGCTTGGGCGGCAATACCGATTCGCCCGCCTTCGAGGTTGGACAGGGCGATGGCCAGGCCTTTGCCGCGTTCACCCAGCAGGTTGGCTTCGGGCACTGTGCACTCGCTGAGTGTGACGGCGCAGGTATCCGAGGCGCGAATGCCCATCTTGTGTTCCGTGCGATCAACCACAAACCCCGGCGTCTGGGTGGGCACCAGAAACGCGGAAATGCCTTTCTTGCCCAACGCCGGGTCAGTCACCGCAAACACAATGGCTAACTTGGCGCGCTTGCCGTTGCTGACAAACTGCTTGGCGCCATTAATAACCCACTGGCCATCACGCAGTTCAGCGCGGGTCCGCAGGTTGTGGGCTTCGGAGCCGGCCTGGGGTTCGGTCAGGCAGAAGCAGCCAATGGCCTGGCCGCTGGCAAGGTCGGGCAGCCAGGTTTGTTTCTGTTCGTGTGTGCCGTAGTTGAGGATTGGCCCGCAACCCACTGAGTTATGGATACTCATCAGCGCACCGGTTGCACCATCACCGGCAGAAATCTCTTCTACCGCCAGCGCATAAGCCACGTAGTCGACATAGGTGCCGCCCCATTCCTCAGGGACCACCATGCCCAACAGGCCCAATTCACCCATTTTTGCGACCAAAGCGTCATCGATCCAGCCGGCCTTTTCCCACGCTTGCGCATGCGGGGCGATTTCGCCACGGGCAAAGTCGCGCGCCATGTCACGGATCATTACCTGTTCTTCAGTGTATTCAATATCTTGCATGGCCTATTTCCCAGTCTGCACGAAGTCGCGGAAGAAGCTGTCGACATGGCGGGCGTCCAGCCCGTGGACAGTCGGCGGGTTCCAACGGGGCGTTTTGTCTTTATCGATGATCAGGGCACGAACCCCTTCGATCAGGTCGCCGCGTTCGAACCACTGGCGATCCAGGTGCAGTTCCAGGGCAAAGCACTGCTCCAGCGGCAGGCGGCGGCCACGGCGCAGCATTTGCAGGGTCACGGCCATGGCCAGCGGCGAGCGGGTTTGCATCAGGTTAACGGTAGTCAGGGCCCATTCGTGGCTGTCGGCGACGGTGACTTCCTGCAGTTGCTCAACGATGCTCTGCACGTCCGGCAAGGCGAAGAAGTGGTCGATAGCAGGTCGCAGCGCGGCCAGTGGTGCATCGGGCAATTGCTGTACGGCCAGTTTGGCCAATACGCCTTGCAGGTCCTTGAGCGGCGAGTCCTGCCACTGCAATTGATCGAGCTTGCGGTCCAGCTCGCTGAGTTTGGCGCTGTCGATAGACCAGTCCGCCAACCCGCAATACAACGCATCGGCCGCGCGAATCTGTACGCCGGTCAGGCCGAGGTAAATCCCCAGTTCGCCCGGAATGCGGGGCAGGAAGTAGCTACCGCCCACATCCGGGAAATAGCCGATGGCCACTTCCGGCATGGCCAGGCGGCTGCGCTCAGTGACTACGCGCAGGTCGGCACCTTGCACCAGGCCCATCCCGCCGCCCAGCACAAACCCGTCCATCAGGGCCAATACGGGTTTGCGGTAATGATGAATGGCCAGGTCGAGGGCGTATTCTTCAACGAAAAAATCTTCGTGCAGGGTGTCGCCATTCTTGAAGCTGTCGTACAGCGAACGGATGTCGCCACCGGCGCAGAAGGCTTTTTCACCGGCGCCGCGCAGTACCACGGCGTAAACCTGCGGATCATCCGCCCAGGCCTGTAACTGCGCGGTCAAGCTGCGGACCATCTCCAGGGTAATGGCATTCAAGCCGGCGGGGCGATTGAGGGTGAGGTGGCCGATATGGTTACGCACGTCGGCCAGCACCTCGTGCTTAAGGGCCTCCTGTTGAAGAGCCTCGGCGCGGCTTGCTTCGGATGAAACCTGAGCAGTCATCTGTAACTCCCTGCTTTTATTGTTCTTTATCAAGATGTTCGCGAACGAACCCTCTCGCGATCGTACCAGTGCAAATTTGCCCCGTACAACCCGGAATCATGCAGGTCGTTTTTGCATTTATGCAGATGAGGTCAAGCGACGCGACTGGCCAGTACCTGGCCAATGCTGCGACGCCGTGCATGGCCTTCGGCCGCGTGGATCAGTTGTTCCAGCTCGGTCGGTTGCACATCGTAAAACTGCTCCATCTCGGCCATGGCCAGCTTCAGGTCGGCTGCGGTGATGGCGGCGTCTGCCCCCGATGGCGCGGTGTCGATGATGACCGCAGGTGATTCGCCCGTACCCTTGGGATAACGCGTGCGCGTGGCGTTGTTATAGGCCAGCGCGCACACCAGCAGGGCACACGCGCCGAGCATGACCGGGGCCAACTCCTGCCAACCCAGCGCAATAGAGGCGGGGTCGGCAAGCACCAAGGTCATGGCCAGGCCACCGGCGGGTGGGTGCAAGCAACGCAGCCAGCACATCAGGATGACGGTCATGCCGGCCGCCAGGCAAGCGCTGCCCAGCGTACGGCCCAATACCCGAGCGACCAGCAACCCCACCACGGCGGCGCACAAATAGCTGCCAATAATCGACCAGGGTTGGGCCAGCGCACCGGACGACACTGCAAAGAGCAGCACGGCCGAAGCGCCAAGGGGACCGAGCAGGTGCAGTGCGACTTCCATTCCAAATAGCCGGGCACACACCCAGACACTGAACAGCGTGCCTACGGCCATGCCGACTGCGGCGCGGCTCCATTCGGCAGGGCGGGTATTGATTGCAGCGGGTAACCAGCGAGCGAGCATCGAAGCAGTCCATCAATAGCAGGCGAAAAAAAGGGCTTGGCGGGTTTCCCGCAAAAGCCCTTTGAAAGTTCCAATAGTTGGGGGAGGAACACTGAACAGTGTGCCGACCTGGGCACCCTGGCGCCACTGCATATTAATGAGGGTTGAATGCAAAAAAAGTGAAGTTATAGGGCTTAATCAAAAGGGATCAGGCGTTTCTGCTGCGCGAACGGCCTGTTGATCCGTCCGAGAACACGGGTATCGGCCTCTTCATTGAACAACTGCCTTTGCAGGTTCGCCTGCAGCGCAGTGTTATCGGCCAAGGGTCCCTTCAACGCCACCAACGCGTCGCGCAGCTCCATCAACCGATCCAGCCTCGGCGCAGGCATAAGCAACAAATCTTCTGGCACGGTATTGCCCTTTTAATGATGGCGGCCACTGTGCGTTGAAGGGATGGCAGTGTCCTGTAGTAGATAGTTAACGCACTTGGCGAACGAGTCTACATTTGGGTTCCAGGCATCGGAAGGCAAAGCGCACCAGCCTTTACGCATAGCAACGTAGGTGCTTTCCGGGCGCTAATAACGAAAAACGCCCACTCTTTGAGGAGTGGGCGTTGTTTCCGTCAGACTGCTGTGACCGCGATCAGTGAACGCGATCAAGGCGCTGAGACTTTCTCCAGATGCAGCAACACATAAGGATCTTTGTCGAACTCTCCACTGAGCGTCGGTGTGATCGAGCGCAAGCGTGGATCTTGCAGTTTTTCGAAGTCCTGAGCACTCATCACCAGCCAGGCCGGCCCTTGCAGCGGGGCCAGATCTGCGGACGATTGGGTAAACAGTGGCACCTTATCGCAGTTGAAGTTGACCATGAACTTGATGGCTTTCGCATCTTTACCCAAGCCATGCAGTACCACCGGTGCCGGTTGCTGCAGGATTTGCGCTTTGACCGCGAGGCTGAAGGTGCGGGTGTCGTAGAGCGTGCGTTCCAGCGGTTCGACCACCACGATGTAGGTCGACCAGAGCGCCAGCACTGCCGCGAAGGCGGGCCCCAGCGGCCGCAGGCGTGCTTTGAGGAGTGACAGCAACGCCAGCCCCTGAAGCACACCCAGCAACGTGAAGATCAGCCCAAGGTTGTCCAGCTGCGCCGGGTAACGCTTGCGCGCCACCACCAACCCGATCACCAGGAGCGCCGGCAGCAGCGTCCAGATACCCAGCATCAAAGCGCGTAGCGCCGCGAACAGTCGCCCCTGGGTGACCTGGAACGGGTAGGCCGCAATGATCGCCGCCATGGGCAGCATCGGCAGTATGTAACGGGCCTTTTTGGCCTGGGGTACCGACAAGCCCAGCATCACCAGCAGACCGGCCGCCGCGCAATACAACACCAGTTGCAACGCCGGGTCTGGCGCTCGGCGCCCGCCGACGACGACCGCCAACAGCACCAACAACGCCAGCGGATAGGCCAACGCATAGTTGCCCATGGAGCTGGTGAAGTAATACAGCACGCCGCTGGAGCCTTCGGTGCCGTCCATACGCCCCAGGAACTGCATGCGGATCACGTCCTGCATGAAGTCTTCGCCACCGCTGAGCTTTGCCAGCAGCAGCAAGAGGCCGACGCATGCCACCAACAGGGCCAGTGCCAGCACACCAAAGGTGAACAGTTGGCGCCATTGGCGATTGATCAGGTAATAGCTGCAGAGTACGCCGGTCGGGATCACCAGGCCGATTGGCCCACGCACTGCAAAGCCAAGAATCACCAGCAGGAACAACCAATGCAGACGTTTGGCGGCACCGAAGTGATCGTGGGCGTAACCCAGGTAGAACACCGCCAGGGCGATGGCGGCGAGCATCTGGTCCAGGGACACCGCACGGGTTTCACTGATGAACGTGCTGCTGAGCAGCAACATCGCGATGCTCAACAGGCCCCAACGTGTGGAGTAGGGCGCCGTGAGGCGATACACCAGGGTTACGATCAGCGCCGATGCGATAGACGTAGGCAGCCATGCCGTCAGGCTGGTGACCTGGCCGAACGGCAAGGACAACAGCCACGTCAGCAGTGTTGAGGTCGCCAGGTAGTCAGCGTAGGGCTGGCCATAGGTGGTGGGAAAGAAGCTCGGCCCATGGCGCAGCATCTCCTGAGCAAACACCACGAAGCGCGAGTCGAACCCGATGATGGCCTGGTGCCAATTGCCGACGATAAACAGCACCAGTGCCAGGAGCCCAAGCCCCAGCGACTGGTTGCGGATCGTTGCAGTAAGCAAGGGCGGTTGAGCTTTGTTCACGTGTCAGTCTTCCTTGACCGGCGCTACCCAGTTTTGCTGAGGAATCGGCAACTCGCAGGAATCACCACGACCCATTGGGAAGTATTTGAAGCCTTTGCGCGCCAGGCGCTCGCCGTCGTAAAGGTTGCGACCGTCGAAAATCACCGGGTTTTTCAGGCGGTCGAGGATCAGCTCGAAATCCGGGGCCTTGAACTGTTGCCATTCGGTGCAGACGATCAGCGCATCGGCGCCGCTCAAGGCGGACTCCGGTGTGCCCAGCAGCGTCAGGCGCGACTCGTCACCGTAGATTCGCTGGGTTTCCTGCATCGCTTCAGGGTCAAATGCACGTACATTGGCGCCCGCCGCCCAAAGGGCTTCCATCAGCACACGGCTCGGTGCGTCACGCATGTCATCGGTGTTGGGCTTGAAGGCCAGGCCCCACAACGCAAACGTCTTGCCTTTCAGCTCGCCCTTGAAGTAAGCATTGATACGTTCGAACAGCTTGCTCTTCTGGCGCTGGTTGATGGCTTCGACCGCTTCCAGCAGGTCGCTGGAGCAGTTGGCTTCCTTGGCGCTGTGGATCAGGGCGCGCATGTCTTTGGGGAAGCACGAACCGCCGTAGCCGCAACCCGGGTAGATGAAGTGGTAGCCAATTCGTGAGTCGGCGCCGATGCCCAGGCGTACGGCTTCGATGTCCGCACCCAGGTGTTCGGCCAGCTCGGCGATCTGGTTGATAAAGCTGATCTTGGTGGCCAGCATGCAGTTGGCGGCGTACTTGGTCAGTTCGGCGCTGCGCAAGTCCATGAAGATGATGCGGTCGTGGTTGCGGTTGAAGGGCGCATACAGGTCGCGCATCACTTCACGCACTTCTTCACGTTCGCAACCGATGATAATACGGTCCGGGCGGCGGCAGTCGGCGACGGCCGTGCCTTCCTTGAGGAATTCCGGGTTGGAGACGATATCGAATTCCAGGTGACGGCCTGCGATGTGCAGGTTTTTTTCGATATGGGCGCGCAAGGTGTCGCCGGTGCCGACGGGCACGGTGGACTTTTCCACCAGAATCACCGGTTCCACACGATGGCGGGACACGGCATCACCTACCGACAGCACATACTTGAGGTCGGCCGAGCCGTCTTCATCCGAGGGCGTGCCCACGGCGATAAACAGCACTTCACCGTGTTCAACGGCGAGTTTTTCATCAAAGGTAAAGTGCAGGCGGCCACTTTCCAGGTTTTCCTTGACCATGGCAGCCAGGCCCGGTTCGAAGATAGTCACATGGCCTTTCTGAAGCGACTCGACCTTGCTCTTGTCAACGTCCATGCAGATCACATCGTGACCGACTTCGGCCAATACGGTGGCCTGTACCAGACCGACGTAACCGCTACCAAATACACTGATTTTCATGGGGCATTCCTGGGGCTTGCAACGCTAGCACGACGAGAGTTAATAACCAGAACACCGAGGATGACCAGCGCCACCCCCAGGGTTTTTGAAAGCGAAAAATGTTCGTTGAACACCGGCAGGCTGGCCGCCAGCAGGTACACCAGCGCGTAGCTGATGCTGAGCAGCGAATAGGCGCGACCCAGGGGTAAATGCTTGAGGGCGCCGAGCCAGCACACCATCGACAGCGCATAGGCGATGATTGCCAGGCTGACCACGCCCAGGGCGCCCAGATCAATGGCGTTGCTGTTGAATGCGCTCAGCCACTCGTCAGGCAGTGGCAGGCGCGTCATGCTCCAGCGCATGCCCAGTTGAGCGGCGCTCACCAGACCGACGCTGCCCAGGGCCAGGGCAAACCCTTGCGCCCGGCTCATACGTGACGCCCCAGCAGTACAACGCCGCCGATGACCAGCGCCACACCGAGCCAATGACGGCCATCGATGTGCTCATGAAACACAAAGCGCGCCATCAGCGTCACCAGCACGAAATTCAAGCTGAGCATCGGGTAGGCGATGCCCACCTCCAGACGCTGTAACACCAGCAGCCACACCAACAGGCCCAGGCCCAGGCACACCAGCGCCGACCACAGCCACGGAGAGCGCAGTTTCGGCGCCCAACCGTCCGGCTGGTCACGCCAGCTTTCCACGGCAAATTTTTGCGAAACCTGGCCCATGCAGGTGAGCAGGCAGGCGCTTAATAGCAGAAGCAACGTGATCATTGCGCAGCCTGTGGGAAAATCAGGATCACGATATTGCCTTGCTCATAACGCTTGCCGTCCTGGGGCAGCAGGTTCACTTCAGCAACCTCATCGTCGCCCTTAACCCGCATCACCACGCCGACAGAACCCTTTTTGCGCGCTTCGCTCATCCATTGCTGGACTTCGCTGGTATCGATCTTGCGATGGGCGGTGTCCGGGTAGGCGATGCCGTATTTCACTTCGCCGACGGTGTTGTAGAGGCTGACGTCCGGGCGGCCCAAACGCCATGACAGGGCCGACGCGGCGCCCAGGTCATTGCTGAGCAGAGCGGTGGTCGGTTGCAGTTCTGGCAGGTGGTCGATGATGAACTGATCCGGCGTCTTGTTGTACACCACCGAATGGGGCAGGGCGGCCGGCACCAGAGCGACCAGCAACCAACTGCCGATCGCCGGCGCTGCCCACAGTTTCAAAGGGCGCGCGGCCTGCAGCAGGTTGACCACAATCCAGCCGAACAGGAAGGTAAACACCAGCACCAGGCTGAGGGTTTCTTGTCCCTGTTCGTACACCGGGTTCTTCAATTGAAACCAGCTGATTGCCAACAAGGCCGCGATACCGATACCGAGGTTCAGCCAGCCGTTGATGCGCAGTGCGCGACCATGGCCCCGGGCAAGTTTGTCGCTCAGGGTCGACCCCATCAGCAGGGCCAACGGCAGCAGGCAAGGCATGATGTACGACGGCAGCTTGCCTTTGGCCAGGCTGAAGAATGCCAGCGGCATTAATAGCCAGAGCAGCAGGAACGCGGTTTTAGGCAGGCGTTTTTCCAGCCAGGCGCGTTTCACCGTGGATGGCAGCAGGGCAATCCATGGCAACGAGAACGCGACCATTAGCGGCAGATAGAACCAGAATGGCTCGGCATGCTGGGCGTCATCCCCGGCGAAGCGTTGGATATGCTCGTGCCAGAAGAAGAAGTTCCAGTAGTCCGGCTCTTGCAGGTGCACAGCCAGGGCCCACGGCAGGCTGACCACAATCGCAACGACCACGGCGACCACGCCGTAAGCCAGCAATTCACGAAAGCGTTTCTGCCAGATTGCGTAGGGCAGGGCGATCAACACCGGCAGCAGCCAGGCCAGGAACCCTTTGGTCATGAAACCCATGCCACAGGCAAAACCGAGCATGGCCCAGGACCACAAACGGCCGCGGCGCGTGGTGCTGTCGAAGCAGAACCACAGCGCCACACCGGTCAGGTTGACCCAGAAGGTGAATTGCGGGTCCAGGTTGGCATAACCGCCAAGCAAGGCCACGCTGACAAAACTCATGTACAGCACCGTGCTGACCAGGCTTTTTTGCGGGTCGTTCCACAGTCGGCGAGACACAAGATAGACCAGCAGGATGCTCAACCCGGTGCTCAGCGCGGACGCAAAGCGCACGCCGAACAGGTTTTGCCCGAACATCGCCTGGCCCAGCGCAATCATCCAATAGCCGGCGGCGGGTTTCTCGAAGTAGCGGATGCCCATGAAATGTGGCGAAGCCCACTTGCCGGTCAGCAGCATTTCCTGGCTGATTTGTGCATAACGGGTTTCATCCGGAATCCACAGGCCATGACTGGCCAGCGGTAACAGATAAAACACACCAAACGCCAACAGGAGCAGGGGCAATGCCCAGCGCCGGATCATGCCTGCTGTACTCCGAGCCATCCCTCGCGGCCGCTCAGCGCGCCGCGCACCAGGTGTTGCTGGGGCAGGGTGGTCACATCCGCGGGCAGCAGATCGCCCAAGGGTTTGAAGTCGATGCCGCGCTGCCCGGCCTGGGCGAGCAACTGGCGAAAATCTTCAGCCATCAGAATCCCTTCTACTTCTGCGTGGATCGTGTAGACGTTCAGCTTTGACGCGGTAAACCGGTCAAGAATAAAGCTGTTGAAATCTTTGGCAGCCACCACCGGACCGACGACTTCGTCGAAGGTCGGCAGGTCTACCGGAATTTGTGGGGTGCCCGCACTGCCATCGGCCAAGGTGGGTCGAAACAGGCTGCTGCCCCGGCAATCACTGTTGTAGCGAAAGTTGAAACCTTGTTTGGCTTGCACCACGCGTTCATCGGCACGCCAGCCGGCGGCGGCGGAACAGTCGATGCGTTCACCGAGAATGTCGCTCAAGGTGTCGACGCCGCGACGAATCTGCTCTACCAGCTGTGCGTCGCTCCAGCGCCCGGTGTTGGCCTGCCAGCCGTGGTGGTCCCACGCGTGCAGGCCGACTTCATGGCCGGCGGCCTTGGCCTGGCGCATCAAATGCCCCAGGTCACGACCAATCGGCTTGCCCGGCCAGGCGGTGCCGGCCAGCAAGATATCCCAGCCATACAGCCCGGCGGCATTGGAACGCAGCATCTTCCACAGGAATTGCGGACGGATGAGGCGCCACAAGTGGCGCCCCATGTTGTCCGGCCCAACGCTGAAGAAGAACGTCGCTTTCACCCCGGCCTCATCCAGGGATTCGAGCAACCGCGGCACACCTTCACGGGTGCCACGGTAGGTGTCGACGTCGATGCGAAGACCTGCCTGCATCAGCGCTTGTCCGCGATTTCGAGCATGGCTTCTTTAAGGAAGAAGTCCAGGGTGTTACCGATGGTTTCGCTCATCTCAACGGTTGGCTCCCAGTTCAGCAGGCGCTTGGCGTTTTCGATGCTTGGCTTGCGGTGCGCCACGTCCTGGTAACCGGTGCCGTAGAACGCCTTGCTCTCTACGTCGCGGAAACCGGCGAACGGAGGGAAGTTGCTACGCAGCGGGTGAGCTTCGAACTGACGCAGCAGCTCTTCGCCCAGCTGACGAATGCTGGCTTCGTTTTCCGGGTTGCCGATGTTGATGATCTGGCCATTGCAGACATCGTTGTCGTTATCAATGATGCGTGCCAGGGCTTCGATGCCGTCAGCGATGTCGGTGAAGCAACGCTTCTGCTCGCCACCGTCGAACAGGCGGATCGGCGTGCCTTCTACCAGGTTCAGGATCAACTGGGTGATTGCACGGGAGCTGCCGATACGTGCCGAGTCCAGACGGTCCAGGCGCGGGCCCATCCAGTTGAACGGACGGAACAGGGTGAAGTTCAGGCCTTTGTCGCCGTAAGCCCAGATCACACGGTCCAGCAGTTGCTTGGAGACCGAGTAGATCCAGCGTTGCTTGTTGACCGGGCCAACCACCAGGTTGGAGGTGTCTTCGTCGAAGTACTGGTCCTGGCACATGCCATAGACTTCGGAGGTCGACGGGAAGATCACACGCTTGTTGTACTTGACGCAGTAGCGAACCAGTTTCAGGTTCTCTTCAAAGTCCAGTTCGAACACGCGCAGTGGGTTACGGGTGTATTCGATAGGGGTAGCGATGGCCACCAGCGGCAGGACCACGTCGCACTTCTTGATGTGGTACTCGATCCACTCGGAGTGAATGCTGATGTCGCCTTCCACGTAGTGGAAGTTCGGGTGGCTGCGCAGGCGCTCGATAGCGTCGGAACCGATATCCAGGCCGTAGATTTCGTAACGGTCGTCACGCAGCAGGCGCTCGGACAGGTGGTTACCGATGAAACCGTTCACACCCAGGATCAGTACGCGAGTACGACGTGGCTTGCGGCCGGACTCGGCGCCGCGCAGTACGGAACCGTCCACCAGGCCCAACTCGTCGGCCAGGGAAGGACCGGCCAGGTACAGGCCGTTTTCGTTGCGCTGGCCAAACTTGACCACCAGGGAATCTTCACCGCAAGCGATGCGCAGCGGGTTGACGCTGATCACACGGCCCGGGGCAATGCCTTCGTTGCCCTTGACCACATCGGCTTGCCAAACGATCAGTTTGTGCTCGCCTACGGCGCAGAAGGCGCCCGGGTAAGGTTGGGTGACGGCGCGAACCAGGTTGAACAGCTCTTCAGCCGGCTTTTTCCAGTCCAGTTTGCCATCGGCAGCGGTGCGGCGGCCGAAGTAGGTGGCCTGGCTTTCGTTCTGGGCAGTTTCCGCCAGCTTGCCTTGGGCCAGTTGTGGCAGGGCATCACGCAGCAGGTTGGTGGCCGCTTCACGCAGTTTGGCGTGCAGGGTCAGGCCAGTGTCAGTGCGCTCGATAACGACTTTTTGCTGGGCCAGGATCGCGCCGGCGTCGGCACGTTTGACCATGCGGTGCAGGGTCACGCCGGTTTCGGTTTCGCCGTTTACCAGCACCCAGTTGGCCGGGGCGCGGCCACGGTACTTAGGCAGCAGCGAGCCGTGCAGGTTGAACGCACCTTTCTTGGCGGTGGCCAGCAGGGCTTCGCTCAGCAGGTTGCGGTAGTAGAACGAGAAGATGAAATCCGGGTTCAGCTTGGCAATGCGCTCGATCCACAGTGGGTGGTTGGCGTCTTCCGGTGCGTGTACCGGGATGCCGTTGCGGGCACAGAGTTGGGCGACGGAGCCGTAGAAATTATTTTCCTTGGGGTCGTCGGCATGGGTGAACACGGCAGCAATGTCGTAGCCGGCGGTCAGCAGGGCTTCAATGCCTGCACAGCCAATATCGTGATAAGCGAAGACAACAGCTTTTGAATTCATGACGAAACCTGATCGGAAGGAGAAGTGGAAGTGTGAGAACTTGTCAGGCCGTCGACCACGACGACCGGAGCAGGTGCTGCGGGTTGGTTACGCAGCACTTTTTCAATAAAGAAGCGTGGGCGGGCGCGCACGTCACTGTACATGCGGCCCAGGTATTCACCCAAGAGGCCCATGCCGATGAATTGACCGCCGGTGAACACGAACAATACCGCAAACAGTACAAACGTGCCCGAGCCGGCCCATTCGGCACCGAAGACCAATCGCAGGAATACCAGTGCAAAAGCAAACAGCATGCCCAGCGCCGCCAGGCTGAAACCGACGATGCTCAGCAGGCGCAGCGGGGTGGTGGTCATGCAGGTCAGCAGGTCGAACATCAGGCTGATCAGGCGCATCGCGCTGTATTTGGACTCGCCGTGCTCGCGCTCGGCGTGATGCACAAGAATCTCGGTGGTGTGCCGGGCAAAGCCGTTGGCCAGGATCGGAATAAAGGTGCTGCGCTCACGGCAGGCGAGCATGGCGTCGACGATGGTGCGGCGGTAGGCGCGCAGCATGCAGCCGTAGTCGGTCATGGCCACGCCGGTGGAGCGTTGCACCGCCAGGTTGATCAGGCGCGAAGGCCAGCGGCGGAAGGCCGAGTCCTGGCGGTTGTTACGCACGGTTGCCACCACGTCGTAACCCAGGGCAGCTTGTTCCACCAGGCGCGGGATCTCTTCGGGCGGGTTCTGCAGGTCGGCGTCGAGGGTGATGACCACCTCGCCCCGGCACTGCTCGAAGCCGGCCATGATCGCCGCATGCTGGCCGTAGTTACGGTTGAGGATCACCGCCACCACGTTGCTGCCGTCTTCAGCGGCGGCGTCTTCAAGCAATTGAGCCGAGTTGTCGCGGCTACCGTCATCCACCAGGATGATTTCGTATTCGTAAGCCAGTTGCTTGCAGGCTGCCGTCGTGCGACGCAGCAATTCAGGCAGGCTCTCTTGTTCGTTGTAGACCGGGATAACGATCGACACGCAATGAATAGGGTAGGGTTTCAAAGATTCATGACCTCGGGGCTAGAGCAATTGAAGCGTGAAAACAGCAGTAATCAGTCGGTAAAACGCTGACTGATTAAACGTAGCGTGGGTTTGCGGCATTCATTCGACTTTCCTGAAGACGGGCAACGGATTCTTCCATGGGTATCAGATTAAAGACGAAATATATGAAAGGTAAAGCGTAATCAACAGGTTAGTCGGTAAAAACGCGGTTTGTTCTCAAGTTCTGCGGCCAAGGTTAAGCGGAAAAATGTTGAACGAATATGAAAGGCGGATGAAAAACTCGTTTATTTGACAGGTAGACAGCTAGGGTTCAGCTAAGTGACTGAAGCGCCAAGCAATAGGTTTACCGGGTAAAACTGCTGGGTTATTTCAGCGTTGTGCCGCCGACCGATTGTAATTCAACAATCTTCTCTGCATTGCCCCTCAAGTGCCGGTAAAGTAAGCCATCTCTTGCCAGGGTACTCGG
Organism: Pseudomonas sp. M5A4_2d; assembly: GCF_053345295.1. Taxonomy (NCBI): domain Bacteria; kingdom Pseudomonadati; phylum Pseudomonadota; class Gammaproteobacteria; order Pseudomonadales; family Pseudomonadaceae; genus Pseudomonas; species Pseudomonas sp. M5A4_2d. The sequence goes on along the minus strand of NZ_JBKEZW010000001.1, from coordinate 1,216,139 downwards.
ATGAATAGCGTGCAGCTTTTTCGCGGCCAATTACGGCCTGCGTTGATGGGATTGTTGATGGCCGTGGCCTGTGTCACGACCGTACGGGCCGACGACGGGGTAGTGCTCTCGCGCATCGAGCAGGTACCGGAGGGCGTGGAAGTGCGTGGCAAGCAGGTCGCCGCCTATACCTGGGACGACCGCCAAGGCAAAAACCTGCTGGTACTCGCCGAGCAAGTTGGCGAGCGTGACGATGACGGCACCCAGTCGGCCTTCGTCTATGCGGCCCAATACCTACTGGCGGGCGACCATCCCAAACGCGTCTGGATGCTTTATGACGACGTGCAGCATTGCCAATTCGATGCAGCGCTGCGCTTTGACATGGCGGCGACCAAGGTCACCGACCTGGCCGGGGATGGCATGACCCAGGCGACCGTGGGCTATTCGCGAACGTGCACCAGCGACGTCAGCCCCCGTGAATTCAAACTGATCATGCATGTCGGCAAATCCCAGAAGTACCGCCTGCGCGGTGTCGATCGCGTCGGCGCGAGCTGGTGGGACGAGGAAGCTGGCGCCCTGCGTGGCATGCCGCTGCCGACGGACTGCTCTATTGCAGCGCAACAGGCGCTGGTCAGCCAGTACAAGGAGCAGGGCACGGAGTTGCCGCTTCCCGGCTGCTATGGCGATGAGAGTGATTTCGCCAAGGCGCCGGACGGCTACCTGGCGTTCATGCGCCAGCATTGGTTTGGGCTGATGCAGAAACAGGACACTGAATGGAGCCAGACCCAAACCCAGCCTCAGCCCGAAGACGCCACAGAGGATGACGAATCGGCCCAGTGATTTTGTGCAAGGGCCGGTCGTGCGTTAAACTCGGCGCTCGCCAATTCACTAAATACCTCGATTAAACAATGAGTTGGTCGAGGTATTTAATCCAAAGGCTGATCTACCTTGACTGAGTCTATCCGCAACCCGCTGACCCTCTACCTCACCCGCCTGGCGCCCTCCAGTCAACTGACCATGCGTTACGTGCTGCAGGACGCCGCCGACCGACTCGGTTTTGAAGACATCAATCTCGAAGAGATCGACTGGCACCTGCTGCAACCCGAGCACGTGATTGCCCTGGTTGCCGCGTTGCGCGAGGACGGCTATGCGCCGAACACCTCTTCGTTGTATGTAAATGCGGTGCGCGGGGTAATGAACGAGGCGTGGCGCATGAGCTTGATCAGCCAGGACCACCTGTTGAAGATGCGTTCGGTCAAGGCTGCGCCCGGTACCCGCCTGGGGCAGGGCCGTAACCTGCGGCGCACACTGATCCGCGAAATGATGGACGTCTGCGCCGCCGACCCACGCCCCCAGGGCCTGCGGGATGCGGCAGTGATCGGTATTTTGTATGGCTCGGGCATGCGCAAGTCGGAGTCGGTCAACCTCGACCTGGCGCAGATCAACTTCGACGAACGCAGCTTGCGCGTGACCGGCAAGGGCAACAAGGAACTGATCAAGTACGCACCCGCCTGGGCGTTTGCCAAGCTGCAAGCATGGCTGGAGTTTCGCCGCGAACACCTCAAGGAAGGCGAACAGGACGATCCATTTCTGTTCAATCGTATCCGCCGAGGCAGCCATATCACGCGCGAACGCATTACCAAGCACGCGATCTACTACATCGCCCGTCAGCGCGGCGAACAGGTGGGCGTGAAGATCATGCCCCATGATTTCCGACGGTCTTTCATCACCCGGGTGATCGAAGAGCATGACCTGTCGATCGCGCAGAAACTGGCGCATCACTCCAATATCCAGACGACCGCCAGTTATGACGTGCGCGATGACAACGAGCGGCGGCGGGCGGTGGACCGGTTTGATTTGTAAGCGCGATTAACTGTGCGGGCAGGTGTCACCGACCCGCATATAGTCCAGTTCGTGACGCACGCCCTGGCTGTCAACGTACACAACATGGCCCTTGACCGGGCCGCAGGTGGCGGACGCGGCATTGGTATTGCGCACGGCCTTGGCGATATCCAAGTCTTCGGCGTAATCGTCGGCCTGATTGACCGGTTTGTCAGCGCCCGGATTGGGGGCGCCCTGGGCGGCGGCGAAAGTGCTGACCACGCTCAGCAGTGCAATAAACAGGTAACGCATGACGACCTCCAGCACCGATCGGTGGCGGTTTGACTGTGGTCGCCATTCTATAAAGCCTGGCCCCGCCCCAGAACGGATTCCGGCCAATAACGGCTATCAGTCAAAACAATGTCAGGACCTTGTGCGGGCCAGATGAGTCGGTAAACGACGCAGGGTCCACAGGGTGACCAGCATTGCGGCGACGGCACACAGCGCGATGCCAATCAGCATGGGGGCAGGTGTGTGGTCGGCGAACACACCAACCAGGGTCATCGAGACGGCCGCCGTGATCATTTGGATAGCACCGAGCAGTGCCGACGCGGAACCCGCCACGGCACCATGATCTTCCATGGACAACACCCCCGCGGCCGGCAGTAACAGGCCGAGAAAGCCGAAACCGATAAACAGCAGCGCCATCATCAACGCCAGGTTGTCGCTCCAGAGCGTGGTGGTGGCCAGCAATGTCATGACCACGGCAACGCCTACAACCGACCAGCGAATCAGCGGGGCCAGGCCAAAGCGCGCACTCAGGCGCGCCGTCAGTTGGCTCATGGCGAAGAATGAGGCAGCGTTTACTGCAAAGCACAGGCTGAATTGCGTCGGCGTCAGTCCGAAATACTCGATGTATACGAACGGTGCGCTGCCGATAAACACAAAGAACGTCGCCAGGCCAAAGCCACACACCACCGACAGGCCAGTGAATACCGGGTCACGAAGGAGAGCGCCGTAGCTGCCGAACGCATTGCCCAGGGTCTTGCCCAAACGGCGTTCGGCCGGATGGGTTTCCGGCAGTTGCACGATGGTCATCACCAGGCACAGCACCGCCACGACAGCCAGCGCCACGAACACTTCACGCCAACTCCAAAGGGAAATGACGACGCTGCCGGCCAAGGGCGCCAGGATCGGTGAAACACTCATCACCAACATCAGCAAGGCCATCAAGCGCGCCGCTTCATGGCCGGTATACAGGTCACGAACGATGGCCCGGGGAATGACCATGCCGGCGCACGCACCAAACGCTTGCAGGGCACGAAAGCCGATCAGCACTTCAATAGTGGGGGCCAGCGCACAACCGACGCTGCCCACGGCAAAAATCACCAATCCTGCATAAATCGGCGGCTTGCGACCGAACACATCGCTGATGGGCCCGTAGAACAGCTGGCACACGCCAATGATCATGAAGAACACCGTCAAGCTCATCTGCACGGCCGCCGGCGACGCCTGCAGGCTGGCCCCGAGGGTGGGCAGCGCGGGCAAATAGCTGTCGATGGCGAAAGGGCCTATGGCGGTGATCAACCCCAGCAGCAAGGCGAGGTGGGCAATACTTCGAGGCATGGGGATTCCGGGTTGCATCAAAAAAGATCGGCCAGCTTAGTGAGCGCTCCCCGGGGACACAAGGTGACGCTTACACACACGCTACATAATTGCGACCTTGCCCTTTTTGAGTCGGGCTATGGAGCAGACCCGACGCAGTCGATCAGCAACTGCTTAAGGCCGCTGCCGGCCATGTGCACACTCCGTTGATCTCTCATCGCAAAAAAAGATTGAATATTCACACCTTATGTTATTTAAATAACAAAACAAGAGCGCCACAACCTGCCTGGTCGTGCCGCAACAAGGTGGAATAGCAATGAGCAAGATCGCAATCATCGGCAGCAATATGGTGGATTTGATTACGTACATCGACCGCATGCCGGGCCAGGGCGAAACCCTGGAAGCACCGGGCTTTGCCCTGGGTTGCGGCGGTAAAGGGGCCAACCAGGCGGTGGCGGCAGCCAAGCTTGGGGCGGATGTGTTGATGTTGAGCAAGGTCGGGGACGACATGTTTGCCGACAACACCCTGGCCAACTTCCAGCACTTTGGTATCGACACCCGCTATGTACAGCGGGTGCCCGGCGTTTCCAGCGGCGTGGCGCCGATTTTTGTCCGGGCCGACTCCCACAACAGCATTTTGATCGTCAAAGGCGCCAACGCGCATTTGTCGCCTGCGGATATCGATGCGGCAGCAGCCGACCTGCGCGCGTGCACGTTGATCGTGCTGCAACTGGAGATCAACCTGGAGACGGTCTACTACGCCATCGAATTCGCTCACCGGCATGGCATTGCGGTATTGCTCAACCCGGCACCGGCCATGGCCGGGTTGAGCGCCGAGCATTTGGCAAAATTGGATTTCCTGATCCCCAACGAATCGGAACTGGCGCTGATCACCGGCCAGACCGTGGACTCGCCGGACTCAGCCCGCACCGCCGCAAAAACCCTGGTAGCCAGCGGTATTCGCCACGTGATTGTCACCCTTGGCGAGCAAGGCGCGCTGTACGTGGGTGAAGAGGGTGAATTCCAAGTGCCGGGCCAACGGGTTGCCGCCCGTGATACCACCGGTGCCGGTGACGCCTTTATTGGTTGCTTCATTCAACACTGGAACCGCGACGGCGGGATTCGTCACGCCATGGAACAGGCAGTGGCGTATTCCGCCTGCTCGGTGATGGCGCTGGGTACGCAGACCTCCTATCCCGACAGCGAAGCATTCGCCCGCTTTCAGCAACAGCGGTAACACCCCCATCAGCCCGGAGAACAATAATGAACAAACCTGCGCTGCAACAAACCCCCGACGGTTTCTACCTGAACCGCACGCCCTGGTTCGCCTTTATCCTGCTGTGCAGCATCTTTGCGCTGTGGGCAGCCGCCGCGAGCATGAACGACGTGCTGATCGCACACTTCAAGAAAGCGTTTTTGCTCAGTGATTTCCAGACCGCCTTCGTGCAGTCGGCGTTTTACCTGGGCTATTTTTTTGTAGCGATTCCGGCCGCGATGGTGGTGCGTCGCTTGAGCTACAAGAGCACGATTCTGATCGGGCTGTTGTTGTACATGTTTGGCTGCCTGCTGTTTTTTCCGGCGGCCTCTACCGCCAAGTACGGCATGTTCCTGCTGGCACTGTTTGTGATTGCCGCCGGCCTGTCGTTCCTGGAAACCGCGTGCAACACCTACTCGACGCTGATGGGCCCACGGGAAACCGGGACGCGACGTTTGAATATCTCGCAGACCTTTCACCCATTCGGCGCGATGGCCGGGGTGTACGTGGGCAGCTTTGTGATGTTCAAGGACTCCGACGCCACCACTGAACAACTGAAGCAAATGAGCGCCTCCGAGGCGGCGGTGCAGCAGTTGCAGATGATCCAGTCCACGTTGCTGCCGTACAAATGGATGATCGCTGTACTGGTGCTGATGTTTATCCTGATCGCCATTACCCGGTTCCCCGCGTGCAAGGGCAATAAGCCTGCCGGCAGCAAGCCTGGCAGCCTGCGTCAAAGCCTGGGGCGGCTGTTGCGTAACCCGCGTTTTACCTTTGGTGTACTGGCGCAGTTTCTCTATGTAGGCGCGCAGGTAGGGGTGTGGAGTTTCACCATTCGTCTGGCCATGCAAATGGGCGGTATGAATGAACGCAGCGCCTCATGGTTTCTGCTGACCACCTTTGCGGCGTACTTTGTCGGCAAGATGATTGCCAACCTGCTGATGCGCAGGCTGCACCCGGCCAGGGTGTTGGCGATTTACGGCGTGCTGTGCATTGTGCTGCTGGCCTACACGATTCTGGTGCCGAACATTTCGGCGGTGTATGCAGCGGTTGGCGTGAGTATTTTTCTCGGCCCATGCTGGCCGACCATTTACGGCCTGACCATCGATGGCCTGGGTGAAGACACCGGCGTCGGTGGTTCATTGCTGGTGATGAGCATCGTCGGTGGCGGGGTCATCCCCATCTTCCAGGGCCTGTTGTCCGATGCCAGCGGCGGCAACATGCAACTGGCCTACAGCGTGCCGTTGCTGTGCTTTATCGTGATCGTGATGTACGCGGTCAAATGCCTGCGCCAGTCAGACACCTTGCCAGCGGGCGCGGCAGCGGCGGTGGCCTCATGAACACACGTATCGCGCTGTATCGTGCGGTGTTTGGCGAGCAGGAAAAGATCCTTTTGCAGTCTGAGGATTTCAAGGTCAGTGCCTGGACCTACCCGTCCGGTGTGTTGGCCCTGAGCCTGGAGAACAGCCGTGGACGCCTGGTGGTGCTGCCTTATCAAGGGCAGATGATCTGGTCGGCCGTGTTCGAGGGGTGTGACCTGACCATGCGCAACCTGTTCGAGCAGCCCCGGCCGAGCCCGACGGTCATTGATACCTATGGCTGTTTCATGTTTCACAGTGGCTTGCTGCGCAACGGCTGCCCGGCGCCGGATGACACGCATGCCTTGCACGGCGAAATGCCCTGCGCGCCTATGGACACCGCCTGGCTGGAGTTGGGCGAGGGCTTTGTGCGCCTGGGCGGGTCATATGAATATGCCAAGGGGTTCGGCGATCGCTACCGGGCCTGCCCCAGCGTGACACTGCGCGCCGATTCGGCCTTGTTCGATATCGAGATGGATGTGACGAACCTGGCCGGCAAGCCCATGGACCTGATGTACATGGCCCACATGAACTACGCCTATGTGGACGGTGCCCGGTTCGTCGAGCCGCTGGGCATGCAGCGTCTGCGCCTGCGGACCAGTGTGCCGGACCACGTCAAGCCGACACCCGAGTGGAGTGCCTACATGGCGCAACTGGCCGAGCATCCCACCCAGTTGGCCTGTCTCGAAGCGCCTGCGCTGTATGACCCTGAAATTGTGTTTTTCCTCGACGGCGTCGGCACCGACGCCAGCGGCCACGCGCACTTTCTGCTCGAGCATCCCGATGGCGCCGCGTTCTACACCCGTTATCGCCCCGAGCAATTCGAGCACGCCGCACGCTGGGTCCTGCACGCACCGGATCAGCAAGTGGCCGCGTTCGTGCTGCCGTCGACCTGCGAGCCCGAGGGCTACAACGCTGAGAAAGCCAAAGGCCACGTGAGGCAGCTGGCGGCCGGGGCGAGCGCCTCGTTCAGCGTGACCACCGGCTATTTGAATAAGAAGGAACGGCAGAGGTTGTTGGGTTAAACCAGCAATTGCGCACCGCGGGCCTGGATGACTTCTTTATAGGCGCGGGGAATTTTCTTGTCGCTCACCACGTACTGGAAATCTTCCAGGCTGGCGAAATGAGCGGTGCGCACCGTGTCGAACTTGCTGAAGTCGGCGAGCAACACGCGTTGCTGGGCCTGGCGCAGGACCTTTTGCTTGACCTCGACTTCATTGAAGTTGAAGCACGTCACACCGAATTCCTGACTGACACCTGCCGCAGTCACGAAGGCCCACGTCAGGCGCACGCTGTCGAGAATGCTGCTTTCGGCGCTGCTTTCGAATACTTGGTTCTTGCGGTGAAAGGTGCCGCCGCACAAGACGATGTGGCAGTTGGGCTTGTTATGCAACTTGAGCAGCACGTTCAACGAACTGCACACGGCCGTGAACTCCAGCTCATTGGGGATGAAGTCAATGACGAAGGGCGAGGTGGTGCCGCAGTCGAAGAAGACCGTGTCACCGGGCTGTATCAAACCGGCAGCGAGCTTGCCGATGCGGCGTTTCTCTTCGACGTGGCGCGTGCCTTGGTCGGCGACCCGGTATTCGCTGACCTCACTGCCGCCCCGGGTTATGTAGCCGCCCAACAGTCGCAGGTGATCGCTGAAGTGATTGAGATCACGGCGCAGCGTCATCTCGGAAACGTCCAGCAACGCTGCCATTTCCCTCAGGTGAATGGCGTTCTGGTCCTGCAAGGCTTGTTGGATAAGCTTGAGTCGCTCGGCTTTTTTACTGTCCACGAGTATTCCAGGGCTTGATTGTTGTTGTTAAATAAGCAACATTAAGTGTGACTATTATAACGTATTATTGTGAGCGCTGTGACAAGCGGCACACGATCATTGGCAACATACAGGCAAGGGCCCGTTAAATGAACACTCTTCAACCCGCAGCATTGGCAAAGTACATCGATCACACTTTGCTGGCTCCCGACGCCTCCCGTGAGCAGATTCGCACCTTGTGCGAGGAAGCCCAGGAACACGGCTTTTATTCGGTGTGCCTGAATTCGGGACAGGTACCTTACGCCGCGTCGTGCCTGACCGACGATACCGTGGTGATTTGTGCGGTGGTGGGCTTCCCGCTGGGCGCGGGCCTGAGTGACAGCAAGGCATTTGAAGCCGAACGGGCGATTGCCGCCGGGGCAGGGGAGATCGACATGGTGCTCAATATCGGTTGGTTGAAGGAAGGGCTGCTGGACGCGGTGCGCGATGATATTGCCGTGGTCCACAAGGCCTGCGGCACCGTACCGTTGAAGGTCATCCTGGAAACCTGCCTGCTCGACGACGCACAGAAGGTCCAGGCGTGCGAAATCTGCCGGGACTTGGGTGTGGCTTTCGTCAAGACGTCTACCGGGTTCAGCCGAAGCGGCGCCACGGTCGAAGACGTGGCACTGATGCGCAAAACCGTAGGCGCCGGGGTTGGGGTCAAGGCATCCGGTGGGGTGCGTGATTACCCGACGGCGGTGAAAATGATTGAAGCCGGGGCGACGCGCTTGGGCAGCAGTTCAGGGATTGCGATCGTGGGTGGGGCGATGACGGCGGCGAGCGGTTACTGAAGGGTCTCCGGTCTAGTATGTACTTGCAGTCCTTACGGCGGCGGTCAGCTTCAGCTTTTGCCATCCGAGAAAAAGCTGGCCTCAAGGGCCAGCTTTTTTACATAGGGCGATTTTAGACGTGTATGGGCGCAACCTAATCAAGCAATTCGCACGTTAAGGCTGTTGGAGTTGGAGCCGAGCGTGCTCGCGTCATCCTTCGGCACGACGTACCCCTCGCCGTCACCGACTGCGGCACGGTAGTAGCTGACCACCGAATCGTTGATGACTTGCGCGTTGGTGGTTTTCTTCAGCCCGTAGACATTGCCGTGCTCATCCCGCGCCTTGATGCTGTCGGGTGCGCCGCTCACGATGTCCTTCAGTGTGCCGGACACCGGGCCACCCGAGCTCGGTTCGATGGTCATACGGGCGTTGTTGCCCTCGATATAGCTGACGTCGTAGAAAGTCTGCTTACCGTCCGCTCCACCATTGAAAGCCACTTCGCCAAGTGTGGCGTTGACGCCATCGCCGGTCGAGGAGCGGAAGTTACCCGACCAACCTTCGGGGAAAGACTGCGCCAGTGTTTCGCCGGGTTTGAGTGTGACGGAGGGAACAAGGGGCTGGCCGGCATTGGCGGTGAACACGATAGTCATCGGCGTGTCACGCTCGTTGGTGAAGTTCAGCGTGTTACCCGTCGGCACATCCTTGGGGCGCTCAGCAACGGCGTTCGATGGGGTCGGCAATGATTTCGAAGTTGGCAGAGGTGGTGCTGTGTCCAGCACCGAGCTTTTCGAAGGTTCTGATTCGCTGGCACCTGCCAAGGGTGGCGTAGCGTCGCTTGGTACACCCTCCGGCATCATCAGTTTCAGGACATCCAGTTCGTTTTGGAAGTGTTGCGCCAACGCTTCATTGCCCGATGCCTTGGCCTGGTCGCGCGCCGCCTCGCGCCGTGTCCACTCGTTTTTCCAGGCACCGTTGAGTGCAGCATCGAAGATCGAGCCGCTATCGCCTTGCTTGGGCACCGTGTTTTTCCCCACGCTTTCAACTGACATGGCTCGCTCCTTCAGTAACGTTAAAGACGGCTTGGATAGTCCTCCAAGTGTGTCCCGAGCGGTTGTGAAAAGCTGTTAAACAAGACTATCTGTAAAGACGATGGAGGCCTTCCTGGCAATGGTACTGACTCGCTAACGGCTCGACTTCCACGGCACGATGATTTGATTATGTACAGGCCTAACAAATGAGCCAGGGAAGGGTATCTGCAGAACTGGCACGTCACGTTATCAAGGAGGGCAGGCATACAGACACCTCATCGATGGGACATAAGGCAGGTACGCAGCCTATTAGTGCTTTTAAAGAATAACTAAACTAAATAGTCATTTAGTCGAGTTATATTAATTGGTTATATTGTGAGGGCAGAGCTAGTTGATCCTTTACGCTAGTGTGGGTACATCACATTTGGCATCATCAACGGACGATCTATAAGCGGGGAAGGCTTACGTCAGGTCTATGGGTGGTATGTTTCATGACCAGCGCTACGGCGCTGGCGGATGAACTACCGCGTAGCGAGCAGCTAAAAGCATTCCGCGCTGCTGGATTTAACCAAGAGACGTCGGAGTGCGAAATTGAGACAACAGGTACCTACACGCCGGTAACCATGGAGCTGGTTGAGGACCTGAACGGTGACGGCCGGCCGGACGCGTTGATTACTGAAGGCAGCACTGACTGTTATGGGCAAGCGGGCACTGGATTTTATCTAGTCAGTCAGCAGTCTGACGGCCACTGGAAACTCATACTCGAAGAAAGCGGTGTCGCTGAGTTTCTAGCTAGCAAAGGCAATAATGGTTGGCCTGATGTCGAGGTCGGCGGCCCGGGCATTTGTTTCCCAGTACTGCGTTACGACGGGCAGCGTTATCGATTTCACCACAATGTTGGTGAACGGTGTGCTGACTAGCGGTAAACGTCCGATGGCCCAAGGGTCAAACGACAGGGTATTGCCCGGCAGATGCTGCAAGCCATGCTGGCGCGTTATCCCCATGCGGAACTCGTTTGCAACGTGGCCAAGGTCGGTTGTTTCGAGGCCCAGGGCTTTCAGGTGCTGGGCGCCCGCGGTCCGCAAGTGCTGATGAATACCCGATACCATGGCAGCGATGGCTTGACCAGATGACCCGGCAGGGCCAGGCCCTGGTGCGAGCGCGCTTGGGAGAAGCGGCTTTATTCAAGGCCCCGCGAGCGCCACGTCTGGTTTGATGGGGGGGCATGATCAAGGGAAAGTCAGTACCACACTGGCGCTGCCGCTGAAGTCGCCTGCGCTCGTGTTGCCGTTAGTCTCCAGTACGGATGCGAAGGTGAGTGATCTGTAGCCGGTTCCTGCAGAAAACCTGTAGGAGCGGCCAGAGCCCACGCCTTCGACTGACAGCACTGAGTAAAGCCCTTCAACGCCATTGAGTTTGACGCGGCCTGCCATGTTTTGAGCGATCGCAACACTCACGTTAGCTGCGCGATTGCAGGTCACATAGGCGGTGGTGACCGCACGATTATTAGCAACATTACTTAATGTGATATTGCCGTGGCGTAGCTCAATAGAACCGCTAATACTGCAACTTAGTGGCGGCTGTGGTGGGGTTGGCGTTTCGATGAGCCCTGAACCCGCTTTGGCACCTTTGCACTTCCAGGGTGATGTATTGACCTTATAGTCGCAAATGTGAAGGCCCACTTCTTCAAGCGCTGTGGTATCAATGTTTGGTAGGTCGATCCCTCTAAATAACTGATCGATAGATAATATGTTTAAATAGACGTCTGCGTTTTGTACATACGATGGTGTAACTATCAGCGGCGGAGCCAGATAAATTGGATCTATACTGTAGGCGTCATGAATCCGCTTGTAAGTTGGGAAGGCCCATACACCATCTTTGGTGGGCCAATTAATACGAGATCCATACTTGATGCTATTTCGACTCTCCATATAGACTAAATATTTGCCTGCGGAGACGTTTCCTCTAATTGAATATTTGTTAAGGTAGAAGTCCACATACAAATCTGCGTGCGCGGGAATTGTAATGAGTAATAACAGTAGAGTAGGAATGTATTTCATTTTTTCTCTGCTTCAAACACAGCGGTTGTGATGGTGCGCCCGAACTCGAGGGTTACATGAGCAGCCGCGCTCCCAACTACCAGTGCAGCAAAAAGTGCCAGGGGAGCTTTGTAGAATTTCATTTTGTCATCCTTAAAATATTAAGAATTTAGGCATGTGCGGCATTAAAGATTTCACCTTGAAAGTTTAGTGTCGCAGCGGTTGTTATAATAATTATTCTAATAAGATGATCCAAGAGGGTCGTTCCTACAGGCGAATAGGACGTTTCCTACATGGTGAGAGGCTGCCCCTGATGTGCTTTAAAGGGCTACGTGCGTTGCTCCTTCATCTGTCCCTTTTAGGAGCGCAGATGGCTGACATGGACGTCAAATGCATGGTTTCAAACGGTGGCTAAGCGATCCTCAAAAAAAGCTCGTGCGTACCGTCGTGGCATATCCGAGGTGCGGGCCCAGCCAAAAAAGCTCGCAGTCTCTGGATTGCCATCTCGAGGACGTCGCCATTTTCTACAAATTGATGAAGCCTGACAGTCGCACACGTATGCCTCATATCGTGCGGTGTAATGCGGCCGGCCCGCGATACTGCTGAAGTGTTTGGCGCGCTTCAGCGGTGAGCTCACCTGTGATGGTGACAAAAGCTGAAGCTGCTCCTTATGGTAGGAAGCGTTGCAGTTGAGCCTAGGTAATTTCCTGTGTAACGCAACACACACGAACATGCTATTCTTTCGCATAATGTATATTATGTTAAATCATGTGTCATGATGGAACTACTCCACTCGTGTAGCTCCAGCGCCCCGAACTTAACTATCGTTGCGCTGCACATCCAACCATCAGAAGCTTTGCAGGCTTGCTCGAATACATCGCCGAACTGGAGCGTTGCGTGTAGCGAATCGCGCGCCATCACGGGCGAGTCCAGTCGGCTTTCAACGAGGAAGCAATTCATCTCCTCGCAACGGCTATCTCACCGCATCAAGGCCGGCGCAGCAAACTTCGTCTGGGGGCATCGAAGGACTCTATAAATCTCCGAAACTACCTGCATCGTCGCGTCTTCGATCGATCCTTCATTGCGGCATAAAACCCAGCCGTGATCTGCAACCGCTTGCTCGAACGACCTGGTACAAGCGACATGTTCTTCCAGCTTATGGATTACGGTACTGCTCAGCCCGCGCCGGCGCGCCGCTGCCCTCGCCCATGAAATATCAGGGGCGGTGACAACCCCGACATGCAGGTCTGGGACACGTACGTTTCGATCAATGTTCAACTGTAGAATCTCTGCAAACGCGATTGTCCGGCGAAACGCGGCATCAGACGGGTACCAGCGATCGATCAAAATGATGCTGCCGGGCGGCTGTTTAGCCAGCACGTGCTGGGAAATCCAGTGACGGCTATCAGCAAAGCGCTCACAAACCCCCAGCTCCAAATCCCGGGAGGGATTTCTGACGAGCTTGTTAACGAGGGCCATTGTTTCAGCCCTATAGGGATCGCTTTTTTTCTCGCAAAGCCGGATCACCGTTTTGTTGTCTGCCCTCAGTACTTTCGTAACGGCCTCCAACAGAGTGGTTTTGCCAGTTCCTTTGGGCCCATCTAGAGAAACAAACAGCGGACGATTCATTCTTCAAACAACGAGTGATATACGTTTTTTTGCCCAGTTCGTTCGTTGAAACCGCTTGGCGCGACTACGCGAATCGAGTGGAGGGTTTTTATGAACAGACAGTGATGAACACTCTACCCCGCTTTCTGGCTAAAGGTTCCCAAAATCCAGGGTCTCGCACTCTCCAGATAGACAACCCTGGGGAGTACGAGGTGAAAACCACTGAAAACGTCTCCTCGCCGTTCAACGGCGCAGGAAACGGTCCAGCACCAGCACGGCCACTGCGCCGATTGCAAGTGCGGCAACTGGCTTCTCTTTAACGAACGTAGATACGCTGTCCAGTGCGTCACCGTAGGTCTGGGTCAACTGACCAGCAGCCTGGCGACCGGCACCTTCAGCTTCAATTTTCGAATCACCCAACAGTTTCCCGACCGCGCTCTGCGCCTTGCCGGCAAGTTTTTCTGCAACACCTTCGACTTGTTCACTCTTCATGATTCACCAAACCTTCGCGTGTAAGGGGTTAGCTCAGGGTCGAACTAACCTGGGGGCTATTTGCACAGCGTTAGGGTGATGGGCATTATGATTAGTTCATAATGGATGAGCCTCAGGAGCCGTTCGCAGAAACCGACTTATCAACCGTTTCGAGCAGGAAACGCCAAGCAAAAGCTCGTTACTGCTGGACTGCTGTCTACGCTCACCCGACCGCCATGTAACTGCATAATTGAGTGAACGATTGCTAACCCCAGGCCACCGGAGTCATCTGGCTGATTGCGTGATGGGTCGCACCTGTAGAAGCGTTCAAACAGTCGCGGTAGATGCTCCGCTGAAATCGGCGGGCCTTGGTTGTGCACAGAGACTTCAATCCAGTCCTCCCGCACCACACTGTTGATAATCACGTCCGCAGCGGGAGCTCCGTAGCGCAGTGCATTGGCCACCACGTTAGCCAATGCTCGACGGATCAAAGCCGGATCAGCCTGCAACTCAGCATGGGCATGATTGATCAGCGTTACATTGCGCTCTTGCGCAACGCCCTCGAAATACTCGCACAACTGTTCGACCAGATCATGCAGGTTGATGCGCTCGTCATGCACGGATGCTTGCGACTGCTCGTTACGCGCAAGAAACAGCATGCTGTCGATCATTCGCGCCAGCCGCTCATATTCCTCTTGATTGGATACCAGCAGGTTCTGGTAGTCCTCGATTGAACGGCTGTGCCTCAAGCTTTGTTGGGTATGCCCCATCAGATTACTGAGCGGGGTACGCATCTCATGGGCGAGGTCTTCCGAGAATCGTGAGAGCTGGGCGAACCCTTCTTCAAGGCGTGCAAGCATTTGATTAAGTGCATGGCTGAGCGCTTGCAGTTCACTCAGTTCATTGAACTCATCCAGCCGCAGATGCAGATGCTGTACGTCAATGCCGGTTGCGCGCTGCGCCAGCCTGCGCACAGGTTGCAAGCCTCGTCGACTGACCCACCCGCCGAGCACAAAAGCCAACAGCGCGCCGACTGACATGGCCAGCCAGAGTTTGAGTCGATAAGCCCCCAGCATCTGCTCACGCTCACTTAACAACTTGCCCGCAATAAGGGTCAAGCCGCGCCCGCCCTGCATGACATCCTTCCAGGCAAGTCGCACTGCCTGCGAGGCATGGCCGTCACCGAGCCGGGCCTGGGCAGCCGCTGGTAACGTGGGCAAGCTCATGCTTACGGGGTTGATTTCGATCAGCACCTGGCCCGTGTCATCGACAATCCACAGCAGGTTGTCGCGATTGCCCAGCATATTTTCGTAGAGCGTGGGCCGATTTCTGAGTTGCTCGACGCTGACACTGTCATTGATCAACGCCTGCATGCGCTCCAGGCGCCCAAGCAGGGCCTGGTCATCGCGCCACGCGATTTCTCGCTGTAACGACTGATAAAGATAAAAACCAATCGAGCCCAGCAGCAGCGCACTGACTAACGCGAACATGACTGCCAGGCGCAAGCTCAAGGCACGCGGGAACAGTTTCAGGATTGCACCTCGAGCATGTAGCCGATGCCACGCACTGTGTGTATCAATTTGAGCGGGTAAGGATCGTCAACCTTGGCGCGCAGACGCCGGATGGCAACGTCGACCACATTGGTATCACTGTCAAAGTTCATCTGCCAGACCTGTGAGGCAATCAACGAGCGCGATAGCACCTCCCCTTCACGACTGACCAGCAGGTGCAACAGGGCAAACTCCTTGTTGGTTAAGGTCAGGCGCTCTCCCCTGCGCGTAACCTTACGCCGCAACAGATCCAGGCTCAGGTCTGCAACCAGGAACTGCTCGACCTCACGGGGCGGCCCCCTGCGCAGCAGAGTACGTACGCGTGCCAACAACTCGGCATAGGAAAAAGGTTTGACCAGGTAATCATCGGCGCCAGACTCAAGCCCCTTGACCCGATCCTCCACAGAGTCCCTTGCGGTAAGAAAAAGCACCGGTGTTTGCCACTTGCGCCGAATAATCTGAAGCAATTGCCATCCGTCCAGGCCCGGCAGCATGACGTCCAGGATGATCAAGTCGAACTCACTTTCCTGCGCCAGGTACTGGCCCTCCAGGCCATCCAGGGCGACCTCAACCACGTAGCCCGATTCAGTCAGGGCTTTGTGCAGGTAATCCGCTGTTTTCGCTTCATCTTCAACGACCAGGATACGCATCTCTTCCTCCAAACCAGGAGCATAGGCTAGCGCGCCCGACCGGTTTGGCACATTACATCTTGGTAATCATGAGGCAATCATTCTGACGGAGTGCACGGGTCATCATGCCTGGCTATGACCCAGCCAGACAAAACAAAGGAAAACGCATGCGTATAAGCCTACCGACTTCATTATTGATGTCACTCGCAATGAGCTCTGCGCTCGCCGTTGCAGCCCCGGCTCAAGTTGTGCAGCGCAACGACGTGTCACTGGCAATGGCCAATGATTTGCTAAATGCCGCGCTGGCGGCGTGTCATGCCGATGGCCGCACAGGTGTTGCTGCAATTGTCGACCGCGGAGGCAATTTAGTCGCCCTGCAGCGCGACGATAACGTTGGCCCACACAACACATTAGCGGCCCAACGCAAGGCCTATACCGCCCTGTCGACCAAGACGCCAACACGACTATTGGCAGAGCGAGCTCGCAGTACACCCGATGCTGAAAACCTCAACACCCTGGGTGAACTATTGTTGCTGGGCGGTGGAGTGCCGCTGTTGTTTGAAGGGCAAGTCATTGGCGCTATCGGAGTGGCCGGTGCCGGTGGGGCCGCATTCGACGAAGGTTGCGCATTAGTCGCTATCAACAAAATTTTACCTGCTGTTAAAAACTAAGGACATCATCATGACTGTATTAAAAGCACTCTTCGCTGGCGTGGTATTGAGTGTCGTATCGTCACTGGCATCAGCGGCCGGAAACCCGCTCAGTGTGCATGTACTCAACTTACAAGATGGTTTGCCGTCCCCGGGTGTCAATGTCACGCTGGAAAAACAGGACGGCGAGCGCTGGAACATGCTCAACAGCGCAGCGACAAACGAGCAAGGTCGTATTCCCGGGCTTTACCCCGAAGGTCAGGCCCTGGAAAAAGGCACCTACCGTGTCACCTTCAAAACCGGTGAGTGGTTCAAAGCTCACAAAATCTCAAGTTTCTTTCCGGAGGTACCGGTCATTTTTGAGGTGGACGGAACCCTTGCGCACTACCACATCCCATTACTGCTCAGCCCCTACGGTTTCTCTACCTACAGAGGGAATTGAGCTTCTACCGGACAAAGAGACAAGGCCGCCCCTCATCGCATGGGCGGCATTTCTGTGCACGCCCCGCTTTGCTGGAAATAACCGGTTGGGCCCTCCTCCCGAACATGAACGCCTTCGCCTAGCTCGCGCCACCTTCATATCGAAGGCACAGGCAGTCCCTTCACAAAACCAGGCATCACCGTCCTTAGCGCAGTAAAAAAACACTGCCCATTGTCAGTCTGTTTCTTTCGGCATATCTTGTATAAAACTTATACAAAGGCCTTGTCGATGTACAACAAAATGAATTGGCCGCTGACGCTGTACTTTGACGGTGAATGCCCTCTGTGTGCGCGCGAAATCAAGTACCTGCGCGGGCATGCGGTGAAGGATCGACTGGTTTTTGTGGACATCAGCAGCGGTGCATTCGATGCCAAGGCACTCGGGTTTACGTTCGAGCACATGCAGTCGTCGTTGCACGCCCGTTTCGCTGACGGACGCTGGGTAACCGGCCTGGACGCCACCCTGTGGAGCTGGCGAGCCGCCGGTTTGGGTTTTTGGGCAGCGCCACTGACGTGGCGTGCATTGCGCCCGTTGCTTGAACTGGGTTATCGCCTTTTCTGCCGCTTACGGCCCCATTTGGCGTGGTTACCCCACCCAGACAGTGGTCGCCGCTGTGTCGATAACCGTTGCACGGTGCCGGCGTCCAAACCCGCATCAGACGAGCCGTCAACGTTGAAAACCAAGCAGACCTAGAAAGTTTCGCCTGGTCATGGCCCCGACGCAGAACCTGGCTCATGGCTGATCTGGCGAACCCTGTGTCATCTGCGTCAGATCGTGCGCAGCAGATACTCTCCTACCGCCAAGGATTGCCGACACATACAGCGCAGCATGGCTGCGAGGAATCAAGATGAACCCATCATTAGCCGAACATTACCGTGAAATTCTCGTCGGCGTAGGCGAGAACCCTGAGCGTGAAGGTCTGCTGGACACCCCCAAGCGTGCCGCCAAAGCGATGCAATACTTGTGCAATGGCTACACAATGAGTCTGGAGGAAGTGATCAATGGCGCACTGTTCGAATCGCAAAACGATGAAATGGTCATCGTGCGCGACATCGAACTGTATTCATTGTGTGAGCATCACATGCTGCCCTTCATCGGCAAGGCTCATGTAGCGTACATCCCCACCGGCAGGGTACTGGGCCTGTCGAAAGTGGCCCGAGTGGTGGATATGTTCGCCCGTCGCCTGCAGATCCAGGAAAACCTGACCAAACAAATTGCCGACGCCATTCAGCACATCACCGATGCCGCCGGCGTGGCGGTGGTCATTGAAGCGAAGCACATGTGCATGATGATGCGGGGCGTGGAAAAACAAAATTCGGTGATGACCTCCTCCGTGATGCTGGGCGCCTTTCGCGAGTCCTCCGCGACGCGTCACGAGTTCCTGCAATTGATAGGGCGACTGGGTTAACACCAACAAATCGCATCAGACCGCAGGAGAGCCTGGATGAACAGTCCCTTGACGATGAACTCCCTTGGTGAGGGCTATCGTGCCCTCGTGATAGGCGCCAGTGGCGCGCTCGGCTCGGCTTTTTGTGAGTTGCTCAATCAGGATCCACGGTGTGCGTATGTTCGTGAGTTGGGGCGCAACAGTGTTCCATGCCTCGATCTGGAGGATCCCGACAGTATCGCCAGAGCGGCAGCCGAATTGACTGAAGAAGCACCGTACCAGTTGATCGTGCATGCCGCAGGCCTGCTTCATCGCGACGAAATAAAGCCTGAAAAAAGCTACTCCGCGATTGCAGCAGACGCGTTGCAGTCGGTCTTTCAAGTCAACACGTTCGGGCCTGCGCTGGTTTTGCGTCATTTCCTGCCGTTGCTGGACGCTCATGGCGCAATGGCGATGCTCTCTGCCAAAGTAGGCAGCATCGGCGATAACCGCCTGGGCGGCTGGTACGCCTATCGTGCCTCCAAGGCAGCACTGAACATGCTGATTAAAACGGCTGCCATCGAACTGGCACGAACCCGCCCTCAGACCCGCTTGTTGAGCCTGCATCCCGGCACGGTAATTTCGGGCCTGTCACACCCGTTTCGTGGTGCCTCGGCAGCCAGGCCGGCGAGCATTGCTGCCCACGAGTTGTTATCTCTGATTGACCGCTTGGCGCCTGCCGACAGCGGCAATTTCTTCGCTTATAACGGCGAACGTCTTCCCTGGTAAGCAGGGAGTGGACCTTGAATCTACAGGGGCTGACCGACCATCAATGATCGACTCAGGTTGTTGCAGTGCGCCCATGATGAGATTTGCGGCTCAGGTGAAGGGCACATCGAATCGTCGGCAATGTCTCGGTAAGTCACAGGGATACTTTCAAATGATCTCGAAAACCTTCTTGCCCCCCAAATTGTCCTAAAATGATGTGAAATTTACCGGGACTCTGAAAATGATCAACGCAGAACTGCTGAAACTGGTTGTTGAGGCATCAAACGATGGCATCGTCGTTGCGGAGCAGGAAGGCGATGAGAACATACTGATCTACGCCAACCCCGCCTTCATGCGCCTTACAGGCTATAGCGCCGACGAAACGCTGTACCAGGACTGCCGCTTCCTGCAGGGGGATGACCGTGACCAGGCGGGCCTCGCCGCTATTCGCGAGGCCATTAAGAACCTTCAGCCTTGCCGGCAAATCATTCGAAACTATCGCAAGGACGGTAGCGCCTTCTGGAATGAGCTGTCGATTACTCCGGTTTTTAACGAGGCGGATCAACTCACCTATTACATCGGCATCCAGAAGGACGTCAGCGTCGAATTTGAGGCCCGCGAACGCGTGCGTGAACTTGAAGCGCAAGTCGCCAGCTTGAAAGCTCAACTGGCTCAATAGCCATGGGCGGCTTGAATAGATACTTAATTCGCCTCAGCAAGCCCTAGGGTTCAGGGAATGGCAGTGGTGCATCTCCATCGCGTCGCACGGCAAAAACATTGAGTGTCATCGCCACAAACGCGTAGTACCCGTAGACACCTATCAACTCAACCACAGCAGGCTCGCCAAGCGTACTGACGGCGTCGGTGTACAGAGCATCATCAACCCGACGATGCTCATAGAGCGCCCTCCCCAGACGATAAACAATACGTTCGTCATCCTGCTGAAACTCGGGCAAAACCTGCTGCTTGAGCGACTCGATGATGCTGTCTGACACACCCGCGCTGCGGGCAATGGGCTCGTGAATTTGCCACTCGGCCTGGGACTGCCACCAGGCGGCAGTGACAAGAATTGCCAGCTCGGTCAATCGAAGCTCCAGGCGCGTACCGTATCGGCAAAACGCACCCAGCTTTTGCGCATGGTTGGCAAGCTCGGGACTGTGAATCCAGGCTAAAAACGGGCCGTCAAGGTTGCCTCGTGGGCCACTGATAATCTCCCTGAGGACAGCTCTCTGTGATTCATCCATCTGTTCTTCAGAAAGTGGGCTGAGGCGCGATTGTAGGGTCATAGCTAATTTTCCTTTAAGGCCCACCTCGGAGCCACGTTCCAAGAGGATAGTTGCAGCGATTCTTCCCATGACGGGACTCAATGTGCTGTTCGGATAAAACCGTCGGCCGTTGCGATCCTATGATCCGTTTCAGTCATCGATCCGATTTAGCCAGGTACCTGCACATCAATCACCGGAGCGTTTTGCGCCTGAACGCGCCTTAAAAGGCAACACAAAACTTATACGCGACATTTATCCATGTACAACAAAATCGGGTGAGCGCTGACGTTTTATTTGGCATCCGCACCCACCACGTCCGTCATGTACATCACAGCTACCGGGCGACTGCGGATAACAACACCTGGCGATACCGGATAAAGGCAAATCACCAAGACGCCCAAAGGATCAACGTCATCGCTCAACGTATCTGGGGCGAGTGGTTTTCAGGAATCTCGATAACGGTCAAGAATTCATGGGAGTGAAATTGAATCACTGCAAACCGAGAGGGTCATTTGCTGGGAAGTTTGACGTTAGAGGGACAAAGGCCGAGTAAAAGGCGGCCTTGGAATGCGACGGACAACGCACGTAGCCAACCATGCTTTAGGCGTGAATGGCCCCAGAGCGAAAATAGCGTTAGCATTCCGCCCACTCGGCTTAAACAGCCTGTTTTTCAGATCAGGGTCGCATCGTGGAAAAGCTAATACGCCTCCAAAGTGGAATAGAAGGGCTTGACGCTCTGCTCAAGGGAGGGCTGGTCGCAGGCGCTTCATACATAGTCCAAGGGCGCCCAGGGTCTGGCAAAACGATCCTCGCCAACCAGCTTGGGTTCCATCATGCGAACAATGGAGGTCGGGTTCTGGTCGCCACGCTACTGGCCGAGTCACATGACCGTCTTTTTCAATTTCTTTCCACCCTGAGCTTTTTCGACGCTTCCAAAGTCGGCGCCGAAATTCAATTTGTCAGCGCGTTTGACACTCTGGAAAACGAAGGTCTGGATGAAGTAGTAAAGCTGCTTCGGCGCGAAATAAGCCGTCAAAAAGCCACGGTGATGGTAGTCGACGGTCTGCTCAATGCGCGCTCAAAAGCCGACTCGCCGATCGACACAAAGAAGTTCATCTCCGAGTTGCAGGGGCACGCCGCTTTTGCGGGTTGCACGGTGCTGTTTCTGACCAGCTCCCGGCTCGACGACGGCAGCCCTGAGCACACCATGGTTGATGGCGTAATCGAGATGGGCGAAGAGCTATATGGAACGCGCTCAGCACGTCGTATTCAACTGCGTAAAACCCGTGGCAGCGGAGCAATGACCGGTCTGCATGAGTGTGAAATCACGGACAATGGATTGGTGGTTTACCCGCGTCTCGAAAGCCTTTACAGCCACCCGTCCGCCCCCGACAGCGCCGACATGACGCGTATTGCCAGTGGTATTGGATCACTGGACAGCATACTGGGCGGAGGCCTTTACAGTTCCAGTGTGTCTCTGGTCATGGGCCCCTCCGGGATAGGTAAAACGACGCTGGGTCTCAAATTCCTGGCCGAGTCGACGGTGGAAACTCCAGGGCTGCATTTTGGCTTCTACGAGAGCCCGCAACGGTTGCGACTCAAAGGCCAATCACTGGGTATCGATATCAAAGGTATGGAAGACAGCGGCGCGCTGACCATTGCCTGGCAGCCTACTACGGAAGGCCTGCTGGATGGACTGGGCGCACGCCTGCTGAGTATCGTTGAAGCAAAGGGTATCAAGCGCCTGTTCATCGATAGCCTTGGCGGTATGACAAGAGTCTCGACAAATCCGGCGCGGATTAATGACTTCTTCAGTGCACTGATGAACGAGCTGCGATCCCGGGGCGTTACAGTGTTTGCATCCTGGGAAATGCGCGATCTATTTGGCTCCGAAGTCAGCGCTCCAAGCTCTGACCTGTCTAGCATCGTCGACAATCTGATGCTGATGCGATTTTCTGAGAATCACTCTGAACTAAGCAGGACGCTATCGATTCTTAAAGTACGAGATAGCGCTTATGACCCCTCGCGATTTGAGGTCGTCATCCAAGATCAAGATGTTTTCCTGAAAAAGGCTTCAAGGCATGAACCACCAGTCCCCACTGAGTGATCTCCCGGTTCGATTTCTTAAGCTTTTAAGTGGGTTGAATTAACATGACCACCATCCTGGTCGTCGACGACGAGTATCTGATCGCTGACATTCTCAGCTTCGCACTGGAGGATGAGGGGTTCATGGTGGTGACGGCGAGCAATGGTCGAAAAGGACTCGAGGTGCTGGACAGAGAACGGCCTGCACTGATCATTACCGACTTCATGATGCCGGTCATGGACGGCCTGGAATTCGCCACCGCCGTCCGAGCCCTTCCTTGCGCCAGTGATTTGCCGATCATCTTGATGAGCGGTGCTCAGGCACATATCGGTATGCAGAGATCAGATTTGTTCGATGCTGTATTGGCAAAGCCATTCAATATCGATTTGATCATTGCCGAAGTTAAAAAACTCTTGGCTTCAGGATAGCGCGCAACCGTTCAAGGCCATAAGAGCCCGCCATGTCGCTCAAAGGGCTCTCATTTTCTCTCTAGCCAACGATGCTGCATGTCTTCCTTCGTATGCAACTTCTGCAAACGCCTGCATAAAACCCGACCTGTTCGCCCGCACTTTCAGGTGTTGACCTGATGGGATGAATCGCCCCCATCCCCTACGGTACTGCTTAGTCGTCAAGCCCCTGGCCCTTCGTGTATTGCCTCGGGCCCTCGCACGACTCCTTTAAGCAGGCAGTAGAAGGCAAACGAACTATGCATGGTGACCAGGATCAGTTGGGGGCTTATCCCATCAACGAACAATACCCGGCAGGTCACAACCCCCGCGAGGGTGATGCGTTTGCTGCGGCTCAGGCAGAGATCGACAAGCTCAACAATATCCATGCGCTTGAGGCGGTGGATTGGCAGCGCCTGTCGACACTCTGCGAAGGCATTCTGAAATCCGAAGGTAAAGACCTCAGTGTCGCCATTTGGCTGCTGTGTGCCTGGACTCGGCTGCGCGCAATGGCTGGGCTAAGCGCCGGGGTTCATCTGCTCAGAGAGATGTTGGACCTCTATTGGCACACCCTGACACCCCCCGTCTCGCGCTTGCGGGCTCGGCGCAATCAAGCGCAATGGCTGATCGAGTGGCTGGACAAGACGCTGGAAGAGCCTTTTGAACCGCTGGACACCCTGGCGGCTGAGCGTTTGATCAGCGACTGGGAGGCCATTGATGCGTTCTGGCGCACGCAGGACGAACAGGCCCCGAGCTTTGCCAGAGTTCGTCGGCGCCTGGAGCAACTGACCCGTAGCAAAACCCAAGAGCCGTCACAGGGCACGACGTCGCCAGCCGCGCAATCCACGCCCGCTGACGTCGCGACCGGCGCCCTGCCCATGGTCATCAGCCCGACAGTGACCTTATTGGACGGCGATGAGGCCATCGTCAGCAACGTAGAAAAGGTGTTCGAGTCGCTGCGTCCGGTACACGCCTACTGCCTGGATCAGCGCCCTGCTCTGCCCTTGACCTATCGGCTGAATCGCCAGGCACTGTGGATCACGCTCGAAGCGCTTCCCCCCAGCCAGGGTCGAAACACTCGCCTGCCCTCTCCGCCCCTTACTCTGCGGGAGAGTCTCCTGCGTTTGCAGGAAGTCGCCGAGCCGCTGGATATCGCGCGTTTCTGTGAAGGCCGGCTGAGCAGCTACCCCTTTTGGCTCGACCTTAACCGCATAAGCCACACCGCCCTTTTACAGGCGGGTGCGAGCGCTGCTGCCCAGGCCATAGCGCACGAGGTGCAAGGGTTGGTAAGCCGCCTGCCTGGCGTTATCGATCTGACCTTCGCCGACGGCATGCCTTTTGCCGATGGCGCCACCCGAACGTGGCTGGAAAACCTGGCGCCGATGACGCCCGTAGTCGCCCCCAAGGACGCTATCGAGACCTGCGTAGAAGACGCTCGGCGTATGGCCAATGAAGGTCGGCTGAATGATGGGTTAGCCGAACTGCAGCGCTGCATCGCCCATACCGCCAGCGCGCGCGACCGTTTCAGGCTGAGTGCCTCGCAATGCGTGCTGGTTTATCGGTTCGACCCCCACCCTGATCTGCGTATCGCGCTGGAAGGCCTGCTGGCCCGGGCCGACGAGCTCAATCTGGAGCAATGGGAGCCTGAGTTGGTCAAGCCGCTGCTTGAAATGATGCTTGAGCACAGCAATTCGTCTGAATGGTCACGGCGATTGTCACGCCTGGACCTCAACGGGTTCTGGCGCAAGCGCAGCGCCTGTACCGCAACCGACTGAACCCCTGACACGACGCGACCGCCTCTGCGAGTCGCTCACTGAGGAGAAACACCATGGCAAGTGACGGTTCCGTTGCGCCTAAAGAGCGCGTCAATATTGTCTACAAACCTGCGACGGGCGATGCCCAGGAACAGGTCGAGCTGCCGCTCAAGCAATTGGTGATCGGTGACTTCACCCTGCGTGAAGACCAGACACCTGTCGAAGAACTCAAGCCGATTCGCGTCGACAAGGACAACTTCACCGACGTGCTCAAAGGCCAGAACCTGAGCCTGCAACTATCCATCGCCAACCGCCTCTCGGATGACGCAACGCCAGACGAGCGTCTGGCGGTGAATCTGAAGTTCGAATCGATTCGTGACTTTGAACCGGACGCCCTGGTTGAGCAGGTACCGGAACTCGGCCAGTTGATCGCCCTGCGTGATGCACTCAAAGCGTTGAAAGGCCCACTGGGTAACGTGCCCGACTTTCGCAAGGAATTACAGGCATTGATCGAAGACGACGGTGCGCGTGCCCGCTTGCTCGGTGAGTTGGGCGTTGAGGAAAAGGAGTAAAGCCATGACCCAAGAAGCAACGCAAAACCCGGCCACGCAAGCGTCTGCGACGCAACAGGAGGGTTCGCTGCTGGATCAATTGATCCATACCGCGCGAATAAAGCCTGGCGACGAGGCCTACGCGGTGACGCGCCAAGGTCTGGAGGCCTTTGTCGCACAGTTGCTGGAACCCAGCCGCGCGGTCGAAAAAGTCAGCGCCAACCTGATCGACGACATGATTGCAGCGTTGGACGCCAAGCTCTGCCGTCAAGTCGACGCTATTTTGCATCATGAGCGTTTCCAGGCGCTCGAAGCGTCATGGCGCTCGTTGAAATTTTTGGTCGACCGTACCGATTTTCGTGAAAACAACCGCCTGGAAATTCTCAGTGTGTCCAAGCAAAAGCTGCTGGACGACTTTGAAGACGCCCCGGAGATCACGCGCTCGGGTCTGTACAAGGCCGTTTACAGCGCAGAATTCGGACAGTTCGGCGGCCAGCCGTTCGGCGCCATCATCGGCAATTACGAGTTCAACCCTGGCTCACAGGACATCAAGCTGCTGCAGTCCATCGCGTCCGTATCGACGATGTCGCACACACCCTTCATCGCGGCGGCAGGCCCGCAGTTCTTTGGCGTCGAGAGTTTTTCCCAGTTGCCCAACCTGAAAGACCTGCAAGCCGTATTCGAAGGCCCGCAGTTCATCAAGTGGAATGCGTTTCGCGAGAGTGAAGACTCACGTTTTGTGGGGCTGACGTTGCCGCACTTCCTGCTGCGCACGCCCTACGGGGAAGAAACGGTGCCAGTCAGAAAATTCCGTTACAACGAAAGCGTGACCTCCAGCAACCACGATTTCCTGTGGGGCAATGCCGCCTTCGCCTTTGCCAGCCGGTTGTCCGACAGCTTCGCCCAGTACCGTTGGTGTGCCAACGTCATCGGCCCGCAAGGCGGCGGTACCGTCAGCGACTTGCCGATTTACAACTACGAAGCCATGGGTGAGGTGCAGACCAAAATCCCGACCGACGTGCTGATCTCCGAGCGGCGGGAGTTCGAGCTGGCCGAGCAGGGTTTTATTGCCCTGACCATGCGCAAGAACACCGACAACGCCGCGTTCTTCTCCGCCAACTCTTGTCAGAAACCCAAGTACTTTGGCAATGACAAAGAAGGCAAGGAAGCGGAGTTGAACTACAAGCTCGGCACCCAGTTGCCCTACATCTTCGTGGTCAGTCGCCTGGCTCACTACATCAAGGTCATCCAGCGCGAAAACATTGGCACCTGGAAAGAGCGCGGCGACCTGGAGTCGGAGCTCAATGGCTGGATCCGTCAATACGTCGCCGACATGGACAACCCTGCCGTGGGCGTGCGCAGCCGTCGGCCATTGCGCCAGGCGGACATTTCCGTAAACGACGTCGAAGGTGACCCAGGCTGGTACCGCGTGAGCCTCAAGGTCCGGCCGCATTTCAAGTACATGGGGGCTTCGTTCACCTTGTCGCTGGTCGGCAAGCTGGACAAGAGCTGAAAGCTGCGCGCTGTTCACTCTGCGGTCATCCGCCCTGCCGATGGCCGCAACCGTTGAATCATGAGTGATTGAGGGATCGGTGATGAAAGAAAAACGCCTGCTGGAACGCATTGGCGCCCTGCAACTGGGCAGCGAACGCTCTCACCTGACCCAGGCTCAAGTGCTGCTGGACTCACTGATGGAGCATCTGAGCCGGATCCTTAACACTCGCCAAGGCAGCGTGCCGATAGACCCGGATTTCGGGGTGCCCGACTTCACCAACCTGGCCGGCAGTTTCGCCACCGGAGAAACGGCGCAAATCATCGACCACATGACACGCATGGTTGCGCGTTACGAACCGCGTCTGAAATCACCCTGCATCACCCTGGCCGAACACGGTCGCGAGGTGTTGTCGTTGCGCTTCATGCTCGACGGATTGGTCGCGATCAATGACCGCGACATCCCCATCCACTTATCGACCCTCGTCTCCTGCGACGGGCGCGTCTCGCTGTCGATGCGCTAGGTGGACTGTGCAGAACTTCTACTACCAAAGTGAACTGAATAACCTGCGGCATCTGGCCGATGAATTTGCCCAGCGTAACCCTGCGCTGGCGCCCTTGCTTGGCAGTGGCTCCGCCAGTGATCCGGATGTGGAGCGCCTGCTCGAAGGCGTGGCTTTCCTGACGGGCATGGTGCGCCAGCGGTTGGATGACGAGTTTCCCGAATTTGTCCAAGAGCTGGCGCAGTTGCTTTATCCGCAGTATTTGCAGCCGCTGCCGTGCATGACGCTGCTGCAGTTCGCGCCGCGAACAGCGCTGTCACAGACACAAGCTATCGATACCGGCTGCGAAGTGGCTTCCGTGCCCATTGATGGCCATCGAGTGAGCTTTCGCAGCACGATGCCAGTCGACCTTGAGCCGGTCACGCTAACCGGTGCGCGCTGGGAGGGCGGAACCTCAGACAGCCGTTGCCTGGTGCTGGACCTTGCGCTGACCGTCGCGCCCGATGACTTCAAGGCCGACAGCCTGACTTTCTACCTCGGTGATACCTTCAGCGAAGCCTGCGCCCTGCTCCGTCTGCTGGACCAGCATGTGCGCGAAATACGCATCCAGGGTGAAGGCCAACCGATAACGCTGCTGTCGGCAAACCACATCCAATCGTGCGGCTTTGATCGTGAGCACGCGTTGTTGCCCTACCCGGACGCCGCACACCCGGCCTACCGAGGCTTGCAGGAGTATTTCGCGTTGCCGGAAAAATTCCTGTTTGTGCGCTTGAGCGGTTTGCAGCGCTGGCGCCATCGAGGCGAACACACCCGCATGAGCGTAAAGCTGGTGTTGGACAAAGTGCCGTCGTGGGCACCCTCGATAACCGAAAACAGCTTCATGCTCGGGGTGACACCCGCGGTCAACCTGTTCACCCAGGACGCTCACCCGCTCAGGGTCGATCACCGCCAACCCGAATATCGCATCCAGCCTGCGAACCAGTCCCAGCGCCAACGCCTGCGCATTCATTCGGTGCTGAGTGTCAGCGCCTATTCGGGCACCGGCAACGAAAAAACCTTAAAACCCTTCCACACCATTTACCAGCGTGATGCGTTCAACCTGCGCATTCGCCAGGGCAGCAATGACCCGCGTGATTACGAGCACTTCATCAGCCTGCCGTATGTCGACCGTCAATCGCCGGAAGACCTCACCCTGTCGATCTCGCTGCTGTGCACTGACGGCCCGCTGCCCGAGAGCTTGCACCCCGGGGACCTCAACCAGCCAATGGACAACACCCCGGCGCGCGTCACCCTGCGCAACATTCGTGGCATCACCCCCTGCCATCCGCCCAAATACCAGGACCGATTGCTGTGGCGCATGCTTTCCCAGCTGAACGCCAACCACTTCAAACTGCTGGACGCCGATTACCTCAAGAGCCTGCTCAAACTCTACCTGCCGAGCGCCGATGAGGGTGGGCAAGACGCCAACAATCGACGGATCAACGGCATTGAAAAAGTCTTTGCCACGCAGGAGCGACGCTTCATCAACGGCCTGCCCATCGAAGGTACGGTGGTGCACCTGGAGTGCCGCGGCGACCATTTCCTGGGGGCCGGAGGACTTTACCTGTTTGGCGTGGTACTCGATGAGTTCTTTGCCGGCAGTGTCGCGCTCAACAGCTTCGTAGCGCTCAACCTGTACGACAGCGTTAATCAGGAAACACTGGCGTGGCCGGCGAAAATCGGCCGGCAGCGCCTGCTATGACTCAGGACGCCTTGCTGGCCAACGGTCGCGACTATGCTTTTTTCCAGGCGTTGCGCTTGCTGCGTCTTCGCTTCCCGGACGATAACGCCTTCAGCGATGGCGTACGCGTGCGCCCTGGCCTGGGGTTGGGATTCCCCGAGAGCGATATTTTAGCCATTGACCAGGACGACAGCGGGCGTTATCACCTGCAAGCCAGCTTCTTTGGCTTGTATGGCGTGACCTCACCGCTGCCGACGTTCTACACCGAAGACCTGATCGACGAGCAGCTGCAAGGCCGCAGCGCCGGCCGTGATTTTCTCGATATCGTGCATGCCGCGCTGTACCCGCTGCTGTTTCGTGCCTGGGAAAAACACCGTCTGTGGATGGCTATCGGCGAGCGTCGTGACCTGAGCCGTCTCAACCTGGTGCGCTCGCTGATCGGCCTGGCCGATGCCGATCCGCAGTGGCGCCAGCATGCACCGCAATTAGTGCGCTACGCCGGCATCTTCAACCAGTTCCCGCGCTCGGCGCTCGGCCTGGAACAACTGCTCAGCAGCACACTGGACGGCGATCCCGTCGAAGTCGTGCCCTGCGTGCTGACCCAAGTGCCGATTGATGACCAGTCCCGCTGCCGGTTGGGTCTGCAGGGCAACGTGCTGGGGCAGGACAGCCTGCTCGGGCAACAGGTCAGCGACCGCACCAGCACTCTGGACATCCGTATCGGCCCCCTGGACGCCTTGCGTTTTCACCTGCTGATGCCGGGCGCCGCACTCTACAAACGTATCGAACGATTAACCGCGTTGTACCTGCACACCCCGCTCAAATGCCGGCTGGTGCTGAGCCTTAAACCAGAACAACAGCGTGGCACGCGTTTGGGTGACAGCTGGCAGCGCCTGGGCACCAACACCTGGTTGGGGCGCACAGTCGAACAGGGCAAGGCGGTATTCACGCTGGCCGGGGCGCAAAGTCCCGGCGCTCAATCGAGGACCGGACAATGATTCAGGTAGAACTCAAGCCGTTATTTGCCAGGCTCAATACCTTCAGCAATCACGCCCTGGAAAACAGCGCCGGCATGACGCTGGCGCGCGCCCATTACGAGATTACGATCGAGCATTTTCTGCACCAATTACTGCAGGACCCGCAGGGTGATATTGCGTTGATTCTTGCGTATTTCGAGGTAGACCCCTTACGCCTGTCAGCCCGGCTTGACGATAGCCTGGCCCAGTTCAAGCGAGGTAATCCGGGACGCCCGGTCTTTTCACCGCTGTTGACCGAGTGGGTGCAGGACGCCTGGATCGCGGCTTCGCTGATTGTCGGCAGCCCCAGCATCCGCGCCGGGACGTTGCTGCTCGCCTTGGTCACGCGCCTGGGTTACTACACGGCGGGCACCCGTTACGGCGAACTGCTCAAGGGCGTATCACGCGAGCGCCTGGGTAATCAGTTCGCCGATATCGTCGCTGGTTCCAGCGAAGGCCCATTGGCGCACCTGCAAAGCGCAGCGCCGGGCGGCAGCGCGCCTGATACCAGCGCTGGGGTCAATCGCGAAAACACCATCGCGCGGTTCTGCGAAGACCTCACCGCCAAGGCCGCCAAGGGTGGTATTGACCCAGTGTTCGGACGTGACCAGGAAATTCGCCAGATGGTGGATATCCTCGCCCGACGCCGCAAGAACAACCCCATTGTGGTCGGCGAACCGGGCGTTGGTAAGTCCGCCGTGGTCGAGGGCCTGGCGCTGGCTATCCACCAGGGCGATGTCCCGGATTTTCTGCGCAACACACGGCTGCTGAGTCTCGATATGGGCCTGTTGGAGGCCGGTGCCAGTGTCAAAGGTGAGTTCGAGAGTCGCCTGCGCGCGGTGATCGACGAGGTTAAAGCGTCCACCGTGCCGATCATTTTATTTATCGACGAAGCCCACATGCTGATTGGCGCCGGGGGGCCGACCGGTGGCACTGACGCCGCCAACCTGCTCAAGCCTGCGCTGGCCCGGGGAGAGCTGCGCACCATCGCCGCAACCACTTGGGGCGAGTACAAGAAGCACTTCGAAAAAGACCCTGCCCTCGCCCGCCGCTTCCAGCTCGTCAAGCTTGAGGAGCCGAGCGTAGCAACCGCTGTGCTGATTCTGCGAGGCCTCAAGCCCCACTATGAAAAAGTCCACGGTGTCAGCGTTCGCGATGATGCAATTACCGCCGCCGCCGAACTGTCCGACCGCTATGTCACAGGGCGGTTGTTGCCCGACAAGGCTGTCGACCTGCTAGACACGGCCAGTGCGCGCGTGCGTATTGGCCTGGACACACGGCCCGCGAACCTGGAACAGCTCGAACGGCATCAAGGCGCCTTGTCCCGCGAGCGCGAGGCCCTGGAACGCGATCAACGCCATGGCCACCCGGTGGACCCTGGCCGTATACAGGCCATCGAGCAAACACTCATTCAACTGGGTGTCGAGTACCAGACGCTGGAACACCGCTGGCAGTTGGAGCGTGCTGCTGCATATCGCGTGCTTGAGGTGCGCGCCCAGGCGCAAACCCTTGAGGACTGGCCGGCAAGGCTGGCTGAGGCCCGTGACAGCCTGGCGCACCTGCAAGGTGACGACCCATTGCTGTTCACCGAGGTCGGTCCGGACGCCATCGCCAAAGTCGTGTCTGACTGGACCGGCATCCCGCTGGGCAAGGTCTTGCGCGATAGCGCCGGCGGCGTCATGTCGTTGGCCGCCACGATCAACACCCGGATTCATGGCCAGGACGCCGCCGTCCAATGCATCACCGACATACTCAAGGCGGCACAATCGGGTCTGCGCGATCCGCAACAACCCTTGGGCGTGTTCCTGCTGGTGGGCCCTTCCGGTGTCGGTAAAACCGAAACAGCACTCGCCGTGGCCGATCACTTGTTTGGCGGCGAACACGCACTGACCACGCTCGCCATGAGTGAGTTTCAGGAAAAGCACACGGTGAGTCGCCTGGTCGGCTCGCCTCCCGGTTATGTGGGTTATGGAGAAGGTGGCTTGCTGACAGAAGCCGTGCGCCGTCGGCCCTATTCGGTGGTGCTGCTCGACGAGGTGGAAAAGGCCCATCTGGAGGTGGTCAACCTGTTTTATCAGGTGTTCGACAAGGGCGTCCTTTCCGACGGTGAAGGCCGCCAAATCGACTTCAGCAACACCGTGATATTTCTCACCAGCAACTTGGCGAGCGATGAAATCAGCGCAGTGTGTGCCGGCGAACGCCCGAGTGCCGACACGCTGGTGGAGCGGATTCAGCCCATGCTGTCGTCGCACTTCAAACCGGCGTTGCTCGCCCGCATGACCGTGGTGCCTTACTTCACCCTGCAAGCAGAACACCTGGCGAGCATTGTCGAGCTGAAGCTGCAGCGCCTGGCGTCGCGCCTGCTGGCATCGGCCAAGGTACGCCTGTGCTTCAGCGCGTCGGTCGCGCGCACTCTCGACGAGCGCTGCACGAACGTCCAAAACGGCGCGCGCAACATTGACTTTATGTTGCGCAAAAGCCTGACGCCGCGCCTGTCAGACGTGCTGCTCACGGCGATGGCCGAGCAGCGCGTGCTCAGTGCCATCCGCGTCGATCTCGACGCCAGCGGTGGCTGGCGGATCGACGCCCTGGACAGCTGAACAATCAGGTCTTTACCCGAGCGCAAAAAAAACGGGCCCGCCCTACAGTGGCCCCGTGACTCGATTGCGCAGGTAACCAGGAGTTCAGACCATGACATTGACCGAGCAACCTCTGTGCACCTTCCTCAGTGACGCGCTCGCCTTGGAACCCCTGCTGGTCGCCCGCTGGCAGGGTGAAGACGTGCTGTCACGGCCCTATCGCTTCGAGGTGGTACTGGCATCGCTGAACCCGTTACTGAACGAAGATGCCATGCTCGGTGCAGTCGCGCACCTGACCCTGTTTGACACCCTGGGCGCCGCTCACCCGTACCACGGCATCGTCACGTCGGTGGAACTGTTGGACGCCGATGATCTTTACCACTATTGCCGTGTGGTGCTGGAGCCGCGCATCACCCGGCTGCGCCAGCAGCGCTTCAGCGAAATCTGGCTGGACAAAAACCTGCCGGAGTTGGTCCGCGACATCCTCAAAAATGCCGACCTGACACGTGAAGGCCAGGGCTCGGACAGCATCAGCACGGCCGCCTTCGATTTTGACGTACGCCTGCGGGGCGACGACATCCCCCATACGCAAGCCAACTTTACCTGCCAGTACGAAGAATCCAGCTTCGACTTTCTGTCGCGCCTGTTGGAATACAGCGGCTGCTACTACTTCTTCGAGCAGCAGGATCAGCAGGAAGCCCTGATCATTTGCAGTGATCGCAGCGCCCAACCCAAGGCAGTGCTGCCGGTGCTGTACCGCCCCTTGGACACCGCACTGAACAACGGTCTTCAGGCGGTAGCGCACACCTTTATCCGTCGCACTGTGGTGCAACCGGAGCAGGTGGTGCTACAGGACTTTTCTGCCAGCAATGCACAACTGGCGCTACACAGCACAGCGTCGGTGGCGGCCGGTAGCGTCGCCGAAGATGCCCAAGCCCCGAGCGCCTCGCCAGCGTTCAGCGGCGACTATGGCCTCTATGGTGAGCATTTTGGCAGTCACGCTCAGGGCATCTGGCTGGCGCAACGCCGTGCCCAGGCGCTGGGATGCCGTCATCGGCTGTTCCATGGCAGCGGCCATGTCACCGGCCTTCGATCAGGCGGTTCAATGGTCTTGGCCGGGCATGCGCGGCCCTGCATGAATGCGGCTTATCAAGTGCTTGAAGTGCACCACAGCGGGCAACAACCACTGCCCGCTACGGGCGAGGATAACGTGGCCCGCGATACCCAAACGCGCTTTCTGGTGATCCCTGCCGAGGTGCAGTTCCGTCCGCCGCTGGAAACCCCAAAACCCAATGCGTTTGGCGTACTGAGTGCCGTGGTGGATGGCGACGACAGCGGCAAGCCCCTGCTCAACCCGCACGGCTGCTACAAAGTCCGTTTCCCGTTTACCCGCGATCAAAAACCCAGCACTCGGGGTTCGGCATGGCTGCGCAGGGTGTCGTTGTCTGCCGGTTCCAGCCATGGCATGCACTTTCCGCTGCTCAAAGGCAGTGAAGTGTTGGTGTCATTTCTCGGCGGCGACCCGGACCGGCCGATTATCGTTGGCTGCGTGCCAAACTCGGAAAACCCGAGCATGGTCATTGAGCGTAACGCCACCCAGAGCGGCTTCTCCACGGCCGGAGGGCACTTCCTGGCGATGGAAGACCACCCTGGGGCCGCCCATCTGAAACTGGGCGCGCCTGGCGGTAACAGCACCTTCACACTGGGCAATGGCGAAGTCGCCGGCGCGCAACTGCGCACCAACGCCCATATGCAATTGACATCGTCCTCGCTCACGCACGAGGTGCCCGGCGTGTACTCGTTATCCATGGGCACCGGAGACCCGGCGACAGCCAGTGGCAGCGACTCGGGCCCGGATATCACCGTGCCGACTCCGCCACCCGAACCTAAACCAACACCGGGGGAACTCAACACAGGTGTCAATTGGGGCGGCCCGAACTGGCTCAACCTTGGCGCAAAGGCCGAATTCAGCAATGCGCCTACCTTCTCGACATCACTCAAGACGGCGGCAGCCCAGTTGGAGGCAAGCCTGGGCGGAGCCAAGGGAAGCCTCACTGTGCAAGGAAAAGTTACCACCATGAATATGTCGGGCGTCAGCATTTCACTGTCGTGTAACGGGTTCACTTACGTCTGGGAGAAGATCGGGAAAAAGGTCGCGGCAATTTCCGAAGACAAGAAGCTCATCGACAAAACGGTGGCCTCCGTCTCAAAACTTGAAGCAGAGCTGCACAAGGTGACTGCCGATCTATACACGGTGACCGGTACGACTTCGATCACGCTGAAATGCGCTGAGCATTCCATCGTATTAAACCAAGATGGCATTCGGATCCAGTCGCCTAAACCGATCATGATCGACGGCGACGTGGCCATTACCGGTAAAACCCGGTTCGTGGGAAATGTCGATGTGGCTGGCGATATCAACTGCAAAAACGCGACCGTATCCTCCCAGTTGAAAGCCACCTACACCAGCCTCGACGAACTGAGTGCGACCAATGCAACGTTGGGCGCCGTTTATATCCCTCCCACGCCGACGCAAGCGCTGATAGAAGCCGAAGAAACCGCGCGGCTCAAAGCCTTTGAGGTGCTCAACGAAATGGCTGAGGCGGTCGCCAGAGGGTTGGACGACGGGGCCAATGCGGCACTCCAGGTAGTCGACAACTTCGAGCCTTAAAGCGTTTCTTCCTGACGAGGGTTCAAGCATGCACCTTTCCTATTCCGACATGAGTCTGCTGACCCTGGCCCGTCAACAGGGGCCACGGCCTGCCACCCTGGCAATTACCGTGGGCCTGCTGTTCGGTGCCGACCATCAGGTGCTGGCCGCTGAACATGCATTGCCCTGGCTCAGCCAGCGCTTCGACAAACAGCCGTTCGACAGTGGTGTGAAAAAGGCCCGTGGCAGTTTCGCCGTGCATGGCGACGCGTACCCTCTGACGCCTGAGCAGCAACACACGGGCATGGCCGTACGCGTGCACATCGCAAGCATCAGTAAGACCTTGCACCTGCACCCGCCAAGGTGCTGGGAGCGCGGGGTGCTCGGCCTCACTGCGCGTCCAACGGGCCCGCTCCTGCGTTTGCCGTTGGATTTGCAGCACGCGTTCGGCGGCACCGGCTGGGCGGATAATCCCGAAGGCAGCGGCTATCTGGCGGACCCCGGCAGCAGCGTGGGCATGCCCTTGCCGCAAATCGAAAACGAACATTTGCCCCTGCGGGTGCCCGGCCAGACGCTGCCAATTGCCAGCCTGCGTCCGCTGCCGCCGCAATGCCGTGAACGCCGCGATTTGTGGGGCACTTGCGATGAACACTGGACAGCACGCCGGGCACCCTGCCCGCCTCTGGATTGTGACGCTCGCTGGTTTGATGAAGTCGCTCAGGACCAATGCAACCCAGGCTATTGGGCAGGCAACGAAGCATGGAGCGTTGACGGCATGCACCCCCAGCATGCGCAAATTCGCGGTACGTTGCCCGCATTCCGTGCCCGGGTGTTTCTCAAGCGAGCGGCACCGGCACAAGAGATCGAAGAGCCACCCCTGGACCTGGACACGGTGTGGCTATTCCCCGACGTTGAGCGGGTGTTGCTGCTGTACCGGGCCGAGGTCAACGTGGCCGATCTTGACGGCGCCGATATTGCCCAGTTGGGCGCCGTGTATGAACACCCCGACGCGCCAAGCGAAACCGCCGCAGCCTGCTGCGAAAAACTCTGGCCCGCGGTAAAGCCGCCTCCTGCGGCCATGCCAATACCGCCTGCAACGGTCGACAAAGACGCCATCATTCACCGTATGCAGGCCACGATAAATGCCCGTTACGCGGCCTTCGCCGCCGAACAAGCCAAGGTATTGGCCTGCGCTGGCGACGTGGGCAAACGCTTCGGCAAACCGTTGAACCCGGCGGAGTACCCGGCGACTGCGCCTAACCTCGCCGCACTGGCGCAACGCCCGCCGGCCGAGGTCCGGCCGTTTAACCCGGCCGCCCTCAAAGCGAGCATCCAAACCAGCATTGAACACGCGGAGGCGGCAACCGAGAAGTTCCTCGACGAGACAGCGGTACGCCTGAACATGAAGCCTGAGGCACTGCGCGAGGCGATCAGACAGGTTGAACAAAACGCGCCGCCCGTCAAGACAGACCCCATGTCCAGTCTTGAGCAACTGCCCCTGCCGGCGTCACGCAAAGCCTCATTGCGCGCGCAACTGAGCGCCGGTTTGCAAGAGATGCGTGAGACAGAGCAGCAGATCAACGCGAAGATGCAGGCACTGCGGGCGAAATTGCCGGCGGCCAGTTCGGTAAAAGAACAATCGCCGCGCCCTCCTGCCGGCGGCGACACCGCAACCCCTGAGGCCGGCCCCTGGACTCGTGCGTTGCTCGAAGCTGCCCACGCCCGGGGTGACCACCTGGAAGGCGCACGTTTTGTCGGCCTGGACCTGTCTGCCAGTGATTTGGCCGGTGCGGTACTGCACCGCTGTTCGTTTGATCACTGTGTGCTGGCTGCCGCGCATTGGCCAGGTATCGACCTGACCGGCAGCACCCTGAAAAATTGCGACCTGCGGCAGATCGACTTGCGCGAAGCGCAGTTAGGCAAAACACGCCTGCGCGACTGCCTGTTGGACCATGCGCGGCTGGCCGGCGCCGGCCTGCACGCGGCGGCCTGGTCAGGGGTCGAAGGCCAGGACATCGACCTGACCAATGCCCGCGCCACCGAACTGCAACTGGACCTGGGTTGCCAGTTGCCCGGCATTCGCCTGGATAACGCAGACCTTGCGAATGCCAGCCTGCAAGACGCGTCACTGATGGGGGCAAGCCTGCGGGGCAGCCACCTGCACAACGCACTGCTCATTCGCTGCGACTTGCGCAGCAGCCAGGGTTATCGCCTGGACGCGCGCAATGCCGACTTCACCGGCAGTGACCTCAGCCAAATACAGTGGGTGGGCGCCAACTTGCAGCAAGCCCGCCTACGCAAAGTCCGACTGGATCAGGCCGACCTGCGCGACTGCAATCTGCATGCGGTCGTCAGCGAAGGCGCCCGAGGTGTCGGGGCCCGCCTGGAAGGCGCTTTATTGAGCTATTGCCGATTACCCGAGGAACTCGAACATGTCTGAATCAATGACTGCCGAACAGCTGCGCGCGCGCGTCGCAGAGGGTGGCGTGCTGCGCGACCTGTGCCTGGCCGATGGTGACTTCCGGGGCGTTGCGCTGCGCCATGCGCGCCTGGAGCAGGTCGACGCGCGCAACGCCTGCTTCAACGACGCCGACCTGGAGGCCTGTACCTGGGTCGACTGCCAACTGGCGGGGAGCCACTTTTCTCGCAGCCAGTTGCGTCAGGTCGACTTCAGAAACTGCCAATTCGATGGGGCAAACCTGGCCACGGCAACCCTCGACGGTGGCCGTTGGTTACGCTGCGAGGCCGTTGGGTTGAACCTCAACGAAGCCAGTGTCAGCAACCTGAGTTTCATTGACTGCGCATTCTCAGTGCCCAATTTGCGCGGCAGCATCATGCGCCAATGCCAACTGGACCATGTCAGCCTGTGTGATGCTGATGCCAGCTCGGCGCAATGGCAGCAGGTGCGCGTGACCGACAGCCTGCTGCGCAACCTCTACCTGATCGACGCACACCTTGAGCAATGTGCCTTTGATCGCAGCAGCCTGACCGATGTTGACCTGAGCCACGCCGAGACCCGTGCCCTGTCGCTGTTCCAATGTCAGGGCGCTCGAGTGCGGTTCATCGCCACGAACCTGATCCAGGCCATCTTTACCGACGCGCGTCTGAACGCTGCGGACTTCACCGACAGTGGCTTGGTCCAGGCCAACCTGAACGGCGCAGTGCTGCCCGGCGCGCAGTTCTTGCGGGCCCGCCTGCGCTACGCCCAATGCATCTATCTGCGCGCCTGCGGTGCCGACTTCACCGATGCCGACCTGTTTGGCGCCAACCTGCACGCCGCCGAACTGGACAACTGTCAGTGGAAAGGCGCTCGGCTCGACGACATTCGCCCTACCGACCCGCTGCGCCTGGCTGCCGATCGTTGGCAGCCGACGCTGTAAGGAGAACGCCATGCCACTGCAAGCCCCGCAGCACAGTCAATACCCGGCCACGTTGCACCATGGGCGGATCAATGCCGAGGATGGCGAGCGTTTTGGTGTCGTCAGTACCGACGGGCGCCGTTACTGGCTCAAGCCCGCGGCCGGTTGCCTGTTGCGCCCGGCACTCGGGGATGCGGTGCTGATCTGCGTGGAGGGTACGAGCGGCTACATCCTCACCGTACTGGAGCGCGACAGCAGCACGCCCGCCCGCTTGAGTGTGGACGGCGACCTGCACCTGCACTTGCCGGCAGGTGCGCTGCATATAGAGGCGCGGGACGGTATCAGCCTGGACGCCGGCGCGGCACTTGCCGTGCGCAGCGCTAACGTCCTGCTGCACAGCACCCACGCGTGCCTGACGACCCAAACGCTGCAGGTCAGCGGTGAACGCGCCGACAGCCATTGGCTGCAACGCCATGACACGGCGTTGCACGCTCACCAGACCGTGCAGGTCCATACCGCCGAGTTCGGCGACAGCCGCCGCCGCGTGGAAGGGCACGAAGAGCTGTACGCGGGCTCGGTCAGCCAGCAGGTGAAAAACGATTGGCAATTGCGTGGCGAAACCCTTGACCTGTTCGCCGATATCACCGTCGCGCTGGATGGCCAGCGCATCAAACTCGGTTAGGAGTCTTCCCATGTTCATGCTGACGAATGATGGTGCAGTGGCCACCGCCACCGCCCCCGACATGTGCAACACACCAACCCCGACCGGGCCTTTGCCCATGCCCTATCCCAACATCGCCGACACCCGCATGGCCGACCCCGGCGGCCTGATGTCAAACGTGCTGGTGATGGGCATGCCAGCGATGACGCTGATGAGCAAAGTGACGATCAGCAATGGCGATCAACCCGGTGCCGCAGGCGGCCTGCTCAGTGGCCGGATCATGGGCGAAATGACCTTTCTCAACGCCAGCACCTGCGTCACGGTCGGCGGTAAACCTGCCGTGCGAGTGACCTGCCTGACCGGGCATAACGGCGCCCCTCAGAATACCGTGGGCATGGTCAGCGCGCCTGGCCAGACCAAAGTGCTGGTGTTGAGATGAACACAGTGGCGCTTAAAACCCTTGCGGTGCTGTTGCTCGGTGTGTTGCTTACAGCCTGTAGCAGTGGTCCGACACCGCAGCAACAGGCGTTGAACGAGCTGAAGTGGAACTACGCCAATGACAGCATTGAACTCACGCTGACCGCCGACAAAGACCTCAACCAATACGACGGCCAGGCACACACCCTCCTGCTGGTCGTGACCCAGTTCGCTCAACCGAACGCCTTCAGTGCCTACACCGGCAGCAGCCAACAATTGAGCAAGCTGTTGCTGATGAGCAGCGCTCCACCGGACCTGATCGGCCTGACACGCCTGTTTATCGAGCCGGGACAGACCCGCACCGTGCGTTTGCCACGCCTGGAGGGGGCAAAAATGGTCGGCATCAGCGCCGGCTATGCCCACTTGGACCCGCAGCGCAGCGTCAAGCTCTACCGGATTGGCGTGGACGTGGCCTCCACAGGCTTTTTCAGTAAAACCTGGACCGCCCGCCCGAAAACGCTGGCCATCAACCTGTTGCTGGGGCCTGACGCACTGTTGCGCAGCCAGCAAAGCCAGCTGGAAAAACCGGTGACCGAGCAACCCGTCGAAGGCGAAGTCAGCCTGACTGGCGCCGGCCAATGATCGGTGTTCCGTGTGTTTCCCCTCTCTGTCGAGGTGCCCTATGAACATCGACAAACCGCTCTACTGGCATCAAGGCCTGTTCCTGCAGCCGCAGCACTTTCAGCAGAATGACGCTCGCCTGGAAAGCCTCGTGACGAGGACCCTCGCCTGCCAACAACCCCATGCCTGGGGGCTGATATCGATGTGTTTGAATGATGCTGCACTGGCGTCGCGTCAATGTCGGATTGAACAACTGTCGGTGCGGTTTACCGACGGCAGCCTGGTCGAATACCCCGGCAACGCCTCACTGGAAAGCCGCCCGCTGGCGCTTGCAGACTTTGTCAGCGACAGCCGCACGCTGTATGTCGGCCTCAAGCGCAGCCAGCCGGGCGAGCCGGATGCCCAGGTGTTCGAAGACCTGCAAGACGCCGAAAAAGCCAACGTGCGTTTTGCCGTAAGGGCCGACCCGCACACACTGAATGATCGACACGGCGACGCCCCCGAAGCGCTGGTGCGGCAAATGTCCTACGTTTTGCGCTTGTTCTGGGAAGATGAACTGGACAACCTCGGCGCCTATGACTTGCTGCCTATCGCGCGGTTGGAGCACGACGGTGACCGCATTCATTTGGCCGAACGTTACATCGCACCTTGCGTCATGATCGGTGCCTCGCCGGCGTTGATGCAAACGTTGCGAGACACCCGTGACGAATTGGTCGGCCGAGCCCGCCAGCTGGAGGTGTTCAAGCAATCCGGCGACGCGCGTTACGGCGACTTCGATGCCGCACACACGCACAATTTGCTGGCATTGGTGATCCTCAACCGTTATGGCCCATTGCTGACTCACTTGCTGGAGACGCCACAAGTTTCGCCGTGGCAGGTGTATGGGACGCTACGTCAATTGATCGGCGAACTCAGTGTGTTCAGCGAGCGCTGCGACATGCTGGGGCAAACCCGCGACGGTCGATCGCTGCTGACGTCCTATCAGCATGAAACCTCCGGCCAGGCCATTACCCTGGCTGCCGGGTTGATCGGCCAATTGCTTAACGAGATCAGCGTCGGTTCAGAACTCCTGGTGCGGTTGCTGCCCAGCGATGGGTTATTCCAAAGCAGCTTGCCGGACGCATTTCTCGGCCCGCGCCACCGCTATTACCTGGTGGTACGCAGCGATGGTGATCCGACGCGACTCGCGCAGCAGCTGGAACTGGATGGCAAGTTGGGTGCGCCGCAGGACATGCCGGACCTGATCAACCGCGCATTGCCGGGGGTCGAGCTGATTTACCTGCAAGTGCCGCCGCAAGGCATGCCCCGTCGTCCCGGAGCGCTTTATTACCGCCTGGAGCCACTGAGCGAAGCCTGGGAAAAAGTCTGCAGCACCCAGGCAGCCGCATTGTTTATGCCCAACGCCCCGGCAGACATGCTGGTCGAGCTGGTGGTGGTACGCGCATGAACGAAGGTCGCTTGGCCGACTGCTGGGTCGGCATCTTTGAACGCACTCGGGCCGTGTTCGCCGATCCTGCGGCGTCGGCCGCCACCGCCACAGCACTCCTTATCAACCAGCTGGAAGTGGCGGCCGGTCGCGCCCGTGAGCGCGGTTACGTCGAGGCATGGGTTCGCGAATCGCTGTTTGCGGTAGTGGCCTGGGTGGATGAAACCGCAATGACCACCGCGTGGCCCGGCGCCGCTGACTGGCGCCGTTCGCCTTTGCAGCGTCACTACTTTTTTACCACTCGGGCTGGGGTGGAGTTCTTCCAGCGCTGGCAGGCGCTACCTGAGGAGGCGGGTCCCGTACGTGAGGTCTTTGGCCTGGCGTTGCTCGCCGGTTTCGCCGGCCACTACGCAACGCGCCCAGCCTGCGAGCTGGACGACTTTCGTCGGCAATGCCTGCAACGCATCGCCCGGGACGGCCAGATGCGCACGCTGGATACGTCCGGCACCTTGTTCAACCAGCCGTCATTCGGCATCTCGGCGCAGCGCCGCCGCACGCGCCGGCGATTGCCCGCGCTGGTACTTACCCTGCTGATCGTGATTCCGCTGCTGGGGCTGGCGGCACTGTACATCGGTCTGGACAGGCCGCTGGCAGCGGCCGCTGCAATGCTGATGGAGGCCCATTGAAATGTTGATGAAAGCGCTTGTCGCCGTGTTCTGGATGGTCGCGCTGATTGTTCTCGGCTGTGCTTGCTGGGTGGTCACGGTGCTGTCTGGCTGGCCTTTATGGTGCATGCCACTGATGCTCATCGCGGTGATTCTCAGCACCTGGATGCTGGTGCGAACGGTGCGCTACTGGCAAGGTTGGCGGCTGCGCAAGCGCCTGCAGCGCGACCTGCCTGGGCGCGCCGATCCGCTCGAGCCCGATGTCGATCAGAGCTGGAACAGCGGTGTGCGTTTACTGCGCCAGTCACGTTTGGGCCAGTCGGGCCAGTTTGGCTCTGCACTCTATGCCCTGCCCTGGTTCATGCTGCTCGGGGATACCACACGCGACCAAAGCACACTGTTGGCGCGTAGCGGCCTGGATACGCCATTGCGCTCAGCACGGCATGAGGCAAGCACCTCACCCGGCGACGTACTTGACTGGTGGTTTTTTGAGAATGCCGTGGTACTCGACCCGTCCTGCCGCTTGCTCGACAGTGCCAGTGCCTGGAAACGCCTGTTGTTGCGACTGTTGCGTTCACGGCGGCGCGAACCGCTGAACGGCGTGATTCTGGAGGTTGCGATTGAATCTCTGCAAGACAAGAACAAAGCTCACCTGACCGCGCTTGGGCAGAACCTGCGCCGCCAACTGGACGATCTGGTGAAGGTATTCGGGGCACGCCTGCCGGTGTACCTGGTTCTTACCGGCGCTGAGCGCATTGACGGCATGCCGGAATGGGCCGCCAGCCTCACTCAGAATCAACGCCAGCAGGCGCTCGGTCTGCTGGTCGATGGGGGCGATGCAGACGCCCGCGCATTCCTGGACAAGGTACTGGGTGAAGTCGGCCGTCGTCTCTTCGAACTGCGGGTCGACCTTGGGCAACGGCTGCTGCCCAACGCCCAGGCACTGCATTTTCCCGAGCGTGTCGCCGCGCTGCGCCCGGCATTGGAACAACTATTGTTGCCCGCCTTCGCCAGCAACCCTTACTGCGCCCCGCCCTTGTTGTCCGGTCTGTTTTTAACCGCCGAGGGGGTTGAGGAAGATGGCAGCACGGTCGGCTGGTTCAGCCATGAACTGTTCGACCGTGTACTGCCTTCGCAACGCTTCGCGTACCGCGCCATCGACGGTTGGCGGCACTGGCGCCGTTTGACAGGGCATGCCGCCGTCGTGCTGTGGCTGGTCGGATGCGGCGCCTGCGCCGTCCTGCTGATGTATTCCAGCAATCATGTCAGTCACGAACTGGACCTGATCGCTCAAAAATGGCCGCCCACCAGCACTTTCGATAAGGGGTTGGAACGGGATCTGCACACGTTTGACCAGTATCACCAGTTCATTGAGAACCTTGAGCATGATGTGACGCCGAGCTGGAAACGCTGGCTGCCGTTCCACAACCGGGTCAATCAAGTGATTCAGTTCGACCGTGCCGGATACGTGGCCGGGTTCGATAAAAACGTGCAGCGCCCCTTGTTCATGACGCTGCTGCCTGATCAGTTGCAGGCGATTGCGACCAGCAACGACGACACCCTGATCGCCAGCTACACGGAGCTGTTGGTTCGGCGCATCAACTTGATCAACGCGCGCCTCGCCGGTGGCGCCCTGAATGCCTTGCCAGGCCCTGGCGAGGAACTGCTGCCGCTGCTACGGCGGTTTTTACCGGATCAGGTGCCCAGTGCGACGCTGGTGCAATCGTTGAGTGGCAGCTTCAAGGCTTACCTGAACTGGCAAACCGACGAGCGAGCCTTGGTGGAGGATCGCGCTAACGCGCTGCGCCAGCTTAACGGCCTGGGCCTTGCCAATCGGTCATTGTCCTGGTTGGAAGCCTGGGCTGACCAACAGCCGCAATTGCCCACGCTTCGCTATTCTGAA
This sequence comes from Pseudomonas sp. M5A4_2d, assembly GCF_053345295.1. Lineage (NCBI taxonomy): Bacteria > Pseudomonadati > Pseudomonadota > Gammaproteobacteria > Pseudomonadales > Pseudomonadaceae > Pseudomonas > Pseudomonas sp. M5A4_2d. Next base: position 1,171,847 of record NZ_JBKEZW010000001.1, on the reverse strand, counting down.
TACTCGCAGGTGCCGAAAGACGCCGACGCTGCGCTACCCCGTGCATTTACTTTTGAAGGCCGCAGCGCGATTCTGGGATTCATCGATGAGCTGATCGCCGCGACGGGTAATCAGGCATTATGGAAAAATCAACGTGAGCATTTTCTTGTGCAGTACCAGGATGACACGCAGGATGCCTGGTATCGCTTTATCGAAGGTTACCTTTCGATGGATCAAGCCCGGATGACCAGCCAAGCACAATGGCGCGACGCCCTCAGTTCCGTCGGCACGGCACGTGCGCCTTACCGTCAACTGCTGCAACGCACTGCCGAGCGTTTCGCCTTGATTCCGGCGGCCAACCGCAGGCCGTGGGCGCAACTGAGCGTGCACATGAACCGCCTGTTTGAGTTGGCGCAAGAAACCCCCGCAGCGGATAACAGCAGCCTGCTCGGACACCTGCGCATCGCCAATGAACTGGGCGGTAACGCAATCAAGGATGTCGCCAGCAGCGGTTCTGTCGCCAAGGGCGTGGATGCCGTGAACAGTGATATGAGGCAGGCAAAGGTACTTAGCCAGTTCAATCAAAAATTGCAGGCGGTAGCCACTGACCTGCGCAAGAGCGATGCACAGGCGTTCCAGGTAGCCCTCGACAATTGGGGCTTTGGCAACGACCCGACAATCAAGTCCGCTGCCCTGTGGGAAGCTCAAGACCTGCGCGACGCTTTGCGTAACCAATTGACGCAAGGTGACGCGCGCGAATCGCTCGTCTGGAAACTGGCTTCCGGCGGCCTGGATTTCGAGATGGCCTACGCCGGCCAGATTTCCGCCAGCCAATTGCAGCAGCAATGGAACAGCCAGGTATTGGGCGCCGTGGCGGGCGTGCAAGACCCGGTGTTATTGAATGACGCGCTCTATGGCGAGCGCGGCCAACTCCCGCGGTTTCTCAATGGGCCAATCAAGACCTTCATCCAGCAGGATTCGCAGGGGTTTAAACCGGTTATTGCATTGGGCCAGAAAGTGCCAATGAACAGTGCCTTCCTTGCCTACATTGGCCGCATGCAACATGCCCAGTCGGACCTCGCAGCCGCCAAGCGCCAAACAGGGGCGCAACAAGCTGTGCGCCAGGCGCAACGGCAAAATCTGCAAACGGCTGAAAAAGAGTTGCAGGCACAGTTGGCAGCGTTGCAGCCCCAGCTCAGCCTGCCAACCAGTGCCTCCGTGGTCGGCATTCAGGCCACACCGGTGTCGATCAACCTGGGCGCCCGGCAATTACCGCAACAAACCCGACTGACGTTGCAATGCAGCAGCCATTCAACCGTCCTGGATAACTTCAATTTCCCCACCAGCGAATCCTTCACCTGGACGCCAGGCGCGTGCGGCGATGTCAGCCTGCAGGTGCGTTTTGCACACTACACGCTGACTAAACGCTGGCCTGGCAAGCATGGGTTCATCGATTTCCTGCAGTCATTTGCCAGTGGCCAACGCACCCTTACCCCGGACGACTTTCCTGACCAGCGTGACTTGATGGCCAGCGATAACATTACCCAGCTGACACTCACCTATCGATATACCGGGGCGGATACGTTGTTACAAACCGACCAACAAACCCAGGCTGCCGACAGCCAGTCCAAGGCGATCAATGAACAACTGAAAACCATCAGTGACCAACTGACGGCCATGGATACCCGGGACGCCGCTAACGCAGTGGGTGAAGCCGCACAAGGCAGCGTTGCCGAACGGCGTTTGGCCGCGCAGGCACTACCGGCACAGATTGCCTATGGCTGGTCGGGTATCCCGTCCCCCGTATGGCCAGCGGATACCAAGGCCCCACCTGAATGAGAAAACTATGGCGCCGGTCACTGGCTTTGCGCATTACCTGCGTGCTGGTCGTGGTTCTGGCCGGCAGTTGGTGTGTTGCAACCGGGCTGAGCGCGTGGCGCGTCTACCATCAACTGGAGCGCGAGTCGCTGCAGGAGCTCAGCCAACGCGTGGAGTTGATCACGCGCGTCGATAACGATGATTTGCAGGAAAGCGCCGATGGCGCCCGCCGGTTACTGCGACTGTGGCGCAGCCCGGCGACCGAAGAAATCGATATACCGACGCCGCGCAGCACGCTGTGCTGGCTACCCGACCCAGGCGCCGCACCGTCGACCAAGTTACCCCGTGCAGCAGTGGCGGCCGAAGCCTATGGCGCGGCGGGCCTGTCGATGATCGTGGATACGTTTTTCTACTTCCCGGGCATCGGCGCTGCCTTTTCCACCGGCCCCTACCCCGTCAAGGGGTTTACCGCCAGCCGTGCCGACTATCTGCGGGACTTGAGTAAGCGCCTGCCGGATACAAACGCCGACATTGTCTGGGACGGGCCTGTCTATGACCCCCATACCGGGCAACAACTGATCACTGTGGCCGCCATCGGCCGCGACAAGCACGGCAAGGTGGAAGTCATCACCGGCTACGACCTGCAGCTCAATGACCGTTTTGCGCGCATGTCGCAGTTACTGCGCGGCTACAACGGTTTTATTATCGACCACACCGGGCTGCCCATCGCCACGCTGCCCGGAGGGGCACCCAAAGAGTACCGTTACCTGACGACGCCGTTACCCGGCCTAGACATGAAAGGCACCTTTCCCCAGCTACTGAAGCTCAACCATGGCACCGCGGTGGTCGCGCGCCTGGACGTGCTGGACTGGTACCTGGTGTCGCTTTACCCGCGAGCGCGCCTGCAGGCCAACACCTTGCAACTGATCATGAACGAAGCGCCGTTTGCGTTGATCGGTTTGGTGCTGCTGACCCTGGGCCTGCTCACCGTACTGCGCCAACAACTGGCGCGCCCGCTGGCCGGCTTTGCCCAGGCCATCGAAGAAACCCGACACTCCGATGACCTGACTCGGCGCCTGCCGGTGGTACACGACGATGAGCTGGGACGCTTTGCCCGAGCCTATAACGACCTGCTCGACACCGTTCACACCGAGCGTCTGGGGCTTGAAAGCCAGGTGCAGGCGCGCACCTGCGAGCTGCGCGAAGCGTGGCAGAGCGCCGACCGGGCCAACCTGCTCAGGGGCGAGTTCCTGGCGAACATGAGCCACGAAATCCGTACCCCACTCAACGCAATCATCGGCATGAGCCATTTGCTCGCTGACACGTCATTGGACACGCCACAGCTGCGCTTCGTGGGGTCTATCCGAGATAACGGCGACGTGCTGCTGGCGTTGATCAACGACATTCTTGACCTTTCCAAAATAGAGTCAGGGAACCTCATCGTGGAACACACGGCGTTCGACGTGGTTGCGTTGGTTACCGAGGCGATCAACGTGCTGGTGCCGAGTGCGCAAGAGAAGCAGCTGCGCCTGACCGTGCAAGTGGCCAGCGACGTACCGGTGGGCGTCAAGGGTGACCCGTTGCGCTTGCGGCAGATATTGCTCAATTTGCTCGGCAATGCCATCAAGTTCACCCCGAGTGGTTCTGTGCGGTTACTGGTGTGGAAGGGGCCGGGGATCACCATGGGTTTTAGCGTCGAAGACACCGGCATTGGTATTGCCGAGGACAAACAGGCACAGATTTTCGATGCTTTTCGCCAAGCCGATGCCTCCACCACCCGTGAGTACGGCGGTACCGGGTTGGGCCTTTCAATCAGCCACCGCCTGGCGCAACTCATGGGCGGCGAGCTCGGAGTCAAAAGCACACCCGGCAATGGGTCGACGTTTACCCTGGTGCTGCCCTTCCCGCCCCTGGCTCCGGGTGAAGTGATCGTACCGCCGGTACGCGAGGACATGGACACACTGCTTGGCCAAGCGTATCAACTCAATGTTCTGGTAGTAGACGATGTCGCCACCAACCGTGAAATCGCCTGCCTGTACCTTGAACGATTCGGCCATCGTTTCCAGTGCGCGAGCAATGGGGAACAAGCCTTGCAACTGATGAGCAAAGTGATCTTCGACGTGGTCTTGATGGACAGTCAAATGCCGGTGATGGGTGGGCTGGAAACCATCGGCAAGCTGCGCTCGGGGGCGAATGGGGTGCTCGATGAAGATATCTGGGTCATTGCACTGACAGCGAACGCCATGGAAGGTGATCGCGAAGGTTTCCTGCGCCAGGGTGCCAATGCCTACCTGGCGAAACCGGTGCTGCCCGGGCAGCTGTTCAGGGCACTGGAAACCGCCATTGCCTGGCAACTCAAGCGCGGCATGGAACCTGCGCCGATGCCCGCCAGTGCCATTGGCCCTGTACGGGTGCAGGCCACTGAGCCGCCAGCCGTCTCGCCGCTCACCGAACCGCGCCTGCGCGAGCTGTTTCGGGTCGATACGCAACGCTTGCTGGGTGCGCTGCGCGAGGCGTGCGACGTGGCGGATTACGCGGAGTTGGCGCAACTGGCACACACCCTTATAGGCACCTGCGGGCAATTCGGTGAGCGGGAACTGGAGCACCTCGGCCGTCAGCTTGAACACAGTGCAGAACAACAAAAACACGCTGACTGTGAAGCCGCATTACGCAGTCTTGAGACCGCGTGCGCGCGGCTTTTTTGATACACCCCTCATACAGGATGACCTATGGCTGACTATCGGATTGTGCTGGTAGATGACCACCCGCTGATGCGTGAGGGTTTGCGTGCCCTGCTCCTTGACGCGCCTGGAATCAGGGTTGTCGGGGACGCCGAGAATGGGCGCCAGGCGCTGGACGTGTGCCGCGCCCTGGAGCCGGACTTGCTGCTGCTGGACCTGAACATGCCGGTGATGGATGGCCTTTCTGCCTTGCCGTTGATACGCCAGCGCTGGCCAGCTATCCGTGTCCTGACCCTCACGGCTCGTCTTAGTGAACAAAACGCCGCCTTGGCGCTGGATGCCGGCGCGGATGGTTACGTCCTCAAAAGCAGCACCAGTGAGGTGCTCAGGGCGGCCATTGCCACGTTGCTCACGGGCCGGCCGTTTCTGGATGCCGACTTGAACCCCGACCAGGTCGCAGCGCTGAGGGCAAATGCGAGCGCACAGCCAGGCATCACGCTGACCGATCGCGAGCGCCAGATCCTTAAGCTGGTGGCTGAAGGCGCGCGTAACCGCGATGTCGCCGAGCTGTTATGCATCAGCTTGAAAACGGTCGAAACCCACCGCTTGAACCTGATGAAAAAACTCGATGCGCACAACGCCGCGGACCTTACCCAATGGGCGTTCAAGCTGGGCGTGTGCGCTCAAGAATGATTCAGGTCTTCACCGGAGGGTCGCGGTTGCCGGCCCTCAGTAATCTGACTCCATCGCGAAGCGGCTTGAAGGCCATCGCGTACGTTCACCTTACTTAATGAACTGGAGTGCTCGTTATGCCCATGCCCTGCTATCTCACGCTGGAAGGCCAGAACCAAGGCAAAATCGAAGGTTCGACCAAAGTCCAGGGCCACGAAGGAAAGATCCTCCTGCAGGCCGTAGACCACACCATCGAAATCCCGAAAAACCCGCAAACCGGGCTTCCTACAGGCAAGCGCGTGCATGGCGCAATGACCCTGACCAAGGAAATCGACAAGGCCTCGCCCAAGCTCTACCAGGCCTTGACGTCCGGCGAGCAAATGAAAACCGTCTCCCTGGAGTTCTATCGCATCTCGCCCAAAGGCACCGAGGAGAAGTACTACACCGCGAAGCTTGAAAATGCGGTGCTGGTGTCGATGAAGTCATGGACGCCGAACTGCCTGGACCCGAACAACAAGCAAATGGGGCACATGGAAGACCTGGCGTTCACCTACGAAAAAATCACCTGGACCTACGAGCCAGACGGTATTGAAGCCGAAGATTCGTGGTTGGCGCCGAAGGTATAAGACGGCAACGAAGGCTGCCGGGGCCTATCGCCCTGTAGCCTTCGTCTACCAGTGTTTGGAACAACCAATGGCAGTGGGAACAACGCTTACAGATCGCTTTTTTGCAGTACCTCGCTGAATGGGATTAAAGCGTTGGTGCGCACGCAGGATGTGAATGGTCGCGCCCGACAAGAGCCGGTAACCTGAGCGACTCTTCCCCATCCTCAATAGCGAGGCGGCACTTGGACTATTTCACTGCGCTAACCGCCTTCGTCGAAGCCGCTGAAGGCAATAACTTCTCCCGTGCCGCCGAGCGGCTCGGCATCAAGGCGTCAACGGTTTCACGCTACGTGAAGGATCTTGAGCAGGACCTGGGCATCGCCTTGTTCAACCGGTCCACGCGCATGCTGCATCTGACGGAAGGCGGCCAGACATTTCTGATGCACGCCCGCAGGGTGCTGGATGAACTTGAACAAGCCAAAGCGGCAACCTCGGCACTGAACCAGGAACCCAGAGGGTTACTTAAACTCAACTTGCCGCCCGCATTTGCCCGCCACCATATCCTTCCGGTCTTGAACCTGTTTCTGGCCCGCTATCCGCAGATCAAGCTGGAGCTTGTACTGGATGACGACCAGGTCAACCTGATCCATTCAGGCGTGGACCTTGCCATACGCATTGGCGCCCTTCCCGACTCCACGCTCAAAGCCCGCAAGATCTGCGACGGCAAGTATTGGCTGGTGGCAAGCCCGGCTTTTTGCATGGAACACCCGGCTCCGGCAACGCCCGCAGACCTCGCGGGCCTGCCTGCCATCGTGAGTACGAATGCCGCTGGGCACTTTGCGTTTGCCCGCGCCGACGAACTGTTACCACTGGTGCATAACGACGGTGTGCGGATCAACGATCTGGACGCTCAGTTAATCGCCGCGCGCCAGGGGCTGGGCTATGCGTTGCTGCCTGACTGGCTGGTGGCCAAGAGTATTGCAGCGGGTGAGTTGCAGGTCTGGCTGGAGCAGTGGGAAATCCGTGGCGCAGAGCAGGCGTATGCCGTGTGGTTTGTCTATCCGCCGAAGCGAATCGTGTCGTCCAAGGTAAGGTGTTTTATCGACTTTATCGTCGAGCAGTTGGGTGATACACCTTACTGGAAACGCTAACGCCGCCCGAAAACAAACCAGGGCGGCGCCTTTATGGCCTGTCAGCTGAACCGAATATCCAACGCGCGCAAATAGGTTTGCAGCCCGGCGTCCTGGATAGGAATCAGGAAGGCTTCCTGGTCGGACTCGTTGAAGTGGGCGTGCCAGTAACCCGGTGGCGTCACAAACGCCAGGCCAGGCGCCCAATCAACGCGCACCGGATTGCGGATCTGGCCATCGGCATCCAGCTCAGTGCCAACCAGTGAATAGCACCCCTTGGGGCAGTCGATGATGAAGTCGAGTGCAATCGACTGGTGCCGGTGCGGCTTTTGAATCGAGCCCGCCGGCAGAATGCCGTACATTGCCCAGAGCACATGGGTCACGGTCCGGGTCTGGGGGAAGTTGCGATTACCCAGCAAAATACTGATACGGCTGCGATCCTGGGCATGTGGATCATCTGCCGCTTCACGCAATTTCTGGTTGGCCAGTGCTGCGGGGTACAGCGTTGGCACGAAACGGTCGGTGCTGCGCGTCACCCCCAGGTAGCGCAGCAGCGGCTCATCGTGCGCGTAGTACAGTCGCGCATCCTGTGATGCGCTGAAGCGGGCTTCCAGCATGCCCGGCAATGCGATAAAACAGCCGGTTGACCATTCGATAGCGTGCTCGCCCTGTACGACACGGCCCTCCCCGGCAATCACGTAGAACACTTGTGAAGTCGCGTTAGGGTGCAGCGTCAGTGCGTCGCCGGCGTTCAGACGAATGAAATTGGCACACAGCCCCGGGCCGGTGGCCGGGCCTTCGCAGCCCAGTGCATCACTGAGGTCGAGCGCTACCACCCGCGAGGGGCCGCTGTCATAGAGCGATGCCGGAAAGTTGTGGTACGGAATTCGGGTAATCAGATTGGCGCTGATGGGGTTGGCCGCTTTGCTGTATTCAAAGTATTCGGCGTCCGCTTGATGGCTCGGCAGCGCGTGGTTGTGGTCGGGCTTGAATTCGCTGTTCATGATGTTCACCTCACTCTTCGGCTGGGTTGCGCAGCGCCTCGCAGGCCGTTGCGACGGTGAACACACTATAGTGATCGCGCGCCGGGCGATTAAGCCCTCACGCCGCACAGCAGTTATGCGCAATGGGGCAGCCACCCGGTACCGGCAAGATAGGCGCAACCCTCACCCAACACCCCCCGCTGAAGATTGCATCTATTGGCGGTTGCGCCATTCTTGAATTAACGTTCAACCCACGCGCCCCGCGTGACTTGAACCCCGTCACGCCAAGCGGGCCGGCCTGATGCACCTGCACTCATTGCTGAACAAACAAGCAGTTAACCAACTGATTAATCAGAGTGAATATGAAAGAGCAGCCTCGGCAGCCTGCATCGGGACCGCACCCTGTGGCGCCAGCCTGTGCGCTTTTTCGACCCTCACACGTTCTGGCCTCGTTGAGCCTGCTGTGCCTTGCCCTCGCCGGCTGCACCGTCGGGCCTGATTTCGCACGGCCCGATGTGGCCGCGAACGCCGATTACTCGCGGGAAAAACTCACCACCACCGCCCAGGCCGACATCGACGTCGGCGGCGCGGCGCAGCGGTTGATCGCCGGGATGGATATTCCCGGGCAATGGTGGACGCTGTTCCGTTCGCCGGCGTTGAACGCCCTGGTCGAAGAAGCCTTACGTGCCAACCCCGATGTGAGCGCTGCACAAGCAGCGTTGCGCCAGGCCAACGAGCTGGTCTACGCCGATCAGGCGTCGCTGTTTCCCTCGGTGAGCGGCAACGTGCAGAAAGCCCGTGAGAAAGTCTCCGGGGCCACGTCTGGCCTCCCCGAGTCGCCGATTCTCACGGTGAGCTCCGCGTCGCTGAGCGTTTCCTACGCCCCGGACGTCTTCGGCGGCACCCGCCGGCAAATTGAATCAACCACAGCGCAAGCCGAGTACCAACGCTTCCAGCTGGAGGCGACGTACCTCACGTTGACCTCCAATGTGGTCAATACCGCCATCAGCCTGGCGTCTGTGCGGGATCAAGTCGCCGCCACCGAAGAAATCATCCGACTCCAGAGCGGCCAACTGGACCTGCTGCAAGCGCAGCGCCGACTCGGTGCCATCGGTGATGCCGACGTGCTCACGCAGCAGACCGCACTGGCGCAAACCCGCGCCACCTTGCCGCCCCTGCAAAAGCAATTGGCGCAAACGCGTAACCAGTTGATGGCTTACCTGGGCCGATTTCCAAATCAGGATCGAGGCGAGCGCTTCAACCTCGCGTCTCTGCAACTCCCGCAGGAACTGCCGCTGAGCTTGCCCTCGGCCATTGTCGGCCAGCGGCCGGATGTGCGTTCTGCACAAGCTCAACTGCATCAGGCCAGCGCCAACATTGGCGTGGCCGTCGCCAACCAGTTGCCGCAGTTCAGCATTACCGGGTCTTTGGGGTCTACGGTGACCAGCGGCACCAAGCTGTTTTCAGCAGGCTCCGGCGTCTGGAGCCTTGCCGGCTCGATCACCCAACCGATATTTGATGCCGGCGCCCTCGAACATCGCAAACGTGCCGCTGTGGCGGCCTATGACGAATCGGCGGCGCGCTATCGCGGCACGGTGATTACGGCGTTTCAGGATGTGGCCAATGCGCTCCGGGCGCTGGAGGCTGACGCCGACGCGCTCAACCAGCAAGTCGCGGCTGAACATTCCGCACAGGCCAACCTGGATTTGGTGCAGGCCCAGTTCCGCCTCGGGGCGGTGGCTTACATCAACCTGCTGACCGCCCAACAAACCTACCAGAACACGGCACTGGCGCGCGTCAAGGCGCAGGCCGCCCGGTACAGCGACACCACTGCGCTGTTCCAGGCATTGGGTGGCGGCTGGTGGAACCGCACGGATGTGGACCCCGCCACCAAGGGTCGCCCGGATCGCTTCGGCCTGCCGTCGTGGCAAGAAATCATGCCGGCCAAGAGCAAGGCGGCGCCTGCCGATGCGGCGCGGCTCAACTGAATTGAATCATTGAAACAGCGAGAAACCCCATGGCTGAAGTCAACCCTGCCTCTGCCCCACCACCCCCGCCAGGCAGCCCACGCAAGCGGCGACTGTGGCGGCCGATGCTGATCATGATCGGGGTGGTCGTGGTGATAGTCGCGATCATTGCCGGGGTGAAATTCGTGCAGATTTCAGCGCTGATTGCCCAGTCAAAAGTGCCCTTGCCCGCCGCTGTTGTAACGGCCATGCAGGTGCCCTTCAGCGATTGGCAACCGAGTGTCTCCGCCGTGGGCTCGATGAAGGCGGTACGCGGGGTGGATGTAACCACCGAAGTCGGCGGCATCGTGCGCACCATCGGCTTCAAACCCGGGCAAGGCGTCGAGGCCCAGGCACTGCTCGTGCAGTTGAATGCCGACGCCGACATCGCGCAACTTCACTCGCTTGAAGCCACGGCCGACCTGGCCGTGATCGTGCTCAAGCGTGACAAGGCGCAACTGGCGGTAAACGCGGTATCCCAGGCCCAGGTTGATACCGACACTGCCGACTTGAAGGCCAAGCTCGCCGCCGCAGAACAGCAACGGGCGCTGGTGGCGAAAAAAACCATTCGCGCACCGTTTGCCGGGCGCATCGGGATTACCAGCGTCAACCCCGGCCAGTACCTCAACCCCGGCGACAAAATCGCCACGTTGCAGACCTTTGACCCGATCTACATTGACTTCTCGGTGCCGCAAACCCAGCTGGAGTCTATCGCCATCGGCCAAGCGGTTTCGGTGACGGCCGATGGCCTGTCCAAACAGACCTTCACGGGCAGGATCAGCACCATCGACACCCAGTTCGATTCAACCACACGCAACGTCACGGTCGAAGCCACCGTCGAAAACCCCAAACAAAACCTGGTGCCCGGCATGTTTGCCCGGGCGGTGGTCAACTCGGGTACGACCCAGCGCTACCTCACCGTGCCACAAACATCGGTCACCTATAACCCTTACGGCACCACGGTGTTCATCGCCACGTCGAGCAAGAATGACAAGGGCGATGAGGTGCTCACCGCGCAACAAACCTTCATCAAGACTGGGCCGACCCGTGGTGATCAGGTTGCCATCCTGTCCGGCGTGAAAGAAGGCGATCTGTTGATCACCAGTGGCCAGATGAAACTCAAAAACGGCTCGGCGGTGAAGGTCGATAACAGCACCGCACCGCTGAACGACCCGGCTCCGACTCCCCAAGAACATTAAAGGTGTCCCATGAAACTTACCGATACCTTTATTCAGCGACCGGTCTGGGCCGTGGTCGTGTCGCTGTTTATCTTGATCCTGGGGCTGCGCTCGATCTTCGAATTGCCCGTGAACCAATGGCCACGGACCGAAAATACCGTGGTCACCATCACCACGGCCTACTACGGTGCGGACGCGTCCACGGTCGCAGGCTTTATTACCCAGCCGCTGGAGTCGGCCATTGCCCAGGCCCAGGGCATTGACTACCTGTCTTCATCAAGCATCACCGGTGTCTCGACAATCACCGCCACGCTGCGGCTGAACTATGACGCGAGCAAGGCCCTCACCGAGATCAATACCCAGGTCAACTCGGTCAAGAACCAACTGCCGGCGCAGGCCCAGGAGCCGGTGCTCACGATCGCCGTCGGCCAGACCACAGACGCCATGTACCTGGGTTTCTACAGCGACACGCTGCCCACCAATAACATCACCGACTACCTGGTGCGGGTGGTCAAACCCAAGCTGGATTCGATCCAGGGCGTGCAAACCGCCGAGATCCTCGGCGGGCGCCAGTTTGCCCTGCGTGCCTGGCTGGACCCGGACAAACTCGCGGCACATAACGTGACCGCGCAGGACGTCGCCACCGCCCTGGCCAACAACAACTACCTGTCTGCCGTCGGATCGACGCGAGGGCAAACCGTGACGGTGGACCTCACGGCCGGGACGGATTTGCACACGGTGGATGAGTTCAAACGGCTGGTGATCAAGCAGAAAGGCGACGCGCTGGTGTACCTGGAAGATGTCGCGACCGTGACCCTTGGCGCCGAAAGCTATGACAGCAGCGTGGCGTTTTCCGGCAAGCGTTCAGTGTTCATCGGGATCAAGGTGGCGCCTACCGCGAACATCCTGACCGTCGCCGACAGTGTGCGCGAGGCCTTCCCCGAACTGCAGTCGCAACTGCCTACCGGCGTGCGCGGCGACATCGTGTATGACTCCACCGCGTTCATCAACACCTCGATTTACGAGGTGGTCAAGACCCTGGTTGAGGCCATGATTATTGTGTCGGTGGTCATTTACCTGTTCCTCGGCTCGTTCCGCGCAGTGGTTGTGCCGCTGGTGGCGATACCGCTGTCGCTGGTCGGCACATTCTTTGTCATGTACCTGCTGGGGTATTCCATCAACCTGCTGACCCTGCTCGCGTTGGTATTGGCGATTGGCCTGGTGGTCGACGACGCGATTATTGTGGTGGAAAACGTCGACCGCCATATCAAGGAGGAAGGCAAAGGCGTGCTCGAGGCGGCGCTGTTGGCGGCGCGGGAACTGGGTGGCCCGATTATCGCGATGACGGTGGTGTTGATTGCCGCGTATGTGCCTATCGGGCTGCGCAGTGGGCTCACCGGGGCACTGTTCAAGGAGTTCTGTTTCTCCTTGGCGGGCGCTGTGACCGTGTCGGCCGTGGTCGCGTTGACCCTCTCACCGATGATGACCTCCAAGCTGTTCAAGACCGGGCAGGAAGAAGGTCGTTTCGCACGCCGGCTCGACCACTACTTTGACTGGCTACGCGGGCGTTACCACCGCGTCCTGTCAGGCGGCCTGGACATCTGGCCGGTGCTGGTGACGTTTGGTTTTGTGCTGTTCCTGCTGGTCGCCGCCAGCGGCATGACCGCCAAAAGCGAGCTGTCCCCCACCGAAGACCAAGGGCTGGTCTTCATGCAGATCAAAGGCCCGCCGACGGCCTCGCCACAACAGATGGAACGGATCGCCGACCAGGCTTTCCAGATCGCCAACAAAGAGCCGGAATACGCGCAAATGTTCCAGCTGACCGGCCTGCCTGCCCTTAACCAGGGCCTGGGCGGCGTGTTGCTCAAGACCTGGGGTGATCGCACGCGCTCCCAAGCCCAGTTGATCCTGGATCTGCAGCAAAAATGGAGTCAGGTGCCCGGCGCCACGATCGCGGCCTTTCCGCTGCCGTCACTGCCGGGCGCCCAAGGGCTGCCGGTGCAATTTGTGATCACCACCACCGACTCGGTGGAAAACCTCAATGAAGTCGCGCAGGCAGTCATGGCCGAGGCGCAAAAACAACAGCTGTTCTGGTTTTCCGACATGGATTTGAAGTTGGACAAGCCGCAAGCCAAGCTGGTGGTGGACCGCGAAAAAATTGCCGCGCTGGGCATGACCCAAGCCGACGTGGGTGCCGCCTTGTCTGCCGCACTGGGTGGCAACTACGTGAACTACTTCTCCACCGCCGGGCGCTCTTACAAGGTGATTCCCCAGGTGTTGCAGGTGGATCGCCTCAACCCCGATCAAATTCTCGACTACTACATTCGCACACCCGCAGGCGCCATGATCCAGGCACGTACGGTGGCGCATATCGAGACCTCGACGCAGCCGGAATCGATCAACCACTTCCAGCAACTCAACTCCGCCACGCTTTCGGGCGTCAGTGGTGTGGCCCAGGGCGAGCTGCTGGCCAAGCTAAACACGATTCTGACCCAGGTTGCGCCCTCGGGTTACACCTCCGACTTCTCGGGTGAATCGCGCCAATTCATACAGGAGTCAGGCGGGTTCGTCGGCCTGCTGTTGTTCTCGATTCTGATCGTCTACCTGGCCCTGGCCTTCCAGTTCGAGAGTTTCCGTGACCCGGTGGTGATTCTGTTCTCGGTGCCGCCGGCCCTGTTTGGCGCGCTGGCGTTTATCACCATGGGCTACGCCTCTATTAACGTGTACACCCAGGTCGGCCTGGTGACTCTCTTGGGGTTGATCACCAAGCACGGGATTCTGATCGTGCAGTTCGCCAACGAGTTGCAGCGCGCAGGTCGCAGCAAGCGTGAGGCGATTGAAGAAGCGGCCGCGGTGCGTCTGCGCCCGATCCTGATGACCACGGCCGCGATGGTGCTGGGCGTGGTGCCACTGGTTTGGGCCTCCGGTGCCGGGGCGGCCGGGCGGCATGATATGGGCCTGGTGATCTTCGCCGGGCTGTCGATCGGCACGCTGTTGACGTTGTTCATGGTGCCGGCGATGTACCTGTTTATTGGCGCGACGCATCGTCACGAGGCAGGCACGGCCCAGCAGGCGTATGGGTGATGAGGCGCAGAAAGCGCCTTATCGCCTTGTCCAGCCCCCAAGCGTGAAGCAACAATCCATGTGTTGGGCGCCTACCCCATGCTCAAACGTCATAATCCCCGGTTCGTGTGCATGGTAATCTGGCATCACCATGAATAGACATTGATCGTCACTCGACGATGACAGAGCCAGGAAAGAACATGCCGAAGATTTCTCACTCAGCGTTGCGCCGCAACTTCCGTGAATTGCTTGCAAAGAAAATGTGCGTTGAAACCGCCTCCGTTTTCGACCCCATGTCCGCCCGTATCGCGGCAGACCTGGGGTTCGAGGTCGGTATCCTGGGTGGCTCAGTCGCGTCTTTGCAGGTACTGGCCGCACCGGATTTTGCATTGATCACGCTGAGTGAGTTCGTCGAGCAGGCCACCCGGATTGGCCGTGTCGCCCAACTGCCTTTCATCGCTGACGCCGACCACGGTTACGGCAATGCCCTGAACGTGATGCGCACCGTCGAGGAGCTTGAGCGTGCCGGCGTGGCCGCACTGACGATTGAAGACACGCTGTTGCCCGCCCAGTTTGGCCGTAAATCCACCGACCTGATTTCTGTCGAGGAAGGCATCGGCAAAGTCAAGGCGGCGCTGGAGGCGCGTGTCGATCCGCAGCTGTCGATCATCGCCCGGACCAACGCAGGGGTGTTGCCGACCGAAGATGTCATCGCCCGCACCAAGGCCTATGAACACGCCGGTGCGGACGGCATTTGCATGGTTGGCGTCAAAGACTTCGAGCACCTTGAGCAGATCGCAGAAAACCTCACCGTGCCACTGATGCTGGTGACCTACGGCAATCCGAAGCTCAATGACAGCGAGCGCCTGGCCAGCCTGGGCGTACGCATTGTGGTGGCCGGCCACGGCGCCTACTTTGCGTCGATCAAGGCGACTTACGACAGCCTGCGCGCCCAGCGCAAGATGACCAGCAGCACCTCGAACCTCAGCGCGACCGAACTGACGCATACCTACACGTTGCCGGAGAGCTACGTGGCATGGGCTGCAGAGTTCATGGACGTTAAGGAGTAAGGGGCGCAACGGTGCTGATTGAAACAATCAGCACCGGGCTCACGTGTGAGCGCGGCCTCAATCAGGTTTCCAGCGCTCTCCCCGGTTATTGCCGGTGCCTTTGTAGCCGCCGTCACCATCAGGTTCCCAGCCGCCACCCGCGTTGTCACCCGTGCCGATAAATCCGCCTCGGCCATCGGACTCAAGCCCCCGGCCCTCGTTTTTGCCCGTCCCGATATAGCCGCCACGGCCATCAGACTTATACCCACGCTTGCGGTATTCGCCGGTGCCCTCATAGCCGCCTTGTCCATCGGACCGCCAGCTGGCGCCCGAGGCTGTGCCGTTGCCGCGAAAATAGCCTTTGCCGTCAGACCGGTAATCCTCGCCTGAGTTATAGCCGGTGCCCTTGTAGCCGCCCGAGCCATCCGGGGCAAACCCGCGACCATTGTTGTAGCCGATGCCTTTGAGGCCACCGTCATCGGCCGGCACATACCCTTTGCCGCTATTTTTGCCGGTGCCCATGAGAGAGCCATCTTCAAGCAGCTTATAGTCACCGCCCAGGTTCCCCCCGGTGCCTCTAAGGCCACCGTGGCCATCCGGCTCATAGCCGTTACCGGTGTTGATGCCGGTGCCAATAAAACCTTCGGCCGCCAGCGTTGAGGCACTGAGCCCCAATAAAACTGTGGCAAGCAGGATGTATGACGGTTTTTTCATGAGGCCTCTGGTCCTTGTAGAGAGGAGAGCGTGCGCCATGATAGGGCATGTATTTTTCGCGGCAAGCCGCAAAAACAACAACACCGCCATTTCGACGGTGTTGGTTGCAAAGGCCTGCGTCAGTCAGTAATTGGCGTTGGGATTCCCCACGTCAATGTAGCCATTTTTCGGCGCAATGATGACGTCCAATGGCGGCGGCGTGACGCCGAAACCATTGAGCTGATCCGTGAGCCCTTTGTACCAATCCTCTTGCTGTTTCTTACGCGCATTGTCGGCCTTGATGTCGGCAATGATCGCGTAGATCAAACCACCCACCGCCGCGATGCCGCCCACGGCACCCGCCAACGCACCTGCAGCCCCGCCAATCGCCCCCGCGGCCTCGGCAACACCGGCTGCAACCGTGGTAATGCGCGGCACCACGTAAGTGGCGACTTCCACCGCACCGGCGACGGCGGACAAACCGTTGAGGCCTGCGAAGGTGCCCTGGAAGCCTGCGGCGACCTTGTCGCCACTCTGGGCCGAGTTTTTGGCGGATAGCGCCCCGGTGACCAGACCCAACACGTTACCGGCCACGCCGCCGAGGCTCTTGCCGATATTCTCTACATCTTTGACAAACTTGGGTGCATCAAACTTGTAGGTGCCTTGCTGGGTGCGGTCGAACTGGTCCTGGACAAATTTGGCGCCGCCTTCCATGAACAGGCCCGCCGCCTGGAACGACTGGCCCACTGTCTGCGCAGTGCTGCCGCCCTTGCCACTGGCGATCCGCGTGCCGATGGCGCCGGCCAACAATACGCCGGACACGCCGTGCATGACCCCGGCCTTGTAAGCCGCGCTGACCCCGGCCGGCAGCTTGCCGCCCCAAGTGCTCTGGACTTTCTTGATGGCGTCGTCGAACTTGGCGCCGCCGCGCATGGCGTCCTCCACCGCACGGATACCGCTGATGATATCGGCAGTCTTGGGCGGTGCTTCGCCGGGCGCTGTGAACGCGGCAATGTTGTCGTTGATGACCTGCTCGAGACGTGGATCATTGGCGCCGGTAACCCCGAGGCCACGGTAGAAATCATCGATGGACTGGCCTTTGAGCACGTCTTCACGGCCCATCTTGGCGGCCGCATCGTTAAAGCTGGCGCTGCCGGCCTGCACGGTTTTGTCATCCAGTACCGCGTCGAAGATCGCTTTGTTCACACCGGACTGAATCACCGCTTTGTCCGCCGGCACGCCGCTGGCGATCAGGTCGTTCATTTGCTTGCCGGAGGTGATGTCCGCGTATTCGGACTTGACCTTGTCCTTGATGGCTAGCGGGGCGTTTTCCAGGGCTTTTTTGTAGTCCGGTTGCTTGCCCAACGCCTGGGCGTAGAAGTCCGGGTATTTGATAAAGCTCGACAGTGCATCCGAGGTGCTGACGCCCTTGGCGGCAAACGCGCTTTGCAGCGCGTCGGTGCTCGATGACGCTTCCAGGCGGCGTTCCATCTCGGCCTTCAAGGCCGGGTCGGCAGCGACCCTTTTCTGCAATTGCTCGGTGCCCTGGGTGTTGAGGAACTGCTGCACGTCCGGGTCTTTGCTGAGTTTGTCGATGCGGCCTTGCACATCGTGAATAAAATCTTCGCGCTGCTGGCCGGGTGATTTGCCGTCGCCGGACCACTCATTGGCCCCGTCCGGCCCCTGGTGCGCGAACGCATCCGCACCGGCCTTATAGTTGGCCAGGCCGGTCGACAACTGGATGATCGCCGCCGTTTTATCGGCACCGCTGGCGCTGCTGGTGCCGCTGACAAAATAGTCGGCGCCGACCTTGGAGGCGTCGCCACCGGCCGCCTTGACCGCCTCTTCAGTGGCCTTGGCATTCAAGTCCTTTATCTGGTCGTCGGCGCTGTTGCCGTCCAGGCCCTTGAGGTTGTCGTAGCCGTATTTGCCAAAATCCTGCAGGCGCCCTGCTTCCGTGCCGTGACGCGCTTCGCCATCTTTGGTGAAGCCGTCGATGCTGCCATTGCCGACGTTGGCGCCTTCAATGTGTTTGCCGGTTTCGTCGTAGTTCTCGACGTAATTGAGCACCTGGGCCGCACGCCAGGCGGCATCCGGGTCGTGCTCGAAGTCGCCGACACGCTCGCGCAGCTTGTCTTTCACGCCGCTCTGGTTGCCGAGGTTTTTCAGCAAGGGGTTGTCTTCAATGATCTGCTGCGCGCTGCGGGTATCGCCCATCGGCCTGCCTTCTCCCGGCAAGGGCAGATGGTTGGACGGAGCATCGCCTTTGGGCGGCGTCTTGGGTGGTGTGACCGGCAGATCGCCCTTGAGGGTGTCCCAGCCGTACTTGCCGAAGTCCTGCAAGCGCCCGGCTTCAGTGCCGTGACGGGCATCACCGCCCTTGGTGAACCCGTCGATCTTGCCATTACCGGCCTCGTTGAACTCTGAGCGTTTAACGGTCGGTTTGCCGTTTTCATCGAGTTTCTCAATGTGCTCCAGCACCCGACTCGCGCGGTAGGCGGCGTCCGGATCGTGCTCGAAATCCCCCACGCGCTCACGCAGCTTGTCTTTCACACCGCTCTGGTTGCCGAGGTTTTTCAGCAGAGGGTTCTCGTCGATGATCTGCTGCGCGGTGCGAAAGTCACCCTGAGGGCGCTTTGTATCGGGGCCGAGGCGGTTGTCGCTCGGTGGGGTGCCTACTGCCCTGGATACCGCTTTATTCCAATTGCCGTTATCGCGCGCTGTGGGTGTGCTGTCGACCGGGTTGACCTGCATGACCTGTCTCCTGGAGCTGGCGTGGGAGAGAGGATTATTGGGGGGTATGTGCAACAGTCTTGTTACACACAAATAATTGAGACAAGCAGAATCAAATCGCCATCAGTGATGGAGACTTCCGACTATAAATATTTATCTAAGTTTATTTAACCACGTCTAAAAAATCCGCCGCAGAGCCTGCGGCGGCAAACCAAAGGTTTTTGTCGAAGCAGAGCGGCTAAGACCCTATCAACGCTACACCTGCGGCTGATTAAAAGAAGTGAAGTTTAATTAATCGAGTTTAATCGCCGGCAACGCTGCAGGTGGCGAAAAATATGATAAAAATCAGCCTCGACAAACACGTCGAGCACAATAAAAACAGCCTGTCGCTCACTTGAAAACATCTGCCCATAACACCTAAGTTCCGTCCAAAAAATGCGGTGTTTCTGTGCACGCGTTAATTATTCCGGGGAAGTAACAACATGATCAAACAGTGGAGCCTGTTAACGCTGGCGGTGTGCGCCAGTGTCAGCCAAATGGCCCTCGCCGAGTCTGTCACCGACCAGGCAGATTCCAAAGGCTTTATCGAGGGCAGCAGCATTACCGGCCTGTTGCGTAACTATTACTTCGATCGCGATCGCCAAAGCGGCAAGGCCGACAACCGCGACTGGACCCAGGGCGCGATGCTCAATTACGCCTCGGGCTTTACCCAGGGCACGATTGGGTTTGGCGTGGATGCCTATGCGTACGGCGCGATGAAGCTCGACGCTACCCACGCAGATGCCGGCACCGGTGAGCTGCCGACCGACCGAAATGGCGACCCTGCAAATGGCTACGGTTCAGTGGGCGCAGCGGTGAAAATCAAGGTCTCCAAGACCCAGCTGAAATTTGGTGATATGCAGCCCACCGCACCGGTCTTCGCCACTGGCGGCACACGCATTTTGCCGCAGACGGCCACCGGTTTTGACCTGACCAGCAGTGAAATCGCCGGCCTGGACCTGGAAGCCGGGCACTTCACCAGCACCAACAGCGGCATGACCAGCAACCATGACCACGATATCTATGCGACCTATGCCAACGTGGCCGCCAACAGTGCCAGTTTCATCGGCGGCAAATACACCTTCACACCGTCCTTGAGCGCGACCGTGTATGCCGGCGAGCTGGAAGATATCTGGCGCCAGTACTACACCAACCTCAATTACGTATTGCCATTGGGGCATGACCAGTCGCTGGCACTGGACGGCAACCTGTACCGCACCCTCGACACCGGCAGCGCCAAAGCCGGGGCAATCAACAACACCACCTACTCGGTGGCGGCGGCCTATTCGTTCCTGGCGGCCCACACCCTGACCTTGTCGTTCCAGAAAGTGCATGGCGACACGCCGTTCGACTACATCGGCACCGGCGACAACGGCGCAGGCGAAGGCGGCGACTCGGTCTTGTTGGCCAACTCGGTGCAATGGGGCGACTTCAACGGCCCGGGGGAACAATCCTGGGGCGTGCGGTATGACCTGAACATGGCCAGTTATGGCGTGCCGGGCCTGAGCTTCATGACCCGCTACATCAACGGCTCGGACATCAATGGCACCCACACCCCCGCCAACAGCGCCTATGCCGGCGACTACGGCGCGGATGGCGACCACCACGAAACCGATGTGGAGGCCAAATACGTACTCCAGAGCGGCCCGGCGAAAAACCTGTCGCTGCGCGTGCGTGACGCCATGGTTTCATCGAATGCCGATCAGCGCGACGGCAAGTTGAATGAGCTGCGGGTGATCGTCGACTACCCGTTCACCCTTTTGTAAGGCGTTCAGTACGCCGACCGGCTCTTACGCTGGCCGGCGCACTGCCATTATCCAACCCAGCCGACCGCGGCTTTCGGAATGACCTCAGACTCATCCATCTTTGAGGCAAACATGCTCACGGCTTGTACGGCATCGCTGGTGCTGGTGCGAATCTGCAGGATCACCGAACCCGCCTGGTCAGCCAGGCTTACACCACGCTGCGCGCCTTCCTGAGTGGCATTCATACTGGCAACGGCATCACGGGTCTCCGACAAGATCATGCTGATCATCTCGGCAATCTCCGCTGTTGAACCGCTGGTCCGCCCTGCCAGTTGCCGTACCTCATCGGCCACCACCGCAAAGCCACGGCCCTGATCACCTGCCCGCGCCGCCTCGATGGCAGCGTTGAGCGCCAGCAGATTGGTCTGGTCAGCGATGCCGCGGATGGTATTGACGATGGCGGTAATCTGTTCGGAGCGATCGCCCAGTTGGCCCACCAGCCGGGCGGAGACGCCGATGTTGTCCGCAATCCGGCGCATTTCACTGGCGGTTTCTTGAATCACCTGTGTGCCATGTTCGGCGAATCGCTCTGTTTCGGATGAAATATGGTAAGCCCGTGAAGCGCCTCGTGAATCTTCCTCGAACTTTTCCACGCGCTCGGTGATGTCGCTGGCAAATTTGACAATCTTGATCAAGGTGCCATCGCCGTCATACACCGGGTTGTAACTGGCTTCCAGCCATACGGCGCGACCGTGCTTGCCCACACGCTTGAATTGCCCGGTAAAAAATTCGCCATTATTAAGGCGACGCCAGAAGTCGGTGTACTCGTGGCTATTGATCAAGTCGGGCTCGCAAAACATGCGGTGGTGTTTGCCTTTGAGTTCCGCGAGTGAATACCCCATCACGTTGAGGAAGTTTTCATTGGCATCCAGGATTTGCCCTTTCAAGTCAAACTCGATCACCGCCATCGCCCGGTCCAGCGCAACCAGTTTGCTGTGGATGGCCGCTTCCTGTTCGACTTTGCGGGTAATGTCCAGCGCGTACTTGACCACTTTTATGACCTGGCCACGTTCATCCAGCACCGGGTTATAACTGGCCTCCAGCCAAACAACGCGGCCGTCACGGGTCACGCGCTTGAAGGTGCCTGATACGAACTTCCCCGCCTTGAGGTCGTTCCATAACGCCGCATAGGCCGGGCTGCTGGTCAGCGCAGGTAAACAGAAATCACGATGGGCCTTGCCGACCAATTGATCGGCGCTATAACCCAGGGTGTTCATAAAGTTTTCGTTGGCGCGTAGCACTTTGCCATTTGTGTCGAATTCGACCACCGCCATAGAGCGCTCGAGTGCAGTAATCAGTCCTTTATACTCGACGACTTCGGCCGTCCTGGCCGTCAGTTCTGTTTTGAGTGTTTTATTGAACATGACATACCCTCGTTTGTGCGCAGAATCTGGGTTACTCCATTGCACTATCGACACGGAAATACGCGACTTGATAGTCGAAAAATAATTATTAATTGACGTCAATTGTCCGGTGAGTTTTGCGCCGAATCGCGGTGACCCTGTGTTTAAATTGACGCCCCTTTTTTGCCTGCCAGGAAAACACCATGGCCAACCACGACCTGACCTACACCCCCGATCCGGATGCCGATTCCATTTCCTCCGACGTTATCGGCTTCAACGGCATTCTGGTCTCCACGCAGATCCCGACCCACGCCGACGGTAGTCTGGAACTGGGTGATATCACCCTGCAGAGCGAATGCACATTGCAAGCGTTGAAGGTGGCGCTGGAAAAAGCCGGCAGTTCCATGGACCGGGTCATGCACCTGACCATCTACCTCACCGACATGGCTGATCGGGCTGCATTCAACGAAGTCTACAAGCGATTTTTTGCCAAGCCCTGGCCTGTTCGCGCTGCCGTCGGCGTAGCGGCCCTGGCCGTTGAAGGCATGCGTGTGGAAGTCACCGCGATGGCCGCCAAGGCCTGACAGCCCTGTGGTAGATGCCGGTCAGGCATTTCACGGCTACAATGCACGCCTCAACCGTGACAAGCCTGACTAAAAAAACTATGTCCTTGCCCAAGCATCACCTGGAATTGCTCAGCCCTGCCCGCGATGTCGCCATCGCGCGCGAGGCTATCTTGCATGGCGCCGACGCCATCTACATCGGCGGCCCAAGCTTCGGCGCCCGCCACAATGCGTGTAACGAGGTGAGCGATATCGCTCAACTGGTCGAATTCGCCCGCCGTTACCACGCCCGCGTGTTCACCACCATCAACACCATCCTGCATGACAACGAGCTGGAACCTGCGCGCAAGCTGATCCATCAGCTGTACGACGCCGGTGTCGATGCGCTGATCGTGCAAGACCTGGGCGTGATGGAGCTGGATATTCCGCCGATTGAGCTGCACGCCAGTACCCAGACCGACATCCGCACCCTGGGCCGCGCCAAGTTTCTCGACCAGGCCGGTTTCTCGCAGTTGGTATTGGCCCGTGAGCTGAACCTGCAAGAAATTCGCGCGATCGCCGATGAAACCGATGCCGCCATCGAGTTCTTTATCCACGGCGCCTTGTGCGTGGCGTTCTCCGGGCAGTGCAATATCTCCCACGCGCAAAATGGCCGCAGTGCCAACCGTGGCGACTGCTCCCAGGCCTGCCGCCTGCCGTACACCTTGAAAGATGACCAGGGCCGCGTCGTGGCCTTTGAAAAGCACCTGCTGTCGATGAAAGACAACAACCAGAGCGCCAACATTCGCGCGCTGGTCGAAGCCGGTGTGCGTTCGTTCAAGATCGAAGGTCGCTACAAGGACATGGGCTATGTGAAGAACATCACCGCCTATTACCGCCAGCGTCTCGACGAAATCCTCGAAGACCGCCCGGACCTGGCCCGCGCGTCCAGCGGCCGTACTGCGCATTTCTTCCTGCCCGACCCGGAAAAAACTTTCCACCGTGGCAGCACTGACTACTTCGTCAGTGATCGCAAGATCGACATCGGCGCTTTCGACACCCCGACCTTTACCGGCCTGCCGGTGGGTGTGGTGGAAAAAGCCGGCAAGCGCGACCTGCAAGTGGTCACCCATGAGCCGCTGTCCAACGGCGACGGCCTCAATGTGCTGGTTAAACGTGAAGTCGTGGGTTTCCGCGCCAACATCGCAGAAGCCAAAGGCGAGTTCGAGGAAGACGGCAAGAAGCGTTACCGTTACCGCGTCGAGCCGAATGAAATGCCGGCCGGGCTGCATCAACTGCGCCCGAATCACCCGCTGAACCGCAACCTGGACCATAACTGGCAACAGGCGCTGCTCAAGACCTCGGCCGAGCGCCGTATCGGTCTGTCGTGGGTAGCACGCCTGCGTGAAGATCAGCTGGAAGTCACCGCTACCAGCGAAGAAGGCATCCGCGCCAGCGTTACCCTGCCCGGCCCGTTTGGCGTGGCCAACAAGCCGGAGCAGGCGCTGGATACACTGCGCGATTTGCTTGGCCAACTCGGCACCACCGAGTACCACGCCACGCACATCGAACTGGATGCGCCCCAGGCGTTCTTCATCCCCAACTCGCAGCTCAAGGCATTGCGCCGCGAAGTGATCGAAGCGCTGACGGCCGCACGCGTCGCGGCTCACCCGCGAGGTGGGCGCAAAGCCGAGACCTCGCCGCCGCCGGTGTACCCGGAAGCGCATTTGTCGTTCCTGGCCAACGTCTACAACCAGAAAGCCCGTGACTTCTACCATCGTCACGGCGTGAAGCTGATTGATGCGGCCTTCGAAGCCCACGAAGAAACCGGCGAAGTGCCGGTGATGATCACCAAGCACTGCCTGCGGTTCTCGTTCAACCTGTGCCCTAAACAGGCCAAGGGTGTGACGGGCGTGAAGACCAAAGTCGCGCCGATGCAGTTGATCCACGGCGACGAAGTGCTGACCTTGAAGTTCGACTGCAAGCCATGCGAGATGCACGTGGTGGGCAAGATCAAGGGGCATATCCTTGGGTTACCGCTGCCGGGCAGCGGCGTGGGCCATTTCGACCCGGAAAATATCATCTTTCAGGGCACGCACTAGCCCTTGGGGAGCGGGGCCACCACCAGCCCCGCTGCAACCCTGCTGCCGCTAACAGAATCGCAACAACCCCCAGCCATTGCAGCCAACCCAGGCGATGCCCAAAGGCAATCCAGTCGACAACAATCGCCGCAATTGGGTAGATAAACGACAGCGCGCCGGTCATCGCGGTCGGCAGTTTCTGGATCGCCCCGTACAGCAACACATACATCAGGCCCGTGTGCACAACGCCCAGCGTCGCCAGCGCAGCCCAGGCATTTTGGGTGGCGGGCAAGCTGTTCCAAGGCACTAACGGCGCCAACAGCAATGCGCCAGTGATCACTTGAATCAACGCCATCAAGTGCGCAGGCACTTCTTTCAAGCGCTTGATGATCAGCGCCGCAATCGCATATAAGAACGCTGCGCCCAAGGCCAAAGCGATACCCGCCAGGTAATCCCCGCCACCGCTTTGCTGCTCGCCATGGGCGGTGACAATCGCCAACATGCCCAGGAACGCCACGCTCAACCACGCGAGTTTCTGCACGGTGATTTTTTCGCCGAGAAATACCGCCGCCAGCATCACCAGCATGAACGGCTGCACGTTATACACCGCGGTACTGATGGCGATGGACGCGCGCGAATAGGATTCGAACAACAGTAGCCAATTGCCGACAATGGCCACGCCGCTGAGCATCGCCAGGCCAAGCTTGGCCCAGGTGAGCAGGTCCAGTCGCAGGTAACCCAGCAACGCACAGACCAGCAACAGCGTCAGCGCGCCTATCACGCAGCGCCAGAACACCACTTCGATCACCGATACGCCCGACACCAGCACAAACCAGCCGATGGTGCCCGAAATCAGCATGGCGGCAACCATTTCCCACGACCCGCGACGGATAGATGTGTCCACGATGGAGGCTCCTCAAGTGAGGCTCAATTATGGCAATCTGAGTGTCAGCCGCTCCAGCGACTAAACAAGGCAAAACGCCGCAATCACCTTTTCTTATTAGGCACACCGCATGATTGACACCATCGACCAGCAACTGATCGCCGCCTTGATGGACGACTCGCGCCTGTCCCTCAAGGCACTGGCGGGTATCACCGGGCTGTCATCGCCCAGTGTTGGCGAACGCCTGCGCCGCCTCGAAGAGCGCGGCGTGCTGACCCACTACACCGTCGACATCGACCCCAAACACTTCGGCTATTTGTTGCAAGCCATCGTGCGCATCCGTCCGTTGCCCGGCAAATTGCAGGAGGTGGAGCGCCAGATCCAGGCGATCCCGGAGTTCACCGAGTGCGACAAAGTCACCGGCGATGACTGCTTTATTGCGCGCCTGCACGTTCGCACCATGGATCACCTCGACAGCCTGCTCGACCGGCTCAACGCCTATGCCGAAACCAACACCGCCATCGTCAAGAAAACCCCGGTAAAACGGCGTTTGCCGCCGCTGGCCGATTAATGACTGAGGGTCATTAAAGCAGTGACGGAATCGCTATTCTGTCATCACTGGCCGGTCTTTATGCTGGGCTCCACTCATTGGAACCCACAGGTGTAAAGCGCATGTACGTCATTACAGGTATTACAGGCAAGGTCGGCGGCGCGTTGGCGCGTACGCTCATCGCAGCGCAGCAACCGGTGCGCGCGGTGATTCGCGATCCCGGCAAAGCGGCTTATTGGGCCGACCTGGGTTGCGAGATCGCCTTGGCTCGGATGGAAGATGCACAGGCACTGACTGAGGCGTTCAAAGGTGCCACGGGCGTGTTCATTCTGCCGCCGTCGGATTTTGACCCGCAGCCCGGGTTTCCTGAAGCACGTGCGGTGATCGTTGCTGTCAGCCAGGCCCTCAAGGCCGCCGCGCCACACAAGGTGCTGTGCCTGTCGACCATCGGCGCCCAAGCCACAGAGCTCAACCTGCTGACTCAGCGCACGCTGATGGAGCAAGCGCTGATTGCCCTGGACATCCCCGTGACCTTCCTGCGCCCGGCCTGGTTCATGGAGAACGCGGCGTACGATGTCACTACCGCGCGTGACACCGGGCTGATCCATAGTTTCCTGCAACCGCTCGACAAGCGCGTGCCGATGGTTGCCACGGCCGACATCGGCACCCTCGCCGCGCAGCTGTTGCAGCAAGACTGGGCCGGCCGCCGTGTGGTCGAGTTGGAAGGCCAATGGGTGAGCCCGAACGACATTGCCCAGTCTCTGGGGCAACTCCTGGGCCGTGACGTGAAGGCCGAAGTGGTCGAACGCGAGACCTGGGAAACCTTGCTTCGCGCCCAAGGCGCACAAAACCCAACGCCGCGCATGCGCATGGTCGATGGATTCAACGAAGGCTGGATCTGTTTCGAGCACGACCCCGTGCTCAAGGGCACCACCTCGCTGGACAGCGTGCTGCGCAGTCTGGCCAGTCAAGCCGCTTGATCCAGTGCGGCCCCCGCTGCTGTGGCGGGCGGGCTTGCCATAATGCCGTTCAGGTAAGCAAACGCAATGCTAAAAGCAGCGAGGATCCAATGTGGGATCTGCGCTTAACTGAACGGCATTGGGGCTTGCCACAACAAAAGTCACCAGGAGGTTGATCAGTCGTGCAGCGCCTTTGCCGCAGCGTGTAAACCCTGGAACTTGCGATAACGCGCTTCCAGCCTCGGCTGTTGCGCGGTGTCCGGCAAGTACCGCGCCTTGACCGGCATGCCCGCCTGCAACAAGGCTGCGCCCTGCCCGATCGCCAGAAACCCAAGTTTCGCGGCGCCAATGCAGGCGCTCAATTCACTGCCCTGCAAGGTCACTATCTCGCGCTGCAGGATATTGGCCAGCAACTGCGCCCAGTATTCGCTGCGCGCCCCGCCACCGACCAGGGCGCAAGCCCCCACGCTGGCGCCGGCCGCTTGCACGGCGCGCAGGGCATCCAGCAAACCAAAACCCACGCCTTCCATGACCGCATAACCGAGCATGGCCGGCGTGCAATCGTGGCCCAGGCTCATAAAACCGCCGCGCAATAAAGGATCGTTATGCGGCGTGCGCTCACCGGCCAGGTAGGGCAGGAACAGCGGCGTGTCCAATGGCACTGGCTGTGTGATGGGCAATTGCGCCTGCACCCGATCCAACAACGTCTGCTCATCCGGCATACCGGTCAGCCGCGTCACCCAACGCAAACAACTGGCACCGGCCAGCATCGCGCCCATGGTGTACCAGCGGTTCGGCAGCGCGTGGCAGAAGCTGTGCACGGCGCTGGCCGGATTCCCCGCGGCATGATCGGTAATCGCGACAATCGCCGCGCTGGTGCCCAGCGTAATGAAGCCATCACCGGCATTGATCGCGCCGATGCCGACGGCGGCCACCGGGTTGTCGCCGCCACCGCCGGCAATCACGACCTCAGGCGAAAGGCCCAAGTCGCTCGCGGTCAAACACGCACTTGCCGCGCCGCCCTCCACCAGCCTGGGCATCTGCGCAGGCGTCAGGCCCGTGGCGCGCACCATGGGCGCAAACCATTCACGCTGCGCCACATCCAGCCACAGCGTGCCGGCGGCATCCGACATCTCGCTGATGCGTTCGCCCGTCAGGCGTAGGCGCAGGTAATCCTTGGGGGACAGCACGCAATCAATCGCCTTGAACACCTCGGGTTCATGCCGCTGCAGCCACAGCAGTTTCGGCGCCGTGAGCCCGGCCATCGGCAAGCTGCCGGTGACCTCGGCAAACCCGGCACCGAGTTGTTCGGCCTCGGCCATCGCGCGCGAGTCGTCCCACAGGATCGCCGGGTACAACACCCGATCGTCTTCCCCCAGCAACACCGCGCCGTGCATCTGCCCCGACAGGCCGATACACGCCACACGGACATACGCCTCATGCCCCCGCAACTGCTCCAGCGCCTGCAAACAGGCCTGCCACCAGTCTTGTGGCGCTTGTTCGGACCAGCCGCTCTGGCGCCGCGACACGCTCAAACGCACGCCAGTGTGGGCCAGCACCTCGCCGTCAGCGTCCATCAGGATCGCCTTGAGTTCCGAAGTGCCGAGGTCTATGCCGAGGGAAACAGGACTGCTCATACGGGGATCATTCCAATCAAATACAGCCACATGAATTACGGTATTGCAGGCGGGGTGCCAGGCGCACACTTTGCGTAGGCGCAGCCGGCGACGCCATGCGCTGCAGCAACATTTGTACGGCGCGAGCCCCCAATTCGTTGACCGGTTGAGCAATCAACGTCAGGCGCGGCACGAAAAAATCCGCCCAGTCAAAATCATCAAACCCCACCAGGGCCATCTGCCCCGGTACTTCAATGTGCGCATCACGCAAGGCGTGCATGGCGCCAAGCGTCATCAGGTTATTGCCCGCCATGATCGCTGTCGGTGGCGCGGCCAGGCCCAGTAACTGCGCGGTAGCGGCCCGCGCCGGCGCGCTGCTGGAACCGCCATTGACCAGCAATTGCGGGTCAAATACCAGGCCCGCCGCCGCCAGGGCAGCGCGGTAACCTGCCACGCGCTCATCGGTGGTACCCAGCCCCGATCGCCCGGCGATAAAGCCGATACGACGGTGCCCGTGGTCAATCAGGTGGGCCACCAGCGCCAGTGTGGACTGGGTATTCTCCACCCCGATCTGATCAAACTGCTCGCTCATCATGCGGTCCACCAACACCGTCGGCATGTCATTGGCCTGCAGATACTCCAGAGCCGTTGACCCGGTGGACGGTGCCAACAGAATGCCGTCGACGCGCCGGTGATGCAGCGCCGTGACCACCCGCAGCTCTTGCTCCGGGTCGTCATGGGGGTCGGCAAACAGCATCATGAAGCCGTGCTTTGTGCACTCGGCTTCAATCGCGTGCACCATCTCGCTGAAGTAGTGGTTGGACAGCGCCGAGATCGCCACGCCAATCGTGCTGGTACTGGATCGGGCCAGCGAGCGCGCCAGGGTATTGGGGATGTAACCCAGTTCCTGAATCGCGCGCTGCACCGCCTGCACCGTGGCCGGGCTGACCTTGCGGGTGCCGTTCAACACGTGCGACACCGTCGACGTCGACACACCCGCTCTGCTCGCCACGTCATCCATGGTGATCACGACGCGCTCCCCTTCAGTGGATCAATGTTTGCTCGACCAGCCGCTGTAGGTGCCGATGTTGTCGCGGGTAATCAATTTTGGCGTGAGCAGGGTCACCGCTTCGGCCGGGGCCTTGTCATTGAGAAGGTCATTGCCGACATTCACCGCGGTCTGGGCCATGGCCCAAGGGTCCTGACTGGCCGAGGCCTGGATCTGGGTGTCTGTCTTCAATGCATTCTCGATGTCCGGCGCACCGTCCACCGAGGTGATAACGATACCGCTGCGTTTAAGCTGCTTGGCCGCCAGGTCGCTGCCGATGGCCTGCGGGTCGTTGATCGCAAACAGACCGTCGATTTTCGGGAATCGAGTGAGGTAACCCTGCATCACATTCAGGCCACCTTCGCGCGAGCCTTTGCCGTCCTGGTCGTCGGAGAGCACCTTGATGTCCGGTGCGCCAGCCAATGCAGCCTTGCAGCCTTTGACGCGGTCGGTCACGGCGGTCACTTGCGGGCCATTCTGGATGATCACATTGCCTTTGCCCGCGAGCTTGTCCACCAGGAACTGGCAGGCCAGCTTGCCGGCTTCGACGTTGTCGGTTTGCACGGTGGCGTTGACGCCTTTGGCGTCTACATCCACGGCCACCACCACAATTCCGGCGTCACGGGCTTTCTTGATGGCCGAGGCCATCGCCGACGGATCGACGGCGTTGAGCAGGATCAGGTCGACCTTGGACGAAATGAAGTTGTCGATCTGCGAGAACTGCTTGCTCAGGTCATAGTCGGCCGACACCGAGGTGACCTTGACGTTGGGGTTCAGCTCCTTGGCCCGGGCCGTGGCACCGTCGGCCAGGGTCACGAAATACGGGTTACCGAGCGAGCCCATGCTGATGCCGAGGGCTTTGAGCTCCCGGGCTTCCACGACGTTGGACATAAGGGCAGCCAAGGCAAGCACGGGAAACAGGCGTTTAAGGTTCATGCGGGTCTCTCTTGTGATTGTTGTGGGAGTGAAATCAGGTACGTGCGCCGGATTGGCGATAGCGATCCAGCGCCACCGCGCCAATGATCACGATGCCCTTGATGATGTACTGCCAGATATCCGACACCCCCAACAGCACCAGGCCATTGGTGAGCACCGCGATAATCAGCGCGCCGATCAACGTGCCGCCGATGGTGCCGACGCCGCCGGTAAAACTGGTGCCGCCGAGAATCACCGCAGCGATCGCATCCAACTCATAGGACTGGCCCAGTTGCAGGCCATTGGCGGCAAACAGGCGCGAGGCGCTCATCACCGCGCCCAGCCCGGCCAATGCACCGGACATGGCGTAGACGAACAGCAACACCTTCCACACCTTGATCCCCGACAGCCGCGCGGCCTCCGGGTTGCCGCCCACCGAGTAGATCTGCACGCCCATCACGGTGCGGCGCAGGATGAACCACGACAAAAGCACCACCGCCACGGCGATGACCACCAGCCACGGCACGCCGAGGATCGAGTCATTGCCGATAAACGCGAATGGCAGGTCGGGGTTGAACACGGTTTTATCATCGGCCAGCAAACGCGCAAGACCACGCATGGCAGTCAGTGCGCCGAGGGTGACGATGAACGGTGGCAAGCGCATGAATGCAATCAGCCCACCGTTGACCAGGCCCAGCAACAAACCGAAACCGATCCCGGCGGCGATCCCGAACATGCCGAACTGCGGCGACATCGACGCCTGTAGCGCCACCACGGCGGAGGCCGCGAGGATCGCGCCGACGGACAGGTCGATGCCCGCCGTGAGGATCACAAAGGTCATGCCCGCCGCCAGCACCACGTTGACCGAAGCCTGCTGGGTGATGATCGACAGGTTCTGCACGGTCAGGAAGTTCTCGCTGGCCAGGGCAAAGCCCACCAGCAGCAACACCAGTACCGGCAGCATGCCCACCGTGCGCATCAGCTCGCGGACGCGTTCGGCCTTACCCACCGCCGCAATTGTCATCGTGTTGTTTGAATCAACCATTGGCAGCCACCTGATCGCCACCGGTGGCGAGGTCAATAATACGTTCCTGGGAAATAACGTGGCCGGAGGCCCCGCCAACTTCGGCCACCAACTGGCCTTCGCGCATGATCAGCACACGGTCGCAGGTGCCGATGATTTCCGGCAGCTCGCTGGAGATCACCACGATGCCAACCCCGGCCAGGGCCAGTTGATTGATGATGCGGTAGATCTCGGACTTGGAGCCGATGTCGACGCCCCGCGTGGGTTCGTCGAGGATCAGCACATGCGGCTTGACCTCCAGCAGCCGCGCCAGCAGTACCTTCTGCTGATTGCCGCCGGACAGCGCACCGACATTGACCTTGCCGGAGGCCACGCGAATCGACAGCGACTTGATCGCATCATTCGCGCGTTGCGCGGCATGGCCACGGTCCAGCACACCACCCGCGTGGGCATCCGGCACACAGGCACAAACGTTGATGTTGTCGGCGACGCTCATGTCCAGGAACAGGCCCTGGGCCTTGCGGTCTTCGGTGAGGTACACCACGCCGGCGCGGATTGCGTCCGCCGGGTTGCGCAGTTGGGTAACGGTCTTGCCCACCACTTCCAGGGTGCCGGAGGTGCGCGGGTCGGCGGCGAAGATCAGCCGTGCCAGTTCGGTGCGCCCTGCCCCGACCAGCCCGGCGATGCCCAGCACTTCGCCGGCATGCAGGTCGAAGCTGCAATTGCGCACGCGCTTGCCATCGGCCATGTCGCGCACGCGCATCACTACGTTGCCGGGGTTATAGGCGGCGTGTTCCTTCTTGTAGAAACCGGAGAGGTCGCGGCCGACCATCATTTTCACCAGTACTTCGGCCGACAACGCGTCGCGGGTCAGTTCGCCAATGTACTGGCCGTCGCGCAGCACCGAGACCCGGTCCGACAACTCGTAGATCTCGGCCATGCGATGGCTGATATAGATGATCGCCAAGCCCTGGCTACGCAGTTGTTTGATCAGCGCGAACAGCCGATCGGTCTCGCGCGATGACAGCGGCGTGGTCGGTTCGTCCATCACCAGGATCCGGGCGTGGGCATGCAGCGCACGGGCGATTTCCACCAACTGGCGCTCGGCAATCGACAGGCTGCTGACCGGCGTCGTGGGTTTGAACTCGGCGCCCAGCCGTTGCAGCACCTTGATGCAGCCGTTCTGCATGCCTTTGCGGTCGATGGTCCAGCCACGCCGCAGTTCACGGCCCAGGTAAATGTTCTCGGCCACGCTCAGGTTCGGGCACAGGCTCAGTTCCTGGTAGATCACAGCGATGCCGAGGGTTTTGGCGGTGGCGGGGTCAAACGTGGCGACGGGCTGGCCGTCAATGCGGATTTCGCCGCCGGGGTCAGCCTGATAGGCGCCGGAGAGGATTTTCATCAAGGTTGATTTGCCGGCGCCGTTCTCACCCATCAAGGCGTGGATTTCACCGGGGTAAACCTTCAGGCCGACGTTCTTGAGCACCCGCAAACCATTAAAGGTTTTGCTGATGCCCTGCATTTCAAGCAAGGGTTCAAGGCTCATGCATGAGCTCCTGGAATTATTATTTTTGTAGTCGAACGCTGCCGACTCTATTCCAGTTGCATTTCGTTACGCAAGCGCTTGCGTCTGCCGTTTATCGCTTGGTTAAACGTTTCATCAGCTCAATAAATGTGAAGTTAGCGAATTTCATGGATGGCTGAACGCCTCCCCTGAGGCGGCTTCGATGTCGTCGAGTTTGAAACGGTGCGTCACCAGCGGCGACAGGTCCACCCCGCTGCTGGCCACCACGGCCATCAAGCGGCGCATGCGTTCCTTGCCGCCAGGGCACAGGGTCGACACGATGCTGTAATCCCCCAGCCCTGCCCCAAAGGCATCATAGGGAATACGCAAGTCGCTGGAGTACACCCCCAGGCTGGACACACGCCCGCCCGGGCGCAGCACCCGCAATGCTGACTCGAACGTGCCTTGGGTGCCCAGGGCTTCGATCGCCACATCCACTCCGCGACTGTCCGTGAGGTCCATGATCTGCTCAACGACATCGCCTTTCTTGAAGTCGACGAGATGAGTGGCCCCCAGGCGTCGGGCCACGCCCATGCGCTCAGTCACGCCGTCGACGCCAATGATCATCGACGCGCCCTTGAGCCGTGCGCCCACCACTGCACACAAGCCGATAGGCCCCAGGGCAAATACCGCCACCGTATCGCCAATATTCACCGCACCACGTTCGGCGCCGGAAAAACCGGTGGACATGATGTCCGGGCACATCAGCACTTGTTCGTCGCTCAGGCCGTCGGGAATCGGGCACAGGTTGGCCAGCTCATCGGGGACCAACACGTACTATGGCAACGCCTGGGGCTGGGGCGCATTTTGATGCAGCACCTGATGACGGCGGCGCGAGCCAATGGCTTCAAACGGATGTACACGGTCGATGCGGCGACTAACCTGCCACTGCGTGAACTGACGCATGCGCTGGGATTTAACAGCGTCACAGACCCCGATGACCGTACTCAGATCATCAGCAGTGTGGCGCTCTGAGCGCATTGGCACAGCAAACGACTCATACACTCGTTTGAGTGTATTCGTACCGTGCTGGTCGCAGCATCTGCTATTGTCCAAGGACCTCATCTCCTCCTCATCGCGGTCATGCGATTTTCTGTGAGCATGCTCTGCGGCCGTGTTCTGAACACGGCCGGGTCTGATATGCACGGACAACACTGCATTGGACAAAACCAGCCCTGGCGCAGCGCCCGAATTACAATCACGGGCCGAAAAAATCGTCGAGTTCAAACGCCAGAAGACGCTGCTCAAGACCGGCGCCCTGCAAGATGCAATCTTCAACAGCG
This sequence comes from Pseudomonas sp. M5A4_2d, assembly GCF_053345295.1. Classification (NCBI taxonomy): domain Bacteria; kingdom Pseudomonadati; phylum Pseudomonadota; class Gammaproteobacteria; order Pseudomonadales; family Pseudomonadaceae; genus Pseudomonas; species Pseudomonas sp. M5A4_2d. The sequence goes on along the minus strand of NZ_JBKEZW010000001.1, from coordinate 1,137,605 downwards.
CGTACTTTTCGAGCATCGCCACTGACGAAAAAGGCGTGATCCAGATCTTCAATGTTGGCGCCGAGCGCATGCTCGGCTATGCCGCCGACGACGTGCTCAACCGCATCACCCCCGCCGACATATCCGACCCCGCCGAACTGATTACCCGTGCCGCCGCCCTTAGCCTGGAGCTGGACACGCCGATCACACCGGGCTTCGAAGCCCTGGTGTTCAAGGCCTCACGCGGCATCGAAGACATCTACGAACTGACCTATATCCGCAAGGACGGCAGTCGCCTGTCGGCGATGGTCTCGGTAACGGCCCTGCGCAATCGCCACGACACGATCATCGGCTACCTGTTGATTGGCACTGACAATACCGCGCGCAAACAGGAAGAAGCCGAGCGCAAAGGCTTTGAACGCGCGCTGGAAGAAAAGAACCTGGAACTGGAACACGCCAGCCACATGAAGTCCGAGTTCCTCGCCACCATGTCCCACGAGCTGCGCACGCCGTTGAACGCGGTGATTGGCTTTTCAGAGGCGTTGAAGGATGGTTTGGTCGGCGACATGAGCGAGGTGCAGCGCGAGTACATCGGCGACATCTTCACCAGCGGCCAGCACCTGCTGTCGTTGATCAACGACATTCTCGACCTGTCCAAGGTCGAGGCCGGGATGATGGACCTGGAGCTGGAGCCTGTGGAACTGGCGGGGTTGCTCGCCAACAGCTTGTTGATCGTGCGCGAAAAAGCCGCCTTGCAACGTATCCAATTGAAGCTGGAATGCGAGGAAGATTTTGGCACCCTGGAACTGGACCTGCGCAAGACCAAGCAGATTATCTACAACCTGCTGGCCAATGCGGTGAAGTTCAGCGCACACGGCGGCTCCGTGACCCTGGCGGTCCGCGAGGTCAGCCTCGCGCATGTCGGCCACATCCCCGGCGATTGGCCCGCCCACGGCTTCGCCCTGCAACCCAGCACTCACACACAGTTCCTGGAGCTGAGTGTCAGCGACACGGGCATCGGGATCGCCGAGGACGACATGAGCAAGCTGTTCAAGGCATTCAGCCAGATCGACAGCAGCCTGGCGCGCAAATTTGAAGGCACGGGTTTGGGGCTGGCAATGGTCAAGCAACTGACCGACCTGCACGGAGGCAGCGTCGCCGTGGCCAGCCGCGAAGGCTTGGGTACGCGCTTTGTGGTGTGGCTGCCGCTGCGCCGCGCGCCGGAGGCTGCATGGCTGACATCCTGATCGTCGAAGACAACGAGGCGAACATGCGCCTGGCGCGGTTGTTGCTCGTCAATGCCGGGCACGGCGTGTTGTGGGCGGCGGATGCAGAAACCGGCCTGACCCTGGCGCGGGAAAAACAGCCGGCGCTGATATTGATGGATATCCAGTTGCCGGGCATGGACGGCCTGGCCGCCACCTCGTTGCTCAAGCAAGACCCCAATACCGCACACATTCCGGTGATCGCCCTGACCGCCATGGCCATGAAGGAAGACCGCGAAAAGACCCGCCTGGCCGGTTGCGACGCCTACATCATCAAGCCGCTGCGCTACAAAGAGCTTTACCAGGTCATCGACACTTTGCTGCAACAGCACATCAGCCCCCACCTGTGAGTCCTCTCCATGGCCAGCCAACCTGCAACGCTGTTGATCGTTGACGACGAACCCCAGATTCGCAAATTGTTGGAAACCCTGCTGCAGCACGAGGGCTACCAGACCCTGAGTGCGAGCAGCGGTGAAGAGGCCTTGCAGCTCGTGGCGCAACAACCGCCCGACCTGATCCTGCTGGACATCATGATGCCGGGCATGGACGGCTACGAGGTGGCCAGCCACTTGAAGGGCAACGAAACCACGGCAAGCATTCCGATCATCATGTTGTCGGCCCTCAGTGAGCCGAGCGCGCGCGTCAGTGGGCTGGAATCCGGCGCCGAGGAGTTCATCAGCAAACCGGTGGAACGCGTCGAGCTGTGGCTGCGGGTGCGCAACCTGTTGCGGCTCAAGGAGCGCGGTGATCAGTTGAAGGTTCACAACCTGATGCTGGAGCACCAACTGCAACGGCAAACGGGCGAGCCAACGGGGTTGAGCGTGCACGACCTGGCGCGCCAGGACTTTGAAAAAGCCCTGCGTCAGGCGGTGGAAAACCGTGAGTTCACCCTGCACTACCAACCCAAGATCGAGCTGGCTGGCGGGAAGATATGCGCCCTTGAGGCCTTGCTGCGCTGGGAGCGTCCCGGCTATGGCACGGTGTCGCCGGCGGTGTTTGTACCCGTACTCGAGAGCCTGGGCTTGATTGTGCAGGTCGGGCGCTGGGTGATCGACAGCGTTTGCCAGCAAATCGCCGTGTGGCAACGCGGCCTGATTGGTGCCGTAGAGGTTTCGGTCAATGTATCCGGTCACCAATTGATCGAGGGCGACCTGATTGCCGATATCGAACGCATCCTGAGGGCAACCGGGGTTGCGCCCCATTGGCTGGAGGTTGAGCTGACCGAAAGCTCATTGATGGAAAACACCCAGCACACCATCGCCAGCCTGCAACGATTGCGCACAATGGGCGTGAAAATCTCCATCGATGACTTCGGCACCGGCTATTCAAGCCTGGCGTATCTGCGGCGGTTCCCGATTGATACGTTGAAGATCGATATCGCGTTTATCCGCGAAGTCACCACCAACCCGCAAGACGCGGCGATCACCCGTACCATCATTGAACTGGCCCATAGCCTGAGCTTACAAGTGGTCGCCGAAGGCGTGGAGACCCAGGAACAGCTGGCGTTTTTGAAGCAAGCCGGCTGTGATCAGATTCAGGGGTATCTGTTCAGTCGGCCATTGCCCGCAGCAACCCTGGAGCGCCTTTTGTTGGAACGCACGCCGCCGTTGTAACCGCGAGGTTTAAGCCGCGGTTGTTCCTAAGGGTCGAGCACCCCGCCGCTGTAACTGTCGGATAACCGCGCCCCGGTAAATTTCGCCACCACCGAACCCTGCGCCACCAGGCGTTCGCGATGGGCTGTGACCATGCGCCCGGTTTGCGCGGCGTGTAAAAACACTTCTGACGCCGCATCACCCGGCCGCCCGATGATCCTGGCGAAACGCTCGCCCTCCTCGACCTGGTCGCCCAGGCCCTTTTCAAACACCAGCACTCCGGCGCGGGGCGCGAGGATGGTTTCCATGCAGCCCATGTCCACTGCCTCGCCTTGCCATTCGCTGATCGCGGCCACTTCGTCGATCACGCCGTTGATGCACAGCCACGCCCACAGGCCATCGACATCCTGTTGCGCCAGGGCATCGCTGACATCCGCTTGCCCGCGCAATTCGATAGTCGCCGCCAGCCGTGGCGCGCCGTGATTGATGATGGTTTCTTCAAAGGAGCCGTCGCCGCCGTCATCCCAGACGATCACCACATCCACCTGCATGGCCGCCGCCAGCGCCAGGCCTTGCTCCGGCCAGAAGCTGCGATGAATGTAGAGGTAAGGCAGTGCCTCATCGTCGGTGTGCAAGTCCAGCACCAGGTCGGCATCGGCGGCCAGTTGCACCAGGCTCTTTTGCCACTGCGCCAGGTTGCTCGCCGGGCGCTCCATGGCAAGGGAATGATCGAAGGCACGATTGAAATTCTGCCCGGTGGCCTCGTGAAACCGCCCCAGCAGGCGGCCCTGACGAAATTGGCCGATACCAAACGGGTTGGCCTGCGGCACTACGGTGACACTGCCTTTGAGCCGGCCCTGTGCCTGGCAAGCCTGCAAGCGCGGCAACAGTTGGTGCAGCACCAGCATCCCGGCGATTTCATCGGCGTGCACGCCCGCTTGCAGGTGCACTGATGGCCCGCTGCCGTCGCCTTCATAGCGCCAAGCACCGATGTGCAGCGCGTTGCCCGCATCACCCGCCACCTGCCACGAAAGGTCGTTTGCCATGCCTTGCCCTCCTCTCATCATTTAATCGCTAGAGATTGAACACGCGTTCAACTAACCTGTGCGCTCTGGTCTTTCATCAAAGGCATTCCCGTGACCATCGACCCTCCCAAACTGCGCCGTGCCGACCCCGATGAACGCCGGGACTTGCTGATTGCCGCCACCCTTACCAGCCTGTCCCGCGACGGGCACGCTGGAATTTCCGTGCGCAAGATTGCAGCGCAAGCCGGTGTTTCAGTGGGCTTGCTCAATCATCATTTCGGCAGCATCGATGCACTGATCGCCGAGACCTACCACAAGCTCGCCAGTGAATTGACCAGCGCGTTATGGGCGCAAGTCGAGTTGGCCGAAGGCGCCGCCGCGCGCCTGGATGCGTTTCTCAGTGCATCCTTTTCACCACGCGTCATGGACCCCGACCTGCTCGGCGTGTGGGTGGTGTTCTGGAGCCTGATCCGCCACTCGCCCCACGTAAATCAGTCCCATGAAAACAGCTACCGCGCTTACCTGGCGCTGATCCAGCAACTGCTCGACGACCTGGCCCGCAGCGAAAGCCTGGTGATCCACGACAGCCACCTGGCCGCTATCGGCTTATCGGCGATGCTTGACGGGCTCTGGCTCGAGGGGTGCCTCAACCCCGGCACTTTCAGCCCCGCCAACGGCCTGCACATCTGCCGATGCTGGGTACAGGGGTTGCGTCACGGCGCATTCGGCGCCGACCACATCGTGTGATTCGGTGTGGCGGGCGCTGAGCATCGCCAACGTCCCGCTGACTGCGATCAGCACCGCGCCGATGATCAGCGACAGGTCCATCGACGTGCCCCAGATCAGGCTGGATAACAGAAACGCCCAGATCAAACCGGTGTATTCAAACGGCGCGAGCAAGGTCGCCGTGGCGCGACGGAAACTCGCAAACAATAGGAATTGGCCGATGCCACCGACCAGGCCTGCCGCCAACATGCCCAGCCAGGCCGGGGTCGGCGATGGGGTATGCGTCCAGGGCAAGGTCAGCGCCATGCACACCACGAACACCACATTGGTGATCAGCATCTGCTCCAGCACCGAGGTGGTCGGGTCGACCTGGCGCAACTGGATATAGGTAAATGCCCAACACAGCGCAGCGGCCAGGGTCAGCGCGATCGGCAACGGGTCGACCATATTGCTCGGGCGACAGGCGATCACCACGCCGACAAAGCCGATGATCAGCGCAACCCATTGGCCACGGCTGGCGCGTTCCTTGAGGATCAGCGCGGCGAGCAACGTGACCATGATTGGCGCGGAAAAATACAAGGTGGTCATTTCCGCCAGGGTCAGGTCCTTGGCGGCCGTGTAATAGAGCAACCACGCCAGCAGCGACAGCAACCCGCGAATGATCAGCAGCCTGCGGCTCACCGACGTCCATGCGCGGCGCAACAAGCCCATGCGCCCGGCGACCACGCAGGCGCCCACCACCACCAGGCTGCGCCAGAACAGGATGGTGAACACCGAGTAATCAGCCACCAACCATTTGATCACCGCATCCTGCAGCGCCAGGAACGCATAGGCCAGTGAACACAGGGCAATCCCTTGCAACGCGCGATCCTGTTTCATCCGACCGACCTGCGCAGCGGCGTGCCGCGCCGTTCGGCGATGGCGTAAACGCCTTCGATCAGGAACGTCAGGCACAGGTAGACACCGGCCACCAGCAACAGCGGTTGATAGATCTGCAACGTCTGCGCCCGCACCACGTTGGCCGCGCCCAGCAGGTCGACCACGGCTATCGTCGACGCGAGTGCGGTGGACTTGAGCAACATCACCGTCTCCCCCGCCAGGGTCGGCAGCAGCAGACGCATCGCCCGGGGCAGGCGCACCCGCAACAACGCCTGGCGCGGCGTCATGCCGAACGCCGAAGCGGCCTCCATCTCGCCCTTGGGCACTGCCAACAGGCCGCCGCGAATCACTTCACCCACATAAGCGCCTACCGACAGCACCAGGGCAAAGACGATGTACCAATACCCGTCGCGCAGGAATGGCCACAGGAAGCTGGTGCGTATCAGCGGAAATTGGGCGAACAAACTCCCCAGCCCGTAGTAGAAAATATAGATCTGGATCAACAGCGGTGTGCCCCGCAGCACACTGGTGTAGGCCAGCGCACCCCGGGCCAGCCATTTGCGCCGCGACAAACGCGCCAACGCCACCAGCACCGCCAGGGCGAAGCCGAGCACTGCCGAGATCGCCAGCAATGACAAGGTGGTCTGCAGCCCCTTGGCGATCAGCCCCGCGTAGTAACTTATCCATTCAGGCATAGCCCACTCACTCGACAACCGGCATCCAGCGACGAATACGTCGTTCCAGGCGCCCGGACAGGTAGTTGGAAGCCAGCGTCACCAGGTAATACAAGGCGGCGGCCGTGAGGTAGAACAGTAAGTATTGACGGGTCGAACCCGCCGCCTGCTTGGCGGTGTAGAGCAATTCGTTGGTGCCGACCACGCTGATCAAGGCACTGTCCTTGATCAGGTTGATCCACAGGTTGGACATGCCGGCCAGGGCGAACGGCGCCATGATCGGCAAGGTCACCCGGCGGAACAGGCCCATGCCGCTCAAGCCAAAGGCCCGCGCCGCTTCAATCTGGCCATGGGGGATCGCCAGGATTGCCGCACGGAAAATCTCCGACGCATAGGCGCCCTGCACCAGCCCCAATACCAGGATCGCCACCAGCGGGCCGCTGATGTTCACCTGCTCGAACCCCAGCCACAGCATCAACGCGTTCAGGCCCATGGAACCAGCGTAGTACAGCAGCAGGATCAACAGTAACTCCGGCACCGCGCGAAACACGGTGGTGTAGCCGCGCATCAACAAGGCGACCGGGCGTGGCGCGCTGAGCTTGGCGCAGGCCACGACCAGGCCGATCAGCAAGCCCACGGCAAACGAGCCGGCGGAGATTTGCAGGGTCATCCATAACCCTTTTAGCAGTGCGTCGCCCCATCCCTGTTCGCCGAAGCTGAGGAGGTCGAACATCTTATTCGGTCTTCTGGGCGATTTGCTGGTAGGGGCTGTCGCAGACCTTGCTCACATACGCCGGGGTGTCGGCACGCTTGCACGGGCTGACCGACACGCCGAAGTAATGCTCGGACAGGTCATCAAAATCCTTGCTCACCAGCAGCTCTCCGATGGCCTTGTCGAGACGGGCCTTGAGCGCGGTGTCTTCCTTGCGTAAACCGGCACCGACGCCACGCCCGATGATCGGGTCGTAGGGCACGCTGGCGATATGCGCCAGGCCACTGGCCTCGGGGGTTTTGACCATCATCGCGATGGCGGTGTCGTCTGCCATCATGTAGTCGATACGGCCTGCGATAAGGTCGGCGTTGGCCGATTCCTGGGTGTCGTAGTACTTAAGGTCGGCGATGTTTTCGTAATACTTCTTCAGGTAGTTGGCGCTGACGGTGGAGATTTGCACACCGATCAACTTGCCCTTGAGGCCTTGAGGGGTAATGTCCACCGTCGCGCCCTTGGGCCCTGCCACACCCAGCAGCGAGTCGTAGTAGGCACGGCTGAAGGCGATCTGCTTTTCACGCTCATCAGTCACCGACATCGACGAGAAGATCACGTCGATCTTCTTGGCCAGCAGCGACGGGATGATGCCATCCCACGCCACTTCCTTGATCTGGCATTCGGCTTTCATGCCTTCGCAGAGTTTGTGAATCAGGTCCACTTCAAAGCCCGACCACTCGCCGTTACCGCCTTTTACGGTGAACGGTGGATAGGGTTCCGCCGCCACCGCAAACACGATGGGTTTCTCCGCCGCCAGCGTAAAACCTGCGGCCAACATCAACACTGCACCGCTCAACCAGCTTGCCATGGGTCTTGATTTCATGATTTGCCCCGTCTTTTTGTGGAGTTAGCGCGTTTGATGCGCGTTGACGAACTGCCGGCAACGCTCACTGCGTGGGTCGATAAACACCGAGTCCGGCGTGCCGGTTTCCTCGATCATGCCTTGGTGCAGAAAAGCGACTTTGGAGGACACATCCCGGGCGAAGGCCATTTCATGGGTGACCAGGATCATGGTGCGGCCTTCTTCGGCCAGGGAGCGGATAACGCGCAGCACTTCGCCCACCAGTTCCGGGTCGAGGGCCGAAGTGGGTTCGTCGAACAGCATGACTTTGGGACGCATGGCCAACGCGCGAGCAATCGCCACCCGTTGCTGCTGCCCGCCGGAGAGAAACGCCGGGTATTCATTGCGCTTGGCGGCGAGGCCGACGCGATCGAGCAAGGCCTCTGCGCGCTCGATCGCCTCGGCGCGGCTTTCGCGCAGCACCTGGGTTGGGGCTTCGATGAGGTTTTCAAGCACCGTGCGGTGAGGCCACAGGTTGAAGTTCTGGAACACCATGCCGAGGGTCGAGCGGATGCGCACCAGTTGCTTCGCATCCGCCACCAGTGGCGCGCCGGGAATGCCGTAATTGAGCTTGATGCTTTCGCCGTCGACATGAATGCTGCCTTGATCCGGCACTTCGAGCATGTTGATGCAGCGCAACAAGGTGCTCTTGCCCGAACCGCTGGCGCCGATCAGCGAGATCACCTCACCTTCGCGAGCCGTGAGGGAGATGCCCTTGAGCACTTCGATATTGCCGAAACGCTTATGCAGGTCGATGACTTCAATCATCTTCCTGGCTTCGACCGGTTGCAGCACTTCAATCTTTGGCGCAGCCGCGACACGCGGCTCACCGGCGAGCCTGGCAACAAACCCGGCAATACGCTGGCAAGCCTCGGCCAGGCGGGCCTCACCCAAGGTAAACGACAACCGTACAAAGCCTTGCGCCGGCTCACCAAACGCGGCGGCATCGAGCACCGACACGCCCGCCTCGCGGAATAACCGCCAGGCAAAATCCAACGACCCCAGGCCGGTGCCGCGCACATCCATCAACACGAACATGCCGGCTTGCGGCGCCTGCACCTTGATCCCCGGGCACGCGCCGAGGCCGGCCACCACCAGGTCACGGCGGCGCCGGTAGATCTCGCGCATGCCCTGCGTCACCTCATCATGGGCCAGTACCGCCGCCGTGGCGGCCTCCATCACGAACCCGGGCAAGCCATAGAGCATGCTCAATACCAGGGTTTCTGCGTGAGCGATCATCTGCGGCGCAGCAATGATCCAGCCGATGCGCCAGCCGGTCATGGCATGGGATTTGGACAAGCTGCCAATCACAATGCAGCGCTCGGCCATGCCCGGCAGTGCGGCGAGGCTGTGGTATTCACCGTCGAACACCAGGCTTTCATACACCTCATCCACGACGACCCAGAGATCATGGGCGATGGCCAAGTCGGCGATGGCTTGCAGCTCTTGGGGGTTGAGGACCACGCCGGTGGGGTTGTTCGGGTTGGAGAAGAACATCGCCCGGGTACGCGGCGTGATCGCCGCGCCGAGCAATTGTGCATCCAGGCGAAAGCCCGACTCCGGCGAACACGGCACGCGCGTAAGCGTTGCGCCGCTGGCCTTGAGCGTGGCTTCGTAGGTGACGTACATCGGGTCGAGCACCAGCACTTCATCACCGGCTTGCAGCAGGCACAGCGAGCTGATGAACAACGCGTTCTGCGCACCCGGCACGATGATGACGTTTTCGGCTGTCATCGGCCGCGACAGAGTCGTGCTGTAGCGGGCTGCAACGGCGTCGCGCAATGGCGGGCGGCCAGGGATTTCGGTGTAGTGGGTGTCACCGTCGCGCAGTGCGCTGACGGCCGCGTCGGTAATAAAAGAAGGCGTGGCAAAATCCGGATCGCCGACGCTGAGGATGATGATGTCCTCGCCCTGGCTGGCGGCGTGGAACGCGGCGTGGTGGATGTCCCAGGCGGCTACGCCCTGCCCTGCAATCCGCTCAACAAAGGGGGAAAACCGCATGCCAGAGCCTCTCGTACAAGAAGAAAAAGCGCGAACCCGTCTGCTTACAAACGGGTGGATGCGGTCAACATAGTGCAAACTGAACAGTCGTTCAATGGATACGCTTGCGGGGTGTCGTTTATCGAGCGAACAGGTCGCAGTCAGTGTTTTATCGACCTCGTCGCGACAGTGGGCTTACCGCGCGGTCATCAGGTCACAGTGGCGGTCCTGCAATTCCTCGGCCGAACCCAGGTTCAGTTCACTCAGCGCCACGTGTGTGCTCAGCAACACAAAACTGCCGTCTGCACGAGGTGCCATCAGCAGGCTGTACTGGCTCATGCTCGCGCCTTGGGCATCGACGTATGCACGCAACACAACCAAGGGGTCGAGCGCATCAGCGTCCACCGCCGTCAGCGTGCGGGCACTGTAGGTGTGCCCCATCAATCGGGCCGGCAGTACCTGCCACTGTTCGTTGAGGGCAGTGCCTTGCTGGTTGAGCACGGCAAAGATATCCGGGCGCAGGCAGGCGATATGCAGATGCAGCTGGTTCTGTGTGCGGCCGTAACGGGAGTTGATCGCCACCGAAACGAAAGCATCGGGAATCGGTTTTATCAGGCCATCGGACAACACACTGCGGTGCCGCCAGGCTTGGGTAAAGTAATGCGGCAGCAACTGACGGCCCAGGGCGGCGTCTTCGATGCCGGTGATTTTATCCACCGGAATCAGCAGATCCTGCAGCGGGCCGTTGCGGTCTTTTAACAGGGTGTAGCCACGGTCCAGATCGACCGCCAGGCACGGGCTGGGGTTGTGCTGCTGTTGCTGGTTGGGCACGCATTGCCGGCTGACGATGTGCCACAAGGCATCGGGGTTGCCCCGCCATTGCCAGGCCCCGACCAACGCCAACCCTAAGAACACACCACCGAGGATCTTGAATACGGTACCGCGCTTCATGCAAAAACCTCTACGCACAGGGAAGTTGTTTTTTTGCCGACATCCCTGTCGTAAAGCTAACGTTTTACGGGCGCCATACAGTCCGGCTCGATCGGATTTTTTAGCGTGTTGGCGAGGATACGGTCGATATGTGTCAGGTCATCGGCGCTCAGGTGCCAGCCAAACGCCTCTTCAAAACCGTTCAATTGCTGGGGACTACGGGCGCCCCACAGCGCGATGGTCGGGCCTTGGTCCAGTACCCAGCGCAAGGCCAGTGCGAGCACCGACTTGCCATGACATTCACGGGCATAGATATCCAGCGCCGCCACGGCCGCCAGGTATTGCTCAAAACGCGGCGCCGCGAATTTCGGGTCGAGCTTGCGTCCGTCATCGTCGGCAAAGCGGGCGGCCGAATGCAGGCTGCCGGTCAGCAACCCACGGCACAACGGGCCATAGGCCAACACCACCAGGGAATGTTGCTTGGCATACGGCAGAATATCGCTGTCGATAGCGCGCTCGAACAGGTTGTATGGCGGCTGTACCGTGGCCAAGGTTGTGTGCCGGCTGAAATCGTTGATTTGTGCGCAGGAATAGTTGCTGACGCCTACAGCAAGGATCTTGCCCTCGCGGCGCAGGCACTCGAGCGTATCGGCAGTTTCCTGCTGAGCCACCAACGGGTCGGGCCAATGCACCTGGTACAAGTCGATGTAGTCCGTTTCCAGGCGCACCAACGAGTCTTCAACCTCTTTGCGAATACGCTGGGCCGTCGCATGGCGTCGGGGGGAGCCGTCGTCCCATTGCAAGCCGGCTTTGGTGGCGATCACCGCACTGTGGCGCTGGCCGCGCAGCGCCTTGCCGATCAGCGTTTCGCAAAGGCCCAGGCCGTGCACCGGCGCGCTGTCGATCAGGTTGATGCCGCAGTTCAACGCGTGGCGAATCGTTCTGATCGACTGCTCGTTATCCCCGCCGCCCCACAGGTGCCCGCCCATGGACCAGGTGCCGAGGGCGATCCGCGAGACGGCTTTGTCGATGCCGGCAATCCGGAGGGTCTCGATGCGCATAAAAAATAACCCCTGCCCGTAAAACGACGTATAAAAGCAATTACTCTAGATCATCCAAGGTTGAATAGGGCTCAACGCTGCATGCAACCGAACTCCTATAAAAGAGGCTTGTAATGGCGGCTTTCAATCGTTCCGAATTGGCCGATCTCAATGTGTTCATGGCGATCATCCGGCGCCGCAGTTTTCGCCATGCTGCCCACGAGCTGGGGGTTACCACGTCGGCGTTGAGCCACACCATGCGCAACCTGGAAACGCGCCTCGGGGTAAAGCTGCTGTACCGCACCAGCCGCGCCGTGGAACCCACCGACGCCGGCACCCTGCTCGCCGAAAAACTCGGCCTGGGTTTTGCCATGATCCAGGACGGCCTCGACACGCTGGAGTTGCACCGCGAGTCGCCCATCGGCCGCCTGCGCCTCAACGTGCCACGCGATGCGGCGGCGCTGCTGCTGGCGCCGATACTTGGCGAATTCGCCAACACCTACCCGCAACTGCGCCTGGACTTGATCGTCGAGGACGCAATGATCGATATCATTGCCGAAGGCTACGACGCGGGTATCCGCTATGGCGCCACGGTGCCCCAGGACATGGTGGCGGTGCCGCTGACCGCGGCGTTGCGCTGGATCATGGTCGCCTCCCCCGCTTACCTCGCACGCCGGGGCATACCGCAAGCCCCCCAAGACCTGTTGCAGCATTCCTGCATCCGCATGTACCTGGGCGACAAGACCACCTACAAATGGGAACTGGGCAATGGTCCGAGGCAGCAACGTATCGACGTGCCCGGGCATTTCAGCGCGGCCGACACCGAGACCATCGTCAACGCCGCGCTGCAAGGCGTGGGGATTGCTTACTGCCTGTCCAACCGCGTGCAACAGGAACTGGCGGACGGCCGTTTGGTAGAGGTCATGCCGGACTGGGCCTGCCTGGGTGAACCGCTGTGCATGTACTACCCGAGCCGCCGCCAGTCGCAGCCGGGGCTGCGCCAGTTGATGGACATGATCCGCCTGAAAACCATCGGCTCGCAGTTGATGGAATCACATTGAACCTGAGCCCGGCGGCCATCCTCCAACCTGCATAGACCACGGCCGCGGTGCACGCTTCATGACTTTTATCCTATGGTTGGCCGTATTGGGCGCTGTGCTGCTCACGCTCGCCCTCACTTCTTCCTATCTGCGCTGGATGCCTGTGACCACCTCAGCCGTGTGCCTGTTGCTGGGCGTGGCCATCGGGCCGCTGGGTGTGGACCTGTTGCACCTGGATATCAAAAACTCAGCCCGCTGGATGGAGCACCTGACCGAAGTGGCGGTGTTGTTTTCCCTGTTCGTCAGCGGTTTGAAACTGCGCCTGCCGCTCCGGCATCGCACCTGGCGTATCGCGTTTGGCATGGCGGGGCCGGTGATGCTGCTGACCATCCTGGGAGTGTGCCTGGCCCTGCATTACGTGTTCGCGTTGTCCTGGGGCGTCTCGTTGCTGGTGGGTGCGATACTTGCGCCGACCGACCCGGTACTGGCGGGGTTGGTCCAGGTCAACAATGCGCAGGACTATGATGCGCTGCGTTTTGGCCTGTCCGGCGAAGCAGGCTTGAACGATGGCACTGCCTTTCCCTTCGTGATCTTTGCGCTGCTGTTCATGCAGCACGGCGGTTTTGAGGGTGACTGGTTCGGTGGCTGGGTGCTGAAAAACCTGCTGTGGGCGGTGCCGGCCGGGCTGTTGATCGGCTACTGGATGGGCCGTGGCATCGGCCGCGTGACGCTGTGGATGCGCATCACCAATGAGGACAGCACACTGTCCCCCAACGACTACCTGACCCTCGCGTTGATTGCCCTGGCCTACGTGGTCGCCGAGGCGGTGGGTGGCTATGGCTTTTTGTCGGTCTTCGCCGCCGGGCTGGGCTTGCGCCAGGCGGAGTTCAGGTCCACGGGCAACTCGGTGACGCCCTCGGAGCATCTGGCACTGCCGGTGGTGGGCCACCTGGAGGTGGCTCCTGAGCGCGCCCTGCAGGGCGATGTCAGCGAACTGGCGGATACGCAGATCGCCGCCGGCGTGATGATGGGCGACATGCTCTCGTTCGGCAGCCTGGTGGAGCGTTCGATGGAGGTGTTTCTGGTGACGGTGTTGGGCATCTTGCTGATCAGCCACTGGGACTGGCGAGCACTGCCGGTGGCGGCGCTATTGTTCTGCGTGATTCGCCCCGTGAGCGTGTTGGCGATGCCATGGGGCCGTTTGATCGATTACCGACAACGCGGTTTGATGGGCTGGTTCGGAATTCGCGGGATCGGCAGCATTTACTACCTGTTCTACGCGCTCAATCATGGCCTGGTCGGCACCAGCAGCGCAGTAGCAGTGAACCTTACGGTGTCGGTCATTGCCTTGAGCATCGTCGTTCATGGCCTGAGCACCCAACCGATGCTGTTGTGGTACGAACGACGAGCCATGGCTAAGACTCAACTGGTAACCGCTCAGTCCTGATTTTCGGTATTGCCCACATCAACCGCATCGTCCAGGTCGTTGAGCGGCACTTCTGCATCATCCATCAATGAGCCCGGGTCTTCGTTGCCCGGGTCATTGAGTTCTTCGTCGTCGTCGAGTTCTTGTGACATGACTGTCTCCTCTAACCGCCTTGGGTGTCGATATCAGCATCCGTTTCAGGCTTGGGCTCACGCTCGGGCTTGAAGTCTGGACTGTAGTCGTTTTCCTTGGCCTTGGGGTCGACGGCAGGCTTCGGATCTTTCGGCGCCTCAGCCGCCGTACCGGGTGCGGGTTCACCAACATCTATTGCCGGATCGTTACGGTTACTGACTTGCGGATCGTTGCTTGTGTTCATGAGTCACCTCTTCGCAGTTTCAGAAAACACATCCTGCGTAAAGGTAAGGTCCTGCGCCGGGCGATGAAGTTCCAATTGCTTGAGCGCCCGCGTGATTGATCTGAACGCCGGCGCCCAACGCAGCAATAAGCGCTTACTACTTGTGGGATCACGGGAGGAACGGGGAGTAATACAAGGGACACTCAAGGCTAGAACATGGGTAGGAAAGGATCTCTGACCGCATTTCGAAACCCTCCGCCGAGAAATTTCTTGATGATTACTGCTCCCGCTCTGACGACAAAAACCCAACCGCCGATCGATACTTATCAGCAACTCACGCCCTCCCAAGCCAGCACGCCACAACATGAAGTGTCTGCGCTCGCACATGACAACACGCCTGCCTCGGGTGATTTAGCCTTGTCCAGGGCCTATGGGGCTGTGTTGGCGACAACGCGTGGGAGTATTGATGATCGAAACCTGAGCGTCTCGCCTATTGCTTCCAGTTCCACGTTCGGCCAATGGTGGGCGCAGTTGGGGCGCGCTTTTCAGGCGCCTGACGTCGTTCGATGGATGAGTGACCGGGGCATCGACCCGGCCACTGTAAACATCAATCCGGGGTCGGGGAAAATCACCTTCAGCCTCAAACACGATCTCAAGGCTCCCCGAGAAGTAAAGTCCGCGGGGCAGGACGACGCACAATGGGCTGCCGTCAGCGGTCCGCTCCTGGCAGCGGGACGTGTGATTGCCTCAGACCTGAAGTTCTCAACCTTCAAGCCGCCTCAGTCCGCGTCGAGCAACAGCGCACCTTTGTGGCTGGTGGGGACGTTCTATAAAGAACAGAATGCCAACCCCGTTCTACTGGATCATGCACGGGCAGCGGAACTGGCCGCAGGAAAAGGTTTCGCCGTCGTCAACGACCCCACGTTTTCGCACGTGCGTGAACGACGAAACGAGGACGAACTGGCGGGTCAAAAGGCCGTATTGGGCAATATCCATACTTTCCACAACGTGGCCCTTTCCCTGGAAAACCTGCTCAACCCTTCCGAGGTCAGCACTCAATCCATTGTTACCTATCTGACAAACACCCAGGTTCAGACTCATCCTGATAGCACCTACTCGACAACCCAGGGTGCGGCTCAAACCATGAATCTCAAGGAGTTTATCGAGAACCATGGCTGGGAGGTTCCCCGTGATCAGGCGCAGGTGGAAAATCTCGTCAACGCCTTACGTCGCCCGGCGTTTCAGAGCCCCGAGCACGGAAATTTGGGCGGCGCGCTGTCATGGCCAACGCCACTGGATAAAGCCAGTGTGGATCAATTGCATGCGGACCTGCGTGACGGCAAGTTTGGCGACATTGATGGCAGCCCGTTCAAGAGTGTGGTCGAGTATCTGCTGAATCACGTTTCGGTCAGTTCGTCAGAATGGCAAAACCCGCGTGAGTTGATCAATTCATTGATCAACTCACCCAAAGGCCTGGCACTGGGCAAAGCGATCCAGGCTAAGTTCGACGCACGCTCAATTAAGGGCACCGCGAATGATTGGCTGCTTGCGGCCATGAGCATAAACGCGCGAACCCCGGATAAAGACGGCCGGCAGACGATTGCCGGGCTGGTGTTTCCGGATGTCCAGGACTTTGGTTCCAGGCCCGTGGACTTTGCCCTGGTGCTGGCAAACCATCTGCTCGACACCGACCAGGCGACGACCTTCGAAAAAGCCCAGGTGCTCGCCTATGTGTTGTTTTCAAGCCAGGCGCCGGAGCTTTTGGTCAAAGACCTGCCGAAGGGCGTTACGTTTGGAACTCACTCCTGGGTCAGTTTTGTAACAGCTGTCGGACGCATTGAAGCGACAGCACCTGGGGCGACGGCCAACATGACTTATGCGCAAGTCATGCTGGAAGCCGACATCACCCCGATCTCCGCCCAGGAACAACAAATTGAATACAGTGTTCAGGAGAGAGCCCTTGCCGGGTGGGCGGTCGCTAACGGGAAAGGCTATCCCTCAAGCGATACACAAAAGCACACGGTGCGCAGGGAGTTTGATGAGAGGGTCAAAGAGCTCAGGCATGCGTCTGAGACGTTGGGCACGCCAGTACCCAGCGCCAAAGCTCTTGCCCTGAATGAGTTAAAAATAGCCTTACCCCATTTGAGCCCGGACCTGTTGGAGAAGCGTTGTATTGTTCTGGATCCACCCGTCAGCGGTTTGCACGCGCACTACTCAATCCTGGATCTATATAGGGATGGGCGTTATATATTCGAAACACCTGACGCACCCGGCGTGCAGTATGATCGGGCGCCGACGCCCACGCGATGGGTTTCAAAATCAGACGATATCGACATGGACGATGTCATCTTTAAACTACAGGAACTTTCCGCCCCTGAGGAGACGTTCAGCACTCGCTTCAATACTCTTTTCAACGATTATGCAGACCACCTGACAACCAGTATCGAAACACAATTCAAACACATGGTGTCGCTGCAGCCAGAAGAGGATCGTAAAAACCTGGAATATGGCAAGTACACCATTGTTCAAGAAATGAAGCTCACTTATAAAACAGGCGGTCACCGACATTTCGCACCGACGCAAACCCCTGTATCGCAGGATAACAGCGTGCTCATCAAGACCGTGTTGGAGGGTAGAACACGTACTTACGAATTTAATTTTACAAAAAACACAGTCACTGAGCGTAATGAATATGGGAACTTTGAGCCCGGCAATGTCCCTTCTGATTCGGGCCGCCCGCGTATAAAACTACAGGAAATAGAGGACTCGCGAGTCGTCCAGGGTTACTCCGACGAACGAAAGGGCCCTCGACCTACGCCTGACAGTTACGAATCAGGGCGAATTCGCACCATCGCCAAAACCTTGTCCCGGCACGCGAATATTGAGGGGCTGCGAGCCGAAGCCAACGGCGCAACCAATATCGACTCCTCCCAGGCTTATATCGATAGGGTTCACAACATTTTGCTCAATTTGATTCCCGGCCGGTCGGCGGTTAAAAATTTTATTGATGGCAATATTGGGGAAGGATTCGAGGACTTGGCTTTTGATGCATTTGGTTTTCTCGTGGGCGTTGGTGTGGCAGCGAAAGGAGCCAAAGTAGTACATGGCCTGTCGACGCTAGCTAAATTTGGCCGTGTCTCAAGGATAATAGCAAGTTCCGCAGTGAATACCCTAAACCCACTCGGGGGTATTGACGACCTGGCACGGGGTGCATTCAACGTTGTTCGTAAAGGCGTGCCCAAAGCCTACAGTAAACTTAGCGGTGTGCTGCGCAACGTGGATATAACTGCCCTATTGAAGAAGCCGAATATTGCCCAAGGCACGCTCAAAGGAGCCCGTAGCGGTGAAAACGTCATTGCAAAATTTGATGATGCCACAGGCCATTGGCATGAACTCAATGTAAAAACCAGAAAGATGTTCCAAAAACCATTGCCGGGTTTTCAACCCAACGATGTCTCCGTAGAAAACCTGACTGCAAACGTCGAGGCATTAACTGCATCCTATAAAGCGCAAGGTCGCTCCACCCATATATGTTTTGAAAATTCGATCATGGTGGCGCAAGCCCATAATACCCTGCCGCTCAAAACTCGGACGGCCTTGTTGGAAAATTTGAAGGGCCAGCCGAGTAACTATACGCCGCGCTACAAAGAAATCATGGGGGTTACCCCCGTAACGACTCAACAAGTCTTTGACCCCTCCAAAATCAAAGAATCAGGCTTTATAAATTTCACCAGCAATAACGAAGCGGGGAAAATGGTACATACCGCCTACATCCATAAGGCTGCCGACAATCAATTATATATTTTCAACGCCAATCAAACGGAGTTGGCGACGGACGTTTTGAGCGCTGCCGGCGACTTTAAACAAATTGGTAGCGCAGCGGTCATTAACCTGAATAACAACGGCCTGCAAAAATTTCTGAACAGGGGTTATGAATACGTCTTCACGCCCAACAGCACCATCAATGCAAACGTACAACGGCTGGCAGCTTGATTTACAGCACGTAGTGGCTGCTCCAAGCGATCCCTCGACGCCCCTGGCGCTTCATTCTCCGGGGCGTTGAGCGTTTCACGTTATGACACCGGGTTATCAATCTGGATGTAAAACGCATAGGCACCGAGTAATACCCAGAACACCATAAACAACCACGGCGCGCGCATGGAGAACAGCAGCGACTTGCGATAGCCCTTGTGGGATGACTCGGTTTCACAAAACAACGGCGAATCGTCATAAGCCATGCCCATTACCGGCTCGCTGCGCAGCAGTTCACTTTGCTTGTAGTGCCAGTGGTCGATGATTTCGTACGCGGCACGGATACCCGGCCAGGCATTCAGGGAGCTGAGAACACCAAGGGACGCCAGGAACACCGGCACGATCAGCGTAAAAAACTTACCCCATTCCGGGTTGAGGTTGCCCATGCCGGAGACAAAGGCGATGACCAGGAACGACTGCGCGGTGAGGTAGGCGTCGGTGCGGTTGGCCAGAATGGTGGTTTCGTACTGAATTTCGCGGCGATAAAAGTCAAGACGGTCTTTGGGTGAACCGAAAATCTTGGCGTTGTGTTCACTGTGTTCGTCCAGCGACGCTTCTGGAGTGTTTGGAGAGATGATTCTGGGCACGACGATGCTCCACAAGGTGACAAGTCTTGTTAGAAGAATCGGGGCTGAGTGAAGTTCAAGTTTGTTCATGCACCATTGTGGAACACGTGCCGCACTGTTGTGGCGATCGCGTTGGGCTGGCGGCTGCTGGAGTGCGCAGGCCTCGGGCATTTTTCGGCCCATTGCTCAGCCCGGCGCACGGGGGCTCGCTCGCCACCGGGTATTTACTCTGCCAAAAACGGGTTTCGGCACAGGCATTGCTTAAACCATTCATCTGCCCGGATACAGGAGCATTCGTTACCCCCCGACCCAGAGCCGACCCCATAAGAAAGTAAGGACCAGGCTTGTTGGCACCCTCAGCCACAGGCTCATAAAACTATGCGTTTTTCAAAGCGGCAGTGCCACCCGCGCAATCCTCGGCACTGACAAGGTACTGGAATGGCTCGATCTTTCTTTGATGAAATGAATGACGCACAAGGCGCTTGCCGTGCGCACTATCAGGAATTCTCCCGCTGGCTGGCCAACACGCCGCCGGAACTGCTGGCCCAAAGGCGCCGCGAAGCGGATTTGCTGTTCCACCGGGCCGGTATCACCTTCACCCTTTACGGCGACGAGCAAGACACCGAGCGCCTGATCCCCTTCGACATCATCCCCCGCAGCATTCCTGCCAGCGAATGGAGCGTGATCGAGCGCGGCTGTATCCAGCGGGTCAATGCGCTGAACATGTTCCTTGCCGACATCTACCACGACCAGCGCATCATCAAGGCCGGGATCATTCCGGCGGATCAGGTGCTGGGCAACGAGGGTTATCAGAAGGCAATGGTTGGCCTGGACCTGCACCGCGACATCTACTCGCATATCTCCGGTGTGGACCTGGTACGCGATGGCGACGGCACCTATTACGTGCTCGAAGACAATCTGCGCACCCCCAGCGGCGTGAGCTACATGCTCGAAGACCGCAAGATGATGATGCGCCTGTTCCCCGAAGTGTTCGCCAAACAACGCATCGCGCCGGTGGACCACTACCCCAACCTGCTGCTCAAAACCCTGAAAAGCGCCAGCCGCCTGGACAGCCCCAACGTGGTGGTCCTGACCCCCGGGCGCTTCAACAGCGCGTTCTTCGAACACGCGTTCCTCGCCCGGGAAATGGGGGTGGAACTGGTGGAAGGCGCCGACCTGTTCGTGCACGACCTCAAGGTGTTCATGCGCACCACCGACGGCCCCAAGGCGGTGGACGTGATCTACCGCCGCATCGATGACGCGTTCCTGGATCCGCAGGCATTCAACCCCGACTCCATGCTTGGCGTGCCTGGCCTGGTGGCGGCGTACTGCGCGGGCAATGTGGTGCTGGCCAATGCGATTGGCACCGGCGTGGCCGATGACAAGTCCATCTACCCCTATGTGCCGGAAATGATCCGTTTCTATCTGGATGAAGAACCCATCCTGCAAAACGTGCCGACCTTCCAGTGCCGCAAACCCGATGAGCTGTCCCATGTGCTGGCCCATTTGCCCGAACTGGTGGTCAAGGAAACCCAGGGCTCCGGTGGCTACGGCATGTTGGTCGGCCCGGCCTCCACTGCCGCCGAGATCGAGGACTTCCGCCAGCGCATCAAGGCTCGCCCCCACGCGTACATCGCCCAACCGACCCTGAGCCTGTCCACCTGCCCCACCTTTGTCGAAAACGGCATCGCGCCACGGCATATCGACCTGCGCCCATTTGTGCTCTCGGGCAAGGAGACCCGCCTGGTGCCCGGCGGCCTCACGCGCGTGGCGTTGAAGGAAGGCTCGTTGATCGTCAACTCGTCGCAAGGCGGCGGAACCAAGGACACCTGGGTGGTGGAGGGCTGAGTATGTTGAGTAGAACCGCCGCAGATCTGTACTGGATGTCCCGTTACCTGGAGCGCGCAGAAAACCTGGCACGCATGCTCGAAGTCAGTTATTCGCTGTCATTGATGCCCCAGGCCGGGCGTAGCGATGGGCTGGATGAGCTGGCCATGTCGTTGCTCAGCAGCGGCACCCTGGACAGCTACCTTGAGCGTCACAAACAACTGGATGCGATGCGCATGCTGCACTTCTTCGCCCTCGACGAAGAAAACCCCGCCAGCATCTATAACTGCCTGCGTGCCGCGCGGGGCAATGCCCACGCAGTGCGCGGGCGGATCACCGCCGACATGTGGGAAAACCTCAACGCCACCTGGCTGGAAATGCGCAGCATCGCCGCCGGTGGCCTGGCCCGGCATGGCATCAGCCACTTCTGTGACTGGGTCAAGCAGCGTTCGCACCTGTTCCGGGGGGCGACCTCGGGCACCATCATGCGCAACGACGCTTATCGATTTATTCGCCTGGGCACGTTTGTCGAGCGTGCGGATAACACCCTGCGCCTGCTCGATGCGCGCTACGAGATGTTTGGTGAGGAGTCGGAAGAAGTCAGCGACCTGTCGGCACGCGGGTATTACCAATGGAGCGCCCTGCTGCGGGCCTTGTCGTCATTCGAGGCGTATACCGAACTGTACCCGAACGCGTTGAACGCGCGCTCGGTGTCCGAGTTATTGCTGTTGCGCAGCGATGTGCCGCGCTCGTTGCACGCCTGTATCGAGGAGTTGAGCCACATCCTGGCGGACTTGCCCGGCAGTTATGGGCGCACGGCGCAGCGCCTGGCGGCCGAGTTTGAAGCGCGCCTGCGGTACACGGGAATCGATGAGATTCTGGAGGACGGCCTGCACAGTCGGCTCACCGACTTTATCGACACCGTACGCGAGCTGGCCCGGGCAATTCATAGCTCCTACCTGGAAGTGGTGTGAGTTCATTGCAGTCACTTAACTGTCAATTCGGGTGATTGACCCTGCTTTGTTACCGCTCTTATGTTGGCGAGGTGAAATGCCTTTCCACCATAAGAACAGGTACACAGCATGTCCGAACTGAAACTGCACCCCGCCGCCGCCCACAGCCTGCAACGCTGGCATGCCATGCTGGCTGCTCACGACCTCAAGCCCCTTCCCGAATTGCTGGCGCCCGACGCCGTCTTTCGCTCGCCCATGGCCCACACGCCCTACCCTGGCGCGCCCGTGGTGTCGATGATCCTCAACACAGTGTTCAAGGTGTTTGAAGACTTTGCCTATCATCGCGAACTGGCCACCGGTGACGGCCTGAGTGTGGTGCTGGAGTTCAGTGCGCGGGTGGGTGACAAGCAGCTCAAGGGCATTGATTTGATCCGCTTTAACGAGCAAGGGCAGATTGTTGAGTTTGAAGTGATGGTGCGGCCATTGAGTGGCTTGCAGGCGCTGGGTGAAGAGATGGGGCGGCGGTTGGCGCCATACCTGGCAAAAGCCAAATCCTGAGCCGTAGTGGGGGCTAGTGTGGGAGCGGACTTGCTCGCGAAGGCGGCGTGTCAGGCACAGTATTAGTAACCCATCGCTTTCGCGAGCAAGCGCAGACATTTTGGTTTGCGGTGACTACTGGTTTTTGACCAGCACCGGTTCTGCTCTGTATTGGTCCGGGAACAGCTTTTTCAGCTGCGCCACTTTCGGCAAATCATTGATCACGATGTACGGGTAAGACGGGTTCTCGGTGAGGAAGTCCTGGTGATAGGACTCCGCCGGGTAAAACGCCTTGCCCATCTCTACCTTGGTCACGATCGGCTTGTTGAAGGCTTTGGCCGCGTCCAGCTGGGCGATATAGGCCTGGGCGACTTTTTGCTGCTCGGCATTCTGCGCAAAGACTTCCGAGCGGTATTGAGTGCCGCTGTCGGGGCCTTGGCGGTTCAGTTCTGTGGGGTTGTGGGCCACTGAAAAGTAGATTTGCAGCAGCTTGCCGTAGCTGACCTTGCTTGGGTCGTAGGTCACCGACACCGACTCGGCGTGGCCGGTATCGCCTCCGCTGACCGACTCGTACTGGGCGGTGTTAGCCGCGCCGCCGTCGTAGCCGGACACGGCGTTTTTCACACCCTGCACGTGCTGGAACACCCCTTGCACGCCCCAGAAGCAGCCCCCGGCGAACACGGCCGTTTGCAGGTTGCCGGGCTCGGCGGGAAGGTCGAGGGCAGGTGGTGCGATCATCACCGCGTCGTCTGAGGCACCGAAGGAAAACGCCGAGCTTTGTCCCACGAAGGCGGAAAAAACCAGCGCCGGCAACAATTTGAACAGTTTCATAAAACTCACTCCAGTACTCGGTTGAATGTGGGCGCTGGCTTGCCAGCGCCCACATTGACCGGGTTAACAGTTAATGAATGGGTTAACCGAAAGTGAAGGCATAGGCGGCCACATGGGGGGCGAGAAACTCGATGGTGAACGTGCGGTCCTGCACGGCGCCGCGCTGACGAACCAGTTGGTACAGGCGTTGCTCGGTCACCGTGCCGCTGCCATCGGGCGCCACATCCGTGCCGTGGGCATCGCCCGGGGCCTGGCCATCGATCGTCACCTTGAATCGCACCGGTTTGCCGTCAGCCGCCGGGCCCAGTACCAGGTGCAGGTCGCGGGCATGGAAGCGATACACGATGCGCCCGCCAGCCTGGTCGAGGGTGGCTTGCTGGCCGCCAACGTTCCAGTGGCCTTCCAGGGTCCAGTTGTTCAGGGCCAGCGTGCCGGCGGCCGGGTAATTCACCACTTTGTCGGTGGCCTGGGTGCCAGTGGTCACGAAGTTTTCGGCACGCTGGAAGCCCAGGTAGGTTTCCGGCGACTGCACTTCATTCATGTCCGGCGCTTGCTCAACGCCCTTGGCATCCGCCTCGATCAAACCACCTGCGACATCTTTCGCCCCGGCTTCACGCAGCAATTGCTGGATCACCCGCTCCGACTCGGCGTAATCACCCTCGCCAAAATGGTGATAGCGAATCTGGCCCTTGGCATCAGAAAAGTAATGCGCCGGCCAGTACTGGTTATTGAACGCGCGCCAGATCTTGTAGTTATTGTCGATCGCGACCGGGTACGTGATGCCCAAGTCCTTCATGGCCTTGGTGACGTTGTTCACGTCGCGTTCAAAGGCAAATTCCGGGGCGTGTACGCCAATCACCACCAGGCCCTGGTCGTGGTACTTCTCGGCCCAGGCTTTCACATACGGCAAGGTGCGCAGGCAATTGATGCAGGAGTAAGTCCAGAAATCCACCAGCACGACTTTGCCCTTGAGCGCTTCGGCGCTGAGTGGCGGGCTGTTCAACCATTGCACCGCACCATCCAGCGGCGGCAGCGTGCCTTCGATCGGCAGCGCGTCGCTGTGATTGGCAGCCATCATCATCGCGCCCCCGGCCATCATCGCGCCGCCCTTCTGTTCGGGTTTGGCACTCAGTTTGTCCACCAGGCTTTGTTCCAGGCCGCCCGTGGATGCCGTCGACAAGCGCGACAGCACTCCGGTGTCCAGGCCCAGGGCGATGGCGGCCACACCGACCAGCATCAGTGCGCCGAGGCCACGGCGCAGCCATTCACCGGCACCGAGCGAGCGCTTCATAACGCCAAAGACTTTACCGCCGACCAGCAACGCCAACGCCAGGGACGTAGCGGCACCGGCGGCGTAGGCCAGCAACAGCAAGGTCGTGCCGATGCTGGCGCCCTGCAGCGCCGCGCCGGTGAGCACCAGCCCCAGGATTGGCCCCGCGCACGGTGCCCACAGCAAACCGGTGGCCACGCCGATCAGAAACGAAGCGCCCGCACGCGGCTTTGCGTCCGTTCCAGCGGCTTGCGACAGGCGACTGCCGGCGGCCACTAAAGGACGCGTCAAGCGTTCCGACAGTTGCGGCAGCAGCAGCGTGAGTCCGAACAGGGCAACGCACAGCAACGCGAGCCAGCGCCCGTACTGATTGACTTGCACCACCCAACCGCCGCCCACCGCCGCCAGTGAGGCCACCAGGGCGAACGTCACCGCCATCCCCGCCAACAGCGGCAAGCCACTGCGCATAAACGGCTGCCCGGTGCGAGCGAAGACAAAAGGCAGAACAGGCAGGATGCACGGGCTGACAATTGTCAGCACGCCGCCCAGGTACGCGAGAACCAGAAGCCACATGGGATCTTCCCTTATAAATATGCAGAGACATCGGCTTAAGCCGCCGTGAACGTCATGGCCACGCCGTTCATGCAATAGCGCAGACCAGTAGGTGCCGGGCCGTCATCGAACACATGCCCTTGGTGACCGCCACACCGGCGGCAGTGAATTTCCTTGCGCACCACGCCGTAGGACGTATCGGTGTGGCTGGCGACAGCGTTGTCCAGTGGCTGCCAGAAGCTTGGCCAGCCGGTGTGGCTGTCGAACTTGGTACTCGAGGCGAACAACGGCAACGCACAACCGGCGCAGGCAAAGGTGCCCGTGCGGTGTTCATCATTAAGGGGGCTGGTGTAGGGGCGCTCGGTGCCCTCCTCGCGCAGCACGGCGAATTGCTCGGCACTCAGCAGGCTGCGCCATTCGGCCTCGGTATGGTTGACTTCGAACGTCTCGGCGGCCTCCACCTCAGCGACCATATTCAGCTGTTTCAGCAAGCCGCCGGCCAGGACGGCGACACCCAGGCCACCACCGGCCAGCAGTATTTGTCGACGTGAGTACATGGCGTTCTCCTCGTTAAGCAATGAGGCCATCTTGAACCCTGGCCGGTCGCGAAATCCTCACGCAGAGTTAAACAATTCGTGATAACTACACTGTTGCAAAACCCGCACAATGCGCGAACTACAAGCGAAGGTTTCTTTACATGGATCAGCCCAAACGAGTCCTCGTCGTCGAGGACGATGCCCATATTGCCGACTTGATCTGCCTGCACCTGCGCGATGAGCAATTTGAGGTGGTGCACAGCGCCGACGGTAACGAAGGCCTGCGCCTGCTGGAGCAAGGCGGCTGGGATGCGCTGATCCTCGACCTGATGCTGCCCGGCGTGGACGGCCTGGAAATCTGCCGCCGTGCCCGCGCCATGACGCGCTACACACCGATCATCATCACCAGCGCGCGCTCCAGCGAGTTGCACCGCATCCTTGGCCTGGAGCTGGGCGCGGACGACTATCTGGCAAAGCCGTTTTCCATGCCGGAGCTGGTGGCCCGGGTCAAGGCGCTGTTGCGCCGGGTCGACGCCATGGCGCGTAACTTGAAGATGGACGCCGGCAGCCTTGAGCTCGGCCCGCTTTTCATCAACCCGCTGACCCGCGATGCCACCTTGCAGGGCCAACGCCTGGACCTCACGCCGCGCGAATTCGACCTGCTGTATTTCTTCGCCCGCCAGCCAGGCAAGGTCTTCTCCCGCATGGACCTGCTCAACGCCGTCTGGGGCTACAGCCACGAAGGCTACGAGCACACGGTGAACACGCATATCAACCGCCTGCGCGCCAAAGTCGAGACCGACCCGGCCAACCCGTCACTTATCCTTACGGTATGGGGCCGGGGCTACAAATTTGCCGAGAGCAACCCATGAAGCTGACCCTGACTCAACGCCTGTCAGTCGTGTTCGCGGTGCTGCTGGTGATTTGCAGCGGTACCTCGGCCTGGTTGCAGGTACGTTCCAACCGCATGCACGAACTGGAAGTGGTGCAAGGCTTGTCCCGCGACCTCGCGGCGCACATCGCCCGTGATACACAGCTGATGGACGCCGACGGCCTCAAACCCGATGCCGTGCGCATGCTGTTCAGCCAATTGATGCTGGTCAACCCGAGTGTCGAGGTGTACTTGCTCGATATCGACGGCCGCGTCGTGGGCAATGCCGCACCTAGCGGGCATTTGCTGCGTGATCACGTCGACCTCGCGCCGGTTCGACGCTTTCTCAGCGGCGCCATGCTGCCGATCCTCGGCGACGACCCGCGCAGCGTTGACGGGCGCAAGGTGTTCAGCGCCGCACCGCTCAAGGCCAACGGCCAACAAACCGGTTTCCTGTACGTGGTGCTGCTGGGCGAAGCCCACGATGTGTATGACGCCAAGGACGCAACCGGCATGGCGCTGAAGATTGCCCTCTGGTCCATCGGCCTGGTGGCGCTGCTGTGCTTGATGGCCGGCCTGATCGCATTTGCCTGGATCACCCGGCCCTTGCGCCAACTGACCGACAAGGTTGGCCAATTCGATATCAACGGCGCACCGAAACCTGCGCAAGCGCCTCCTCGCGAGCTCAATAGCGGCGATGAAATCGCGGTGCTCGACCACGCTTTCGTGCAAATGGAAAACCGCCTGGGCGAGCAATGGCGTGCTATCACCCATCAAGACCAGGAACGTCGGGAAATGGTCGCGAATATTTCCCACGACCTGCGCACGCCCTTGGCCTCGCTGCATGGCTACCTGGAAACCCTGTCCCTCAAGGACGCCAGCCTCAGCCCCGAAGAGCGCCGCCGCTACCTCGGCATCGCCCTGGACCAAAGCCGCAAGGTCGGCGGCCTGGCCCAGTCGCTGCTGGAACTGGTGCGCCTGGAACATGGTTTCGTGCAGCCGGTGATCGAAGGCTTTTCCTTGCCGGATCTGGTGCAAGACATCTTCCAGAAATTCGAACTGACCGCCGAGGCCCGGTCCATCACGCTCACCGCCACCTTGCCGCCGCAGGTGCCGACGGTGTTGGCCGACCTGGGCTTGATCGAACGGGTGCTGACCAATCTGCTCGACAACGCCCTGCGGCACACGCCGGTGAATGGTGAGGTCGAGGTGATCTTGTCACCCGAAGCGGATGGCATGGGCGTCACCGTCAGCGACAGCGGCCCGGGAATCGACCCTGAGTTGCGTGAAGGCTTGTTCCTGCGGGCCTTCACCATCGGCGGTGCGCGCCGCGATGGCGGCCTGGGCCTGCGCATCGTGCACCGCATCCTGCAACTGCACGGGCGCAGCATCCGCTTGGTGGACCGCCCCGGGCATGGCGCGACCTTTACGTTCTGCCTAGAAACGCGAGCATCAGCGCGTTGACCCGCTGCGCCTGCTCGTTCTGGATCCAGTGACCGCAGTTGGCCAACACATGTTGCTCAAGGTCGGGCACTGAGTCGGGCATGCGCTTGAGGGTGTGGGCTTCGAACACCCCGACCGGGTCGCGGTCGCCAATCAGGAACAAGGTCGGTTGCAGCACCTGCCGGCCCGCCAGGAACTCGGTGCGCTGCCAGTTGCGTTCGAAGTTGCGGTACCAGTTCAGCGGGCCGCGAAAGCCGTGTTCGGTGAACGCCTGCAGGTAGATATCCAAATCCTCCCGGGAACACCAGTGCGGCAATGTGCGAGGGGTTGGGACACCTGCGAACAGGCTGGCATTCGCCGATTTCTGCTGCAGGAACACGTCCTCATCCTGCATGAACAGCCGCAGCGTGCGTTCGATGTCGGCGTTCAGTTCCTGTTCGGCTACGCCAGGCTCCTGGAAATACAGGATGTAGTTGAAACGGTCGGCGTACAGCTCGCGCATGATTTCAATCACCGGGCGGCGGGCGCGCCCGGCAAAAGGCACGGACATTGTGACCAGCCGAGTGATGCGCTCAGGCTCCAGCAGCGCCAAGTGCCAGGCGACCACCGCGCCCCAGTCGTGCCCTGCCATCGCCACCTCTCGGTGACCGAAATGATCCATGGCCTGCTGGATGTCGGCGCACAGGGTCAGCAATTGGTAGTCGGCAATGTCTGCGGGCGAACTCGATTCGCCGTAGCCACGCAGTTCAGGGGCAAACACCCGGTACCCGGCGGCGGTCAACGCAGGAATCTGTTCGCGCCAGGAGTGCCAACATTCAGGAAACCCGTGCAGCAGCCAAATTGGCCGGCCATTTTCGGGGCCATCGATGTGCACGCACAGGTGAATACCGTTGACGGACAGTGTTTGCAGGCGCATGGGCGTGACCTTTCTGCGTGTTTTGATCAGGGTGCAGAATCGGCGTCGTGCATGCCAGTATCATTGATGGCGGGAATAAGCCAAACGCACTTAATCGACTGTCCACCAGCGCGGCAACAACTGCCGCACCCGCGCCTCGCCAAAGCGGTCATCAATCAACATCACCACCCCCCGGTCTTGTTGACTGCGGATCACTCGGCCCGCGGCCTGCACCACTTTCTGGATGCCGGGGTACAGATAGGTGTAGTCGTAGCCGGCCCCGAAGATCGCGCCCATGCGTGCTTTCATTTGCTCGTTGATCGGGTTCAGTTGCGGCAAGCCCAGGGTGGCAACAAACGCCCCGATCAAGCGCGCCCCAGGCAAATCAATACCCTCGCCAAACGCGCCGCCCAGCACGGCAAAGCCGATGCCCTGGCTGTGATGGGTGAATTGCTCAAGAAATGCTTGCCGCTCGGCCTCGGCCATACCGCGTGATTGCAACCACAGCGCGACCTGGGGGTGCCGTTCGGCCATCAGCTGCGCCACTTGTTGCAAGTAATCGAAGCTGCTGAAAAACGCCAGGTAGTTGCCCGGTTGCGTCGCAAACTGCCGTGCAATCAACGCGACGATGGGCTCCAGTGACGCTTGTCGATGCACAAAACGCGTAGAGATCTCATCGACGATGCGCACCTGCAATTGCTCGGCCTTGAACGGCGACTCCACATCAATCCAGGCGGTATCCGCCGGCAGGCCAAGCAAGTCGGCGTAATAGTGACGCGGGCTCAGCGTCGCGGAAAACAGCACGCTGCTGCGGGCCGCCGTCAGCCTGGGGCGGATGAATTCGGCAGGCACCACGTTACGCAGGCACAACGTTGAAGCACTGCGCTTGCCGCCGAACTGACGCTTGCTGATATCGAAAATGAACTGCTCGTTGAACAGCTCGGCCACTTTGGCAAAGTGCAGCGCCTCGAAATAGAACGCTTGCAGGTCGCCAGTGAGGGTTTCGGGGTGGTCGTTGAAGTGGTCGCCCATGGCGCTGGTGCACAGGCTCAGGGCCTGCAGCAGTTTGTCCGGCTTGGTGGCATAGGCCTGGTACGGCGCAAGTTGGTCCTTGTGCAAGGCGTTCCATTCGCGGTTCAGGCGCTGCAAGGGTTTCTTCAGCGGCTCGGGCGCAGCGTCGCGCAAGGTTTTGAGGCTGTACTGGTCGAGGCTCGCGCTGTACATCGAGCGAGCGCGCTCCACCAGGTTGTGGGCTTCGTCCACCAGCACAGCGGCGCGCCATTGGTTCAACTGGGCCAGGCCGAAGAGCATCGCGCCAAAGTCGAAATAGTAGTTGTAGTCGGCGACCACCAGGTCAGTCCAGCGCGCCATTTCCTGGCTGAGGTAATACGGGCACACATCATGGGCCAGGGCGACGTCGCGCAGGTTGCGCTGGTCCAACAGACGCACCTTCGAGGCTGCCGTGCGCGCGGCCGGCAGGCGATCGTAAAAGCCCTTGGCCAAGGGGCAGGAGTCACCGTGACAGGCTTTGTCCAGGTGTTCGCACGCCTTGTCCCGCGCCACCAGTTCAAGTACGCGCAGCGGAAGATCGGGGTGACTGTCGAACAGCACCTGGGCGGCATCCAGTGCCAGCTTGCGGCCCGGGGTCTTGGCGGTGAGGAAGAACACCTTGTCCAATTGCTGCGGCGCCAGGGCCTTGAGCATCGGGAAGAGCGTGCCGACGGTCTTGCCGATACCGGTGGGCGCCTGGGCCATCAGGCAACGGCCGGTGCTGACCGCCTTGTAGACGGACTCGGCCAGCGAGCGCTGGCCGGGACGAAACTCGGCATGGGGGAAGGCCAGGCGTTGTGCAGCGCTGTTGCGCGCGTCGCGGTGCTGCATTTCCTCGCGCGCCCAGCCCAGGAACAGCGCACATTGCTGGTTGAAGAACCGCTCAAGCTCGGCCGCCTGAAAACGCTGGTTGAGCAGGGTTTCACCCTCACCGACGATGTCGAAGTACACCAGCGCCAGGTCGATTTCATGCAGGCCGAGCTTCTGGCACATCAACCAGCCGTACACTTTGACCTGGGCCCAATGCAGTTGCCGATGGTTGGCGGGCTGGGCGTCGAGGTCGCCGCGATAGGTTTTCACCTCTTCGAGGCGGTTGCTGTCCGGGTCGTAACCGTCCGCCCTGCCCCGCACCTTGAGCTGCTGGTAGTCGCCTTCCAGGGCCACTTCATTTTGATAGTGCGCGCTGCGTCGCGAGGCGACCGTGCGATGGCCGACGATACCTTCCTGGGCGCTGGGCGACGGCGTGAAGCGCAGGTCGAGGTCGCCGACCTTGGCCGTGAACTCACACAGCGCCCGCACCGCAACGCTGTAGCTCAAGCCGGTTCAGCCCAGCGGACATAGCAGACAGTAACCGGCATCTGGTACTCACCACAGAATTCCAGCCAGCGCAGTTGGTTGTCCTGCAGGCGATCGCCCGGGCCTTTGACCTCGATCATGCGGTAGGTCTTTTGCGCGGGCCAGAACTGGATCAGATCCGGCATGCCCGTGCGGTTGGCGCGGATGTCCAGCAGCAGACGTTCAAACCAGTAACGCAGGTGTTCGGCCGGCAAACACGCGAGTGCTTGCTCGAGCAGTTCTTCGCTGAGCAGGTTCCAGAACACGAACGGTGACTGGATACCCCACTTGTCCGCGTAGCGCTGGCGGATGGTGGCCTTATAACGCCCGTCCTCCAGTTGGTCGAAACAGGCGGCGAACACCACGCTGCGGCGCTGGTGAAAGTCTTCACTGTGCAGGTCCACCGGCCCACGCTGGAACGGGTGGAAGAACGAACCTGGCAACGGCGCAAAAATCGCCTCCCAGCACAACAGCCCGAACAAGGAATTGATCAGGCCATTTTCGACATAATGCACCGGCCCATCGGGCTCGCTGAGATGGGCCTGGACACAATACTCCACTGACATCAGCGGCTGCGGGACCAGTGCCAGGTCCAGGCGTGTGACCTCGCGTGGCGTGGTCTTGGGCAACGCCGGTTCGCCGAGTTTGCGGCGCAGGCGTGGCAGCACTCGCAGCAGGTGTTGTTGTTCGGCGGCACTTTCCGGGGCCTGTTGCGCAGCGCACGCCAAAGCCATGGCTTGCGCGTAGTGCGCCTGACGCTCCAGCACGCGAATCAGCCGTGAGCGCGCGCCTGGGTAGGCGCAATCACGGTAGATCTGCGCCGCCAGCGCCAATTCGGCGCTGCGCTCGCAATACTGGCCGACCTGGAACAACAGCTTGGCCCGACGTTTTTCCAGCCAGGGGTTGTCGGTGACAAGCGAAGCGATCCGTAGCAGCACCTCGTCCAGCGTCTCCCCCGCTTCAAACGCCTGCTGGCATTGGTGCAGGAACAGAAAACCGACGACATCGTCACGGCTGCGCAAGCCACGGGACTCGGCGCAGAACTCGACTTTTTCGTAGGTGTAGATGCCCAGGTCAGCCAGCACGAACTCCGACCAGTCCTGATACAGATTGCCGAAGAACATCAGGCGCAGGCGGTCGCACAAATCCATGATGGTCAGGCTGTAGAGCGCATCGCTGACCGTCGGGCACCACTGGGCAAACCGACGCTGTTCGGTGAACTGCTCCGCCAGCACCGCCAGCCAATCGGCCTTCCTGCCCTTGGGCTGATCAATCCACGGCTTGAAGGCCTCGAGGATTTCGCCTTTTTGCAGCAACGCAAACAGCTCTTCGACGCACAGCTGCCCCTGATCCTCAACCCAACCCTGCTCCACCAGTGCCAGCGCGGCCGTGCGGGTGCAACCAATCTCCAGATAATTGAGTTTGCTCGCCCGAAAGTGCACGCCCTTGCGCATCACCATGCGCACCAACAAGGCTTGGGACGTTTGCGGCAACCTGTCAAATTGCTGAATGAAATGCTGTTCATCCGGGTCGAGTAAATCGGCATAGCGTTGCCCCAACCAATGCAGCACTTGGCGGAAGTTATGCAGGTAATACAAGGGGTCGTCGAGGGGATTGGCCATGTCGCGCGCTGATCAAATACTGGTTATGCATACAGAGTGCCGCCAGTGGCGTGCTGTTGCAATCGGTAATAGATAAATGGCGCACGCAACTTTTTGTATAAAAGTGATCAGATAGGACAGTTGATGGCGTAACATTTGCGGCCCGCAGCCCATGGCGCGGGACTTTTCAGGGTTAAAGGTAAGGGTTATGAACATGAAGAATTTGGGTCTTCCACTGGTTGCACTCACTTTTCTGCTATTGACTGGTTGCTCCACGCAAACCGTCGTGACATTGCAAAACGGCACGCAGTATTTGACCAAGGACACCCCCAAAACCAAGACAGCCGACGGCTTCTATGAATTCACCGATATCGCCGGCAAGCACATACGCGTCAAGGCGGATGATGTAGCGACGGTGCGTAACGAAAAGTAAGCGCCTGAAAACCAAAAAGCCCCGCCAATGCGGGGCTTTTTGTTTGGGCTGCCAACCGATCAATACCGGTAGTACGGGTGGTAGTAATACGGGTGGTAATAGGGATGGTAATAGTACGAGTGGTAGTACGGCCGGTAGCAGCATGGGCCCGGATAGGCCGGGTACACCGCGCACCCGCCCAGCCCCAGCAGTACCAGAGCGCACAGTATCAGTCGAAATCGGGACATGCTCAGCTCCTCACATAACGCGCGAAACATCTCGCAGGCAGTGATTAAACGCCTGAGACCGGCCCAATCCGTCGCTGCGCTGCGCCGTTGATCCGTGAAGATTTATTTACCGAAGGATTTTCGCCCTGCCGGCGTTTAACCGGTAAGCCGCCTTCATTTTCGAGGGTGGTAGAACGGAGAAAGACGGCCATGGCACTCATGTCCCGGACGGTACGCGCTCTTTTACTGATTCCGCTGACGCTGGCGGCCCTGGCCAGTGCGCCGGCGTTTGCCGACACCATCATCATTCGTCAGCCGCCAAGGGTGATCGTGGTGCAAGCCCCGCCTCCACCGGTCTATTACGGCCACTGGGGTTACGGCCCACGGCCCTATTACTATCCGCATCATGTCTACGGTTACGACTATGGCAACCCCCACCGGCCGTATTGGGGTGGCGGCTGGCGGGGGCATAATTGGCGTTGATCAGCCGATGCTGACGCCGTCCGCCCACAGGCCGCCATGCCCGACACCGACCAGGGTCACCGAGTCGGCGCCAAACGTGAGCACCGTGTCCGCGCCGACCACTTTGGCATGGTCACGCAGGTCGGTGCTCCCCTGCACGTCCTGGAACACCAGTTTGTCGGTGGCCTGGTAGCCAATCACGCGATCGTTGCCGAACTGGCCGCTGAACAGAAAGGTGTTATGCCCACTGTTGTCGCGAATCGTGTCATTGCCTTTGCCGCCTTCGATAAAGTCCGCGCCCTTGCCACCCTGGATCAGGTCGTTGCCGTCGCTGCCGATAATGAAGGTATTGCCCTTGTGCGGCTCGGCATTGCGGTTGAGGTCCTGCACCCAGGTAGTGGCTCGCGCCGGGTCGGACAAGTTGGCAACGATTACCGTGGAATCACGGGTCATCTGGTCATAGAACCCGGAGTCGAGGATGCGCGTCATGCCGTCGCCATACGCGGTCGGCAGGTGCGAGACCCAGGTCGGCAGGTTGACGATGGAGAACGGCAGCACATTCCACAGCGTCGAGGCGTAGTGGTCGTTGAAGCTGACGATATTATCGGTGGTCGACTCGTGGGGCTTGTCGTGCACGCCCAGGGACGACAGATTGAAGGAGGAGCCGTCCAGCGCGCGAAATACCGGGTCGTTTTCATAGCCGATGTTGAGCACCTTGTCGCCGGCGCTTTGGGTCGGTGATGCATAGGCCACGTAGTTGGCGTCCTTGTAGAAGCCCGACCATTTGTTGGTGCTCAAATCCGCCATGCTGTTGACCGCCAGGCCGCCCAGGCTGTGGCCGCTGACCACCACGTCCTTGCCCGTCAGGCCATGGGCACCGGCGTAATCGGCGACGTTTTTGAGCAAACCGCCGAAGGCTTCGCCGGCGTAGTTTTTTGCGTAATCCTTGGGGCCCAGGGCAGCGAGCAGATCGCTGATCAGGTCGCCGATCGAGTCGCTGATCAAGGTTTCCCGTGGCCCCGATGTGCCACGAAAGCCGATGCCGATTTCCAGCAGTTTGCCGGCGTCATCGTACTTGCCCAGCACCTCGACCTGCGCCGTGGTGTAGCCGGCTTTTTCGCCAAAGAACGTGCCGCGCGCATCGACTTTGCCGCCGTAGCCGAGGGTACTTGCGCTGATCGGCGTCCAACCGGCTTTTTGCACCGCCTCCAGCGCGGCTTTTTCCGAATCGGGGTTCCAGGGAATGCCCGGGATCACGCCCTGTGAATCCGTGCTCCCGAGCAGCGCACCGACCAGCGTGGCCGGCAAACCAAGCCCGAGGCCATTGTGCTGGTAACCCACGGCAAAGCCGTTATCCAGGTTGTGGTAGGAGTACAACGTGATCGCCATGGCATCGGCGAACAGCGCTTTGGAACCCTCGGTGCCGAGGTTTTTATAGTCAAAGATACCCATGGTAGTGCCTCTCTGTTGTTGGATTTGTAGAGAAAGCGAAAACACCCGTTGCCCCTGAGGGGACAGGCTTTATGTGGGAGCTGGCTTGCCTGCGATAGCATCACCTCTGTGCAACTGACCTACCGAGGTGCCTGCATCGCGGGCAAGCCCGGCTCCCACACAAGCCCGGCACCCTGCAAGGGTGTGAAACCCTTAGAACGCCCAGTCGAGGCTCAACCCCACCCCGTGGATTTTTTCCTTGCTGGCCAGCAGGCCGTTGTAATCAAAGTTCACCCGCGCGTCCTTGCTCAACGCCAGGCTGACCCGCGCGCCCACCAATGCCGCATCACGCACCATCGGTGCGCTTTCCACCGCAAACGACGGACCGCCAGAGGCAAACGCCAGGTGCTGTTCGGAATCGGTGCTGCTCAGGTTGTGCTGCCAGCCCAGCGTGCCGGACACCTCGAGTTGCTGGTGGTCATTGACATTGAAGGTCTTCAACGCACGCATGCCCAAGGTGCTCAACACCACATCACGGCTGTCGTCGCGACCTTTCAGCGCAGCGGCATCACCCTTTTCGGTGAAACCGTCGGTGTCCAGGTGCACGTAGGCCAGGTTGGCGAACGGCTCCAGGGCCAAAGGTTGCAGGTTGACGCGATACGCCGCCTCGCCGAACACCTGGGTGCTGCTCGCATCCACTTTGACTTTTTGCTTGCCGGAGACGTCGCCGTATTGCAGGTCGCGCTTCACGTCGGCGCGATGCCAGCTGTAGGTCGCACCACCGCTCAGGCGCAAGGCACCGATCTCATGCCCGGCGTACGCACCGAAGTGGTAGCTGTCGACCGAAGCCCGGGAGTGGGTGTCGTTGCCCATGTTCAACGAGGTGTCGCTGTAGCCGGCGACCAGGCCGATACGGGTCGCCTCGTCCAGCGCGCCGTCTACACCGGCGAGCATGCCGCCCAGTGACGTGGTGTAGCCCGCCGTGTCGCTGCGGCTGTCCGTCTTGCCCCACGCGCCCAACGCCTTGACCCACACGTTGCCACGGCTATCGAGGGTCTGGCTGCTGGCGCCCATCTCGCCATTGCGCAGGCGTTCGCCCACCGCTTCACGCACGTAACGGCTGTCATTCACCAACGCACTTTGCAGCGCCGGATAAATTTCGCCGGAGAGCTGTTGGAACGCACCTTGCGCCGAGGCTGCAGTCGGCGCCAGCAACAAGCTTTCATACACCGCATTGCCCGCGCCCAATTGGTCGGCCGCAGCCGCCACAGCACGCTGGTTTGGCGTCACGGCCACACTGGCGAAGCTGTTGGTACGCGCCACGTCCAGTTGCACGCCAGTGGCGGCGTAGTTCAAGGTGCCACCGACAAACAGGTAGTTCGGCACTACTGCACCGAAACTGCCGGTTACGCCACCTGCGGCTTGCAGGATGTTGTACTGGCGACCGATCAAGCTTCCAGCCTGCGCATTGGTCAGCAGCGTCGGGCTGTTTTCCAGGGCCAGGGTCACAGTGCCGCCATTGAGCGTGGCGGTCCCCCCGGCGACAATTCGGTCACTGCTGGTCGGCGACAACTCCACCGCGTAGGTCGACCCTGCGTCAAAGGTGACATTACCCGCCACATTCAGCGTGCCGATGGAATTACCCGGTGCCACGGTGCCGCCGCTTTTTGCGCTCAGCGAACCGATGCGCCCCGAGCCACCGAGCACACCGCTCTGGCCGACGGTCACGTCGGAAGTGACCGAGCCGTTGATCGCCAGCAAACCTTGATTGACCAGGGTCGGGCCGCTGTAGGTGTTAGCGCCGGTCAGCACCAGGGTGCCGATGCCCTGCTTGGTCAGGCCGCCATGGCCTGAAATATTGTTGCTCCACACGTCCAACCCGCAATGCACGTCCGTGCACAGGCGTTGGGTCGGTTTGCCGGCATCCACCACGGCGCCGATCCCTGGCAAATCCGCGACAAACTGCCCGCTGCCATACGCCCCGTCGATACGGAACTCAGCCGGGATATCTTCGGCGGTAATAAACATCCCTGGCCCGTTAACCGCCTTGCCCAGGTTGATCATGCCCCAGCCGTACAGCGCGTCGATGCCCGGCGCGCCGAGGTCGGTAGCGGTGGTTTTGAGCACGGTGGAGACCTGCTCGCCGCTCATGTACGGGAAGCGCTCCATCAGCACCGCCGCGGCGCCCGCCACATGGGGGGCAGCCATGGAGGTGCCGTTTTTGTTGGCCCAGTCGGTGGTGAGGTTGGCAAGGGTGGTGCCGTTGATGATCGAGCTGAAAATCTTCGTGCCCGGCGCCGACACACAGAAGCTCGCCGCATACCCGCAGCGCGACGAGAAGGTGCTGATCACATACGGATTGGGACTCGTGGTATCCGGGTTTTGCTGCAAGGCGGCTACCGACAGCCAGTTCGGTGCAATCTCCGGCACAAAGTACGCCAGGCCCGACATTGCATCCGGGTTGTTGCGGTTGTAGTCGTTACCGGCGGCAAAGATGGTCAGCACGCCGCTGCGGGCCGCATCGATTGCGCCTTGATAAGCACCACCGGCAAGCGTGCCGAGGATCGGCCGGATGTTATTGAACTGCGCCTGCGCTTCATTGACCGTGAAGTTCGGGTACGCCGGATCGCGACCGCCTTTGGCGTACTGGTCACCAATGCCGATGCCCCAGCTGTTGTTGATGATCCGGGCGCCGCTGGCGACCAGCCCATCCCAGCCTGCCTTGTACACCGCGCCGTCGTTGCCGAGGATGATCCCGTCTTCCGGCCCTGGGTCGCCGTTTTCTGCGCTGATGATTTGCGCATTGAAGGCCACGCCATGCATCGGCCCGCCGTCACGGTTACCGGCGGCAATGCCGCCGACGTGGGTGCCGTGGTTACCCAGCTTGCCGTTGGAATCCTGGGACGGCGTGCCGTCATAACGGAACGCATCGCCCGCCTTCACCGGAATATACGGGTCGGTGTATTGGCGGATGCCCTCGGTGACAATCGTCACCACCTTGCCGGGGCTGGCGAATTCCGGGTGCTGGGCGTACACCGGCTGGTCGAAGATGCCCAGCTTGATGCCCTTGCCGGTGTAGCCGGCGGCGTAGGCAGCGTCCGCGTGCACGGCGCCCAGGCCCCAATCGGCCTTGAACTCGTTGCTGCGCCAGCTCGCGGCGTCGCCCAGTTTGCCCGCTTCCACATAGGGTGCGGCCTGGGCGGTTCCCAGGCTTGCCAGGCAGCACAGCAACGCGCCGTATGGCACGCAGCTCAAGGCCTTGAGCGGATAGCCCGGGCCTGTGTGAGTGGCGGTAATTAACCCTGACTTGTGTTTTTTCACGGTGACCTTCCTTAGTTTTCTTATTGCCAGTATGTGAATCACTTTTCTTCAGCGCCGCAGTGCCAGTGTGGGAGCGGGCTTGCTCGCGAAAGCGGTGTATCAGTCGTCGCATTCATCACTGACCCACCGTCTTCGCGAGCACGCCCGCTCCCACCTTCTGACCTGCGCTGCCCTCTAGAACTGCCAGTTCAGGCTCAGCCCCACGCCCTGGGTTTTCTCACGGCCACCCAACTGGCCGTTGTAATCCAGGTTGACCCGTGTGGTCGGGCTCAGCGCGAGGCTGGCCTGCACACCGACCAGTGCGGCATCGCGCAGCAACGGCGAACTGCGCACGGCAAATGAAGGCCCGCCTGCGACAAACGCCAAATGCTCTTCGGAATCAACCGCCGTGAGGCTGTGTTGCCAGCCCAGGGAGCCGGAGAGTTCAAGCTGCTGATGGTCATTCAGAGGCAGGGTTTTCAGCGCCCGCACACCAAGGGTGCTGAGCACGGCATCGCGCCGATCACTGCCACGCTCAAGCGCTGCGGCATCGCCTTTTTCGTGGAAAGAGTCACTGTCCAGGTGCACGTAGGCCAGGTTGGCGAACGGCTCCAGCGCCAGCGGTTGCAGGTGAATGCGGTACGCGGCTTCGGTGAACAGCTGGGCCGTGCGCGCGTCCAGCTTGGTCTTTTGCTTGCCGCTGACTTCGCCGTATTGCAGCTCACGCTTCACATCGCCGCGATGCCAGCTGTAGGCACCGCCGACGCTGACGCGCCAGTCGCCCAATTCACGCCCGGCATACGCGCCGAAGTGGTAACTGTCGATGGACGCCGACGAATGCGTGCCGCTGCCCATATTCAGCGAGCTGTCGCTGTAGCCGGCAACCACACCCACACGGGTCTGCTCGTCGAGTGCACCGTCGACACCGGCCAGCAGGCCGCCGATCGAGGTGTTGGCGCCAGCCGTTTCGCTGCGGCTGTCGGTCTTGCCCCAGGCGCCGAGCGCCTTGAGCCACAGGTTGCTTTCACCGTTCACCGGCACATGGCGCAGGCGCTCGCCGACGGCGTCGCGCAGTTGCAGGCTGTCGTTGATCAGCATCGCGCCAATCGCCGGGTAGATTTCACCGGACAATTGCTGCAAGCCTTGGCGCGCGGTGGCGACCGAGTCCGACAACAACACGCTCTCATACACCGGGTTACCGGCGCCGAGTTGCTCGGCGGCGGCCGCAACGTTGCGCTGGTTTCGGGTGGCGGCGACGCTGGCGAATGTGGCGTTGTTGCGCCCCACGTCCAACTGCACGCCATTGGCGGCGTAATCGAGTGTGCCGCCGAGGAACACGTAGTTGGGCAGCACCTGGCCAAACTGGCCCTGGATGCCACCCGCCGCCTGGAGGATGGTGTATTGACGGCCAATCAGGCTGTGCACCTGGTTCTGGCTGAGTAACGTCGGGCTGTTTTCCAGCGCCAGGGTTACGGTGCCGCCGCCCAGCACGGCCTTGCCGCCCGCGACAATGCGGTCGCTGCTGGTGGGGGTCAGCTCCACCGCATACGTGGAGCCCGCGCCCAGGTTCACATCGCCGGCCACCTGCAAAGTGCCCACGGAGTTGCCCGGTGCCACCGTGCCGCCGCTGTTCACCGACAAGGCGCCGATACGCCCGGAACCGCCGAGTGTGCCGCTGGTGTTGACGGTCACGGCCGAGGTCAACGCGCCATTCACGGCCAACAACCCCCCATTAACGCTGGTCGCGCCACGGTAGGTGCTGTCGCCGCTGAGTACCAGGCTGCCGGCACCGGATTTGATCAGGCTGCCTTCATATACCCGGTTTGCAGCGGCCTGGTCGCGGGCGTTGCCAACGGCGTAATCGGTCTTGTCCTGCTGGCTGGCGGTCGCGCCCACGCCGTTTTGCCAGCCCTTGTCGACCAGGGTTTGCTGCCAGGCGCTGTGCTCGGCGCGGTCCTCGGCCTGGCGCTGGAGCAAGGCCTGATCGGAGATTGCATTGCTCCAGACATCACCCTGCCCGGCGGCCAGGCTGACATTCATCGGGCCAAGCAATTGCCCCGGCCCGTGCATTGCTCGGCCGAGGTCTGGCACGCCCCAGCCCACGATGGTATTCGGTGCTTGAGTGACAGAACCGTCGAGCTGCGTGGCGGTGGTCAACAGCACCTGCAACGCCTGCTCATTGGTCATGTACGGGTAGCGTTCCATGACCAGCGCCAGCGCGCCCGTGGCATGGGGCGCCGACATCGAGGTGCCGGATTTCACCCCATAACCGCCATCGGGAATGGTGCTATTGATCAGCGCGCCCGGTGTGGAAATGCACCAGTATTTGGCGATCCCGCACTTGTTGTATTTCTGGTTATTCGCCTTGTCCAAACCCGACACGGCCAACCAGTGGCCTTCCAGTTCCGGCTGGAAATACGGCAACGCCGAACGCACACTCGCGTTCGCGTAACCGCTGTTACCGGCACTGAACACGTTGATAACGCCGGCCTTCGCCACGTCCGCCGCCGCATCCAGCCACGTGCCCTGGTTGTAATGCTGGGCGTAGGCCGCATGCAGGTCGCCGAGGGTTTGGTAGCTGACGTCCTTGGGCTGGCTGCCCCAACTGTTGTTGATGGCCCGCACACCGGAATCCACCAACGCGCTGTACACCGTCTTGAAATACTTGGGGTCCGGGGTCGGGCCAAACAGGAAGCTGTCGTTGGCGTTGGTATTGCCCACATAGATTTGCGCGTTGTAGGCCACGCCGTGCATGCCGGTGCCATCACGGGCGGCGCCCATGGTGCCGGTGACATGGGTGCCGTGGGAGTCGTTATTGGGGTTGAGCGCACCGGTGGTGCTGAACGGGCTGCCATCGACGTAGGTGCCTGTGGCGGTGACGGCGTGATAGCGGTCTTTGGAAGCCTCGGGATGATTGGGATCGAAGCCTGAGTCCAGCGCACCGACCTTGACCCCGTTGCCGGTGATGCCGGCGGCATAGGCTTCATCCGCCTTCATGCGACCCAGGCCCCAGTCGCTCTGGAATTCGGCGGAACGCCAACTGGCAGGGTTACCGGGTTGGCCGGTCTCGGTATAGGCCGCCTGTGCCGCAACGGACAACAGGAGCAAGGAGCCTGCGGTAAACGGTTTGAAACGCGGTGAATCGGTGATCATCTAAACCATCCTTATTGTTTTTATATGTGCTCATTTCACAGGGCCGAAGGCCTCATCGACTTTCGCAAGGTCGGTGTCGCGCAAGTTGCCCGCGTAGTAGTGCAATTTGGTCCAGGCCATCAGGTAGTCATACCGAGCCTGGGCCAGGTCGCGACGGGTGCTGTACAACTGCTGCTCGGCGTTCAACGCGTCGAGGTTGACCCGCTCGCCGCCGAGGATGCTTTGCTTGGTAGACACCACCAGCGCCTCGGCCGACGTCAGGGCTTTTTGATAGGCGCGCAATTTACTCACCCCCGACAGGCAAGCGCTGAACTGGCGACGCAGCTCAATCAGGGTTTCGCGGGTTTTGCCTTCCAGCTCGTACTCGGCCTGTTCCATGCTGCGACTGGCCTGACGGGTAGAGGCCGAGATGCCGCCACCGGCATACAGCGGCACGCTCACTTCGACGCCGATGGTGTTGGTGTCGTAGCGCTGGTTGTAGGTGTTGCCGCTGTCGGATTCCTGCTGGCGTGAACTGGCATACGCGGTGATCTTCGGCAGATGCCCGGCGCGGTTGCGCTCCACTTCATAACGCGCCACTTCCACGGCCTGGCGCTGGGAGGCCAGCGTGGGGTTATTGCTGATCGCCAGTTCATGCCAGGTGTCGTAGTTGGCCGGGGTCAACGTGAAAGCGGCAAAGCTTTGGTTCAGTGGCGCCAGGTCATTGATGTTGACGCTCTGCACGCCGATCAACGCACCCAGCTCGCGTAACGACGCATCTTGTTCATCCAGCGCCTGGATTTCTTCGGCAGTGGCCAGCTCGTAACGGGATTCGGCTTCGAGGATGTCGGTGCGGGTGCCCTCGCCCTGTTGGAACAGGTGCTGGTTCTGCTGGAACTGCTGCTCGAAGGCCTTCTTTTTGGCGCGGGCAATATCGATCTGGTCCTGGGCAAACAGTGCCTGGGTGTAATAGCTCAGCACCCGCACCAGCAGCGCCTGGCTCTTGTCGCGAAAGCTTTCATCGGCAAACAGCGACTGGGCCACGCCCTTGCGGTAGTTGGCATAGGCTTCGTAGTCAAACAGCGGCTGCTGCAGGCTGAACGTCGAGCCATAGCTGTCGTAGTTACGATTGTCGTGGTAATTACCGCCGCGCCCGTCGGGCAAGGTGGCTTTGGAGTTGTTGCGGCCCTTGTTGTAGTTGTAAGACAGCCTCGGCAGCAGCCCGGCGCGACCGATGGTGCGGTTTTCCAGGCCGGCGTCGCGCTCCTTGATGGCGCCCAGAAACACCGGGTCGTTGCGCAGGGCCTGCTCGTAGACATCAAACGGGCCCATGGCGGCTTGGGCACCGGTGCAGCTCAAAAGCAAGGCGAGGAACACAGGCTTCATGCTCATTCCTCGGTCAACGCGGAGCCGGCGCGGTCGAGCAGCGGCTTGAACAAGTAATTGAGCAACGAGCGCTCGCCGGTGCGCACGAACATCTCGGCGGGCATGCCCGGCTTGATCACCAGGCCATGCAGCTTCGCCAGCGCCACCTCGCTCACAGTGGTGCGCAGCACGTAGTACGGCGCGCCGGTTTTTTCATCGAGCATCTGGTCGGCGGAGATCAGGCTGACTTCCCCCGGCACCCGCGGCGTGCGGCTCTGGTTGAAGGCGGTGAAGAGAATATCGACCGGCAAGTGCGTACCGACCTTGTCCACCAGGTGCACCGGCAAGTGCCCTTCGACTTCCAGACGCGTGCCTTGCGGCACAATTTCCAGCAGGGTCTCGCCCGCACGCACCACGGCACCTTCGGTGTGCACGCCGAGGTTGACCGCAATGCCATCGGCCGGCGCATTGATTTCGCTGTGTTGCAGGTTGAAGCCGGCTGAGGTGAGCTGTTGCTCCAGGGTCAGGCTGCGCAGTTGCGCATCGGCCAGTTGGCTGCGTACTTCCTTTTGATATTCCTCGCTGTGTTGCTGCAACTTGAGGCGCGACTCAAGGATGCCCTGCTCCACACGCCCGCTTTCGCCGGTGTTCTGGGCGAGGTCTTGCTGAACCTGGGACAGTTGGCGCTGGTATTCCATTAGCCGGTTGCGCGGGATGTAGCCGTTGTCGGCCAACGGTTGCAGGTTGCTCAGTTGGTCACGCAGCGATTGCGCCTGGGCGGTCAGGTCGCTGCGGGCGCGACGCATGCCGCTCAACTGTGAGGTGGCGCCGTCAATGTTCGCGCGGATACCGGCTTGTTCGCGGGCAAAGGCTTCGCGACGGCTGCTGAACAGTTGGCGCTGGCCTTCCAGAACGAGCGCCAACGCCGGATCGGGGTTGGCGCTCAACTCGGCAGGAAAGGTAATGCTGGAACGGTTGTCACGCTCACTCTGCCAGCGCGCCACGCTGGCCCAGGCCATGCGGTACTGGGCTTGCAGGGATTGCACGTCGGCCTGGTTCTGGGTCTGGTCGAGGCGAAACAGCGGCTGGCCCTGTTTGACCAGTTCGCCTTCCTTCACGAGGATCCGGCTGACCACGCCGGGGCTGAAGGTTTGCACCGCCTTGCGCTTGCCCGACACCACCACCGTGCCTTGCACCGGAATGCCCTGGTCCAGCGGCGCCAGGCTGGCCCAGAGGAAAAAACCACCGGCGCCGACCAGGGTCAGCAACCAGCCCATACGGACAAAGAAACCGGCGTCACGCTGTTCAAAACGGGGTTCAACAATAAGGCTGCTCATGCGCCTGGATTCC
Source organism: Pseudomonas sp. M5A4_2d (assembly GCF_053345295.1). Classification (NCBI taxonomy): domain Bacteria; kingdom Pseudomonadati; phylum Pseudomonadota; class Gammaproteobacteria; order Pseudomonadales; family Pseudomonadaceae; genus Pseudomonas; species Pseudomonas sp. M5A4_2d. The sequence goes on along the minus strand of NZ_JBKEZW010000001.1, from coordinate 1,093,109 downwards.
TTCCGGCTTGGTACTGACGGCTGAGGCTCACGCCGGCCTTTTCGCGGGGTGCTTCCTGCTGGCCCGACAAGGCGCGCAGCACTTCCTGGCTCGGCCCGAACGCCTGCAGACGCCCTTCGTTGAGCACCAGTAACTTGTCGGCCTGGGCCAACGCCGAGGAACGGTGAGTCACCAGCACAACGCTGCTGCCCTGGGCTTTCATCTGCACGATGGCGCTGGCCAAGGCCGCTTCGCCGACGGTGTCGAGGTTGGAGTTGGGCTCATCCAGCACGATCAAGCGCGGGCCGCCGTACAGCGCACGCGCCAGCGCCACGCGTTGTTTCTGGCCACCGGAGAGGCCGCCGCCGTTGTCGCCCAGCACGGTGTCGTAGCCTTGGGGCAGGCGCAGGATCAGTTCATGTACACCGGCTTGTTGCGCGGCTTTGACCACGAGTTCCGGGTCGGCATCGCGAAAGCGTGCGATGTTGTCGGCGATGCTGCCGCTGAACAGTTCGATGTCCTGGGGCAAGTAACCGATATGCGGGCCAAGGTCGTCGCGGTCCCAGCGATGAATATCCGCGCCGTCCAGGCGCACGGTGCCGGCCAGGGTTGGCCACACGCCCACCAGCACGCGGGCCAGGGTGGATTTGCCCGAACCCGACGCGCCGAGCACGCCCAGCACTTCGCCCGCGCCGAGGCTGAAGCTGACTTGATGCAAGGTCGCCATGCGCCGCCCCGGCGGGCCTGCGCTGACTTGCTCGAAACTGACCTGGCCCTTGGGGGCCGGCAACGCCATCTGCTCAACTTCCGGCGGGAATTCACGCAGCAACTCGTCAAGCCGCTGGTAGGCCAGCTTGGCCGAACTCCACTGCTTCCACACCGCAATCAACTGGTCGATGGGGCTGAGCACGCGGCCCATGAGGATGGAGCCGGCGATCATCATCCCGGCGGTCATCTCGCCCTTGATCACCAAAAATGCGCCCAGGCCCAGCACCAACGATTGCAGGCACAGACGCAGGGACTTGCTCAGCGAGGTGATCACCGAGCCGGTATCGCTGGCCGTGTTCTGATAGCCGAGAAATTGCGAATGCACGGCAAACCAGCGTTTGCGCAACGCGCCGAGCATGCCCATGGCCTGGATCGTTTCGGCGTTATGCAAATGGCTGGTCGCCAACTGCGTGGACTGCTGCGAGAACGCCCCCGCCTCGCCCAACGGCTTTTTGGTCAGGTATTCATTCAGGCACGCCAGCGCGATCAGCAGCACCGCGCCCGTAGTTGCCAGCACGCCGAGCCACACGTTGAACAGGAAAATCACGAACAGATAGATGGGAAACCACGGCGCATCGAAGAACGCGAACAGCGCCGGCCCGGTGATGAACTGCCGGATAACCGTCAAATCGCCGAGAGATTGCCCGGCATGCCCCTGGCCCCGCTGCAGGTTGCGTTCAAACGCAGCCTTGTACACGCGCAAGTTGAAACGCCGCTCCAGCTGGCTACCGATACGAATCACGATAAAACTGCGCACGACTTCCAGGGTGCCGATAAAGGCAAAGAAGCCCACGACCATCAGCGTCAACATCACCAGGGTGGTTTCATTCTGGGAGGACAGCACACGGTCATAAACTTGCAGCATGTAAATCGACGGCACCAGCATCAACAGGTTAATCAACGCCGTGAAGCAGCCGATGCTGATCAAAATACTCTTGTATTCACCCAACGCCCTGAATAAGGGCGCAACCGCATGGGACTTCGCCATATCTTCTTATCTTCCGTGAGCGAATGACGCGCAATAGTTGCCCAAACCCTTAATAAGGGCGGCCAACTATAAAAATCGAGTTATATGCTTATAACTTTTAACTAAGGCATTCGTTGCAGTACAACTTCCGTGCCGGACGGTGTGCGCCCTTTATATTCGCCTTCTTTCTGGCGGTTTAAATGGGTAATGCCCGTGCCTTCGGCATTCATCAGCCAGATACCGTCCGGGGTGGGCGTCCAGGTCAGGGGTTTCTCGCCCAGCCATGCGGTGACACAGCCGACATCACCAGCCAGGGCATTGGCCTGTTCGAGCAAGTCCAGCGCGCACACCCGATCCTGCTGGTGTAACTGCCAATGGCCGGCCAATTGCGCGGTGGTGGGTAAAACAAGACTGCTCGCCATTACATGGGCTCCTGCCGAAACGAACAACACCTGTGAAGCACAGGCGATCAAATGAGAAAAACGCGGCATCTTTCGCTCCATCCTAGAGCGCGGCGCCGAAGCGCCGCGCGCTTTACATCACGCTACGATGTCGCTGGCCGCTGCCTGGCCAACGGTGGTGACGAGGAAATCCGCCACGCCGTGCCCGGAGAAGTCCACGGCCAAGGTGCCCAGGTTGGTGCCCGAGGCATAACTCAGCACTGCGTCGCCGGCATGCCCGGAGAACGCGTTGACGAAGGTCAAGCCTGCACCTTTAGTGATACCGGACAGGTCGATCTTGTCCGAACCGGAGGTGAAGTCAAAGATCTTGTCTGCCGCACCCGGCTTGGAATCGGAACTGGCACCGAACACGAAGGTGTCGTTGCCGGCGCCGCCCCACAGTTGGTCCGCACCGCCACCACCGTAGATGATGTCGTTGCCGGCACCGCCTTTGATGAGGTTGGCTGCGTTGTTACCAATGATCAGGTCGTTGCCCGAACCACCGAACGCGTTCTCGACGGTAACGCCCTTGGCGATGGACACGTTGCCGACCAGGCCGCCAACGTCGGAGAACGAGGCCTCATTGAGGTTGATCTTCTGGTTCTGGGTAAAACCGGAGAAGTCCAGGGTGTCGTTGCCGCCACCGTCCCATACCGAAAACACCAGCTTGTCGGCGTTGGAGGTGGCGCTATAGAAGTCACGCCCGGTGTTGGAGTTGAAACCGTAGGTGGTGTCGCCGGCGCGGGTGCTGTAGTTGGCACCGTAGAGCTTCTGGATCGCGGCAATGTCGTCGATCAGCGGGCCCGAAGAATAAGCTTCGACGCCGCCTTTACTGAAGTTCTGGTTGGTGTTGCTCTCGCTCCAGTAACTCATGACGCTGTAGCCACGCGTGTCCTGTCCATAGGTCGCGTCGTTATAGGTCGGGTTGCCATTCCCGGCGTTGTAGTCGCCAGGGTGAGCCAGGCCCAGGGTGTGGCCGATTTCGTGGGTCAGGGTCTGCCGGCCATAGTTATTCAGGTCCGGCGTCTTGTTCGGCGTGTAGCTGTTGTTGGTCAGGTACCACGAAGTGCCGTCGTAGCCTGCGCCGGTGCCGGGCAGGTAAGCGAACGCTGCCGCGCCGTCCTGGCCACCGCTGTAGTTGCCGAAGGTCATGTGTGCGTCACCGCCCGAGGCCTTTTCGCTAAAGGTCACGTTGGCAACATCCGACCAGGATTGCATGGCCAGTGCGGCCTGTGCTTTCTGCTGGGTGTTGAACTGGCTGAACCCGGAGATGCCATGCTTGTTCATGGTGGCCGAGGAAGCCGAGGTGAGGAAGGTGTAAGTCAGATCAATCTTGCCGTTGCCATCAAAATCCCGATACGCGGCGCCATCACGCAGCAGCTGGGTGGCTGCCTGGTCCACGGAATAGGACGGTTTGCCATTAACCGTGAGGTTGCCGCCACGGTCGTATAAATGGCTAAAGCTATCGATTTGCGAGTAAGCAGTGCTGGCTTGCGCGGCAGAAACAATAGCTTTGTCTTTTACTTTTGACATAAACGTACTTCCTTGTTTGCAAGTGCATCAGTCTTTGGTCGATAGGAACCTCGCGGGCGAGATCGTCCTATCACTCGCCTCTTTTGAAGGCGTATCGAAACTGACACAACTTGAAATCTTTCGTCTACAAATATTTCTGAACTGAAAATGTGACGCAGATTCAACTTAAAGAAGTCGCGCGTAGCATTTATTGGGCGGCATTGCTGTTGTGCGGCAAATTGCCAGCCACTGTTATTTAAATATTAAATAGACGAAACGCCGCTCTAGTTGAGCGGCGCACTTGAATAATGGATCCAATATATTGTCACGGTGTCATTGGCGACATTAAAGAGCCATTACTTAGACTATTTAATTAACGTGTCCCCTATTACCGGGACACACCCCAACCCGACTTGCCTAATGCCTCCAATAAAGTCTCGCCCGCCAACCCAGGCACCTGGGCGCCGTCATCCGTGGTCATGTCCTCGCCGGCCAGCATGGCATTGATGATCGCCTCCTCCACCGCCTCGGCCGCAGCGCTGAACAGCGGCGAAATATGGTCGTTATTGACCATGCGCAACACGGTGCTCAGCGGCAGGTCCTTGCGCGCGTAATCCGCCGGTGGTAGCGCGTGATTGCCGGTGGCAAAGGCCAGGAACAGGTCGCCACTGGAGTCCTCGGTGCCGCCACCGGTGCGGGCAATGCCGATGGAGGCGCGCTGCGCCAGGCGCTTGCATTGATGGGGCAGCAGCGGCGCGTCAGTGGCGATAATCACCACGATCGAGCCCATGCCCGGGGTGCCCCGTTCGGCGAACGGTGAAGCAATGCCCATCAACTGGCGGCCCACCGGGTAGCCATCCACCCGCAGTTCCTGGCGTTTGCCATGGTTGGCCTGCACCAATACACCGACGGTCCAGCCGCCTTGCGCTTCAGGCAAACGTCGGGACGCCGTGCCGATGCCGCCCTTGAACTCATGGCAGATCATGCCGGTGCCGCCGCCCACCGCCCCCTCCTGCACCGGGCCGCTCTCGGCAGTGTCCAGCGCCTGGCGCACATGCTCGGGTTTGACGTGTTGGCCCCAGATGTCGTTGAGCAGGCCATCGTAGGTTTCCATGACGACCGGCATGCACCAGTACACCGCCGGGTCCGCCAGGCGCTCGCGCTCCAGGGCGATCAAGGTGTCACGCACAATACCGATGCTATGGGTGTTGGTGATGGCCATTGGCGTGGTCAACAACCCGGCCTCGCTGATCCACTCAAGGCCGGTGGCGTCGCCATTGCCATTGAGCACGTGGTAGCCGGCAAAACAGGGCTGGTGCCGCGCCTCCCCGGCGCGCGGCTGGATCACGGTGACGCCCGTGCGCACCTGCTTGCCGTCGATACGGGTCTTGAGCGTACTGTGGCCGACCCGGACGCCTGGAACATCGGTGATAGCATTCAATTCGCCAGGCGTACCCAGCCCCAACGTGATGCCCAATTGACGTGCACGCATACCCACTCCTTACAATTTCTGAAACGCCGGACTCGACCGGCCACTGATGCAATACAAAATCACCGACAAGGCCAGCAAGCCGATGATAATCATGATGTCGCGCACGGACGCTTGTGCAACCAGGGCAACCAGCAAATAACCCGCGCCCAGCACCGCCAACAGCGCCGGCAGCGGCCACAACGGCATGCGATAGGGATGTTCGCGATCACGCAGCAGCACCCGGCTCATCAGCGCGCTCATCGCCACCACCAAGTACACCAGCATGATCAGCAACACGCTGAACGAAGTGAGGTCCGCCAGGTTGGAGCTGAAGCTCAGCAGCGCCGAGGGAATGGCCAGGAACAATGTCGCCAGCCACGGCGAATCCCAGCGCGGGTGAATGCGTGTGAACAGTGTGTTGATGCGCGGCGTCCACAAGGCATCGCGGCCACTGCTGAACACCACGCGACCAATCTGAATAACGATGGCGACGATTGCGTTGAACACCGACAGGAAGATCCCCGCGCTGACCAGTCGGGATAAGGTTTCATTGCCATGGCTGGTGAGCAAATAACCAATCGGGTCCGGGCTGCTGATCATCGCACTCAGCGACGGCGCGCCGATCAACAGCGCGGTGATAGGCACCAGCTCGATCACCACCACCAGGCCCAGCGACCACAACACCGCCTTGTGCACGCCTTTGCCACCGCACTTCATGTCCTCGGCGAGCAAGACGGCCGGGCCGTAACCATTGAACGAGAACAGGCCGATACCCACCGCACCGATCACCAACGCCCAAGGCGCCAGGTGCAGCACGCCGTTTTCGACGATCTGCGGTTGAAACAACACGCTGGCGGGCTGCACCGGGTTACCGAAGCCGATAAACACGATGACCAGCAACGCCGCCACTTCCAACAGCAGGCAGGTGCCGGTGATCCAGGCGTTGAGCTTGATATTGAGGATGCCCAAGGCGTAGCTGCACACCACAATCACCAGGGCCACGGTTTGCGAATCGAATCTCGTGCCCAGGGCGTTGTTCAGGTAAGTCGCCGCCCCCGTCGCCAGTACCGGCGGGATAAACAGCAACATCACCAACACCGTCAGAAACGTCGCATAACCCGCCATACCGCCAAACACCCGCTTGGCATACACGTATTCACCCCCGGCGCTGTTGTGCGCCCGGCCCAGCTCTGCGTAACAGAACGCGAACATCAGGGCGAGCACCGCGGCCATCACAAACGCCAGGAATACCCCACTGCCCGCTTGCTGGATGGCAAAGGGCGCAATCACAAACACGGAACTGGCCGGCGTGACCGCCGAAACCGTAATGGCCACCACATCGAAAACGCTCAGCGTTGGCTTGAGCACGCCATCTGGCGCGGGGGAAGCACTCATATCGTTATCCTCTGTCGTTGTTTTTGGTAGGAGGCAGAAACGAAAAGTCGGGCTTTTGCGGGATATGTTTCCCACTGGACAGTGGCAAAGGTAAACGCTGTGTTTATGCCGGCCAATTCCCCTATTGGCGTACTCCCCTTGACGGTACTCGTTAAAAGCCGAACCCTTGGCCGATCTTTTGATGGCGGGAGCCTGTTACATGAGCCTGTTCAGAGAGGTCGGCATGCACGCCGGTTTGGGGCGTACCGTCGCGCACATCGGCACCGAGCGATTCTGGAAACAGCTGGTGTTGTTGCTGCACCAATGCCTGCCGTTCGATAACGCGTTAGCAATTTTCTATCCTAAAGGCGGCCCGCCCCAGGCCTTGGAAGAATACGACGCCCAGCCCAGCAGCAAACCAGCGTCGATGCTGGTGTACCTCAATGGCTTGTATTTGCTCGACCCGTTTTACCAGGCCTGTCGCGAGGGCTACGCAAGCGGCGTGTACCGCCTGGAGGAAGTGGCGCCGGACCATTTTCGCCAGAGTGAATACTTCCTCAACTACTTCCACGACAACGTGCTGGAGGACGAGGTGCAGTTCATTCTGCAATTGCCGGGAATGGGCACCTTGTCGTTATCGCTGGGCATGCAACGGCGGTTCAGCGTTGAAGAAACCGGGCTGATGGCCATGCTGGCGGCATGGGTGCTGCCGTTGATGCAGCAGCATTGGCAGCAAAGTACCCTGCGCGCGCCGGCCATGGACAGCCAGATCAGGGATGCGCTGAGCCATTTCGGCAGCGGCGTACTCTCGGAACGCGAACTGGAAGTCGCGCGACTGGTACTGCGCGGTTTTTCGTCCAAAGCCATGGCCGAGCGCCTGAAGATCTCGCCGGACACCGTGAAGGTGCACCGGCGCCATCTGTACGCGAAGCTGGATGTTTCGTCACAGCCGGAACTGTTTTCGTTGTTTATCCAGTCGCTGGGGCATGACCTGGAAAACCCCTGATCTTTGGACCCTTTGCACTCGGAATGTGGGAGCAAGCCGCCTCCCAGACAAGCCTGCTCCCACAGGGGTGCTGCGTTCTGCCTAGCGCCCGGTACGAATGGTGTTCCACACCCGCGTACGAATCCGGTCGATATTCAGCGGCATCGCCTCCAGCGCGAACAACTTGCCCATCATTTCCGGGCTCGGGTACACCTTGGTGTCGGCTTTGATCGCCGGGTCCACCAGGCTATCGGCCGCCGCGTTGCCGTTGGCGTAGCGCACGTAGTTGGTGATGCCGGCCATCACGTCCGGGCGCAGCAGGTAGTTCATGAACGCATAACCGGCTTTTTCGTCAGGCGCATCGGCGGGCATGGCGACCATGTCGAACCAGATGGCCGCGCCTTCCTTGGGAATGCTGTAGCCAATGTTCACGCCGTTCTTGGCTTCCTTGGCGCGGCTTTCGGCCTGCAGGATGTCGCCGGAGAACCCGACGGCCACGCAAATATCGCCGTTGGCCAGGTCGGCGGTGTATTTCGAGGAGTGGAAGTACGCCACATACGGCCGCACTTTCATCAGCAGGTCTTCGGCCTTCTTGTAGTCCTCGGCCTTCTTGCTGTGGTGCGGCAAGCCCAGGTAGTTGAGCGCGGCCGGCAGCAGTTCCGGGCCGTTGTCGAGGATCGCGACCCCGCACTTCTGCAACTTGGCCATGTTTTCGGGCTTGAAGATCAAGTCCCAGGAGTCCACCGGCGCGTTGTCGCCCAGTACCGCCTTGACCTTGTCGATGTTGTAGCCAATGCCGGTGCTGCCCCACAGGTACGGGAAGCCATGGGTATTGCCCGGGTCGTTGTTCTCCAGGGCCTTGAGCAACACCGGGTTGAGATTTTTCCAGTTGGGCAGTTGGCGCTTGTCGAGCTTTTTCAGGGCGCCGCCCTGGATCTGCCGGGCCATGAAATGGTTGGACGGGAACACCACGTCGTAGCCGGATTTGCCGGTCATCAACTTACCATCGAGGGTTTCGTTGCTGTCGTACACGTCGTAGGTGAAACCGATGCCGGTTTCTTTCTGGAAGTTCTTGGTGGTGTCCGGTGCGATGTAGTCCGACCAGTTGTAGATCTTCACCGTCTCGGCGGCCTGGCTGATAGAGGCCACCAACATCAAGGGCAACAGGGCAATGGCTTTCATGGTTCGATTTCCTGGCGGTTTTAGGGCTGTTTTTATGGCAGGCGATCAAGGATCAAAGCGTTACAGAATCAATACGTAGGTCTTGCGCACGGTTTCCTGGATATCCCAGACCCCGGTGCTGTTGGCCGGCAACATCAGTGCATCGCCGGCTTGTAGGTGGACGACTTCACCGTTGTCGGGGGCGAAGGTGCAGCGGCCCTGGATAAAGTGGCAAAACTCCTGGGATTTGATCTGCCGACGCCAGCGCCCTGGCGTGCATGCCCAGATGCCGGTTTCGACGCCGTCGTTACGCTCTACGCTCAAGGTCGAGGCCACGGCGATGGGCTCGCCCAAGGGCACGGCCACAGGTGATGAGTCCGGCAAGTGGGCATTCAGCGCGTCTTTGAATTGAGTGATGCTCATGGGGCTTCTCGTGTGAGTGAAACGTCTTAGTGCATGAAACTTTCCATGAACCCCGCCACGCCGGTCGCCAACTTGCGGCGCCAAAGCGCGGTACTGGGGTTGGCCAACACCTGGTCTTCATGGACAAAACTGCGAATGATCGCGTTGTAGCCCAGCCAGCGGCATGGCTCGGGCTCCCAGGCTTTGAGCGCGTCCAGGCCACGTTCGCGGATCACCCAGGGCTGCGTGGTCAAGGGTGTGTCGAGGCCGAGAATCAGATCGGCCAGGGTGCGGCCGCCGAGGTTGGTGGCGCCTACGCCCTCCCCGCCATAACCGCCGGACAGCGCGATGCCGGTCTTGTGGTCGCACAACATGTGCGGCCGGAAGTTACGCGACATGCCGAGGTTGCCGCCCCAGGAGTGCGTAATCTTTACGTTCTTAAGCTGTGGGAAGAGTTCGCCAAACAGGTACCGACGCAACTCCACTTCGCTGTCGGTCAGGTCGAAGTTGTGGCGCAACTTACCGGCGAACTGGTAGCCGCCACGGGCGCCGAATACCAAACGGTTATCGGCTGAACGCTGGCCATAGGTGACCTGCCGACTGCTCTCGCCAAACGCCTGGCCATGGCTCAAGCCAATTTCATCCCAGGTGCTGGCGGGCAGCGGCTCGGTGGCGACAATCAGGCTTTGTACCGGCAACTGATAGCGCCCCAACGGCGGCAAGGTAGTGGCGTAGCCCTCAACCGCCGGCACCACCCACGCTGCGCGCACACTGGCATTCGCGGTGCGCAGACTGCCGGATTGCCAATGGGTGACCGGGCTGTTTTCGTAGATGGTGACGCCCATGCCCTCCACCACGTTCGCCAGGCCGCGCACCAGCTTGGCGGGGTTGATGGTCGCGACATGGGGCGCATAAATACCGCCATAGGGCTTGGCGATGCGGATCTGTTCGGCCAGTTGTTGCGGGCTCAGCCAGCGGTAATCGGCTTCGGTCAGGCCTTGGGCATAGAGCTTGTCCAGGTAACGCCGCAGGCTGCCTTCTTGCTCGGGGTAACGCGCGGCGCAGTAAAGCGCGCCACCCTTGCGGTAGTCGCAATCGATGCCTTCGCGGGCCAGCACCCGGGCCACTTCATCGGGGATGCCGTGCAGCAGGTCAAATGAAGCACGGCGCTGTTGCGGTGAAAGCCCGGCCAGCAGGCGGTCTTCACCCAGCAAGTTGCCCATCAGCCAGCCACCGTTGCGGCCCGAAGCGCCGAAGCCTGCGGTCTGCGCCTCGATAATCGCGATTTTCAACTCGGGGGCCTGGCGTTTCAGGTAATAAGCGGTCCACAGGCCGGTGTACCCGGCGCCGATAATGGCCACATTGACGTCCAGGTCATGCTCAAGCGACGGCCGCGCTTGCAGCGGCTCGTCCAACTGGTCCATCCATAAACTGATAGTGCGCCATGCCGGCATGCCAATTCCCCAACCTCGTTTCGATAGGCTGGATCCTAGAGCGCGGTGTTATTGGCTGTCTTGCGCGCGTGCACGCAGGGAAATTTGTTTGACGTAAGCCTTCGGCGATTGGCCAGTGTGCTGGCGAAACGCACTGTAGAACGCCGACAGCGAGTTGAAGCCGGCAGCGAATGCCAGGTCATCGACTTTGATCGGCGGCACGGCGGTCTCCAGCGCGGCCAGCAAATGCTGGAGCCGGGCCTGGTTGACGTAGCGGTAGAAGCTCTGCCCCAGCACCTGGTTCAGCAGGTAAGAAATCTGATTGCGGCTGTAGCCAACTTCCTTGGCCACCCGCTGCAAATCCAGTTCCGGGTCCAGGTAGGGTTGCTTGAGTTCGAAGTATTGCTGCAGGTCTTTGGCCATATGCCCCAATTGCTGGGGGGACAGGCCCAAGCGGCTGACCGTCGGGCGCATGGCCTGGGTGGGCTGCTCGTGGACCAGGGACGCATACTCGTTTACACGCCAGATCAGGCCATCGCGCACGGTGATGGCTTCGCTGGTGCGAAACGACACCAGGCCCTGCCCGCCGCGCAAAGTAATGCGGTACTGAATAAACGCAGTGTCGCCGTCGGCGCGGATACGGTCGGTGTGCTGAATCGCCTCATCGGCGCCACGGGGCATGCTGGCTTGCAGGTAATCACGCAACTCGGCGTAACCGACGACGCGGTTCTGGAAGAAGTCGTGGTACTGGATGTCGGGGTGGTAGTAGGACATGACGCCATCCAGGTCTCGATGCCGCCAACACAAATGGTGGCGCAAGACCAGCTCGCCGGTGGCGTGAGTGTTTTGGCAAGCATCGTCTGGGGCGATGTTGGGCATGTAAGGCTCGGTGACGGATAAACGACTGAGATTGCCCAATTTTAGCGGGCCCTTCAATGGCCAAACGGAACTTCTGGCTAGTGGCCTTTTGCCTAGTTTGTAGTAGGACGTGACCTACATCAACCTAACGGAAGAGAACCGCCGAACGGGGCCAAAAAACTCACCGTCGACTTGCGAACGGATGCTATTTTGAAGTGAGTCGATGCCATGACCAGTGACGGTCCTGGCCCCCTGCCGCGAGCTAAAGGAAGCGCTCAATGAACAAGGTGGGCAACATGAACAAAGTGACGTTCCCCAACGCGTGCCAGCTGATGCGCTGGCATTTTCATCCGGTGGGCTTTGAGGGGAGCATGGACGCCCCTGGCAGTATGGTCGCCCGTCTGTTCGACCGTGGCACGGGCGAAACATTGATTGCCATTGCCGGCATCCCCTGCGCGACCGTGATGAATGCCGCCGATGTGGAGCGGATCATCGAGGCGGTAGAGGATGAGCTGGAGAGTTTCGTGCCACCGCTGTCCTTGCGGGCTTGAACCGATCGATCAAACAGAAGAGATCAGCCTGTGGGAGTCGGCTTGCCCGCTCCCACAGGAGGATTGCGTGTATCTACTGATTACGCTGATCGTCAAAAAACGCTTTTCTGCCGTCGACTCGCTCTGACGCCCGGGGCACATTCACGCCCTGGCCTTCCGGCTTCTCCACATACCAATAGCAATGGCTCACCGCACGGGTAATCCCGACATAGGCCAGACGCAGCACTTCGTCTTTTTGTGCAGCGTCATACGGCTCGGTTTCACCCTCATTGCCCAGTCCCGCCATGCGGTAGACCTGGTTCTTGTAGGGCGAACTCGTAACGTGTTGGCAATCCCCAAGCAGGAATACCGCATCCGCTTGCAGGCCTTTGGCGCTGTGATAGGTCAGTTGCTTCAAGCGGCGCGCGTGCGGCGGCAAACTAGAATCCACATTAACTACCGACTGAATATGCTCTTGAATCAGTAACTTATCGCTACTTTTTCGATAAAGCATTAACACTGATTCGCCTTTTTGATAGTGCTCCAGCAACCGGCGACCCAACGCAGCATCGTCCCGCTCCAGCACCGCAACAGGCACCGGTGCCTTGGGTTCGCCACTGGCTTTGGCCTTCTTGCCGGGGATCGCCGGTGCGGCACGCACGATATGCTCGGCGGCGTCGATGATGTGCTGATGGCTGCGGTAATTCTCACTGAGCATCACGCGGGTGGTGCTCGGCGACGGGAATTCCTTGTTGAACGCCATAAAATACTTGGGCGAGCTACCGCGCCAGCCATAGATCGACTGCCAGTCATCGCCCACGCACAACAAGGAAGAGCGTTGTGCGCCACGGCCCACGTGCATCGCCGGGCCACGGCTACGGACCTCGCGCAGGCTGGCCCGCAGCCAGGAGACGATCTGCGGTGAGACATCCTGAAACTCATCAATCATGAGGTGCGACATCGGCCGCAGCAGCGGGTCGCTGAGCAACTTGAGGTTCTCCGGGGTGTTTTCGCCGAACAGCGAGAACATCCGGTTGTAGGTCATGATTGGCGGGGATTGATCCAGCAGGTGGTCTTCCAGGGCCTTCCAGAAAATACTCAGGGCTTCAAAGAAGAACCGGTCCGGGTCGTCCTTGGCGAAGCTCATTTGGCCAACAGCCGTCGGTACGTCCAACCCGAGGTTCTCAATAAACCCGGCCGCCATGACAAAACTGTCCAACAGCGGCGCCGACGACAGCTCACCTTTGACCTTGTAATCAAAACCGGGCCCGGCGGCGGCGTCACCGGCAAGGCTGCTTAAAAGACGCTTTGACGATTCGTAACTATCTATCCATATCAAAGGCTTACGGCAGAAAGCTTGAAACAGGGTGCGCTTTACCGCCCACTCCGCGCGTACCGATAGTTTCGCGTTTTGGCGACTGACCTGGGCATTTTCCCGCGAATCGAAACCCAGCATGACCCAGGCATCCAGTTCCGGGATATAACCGTGGCAATGAAACTGCGCGCCGTTGATTTCGAACGTCTGGCGGCTGGGCTCAATGCCCTTGATCGGCCAGGCGCCAGCGCGAAACCACAGGTCCTCGATCACATCGCAGAGTTCTTCATCGCGCTTGGCTGCCAGCTCGGTCACGGCCACCCGCTTCTGTACGTCCGGGTGATCGCGCTCCAACTCCTTGAGTTGCAGGCCGTGACGCGCCAACGGGGTAATCAGCTCGCGAAAGCGCTCATGGCGGCCATGCAGCCGGTGATAACAGGCATTCATCTGTTGGCGCTGGGCGTCGCTGATACGCAGGTCGAATGGGTTGCTGTCGGCGTCCTCGACACCGCTGCTGAGGTTTTCGAAGGCTTGCAGCCGTTCAAACCCCGGCAGGCTGCGGACCATCGGCAGAATGCGCGAGTGAAAGGTGCGCACCACCGCCTGAGCGTCTTTAAAGCCAAGGGGTTGGCCCCACAGGCCGAGAATTTCCATGAGTTTGTTGATGAAGTCCTTGCGCGACTCGCGGGTGAACGTCACCACGGTCATCGAGCTCAGCTCAAAGCCCAAGTAATGGGTCAGCAGCAGTATGCGCAGCACCAGCGAGGTGGACTTGCCAGCACCCGCGCCCGCAATCACTGAGGTCGAGGGTGTGTCGCTGAAGATCATCTTCCATTGCGCGGCACTTGGCTGTGCATGGGCCGGCAGCAAGCGCGCCACATCAGCCTTCATGCGCTTCTTCACCTCGGCGGTGAGTGGCAGCCGCCAGTCGTCGAACAAACTGTCATCCACACCCGGTGCACGGTGCTCATCAGGGCGGAAGTCGCGGATCAGCAACACCTGCCGACCTTCCTCTATACCGTCGGCCTTGCCCTCGCGATAACCATACTCCACACCCGCCTCATGCCCGCTGCGGAACCCATCAGCCTGACCGTGCAGCCACGAAAACCGATGCTGCGCACGCAGGCGCGTGAGGCCATGGCCAAACAAATGCGCGGCAAGGCGTTTGAGCCAAGGCATTTCGTTTATCGGGCGCAGTTCGGGGGGCAGATCAGGCGTTTGTTGCGGCACGCGGACTCCAGCGATGAGGTTGGTTTTGGCGAAGGCGCCATGGTCGCCGGAATCGGCGCTCAGTTCCAGCCAATTGCTTTGACGTCATGCAGTTAGGCGACGAAGTAAAAGTCAAAACCCCAGCAACCAATCGAATCAACTGATAGGAATCAGGCATTTTTTACGCTTTTTATCGATCTTGAACTGCAGGATGATGGGCGCATCAACAGGAGACGATCATGCTTGAACTTCGACCTTTCAATACCCTGGGCGGCGCACATCATGGCTGGCTCGACGCTCATCATCACTTTTCATTCGCCGAATACCACGACCCCAGGCGCATGCACTGGGGCAATCTGCGGGTGTGGAACGATGACATCATCGCGCCAGGTACCGGCTTCCCGCAGCACCCGCACCGCGACATGGAAATCATCACTTATGTGCGTGAAGGCGCCATCAGCCATGCCGACAACCTGGGCAACAAGGGCCGTACCGAGGCCGGCGACGTGCAGGTAATGAGTGCCGGCACCGGGATTGCCCACAGCGAATACAACCTGGAAGCCACGCCGACCAAGATTTTCCAGATCTGGATCATCCCGAATGAAGCCGGCTTGCCGCCCTCCTGGGGTGCCAAACCTTTTCCGAAGGGTGATCGCGAGGGGTTTGTGACATTGGCCAGCGGCAAAGCCGGTGACAGTGAAAGCCTGCGCATTCGTGCCGATGCACGCCTGGTGGCAGCCAACCTGAAAGCGGGTGAGAGTGCCGAGTATCGGCTGGACAGCGGACGTCGGGCGTATCTGGTGCCAGCGACGGGGGTGATTGAGGTCAATGGCTTACGGGCGCAAGCTCGAGACGGTGTGGCGGTTGAGGATGAGCAGGTGTTGCGGGTGACGGCGATTGAAGACAGCGAAATCGTGTTGGTCGACCTGGCCTGATGTGACGCTTTGCGCCAAGCAAAAAAGTGGGAGGGAGCAAGCCCCTCCCACTTTTGGTTTGGCGTAATTACTGGCTGATGGCGCCGTCTACCAGCACCTGTGCTTCTTCCACCAACTGCTTGAGGTGATCTTCGCCAATAAAGCTCTCGGCGTAGATCTTGTAGATGTCCTCGGTGCCCGATGGCCGCGCGGCGAACCAGCCGTTTTCGGTCATCACTTTCAAACCGCCAATGGCCTGGTTATTACCCGGCGCATGGCTAAGGATTTGTTGGATGCTCTCCCCGGCCAATTGCGTGGACGTGACCTGCTCCGGCGACAGTTTGCCCAACAAGGCCTTCTGCGCCGGGGTGGCCTTGGCATCCACACGAATCGCGAACGGCTCGCCCAGGGCGTCGGTCAGGCCACGGTAGATCTGGCTTGGGTCCTGGCCTTTGCGCGAGGTCATCTCCGCCGCCAACAAAGCTGGGATCAGGCCGTCCTTGTCGGTGCTCCACACGGTGCCGTCTTTACGCAGGAACGAGGCGCCAGCGCTTTCTTCGCCGCCAAAGCCCAGCGAACCTTCGAACAAGCCATCGGCAAACCACTTGAAGCCGACCGGCACTTCGTACAGGCGACGACCGATACGGGCGGCGACGCGATCAATCAAGCCGCTGCTGACCACGGTCTTGCCCACGGCCGCGTCAGCACGCCAGTCAGGACGGTTCTGGAACAGGTAATCAATGGACACTGCCAGGTAGTTGTTCGGTGCCAGCAGGCCACCGGACGGAGTGACGATGCCGTGGCGGTCGTGGTCCGGGTCGCAGGCGAAGGCCACGTCAAAGCGCTCTTTGAGGCCGATCAAGCCTTGCATGGCATAGCTGGAGGACGGGTCCATGCGGATCTGGCCGTCCCAATCGACGCTCATGAAACGGAACGTGGCGTCCACTTCGGTGTTCACCACATCCAGGTTCAAACGGTAGTGCTCGGCAATCGCCGACCAGTAGCGCACCCCTGCACCACCCAGCGGATCGACACCCAGACGCAGATCGGCGCTGCGGATGGCGTCCATGTCGATCACATTGACCAGGTCGGCCACGTAGCTGTTGAGGTAGTCGTGGCGGTGCGTGGTATCCGCCTTGAGCGCCTGGGCGTGGGTGATGCGTTTGACCCCGGCCAGTTTGTTGGCCAGCAGCTCGTTGGCCTTGGCTTCGATCCACTTGGTCACGTGGGTATCGGCCGGGCCGCCGTTGGGTGGGTTGTACTTGTAGCCACCGCTTTGTGGCGGGTTGTGCGACGGCGTAATCACGATGCCGTCCCCCAGGCCAGTGGTACGGCCACGGTTGTAGCAAATGATGGCGTGAGAAATGGCCGGGGTTGGTGTGTATTCATCGCCTTCGGCCAGCATGACGTGCACACCGTTGGCCGCCAGGACTTCCAGGGCGCTGGCACCGGCAGGTGTCGACAGCGCGTGGGTGTCCAGGCCGACGAACAAAGGACCATTGATACCTTGGGCTTCACGGTACAGGCAGATGGCCTGGCTGATGGCAAGCACATGCCATTCGTTGAAGCTCAGCTCAAACGAGCTACCGCGGTGCCCGGAGGTACCAAAGGCCACACGCTGTGTGGAGATCGCTGCATCAGGCTGGCCTGTGTAATAGGCCGTGACCAGTCGCGGGATATCCACCAGCAACTGAGCTGGGGCCGGCTTGCCCGCAAAAGGACTGATTGTCATGCATAAACCTCGATAAAGAAGGATTCGGAAAAAATGACAGTTTACTGAGAGTTGGACTACTGCGCGACGGTATCGATCCTACAGCGGCAAGAGAAATTTCATGCGCTTAGGCAATCTGTGCCTGTCGCAGCGCCTCGCCCAGTGTCGCCAGGGCAATCTCCAGGTTGGGCTGGCCATGGAAAGTATGGCTTAAACGCAGGTGCTGATGATGCAAGCCGCCGATGCTGAACAGTTCTCCGGGCGCAATCACCACCTGCCGCGCCAGCAAGTGCTGGAATACCTGGCGCATGTCCACTGTTTGAGTAGAGCTTAACCAGAACGCGCCACCCCCTGCGGGCATCCGATAGCTCACTTGATCACCCAGATGCCGGTCCAGGTACTGGCTCATTTCGCTCGCCTGTTCACGCAGCAACCGGCGCAAGTCGTGCAGGTGCTGGTCGATTCGCCCACTCTGATACAAGCGTGCAATCGCGCGTTGGCGAATGGAGGACAACCGGAACGAACGCAACAGGAACTGGCGCTGCAATTCGCCGCTCCGGTGCCGCGACAGCGCATAACCAAAAGGCGCCTCTGGCCCGAGTATTTTCTCGAATGAGGAAAACACCACCAACCGTTCAGGGTTGACGAGGTCGCGCAGTGCCGCCTGGGGCGGCTTGAAACCCAGCTCACCGCAGGTGTCGTTTTCGAGCAGCCAGCAATCGTACTGGTCAAGCAGTTTCGCCACGCCCAGGCGGTCGCGAGGCTGCATCGCAACCGCCGACGGCAGGCTGACCGACGATGACAGCAACACCAGCTGCACCGGCTCACTGCGCAGCATCCCTTCGAGCGTCACCAGGTCCAGGCTGCCATCGTCGCCCCAGGGCCACTCGAGGATGCGCACCCCGGCATCCTGCAGCACGCGCAGGATCAGCCAGTCGCAGGGCGACTCGACGATCACCGTGGAGCCCCGCAAGCCCAACACCTCGATGAGAATGTCGAGCACGCCTCGCAGGTCAGCACCGATATACACGTCGTCGGCGTGCCAGCAACGCGTCGGCGATGTGGTATAGCGTGCCGCCAGCGCCGCTCTCAGTTCCCAAACGCCACATGGCTGGGACCACGGCTGCAAATGACGCGGATACTGGCGCACCAGCTCGCGCTCCAGCCCCAGCATGGTGCCGTCCAGCGACGCCAGCAACGCAGGTTCATCGCCGCTGAGTACCACCATGCCTGGGCGGCGAGCCGCCACATAGAGGCGTTCGAGTAAATCCCCACTGGGCCATGTGTCCGGGCTACCCGCCAGCGGCCAAGCGTAATAGCCCGACTTGGCCACCGAATACACCCGGCCCTCTTTCTCCAACAGCGAGTACGCGTATTGAATGGTGGAGATCGATACATTCAGACGCTGGGATAACTGGCGCAACGACGGCAGTTTCACCCGAGCATCGCTACTGACCTCATTGATCAAGTTGATCATGTAGCGATAGACCGCCTGATAAGCGAAGTCTACTTGCCGCGCCCCTCGCAGCGTCATCGGCCGGACAGCTGACAGGCCATGCTGCCACTGGCCATCGGCCTTTGCGTTAAACCGCTACGTATGCCACCAGGGGCAAGCGTCATCGGCCGCTTGCGGTACAGGTGTTGAAGCAAGGACAGCGGCAGCCCACTGGCGTCGGCCACCCATTGCTGCAGCATCTCGGCGGCGGGCTTGCCCTGCAGCATCTTGTGCAGTTCGGGCAACGCCACCAGCATTCCGGGGTGGCACTGACGCAAGTAACCTTCCAGTCGCTCACCGTGATGGATAAAGGGTGAAAACAACAGGCAGGTCAGTTGGCTTTCATCCAGGCCGAAGAACTGCTGGGCGTAAGTGCTCGACACGACGCGCTCCTCGCGGTTGACGGCCCGGGTCACCAGCTCTTCGGGAACATGCCGACGCCGCAGGTACTCACGCGCGAGCACCAGGAACTCATCGACGCCCTCCTCGTAACGCAACTCACGCAGGCATTCGGCCTGCAGGCCTCGCAGGTGCGCCATCAACAACGGATTGGCAAAGGCTGGGTGGCTGAAATGAAAGCCCAGCGGGTCCGGTGTGTAGTCCATGAACTCGGTGAGCAACGGTGCACGAGCGCGCTCGATACCCTCGAGCAGGTCGGCCATTCCGATGTACGCCAAGTTGCGGTGCCCACCCGAGCTGATGTCGGCCTTTGGCACGTAGTGCTCGCCGTACAGGTCGCGGTAGAAGTCGCCGCTCCATTCATCCATGCGCTTGAACAGCCCGTTGAGTGAGGAAGGCTGGCCCTTCGGGGGGCTGACACCCCTGGCTTGGGCGGCCTTTTTCAGCCAGGCGAGGAGCTGGCTCTGTTTACGCGTGGAATCGCCGCTGACCAATGCATGCACGCCGCCTTTCCAGGCCGTGACACGCTGATAGAAATCACCCAGGGCCAAGTAGGTCTCGTTGCACAGGGTGGCGCGAATATCGCCGGAGGTCAGATGCCCCACCATCAACATGTTGCGCTGGTGGGTTTCACAGGCATGGCCGGATACCGGACGCTGGTGATTGAAGGGCAGCACCTGTTCGTTGTCGACCATCAGCAGCTCGACGCGGTGGTCATCGTGGAAAAACAATCGGCTGTAACCGCGGTGAATCGCGTCGAGGGTGTCTTGAGTCATGCCTGCGTGGCACAGCGTGGCGACCCGTAGCTGGAACGTCCTGGGCGATCGCCCGGCAATACTCAGTTGTGCGGCACGCAGCAGTGCCAGGGTGTAGCTGCTGACTTCGCCGCCGCCGTGGGCCACCAGCACTTTGTAATCCCCCACTTGCTCCATTCCGCCTGCGGCCACGACGATACGCTGAATCAACAATTGAAGTGCTGTGCGCTCCGCACGTGTGAAATACCCGACTAAGCGTTGTTGAACTTGCTGGTAAACATAATTCATAGCCTGTTCGTGAATAGCGCTCATAGCTCTACTACCTGAGTTGAAATATCAGTTTCAAACAACTACCGAGCGTAGTTGCCCGATCTCTTGCATGTGTAATGACGTTGCCCGTGGCGAAGTGTTCGCGATAAAAAACACTAGCATCTTGCAACAAACCGATGGACTGCGTACTTCGCACGTCCGAGAGCACTCGCGGCGCCGAAAGCCTGTGCAACAAGCATCCAGCCCATTACAGCAGTGCTCCTAGGAATATTCAGACAAACTCCTACAACCCTTTAACCATGGCTTAAAAGAGCCATCCGACAAATAAAAACCACTAAACTTTGATCTTCGTTTGCGTATTGATTGATATCCGCCGTGAAAGGCCCCGCTTCCTCGGAGCTGGATAAGCACTGCATCACGCGTCATGGCGGGAAGTACCGGCCGCCGTATCAGATTGTCATTCATTACTCAGTCCTTGAGTTGAAAGTGAAGCACCAATTATCAGGACTGAAATAATGAATAACAGATACAGAACCTGGCCGAAAACCAGTTCAGACAGTTATCAGGAATTACGTTGAAGCGGCACACACAAGAACGCCGCGCTGAATTTCAGGGCGGCGCCGGGGAGAAAGGTATCGTTTACAGGACTGACGGGCACCTGCGCGTTTCAGCCACCGCGCGGGTTAAACCCTTTCAAATGGCGCATTTGCCCCATGCGCCCGGGGTTTTGAAGACTTATTTGCGAATATTCCTACATCTCAAACAGCTTCAACCTGCAACGCAACACGCTCACGGCACGGACATTCGTCCATATAACGGTGCGCTTCCACGAACTGGTTGAACGCAAACACCGTGGTTTTCAGTGGCACCAACACCCGATCGGCCGTCAGTTGGTTGATATCGCGCAACGCACGTTGCAACGCCACATGGTCCTGAATGATGCCCAGTTCCGGCTTTCCGGTGAAGTTACCGATACAGTGCACGAAGAATTGAATGTTCTTCTGGAAGGCTGCGCACGCCGGGAATGGCGTCTGGTTGCCGCCTTGCAGGCCATAGAGCACCAGGCTGCCACGCGGCGCCAGGACATCGCCCAGCAATGACATCTGCGGGCCGCCCAAGCCATCGAACACCACATCCACGCCGCGGTTATCGGTGTACTTGTTGATTTGCATGAGCAAGTCCTGCTCTTCGGTGACGATGACCTTCTCCGCCCCCAGGGACAGTAAGTACTCACGCTCCGCGCTGTCCTTGGTCGCGGCAATCACCCGCACACCCAAGGCCTTGCCCAGCTGTACGAACGAGGGACCGGCGCAGTGGCTGGCGTCGGTCACCAAGGCAAATTGACCGGGCTTGACCCGCGCCAGATCCATGTACGCAAAGTAGGCAATCAGCAGCGGCGTGTAGTGCACGCTGGCTTGAATCGGGCTCAAGACGTCCGGGTAGCGGGTCAAGGCCGAACGGGGCAAGACGATCTGCTCGCCATACACCGGGTAATCATTGGGGCTCTCGGCCGGAAAACTGGCCACTTTATCGCCCACAGCCAAATCATCCACGCCCTCACCGAGGGCGACGACCACACCGGCCATTTCATGACCAAGGCCGGACGGCAAACGTGCATGCGAGGACGCCAGGTTCTGGCGCCACAAAATGTCATACCAGCTGATGCCAATCGCTTCGACACGCACCTGCACTTCGCCCGGTGCGGGCTGTGCGGCTGCATGCTCTTCGCATTTGAGCACCTCGGCCGGACCAAACTTGTGAAAACGGATCGTGCGGGACATCGCAAACCTCGTCAAAGTAACCTCTAATGCCATGAACTCTATCTGGGCTTTCCAGCTAAGGCCATCGGTCGGCGTTAATAGTCGACATGCCTGTCATTGATTCCGCAACCGAGGAATAGACCTCAACTCCTGTAGGAAAACTCAATTATCTTGTGCAGAGTACCAGCCTTTCCCCGTAAGATTCATGCCGGTCATGCGTCTAAGTGGAACCTGAGGGTTCTGAATATGGCCGTTCACGTCAAGTTTGCTGACTCTTCCAGGACACAAGATGAACCGTAACGACCTGCGTCGTGTCGACCTTAACCTCTTGATCGTATTCGAAACCTTGATGCATGAGCGCAGCGTGACCCGCGCCGCCGAGAAGCTGTTCCTCGGCCAGCCGGCCATCAGTGCGGCCTTGTCGCGTCTGCGCGGGCTGTTTGATGACCCGCTGTTTGTGCGCACCGGGCGCAGCATGGAGCCGTCGGCACGCGCTGTAGAAATCTTCGCCCTGCTCTCCCCGGCCCTGGACTCGATTTCCACCGCCGTGAGCCGTGCCGCCGAGTTCGACCCGGCCACCAGCACCGCCGTGTTCCGTATCGGCCTGTCCGACGACGTCGAATTCGCCCTGCTTCCCCAATTGCTCAAACGCCTGCGTGCCGAAGCCCCCGGCATCGTGCTGGTGGTGCGCCGCGTCAACTACATCCTGATGCCGGGCCTCCTGGCCTCCGGTGAGATCTCCATCGGCGTCAGCTACACCGCCGACCTGCCGGCCAATGCCAAGCGCAAAGTGCTGCGTCGCAGCCTGCCAAAACTGCTGCGTGCCGACAGCGTGCCCGGCTCGCTGAGCCTGGACGACTTCTGCGCGCGCCCCCACGCCCTGGTGTCCTTCGCGGGCGACCTGAGCGGGTTTATTGACGAAGAGTTGGAAAAGCTCAATCGAAAACGCCACGTGGTACTGGCTGTGCCGCAGTTCAATGGGCTGGGCACCTTGCTGGCGGGCACCGACATTCTGGCCACCGTGCCGGATTATGCAGCCGAGGCCCTGACAGCGGCGGGCGGCCTTCGGGCCGAAGACCCGCCGTTGCCGGTGCGTAGCTTTGAACTGCATATGGCCTGGCGCGGGTCGCAGGATAACGACCCGGGAGAGCGGTGGCTGCGGTCGCGGATTCAGATGTTTTTTGGGGACCCTGAGAGTCTTTAGGCGTCGTCTGGCAGGGTCCATTCAGATGCAAGGCTATAGGCGAGCTGCTCTCCAGCAGCTCCAACCCCGACAAGCGAAATAGCTGCTCCACGCCCCCAACCCAGTTGCGACCAGCATCTGCACTGACCAATGATTGAGTGCCGGAAACTGCAGGGCCTGGGCCACACCTAGCAGATAGCGTGTGATGAAAATGCCAAGGATGACCAGTAGTGGGACCCAACTACCGCGCATTACCAGTCGACCCGAAGCCTTTTCCCTTGTCACGAAGTTGGCATCCATAAAACGCGAGGCGATCGTACCGATAGCAACAAGGCCAGCAAGCCAGAACCCAAAGCCGGCGCCCCAATAATCGGTGTACTGAAACACTCCCGCCACCGACAACATCAGCATCCCGATGGGGAGCAGCAAAGCGAGACTGAACCGCACCTGTCGCGTACGTGTCTGCATCAGTCCCAATACGCAAAGAGCGAACAATAAACCAAATACCCAATGCGGGGTGTAGCTGAGGATTTCCAGCACGGTCAGTTTTGCAGCCGGGACATCGGCAATTGCGGGCACTACGCGTTTTCCAGACAGAGGGATCTCGTCATCGGGTGCAACAAAAGCAAGCAGCCCAGACAACAAACGCTCATGCACGACTTTGCGGTCCACTCCCGCTTTGTCGGTACAGAGCGGGATACCGTTGACCTTGTCGTCATAATGGCAAACGGAAAGAAACACAAAGTGCCCCTCGTTGCCTTCCAGCAACAGGGTTTTTGCATCCGGTATGGCCGACGCATAGCGAGCACCGTAATGGCTCCACGGCAGGAAGTCATCGTGCAGCGCCCCCACCACCAGTGCTGGAATATGCGAACCCGCCATGGACTGCTCAACCAATGCAGGGCCCAGGGCGGGGTCAAGCAATACTATTTTTCTGACCCGCGGGTCGCGGTAGCTGCCGTTGAACAACGCGATATAGGCGCTTGGTGCTCGCTTGATATCCAGCGCGTAAAAACACGAACGATCAACACCGTCTGGCAGGGACTCGCAGTACTTGGCGAACGCATGAAGATCAAAGCGTGCTCCCGCCAGAAGCGCGGCAGTCTGGCCGCCGGCGGAGTGACCAATGACGATGGCGTCGTCCCAGGCGACGCTTTTTTTAAAGAGATTCAGTTTGGCCAGGGCATCCAGCACCCGCGACACATCCAGCGCCCGCTCCCACACCATACCCGTGGCACGCAAGCTCTGTGTGTGCTTCCCGTATACCCGGGATTCACCGAAATGATTCAGACCAACGACAATGTACCCCTTGGATGCCAAGCCATTACCAACCCAGGCGTAATCGTCTGACGCCCCCATGCTGCCATGTGAAACAACGATGACTTTATGAGTAATCGCTGACTTATCAAGGCACAGCTCTTGCGCACCTGCGGTGCAGACGCCTTCCGGATACCAAATAGCCACATGCATCGGACGCTCAGCATTCAATGCATCGAGGTCTCTCTGCACTTCTCGGACCTGCCCGCTGCACACCATCGACAGCAGTGGCAGCATAAAAACTGCCAGCAGGGATAACCACCGCCTCACCATATCCATCCTTGATATCAAAAAGATCGAGAGAACTTTCAGCCCTAGCCTGTCAATCAAACTCAGATTTTGGAATCTGAGATTGACTGGCAACCTATTTTGCCGACGGTCTCGTTACGAAATGACGATACAAACCTTACCGTTATCAATGCGTAGGTTCGTAGCACTCCTTCGGAATGTTCAAGCAATGGGTCATTGCGCGACACACGTCCTGACGCGAAACACGCTGGAGTGAGTGCGCAGATGCGCTTGTATGGAGAACCACAGTCGGCTGACGACGGAATTAGCTGTCGATTATTGCTAGAACGCGAGCCCAAAGCAGCCGAGGTTAATGGCACCTGCTTTGTTGGCGTTCGCGGGTAAATCCGCTCCCTCAAAGTTCGCGTCAGCCTTGGACAAAAGAGGAAGACCACTGCGCTCAAAATGAATCGCTCTTGGTTTCGTAGATACCTCCAAGCCCAGCAAACCAATTAGGCGGATGCAAATATTAGGTTGAACACAGTCGATCGGAGTAGCTGTTCTCGACCGAGAGCGGATTAGCTGGTCCTTGATGCGCCCTGCCCCCCCGCCAGATCCGATGAGGAGTTACACTGAAAGCCATCGACGACCACCCTGCTCCGCCTCAGAGATCGCCAATCTCGATCGCCCGCATATCCCGCGCTACTGGGGGCAAAACTGGGGGCATATTTTAGTTTTTCCGACCTGAAAATACTGCGCTAGAGCCCAGTCAAAATGTTTTTTGGCTCTACTTGGAGGTAAGGGCGTCGAGCAAGGTCGGCAAATCCCCTTGCAAGGTCTGGCGATTGAAGTATCGCCTGCATGGCAAGGAAAACCGCTTCTCTATCGGCGCTTACCCCGACATTGGTCTCAAGGAGGCGCGCGACATTGCCCGCGGCGCACGCCGCGACGTGGCTAACCACACCGCTCCGCTCAAGGCCAAGATCGAGGCACAGTTGCTCAATGAAGAGCGCACCTTCGCTTACGTGGCCGAGCAATGGTTGGCATTCAAGTCTGCCGAACTGGTGACCAAATCCATCTCGGGCTTTACCGGAGCGCTGAACATCAAACCTGAATCTCCAGCAGCCCCTCGAAAAAAGAGTGACGACAAACCACGAGCACTGTATATATATACAGTCACTACTTGTAATGGCCGCTGAAGTCGCATTCGATCCGGATCAAATGAAGCGACGTTACGCTGTAGTGAAGTGGCTGTATGACGGCAGTCATATGCCTAGGGTTATTTCGACCCGCACTCAAGCACGAATTTTACTTAAGGATGAGTATTATGAACGATGATTTGAAGCACTCAGGATCTACCACAACTTCGCAACCCACCACCTCACTGGAGCAGGTGAAAACAGGACGGGTCCTGGATTTCTCTTGGTTACCCAACCTCAACACCACGAGCACCGTTGTCTCGGCAGATTTTGTCGATTACAAAGTCGATACGTCGCTGGCCAATCCGACAGGTGACAGCCACTCAATTGCACGGTTTACCTATGCACAGGGCAAAGGTGGAGGTCAGATCAGTGCGCTGTTTCTGGAAGAGATGCGTGCAGGTGTACGCGACAACACCCAGATCGGGCTGATGATCGGACGCAAATGGGTACTGGATCCTGGCTCTGAAGTCTCCGGTAGCGTCGGTACCTTCGTGGTGGAGCAATTCGATGACATGCGCACCAGTGTCAACTATGTTGGCGCTTTCGCCCGTGTCTTCGCCGACCCCAGGATGGTCACTTACCACGCCGGCGGTCATGTGCACACCAATGTGTCGATCACGGCCAGCAGGCCCTTGACCATGGCGGATTCAGGTAAGTCGATTCTGGTCATCAGCAACACTGACGTCACACTTACGCTGGGTGACGATGTGGCTGAAGGTTTCAAGGTCACTCTGATCCAGGCAGCCGCCGGCAGGATCAACATCGCAACATCGAGCAGCCATACGATCTACAGCAACGCTGGAGGCCGTACGCGCACGCTTAACCCGCTGGATGAGCTGGAAGTCAGCACCTTCCCGGCCGGTCCGGTGTTCCTGGCCTTCCGGGTCAGACCTACCGCCTGACGATGTACAGCGCGCTGGCCAGGGAGGTTCTCAAGGCCAGCGCCCTTTATGCCTACCACCGGACACCGCTCATGAAATGCTCATGATTTTGCCGCACACGTTTCAGCGCTTGAGCATGCAACTGTGAAATCCTTCCTTTTGAAAGGCCCATCAGCTCACTGATCTCCGTGAAGCTCAAGTGTTGATAGTAATGAGCAACGATTACCCGCTGTTCGTTGGGCGGCAACTGTTTCACGCATTCATTAAGGTGGTCATGGTTTTGCTCCGCCTCATACACATTCAAAGGGTTACTGGCCTCAGGCTCATGATCAATGATGCCTGACTCCAAGAACAGTCCAAACGCTAATCCTATCGCTACGTTGGCAACGCGCTCCAGATCGCTCGCGTCTTCGTCCTCACTACCAGACAGGCTCACAAGACGGTCCTGGTACATTTTTCGGCTATCACGTACGTAACACGCCAGGCCTTTGAGTACGCTGCCTTTCACATAGGGTTCGGCATAGGCCTGAAAGCGGGTCTTCAATATCGGGTTAAATCGGTCGATGGCTTGCAGCAAGCCGACAGACGCCAAATTCACGTAGTCGTGCCACTCGGCGAGCGGGTGGGGATATCGCACGTAAAGCAAGCGCGTAATCATGCGCAACCACTGCCCGTAAAAGAAAAACAGATGGCTGCGGGCATCGCTGGATTTTTCGCTCAGCCAAGCCTGCCAGAGAGAAAGCTCATCGGTTTTGTCAGAATCTTTTTCCGGTTCCATGGAGTGGGTCGACTCGGGCTAACCCAAACCACGCATCAATGTCTGGGCGATCAATCCCCAACCATCGATGAGCAGGAACAACATGATTTTAAGCGGCAGTGAAATGGTGATAGGCGGCACCATGATCATGCCAAGGGACATCAGGATGGACGCCACCACCAAGTCAATGATCAGAAAAGGCAGGAAAATCATAAAGCCAATCTGAAAGGCCACCTTCAGCTCGCTGAGCATGAAGGCCGGCACCAGTTTGACTGGCGACAGGCCATCCGGGCTTGTGGGCAGCGGCGCCTTGGCCAGCTCGTAGACCAGTCGCAGATCCGACTCGTGGGTCTGGCGCACCATAAAATCACGAATCGGCACCCAGCCCTGCTGCGCGGCGCCCTCCAACCCCAGCTTGCTGGCCAGAAACGGTCGCACGCCGACGTCGTAGGTTTTTTCCAGGGTCGGCGCCATGGCAAACAAGGTCAGAAACATCGACAGCACGATCAACACAATGTTGGGTGGCGTTTGCTGCAGGCCAAGCGCTTGGCGCGTCAGTGACAGCACCACGATATTTCGCGTGAAGGTGGTGAGGGCAATCACCATAAAGGGCACAAACGAAAGTGCCGTCAGCAGTACCACAATACTGGTCGGCGACTGGATCTGATTGATGTGCAGGCTACCCCACTCAGAAAAGTCGTCGACGGCCAGCGCCTTCAGTGGCAATAACCCCAGCAGCACCAGCGCCAGGCCGCGGCCCTTCACGATTGAACATCCGCAGCGGGTGCAGCGGGTGCAGAGACCGATTGACCGAGCACGGTCACTGTGGCCCCGTTGGAGGACTCCGTGACCAATACCTGAGCGCCCTCGGCGCTCAGCAGATAGACCTTGGTTTTGCTCGACAACCGCAGCGCCCGGGTGCAGTTCAATGGCGCGCAGGCAACACTGGCATTGCCTGGGGCCTGGCGCTTGGCGTACCAACGCATGACCCCGTACACGATGGCCAATAACAACGCCGTGACCAACAGCACCTTGATCATGAGCACAAACGACAGCGGGTCGTCCTGGCGCAGCGGCAACCCTAAAGGCTGGCTAGTGATTGGCGTGGTCACAGTATGTGCGTCAACTGAATGCCAAAATTATCGTCGACCGCCACCAGATTGCCGCGTGCCACGGCCTTGCCATCCAGGCACAACGACGCGGGTTCATGCACTTGCTGCAACAGCTTGACGATATCGCCACTTTTGAGCGCAAACAGTTCGTCGACACTCATCGACGCATTGCCCAATTCAACCACCAGTTCCACCACCACGTGCTTGATCAGGTTCATGTCCCGCTTGATCAGCGTTGGCATGCCTTCATTGGCGACGCTTTTTGCCTCTTCCAACTCGATTGAATCAACTGTCACTGTCATGCGTAAATTCCTTGGGCTATTGGCCGGAAATCAGTTGTACGGCGAGATGGTCCTGCTGCCGGGCCAGATACCCCGACGCCACCACCCTCTGGCCCACCCGCAATTGCAGGGCTTGGGAAAGCAGGGCCTGGGCGCGCAAGGTGTCTCCCGGCTGCAGGTCGTTCATCTCACCAATAGACAGGCTGGCCAGCGGTAACTGCAGGGAAAGCCTGACCTTGGCATTGCCCAACGCTTGCTGACGGGGAAACAGCGGCGGTTTCACCTCGTGCGGCCCCAGCGCGCTGCTCAACAACGCAGCGTCCAGCACCACATAAGCCCAAAACGACTCGACACGCACACGCACTACAATGTCGCTGCTGAGCGGTTTGCCGAGCGCGTGTGCAGCGGTCGCGACCAACCCTGTGGAGGGCACGTGGCCGATGGACGCCAATACGCCGTTGACCAGCGCTTGCCGGGCCTCGTGCAGCAAATAATTCGCGGTCTCGCCTGCGGGCAACTCCTGGGCGAACGCGCCAAACACCAACGACACCCAGTCGCCTGCCACATACACCGCTGCGCCTGCGGCATCGGCCTTGAACCACTCCAGGCCTTGTGCACGCGCCGGGTCATCTGCCTCGACAAGCGCCAGGCACTCGACCACCCAGGGTTTTGCCACTGGGTTCAAGCACCATTGCTCGCGCCATGCCTGCACCGCCGGTGGCAGTTTTTGCGCCGCCTCGTGCCAGCGACGCTTACCCACAAACCCCAACGTTCTCATTGATTAACCACCCCGAGTGCCGTTGTAGAGTTGCTCCAACATCTCGTTGGAGACCGTCATGACCCGGGAACTGGCCTGATAACCGCGCTGGATAATGAGGATGTCACCGAACTCCTGCGCCAGGTCGACGTTGGACAACTCAAGGTAACCGCCCTGGATGCGTCCGAACTGCGCCTGACCTGCCCGGCCAAACTCGGCACGCAGAGTGGAAGGTGTTTTGTACTGCGAGTTGGCGCCGGCAATCAGCGCGGTCTCGTCGGCAAAATCGGCCAGGGCCAATTGGTCGCCGCTGCGCTTCTCACCGTTGGCATAGGTAAATTGCACCACGCCTTTTTCATCGAAGGCGTAACTGCTCAACCCTGCAATCGCACTGCCGTCGACCACCCGCGCGCCCAGGGTATGGCTCGGACCGCTGGCCACTTGTGAGGCCAGGTTGAAACTGCCGGGCGTACCAAAATCCAGCTGAATGCTCTGCGCGGCGCCATTGGCCGTGAGGGTGAAGTTGAGAGTATTGGAGCCTGCCACGGGGCTGCCGTCGGGGCCGAAGGCAATGGTGCCGCTTTGCAGCAACGCACCACTGGCCTCGGATACGCTGACTTTCCAGCTATTGGGCGGTGTGGCTTGCGGCTCGAACTTGACGCTCAGGGTGTGGCTGGCGCCCGTCGCATCAAACACTTGGATCGAATTGATCTGGTGTGTGGAATCGGTGGGGCCGCTGCGCGCCAACGCGCCGACCATTTCGATGCGCGTCGTCGCCTGGGGCGGCAAGGTGCGCTGGCCCTTGATGTTGATATCGCGCAGGTTGCCCGCCGAGTCGATGCCGGCCACTTTCAGCTGGGTCACGGTGTCTACCAGATAGCCGTCCTGGTCCACCTGGAACTGCCCGGCGCGGGTGTAGGACAGTTCACCTTGCGCGTCGCGCAGCACGAAGTAACCTGCACCGTTGACGGCCACGTTGGTGTTGTTGCCGGTCTGGCGGTTTTCGCCGGGTTTGATCCGCACCTCGGTACCGGCGATACCGGCGCCGAAACTCTGCCCGTTCTGGCCGTTGACGCTGCGGTAAAACGTGTCGCTACCGCGGTACCCAGGGGTGTTCATGTTGGAGACGTTATTGGAAACGTTGTCCAACCCCTTGGAAAAGGAAAACAGGCCACTCATTCCGTTATAGAAAGCTTGCAGCATCACGCCCCCTGCCTGACCAGTTTGATTTGCGATAGACGCACGTCCGTCAACACGGAGCCGTCGGCTTTTTTGATCGAGAGCACCGGTCCCGTCGAGGAAAACGCAATCGCCGATACCGCGCCGATGACGCTGCCGCCGGTGGTCATGTTGATTTCCACCTGACGCCCCAGCAGCCCAAGCGACTGTGACGTGGCGCTCATGGACACCAGGTTGTTGGTGTTTTCATTGGTGACGCGGGTTTGCTCAAGGTTTGCGAACTGCGCCATCTGCGCCAGAAATTCCCGGTTGTTGATCGGCTCCAGAGGGTCCTGGAAGGTCAACTCGGTGAGGAACAGCTTGATGAAGTCCTCCTGCCCCAGGCGGCTCTGCGCCAACTCCGAGGTGGTGGTACTCAGTTCATTGCCAATCGCTTCAATGGCCATGGGCGTCGCCTGTTGAATGCCGCGAGAGAGATGGGGCCTGCCACACGGGCCGGCCATTGATCCAGATGCTTTGCGGGCACAGCGCCTGGCGCGTCAGGTCTTGCACCAGGGCCTGCTGTTCCTCCTGGCCCAGGTGGTAGTCGCGGATGATCACTTCGATGCCTTTACCGCGTGGCAGCACCTGCAGATGCCGCTCGGGCCACTTGCGCATCAGGTAGGCCGACACCTGCGCACTACCAGGCAGCTCAGGGTTGCCCTCAGCCAACTCATCGCTGGCAACCCGCAAGGCGGTACGTTCAGGGGCGTTGTTGCCATCAACTGAGGGCAGCAGCGTTTGGATCTGCATGCGACCTGCGGTTTGATACAGCGCGGGGGCGTTATCCGCCGTAGGTGTCCAGCGTTCAGCGAGAGTCGTCGCCGCAAAAGCTGACGGCACATACGACAGATGGTTTCCGGCGCGAAGCCCCAGACCATAGAGCGACAGCACGCCACGCTCAGGCGCCCCCACACTCGTCTGCAGCAGGCGCTGGGTGCCAAGCAGGTCCGCCGTGCGAGCCGAAGACTCATTGGTGGTCGT
This sequence comes from Pseudomonas sp. M5A4_2d, assembly GCF_053345295.1. NCBI lineage: Bacteria > Pseudomonadati > Pseudomonadota > Gammaproteobacteria > Pseudomonadales > Pseudomonadaceae > Pseudomonas > Pseudomonas sp. M5A4_2d. The sequence continues at coordinate 1,061,481 of NZ_JBKEZW010000001.1, read as the reverse complement.
CAACGCTTGCTCCGCCCTGGCCGCCTGCGGCTCAACTCCCGCCCTTTGCGCGAACGTCTGCCCCTTGGGCGGATTGTCACGCGGCACTGGCGCCTGCGCATCCGGAGGCGCAACCCACAGCGATACTCCGACGTTAAGCCCCATGCCCCGCTCCCTGCGCCTGCTGCGCATCAAAGATGTCGATGGACTCCTGATCCCTCAGGGACTGCTGCACGTCACGCAGCACCGCGTTGAAGGCCTTTTCAGTCACTTGCACTTCCAGCGTGCGGCGCCCTAACAGCGCCCGGCACGCGCGCTCCTCTTGCTGCATTGCGTCCAAGGCCTGCACCCGCGCCTGCAACGAGGTAAAACTGTGTGACTGGGCCAGCAGGCGCTGCTCGTATTGCGCCGGGTCCAACACCGCGCCTGGGCGGCCTTGTTGTTCAAACGCCGATTGCAGTTGCCCATAGCGCTGCTGTTCCGCTTCCAACAGGCGCTCGGCCGCGCTCACTTCGCGTAAACAGGCGGCGTGACTCAATGCAACTTTTTCGCGCTGCAACGCCCGCAAGCGCGTCGCGGCGGCCAGTTGCCGCAGCTTGCGCTGTTCATCCTGCATGCTGTTCACCCTGCATAGGCGGTTCCGGTGGTCAGTTGCTGCGCCAAACGCCCCGCGGTATTCCAGGCGTCTGCCACAGGTACGGACTCGCTCGAGCGCTGTTGGAGCAGCTCATCAAACTGCGGCTTCAACCTGATCATGGTATCCAGCACGGGGCTGGAGCCCTTTTCATAGGCGCCCAACTCAATCAGGTCCGCACTGTTCTGGTAAGCCCCCAGCCCCGCACGCAACGACTCGACCTGGGCTTTTTGCGTGTCGGTGCGCAAGGCATTGGCGAGGCGGCTGACGCTGTGCAGCACATCGATTGCCGGCCAATGCCCGCGAGCGGCGATGCTGCGACTCAAAACAATATGCCCGTCGAGAATTGCGCGCATATGGTCGGCCACTGGCTCATTCATATCGTCACCTTCCACCAGCACGGTATAGACGCCGGTAATCGAACCTTGGCCATTTAGCCCGCCGGCGCGCTCCATCAACGGCGGCAGCAGTGCGAATACCGAGGGCGTGTAGCCGCGACTGCCCATCGGTTCGCCGGTGGCCAAACCAATTTCACGCTGCGCCAGGGCAAAACGGGTGATCGAGTCCATGATCAACAATACGTGCTGGCCCTGGGCGCGGAACCACTCGGCGATGGTGGTCGCCGTGTAGGCCGCCTGACGTCGCAGCACGGCAGGTTGTTCGGCGGCGGCGGCAATCACCACCGCCCTTTTCAACCCCTCGGGGCCAAGGCTCTCGCGAATGAAATCACCCACTTCACGGCCACGCTCACCAATCAGGGCAATGACAATCACCTCAGCGTCGGCGTACTGGCTCATCATCCCCAGCAAGGTGCTTTTACCCACGCCGCTCCCCGCAAAAATGCCCACGCGTTGCCCACGCCCCAGCGGCATAAACACATCGACTGCCTTGACGCCGGTGGCCAACACCTGGCTAATCGGCGAGCGGTGCAACGGGTTGATCGGCGTGACAAACCGCGGCATCAGCACCAGGCCCACCGGCGCGGGTTTATCGTCCAAAGGCCGGCACGTGGCGTCCAGTACGCGCCCCAGCAAGCCCTGCCCGACCGGCACCCGATAAGCCTCGCCACGCGCGACCACTTCACTCGCCAGGCACAGCCCGTCCACCGGCCCATAGGGCATGAGCAACACACATTCACGGCGTAAGCCAACCACTTCAGCTACCAGCGCAGCGCCCTCGGCAGCCGGCACTATGTCCACCAGCTCGCCCAGTTTCACTTCCAACCCGGTCGCTTGCAGTACCAAGCCCTGGATTGAAATCAAGCGCCCCACACGCCGACACAGCGTGGCCCGCGCCAGCTGCGCGAGTTGTTGCTGCTCATACGCCTGCCACATGGGCGTCACCTCCGGTGTCGGCGGCCAATAGCGCTTTAAGGGCTGCCAGCTGGGTGTCCAGACTCGCGTCCAGTTGGCCTATGCCGTGGTCGATCAGGCAACTGCCCGGCGTGGCTGCCGGGTCGGATTGAAACAGCGCCAGCAGCGGATCAGCCGGCATGCGCGCCTGTAGCGTGGCGTAGTCGGCAGCCGCCACGCGAATGCGCAGCGGCGTCTGCAATTGGTACGCTTCAATCGCTTGCCCGGCCATGTCCGCCACCAGCGAGCGGCTGGGTGCATGCTGGCCCAACAGACGCACGACCACTGCCAATGCCAACCGGCCAATCACCGGGGTCATCGAGGCCGTCATTTGCACGCGTTGCTGCTCCAGCTGGCTGGCCAGTTCCACCAGTTGCGCTCGTTGTGACGCCAAGGCCTCGCGCAACGCCGCTTCTTGCTTGAGCCAGGCCTGCTGCTGCTGTGCCAGTTCCGCAGCGGCCTGCTTGGCGAATGCCTCGCGCGCTTGAGCCAAGCCTTGCGCATGGGCTTGCTGATGCAACTCGGCCAGTTCCTGCGCAAAGGTCACGCGCAGAACGTCCAGTGCTGGTGCCGGTGGCGTGGGAGCCACGTTGCTACCCACCGGCAGACGCCGCCCACCGTTGCCCTGCTCAGGCTGGCGCAGCACCGTGGTTTGCCCGGGCGCCTTAGTGCTCATCCGTGCCTCCCGAGCGCTCCAGATAACCACGCAAGCTGGTGACCAGAGCCGGCGGCAAGGTGTACTTGGCAAACGCCGCGTCCCAGCGCCTGATGGATGCACTATTGGCCAAGGTGCTCAACGCGTCGCGCCGCTGCGCAGGCGTTTCCAATTGCAAAGCCAGGCCGGCCCAAAACGGGTGGTCGGCCTGGAGCAAGCGCGCATGTACACCCTGGCTGTGGGCACTGGCCTGGGCTTGGGGCTGGGCGGCCAGTTCGTTGATCAAGCCAGCCAACACCGAGGGCTCGCTGGCCAGCCCCAACTCGTGGATTTCCCCCAGCAGTGCGTCGATTTTTCGGCGTTCGTCAGCCGCGAGATTGGCCAGGATCCATTGACGATCATCAGCGTGCAGGCAGGCCAGGCGCACCGCCGCCTTGCGCAGTGGGGAAATGTGCATGGTTCAGCGCCCCTCCACCAGCCAGCGACGCAAGTCGCCGAGCAATTGTTCACGCTCCATCGAAGACAGGCGCGGCAGGCTATTGGCTGTGCGGGCCTCGCGCTTGCGAGTGCCCATCCACAGCAGCAACAACAGGATCGACAGCGCCGCGGCCAGGGCAGCAATACCCCAGCGCATCCAGGGGATTGAAGCCTCTGGCGCGCCCTGCGGATCGGAAGAGACCACTGCCAGGATTGTGCTGGAGGTGGCGGCGACTTTCGCCGCCGACGTCACCGCCAGCGGCGGTATATAGGCAATCACCAACCGATCACCACGCGCCATATCCAGCCCCAGGGCCGCCTCCAGTAAGTTCTGGATTTCCTTGAGCTGGGCATTGGCCGCCGGCGTGTTGAGCACGATGCCGACGGTGATCCGTTCGATCTTGCCGGCGGCGTGTTCGGTTTCGGCGCGCTCCTTACCCACCTCGTAGTCCACCTCACGGTTGTTTTGCGCGCGTTTGGAATTGCTCTCACCCGTCGAGTTGTCGGTGGACGCCGTGGTCTTTTCACGGCGGATGGAGCGCTTGTCCGCCAGCGGCTGTTCGCTGATGGACTTGACCCGGTCAAAATTCATCTGCACCCGCACCGATACATCAGCGCCATTGCTGCCTAATGGGCGCAACAGCAGTTGTTCGGCTTTTTGCTTGAGCGCCTGCTCGACCTGCGCCGTCAGTTGCTGATGCTCGGGCGCCGCCGCTGCGCCGTCTGAACTGCTCAACACCAGGCCGTCTTCATTGAGCACGGCAACGCGCTCCACGGCCATGCCCTCCACCGCCGAGGCCACCACTTGTTGAATGCCGCGCACGCGCTGGGGGTTCAAGGCGCCTTGCGCCCGTGGGCGCACAATCACCGAGGCCTTGGGCGGCTCTTCGGCTTGCTGGTACAGGCTGGTTTTCTTGAAAGTCAGATGCACACGGGCGTACTCGACCTCCGACATGCTCATGATCGAGCGCGCCAGCTCGCCTTCCATCGCCCGTTGGTAGTTGATCTTCTGGCTGAACTCCGACATGCCATAGTCGGCCTTGTCGAACAGCTCGAACCCGCTGCTGCTGCGGCTCGGTATGCCCGCCTGCGCAAGGTACATGCGCGCGGTGGCGGCTTCTTCGGCGGCCACCTCGATCACGCCTTCCTTGGCGTTGATGCGATACGGCACCTGGCGCTGGCTCAGAATCGCCAGGATCTCGGCTTGCGAAGCTTCGCTGGCGTCCTTGTAGAGCGCCACATAGCTGGGCCGCAACACCCACCAGGCAGACACGGCCAACAGCGCGATGATCACCACCACGCCAGCGAGAAATACGCTGGAACGACCACTGAAAAGCTTCGACACGAGTTTGTCTTCCATGGGTTAAATCTGCAACCGCGCCAATTCCTGGTAGGCATCCACCAGACGATTACGCACCTCGACCGCCAATTGCAGTGACAACTTTGCCTGTTCCATGGCCATCACCAAGTCATGGGGCGCCACGTTTTCTCCCACGGCATAGGAGGACAGCAAGGCGGTGGCCTGGTCGGTCTGCTCGTTGAGTTGCACGGCGCCGGATTTCAATTGGCCAAGAAAGTCAGTGCCCGTCACGTTATTCGTATCAAAGGCCAGCGCATTTGCCGACGACAACGGTGAGTTCAGCCCAATAGGTGTAATCGCTGTGGTCATGTCACTTCCCGATTTCGAAGGCTTTGAGCGTCATGGCGCGCAAGCTGTTGTAGGAACGGATATTCGCCTCGTAGGCGCGGGTTGCCGAAACCAGTGTGGCCATCTCTCGGGCGGCTTCGATATTGGGGTAATGGACCATGCCGTCCTGATCGGCCATGGGGTGCCCTGGGTCGTGTACCACACGGGTTTCGTTGCCCTGATAAGCCTGCACCCGTGGCGCATGCAAACCCACCTGGCTGGCAAAACTGCCGGGCGGCGCGACGCGCAGCAGCGGTGAATCCTGGCCTGGGCTGAGTGCCACATTGGCAATCGCCAGGTTGTAGCTGGCGACCTCGACCCGTGTGCGCTCGTAGGCCATGCTGCCGCGAATCACCTCACTGATATTGTCCAACGGCATACTCAGCGGCCTCCCTTGATCGCCAATTGCATCAAGCCGAACTGGCGCGAAACACCATCGGCCAACGCCTGGTAGCGACCGCTGGCAGCGGACAACTCGGCTACCCCGGCGTCAGGTGACAGCGGCGTAATCGGCGTGTAGTGCTGCAGATAAGGCGCCAGCTCACTGTCTTGCAGGGCGCGCAACGACTGCGCGAACAGTTGCGCGTCACCCTGGGCACCGCGCAACGCTGCCAGCGGCTCATGGCTGTTGACGCGCATGGCCTGGCCGCCGGGCACGCTGGCCATGGCAATATTGTGCGCTGCGACCTTGGCCCGCAGATGCTCCAGGCTCATGGCAAAACGTACGGTCTCAACCGCCAGACTCATATCCGCAGACATCAACGCTCCTTATTGAACAATCAGCTCGGCGTGCAAGGCGCCGGCTTGTTTGATGGCTTGCAACACGGTGATCACTTCACGGGTGCTCAGGCGCACCTGATTGAGCGCCTGCACCAGGTCGCCCACGGTCGCGCCCTCTGCCAGCTTGACCGGGCCATGCTGCTCCTCGTTTACATTCAGCTCGGTATCCGGCACCACCACCGTGCCCACGCTCGGGCCGGTGCGCCCAATCCAGGACGGCTGGGACACCTGGTACTTGGTGCTGATCACCACACTGAGCGAGCCTTGGGAAATGCTCACCTCACCCAACCGCACATGCGCGCCCGCCACCACCGTGCCGGTGCGCTCGTTAACCACCACGCGGGCGGAATAATCCGGCGCTACGGAGACGTTTTCGATGCGCGAGATCAGCCGCGGCAAGCCTGCCGCGCTGCTCAAGGGCACTTCAACTTTTGCTGCATGCACCACGCGCACGCCGGGCAAGCCCAGCTCACGGGTCAACGCATCGGCAATGCGCTGCGCCGTGGTGTAGTCCGGCTCGTTGAGCACCAGCACCAGGTTGCGTGCGGCGGCATCATTTTCGGTGAAGGCCGAGCGCTCGACGCTGGCGCCACGTGGAATGCGGCCGACCGTAGGATGGTTTTTCTGCACCGAGTTCTGGTTGGCTTCAAACACATACCCACCCACCGACATCGGGCCTTGGGCCAAGGCGTAGAGTTTCTCATCGGGGCCATACAGCGGCGTCATCAGCAAGGTGCCGCCCAACAGGCTGCGTGCATCCCCCAAGGACGACACCTCGACGTCCACCTTGTCACCCGTCTCACTGAACGAGCGCAAGTTGCCGGTGACCATCACCGCCGCCGTGTTGCGGGCATTGAGGTCGGTGTCCGCCACGTTCACGTTGAAATTTTTCAGGGTATTGACCAGCGACTGGCGCGTGGCCCGGTTTCGGTCGGTGTCCCCGGTACCGGCCAGGCCCACCACCAGCCCGTAGCCGATCATGGCGTAGTCACGCACCCCCTGGATGCGTGTCAGTTCCTTGATGCGTACATCGGCCCACGCCGCTGGCAACCCGAGGCTGAGCAACAGGCCGACTAATGCCACCGTCAGCCGCTTCATAGGATCCGCAGCCATTTGAGGGTTCTAAACACGATATTTTGCTTTTGCGCATCGGTGATCACCCCATCGCCCACGATGTCGATTTGTGCATCGGCCAGGCGGTAGGACAGCACGGTGTTGTTGTAGGCAATATCATCGGGGCGCACCAGGCCGCTGATACGCACCTGCTGCTTCTCATCATTGACAGTCACCAGTTGCTCACCGCTGACCCGCAGCAAGCCTTCAGGCAACTGGTCAATGATGCGCACCGACACATTGGTGCGGATCTGCCCGCTGCGGTTGGTCTGGCCTTTGCCGCTGGTATCACCTTGCAGGCCGAGGCGGCCTTGATGGCTGTCGCGGTCCCAGCCCAGGCGCGCGGAAATATCCGTGCTGCTGTCGGCACCGGTGCCGGCAGCGCTTTGCGCGGTGGTGGATTCCACTACCAGAATCGTCAAGGTGTCGCCCACGTGGTAGCCGCGCCGATCCCCCGTGAGCGAGCGGTAGCCATCGGGGTTGATCAGGCTTTGCGCACTGGCGCACAGGGGCAGCAGTGCAACCAGCCACAGCGCCTTAACGTTGCACATGCACTTCCCCTTTACCGGCCACCACCGCCAACAGACTCGACTGCGCGCCGTTGACCAATACCGGCACCTGTTCGCCCATTACACCGGGGCGCATCGCCTTGCCTTCGGTACGTAGCATCAAGCCTGGGCCAAAGACCACCACCGTCACGGTGGCATCACGCAGCACCAGCGGTTCGGCTTTCAAGTGCCGAGTAAGGATCGGCATGCCCGCGTTGACCCTTTGCCCTAGCCACGCACCCTCCAGGTGACTGGCCAAATCGTCCGGCGAGACTTGCGCGGCGGCCAGGTCCAGGCGCTCACGGCGTGGCTGGGTATCGCCCAGCGCCTGGTCTGTGCGCCCATTGCGGCCATACACCCACACCTCGCCCCAGGCTTGAACCTTGAACCATACCGTGACCTGGCTGGCGTGTGCCTGCCCACACAACGTGCCTTTAAGCTCAACCGCCACGCGGCTGCGCAGTTGGGTCGACAACAGTCGCACCTGGGGTGAGGCCATGGCCGGCAGTTCACCGATGGGCGTCAGCTGGATATCCAATTGATCGTTGGCCAAGGCCGGGCGCACGCGCTCGGCGATGGTCTGGGCCAACTGGCTGGGCGTTGGCGCTGCGGCACACTCAAGCGCACTCGCCTGGGCGCACCAAACGCCGCTGACAAGCAGGCCGACACAAGCGCTCTTGATACTCATCAGCGGCGCAGGTTATTGATGGTTTCAAGGATCTGATCGCCGGCCTGCAGCAAGCGCGCGTTCATTTGGTAGGCACGCTGGGCCAGTACCAGGTTGCTCATCTCATCGATCAGGTTGACGTTGGACATCTCGACATACCCCTGCAACAGCACGCCCTGGCCATCACGGCCGGGCTCGGCATAGATCGCTTCACCACTGACTTGAGAAGGCCGGTACAGGCCATCACTGAGTTTTTTCAGGCCCTCGGCGCTGGCAAACTTGGCCAGTTGCACCTGGCCGACCGTGATGACTTCGCCGGTCTCGACGATCTTGGCCTGCACTGAGCCGTCCTGTTTGATCACCAGATTGCGCGCATCCGGCGGCACGCGAAGATCGGCGGTCAGCACCTGGCCCGTGCTCATCGCCAACTGGCCGTCGGTGTTCAAATGAAAGCGCCCGGCGCGGCTATAGGCCAACTCGCCGGTGGGCAACTCAACCTCAAAAAAGCCGTCGCCCTGGATTGCCAGGTCCAGCTCATTGCCGGTCTCACGCACCGTGCCTGGGCTGAACACCTGAGTCGGCTCGGACGCCTGGATGCCCGCACCGGAAAGCAGCCTTTCGGTCATGCCGCCGCCATCATCGCGCGTGCCGACTTCACGCACCTGGTCGTGAAAATTGACCTGGCTGCGCTTGTAGCCGATGGTCTGCATATTGGCCACGTTATTGGAAATGCTGTCGATCCAGGCCTGGTTCGCGGATAAGCCGGAACTGGCAATACTCAATGCATCAATCACACCCGCACTCCCTGGTCAGTCCTTGCCCAATTGATTGATCCCGCTGTTCAGCAACCCGTCGTAGGCCGACAAGGCGCGCTGCAGGGTTTCGACGTGTCGCGACACTTCCATCATCTTCACCATATCGGTACCCATGGCCGCGTTGGAACGCTCCAGCGAGCCTTGGTGCACCACATACTGCGTGGCCGGTTGCCAGGCGCCGTCTGCCGAATAGAGCCCGGCGCCACGCGAAACCAGATCACCCGCGCGCGCAATATGCACCAGGTTGAGCTGCCCTACCGGCGCGTCATCCACGCTCACTTCCCCCTGGCTGCTCACCTTGATCACGCCGCCGCCCACCTGGATGGGGCCGCCCTGGCCGAGCACCTGGAAGCCCGCATTGCTCACCAGCAAGCCCTGGTTATCCACGCAAAAACGGCCGTCACGGGTGAGCGCCGCGCCTTGCGGGGTATTCACGGCGAACCAGGCGTCGCCCGACAACGCCAGGTCCGTGACCCGCCCGGTGTACTGCAACGCACCACCGTCGGTGTTGATCGAGGTCTGGGTGTGCAGGCCATCCAGCCCGACGGCCACACCCGAGGCCGGTTGTTCCAAGGCCTGGACGCTGAACGCGCGCCCGGCCTTGTAGCCGGTGGTGTTGGCATTGGCGACGTTTTGCGACACCTCTTTCAAGGTATCAATATCGCGCTGGATCACTCCGGCCAGTTGCATGATCATGTCGCTCATGCCGTCTCCAGGCTGGGGAACCCAGGCAAATCAATCATGCCGGCCGAGGTCACACGCGCATGCTGGCCGACTTCATTCACCGACAGCACCGCCATGTGCGGCACCGCCCGTGACATGAAGGCGCGCAACACGCGTCGTAATGGCGCGGCACACAGCAACACCGGCTGCTGGTTGTCGCTCAGTTGGCGCTCGGCTTCGCGGGCTACCGTGGTCACAAAGCGCTCCAGTTCCTGGGCCGGCAGCAATGCGCTCTGCTGGCCCTCACGCGGGCGGGAGGCGGCAAGCATATAGCCTTCCAGTTGCGGGGCGATCGTGAGCACATTGAGCTCGCCATTCTTATCCACCAACCGCTCGTACAACGCAGCGCCCAGTCGCTCACGGACGCGCTCGGCCAAGTCTTCGGCGTTTTTTTGCGTGCGCCCGGCGTCCACCAGCACCTCGAGGATGGTTTCCAGGTTGCGCACCGGCACTTGCTCGCGCAGGAGCAACTGCAGCACGCGCTGAATATCGGAATAGCTGAGTACTTGGGGAATCAACTCATCCACCAGGCTGCCCAGCCCGGCACGCTTGCTCTCGACCAACCGCTCGGTCTCGGCGCGGGTCAGAAAGTCCGGCGCGTAGCGGCGGGCCAGTTCGGAAAGGTGAGTGAGCAACACAGTGTCCGGCTCAACCAGGGTGTAGCCGCCCATGCGCGCCGGGTTGCGCAAGGCTTGATCGATCCAGAGCGCCTTGAGGCCATAGGTCGGTTCTTTGGTCTCACGCCCTTCAAGCGTCACCGCCCCTCCGCCGGGGTTGATGGCCAGTAACTTGTCAAACTCCAGCTCGCCGTTGGCCACCACCGCGCCTTGGACGCACACCTGATAAGTGCCGGCTGAAAGTTTTTTGTCTGCGTGCACACTGAGTTGCGGCAAGGCAAAACCGTAATCGCGGGCGAACTGTTTGCGCAAGTTGTCGATCCGCAGGCTCAAGGTGCTGGTGGCGGCCAACACCTGCGCGGCCAAGTCATTGCTCAGGCGCAGTTCAAAGGCGTCATTGTTCATCAATGCGTAGATATCATCCGAGGCCGTCTCGGCTTTGGCCGGCGTGTCGCCAGGCACTGATTCGCCCTTGGCTTTGCGCTGCAACTGGCGAAACGAATAGGCGGCCGCGGCGGCAAAGGCCAGAAACAGCATCAACAACGGCACCAGGGGCAAGCCCGGCAGCATGGCCAGCAGCAACGTTACGAGCGCCACCACCACCAGCGTCTTGGGGTAAGCCGAGACTTGCCGGCCCAGCTCCGGCCCCAGGCGCGCATCAGTGGCCGCGCGGGTAATGATGATGCCGGCGGCCACCGCAATTATCAGCGACGGGATCTGCGTGACGATACCGTCGCCCACGGTCAGCAAGGTGTAGTGATGCAATGCATCGCCCCAGCTCTGGCCCTTTTGCAAAATGCCCACCGACAGGCCGCCGATGATGTTGATCGCAATGATCACAATCCCTGCAATCGCATCGCCTTTGACGAATTTGGAGGCGCCGTCCATGGCGCCGTAAAAATTTGATTCGCGCTCCAACTGGCTGCGCCGGCGCTTGGCCTCGTCCTGATCGATGATGCCCATGTTCAGATCGGCATCGATGCTCATCTGCTTGCCCGGCAGCGAGTCCAGGGTAAAACGCGCGGCCACCTCCGCGACCCGTTGCGCTCCGCTGGTGACCACCACGTATTGCACCACCACCAGAATCAGGAACACCACAAAACCGATTACATAATTGCCGCCCACCACGTGCGTGCCGATCGCGGCGATCACCTGGCCGGCATCGCCGTCCGCCAGAATCAGGCGTGTCGCGGAGATGTTCAGCGCCAGGCGAAACAAGGTGGTCATCAGCAGCAGCGAAGGAAACGTCGAGAAGCTCAAGGGCTTGTCGATATCAAAAGTCACCAGCAACACCAACAGTGCGACGGCAAAGTTGGTCAGCAGCAACAGGTCGAGCAACCAGGTTGGAATAGGCGTGAACAGCACCAGCAAAACGCCGATGACGGCGACGGCCAACAGCAGGTCGCTACTTTCCGCCAAGGCGCGCGTGAAGAACGGCTTCATGGGCTCAGCACCTTGTTGCCGGGCAGCGCAATCACCCAACGATAGACCCGCGCCACATCGGTTTGCGTGCTGTCCGGAATCGCCGAGTCAACCCGCGCCAGTGCGTGCAGGGTACGCGCCAGTGGCGGCCGGCGCAGGATCGGCACCCGGTGCTTGCGCGCCATCTGGCAGATGCGCCAGGCATGCAAGCCGCGCCCGATGGCCAACACCTTGGGCGCCAGCATGCTTGCCGGACGGTACTGCAGGGCCACGGCGTAGTGCGCCGGGTTGGTGATGATCACATCGGCGTCCTGGACCTGCCCCAGGGCAGAGGCCTTTTTCAGCAGCGCCTGCTGAATGCCTTTGCGCTTGGCTCGCACCTCGGGGTCGCCTTCGCGACGCTTGTGCTCATCCTTGGTTTCACGCTTGCTCATGCGCATTTGCCGGCCGAACTCGCGCCGCGAATACCACACATCAAACAGCGCGGCGGCGGCCATGATCGACAGCACGGTAAAGCCCAACTGCATCAGCAATTGCTTGCCGGCCAGGGGCAGCTCCATCGGTGAAACGCTGGCCATACTCAACAGGCGCGGCAGCAGGCTCTGGAACAGGTAATACAGCACCAGCGCAAACAGCCCGCCCTTGACCAGCACCTTGAGCAGTTCGACAAACATACGCCGCGAAAAAATGCGCTTGAGCCCCTGGATAGGGTTAAGCCGCTTGAAGTCGGGCTTGATCGCAAACGCCGAAAACACTGGCCCGCTGAACAACAGATTGGTCAACACCGCCACCAGTAACAGCGCGCCGATCAGTGGCAAAAAGGCGTACAGCACTTGCCGCACGCTGTAGCCACCCTGCTCGCCCAGGTAACCAAAGCTTGTGCCCATCTGCCCGGCGTTGCCCAGCCACCAATGGGTGTGGGCCGCAATCACGCCGGCAAGCGGCGCGGCGATGGCCGAGAACACCATCAGAAAGGTCATGATCATGGCAAACGACAACAGGTCGGGGCTGCGCGGCACCTGGCCTTTCTTGCGCGCCTCTTCGAGTTTGTAGGGCGTGGCCTCTTCACTCTTGTCCTGTTGATCGCTCATGGCGCACCTGCGGGTGACAGCGCAAAGTGCAAGGCGTTTTCGACCAACAGCGGCACGCGCTGGACAATGATCGGCAAGGTCAGGATCAGGATAAAAATGCCAACGCCAAGTTTGATCGGCAGCGACAGGAAATACACATTCGCCTGCGGCATAGAACGTGAGAGCAGCGCAAACGCCATGTCGATCAACCACAACCCAAGGATCACGGGCACCACAATCATGAACGCCAGTAAAAATTGCTGGGTGAGCACGCCCATCACCGGGCCGGAAAAATTCAACAGCGAGACACTGCCCGGTGGCACCGCGACCAGGATCAGGCTGAACACACGCAGCAAGTCGTGATGCAGGTTCAAGGTCACAAACAGAATGCCCAGGGTCCACACCAGCACTTCGGCGACCAGGCCGGTCATGTTCGAAGTACCCGGGTCGAAAACGCCGGCGGCGTTCAAGCCGATCTGCGTGTCGATAAGCTTGCCGGCCATGTCCAGCCCGGCATGGGCCGCGTGAAAAGCAAAGGCCATCAACGTGCCCAGCATCAGCTCACCCAGCACTGACGACAGGCTCAGGAGCGGCATGCCCCCCCCAGTCAAGGAACTGGCCAGGACGGCTGACAACACCAATGCAAGCAACACCCGAACCGTCATGGGCAAGCGTGAGAAAAAGATAATCGGGGCAACAACCACCAACGGCGCCAGCCTCATGGAGATGAGGAACAGGCTGGCCAGGTACGGCGTCAACACAGCTAGAAACCAGCGGCTTGAGTAAGGGCACTGAGCGCGAACTGCTTGAGCATCGTCAGCATCCAACTGCCCAGCACCAACAGCATCACCACGGTGATGATCAGTTTAGGAATGAAGGTGAGGGTCATTTCCTGGATCTGCGTGGCCACCTGAAGAATGCTGACCAACAGGCCAACGATCAGGATCGCCAAGAGCAAAGGCGCGGCAACCATGGCTGCAGTGAGCAGCGCTTCCTTGAGCGCGTACAGCATGAAGTCCTGTGTCATCCATGTCCCCAGGTGATGCGTATGGATCTACCGGAATGAGTGTGTCACTCGGCGTCCGTGGCTAGTGGCCACTATTGTTTTGTCGGCGGATCATAGCCAGATCGGAAACCGGGCGGCAAGGGGGTGAACTGGAAAATAAAAAATATTTTTGAACACACCGGATAGGACGAGGCGTTGGGGGGGATTTAGATTAAGGCGTTGCGCGCCTTGTTTTAGCAGTTAATGGCGCGCTTGACAGCATGGTTAATTCACACCCTTGGCCTTCAATTTATCGATGACTTTAGCCTTCCATTGCGCTCCATCCGGATTAGGATATGCCTTGATTACATTTACGGTTTTCGCGAGATTTTGAAGATCGTAGTTATAACCGCGTTCCAACAGCCAAAAAACCACTTCGAAATTTCCTGTGGTAGCTGCTCCCCCTGCCGCCGACGAACCGTACTCGTCATGAAAGTTTATGTCTGCACCTGCTTCTACCAACAGTTTTACGTTCTCTAAGCGCCCCTCAGTTGCAGCAAGATATAAGGGATTTCCATCTATACTAGTCGCTTTAACTCCTTTAGCATCACCTCCATAGCGTAATAGTAAGCTTGACAAACCACTATTATCGCCTTCAGAAACCAGTGCCATGGGTGAGAATGGGTCGAATTGCGGAGTCATTTTCTCAGTGTCAGCTCCCGCTTTCAACAACGACTCAACCCCCACACTATTTCGTGACTTAAGTGCCCAAAACAACGGTAGGCTACCGTCTCGCCCCACTGCATTCACATCAACACCACTTGCAGCTAATTTTTTCACATCGTCAGCCTTTCCTTCCATAGCGGCGTTTATCAAACTAATCACCTTGGGGTCCTCATACACCTGCTCAACAGTACGCCCCGCCATCGTCACCGCTGCTTGCGCCATTGACACACTCATTACTATAGTAAAAATAAATAGGCTTATCTTTCTATACATACTCAACTATCACCTCCAACCCCTACCAACCAATACGCACCCAATAAAAAGCAAAATCTAAACAATGAGCATATCGTTATAAAAACACCCTCTCTTAAAGTAACCGCACGCCTATCACAATAGCTCAACAATGATTGCGCGCACCTTAATCACTGCTCAACCCTTCCCGGCAGACAAGTTTTCATAATAACTCTAGCGCGCCCTATTTTCTCTTTCGCATATTCAATTCGACGACATAAAGCTCAATCGATGAAGCGCGTTTGACATTACGAGTTAATTCACACCCTTGGCCTTCAGCTTATCAATGACTTTCGCCTTCCAAGCCGGGCCTTCAGCTATTGAGAATGCTTTAACAATATGGGTATCTTTAGCAAGGCCACTCAAGTCGTAGGTATATCCCCGATCTAAAAGAAAAGCGACAATTTCAAAGTTACCCATGGCTGCTGCAACTGTCGCAGCAGACAATCCGGTGTCATCATGGACATTAACATCCGCCCCCGCATCCAGAATCAATTTAACATTCTGTAAACGACCCTGCGCCGCCGCCAGGTACAGAGGTTTTGTCTTTATTGTGGCGGCATTAACGCCATTAGCGTCAGATTTGTAGCGCAGCATCAGCGCTAATAAGTCGGGATTATTGCCCCCCGAAACGAGAGCCATTGGAGAAAAACCTCGTGATTGTGGCGTTACTTTTTCTGTATCGGCGCCAGCTTTGAGCAACGCTTCAACACCAGAAGCACTCTTTGAATTCAAGGCCCAAAAGAGTGGTGTTGTGCCGTCCTTACCCACAGTATTCGGGTTTGCTCCTGAGGCGACGAGCCTTTCAACTTCGGCCACGCGACCATCAATTGCAGCGTTGACCAAGCTCGCGACCTTAGGGTCCTCGTAGACCTGTTCCACAGTTTTCCCTGCCAACTGCAATCCGGCATAGGCAATGGAATCCAAAAAAAGCAACGGAAAACACATTACGTAGACAAGGCTGATGACTTTCATTTGCCACCTGACTGTATTTTTATGAAAACATTATGTCAGTAGCTACAACACCCTAAAATCAAGGAAGAACACAACCATTATCAACCCAATCTGTTAGAGAAGCACCCACGCGATCAACATCATCTGGATCCATGCTTCCTTGATTGACTATATACACACCCACTCCCTCATACGGAATCAAAACAGCTCTGCCCCCACTATCATTTCCGACAGCGAGATACCCTGTCGCATACTTTATCGCCCCCATAGTTTCACTTCCTTCAAAAACGTCCTCAACAGCATAAACAACCAGTCCATTTTTGTGCCGCAGACCATTAGACTGATGCAAAAGCAACCTATACTTATATGGAATGCTTTTTGCCTAACTGCCGCTCTAACCCCTGAAGATCGTATTCGGAAGCACCAGTTCCAAACTCCATTAACCGCTCAACTCTTTAATACTCAATTAAATATATTTATCTATTCAAAGTACTTATAACTACCCTTTATGGTCTTGCGCGCCACCGACCCTAACATATCCGCTCCCTCTACCACCGCCACGCATGAGCGCTAGAGCCTGAATAATTAAGGTATTTCAAAACAGCACCCAGCCTATAATCAACTATAAGTCCGTTATCCAGCCCTCCGCCTTCAACCTCATACCCACTGGTATAAAATGCATCCCCTGCGCGCTGCCGATAAAGATCGTCAGCCTCGTCGACTAAACCACCCACCTCTTCCGTCACCTCGCCAACGCTCAATATATCCAAGTAGAGTTGGTAGCTTTTCGCAGCAAGTACCGATCTATTCGTTGCGAACAACTTACCCAGATCAACATCGATAGCATTATTCAGTGAGTTCAACGGATGCCCCGTCAAAATCATCCCCAACAGGTAATCTAAATTTCGATCTGGGGATTCAATCGGCTGCCACTCTTTCTTTGTTTTCACTTCTCGATCAATCAAAAATGCAACCATCCGTAATTTCTCGATAGGAAAAGCGTTCGCTACATTAGCTTCAGGTTTTAGCTCACACAAAGCGTTCAGACTTTCTAGACCTCGGTCTACGACTTCCTCAATGAGCGCATGAGGGTTCTCCCGCATTCGCCATGTTATTAACGCCTGCATGAGTCGATTCAGAAAAACTTGCCGAGCATTAAGCGAAAGCAAGTGGTAATTACCACTTTTTCTGGCGTGCGCAAATCCGTCTTCAAAAGTAGCGGTTTGCTTAGCGAAAAACTGAACACTTTCTGTAGAATTCATTTTCATCTCTTAATTGCTGGAACACTTGGATCCGGCCACCCGACAGGTAACTCATAGGTAGAACGGGATTTATAAAGTGATGTAAAGCTTTCAAGCTGCCCCTTCGACCCGTCGATGATCAGCTTGTTAACAAACGCATCATGCCCACCATCACCATAGCGCAGATAACGACTTAATCGGCTTAGATTATAATCCATGCTTCCCTGACGCAACCCGCCCGCATCAGTTTTCAAGCTGGATAGGTACTTACTCGCCTTGGCCTCTACTATCGCAAATTTATCCTCTTGAGAGAACACCAAATCGACACCTTGGTTGCCCTTGTAATGAAGTGAGACGTCTTCCAATTCATAGCCTAGCCGCCTCATCTCCTTTGTTGCGAAAACCACGCCTTTGGCCTCGCTTAAGGTTTGCGTCGCAGAAACCTGTTTTAGCAAAATTTCCCGCCGCATATCGGTAACAACAACGGGGACTTCATCGTCAATCTTAAAGGCAAACCGCGCAAGGGTTTGTGCGCGCGAGGCCAGCAGGTCGGCTCGAGAAGTGAATGCACCCAGCGTGGCGAGGCCTCCTCCAACCCGGCCGGCATTGCCAAACATCTGCATTCCCATAACCATGATATCGGTAGCCGCTTGGTCGAAGCTACGGTCGCCGATCTCAGCCAATGAGATCGGCGCCACATTCAACCCTGCCCACAGCGTATTCACACCCAACGCGACGCTATTATGAATGATTGCATTCAGACCATAGGCCGAATCGCGTATAGCATCACCTGTATCGAAATGAGTAGTGTATGTACTCATCAGGTCAGTATCCGCATATATACCGGCCGAAAATAAGGGCTGAGATTCTTTGAATACGAGTCGCCGCAAGTCACTGGGCAACACTCCACCATTTTCATCAGCCTTACGAGACAGGTATTTTAGTTCCGCGCTTGTAAGTGTGTCGGGAAGTTCTCCCCTGTCTAGCATTTGTTGGAATTGGTTAGTCGCCAGTGACGCCGTTAAAGCAGTAGGTTTCTGAGTGACGCCAACCTGATTTAGCATATAGCCGCCGAGTGTGTTCCCAAACGCATCAGCGGCCACTTGCCCGAAATCAACTCGCCCGCCACCAAACCACTTATCTTTCAAAACCGCTGAAGCATAAGCACTGATTTGCCCACGCACCGTTGAACTCACTAATGCCGGGCCGTTACCACCGACGTACCCGGCAACGGCAGCTCCGACCGCAGACGCCGCAACATTGCGCCAACTGAACGAGTTATCCAGCCCCACCACCCGGCTGGCGATCTGGCTGTTGGCATAGTTGAACGTTCCCAGTGCCGCGTAGCCAGTGCCGTAGGCACCTCCAGACTTCATGGCTTCTGCCGCAGTGCCAGCCCATGAGCCCAGAGTGCCAGCCTGCGCCAACGTGCCAAACCCTGCAGTTAACCCCGATGTCAACCCACCAACAGCGACTTGCTTCCAGGAAAACTCATCGACTACTCCCAAGGCTTTGCCGGCCAATTGCGATGCAGCGCTTCCGACAACGCCACCAAGCACTGCCGCCCCTAAACCCGCCCATCCAGCAGCGCCCGAAAGTACTGCCGCGCCGGTCAACGCAAGGCTGCCGACAGTGGTTGAACTTGCAACGGCAGCGGCCACAGGGGCGGCTGCACCAGCGGTTAGGACAGTGGCTACGACTGCCACCACAACCATGACAACACTCGCCAAGCCGCTACTTTTCTTTTTCTTGGGCTTCGGCGGCGGCGGAAGTGTGGGGTTTGGCGTAGTATTGCCAATAATATCGTCAACACTATAGGGTTTAAATGTTTGTGAATTATTATGCGTACTGCCGACGACGTTAGGTATTCTTAGGGTGTCTCCTGTCAGCAAAGTCTTATTTAAATCCAAGCCGTTGGCATCTGCAATGAGATACCACATCCCTGGATCACCCCATACCGTTTGGGCGATACGTTCAAGGGTATCGCCCTGATTGACGATATAAACGGTTGGGTTCAAACCTGGGTAGTCGGTAGATATTGGCGTAAACGTATCACTGACTTCTGCAACGCTTGCAGTGCCTACGTTAGCCAGTGCCTTTCCATCATAATAATAGTAATTCTGGCCAATTTTATTGTTCTCATAGCCTGGCTCATACCGCGCTATAATTTGGCCATCACGATTTGACGTAAACGTACGATACCCCACACCGTTAAATATACTGTCCAGCGTACCTCGCTGGGTGTAAAGGAACGAGTTAGTGCCTGGCTGCCCGCCCAAGCTCCATGTCGCGACTGTTTCACGCTCTTTATATGAGTCAGCCAGGTAATAGGACTTGGTATAAGCGCCCGTATAACTCACACTTGCACCGTCACCATTATAAACTACGTAACGATAGGATCTTTGATTACCCGCAGCATCCATCATGGCGGCTTCACCATAATAGGTCGCTTGGGATAACCTTTGCACGCCCCCTGAGACCTTGTAATTGGTCTGCGCCAAAATCTTCCCATCGCCACGATAGGTGTAAGAGATCACAGTTGAAACCGCGCCGCCCGCAAAAGCAATTTGGTTGGTGCGATTTTGTTGCAGGTCATAAAGATTCGAAAAATCAAGCGTCGCATTCCCTTGAGAAATAATAGCCTTGGACGTGTCCGCTGCCGCCGCACGATAGAGGCTTCTACTACTCGAACTATTTACCTGACCTACATCGTTGTAGGCATATTCATCACGACGAAAGACCTCATTGGCACCACTGGTACTGCTCCACTGCTCGGAGGCAATCCGACGCCCGCCACCGTCATATATATTGGCGTAGCCCTTGGCTTTTACACCTTGCTTACCAGCAACTATTTGCCCGCCGGATAGAAAACCATCGCCCACCAAGACCCGATCTTCAAGATCGAATCTATTCCAATTATCAATGACTGTCCGACCCCCTGCCTGGTTGGTTGCATCCATGTACGTACGACGACGATTGCCGTACTCATCAAAGTCGTAGCGCAGAGAATCAATACGTGCGGTATAGGCCGGTGACGGCATCACACCATACAAAGTCGTACCGACTGGCGACCGTGTTTCTTTCAGCCTGGATCGTTCATCAATAAAATAGCGTGTCTCTGTGCTTGCACTGTAATCCCAAACAAATACCATTGCACTTTTCGACCTGCGAGTCTCTATAGCGCGAACTTTCTCTCCAGCCAAATTATATTCGCTGGTTGAAACCGAAGAATCAATTTCGTTTGGCCCCCACCCCTCGGATGTATCCTCCACCGATTTCGACAGACCGTTAGCGTAATATTTATAGTTTACGATCTGCGAAAGCCCCGTATCTTGATAAACGCCTGGACTTATTTCGAGTAGCCAAGGAGTGACTTCTCTAACAACCTGACCGAATAAATTGTACGTATAGTTATAATTAGCCCCCGCCAAATTTTTCCGACTGACCAGGCGGCCATAGGCACCTTCATCAAACACCCAAGACAGAGCGTTGCCCAGCCCATCTATCTCTTTGGTTTTACGATTGCTCTCACTGTACTCATACACTTTTTCGATTTTAGACTCGTTTCGAGTTCTAACCGTATTCCCCCGTTCATCAAACAACGTATACCGCACATTCCCCGCCACACCCGTCGTCACACCGGACCCACTGGCACTCGCCAACGTCTCCTCAACCGCACTGCTCCCACTGATCTCCCCAACCAACCGCCCCGCCTGGTCATACTGATTAGTCAACAACGTCACGGCGGCACCATCGCGCACAATCCCATGGCTGACCTGACGATTCATCGCGTCATAACCGTCCACCAGCACCACGCCCAGTGCATCCTGGGTGGCCACACGGTTGCCGTGTACGTCCATCAGGTAGGTGCGCATGTACCCCAGTGCGTCGAAATCGCGCAGCAACTCGCCGACTTGGTTGTACTGATGCTGGCGTGTGCGCAAGACGGTGCTGGCAGGCACACCGGCATAAGGCCCCACCAAGTCCACCTCCTGGATCAACAGCCCCTGCACGTCGTAGCGCTTTTCATGGATCAGACTGGCGCGGTAGCTGGTGCCGTTTTCACGCAGGATGTCGGTGACCGGCAAGGTTTCCGTCAGTTGCTTGTTGTTGTGATCGTAGGTGTAGGTGGTGACGTAGCCGCGCGCGTCGGTGCGGGTCAGCAGGTTGCCCCAGCGGTCGTAGCTCTGGCGAATGATCGGCGTGGCCAGTGTGAGGTTGATGTTGTTGAGGGTGTCGGCGTTGATGTTGGCTTCAAACGCCGGCAGGTGTTGTTCCAGTGCACGACCGAGCACGTCGTAGCGGGTGTAGGTAATGCGATCATCGGCGGCGGTATTGACGTCGCCGAGTTGGTTGCTGCGGCTGGCCTTGGCATTGAGGTCGTAGTCGACTTGGGTGATGCCCTGGGCATTTTGCTGCTGGGTCACGCGCCCGGCCTGGTCGTAGTAATAGGCCGCTTGCAGGTAGCCATTCAACAACTGGCTGGTAACCTCGCCAAAACGGTTGTACACCGCTGAGTTGTTGGTGGTTTTCTGGTTGTTGTCGGCGGCGGTGTACCAGTCGGTGGTGGACAGTTGCTGGCCCAGCGCATCGTAGGTGTAGCCACGGCGAATGGTCTGGATGCGCGTGACGGCCGCGCCGCCCACCGTCCAGCCACTGAGTGTGATGTTGATCTGGCGGCTTTCTTCCACGCGCCGGCCCGCCGCGTCGACCTTGTAGGACTGCGCCGAGCCGCTGGCATCGATGTTTTGCACCTCGTAACCCGCCGCGTCAAAGCGTGTGCGGGTGACACGGGTGGCACCGGCTTGCTGGTTGCCCGTCGAATCCACACCGGCACTTTCGGTTTCGCTCACGACCTGGCCGAACGCATTGAGGGCGTAGGTGGTGGTGGGTGACGCATAGACGATCCCGGCCGCAAAAGGGTCCACTGCGCCGTTTTTCGCCGTGGCGCGGGCGGGTTCGACCAGCCGCACGGTTTGCCCCAGGGCGTTGTATTCCGTGGAAGTGACGTTGCCTGCCGCGTCCACCACTGCACGTACGTTGCCCACGCCGTCGTAGTGCATCTGGCTGACCATCAGGTTGCCCACCACCGCCACGGCCGACGCCGCGCCGGACTGGCCATTGATGATCTGCTGCCAGTACCGCACGCCTTCCTGGGTCACTTGGTTCAAGCGGCCCATGGCGTCGTATTCAAAACGTGTGCTGCGGTCGTTGGCGCTGGCCGGCGGCGGGCTTGGCGGGGTGGTGTCGTCCCAGCCGCTCAGGCCGTTGGCGTACTCGACCTGGCGGCTGACCTTGCCCAGGATGTTGTATTCCAGGCGGGTGTAGTTGCCTTGGCCATCGATGCTGCCGATGCGTTGGCCGGCCTGGTCATAGTAGTACACATTGCTGGCGCCGATCTGTACGGTCACGCCGTTGGCGTTGCGCGCGATCAGGGTTTCGCGCACCAATTGGCCCAGGGCGTTGTAGCTGTACAGCGTGGTGGGCGATGCGGTGATCAGGCTCGACGTGGCACTGTTGCCGGTGAAGGTGTAAATACCTACCGCATCCTGCTGCACCGCTGTTTTGCGCCCCAAGGCGTCGTAGGTGGTGGTCAGCGTGCGGTCTTGCGCGGGGCTGGCTGTCAGGGTGGCGCTGGTGAGGTCGCTGGCCGTGTAAAACCCGACCGCCGGCACCGCGGCTGCCAGGGCATTGGCATAGCGTTTAGTGGTCAAGCGATTGCCTTGGGCGTCGTAGGTGTAGGCCGTCACGCCCTTGAGCGGATCAACGTCATGGGTCAGCCGCCCGAGGCTGTCGTAGACCTTGTAGCTGTCCACAAAGTCAGTGCCCGGCGCGCCGGTGTTGTTGACCCGCACGCGATTGCGCACGGCATTGCCCAAGGCATCGTAGGTCACGTCCGTGGTGACCTGCAGTGTATTGCCGGTGCCGTCCCAGGCTTGCTGATAGGCCCCGGTGACTTTGTTGTACCAGCCCGGCGCGGTGACCTGCACCTGGTGGCCGACCGCGTCGTAGGCATACCCGGTGGTCCTGGCCTGGCTCAGGTCATCCGCCGCCGGGTCGGCCGCCAATGCACCGCGCAAGCGCCCTACGGTGCGACTGGTGACATTACTCAACGCGTCATAGGTGATACGCGTGACTTGCAGTACCGAGCGGGTGCTGACCACTCCGTTGATATCGATGCTCGACACCGCAACGGCCGGGGTTATTTCCTCGATCAGACGGTTCACGCTGTCGTAGCGATAGTTCCACACCGCGCCATTCTTGTTGGTCAAGGTGGCCCGATTGCCCACCGCATCGTAGGTGTAGGACTCGGTCTTGCCGGCCACATCGGTCACGCTGCTCAGTTGCCCGGCGGCGTCGTAGACCGAACGTGTCGCGTAGGCCAGCGCCCCGAGGCTGGTCAGCGCCGCTGTCACGCCGTCGAAGGTGCGGGGCGTGCCAGTGGGCATGGCCTTGTCGTAAATGCGGCTTTCGGTGATACGCCCCTGTTGGTCATACAGGGTTTCGGTGACCTGGTTGAGCGCGTCAATGGTAGCCCGCACCCGGCCCATCTGGTCATAGAGATAGCTGGTGACCTGGTCCTTGGCACTGGCGCCGACTGGAATACTGGCCGGCGCGTTGCCCAGGGCGGCCAAGGTGGCAGGGCTCAGCGCGGTGGCGAAGCGGGTGGTGCTGGCCAGCCGGCCATCGGGGTCATAAGTGTTGCGGGTGACGCCGCCAAGGGCATCCACGGTGTCTGTCAAATGCCCGGCACTGTCATACACATACCAGGTGCTGTTGCCACCGGCATCCAGCTTGCGCGTGACTTGGTCATTGGCGTTGTAGAGGTATTGCGTGGTGAGGTTGTAGCCGTTGGGATCGATGCGCTCGGCCGTGCGGCGGCCGAGGTTATCGAACACATACAGGATGACTTGCTGGTACGAATTGGCAGTGGTGCCGCGTGCCACCTGGACCTGCCGACCAAAGCCGTCATAGGTATAGGTGGTGGTCAGTTTGAGGCCGTTGGGGTCTTGCACCACCGTCAGCAACTGCCCCTTGCGGTCGTAGGCATAGTCGGTGATACGTTGACCGGCCTCGGTCATGCGCACTTTGCGCCCCTGGCCATCAAACACATACTGCGTCGCCACCCCAGCGGCATCGGTGCGGCTGATCATGCGGTTCGCCGCGTCGTAGCCGTAGGACGTCACCCGGCCCGCCGCATCCGTCACGCTCAACAAATGCCCGACACCATCGTAAGCACTGCTGGTGGTACGACCGAGGCCGTCGGTACTGGTGAGCTGTTGGCCGTTTTTGTCGTAGCTGAAGGCCTGGGTGATGCCTTGGCTGTCGGTGACGGTCAGGGTTTGGCCATGACGATTGCGCACGGTGGTCATGGCCAGGCCGTCCGGCGTGGTCACCACCAGTGTGCGGGTGCTGTCGTTGTAGCTGTAAGTGGTGATCAGCCCGCGCGCGTCCTGCTCGCGCAGCACTCGCCCAAAGGCGTCATATTCACGGCCCTGGGTCTGGCCGAGAGGGTCGCGTTCAACGATCACACGGCCATTGTCGAGGTAGTCGGTGCTGCTGATCTGCCCTCGCGCATCCATGCGGTGGATGACGTGCCCAAAGGCGTCGTAGACGCTGCCGGTGCCGCGCGATAAGCCGTCGACATCTTCTGCACGCCAGATCATTTCACCGCGCTTGTTGTAGGAGCGGTTTTCAACGATCGTCGCGCCGCTGGCGCTGATGCGCAGGCTGCCGGTCTGTTCGCCAAACAGGTTGTAGCCGTAGCCAACGGCATTGCCCAGCGCATCGATGCTGCCTGCCAGCGAACCGGAGGTGGTGTAGGCGTAAAAGCTGCGGTTATCGTTGTTGGCATCGCGAATGGCCTGCACCAGTGCATTCACTTGCAGCGTCAACAAGCCTCCCGACAGTGACGCAGTGGTGGCCGCACTGAGCCGGCTGGTGAGGGTCGAGCGTTCGCTGGCATCGCCGAAGGCGGTGTAGCGGGTTTCACTGACTTCGCCCAAAGCGTTGATCACGTGGGTCAGGCGCCCCGCCGCGTCGTAATAGGACAGCGTGCGGTTGCCCAATGCATCACTGGCGCTGGCCACCCGGCCGGCAGCGTCATAGCGATAGGTGAGGCCGTATTGCGCGTAAACCGCAGTCACTTGGGCATCGGTCATGCCGACTGTGATACGGCCAGACGCCTCGCCCAGCAGCTTGCCAAGGGTTTGCCCAAAGGCGTCATAACGCGTGAGCGTGCTGCGCGCTTCAGGTGTACCCTGCGCCTGGGTTTCGCGCACCAGGCGCCCGGCGGCGTCATACTCATAGGCCGTTACCGTGCCGTCGGTGGCCGTGCGCTGGGCCACGCGCCCCTGGCCGTCAAACGCGGTGGTAGTGGTTTGCCGCGCGCTGCCCGACACGGCGGCCTTGAGCGTGGAGAACCCGGTGTTGCCGGTGACCGTCGCGGTATAGACGGCCGCATAGCGGACGGTTTGCTGGGTATTGGCGGCTTCGTCGAAGACTGTTTCGGTGACGAACTGCTGTTCATCGAGGCTGCCGATCTGCCGGCCAGCCGCATCATAGAAATACCAGCTCGACAGGCCGCCACCGTCACCCGGCCTTAGTTGGTCGAGCGTGCCGGTGTCGCGGCTGGCGGCAGCGGTGGCGGTGGCGTAACGAACGGTCTGAACCAGCCGGCCAGCGGCGTCATAGCGGTTCTCCCGCAGGTAGCCTTCGGCATCCAACTGCCCGGTCTGGCGCCCGCCGGCATCATAGAAAAACCGCGTGATGCGATCCGCGCTCTGCTGCTTCACCAACTGGCCAAGGCCGTCGTAGCTCAGAGTTGTCACCAAGCCCGACGGCGCGGTGGTGGTGCTCAAACGCCCGGCGGAGTCGTAGGTGAATGTGGTGATTCGATCATCACCATGGGCCGCAGGCCGCACTTGCGCCACCAGGGTCACAAAGACGTACGTACCGTCGTACCCGCCGGTGGTGTCGATCAAAGTAGCGTAGCGTTTTTCCTGAATCCGCTGCCCGGCTTCGTTGTAGACAAACTCGGTGACGGCCCCCAGGCCATTGATCTGTGCGCTGACCCGCCCCGCTTCGTCGTACAGCACGTAAGAGCGTACGCCCGTGGCGTCCTGGACCATGGTTTGCCGGCCCGCTGCGTCGTACACATACAGCGTCGAACGCGGCGTCGCATCGGCGGCGGTCTCGTTTTGGGTGATCAGCCGGCCCAGGGTGTCGTAGGACTGGCTGACGGTCAGCCCTGCGCTGTTAGTAGTGGTGACCGTGCGATTGAGGCCGTTATACACCGTGGTACGCGTACCGGTTGCATCGGTCTGGCTGAGCACACGGCCCATGCCGTCATACACCAGCGAGGTGAGCAGTGCCTTGGCGTTTCGATCCGCCCCACGCACCGCCAGCGTCTGCAGTAATTGGCCGTATTCGCTGTAAATGAACTCGGTCACGTTCGCGGCACCATCGAGCAGGCCCGCGCCATTGGCGGCGACAGCGGCATACACCACGCGGCGGCTGAGGTTGCCGCGATAGTCGTAACTGAGTTCGGTCAGCGTCGAACGGGTTTTATCGCGTGCCGCCGCCCAGGTGTTCAACGCAGACTCGGACAGCCCATCGGTGGGCGCCAGCCCCGACAGCACGAACGACGCATCCGCGTAGCTGATTTCCTGGGTACGCAGACCATTGGCGTTATAGCGGTATTCCACCACTTGGCCCGCGCCATTCACGGTAAAGCGCAGACGGTTGCTGCTGTCATAGGCGTAACGCGTGACCTGGGCGCTGCTCGCTGGCGGTTCGGTCCAGCCGCTGCCATTCCAGATGGCCGGCACGCGATAGCGCACCTCGTTGAGCAGTTGGTTGTCGGCGCTGTAGCTGCGCGTGAGGGTGTTACCTGCGCTGTCGCGCTCCAGGATCCGGTTGCCATTGGCGTCGTAGCCATAGCTCACCGAGTTGCCACGCCCATCGACGACCTGGGTGACATTGCCGTCGGCGTCGTAGCTGTAGCGCGTGGACAGACGCTGGCCATTGATGGCCGGCGTGCGTACCTCGATCAGTTGGTCCTCAGAGTCGTAGTAATAGCTCCACTGCTGCCCCAGCCCGTTGAGCACATCGGTGCGACGATTGGCCGTGTCATAGCTCAAACGTGTAATGCCGGAAGCGTCACTGACGATGCTGACGCGGTAATCAGAACCCACTTGTTCATAGCCGAAGTTAACAGTGGTTCCATCGCTCTGTGTGATACCAGCAATGTAGAAACTCGACTCAAAGTACGTATACGACGTGGTATAGACATTGCCATCGGCGATGCTGTTGTCTTGCGGGCTAAGGTCGGTGCTGACACTGGTCAGACGGCCCAGGCCGTCATAGGTGTAATACACCTGGCGCGTCAATGCCTCACCGGTCGAACGCCGCGTGTCCAGGCGCTCCAGCTTGCCGGCGGCGTTATAGTTGAGCACCAGCTCCTGACCGGAGCTGTCCTCGACGTTGTTCAAACGTCCCTGGGGGTCATAGCTGTAACTGATGCGGGTGCCATTTGCATCGGTGGTGGATACCAGTTGGCCGTTCCAGTTGTAACGTTCAGTGGTGCGCCGTGAACCATCGGTCCATACCACCTGCCCTGCTGGGTCGTCCCACGTGAGGGTGTCATGCGCACCATCACCCTCGGCCGACTGATAACGCGTCCCGTCCCAGCGATAGAGCGTTTTGTGGCCATCGCCGGTGACGCGGACCATTTGACTACCGGCCGTGTTCAACGCGCCGACCAACTTCACGCTGCGCTCGGCATCCCACCGCCAGCCATCGCCATCTCCGTCGCTGAAATCGCCTCGGGTGTTGTAGGTCCGGGTATGCAGCAGATCCTGGCCAAGGCCGGATAATTGCTCATCGGTAAATCGCAGGACCAAGTTACCGTTGCTGATATTGACAAGTGCCTGTCCACTCGCCTGACCGAGGCTGCCCTGACCCAGCGAACCGCCGCCCAGCAAGTTGAGCGAGGTGTTGAACAGACCCAATCCATTGCCAGCAACGATCGCTACCATTTCCCTGACTCCCCGACCCAACTGAACCGACGTGGCGGTTCCAAGACAATTTGGCTGTCCGCGAACGCGGTAAATCAGCCCCTCTGTCAGTACTTATGCGTCGATTTCGAGAAATGTTTAGGGCTAATGGAATTATTTTTATTTCAATCCAAAATCGCCTTTTAACCCATGACATTGAGTGAACGCTGAGGCAATAATCCGGGGTAATACCACGCATGTCCCAGGGAAGAATTGATCGATGAGCACAGACAGCGCACTCGCCGAGCAACAACGCTTGGTACGTCTATTGACGTTTCTGGGGCACGACCCAGGCAACCTGACCTTGCTCTGCGATGCCATGGGCCTAGCCATCGAGTTGGGCGACCAGGTTTCGGGGCGAAAGTTGATCGAGCATGTGAACAACCACCGTATAGAAGACCCGAGAGTCTTCGCCCATGGCGCCCACCTATTGCTCCAGGCAGGCGACTATTCGGCAGCAGGCGCCTTTGGAGATAGGGCCATAACAGCGGGAATCAGCGATCCCGCAGTGATGTACAACACCGCGCTCGGTCACTTCTATAGCGCTGATTTCGAAGCTGCGACCACCCTACTGACGCATCTGACCCAGCACGACGATTGCCCCGCCGTAACGCTGCTGATGCACGCTCGTGCCTTGCACCAACTGGAGCAGACTGAAGAAGCAGAAGCCCTGGTTATTCGTGCTCAACAGCTCGAACCCGACAACCTCGACATTCGCGGCCTGCTGGCACTTTTACGCTATGAAAACGACAAGCTTCCTCAGGCGTTGAGTACGGCGCATGACACCCTGGCCGTTGACCCGGACCAGAGGGATGCACTGATTGCATGCGCTACGGTTCAGTTTGAACAGCACAACGTAGCTGCCGCCCGCAAAGCTTGGCACCACACCCTCAAGGTCTATCCGGACTGCGGTCGAGCGTGGTCGGGACTGGGCCTATTAGAGTTCAGCGAACTCGAATTCGAATTGGCAGAAAGTCATCTGAAGACTGCCGTCCAATGGATGCCCAACCATATCGGGACTTGGCATCTGTTGGCTTGGATTTACATCTTGCGCAAAGACAGCGCTCAAGCACGTGCTGCGCTGGATAAGTCCTACGCGCTGGACCGCAGTTTTGGAGATACCCATGGTGGGTTGGCGGTCATCGATATCATGGAGGGGCATTCAGACCTGGCTCGCAAGGGTATCCGTCGAGCGCTCATGCTCAAGCCCGACAGCTTGGCCGCTCATTACGCACAAGCACTACTACTGCAACAGGCCGGTCGAGCCGAGGAAGCTCAGCGACTGATCAGCGGGCTTCTGGAGAACAATCGTCCGGGCACCAACATCACCGGGCGCATGCTGGTCAATCAATGGCTACAGCTTCACCAGCAAGGTACCGCGCCTCCCAACCCCGGCCAACATTGAAGTCATAGCCCCAGGAGACCCACACTATGCTGGATGCAACTGAATACCTGCACTTGGCAATTCACGCCAGCCAGGACGGTAATCACCACGCCGCCCTGAACTATCTCAATACCGCATTGGAACAACAGCCGGACAATGCGGCCGTTCGCTACTTCCTGGCAGCCGAACACGCCGAACTTGGGTTAATGGATCGTGCCCATGCAGGTATGACCCAAGCATTAGAGCTGGATCCGCGCATGGATATCGCTCGCTTCCAACTGGGCCTCTTGAACCTGCAACTGCAAAAACTCGAAGAGGCTCGCGCTGCATTCGACCAACTGCAGAGCCATGCACAAGACCCTGGCCTCAAATGGTTTGCCACCGCCTACCTGGACTTGCTCAATGAACAGCCTGAGGGCGCCATTGATAAGCTGTCACGTGGCCTGGCCGAATGCGTGAATCCTGCCTTGAAGGCCGACATGACTCGCGTGCTGGCCAGTCTGACGAATACAGCCGTTCCCGCAAAAGACGATACCATCACCAAGCCCAGCGTATTTCTTGGCGCCTACCGTGACAATCTCGAGACTCCGTAACAATGAGCAAGATCGATCCCACTCGCCTCTCCCACGTCCTGGCTGCTTTGGCCAAACCCAAAGAGCGAGTGACATCGAGCGCAAGCAACCCAGCGTCTCCCAGCAAAAACCAAAAGTCCGGCAAAAACATGGAGACGCTGCGCACCCGCCTGCACAGCCGCCTGAATAGTTTGAATCAACACGCAGAAGGCTTTCGTGACGCTGCGCCTGTCGTCACAGTTCAGGAGATTCTGTGCTGGGAGTTTGGGGATGGGATTCTTGGGCATGGCGAATTCAAGCAAATTGCGCAGAAGGTAACGGAGACAATGATGGGTGACCCAAAAGTGGAAAAAGCGATTCATGCCATTGTTGATCAGGCCCTATCTGAAAAATAAGACCGTTTTTTGAAGTGACCGACTACTAGCAAGACACCGTCCACAGTTCATTCAGTCTGGTCGTATAGCTTTGACTCATCATCTCTCGTCGCATGCCCCAGTCCAGGTTCAGTAGGACAGCCCAGCGTCCCCAGCCCGTACAGCACCAGGCTTCCCAGCAGCAATGGGCGCCGTCCAACCCGACCGGCGCGGTGTACAGCCAGGAAGAACTGCACGCCCTGGCCGAGGTGTTGTTGGCTCACCCTCACGTGCTGATTCTGGCCGATGACATCTACGAGCATCTGATTTTTGATGATCAAGCGTTCCATACCCTGCCCCAGGTTGAACCACGACTGGCACCGCGCACCCTGACCATGAACTGGGTGTCCAAGGCCTATGCCATGACCGGCTGGCGAATCGGTTTCGCCACAGGGCCGCGCTGGTTGCTGGACGCCATGGAAAAACTGCAAGGTCAGCAAACCTCTGGCGCCAGCCCTGTGTCGCAACAGGCCGCGCTCGCGGCACTTGAAGGTCCCAAGGGTTTCATCCGTGAAAGCCGGGTAGCATTCCAGAGTCGTCGCTATTTGATGGTGGCGCTGCTGAACGATACCCCAGGCCTTGAATGCGTCAGTCCAGCCGGGGCGTTCTGCGCGTTTGCGTCCTGTGCCGGATTGATCGGGCGTACCTCAGCGGGTGGCCGGGTACTGCACACCGACGAAGATGTCGCGCATGCACTGCTCGAAGAAGCGGATGTGGCCGTAGTGCATGGTAGCGCCTTTGGTCTTGGCCCTTACATTCGGATCGCCTACGCCCTGGATGACGCTTCATTGCGCCGGGCGTGCGAGGCGATCCGTACCTTCTGCACCTCGCTACGTTAATCAGTCCCTTCCCATAGTGATGCGAGAAGGTTTGCGTTTACTGGAGCAGCGCGTCGCCGAAGACACTGCCAAAATTGAGGTGCTGCGTCAGGCAACCTCGATCGGCATCATGGATCTTGAACACGGGCGCTTTACTCAGCTGAACGAAGGTAATCTAGAGCAGTTCGGCAGCAGGCCAAACATCCCAATGGGACGGTCAAAAGCCCACGCCATATCGTCTTCTATCGTATGGTAAACGACGATCTGATCGAGGTTGTCCGACTTCTTCATGACGCCATGGAAGTGCAGTTGCACTTGCCTGATGACTGATCAGCGACTCAGGACACAGACATGACCGGCCAGGAATAACGTAGGACAGACGCTCCCTCTAGCCCCCAACGCTGCCAGCCGACTCGACGGCCGATTGAAGCACGAGGTTTTAGGCCCGACTGGACTATCGAGATCCACGACCACAAACACGATGCTCAACTTTGCCCCGCACTTTTAACGCCGATTGCGTATCTAGACGCCTGGCATTGGGCCTCAACTTCCGATGGGCACGTGGATTGACCCCTCTGGCGACCAGCGCCGTTGCAACATCGCGCAGAGCATGAGTATTTGGCGATGCCAATTTCAGGACAGGTGCTGAAAGACATCCCGGACAACTCCGATTAAGGATATCGACTCATCGAACCACCAAGGATTTGCCGGATTTGGTCATCGAGTATACGGGGGAGCATTGAATACCAGCCACGACCACCCAGATCCGCATCAGAAATCGCCATTCGCGATCGCTCGCGAACCCGGTGCGAATGGGGGCAAAATTGGGGGCACAATTGGGGGCACAATTATTTTTTTTGGGGCTGTAAACACCGTCCTAGAGCCTAGTCAAAATGTTTTTTGGGGCCCGGACAGTCTGTAACAAAATTCCATTGACATCCAAAAAAGCTTTTTAAACATCGTGTTATGAACATTATTAGTCTATGGCCGTCCGTCTATTTCCACTGAATTCTTGGGCTGATGGGGGACAAAACTGGGGGTAAATTCCGGCTAATAAAAATTGCCCACCCCCACCGATGCCTCCAGAAAACGCCCCTGTTTTCAGACGAAAACTCAGCAATGCCTTCATCCGTTCGCTGACCGAACCCGGCAAGTACGTCGACGGCGAAGTCCCAGGCCTTTACTTGCAGGTCAGGCTGTCGAGCATGCTCGGAACCACCCTTCCAAATCGTGGCGCCTGAAATATCGGCTGCTTGGCAAGGAAAACTGTTTCACGATTGGGACTTACCCCGACATCAGCCTGAGAGAGGCAAGCCACATTGCTCGCGGTGCACGCCGCGACGTGCCCAACCACATAGCCCCGCTCAAGGCCAAGACCGCCAAGGTAGAAGCGCAGCTACTTAACGAAGAACGAACTTTCGTATACGTGGCTGAGCGAAGGTTGGCTTTCAAGTCCCCCGATCTGGTGAGCAAATCTGTTGCGGGGTTTCGCGGCACCCTGAACAACGACATCTTCCCTGTCATTGGCAAAAAACAGGTCAGCGAAATCAAGCTCGAGTACATCACCACGATCATCACCGATGATGCGCCGCCAGCGCATTCTGGCTATGGCAAGCCGTGTACGCACGCAGTGCCGATACTGGTAAGCCGTGCGCCTGAAGCCAAGGCCAACGACCCTCCCACCGCGCCTCTGAAAACACCCAATTACGGCCTACGCTGGACGCTACGTCATGTGCTGGCAGACTTTTCCGAAGCGCCGTTTTTTGGCAATGAGTGGGCCAGCCTGGGTTTGCTCGCACGCGTGTTGCTGGCCTACCCTTTAATCCTCTGAGCCCCGCCGATGGGTCGGGCTGGGTACTGCATCTGGTGGCAGGCCAGGCGCTGACCTCACTGCTGGGCATCCTCCTATGGCGACAGCAATGGCGAATACGGGGTTGGTACCCGACCTATGTGCCACTAGTGTCGGTGGTGCCGGCCGCTGTGCTGACTTATGGCGGTAGCGTGACGGTTATTGTGCTCAGCTCGGTGCTGGGCGCGCTGATTGCGCCGCCGTTGGCGTGCGCGATTGTCGGCCGGTTGCCGAGTTACCTGCATCCGTATATTGGCAATGTGCTGTCGATGACGATCAGTACGCTGTTGATTGTTCCTGCCATCGGCTTAGTGATCGAGGATTAATCCCGGGCGATGGCGCGTGTCTTAGTGAGGCTCGCCCATCTGCATCAACGCATCGGCAGTGGCCTGGATCCGCTCACGCATCCACAACTTGCCTAACCAATCCTCTGGAATACTTTGCACGCCATAATATGCACCGGCAACCTGGCCAACGATTGCCGCGGTAGTGTCCGCGTCATCCCCCAGATTCGCAGCCATTAGCACGGCCTCGGCAAAGCTATCCGTCTTGTGGAAAATACATCCGGACTCACAGGCAAACCCTGATCTCGCAGCGCCTGATAAGTTGCATAATGCACGAAGTCACTATGCCAACTACCATCATTAGAGTTAATACTCGCGGCCGTTTCCAACCATCTAGCAGTCCTAGGATCCCCTCCTGCCTGACCAGAGACGATATTAGCCACATAAAGATAACCTGAAGCGTAATTTTTTTGAGACACAAGGTTTTGGACAGCGACTCTTTGATCAGCGGACAAAACCACGTTAGTTTCCATCACGTTGACCTATAAAAATTAGCCGTTTTACATCCCAGTACCCTTTCAGTATTTCGCTATAGGTCAATTTTTTTTCTGACGGTCTAAAGTCGACTCTAACCCCAAGCTCTCCTTTATAAGTACCTCTAATAGTACAAAGACTTTGAAGTCGACAATCAAAATAAATATACTCACCCGAAATCAAGTCGTTAAATATTAAATCATTACTCCTTACCTCATCGCTCGACTTATACACTACAAACTTTGAGTTAGACTCCGCCACCGTCAACGTCGGCTTTACAAATTCATAAGCAAGGCGCCCCGTATCGTTTTTTTTGGCCTGATTTCGCTCTACATATACGGAGACCTTCCCCATATTTACGACATCCAGATCATGAATGATTAAAATTTGATTTTCACCATCAGTCATGACACCTCTTTCTGAAACCGATGAATTCACATAATACTTCGACTCCCCCACTTTAAAATACATAATCCGCTCTGCCCATGCCATAACAGCACCGCAACTAACTACACAAATAGCCAAAAACAATAAAACACCTTTCATATTAATACTCCATCATACTTTCAGCGATATGGCGCTCTAGCGGGCTCAGCAAGTAGTCAATTATTCGTCGATGATCAGTCTTTACGTTAGAACTCACTGACATACCGGACACCAAACTAATATCCTTGCCCTTTACAGTCACAAAATCGCTAAACAAGCGAACTCTGACACTGTAAAGCAAACCTCGTTTCTCATCTTCAATGGCATCATTGGAGACGCTAATTACCTCATTCTCCAGCATTGCCTCAACTTCTACTGGCCGGTCAGTCGGCACGACAACCATCAAGGGTTGAGCGGCGGTGACAACTCCGCCGATTGTGTGAACAGCCAACTGCTGCACCATCCCATCTACCGGCGCAGTCAATCGCATCAGATGATCACGCTGCTCAGCTTTGCTGACCTCTTGAGTGAGCGAGGCAACTTTCTGTTCCGACTGCTGCTGCAAATCCAGCATGGCCCGACGGGTCTGGGCGAGGATGCCTACCCAGCGTCCTTCAGCCTCCTTCTTCGCAGCCTTGAGTTCGTTCACTCGCCCACGCTGCAATGCCAGCTCACGTTCTAGATCCAGCAGCGCTTGTTCTTTCTCCAGGTAGGCATGACGCGGAACATACTGTTGCTCTAACAGCGTCTCGTAGTCCTCTGCAAGTCTTCGAGAGATGGGTAATGTTTTCTGCAAAGTACCGACGTTGATATTGGCTGAAGCGATTTCTGCCGTGCGTTGATCGATCTCCGCTTCCGCTTGGTACAGGGCACTTTTAAGTTCGAAATATTGCCCCTGCAACCAACGCTCAGCAGCGAGTTGTTGAACAGGGCCGGCATCATTAATTTTGCCCTGTAGCGATCCTGGTTCTTTATGGTTCTGGATTGCTTCAAGCATGGCTCCAGCCCGGGTGCTGTCGACCTTGGCGGCCATCAAATCGCTGTTCAAACGCCTGACATCCGCACCGGTCACGCTGGCATCCAGCTCTATCAATACATCCCCGACCTTTACTTGTTCACCGTCGTATACATGGATCGCTTTGACTACCGCCACCTCGCTGGGCTGGATGGTTTTGCTCTTGCCACTTGCGACAACTTTGCCGGTGGCGGTCGCCACGACATCAATCTCACCCAGGCAGGCCCAGAGGAAGGCTAGAGCTGCGAATAGCATGATTGAAAAGAGAATGTAGCGCGGGGCCGGGTGTACTGGTTGCTCCTGCAACGCCAGGGCAGCGGGCAAAAACTGGACTTCGTGCCGCAGGCGCCGTGGTGTATCCAGTAGCTTGCGCTGCCCCCAGGCATGACCCCAAGTGACTGTTCTACGACCGTGTCTTCCTTTACACCCATCATCATTTCCATATGAATACTGAGCGGGTTAACCCAAGGTTTAAGGGCCGTTGAAGCGAGCGTAGACGAGGAATTTCAGGCGGCCGCCTTTTTTATAGATCAAAATGCTATCCCCGGAATACTTTATTAAAATAAAGACGCCAAAACATAGCGAGTTTCCTCAGGAACGAAACCTCATAGCGTCATGTACCGCAGGCAGAACAATAGCCAATTTCGAATGAAGTCAGTGTTGATCAATCGGTCGCGGTAGGAATGGCAGTTCCCTCCCCCGGTGCGAAACTACCGCATACGGCTCCTGCCTCGGGTGCGTGATGCGAGGCCTCTCAGCATACGAGAGTGCATCTTTGGGCTCGGTATGTAGTGATCTGTGAGCAAATCGAAGCGAGGCTACCGTTTTTTTTGAGAGCACCCAGCAGGCGAACGACCCTGACAGCCTCTGACCCGCCGGCCTCGGTCAATCCCCGCCGACGCTCAACTGCTCCCACAAAAAGCTGTACACCAACGCTTTCATGTACGCACTCTGCGCGTTATCCGCCGCTCCACCATGGCCCCCTTCGATGTTCTCGTAATAGGTCACGTCCTGGTTGGCCTCGATCATCCTGGCCGCCAGCTTGCGGGCGTGGGCCGGGTGTACACGGTCATCACGGGTGGAGGTGGTGAACAGCACCGGCGGGTAGGTCTGCGCCGGGTCGAACAGGTGGTAAGGCGAAAAGGTCTGGATGTAGGCCCACTCTTCGGGCACGTCCGGGTTGCCGTACTCCTCCATCCAGGAAGCCCCGGCCAGTAAGTGGTGATAGCGCTGCATATCGAGCAATGGCACCTGCACGACAACGGCGCCTAACAGTTCAGGGTACTGGGTCAGCATATTGCCGACCAACAGGCCGCCATTGCTGCCACCTTGCACGCCCAAATGCCGGGGCGCGGTGATTTTTCGGCTGATCAGGTCTTGCGCGACCGCAGCAAAATCTTCGTAGGCGCGCGCGCGATTGTGCTTGAGTGCGGCCTGATGCCAACGCGGGCCGTATTCGCCACCGCCGCGAATGTTGGCGACGGCATACACCCCGCCTTTGGCAAGCCAGGCGCGGCCAAGCCCGCCGGAGTACTCCGGGCACAGCGAATACTCGAAACCGCCGTAGCCATACAGCAAGGTTGGCGCACTGCCGTCGTACTGCAACCCTTGCTCATGCACCAGGAAATACGGCACACGGGTGCCATCCCTGGACGCTGCAAAATGCTGTTGCACCACGTGACGACTCGAATCGAAGAACGCCGGCATGGCTTTCAGCACGAGCGGTTGAGCGCCGATTTGAGCCAGTGAAAGCGTGACCGGCGTGAGGTAGTCCCGCGTGATCAGCCAAACCGCGTCGCTGTCATCGCTGTCGACCGCACTCACGTCCACAGTCGCCATCGGCGGCGCACCGATAAATGCACTGCGCGTCCAACCTTCGGCGCCAGGCGTCAGCACGCTGAGACGGTTCCTGACGTCATCCAGCACGTTCAGCACCAAGTGGTTGCGCGTCCAGTCCATGTCTGCCAGCGAGGTGCTGTCAGACGGCACGAACAACACGTCGAAATCGCGCGCGCCGGCCATGAAATGTTCAAACTTGATTGCCAACAACGAGCCGGCCACATAGCCGTCACCCACTGGCCAGTCGTCACGTAGTTTCAGCAGCAGCCAGTCTTTGTGCAGCGATTTTTCGGCCGAGTTAGGCGCGTCGATTTTGCTCAGTTTGCCGTCGCCGACCCGCAGGTACAGCTCATCGTTGTAGAACGCCAGCGTACGGCTGACGAAATCACGTTCGTAGCCTGGCGTACTGTCGTGCATTGCCGCGATATACATATCGTCGTGCTGGCCTTCGTACACAACACTGGCCGCGCTCAGCGGCGTTCCGCGCTGCCACTGCTTGACGATGCGCGGGTAGCCCGAGCGCGTCATGCTGGCCGCACCGAAATCGGTGAACACGTACACGCTGTCCTGGTCGATCCAGTCCATTCCACCCTTGGACTCGGGCAGTTGGAAGCCGTCTTCGACCCAGGCTTTGCAGACCAGATCAAATTCGCGCGTCACGCTGGCATCCGCCCCGCCACGGGACAGTTCGATCAGGCAGCGCTGATAGCCCGGTTGCGAATGGCCCGGTCGCAGACAGTTGGCGCCATGCCATACCCAGTTCTCGCCCTCAAGGGTGTTCAAGGCATCGATATCCAGCACGGTTTCCCAGGCGGGTTGGGCCTTGCGGTACTCCTCCAGCGTGGTGCGACGCCAAAGGCCACGTGGGTGCGCGGCGTCAATCCAGAAGTTGTAATAGTGCGCGCCGATTTTTTCCACGAAAGGGATATTGCTGTCGCTATCCAGCACCGCCAGCAGGTCGGCCTGCAGCGCCTTGAAGGTGTCCGATTGCGCGAGGCGCGTATCGGTTTTCAGGTTCTGCGCCCGCACCCAGTCCAGCGCCCTGGCACTGTCGACCTCTTCAAGCCATAGGTACCGATCGTGGAGCGTGGTGGGTTCTGTTGGGAGGTTTGACATGGTCGAATCCTGTCGAAAGCTGTATTGAAAATTATCCGTGACCGCTTACGGCTTGCCCTTGGGACGCGTAGAAGTCGGCCATGTAATCGACAAACGCCCTGACGTTGGGCGCCAGATACCGCGATTGCGGATAGAGCGCGAAGTAATGCCGTTGGCCCAGCGAATAGTTGGGCAGAATGGAGACGAGTTGCCCTTGCGCAAAATTAGCGCGCACGGTGGCCTGGGTAAAACACGCGATGCCGGCGCCGGCCAGTGCGGCGGCGTGCAAGGCGCTGAGGGTGTTGGTCTTGAACTGCCCCGTTGGCGTGACCTTGACCGGTGCACCACGTGGCGGGCACAGCTCCCAGTCGGATGAGGCGCCGATAAACGCCAGCAAGCGATGGCCGTCGAGTTCCTGGGCTGTGCGTGGCAAACCGTGGCTGTTTACATAGGCCGGAGAAGCCACCAGGACCAGCTTTGAAACCGTCAGGGTGCGCGCGACCAGCGTGGTGTCAGCCAGTGCACTGGCGATACGGATAGCCACATCGAACCCTTCGGCGACCAGATCAACGAACTGATCGTCGCAGCACAGCTCAAGTTCGATATCGGGGTAGCGCTTCTGGAAACCCGGCAGCCAGTGCGGCAGGTCCAGCGTGCCGACCACCAGGGGCACGCTGACCCGCAACAGGCCGTTGGGTTGCTGATGCCCCTGCGCCATGGCCATGGCGGCCGCATCAAGGCGATCGAGAATATCGACGCACGCTGCGAAGTAGTGCTCTCCGGGGCGGGTCAGGCTGAAACGCCGGGTGTTGCGGTTGATCAACTGAACGCCCAGTTCAACTTCCAGTTGCTGCAATTGCCGGGAAATCGTCGAGTGGGTTGTGTCGAGCCGCTCTGCCGCCGCAGAAAAGCCCTTGGCCTCGACGATGCACCGAAAGGCGCGCATGGCAGATAACTGGTTCATGAAGCGAATATGACTCCAGGCGAGCAGTCCGGTGGATCAGTGCACGGGCAAGGCAACGATTTGCGCGGTGGTCAGCACCGAACCGAAGGTGTCTTCGATTTCCGCCAGCGCCGCATTGTGCAACGCGTCCTTGGACACCGAATCCCCATTGGCGCGAGTGATTGCGCGGGTTGCAGTGGCATCGGATGCTACCACAACGTCGTAACCCAACGGCACCGCGTCACGCGCGGCACCGGCGACACAGGCGTGGGTCATCAGGCCGGAAATGATCAGTGTCTTGATTCCGGCTTTCTTCAACTGGGCGTCGATATCGGTGCTGGCGAACACACTCACGGTGGTTTTTTGAATGACTTTGTCCTGTGGACGCGGCTGCATCAACGGGTGGAAGTTCACCGTTTTACCGTCCTTGGCAAACACCGCTGCGCCCTCCGGAGCCACGTGTTGCACGTGGATCACCGGGATATGTTGCTTGTCGGCAAACGCAATCAGGCGCTGGGCGTTGTCCAGGGCTTTCATGCCATCCGGGATCGGCATGCGGCCCGTGAAGTATTCGTTCTGGAAGTCGATCACCAGCAGCGCGGTGGTTTTCGGGTCCAACTGGTCGGTCGGTTTGGCACCGAACATGGCGCGGATGGTCGGCTGCGGATTGGCCTGAGCCTCAGCGGCCACGGCACATTGGCCGAGGCTCATCAGCAGGCCAAGGCCGGCGATGACGGATTTAAGCACGTGCGGCACGGCGACGGCGTTTGCGGCGCGCAGGGTCAATTGAGAAGTAGCAATGGCGTGGGACATGAGCGGGTTTCCTTAAGCAGTCGTCGGGTTGACGAGGTTAGCTTAAGCAGGCCCTACTGTTTGATCCACGCACATAAGCAAACAATACCTGTGCTATTTCCGCACATATTTGAAGCCAAGCGGGCGCTCACTTACGCGCGCCCAGCCCTGTCACGAGCGCATCAACTACCGCGCGAATCTTGGGCAGCGCCTGGCGATTTTTAACCCAGGCCACATTGATCTCCATTCCCGTGATTGCCAGTTTCGGCAACACCTCAACCAGCGTCCCGTCCCGCAATGGTTGCTCGATCAGCCATGACGGCAACTGTGCGATACCGCAGCCTGCCAGTGCGGCCATCAGCAATCCGTCACCATTCCCCATCACCAGGTGCGCAGCGATTTGCCTGTGGCGTGTTTCGCCCTGCTCGCCGGCGTAACGCCACGGGCTGATGCTCCCGTCAATCCAGCCATAGGCAATGCACCGATGGTGCTCAAGGTCGCGCTCCGCGTGTGGGGTGCCATGGCGAGCCAGATACGCAGGGGATGCACACAAAACATGCCGTTCACGGCTGAGCAGCCGGTGTTCCACCGTCTCCGGCCAGGCGTGTGCATCGCCAATGCGCACCACGATGTCCACGCCTTCCTTGAGCGGGTCGATAAAGCCATCTGAGAAAGAGATATGCGGTATCAGCAATGGATGATCCTTCACCCACTGCAGAAGGATCGGTAACACCTGTGCGCGGCCAAATGCGCTGGGCAGGTCAATGCGCACACGCCCGCGAGGCTCGGTGTTTTCTGCCTGAAGTGATAACTCCGCTTCTTCCAGGTCGGCCAGTACGCCGGTGCAGGTGCGCAGAAACGCAACACCGGCATCCGTCAGCGATAACGTGCGCGTGGTGCGCTCGAACAGTCTGGCGCCCAGGCGCGTTTCCAGGCGCGCGATGTTTTTACTGATGGCAGAGGCCGTCAGGTGCATTTTCTCGGCCGCTGCCGTGAAGCTGCCGTACTGCGCGACACAGACAAACACATCGATGCCCTTCAAGCGTTCGGAGGAATACACAGACGTTCCTTATTCATGAATTCATTTCCAATATATTGATAAAAAGCATCCTAAATCAGAACCAGGATCAAAAGTAAGCTGCACCTTTCCGAGCGAGCGAACCATGACACTCGCACCTTATAAGTGGACGATGAGGCTCGAATGCTGGCAACGCTGAAAAACTACCCGCTCACCCTCAACCTGCTGCTGTGTGCCTCGCTGGTATTAACCCTCGCCCGCGCAATTACGCTGCCCTACCTGGTCATCTATTTATCGGGCCACTTTGAATTGAGCATCGCCGACATCGGCCTGGTCATTGGCAGCACGCTCATCATTGGCTCGCTGCTGAGCCTGTATGGCGGTTTTCTAGTGGACAGAATGTCCAGTTACCGGCTTATTCTCACGTTCTGCGGCGTGTTCACGCTGAGCTTTCTCGGCGCGTATGTCGCGCCCGCGCTCTGGCTGTTTTACCTGTGCCTGGTGTCAGTCAACCTGGCCTATGCCGTGATTGATATTGCAGTGAAGGCCGGATTTGGCAGCCTGCTCCCCGTCGATCAGCGCAGCGAAGTGTTTTCGATCAAATACACGCTGACCAATATCGGTTATGCCGTCGGGCCATTTCTGGGCGCGGGGTTGGCCGCCGTGGATACCAGCCTGCCCTTTCTGATGTCAGCAGGGCTTGGCGCCGGGTTCTTTTTTATCTATTTCGTGTGGGGCGACAGGTGCCTGGTAACGGTCGAGGCAAACCAGCCGCCCACGCCGTTCCTGGCAGTCGGCAAACTGCTGCTGCGTGATTACCGCCTGGTGTGCTTTACCTTGGGCGGGCTATTGAGTGCGGTGGTGTTCGGCCAATTCACTGCCTATCTCTCGCAGTACCTGATAGTCACCTCCACGCCCCAGGCGACCTACCGGATTATCAGCACGGTTGTGGCAACCAATGCCCTGATGGTGATCAGCTTGCAATACGGCCTGGGCAAACGGATTACCCATCGGTACTTGAACGTGTGGCTGGCGGCCGGCCTCAGCCTGTTTATCGTCGGGCTGGGCGGGTTCGCGCTGTCCACCACACTGTTGATGTGGGTGCT
Organism: Pseudomonas sp. M5A4_2d; assembly: GCF_053345295.1. NCBI lineage: Bacteria > Pseudomonadati > Pseudomonadota > Gammaproteobacteria > Pseudomonadales > Pseudomonadaceae > Pseudomonas > Pseudomonas sp. M5A4_2d. Next base: position 1,019,600 of record NZ_JBKEZW010000001.1, on the reverse strand, counting down.
GTCCATGGCCATTTTCACCCTGGGTGAAATTATCGTGTTCCCCGCCGAATACATGTTCATCGACAACATTGCGCCGAATCATCTGCGCGGCATGTATTACGCCGCGCAGAACCTCAGCAACGTCGGCGCAGCATTGGGCCCCGTGCTGTGCGGATGGGTGCTGGCAACGCAGCCGGCTCACTACATTTTCTACATGCTGGTACTTTTTATAATCGGCGGTGGGATGCTGTATCTGCTGGGCGTTTCCCTGTCAGGTGCCCTCACCGCCAAACCGGTGAAGTGAGCGCCTTCGAGCGTCCTGGCGGGGTATACGATCGGTTGCGTCAAATTACCACCTAGGCTGACGCCTGAGGCCAGGTTGATACTGTTCAAGCGGCTTGCAACGCAAGCTGGCCAGCGACAGCGCGACGTTGGCCGTGTTCCTTGCAAGCTGCGCAATACACCTTTGTCATCAAGCCCATTGATAGCTCCCTAACGAAACCCGCATCCTAGAGGGCTAATATCGCGCTTATATCATTCCGAATGATAGTTACCTTTGCTTCATTCGATTCGTGACATAGCACCTCGCCGCGCATGATCCGCCCATCTCAAATACATTGGCGGATGCACCTCATGGAACAGTCACTCAAACATTTGCGCTTCCCCTTGGCGATTTTGGCCGTGGTGGTGATGAGCGCGTGCGGCAAAACGCCGGAACAAGCGGCCGCCATGCCCCCTGCAAAAATCAGTGTGGCCAAGGTGCTCGAACAACCGGTCAACGAGTGGGATGAATTCACCGGTCGCCTGGAAGCGCCGGAAACCGTGCAGATTCGTCCGCGCGTGTCCGGCCAGATCGACCAAGTGGCGTTCATCGAAGGCGCCCTGGTGAAGAAAGGCGATGTGCTGTTCCAGATCGACCCCCGTCCGTTCCAGGCCGAAGTGCGCCGCCTCGAAGCCCAGCTTGCCCAAACCAAAGCCGCCGCCAGCCGTAGCGATAATGAAGCGCAACGGGGCGAACGCCTGCGTCAGAGCAACGCGATTTCCGCCGAACTGGCCGACTCGCGCACCACCGCTGCCCAGGAAGCCCGCGCCGCTGTCGCCGGGATTCAGGCGCAGCTGGACCTGGCCAAGCTCAACCTGAGCTTTACCCGCGTCACCTCGCCGATCAGTGGCCGCGTCAGCCGTGCCGAAATTACCGCCGGCAACCTGGTGACCGCCGACGTCACCGCGCTGACCAGCGTGGTCTCCACCGACAAGGTCTACGCCTACTTCGACGCCGATGAGCGCGTGTACCTCAAGTACACCGAGCTGGCCCGCCAAGGCCGTCGTGGCGCAACAACGCCTGTGTACCTGGGCCTGTCCAACGAAACCGGCAACCCGCACCTGGGCCAGATGAACTTCGTCGACAACCAGGTCAACCCGGCCACCGGCACCATCCGTGGCCGCGCCGTGTTCGATAACAGCAAGGACGAATACACCCCTGGTCTGTATGCCCGCTTGAAGCTGGTTGGCAGCGGCACCTACTCCGCTGTGTTGATCAACGACGAAGCGGTCGGCACCGACCTGGGCAAGAAGTTCGTGCTGGTGATGGACGGCGACAAACCGGCTTATCGCTCGGTGGAACTGGGGCCGAAGATCGAAGGCTTGCGCATCGTACGCAGCGGTTTGAACAAGGACGACACCATCGTCGTGAAGGGCTTGCAGCGCATTCGTCCGGGGTCGCCGGTTGCACCGGAAACGATCCCGATGGCCAGCAAGGAAACCCTCGCCGCCTTGGCACAACAACGACAAGCGCTTGAAGCCAGCAACCTGGAGCAAGTGGCGCCGGATAAAGCCGCGCCCAAAGTTGCCAGCGTCGCGACTCCACGCGGTTAAGGGATACAACTCAAGATGAATTTTTCCAAGTTCTTCATTTCACGGCCGATCTTCGCAGCGGTGCTGTCGCTGTTGATCCTGATCGCCGGTGCAATCTCGCTGTTCCAACTGCCGATCAGCGAATACCCGGAAGTGGTGCCACCGACCGTCGTGGTCCGTGCCAACTTCCCGGGTGCCAACCCCAAAGTCATCGGTGAAACCGTGGCCGCTCCCCTGGAGCAAGCCATCACCGGCGTCGAGAACATGCTGTACATGTCCTCGCAGTCCACCGCCGACGGCAAGCTGACCCTGACCATCACCTTCGCCCTGGGCACCGACCTGGACAACGCGCAGGTGCAGGTGCAAAACCGTGTGACGCGGACTCAGCCGAAACTGCCTGAGGAAGTGACCCGCATCGGTATTACCGTGGACAAGGCCTCCCCCGACCTGACCATGGTGGTGCACTTGACCTCACCGGATCAGCGTTACGACATGCTGTACCTGTCCAACTACGCCTTGCTCAATGTGAAGGATGAGCTGGCACGCCTGGGCGGTGTGGGTGATGTGCAACTGTTCGGCATGGGCGACTACTCCCTGCGTGTATGGCTGGACCCGAACAAGACCGCGTCGCGCAACCTGACCGCCACTGATGTCGTGAATGCGATCCGCGAACAGAACCGTCAAGTGGCCGCCGGTGCCCTGGGTGCGCAACCTGCGCCGAATGCCACCAGCTTCCAGTTGTCGGTGAACACTCAGGGCCGTCTGGTGACGGAAGAAGAGTTCGAGAACATCATCATTCGCGCAGGCGATAACGGTGAAATCACGCGCCTGAAGGACATCGCACGGGTCGAGCTGGGTTCCAGCCAATACGCCCTGCGTTCATTGCTCAACAACCAGCCGGCCGTGGCGATCCCGATCTTCCAGCGCCCAGGCTCCAACGCCATCGAGATCTCCAACGAAGTGCGCGGCAAGATGGAAGAGCTGAAAAAGAACTTCCCGCAAGGGATGGACTACAGCATCGTCTATGACCCGACCATCTTCGTGCGTGGCTCCATCGAAGCGGTGGTGCACACCCTGTTCGAAGCACTGATCCTCGTGGTGCTGGTGGTGATTCTGTTCCTGCAAACCTGGCGCGCCTCGATCATTCCATTGGTGGCGGTGCCGGTCTCGTTGATCGGTACGTTTGCGGTGATGCACCTGTTTGGCTTCTCGCTTAACGCGCTGTCGCTGTTTGGCCTGGTACTGGCGATCGGTATCGTGGTGGACGACGCCATCGTGGTGGTGGAGAACGTCGAGCGTAATATCGAGTTGGGATTGGAACCGTTCCAGGCCACTGAAAAAGCCATGAGCGAAGTGACCGGCCCGATCATCGCCACCGCGTTAGTGCTGTGTGCGGTGTTCATTCCAGCAGCCTTTATCAGCGGCTTGACCGGGCAGTTCTATAAGCAGTTCGCGTTGACCATTGCGATCTCGACGGTGATTTCGGCCTTCAACTCGCTGACCTTGTCCCCTGCCCTCGCTGCCGTGTTGCTGCGCGGTCATGATGCGCCGAAGGATCGCTTCTCCAAGGTGCTCGACAAGATTTTCGGCGGCTGGTTGTTCCGGCCCTTCAACCGCTTCTTCGTCAAGGCCAGCAACGGTTACGTCGGCACCGTACGCCGGGTGATTCGTGGCAGCGGTATCGCGTTGTTCCTTTACGCCGGTTTGATGGTGCTGACCTGGTTCGGTTTTGCCCACACCCCGACCGGTTTCGTGCCGGCCCAGGACAAGCAATACCTGGTGGCCTTCGCGCAATTGCCGGACGCGGCGAGCCTGGACCGCACTGAAGATGTGATCAAGCGCATGTCCGACATCGCGCTGAAGCAACCGGGCGTGGAAAGCGCCGTAGCGTTCCCGGGCCTGTCGATCAACGGTTTCACCAACAGCCCGAACAGCGGCATCGTGTTCGTGACCTTGAAGCCGTTCGACGAACGTAAAGACCCGAGCATGTCTGCAGGTGCGATTGCCGGTGCACTGAACGGCAAGTACAGCGGCATCGAAGAAGCCTACATGGCGATCTTCCCACCGCCGCCGGTACAGGGCCTGGGCACGATTGGCGGGTTCCGCCTGCAAATCGAAGACCGTGGCAACCTGGGGTATGACGAGTTGTACAAAGAAGTACAGAACATCATCACCAAGAGCCGCACCACGCCGGAGTTGTTCGGCCTGTTCACCAGCTACACGGTCAACGTGCCCCAGGTCGATGCCGCCATCGACCGCGAAAAGGCCAAGACCCACGGCGTGGCGGTCAGCGACATCTTCGACACCATGCAGATCTACCTGGGTTCGTTGTATGCCAACGACTTCAACCGCTTCGGCCGTACCTATCAAGTCAACGTGCAGGCTGAGCAACAGTTCCGCCAGGATGAAGACCAGATCGGCCAGTTGAAAGTGCGTAACAACAAAGGCGAGATGATTCCGCTGGCGACCTTCATCAAGGTCAGCGACACCTCGGGCCCGGACCGCGTGATGCACTACAACGGCTTTATCACCGCCGAAATCAACGGCAACGCCGCACCGGGCTACAGCTCCGGCCAGGCCCAGGCGGCGATTGAAAAGCTGCTCAAAGAGGAACTGCCCAACGGCATGACCTACGAGTGGACCGACCTGACTTATCAGCAAATCCTCTCGGGCAACACTGCACTGTTCGTGTTCCCGCTCTGCGTACTGCTGGCGTTCCTGGTACTGGCGGCCCAGTACGAAAGCTGGAGCCTGCCATTGGCGGTGATCCTGATCGTACCGATGACGCTGCTGTCGGCCATTACCGGGGTGATCATCTCGGGCGGCGACAACAACATCTTCACCCAGATCGGCTTGATCGTACTGGTGGGCCTGGCCTGTAAGAACGCGATTCTGATCGTCGAGTTTGCCAAGGATAAACAGGCCGAGGGGCTCGATCCGCTGGCTGCGGTCTTGGAAGCCTGCCGCTTGCGTCTGCGGCCGATCCTGATGACCTCGTTCGCCTTCATCATGGGTGTGGTGCCGCTGGTGTTGTCCAGCGGTGCCGGTGCCGAGATGCGTCATGCCATGGGTGTGGCGGTGTTCTCCGGGATGATCGGTGTGACCTTCTTCGGTCTGTTGTTGACGCCAGTGTTCTACGTACTGATCCGTCGCTATGTAGAGCGCAGCGAAGCGCGCAAAGCGGCCAAGGCCTTGAAGCTGGAGACACAGCAATGAGCGTGAAAGTATTCCTGCCGAGCTTGCTGGTATTGGCGCTGAGCGCCTGTGCCGTGGGCCCGGACTACAAAACCGAGAAACTTGCGGCTGCCAATATCACGGCCGCCGCCGACACCAAAAGCTACGACCATGCCCAGTACGAAGGCATCTGGTGGCAGCAGTTCGAGGACCCTACCCTCAACCAACTGGTGACCCAGTCGCTGAGCGGTAACCGCGACCTGCGTGTAGCGTTCGCCCGTCTGCGAGCCGCCCGCGCGATTCGCGATGACGCGGCCAACGACATCATGCCGGTGGTGACCAGCCGTGGCAGCAGCGACGTGGGTAAAGGTCAGATTCCCGGCCAGACCACCAAGCGTGTCAACAGCGAACGCTACGACCTGGGCCTGGACATGGCCTGGGAAGTCGATTTGTTCGGCCGCATCCGCCGCAACCTCGAAGCCAGCGACGCTGACCAACAGGTGGCAGAAGCCGACCTGTACCAACTGCAAGTCACCATGATTGCCGAGTTGGTGGACGCCTACGGCCAACTGCGCGGCGCTCAACTGCGCGAACGCATCGCCCTGGACAACCTGAAGAACCAGCAGGAATCGCGCACCATCACCGTCAGCCTGCGTGATGCCGGCGTCGGCGACCAGCTCGACGTGGAACGCGCCGATGCCCGCCTGGCGGCGGTTGAAGCCAGCGTGCCGCAACTGCAAGCCGAGCAAGTGCGCGAGCGTAACCGCATCGCCACCCTCCTCGGCCAGCGCCCCGACAAGCTGACCGTGGACCTGAGCCCGAAAGACCTGCCGGCGATTGCCAAGGCGTTGCCAATCGGTGACCCGGGGCAACTGCTGCAACGTCGCCCGGACATTCTCAGTGCCGAACGCAAACTGGCCGCCGCTACTGCCCGTATCGGCGTGGCCAAGGCGGACCTGTTCCCGCGGGTCAGCCTCAGCGGCTTCCTCGGCTTTACCGCCGGGCGCGGTTCGCAGATCGGCTCGGCGGCCGCGAATGCCTGGTCCCTCGGCCCGAGCATCACCTGGGCGGCGTTTGACCTGGGCAGCGTGCGCGCCCGTTTGCGCGGCGCGAATGCCGAGGCCGATGGCGCCCTGGCGACGTATGAGCAGCAAGTATTGCTGGCGCTGGAAGAATCGGAAAATGCATTCAGTGATTACGGCAAACGCCAGCAGCGTCTGGTCTCGCTGATTCGTCAAAGTGAATCCAGCCGCGCCGCCGCCGACCTTGCCGCGATCCGTTATCGCGAAGGGACGGTGGACTTCCTGGTGCTGCTCGACGCGCAACGTGAGCGCCTGGCGGCGGAAGACTCACAGGCACAGGCCGAAGTGGATTTGTATCGCGGGATTGTCGCGATCTACAAAGCCCTCGGTGGTGGCTGGCAGCCGGACACCGTCGTCGCCAGCAGCAAGTGAGGTAAAGAGCTCCTTTGGTTGGTCGCATCCAGCCAATTTTTTAGCCCTGCGGTCCATTCGGTCGCGGGGCTTTTTTTTATAGCGGATTCAGCAGGTTTAACACGGATCTTGTGCTTCACTCATTCACAGTGATGACTTCACAAGGAGCCCGAGATGGATCGACTTTCTGCTGCCCCCTACGCATTACTGGTGATGTACGCCTGGGACCTGTGCGACATCAACCCTCGCCAGATTCCGCCACGAATCGACCCACGCATCAATGAAACGGGATGGAACGTAGTGGGATTTATCTCAGGCTCGGACGACATCCTGATATCTGGCCTTGGCTTGAGGTCGACCATGCTCGGCGCCTCTGACGACCAGCGCAGTCGCGTCTGCTACGGCTATGTCGCCCAGCGTAACGTCCAGGGCCAGGACCAGTACGTGGTGGCGATACGCGGCACCGACGGTGCGCAGGAATGGGGTGACGACCTCGACTTCCTGATGATGAACCACCCCAACCCGAAAGCCGGGCTGGTGGATCAGGGTTTTTGGGACATCTACCGGACGATGCAATTCCACGGTGCGGACGGTGCGTCGCCGGTGCCGCTCGCGCTCGGCATCAGCCAACTGACGACGGCCAACCCGCCGATGGTGTTGGGACACAGCCTGGGGTCGGCCCTCGCAACCTACTTGACCCTCGACCTGAACCTGCAAGGCTGTAAGGCGAGTGCCTGCCTGTTTGCCTCGCCAAAAACCGGTAACAAGACGTTCGTGGACTTCTTCGAGACTCAAGTCGGCAACTACGACCTCTTCAACTATGCACGCGATGTTGTGCCGACCGTCCCAAAGAGTGACATATTGCATTTCTCCGCCTACTACGCGTTGTTGCAGGCCAAGACAATTCCCGCCGGTGCTTCAAGTCTCGGGATTAAAGACAACCCCCTGTGCAATCACCACCTGATTTGCTATACGGCGCTGCTTGATCCTTTGGCCTATAAGCAAGCCATGGCGGACCCCGGCTGCACCGCCGACGACCGACAGTGCGCACAGTGTGTTGTGCCTGGAGCCTCCTGAACCGGCGTCAGCGTGCGAGAACCATCGCGAAGTAGCCAAACACCGTCAGCAAAATCCCCGACACCGCATACGCCACTGGAAAACCGATCCAGGGCACGCTGCTATCAATCTCCTTGGCGGCTTCACGTGCCGGCCCGGAATGGCTACGTGCCCCCGCCACACCGCCCATGAGGATCGCCGGGTTGATCTTGAACACGTGAAACCCCACCGCCCATACGATAAACGGCGGAATGGTGCAGGCCACAAAGCCCAGCACAAAGATTTTCAACGCGATGATCGGGCTGATTTGTGAAACCAGATTAGCCCCGGCATTCACCCCTACGATCGCGACAAAGAAAATCAGCCCCATGTCCTCAAGAATGTTGCGTGCCGCGTTGGGTGTATTGCCAAAGAAGCGTACTCGCGACACCAGTGACGACACGATAATCCCCGACACCAGTAAGCCGCCCGCGTTGCCCAAGCCCACCGCTGCACCGAACGCCGGCACTTGGATCAGACCGATCAGCAAGCCCAATACCATGCCCAGCGATAGCGTCAGCAAATCGGTCGCGGTACTCGGCCGCCCTGCCTTGCCCAGTAACGCCGTGGCTTTGTCGATGGCCGTACGCAGGCCGATCAGGTGCATCACATCCAAGCGTTGCAGGCGTGTTTCCAGCCCCACGGGAATGGGCGCGCCGCCGCGCTCGATACCCACCAGTTGCACTTGTCCGGCAATCGACGACTGGCTGAACTGCTTGAGCTGCTTGCCGATCGCGTCGCGGTGGGTCACCAGAATCACCGCCTCATCCAACGGGATATTAAGCGCCCGGGCATCCGGCACTTCTGGCCCGATCAGGCCCATGTGATCCGTCAGCGCATCAAGACTGCCCCCCAGCGCAATGATATCGCCCAGTTGCAGCACCAGTGCCGGATCGGCCCCGAGCAACTGGTCGCCGCGCTCGACATTCTCGATCTGGTACAGCTCAAATTGTTGGCGAAACTGCGCGATGGTTTGCCCCACCCATTCACTGTTTACCAATCGATAGGCGCGCAGGTCAAAAGGCCGATAGCCACTGAGCCCCGCGTCGTCAACGTTCGGCACGCCATGCTCCACCTCATACGCCTTGGCCGCCTTGCGTGCATCCACTCCCCACCAGCGCGGCAGGTATTTGCAGATCAGGATGATGCCGACCGTGCCCCAGATGTAAGTGATGCCATAGGACAGCGCGATCATGGCCGTCGCCGCTGCGGCGGTGGTGCCCGGTGGCAGCGGCACGACGCCGGAAGTGATGGCTTGCTCCGCCGAACCGATGGCCGCCGACATGGTTTGAGAACCGGCAAGAATACCGCCGGCCGCACCCACCGGCAGCGACAACAGCTTCACCCCCAACACCACGATGCCCAAGCCGAGGAACGACGAAAGAATCGCCAGAAAGGTGAATTTCAGCCCATCGCCCTTCAGGCTATTGATAAACGAGGGACCGACCCGCAACCCTACGCCGTACATGAACAGGTAATAAAACAGGCTCTTGGTGAAGTTATCGAGCTCGAAATGCACGCCGTAGTAAGACGCCCACGTCGCAATGGCGCAGCCTATGACGATAGCCCCGGCCACCGCCCCCAAGCCGTAACCTTTGATGGTGCCGCGCCCGACCCAGACGGACAGGCCGACCACCAGGAACAGCAGAATATAGGGGTTGTCGTGCAGGAAATTGAAGAAGGCTGTCACGATGATTCGTACCTTGCGATGAAACGCTAAAGGCACCGGGCCTCAGGCCCGGCGAAGATGCAGTGCGTTCAGGCGAGGTTCGGGGTGTCGGCCGGGATGACCGGCTCAGCAATCGCACCGTGGCTGAAGCTCGGCCCGGCGTCGGAATTCAACACCGGGTTTTTCTGCAAGTAGGCAATGGCCTTGCGCAGGTCTTCAAGCAACAGCGCCACCAGGTCACGGCTCACGCCATGGCGAACCAGGATGCGCTGCACCACGACGCTTTGGCGATCTGATGGCAGCGGGTACGACGCGATCTGCCAACCGCGCATGCGCACGCGCTCGGACAGGTCATACAGGCTGAATCCATGGTCAATGCCGTCCTTGAGTTTGTAACAGACCGCCGGCAGCCCGTCTTTGCCGTCGTACACCAACTCCAGCGGGGCGAATTTGACGATTTCCGAGGCGAGCCATTGCGCCGTGTCGGAGCAGGCCTGCTGAATACGCGTATAGCCATCACGCCCGAGCCGCAGGAAGTTGTAGTACTGGGCAATGATTTCACCGCCCGGCCGGCTGAAATTCAGGGCGAAGGTCGCCATATTGCCGCCCAGATAATCCACGTAGAAGATCAGCTCTTCCGGCAAGTCGGCGGTGGAACGCCAAATGACCCAGCCCACGCCAAGCGGCGCCAGCCCGTACTTGTGGCCCGACGCGTTGATCGATTTGACCCGTTCGATCACAAAGTCCCATTGCAGCGTCTGCTGGATGAACGGGGCGATAAACCCGCCACTCGCCGCATCAACATGTATCGGGATATCCAGGCCGAGATCGCGCTGCATCGAATCCAGCTCGGCGGCCAACGCGGCGACAGGCTCGTAGATACCCGTGAAGGTCACGCCCAAGGTCGCGACCACGCCGATGGTGTTCTCGTCGCAATATTCTCGCAGGTCGGCCGGGAGCAGGCCCAAGGCGTCACCGCGCAAGGGCACTTCACGAATTTCCACATCAAAATAACGCGCGAATTTTTTCCAGCAAATCTGCACCGGGCCGCACACGAAGTTCGGTTTGTCGGTCGGCAGGCCAGCGGATTCACGACGCTTCTTCCAGCTCCACTTCAGGGCCAGGCCACCGAGCATGGCGGCTTCGCTGGAACCTGTGGTCGAACAGCCAACGGTTTGCCAGGATTTGGGGGCATGCCAGAGGTCGGCAATGATGTGCACGCAACGGTTTTCAATCTCGGCGGTTTGCGGGTACTCGTCCTTGTCGATCATGTTCTTGTCGAGGGCATCGGCCATCAACTGCTTCACTTCGGGCTCGACCCACGTGGTGCAGAAGGTCGCCAGGTTCTGCCGCGAGTTGCCGTCAAGCAACAGCTCATCGCGCACCAGGTTGTAGGCCGCCGACGGCGTAGTCGAGTGATCAGGCAAACGGTACTTGGGCAAGGTGTGCTGGGACGAGCCGCTCGAATACACATCTTCGATGGCTTGGTCTTGAGTTTCTACGGTTTTGTGAAGTGCCATGAAATCCTGCTCTTGAATGAGGGAAATGGCGTAGACGTTGATCGCGACAAGTGCCGATCAGGCTGCGTCAGGGGCAAGCGATGGAACGGTCGCGCCGACTATCACACATAATCCGGCGCCGGAAAGTGCCCCAGATCATTGAAACCATGGGTCTGCGGTCAGAGAGGGTCGGTCGCTTGCAAGTGACCTATTGGCTTATCGCTTCGTTCAATATCAAACTGCGGTAATGCCCGGGGTTGGACCCCGACCACTTGCGAAACGCCTTGTAGAACGAACTGGTGTCGGCAAACCCCAACCGCCCGGCGATTTCGGCAAAACTGACCTGTGGCTCAGCCAGCCAGACAATCGCCAGTTCCTTGCGCACGCTGTCTTTAAGGCCCTGATAGGTCTGGCCTTCATCCGCCAGGCGGCGGCGCAGGGTCGACGCCGAGATACACAGGCTGGCGGCCAGGCCGTCGGTTTCCGGCCACATGTCAGGCGGCATCTGGCGCAGGTCGTTCTTGATGCGAGTAGCCAGGCTATCCGGATCACGGTATTTGACCAGGATGTTGGCCGGCGCATGCGCGAGAAAACGCTTGAGGTCCTCCGGGCTGCGCTTGATCGGCAGGTCCAGGCAGTCGGCAGAAAAGATCATGCGCGTGCGCGGCCGGTCAAACCGCAGGTTGTCGGAGAACATCACCCGATAATCGTCACAGAAGTCGGGCTGCGAGCAACGCAGCTCAATGGCCAGGATCGGAATGCGTCGCCCCGCCAGCCAGCAGGCGACGCCATGGACGATCATCCAATAAGTGAAATAGGTAAACGCCCGCTTGGGCTCCAACTCGGGCTCCAGCAACACAATTTCTGCCAGGCTTTGCTGGCGCACCAGTTGAGCGGGCATCTGCTCAAGCATCAGCGACAGAAAACCCAGGCCGGTTTCCAGACTTGTGTCCAAACTGGGCTGCGCCATTGCGGCGCGGCACAGGAACGCCAGGCTGCCGGACTTGAGCTTGCGCGGGTCCATGCCGAAGAACTCATCATCCAGGCGCCGCGCCAACAAGCGCCACAGGCGCGCGTACGCCGTTGCCGGCACCCGAGCATTGGGCTGCTGCAGCCATGCCGGGGCGATCCCGACCTTGCTCAACGCTTCAACCGTGGCCGCGCCGGGGGCGCAACTTTGCAGTAAGGCCTCACGGACAAGATGGATGGAGATGGTGTCTTTTTCCGCCATGGGGGTTGGGCTATTCAACGCTACAAAAGAGGATGAGCATCATAAAGGCGGTTGCGATTCGCCACCACCGTTCAGCCGCAGTTCAGCAAAGGTCGACATTCAGTGTTTAGTAATGAGTATCATTATGTTACAAATTAGCATCTTCTACAGTCTTGATGCGGTGCCGAATGCTCGTTCCCTTTTTAATCATGCTGCGCGAAGGCATTGAAGCCGCATTGATCGTTGGCATCATCGCCAGCTACCTGCAACAAACCGGTCGCGGCCAGTGGATGCCCGCCGTGTGGATCGGCGTGTTCCTTGCCGCCGCCCTCGCCTTGCTGGTAGGCGGTGGCCTGGAGTTGGTCAGCGCTGAATTCCCGCAAAAACAACAGGAACTGTTCGAAGGTGTCGTAGGCCTGGTCGCCGTGGGCATTCTCAGTTCCATGGTGTTCTGGATGCGCAAAGTAGCGCGCTCGATCAAACATTCCCTGCATGCATCCCTGGACCACGCGCTCACAGGCTCCAGGCATCAGGTGATTGCGCTGATCGCCATGGTGTTTTTCGCCGTGGCCCGCGAAGGCCTGGAGACGGTGTTCTTCCTGCTGGCGGTGTTCCAGCAGAGCGAAGGCCCGGGCGCACCGATTGGCGCCCTGCTCGGCCTGATCCTGGCGATCATCGTTGGGTTCCTGATCTACAGCGGCAGCATGCGCCTGAACCTCGGCGCGTTTTTCCGCTGGACCGGCCTGTTCATCCTGGTGGTAGCCGCCGGCATTCTGGCCAATTCGGTGCAGGCCCTGCACGAAGCCGGTGTGTGGAACCACCTGCAATCCGTGCTGTTCGACTTCAGTGCCGCGCTGCCGATGGACAGCCCGCTGGGCTCAGTCCTGGCCGGTATGTTCGGTTACCAGGAAGCGCCAACGGTCAGCACCCTGGGTGCCTATCTGATTTATCTGGTGGTGGCGCTGGTGATGTTCTTCCTGCCCTCGCCCCCCGCCAGGCCCGTCGCCAACCCCTCTTCCGTTTCCAGCCAGTAAGGACCGCCTTTTGTCCAACCAAACCCCTCAATCGGTACCGCCTTCCCGCGCCCTGCGCTGGGCGGTGGCCGGCTCGGTGGTGGTGATGATCGCCGCCGGCGCGCTGTTCTATTACGCCTCACAGTTGGCCGCGGCCAAACGCCAGACCAACCACGATGAAATTGCCGTGACCATCCATGGACACGCCTGCGAACCCAACGAACTGACCGTGCCCGCCGGGCGCGCGAGTTTTCGCATCATCAACCGCTCCGACCGCGCGGTGGAATGGGAAATCCTCGACGGTGTGCTGGTGATAGAAGAGCGCGAAAATATCGCCCCGGGTTTAAGCCAGATCATCAACGCCAACCTGCTGCCCGGCGACTATGCGATCACGTGCGGTTTGCTGAGCAACCCGCGCGGTACCTTGCACGTCACACCGACGGCGGCGTCCGATGCCCAGGCCAAGGCCAAGCCGTCGATGGTGGCCTTTATCGGCCCGCTGTCGGAGTTCCGCGTGTACCTGAGCAGCCAAGGCAGTGCACTGATCAAGGCGGTGACCGCGCTGCAGCAAGCCATTGAGGCCGGCGACCTGGCCCAGGCCCAGGCACTGTATGTGCCGGCCCGCGAGGCGTATCAGCGACTGGCGCCGGCCTCGCAACGCCTGGCCGAATTGGATAACGCGATCAACGCCCGCGCCGACTACTTTGAAAAGCGCGAGCAAGACCCTGCCTTCAGCGGCTTCCACCGCCTTGAATACAGCCTGTTCAAGCAGCGCAGCCTGGATGGCCTGGCGCCGGTTGCTCAACGCCTGGTCAGCGACGTCACCGCGCTCAAGCAACAACTGCTGGCCCAGTCGCTGCCACCCGAGCAACTGGTGAGCATTGTGGTGCGCAACCTCAATAGCCTGGCGGATGTTCGTGCCGCCAGCGGTGAAGAGGAACGCTACAGCCATATCGACTTGAACGGCTTTGCCGCCAACCTTGAAGCCGCCCACAAGGTGGTGGAGTTGATGCGACCGTTGTTGACCAAGTCCGCTGCTGACGTGCTGCCGAAAATCGACAGCGCCCTCGAAGCGTTCGATGCCGAACTCAATGGGTTCAAGGTCAACAACGGCTACAGCGCGTATGACAGCGTTACCGCCGATCAGCGCAAGCAGATCGCCGACAAGGCCAAGGCTCTGGCCGTTGCACTCGATGGAATCGACCCCGCCCTTGGCCTTTCCGGCCTGCAGTGAAGACGACCTAACACATGAGTGATTCAGAACAATTTTCCGCGCAACGCCGCCGGGTCCTGCTCGGCATGGCCGCCACCGGCGCAGCGATTGCCGGCAGCACCCTGACCTGCCCGGCCATGGCGGCCGCCGCCGCCGAACAGGTCACTACCGCACCGCGCAGTGACAAGACCCAGGACCATCAGGACTTTTTCGGCAAGCACCAGAGCGGCATCGTCACTCCGCGCCCGGCCTGCGGCATGCTGGTAGCGTTTGATGTGCTGGCCAGCGACCGCGAAGACCTGGAGCGCCTGTTCCGCACGTTGAATGAGCGCATCAGCTTCCTGATGACCGGCGGCACCGTGCCGCAAGTCGACCCGAAACTGCCGCCCACCGACTCCGGCATCCTCGGCCCGGTCGTGACACCGGATAACCTGACCATCACCGTCTCCGTCGGCGAGTCACTCTTCGATGAGCGCTTCGGCCTCACCGCCGTCAAACCCAAGCGCCTGATCCGCATGGTCGGCTTCCCCAATGATGCGTTGGAACCGGCGCAGTGCCACGGCGACCTGAGCCTGCAATTTTCCTCCAACACGCCGGACACCAATATCCACGCCCTGCGCGACATCGTGAAGAACCTGCCGGACCTGCTGCTGGTGCGCTGGAAGCAGGAAGGCAGCGTACCGCCCCAGGCCCCCGCCAAACCGGGTGAGCCTGCGCAGAGCGCGCGTAACTTCCTGGGCTTTCGTGACGGTTCGGCCAACCCGAACTCCAACGACAACAAGGCCATGGACCAGATTGTCTGGGTGCAGCCCGGCAGCGACGAACCCGCCTGGGCCGCCAACGGCAGCTATCAGGCCGTGCGGATCATCCGCAACTTTGTCGAGCGCTGGGACCGTACTCCGCTGCAAGAACAGGAAAGCATCATCGGCCGCGTCAAACCCACAGGCGCGCCGATGGATGGCGACAAAGAAACCCAGGTCCCCGACTACAGCAAGGACCCGGAAGGCAAGTTGACCAAGCTCGATGCCCACATCCGCCTGGCCAACCCACGCACCCCGCAGACTCAGGCCAACCTGATTCTGCGTCGGCCGTTCAACTACTCCAACGGCGTCAACAAAAACGGTCAGCTGGACATGGGGCTGTTGTTCATCTGCTACCAGGCTGACCTGGAGAAAGGCTTTATCAGCGTGCAAACCCGCCTCAACGGCGAGCCCCTGGAGGAATACCTCAAGCCGGTCGGCGGCGGGTACTTCTTCACCTTGCCGGGGGTGGCGGGCCCCAAGGATTTCATTGGGCGCACGCTACTTGCTGCAACGCACCCTCAAACCACTGCCAACACTTAAAACAAACTCAGAGCGGATACGTCACATGAAGAAGTCGATTATCGCGTTGTCGTTGTTAATGACCCTTTCGCCGCTGGCAGCGTTCGCCGCGACTGCGCCGCTGGACCTGGTAGGCCCGGTATCGGACTACAAGATCTACGTCACCGAAGAAATCGGTGAGCTGGTCACCCAGACCAAAGCGTTCACCGATGCTATCAACCAAGGCGACCTGGCCACCGCAAAGAAGCTCTACGCGCCAACCCGCGTGCACTATGAGTCCATCGAGCCGATAGCCGAGCTGTTCAGCGACCTCGATGCCTCGATCGACTCACGCGTTGATGACCACGAAAAAGGCGTGACCGCCGAAGACTTCACCGGCTTCCACCGCATCGAGTACGTGCTGTTCTCCCAGAACACCACCAAAGGCCTGGAAACGCTGACCGCCAAGCTCAACACCGACGTCAACGACCTGAAAACCCGGGTCGATGGCCTGACCTTCCCGCCCGAAAAAGTCGTCGGCGGTGCCGCAGCATTGCTGGAAGAAGTCGCCGCCACCAAGATCTCCGGTGAAGAAGACCGCTACAGCCACACCGACCTGTATGACTTCCAGGGCAACATCGACGGCGCGAAGAAAATCGTCGACCTGTTCCGTGGCCAGCTCGAGAAGCAAGACAAGGCCTTCCTGGCCAAGGTCGACAAGAACTTCGCCACCGTGGACAAAATCCTGGCCAAGTACAAGACCAAGGATGGCTGCTATGAGACCTACGACAAGGTCAAGGAAACCGACCGCAAGGCCCTGGTGGGTCCGGTCAATACCTTGGCTGAAGACCTTTCGACCCTGCGTGGCAAGCTGGGTCTGAACTGATAGCAAACTCCCGCGCCATGCACCTGGACGAGTCGTAGAGTGCATGGTACGGGGGCCTGTGAACGCTTAACTCACCGGCGAGTCCGGCGTGAAGTCTTCCAGTGGAGCCCCGGTGGGCCGATGCGTGACCGGGTCAATCGCGTACCACAGTGTGTCTATTTGCACCGCGCGCAATGCGCAATTTTGACTCACTCCCAGTTGGCTTGACGGGTACATACTGGTCTCCTGCCCCACGGGCTGAGGGTACAACGTGTCATAGACCCCAAGCCCCCATCGGCACTTTTCAAAGGCCGTGGTCGTCAGATAGAAACCCTTCCCGACAGGCACCAACTTACCTGCCAGTACTTGTCGGGTTGCACCGATTGCTTTGGGGCCGATCCTCAAGACATCAGAAACTCCGTCGAGCGGATTGAACAGACTGCGAAAGAATGGCGCAACGCCTTTCACCGCCCGCAGGGTGAATGCAGTGCCGCTGAACGGAACAATCGCCTTGAGCCCCTTGAAAAAGTTTCTTGCCACGGCCAACCCTCCAGTAAATGCGAATGAAGCGAAGTCGATCAACAACCCTTTGAACCCTGCGCCAATGTTGCCGTCGCCGATATCGGCAACAGCCCCCACAAACGGGATAAGGCTTAACACCGTTCTCAGGTTTTCATGGGTAAAGACTTTCCCGGAATCAAACGGATAGGTGCGTCTTTTCCGCAGCTTTGTCGGCTCGTTGGCGTAATCGAGCAACGCCTGGCGTTTGCCATCGAACGTGGCGGCGACGATAGCCTTGGCTATATCGTTGGTTTTTCTCGAAGCCCAACTGTTGGGCACATAAACAGGTGTGACGTTGGACCGCCTCGGCGCAGCCTGACCCGGCAACGTTTGCCCGAACTTTTCGATAATGGCCTTGGTTCGCACCCCGGGGCGCAGCTCGCTCCCCGTCTGGTAGGCCTGGAAGTCAAAGTCAACCGGTGCCGCCTTACGAAAGTCCACAGATATGTGTGCGAAAGGACCGTAGGGTACCGAATTTTTTTCAACCACACCGTCCAACTTGAGCTCAGAGAACAGCAGGTGGCGTTTGGACACCTTCATTGAGCCTGGGAACATTTCGAGATAGGTGTATCCCCCCTCCTCCCCTTTGTTCTTGTAACGCAGCAGAACGCCGCGCTTGGCCCTCTTGTCGGCAACCTTCGAGTCCTTCCCCTGATCCCGTTCCAGGGACTCCCCGGTCTCTTCACGCAATGTGAAGATCTCCACATCATCGGACTCCAACCCCTGGCGCACATCCAGCGGTGCGTTGGCGATCATCAGCTTGATCACGGTTTCTTCTGCACGACGACTGTCGGCCAGGTATTGATCCACAGCAGGCGTCACCAGCGATGCAATTGACGCAAGCTTCCTGATCCTATCGTCAAAGGTTTCCTGAGAAACCTTGGGGTGGATGAATCTGTATTTTTTGTCTTGGGCAAATACCTTGTTCAACACCTCGCCCAGGAGCGTCAGAGGGTCCAGACTCGCTTGTTGTGTAAGGATCACATCGGTCAAGCGCAGCTGGCGTGGCTCCAGGTGCCCTTCATTTCTAGGGTTGTACGGCGTGTCGGTATCAAGTTCGAGTTTGAAGCTGGCGATTTCTTCTTGGGTCATTTCAGGAAACAGCAGCGCCAATTGATCGATCAACAGGCTCGTCTGGCTGGGCGGCTCACTGGTCAGGCTCTGGAAAGCTGTGTGAGTACTGTTTTCTCGGTCGGCGAACGCCTGCGCGGCGGCGCTGTAATCCCCAGCAGAGTAAAACCCATCGGACCTCTTGGGAAATACACCACTCATCACGGCCCAATCCAGCAGCGTCGGTACCCCGAGGCATTTTATCAACGTCTCGTGTTCCGGCCCCATGGGATTGCGCCGGGTAAGGGCCTGAACCTGGGTGATATTCAACGATCGTGAACTACCCGCCCCACCCAGTTTTTCCGCCATGGCACAACCAAGGCGCAGGTTCATCCAAGCGGTCGAACCCATGCTGACTTGCCCGGGTGACAACTTGAGCGACTCAGGCACCTGTGCCGACACGCCGGGGTCGGGTTTAACCAGAAACTCGGGGGCCGCCTGTGCCAACAACAGATGGGCGATCAGAGGTGCCATCTTGGCGTCGGCAACTTTACTTTCCAATTGGGTTTCAATATCGCCGCGTACCTCGTCCAACGTGCGGCCAAGATTGTTGGGCTGATAAATGTCGTAGCCGGCAACCACCCCGGGCGTGCCAGGAACCGCAACCTCGACGCCGGCCTTGATGGCCGCTGCCAAGAGTTGATGACGGGTAGCCCTTGAAATGGGTTTGTCGCCGGCCACATCAGCCATATTTAGCAACTGTGCCAGTTCCTGGGCCTTCGTGATTGCGTGGGGCGAATCGAAAAACAGTTGAAGTTGCAGGTCCGGGTTGTTCGGCAGGTCTTTCCTGGCCAAATGACTGAGCAACAGTTGAGTGACCGAGCCAGGGCCGGTGGACTGCGCCTTCAACACGGGCCAATCACTTGGTGACAACGCCCCAGGGGTCCAGGTATAAGGCGTCAAGGCAGCATAATCACCGGCCGCAGGCGATGGTGGCAGCTTGGTGGTGAGCCAGCCGATAGCCGAGTTCACTTGCGCAACCGTTTCGGGGCAGCCCAACCCGGAAAACACCAGAAGCTGGCGCACGTCATACAGGGGGCTCGAATACAGGGTATTCCCGGTCGCCTTGCTCATCTCTACAAGTTTATTGAAGCCCGCATTTAGCGTCTTGATGGCAGTTCGCTCAGCCGGACTGCCGGCGGACCAAACCTTGCTGATCTCATCATCCAGAAACACTTGTAAAGACACCCATTGATTAGCGGCGTCGCGCACTTCGAGGCTCCCATCAGAGATCCTGTAAACGTTATCCGCGCCGCCAAGCCCCGCCTTTTCAATTAAGGTCTTGAAAGCAGGCATCGCCAGCCATTCAATAAAGCGATCGCGGGGCAGTTGGCTTTTTTGCGCCAGTGTCGACTCAGGGTAAACGACTGCGCGCTGGGCGCTCAGATTGATCGTGTCGTCCGGGGACTTATCGTTAACCATCGCCTGCAGGTGCGACGCCAGCGCCGCGCGAACATCGTTGTCACTGCTTTTCTGTGCGACCTGCTGGAACTGCTGTTGCCAGTGGCTGCGTTTTTCGTCGGGTATCAGCGGCCAGCCATTCTTCTTAAGCAGTTTGCCAAGCTGCGCTCCTTCTTTTGGGTTGCCGTGTGGCTTCAAACCATAAAATTCAAGGACTGTGTATACATCACGAAAATCACCTGTTTTTTCGTCGGGCAGCAAAATCCCATGATAGTCAGAGCACAACGTGTTCACAGCTTCGGCCACTTTAGCGCCGACCTCCCACCAGCCGGACCCGTCGGTAGCGGTGAACCTTTGTGTGACCTTCTTGCCGTCGACAACCACCGTGCCTTCTACCCCGTCGCTGAAAACACGCACAGTCGACAAATCCAAGCCTTTGGCCTTGAGCCACGCTTGAACCTGTGGTTCCCGCACAGCCTGGCTGAAGGCCTCAATGAAAGGGGTGATTGACGCGCTTGGAGGAAAGGGGTGGGCTTTGAGCTTGCCGGTAATCAGCCAGTGCGTGAAGTTTTGCTGCAGACTCTTATCGGCTTTTTTTGCATCAACCGACGCTGGATAAAACGCAGTTTTGCGCTCGGCATACGTTGGCATGCCACCAGTTTCTGACGAAACCTGGCGTTTACCACGCGCCGAAGGCTGCTCAAATTTGAGTTGCGTCAGCTGTCCATCCAAGCGGCGTGGTGCGCCTGCCAGCGACGAGCTTTCAATCTCGCCCGTCTTGTCCTGACCCCTTGGCGCAACCGGGGGATTATGGGGTTCAACGTGGCCAGTGCTTCTTGCGGCAACTGAAGGAGGCGTCCCCATACGATTTAAAGTCACTGTCGACATTCAAGTTCTCTTTACGGTTCAGATCGTAAGAGTTCTTGTCCCTAAGAACTGTCGAGAAGAAATGTACGAACGTGCGCCCAATATGGGTGCCAGCAAACTCTCAAGACTGCGAAGGCAGTCAGAGAGTTTGTGGTAGGACTCCTGCTGTTTTACAAGATTCGGTAAAGCAACCGCTCGATCCGCACCCGACTGACCCGCCGCAGGAACTTGCCCACGGCCGGCGGGTACTCCAACAGCGTCTGCAATTGTTGGTAACGTTCGATGCGCGTGGTGTGCTGAAAAATCTCTGCCAGCTCCGTACGCCTCGGCGCCAGCCACTGGCCTTTCGGGTCATCAATCAGCAAGGCGTTTTCCAGATCGAGGCGGAACGCACGCGGGTTGAGGTTATTGCCCGTGAGCAAGGTGTAACGCTGGTCGACCCACATCCCCTTGAGGTGGTAGGTGTTGTCACCGTCGCGCCACAAGTGCAGGTTCAACTGGCCGCTGTCGATCATTGGCTGATGACGTTTGGCGAAGCGGCGCAGGCTGATTTCATACAGGTAAGGCAGTGCCGAGATCACCTTGAATGGCTCGCTGGGCGGTATGTAGAAATCGTTGGCGGTTTTGTCGCCGACGATGATGTCGACCTTCACCCCGCGCGCCAGGGCCCGGTTAATTTCCCGGGTCACCGGCAGCGGCAGGTTGAAGTACGGCGTGCAAATGGTCAGTTGATGCTGGGCACTGGCGATCAGCTCGAGGATCACCCGGTTCAACGGGTTGTTCTTGCCGACACCGAGCAATGGGCTCACCGACAAATGGCCATTGGGCAACAGCCCCGTGGTGGTGTCATAGGCCGCGTGCTTCAAACGGCTGCGCAGGTCGCCGATATCGTTGCGCAGGCTGCGGGTAGTCGGCGGGTTCGGCAAGTCCAGGCGGTGTACGGCCTTGGACGCTACCAGACCGTGCTCCACCAGGTGTTGCATCGAGTCAGCCAACGGCGCGTTGTGGATCAGGTGATAGCGGTCAAAACGGTACTTGTCGAACTTGTGCAGGTACACGTTGTTCAGGCTGGCGCCGCTGTACAGCACACTGTCGTCGATCACAAAGCCCTTGAGGTGCAACACGCCGAACAGTTCGCGGGTTTGCACCGGCACGCCGTAAACCGGCACTTCGCTGGCGTGGGTTTGGGTCATGGCCTGGTACCAGGCGCTGTTGCCCGGCTGCTTGCCGGCACCGATCAAGCCGCGCTGGGCACGCAGTGAATCGACCACCACCACAACGTCCAGCGCGGGCCGCGCAGCCTTGGCGGCGTGCAAGGCGTCGTAGATTTCCTGACCTGCTTCGTCCTGCTGCAAGTACAGCGCAACAATGTAGATACGCTGCGTGGCCTGGGAGATTTTTTCCAGCAGGCAACGGCGAAATGCGTCGGCACCGGACAGCACGTCGATGGCATCGGGAGACAGTGGGAAACCGCGCAGCTTGGGCAACAGGGAGCGTTTGAAGAACGACGGCATAAGGCTCGCAATGGTCGAATCCGAAGAGGCCCCGAGCTTACACCATGGGGGTGCTCAGGTCTCGCTGTCACACAGGGGAAAAATGTAATTGACCAAGAAGAACGATCGTTCTACTGTAGCCGGCATGAACGATATGACCCTGAGTGAAACCCGCGACATTATCCTCGACGTTACCGAAAAGCTGATCTATCGCCACGGCATCGCCGCCACGGGCATGGAGTTGCTGGTGAAAACGGCCGGTGTTTCGCGCAACAGTATTTACCGTTACTTCGCCAACAAAGATGAGCTGGTGATCGCCGCGCTGCAACGCCGCGACGCACGCTGGATGCAGTGGCTGCGCGATGAAGTGCAACGCAGCGAAGGCAGTGGCGAACGCCTGCTGGCACTGTTCAGCGCCCTCAAGGCCTGGTTCGGCTCGGCGGACTTTCGCGGTTGCGCCTTTATCAATACCAGTGGCGAAACCGGCAACGCGCAAGACCCGGTGCGCCTGCTGGCCAAGGCGCATAAACAGAAACTGTTCGAGTACGCACGTGAACTGTGTGAAGCCCATGGCACCTCAGCCCCCGAACAGCAGGCCGCGCAACTGCTGATCCTGATCGACGGCGCCATTACCGTTGCCTTGGTGATGGGCGATTCAACGTCTGCTGATAACGCGCAATGCATGGCGCGAACGTTATTGGGGCTTTGAACGCACATGCGTTGCAACTTTCGATAACCCTTTTTGTGTTCAGGAGCTGCCCCATGTCATCCAACGCCGAAGTACGTCCGCCGCTGCCTCCATTTACCCGTGAGTCCGCCATCGAGAAAGTCCGCCTGGCCGAAGACGGCTGGAATTCCCGGGACCCACAGCGGGTGTCGCTGGCTTATACGCCGGACACGCAGTGGCGAAACCGCGCCGAGTTTGCGCACAACCGCGAAGAGGCCAAAGGTTTCCTCACCCGTAAATGGGCCAAGGAGCTGGACTATCGACTGATCAAGGAGTTGTGGGCGTTTACCGGCAACCGCATCGCCGTGCGTTATGCCTATGAGTGGCACGACGACTCCGGCAACTGGTTCCGGTCCTATGGCAATGAGAACTGGGAATTCGACGAGAACGGCTTGATGGCGAATCGTTTTGCCTGCATCAACGACCTGCCGATCAAGGAAAGCGAGCGCAAGTTCCACTGGCCGCTGGGCCGGCGCCCGGATGATCACCCAGGCTTGTCTGACCTGGGTTTATAGACCCACGCTGTCAACCTGTGGGAGCTGGCTTGCCTGCGATTCAGACGACTCGGTGCACCAGGTTCACCGAAGCGATGTTATTGCAGGCAAGCCTGCTCCCACATGCCGAGGTTGTTCAGTCCTGATTCAGGCCTACCCGATACAGCACGCCCTTGTCCTCATCGGTCAGCACATACAGGTAGCCGTCCGGGCCCTGGCGCACATCGCGAATCCGCGCGTGCAACCCGCCCAGCAGGCGCTCCTCATGGATCACCTTGTCGCCATCGAACTGCAGGCGGATCAGCTCCTGGCTGGATAACGCGCCAATAAACAGGTTGTGCTGCCACGCCTTGAAACGATCGGCGTCATAAAACGCCATGCCACTGATGCCCGGCGATTTTTCCCAGACGTGATGGGGCGCCACTGTACCCTCCACGGTCTTGCCCTTGGCCTCGGGAATTGGCGTGAGAGAATAGTTGATGCCATGGGTTGCCAATGGCCAACCGTAATTCTTGCCACGCTCAATGATATTGATTTCATCCCCTCCGCGCGGCCCATGTTCATTTTCCCAGATCGTGCCGCTCCACGGGTTCATCGCCAGCCCTTGCGGGTTGCGCTGGCCATAGGACCAGATTTCGGGGCGTACGCCCTCCTGACCGACGAAAGGGTTGTCATCCGGCACGCGGCCATCCGGGAAGATCCGCACCACCTTGCCTTGCAACTTGTCCAGGTCCTGGGCCGTCGGCCGGTCGTTGTTTTCACCGAGCGTCACGAACAGGTAGCCATCGCGGTCGAAAGCCAGACGTGAGCCGAAGTGGTTTCCGGTCGAGAGCTTGGGCTCCTGGCGCAGGATCACCTTGAAGTCTTTCAAACCGCTCAAGTCGTCGGCCAGACGCCCGCGCCCGACGGCGGTGCCGGCTTTGCCACCCTCGCCGCCGCCTTCGGCGTACGACAGGTAGACCATACGGTCCTGCTTGAAGTCCGGCGAGAGCACCACATCGAGCAAACCGCCCTGCCCTTTGGCCCACACCTGCGGCACACCGGTCAGTGGCGCTGAAAGCTGGCCGTCCGGGCTGACAAACCGCAGATGCCCCGGGCGCTCGGTCACCAGGAAGCCTTGTTTGTCCGGCAGAAACGCCACCGCCCACGGGTGGTCCAGGCCTTTGGCGATCGGGGTCGCCGTGATGCTGCCTTGCTCGCTCGGGAACTGCTGGGCATCCGCCGCCCAAACGGTCGTCATGGGCAGCAGCGTGGTGGCGCAAAGCGCGGCTAGAAGGGTTTTGCGTAGAAACATAAGACAGAGTCCTTACCGGCGATTGCCGTTGGCATCGTAAGTGGGCGCTTTGGTGTCGGTCGCGGGACGGCTCGGGGCGGCATCCCGTTTCGGGTAGCGATTGCCGATACCACCGTTTTCCACGGTCGGCGCGGGGCTGGTCGGCCCGGTCTGGATACCGCGAACGGCCGGCGTATTGGGCTGGGTGCCCTGCATGCTGTTGGGGTTGGCCCGATGAATGGGGCTGTTGTTGGAATCGTTGCTGCCGGGCAGGTTCTGCGCCTGGGTGAATGGCGCGAGCGCCAGGCCCAACGCGAGCACTGCGAGATGACGCACACAGCTGTTCATGACAAAGCCTCTTTGGGGCGAGTGATACCTGCTTTCGATAACACGCTACGCCTTGGGTTCGGCTTTCGACATTAAATAGTTTCTCATCAGATGTAACACAATCTGTCCGCGCATCTGCCCGTCGAAACTTTTGCCAACGTCTGCGAGTCACCAGAACACTGACTCTTCTCAAGGAACGCAGCCATGCCAAGGGCAATCTGGAAAGGCGCCATCAGTTTCGGCTTGGTCCATATCCCGGTCTCGCTGGTCTCGGCGACGTCCTCCGAGGGCGTCGATTTTGACTGGCTGGACAAGCGCAGCATGGACCCGGTGGGCTACAAGCGCATCAACAAGGCCACCGGCAAGGAAATCACCAAGGACAATATCGTCAAGGGCGTGGCCTACGAGAAAGGCCGCTATGTGGTGCTCAGCGAAGAAGAAATTCGCTCCGCTCACCCTAAGTCGACCCAAACCATAGAAATCATCGCCTTCGTCGCCGCCGACCAGATCCCTCTGCAAAACATCGACACGCCCTACTTCCTGGCCCCGGACAAACGCGGCGGCAAGGTCTACGCCCTGCTGCGCGAAACGCTGAAGAAAACCGCCAGGGTGGCACTGGCCAATGTGGTCCTGCACACCAAGCAGCACCTGGCGGCGCTGATGCCACTGGACTCGGCGCTGGTACTGGTGATGCTGCGTTGGCCCGCCGAGGTACGCAGCCTGGACGAACTGGAGCTGGGCAGCGACGTGACCAAAGCCAGTTTGACCAAGGGCGAGCTGGACATGGCCAAGCGCCTGGTGGAAGACATGAGTGCCGACTGGCAGCCCGACGAATACCGCGACAGCTTCCAGGAAAAGATCATGGCGCTGGTCGCGAAAAAGGCCAAGGCCGGCAAGATCGAAGATGTGGAAAGCCAGGAAGGCAGCGAGGAACGTAAATCGGCCGATGTCATCGACCTGACAGAGCTGCTCAAACGCAGTCTTGCCGGCAAAGCCACCGCCAAGCCCGCGACGAAAAAGGCCGCGCCGAAAAAGCCTGCCGCGAAAACGTCCTCCAAAAAGGCCTCAAGAGCCTGACACCCGCCGGAGAACGTCATGGCGAAGCCCCTGAGTGAATACAACCGCAAGCGCGATTTTGAGATCACCGCAGAGCCCGCAGGCGACGCGCCTGCGGGTAAACGCAAGGCTTCGGCCCTGTCATTCGTGATTCAAAAACATGACGCCCGCAACCTGCACTACGACTTTCGCCTGGAGCTCGATGGCGTACTTAAAAGTTGGGCGGTGCCGAAGGGGCCGAGCCTCGACCCCAGCCAGAAACGCCTGGCAGTCCACGTCGAAGACCACCCTCTGAGCTACGGCACCTTTGAAGGCAGTATTGCGCCCGGCCAATATGGTGCCGGGGATGTGATTGTGTGGGATCGCGGTGTCTGGCAACCCCATGACGAGCCGCACAAGGCGTATGCGGCCGGCAAACTCAAGTTCACCCTGGTCGGTGAAAAACTTTCCGGCGATTGGGCGCTGGTCCGCACTCGGCTCAAGGGCAGCGGCGATAAGGAACAGTGGTTGCTGATCAAGGAAAAGGACCCGCAGGCCAGGCCGTCCGCTGACTACGACATCGTCCTGGACCAGCCGAAAAGTGTGCTCAGCGGCGCCGTGGTCGGTACACCCAAGCCGCCAAAGAAGCGCGAGAAAGCGCCCACTGCCCTGCCCGAACAACTCACCCCGCAATTGGCGACCCTGGTTGACCGCGCACCGCCCGGCGACTGGCGGTATGAAATCAAATTCGACGGTTACCGCATGCTGACACGCATCCGCGACGGTGAGGTGCGCCTGCTTACCCGCAACGGCAATGACTGGACCGACCGCTTGCCGCGTCAAGTCAAAGCGCTGCAAGCCCTCAAGCTCAAGGACAGCTGGCTGGACGGCGAAGTGGTCAGCCTCAATGCCGACGGCTTGCCAGACTTCCAGGCGCTGCAAAATGCGTTCGATATCGGCCGCAGCCTGGACATCGTCTATTACCTGTTCGACGCGCCTTTTCTGCAAGGGCAAGATCTGCGCGAAACCCCCTTGGAGGAGCGCCGTGCCGCGCTCAAATCCGCACTGTCCGGCAGCCGCAGCAAATTGCTGCGGTTCTCCGAAGCCTTTGCCGCCAACCAGCGCGACATCTTCGAAAGCGCTTGCGACCTGGCACTGGAAGGCGTAATCGGCAAGCGCGCAGGCAGCCCTTATGTTTCCAGCCGCAGTGCCGACTGGATCAAACTCAAGTGCCGCTTGCGCCAGGAGTTCGTGATTGTCGGCTACACGCGACCCCAAGGCTCACGCAGCGGGTTTGGCGCGCTGCTGCTGGCGGTCAATGACGACGCCGGGCTGGTCTATGCCGGACGCGTGGGCACCGGCTTTGATCAGGCAGCGCTGAAGTCGATCTATGCGCAGCTCAAACCCCTGGAGCGCACAACCTCACCGCTGGAACAGCCCTTGACCAGCACTCAGGCACGCGGTGTGCACTGGGTTGAACCCTCGCTCGTCGGCGAAGTGAATTTCACCGAATGGACGCGCGAAGGCGTGGTGCGCCAGGCGTCATTCGTTGCGTTGCGCACCGATAAGCCGGTGACGCAGATCATTCGTGAGCAGCCACGTAAGGCCAAGTCCCTCACGAAGGCTACGCCGGCGAGAAGCGCCAGCAGCGCTGTGAACATCACCCACCCCGACCGCGTGATTGACCCGCAAAGTGGTACACAAAAACAGCAATTGGCCGCCTACTACGAGAGCATCAGTGAATGGATCCTGCCCTTCCTGCGCCACCGGCCCGTCTCGCTGCTGCGTGCACCGCAAGGCATCGAGGGCGAGCAGTTCTTCCAAAAGCACTCTGAGCGACTCGCCATTGCACATATCAAACAGCTGGACCAGAAGCTCGACCCGGGCCATGCACGCCTGATGGAAATCGACACGGAGAGCGCCCTGATCGGCGCCGTGCAGATGGGCACGGTCGAGCTGCATACCTGGGGCGCCACCTCGGACCACATCGAAACCCCCGACCTGTTTGTACTTGACCTGGACCCGGACCCGGCACTGCCTTGGAAAACCATGCTGGAGGCAGCGCAACTGACACTGTCGGTATTGGATGAGCTTGGGCTCCAGGCCTTCGTCAAGACCAGCGGCGGTAAAGGTCTGCACCTGGTTGTACCGCTCGCGCGCCGGGATGGCTGGGAGACCGTGAAGGCGTTTGCCAAAGCCATCGCGCAGTTCATGGCGCTGCAATTGCCCGAACGCTTTAGCGCTACCTCGGGCCCAAAGAACCGGATCGGCAAGATCTTTATCGACTACCTGCGCAACGCGCGTGGCGCGAGCACCGTCGCCGCCTATTCGGTCAGGGCACGACCTGGCTTGCCGGTATCGGTACCGGTGAGTCGAGAGGAATTGAAAGGGTTACGCGGAGCCCAACAGTGGACGATCGCCAACCTTCACCTGCGGTTGAACAACCTCAAGGGCGATCCGTGGACCGGTTATGCGCACCGGCAGAAGATCAGCAAGACGATGTGGGACAAGCTGGGCGCGAAACCACCGCAGTGATTCGCGCCCGCAGGGCGATTTAGATCAGGATAAAGATCAGCGCCAAACCGGCGAAGATTGCCCATTTTTCCAGGTAGTAGCGTGCACGATTGCGCTTTTTGAGCTCTTTACCACGCAGACGGACCTTGTACAGGCGCGTGAACGCGCGGTTCAAGCCGCCGGTCTTGTCGCCATCATCATTGGGCGAACCGGCAGCCGCCATCACGTTACGGCTGAACCAGCGGTTGAACGCCGCCGCCCAGCGGTACTTCATTGGACGTTCGATGTCGCAAAACAAAATGATGCGGTTGTGCGCCGTGGTGTTTTCCGCGTAGTGAATGTAGGTCTCATCAAACATCACCGGCTCGCCGTCGCGCCAGTAATAGCTTTCGCCATCCACATTGATGTAGCAGCCAGGGTCGTTGGGTGTATCCAGGCCCAAGTGATAGCGGTAGGAACCGGCGTACGGATCACGGTGGCGTACCAGCTTGGAGCCCGGCGGCAACTCGGCAAACATCGCCGCCTTGATCGAGCCGATGCTTTGCACCAGTTCAGTGGTGCGCGGGCACAGCTTCATCGCCGACGGGTGACTGTCGCCATACCACTTGAGGTAAAAGCGCTTCCAGCCGGACTTGAAGAACGAGTTGAAACCCACGTCGTTGTACTGGTCAGAGCGCTTGATCTCGCCTGCCCGCATCAGGTTCTGGCCTTCCTGGCGGATTTCCTCCCAATGCTCCTGTAGCGGGCTCAGGTCCGGAAAATCGCTGGGCGACAGAAAGGGACGGCTTGGCTGCTTGGAAAACATGTAGAGGAAGCAGTTGACCGGCGCGAGGAACGTCGAGTGGTCGCTAAGCTGGCGGCCCAGCTTGTGTCGCACCCTGCCACGCAGGTGAACATACGCAATGGAGGCAACGTAGAGAACAACAATGATGAGTTTCAAGGGATTCGTCACAAGTCAGAAGAGAACAGGCTGCTCCTGCATGCCCACAACGGCCGAGGATAAGTAAGCAGCACCTGAAATCACGATTACACATTGGCGGTGAGTCGCGGGTTTACTGTCCGGACCAATGCCATTGGTGGTTATTTAGCCACAGTTTGTAACCAAAGGTTAACTAAGAATTGTGAAAAGCTGTCTACTAAACGTCATAAGCAAGTATGGACCGGCCTGGTTACCGGCCCATTGCAGGCGTGTTTACCGCGGCGGCTGACCGTCTGTGCACTCGCCACGTTGGAAACGGCCACTCCCAACAAAGGCGTACGGTTCAGCCTGGTGGTGCACGAGTGTAAAGTGACGGATCAGCGCCACCAGGTTCAAATGGCTCATATCGATGTTGAGGCCGCGTACCCTGGTGGCTTCCGCCCGAAGCGGTTCGACATCCCGCAAGAAGATATCTTCGTTCCCACGTTTTTGCAGAATTTCAACTTCACGGTTGGATTCCAGCAGTTGAAGCTCTTTGCCAATTTCAGCGACACGGCTATTGGTGAAGTCATCGCTAGGTGGCGATTTTTGATTCCTTTTCCGTTTCATAATTGGCACGGGCGGCGTCGACTTTTCCCCTTGAGCTCACTCAGGCGGTTATTAACGATCACCTTCAGATCAGCGCCGACTTGCTCACGCTGCGCGGCAATGGCGTACAACCCATTATCAGCTTTTTTTGCCGCCACAGGGCATGGAACAATTCAAACAGGTCAATTTCATCTGGCGTTGCCGGCGAATTGCGCGGAGAAGTTTGGTTCACAATGAGAACACTCTAACGTTGACAATAGAAAGCCACCTCCCGAAATTCGGACTTGAAGCCCGAGAGGCATGAAAACTCGGAGACAACGCCCTGAATACGAATGACCTATGGCAGTCAGCCCACGCAAAAAGGCCGTTTGCGCCGCCTGTCAGTAGCGTTACAGTTACACATTGGCCGATTCATTCCCCGTAATGTTGTGCTTACACGGCACCTCAACCTTCAGCAATAAGGAATTTGCATGCAATCTCTGTCAGACCCGGACTATCAAATGCTTCAGGGCGCTTGGGAGCAGACATCCCTGGAAGACAATGGCGTGGTCAACCCTGTTGATGCGCATAGCGCACCAGGGGCGATTACCACGATTAGCGGGGATCAATTCGAAGTGAGAACCGTCAGTGGCGAAATATTGCTCGCCGGCAGCTTTTCTCTGGACAGCAGCACTCAACCCAAAAGCATTACCTGGGTTGACTCGATGGGCGATGACGCCGGCAAGCCCTTGCCCGCCAGCTATCGTCTGGAAAAGGATGACTTTGTGTTTATCGCCGCGGACGAAGGCATGCCGCGCCCGGCTGTATTCAGCACCGGGCCCGGGCAAACCATGCGCACTTTTGTGCGTCGAGCCTGAACCGCGCGCCATCCGAACTTGCGACACGGTTTTCACATGACCTTCACTTTCCGGCCTATAGGGTGAGGCCTACCTACTCCAGTGAATCACTTGGCCCGCCTCTTCTCGCGGGCTTTTTTTTTGCGCGGCCAACCGGCTCAGACGGGACGTTTGCTGGCGGTCAAGGTGAAGCACAGGGGCAGCTGGGCCGGTTGGTGCTCGTATTGGTCATACAACTCTTCACGATTTGAATGCGGATACTCTCGCAGATGGTCAACCTGCAACTGCGCCGAGATCAACCCGCTTACGATGCTGCCCAGGGTATGCACGTACCAATAGGACGTCGGTCCGGGAACCTCGTCCAGCCCTTCATAGACAATCGACTGCTGTAACACGAACGGATCGCGCTGGAAGTACGAACTGGTGGGCAACAGCGGATTGGCGGCCCGCGGGTCGAACACTTCGAGGAACGGGTGAGTCTCGTAGATCACCAGGGTGCCACCGGGTTTGAGCGTACTGGCCGCATGCCGCATAAACAGCGCCACATCCGGCATCCAGTTCAGTACGCCAATCGTCACCAGGGCCACATCGAAACGCCCCTGCAAGCCCTCAGGCAGATGATGGATATCGGCTTCAATAAACTCCGGGCTGTGGGGCGAAACATCGGCCAGTTCCCGCGCTTGCAGGAGAAAGGCTCGGGATTGATCGATGCCCACCACGGCGCGCGCGCCCAAGGCGAACAACGACAGGCTTTCGCGACCGTTGTTGCAGCACAATTGCACCACGTCCTTGCCGGCAACGCCGACGTCCTGCAGCAGTGCAGTGATGGTCGGGTCGAGGCAGGAAAAGTCCGCGTGGGCAATCGAGGCCAGCAGGGCGTTCCAGTGAGGGCTGTCTTTGTGCAGCGTGGCGGATGCATCCCAGGCGTCTTTGTTGCTGGCGATGGCCTGTTGGGCTGAGGGCATGTCCATTGCGTCTCCAGATAGTTGTTAAAGCAATCTGCGGAAAATAAGCCAATTACCTGTCGGACGAAACCCTCCGCGGAAGCGAAACTTCTACACAAGCCAACAGGTCACTAAGCCAATGAGTGTTCAGCCCTTGAACGCCCCTCCCGAAGAGTTCGCCGTGGCCAATCACGCTGACCTGCGTAATACCTTATCCCTGGACAGCCTGAATTTCTTCCTGGCCGACGTCCGCGACGGGCTGGGACCTTACCTGGCGATCTACCTGCTGGCCGTCCACAAATGGGACCCGGCCAGCATCGGTGTGGTGATGACGCTCGCGGGCATCGCCGGCTTGCTTACTCAGGGCCCGGCGGGCGCACTGATTGACCGCACACGCAGCAAACGTGCGGTGATAGCCGTGGCCGCTATCCTCGTTACGGTCAGTTGCCTGACGCTGCCGTTTGTCAGCGCTTTCAGTTGGGTAGCCTTGACCCAGGCCGCCAGTGCCGTCGCCGCCTCGGTGTTCGCCCCGGCGATTTCGGCGATTTCGTTGGGGATTACCGGGCCGCGCGCCTTCACCCGCCGTACCGGGCGCAATGAAACCTTCAACCACGCCGGCAACGCCGTGGCGGCGCTGTTGGCCGGCGGGTTGGCGTACCTGTTCGGCCCGGTGGTGGTGTTCTACCTGATGGCCTTTATGGCGTTGGCCAGTATTGTGGCGGTCAGTTGCGTCTCGGCCAAGGCGATAGACCATGAGGTCGCTCGGGGCTTTGACCCGGCCCACACCCGCGATCACGAACAACCCTCCGGCATGAAGGTATTACTGGGCAATCGCCCGCTGCTGCTGTTCGCCATCTGTTGCGCCCTTTTCCACCTGGCCAATGCCGCCATGCTGCCGCTGGTCAGCCAGAAGCTGTCACAGATCAACCTGCAAATGGCCACGCCGCTGACCTCGGCGTGCATCGTCGCCGCACAATTGGTGATGGTGCCGATGGCGTGGCTGGTTGGGCTCAAGGCAGACCTGTGGGGGCGCAAGCCGCTGCTGCTGGCCGGTTTCATGATTTTGCCGCTGCGCGGCGTGCTGTATACGTTGTCCAGCGACCCCTATTGGTTGGTCGCCGTGCAGATGCTCGATGGCATCGGCGCGGGGATTTTCGGCGCGCTGTTCCCGGTCATCGTCAAAGACCTGACCCAGGGCACTGGCCGTTTCAACGTCAGTCTCGGCGCGCTGTCCACTGTGTTTGGGCTGGGCGCCGCACTGAGCAGCAGCCTGGCCGGTTTCGTCGTGCAACAGGCCGGCTATAACGCGGCGTTCCTGACCCTGGCGGGCGTCGCTGCGGTGGCGTTAGCCTTGTTATGGCTGGCCATGCCGGAGACGCTGATGAAACCATCCCTCGCTCGCCATACAACTGTCGCCTGACATATGCGACAATGCGCGCCAAATTCCAACACACATCCAAAATTTTCTGCTCAGCGACCGGGTTTCGCGCCTTGATGTCGCTGTTGACGCATGCCTGAAGGCTCCTGCCGCCACGCTCGCAACCCATTGATAGGTAAAGTAATTGATCTCCACAGCTAACATCACCATGCAGTTCGGCGCCAAGCCGCTCTTCGAGAACGTCTCGGTCAAGTTCGGCGCCGGCAACCGTTATGGTTTGATCGGTGCCAACGGTTGCGGCAAGTCGACCTTCATGAAAATCCTCGGCGGCGACCTCGATCCGTCCGGCGGCCAGGTCATGCTGGAGCCGAACGTACGCCTGGGTAAACTGCGCCAGGACCAGTTCGCCTACGAAGAATTCACCGTACTCGACACCGTGATCATGGGTCACGAGGAACTGTGGAAGGTCAAGGCCGAGCGCGACCGCATCTACTCGCTGCCGGAAATGAGCGAAGACGACGGCATGGCCGTGGCCGAGCTGGAAACCGAATTCGCCGAAATGGACGGCTACACCGCCGAATCCCGTGCCGGTGAGCTGCTGCTGGGCCTGGGTATTCCCCTGGAACAACACTTCGGCCCGATGAGCGAAGTGTCGCCAGGCTGGAAACTGCGCGTATTGCTGGCCCAGGCGTTGTTCTCCGACCCTGAAGTGCTGTTGCTCGACGAACCGACCAACCACTTGGACATCAACACCATCCGCTGGCTGGAAAACATCCTGACCCAGCGCTCCAGCCTGATGATCATCATCTCTCACGACCGTCACTTCCTGAACAGCGTGTGCACCCACATGGCTGACCTGGACTACGGCGAGCTGCGCCTGTTCCCGGGCAACTACGACGAGTACATGACCGTGGCGACCCAGTCCCGCGAGCAACTGCTGTCGGACAACGCCAAGAAGAAAGCGCAGATCTCCGAACTGCAATCGTTCGTCAGCCGCTTCTCGGCCAACGCCTCGAAAGCCAAGCAGGCCACTTCCCGCGCCAAGGCGATCGACAAGATCCAACTGGCCGAGGTCAAGCCTTCGAGCCGCGTGAGCCCGTTCATCCGTTTCGAACAAACCAAGAAACTGCACCGCCAGGCGGTCATCGTCGATCGTATGGCCAAAGGCTTCGATGGCAAGCCGCTGTTCAAGGACTTCAGCTTCCAGGTTGAAGCCGGCGAGCGCGTGGCGATCATCGGCCCGAACGGCATCGGCAAGACCACCCTGCTGCGCACCCTGGTCAACGAACTGACGCCGGATGCGGGTAGCATCAAGTGGACCGACGCCGCAGAATTGGGCTACTACGCCCAAGACCACGCTTCGGACTTTGAAGACGACATGAGCCTGTTCGACTGGATGGGCCAATGGACCCAAGGCGAGCAAGTGATCCGTGGCACCCTGGGCCGCATGCTGTTCTCCAACGATGAGATCCTCAAGTCGGTCAAGGTGATTTCCGGTGGTGAGCAAGGTCGCATGCTGTTC
The DNA here is from genome assembly GCF_053345295.1 of Pseudomonas sp. M5A4_2d. Taxonomy (NCBI): domain Bacteria; kingdom Pseudomonadati; phylum Pseudomonadota; class Gammaproteobacteria; order Pseudomonadales; family Pseudomonadaceae; genus Pseudomonas; species Pseudomonas sp. M5A4_2d. The sequence goes on along the minus strand of NZ_JBKEZW010000001.1, from coordinate 985,306 downwards.
GGCAAGCTGATCCTGCAAAAGCCGAACGTGCTGATCATGGACGAACCGACCAACCACTTGGACATGGAATCCATCGAAGCGCTGAACCTGGCGCTGGAAAACTACCCGGGCACGCTGATCTTCGTCAGCCACGACCGTGAGTTCGTATCGTCCCTGGCCACCCGCATCATCGAGTTGAGCCCAAGCGGCGTGATCGACTTCAGCGGCACCTACGACGACTACCTGCGTAGCCAAGGCGTGGTGTTCTAAGTCACTTAGAGCGCCATTGTGGCAAGCGGGCTTGCCCCGCGTTGGGTTGCGAAGCGGCCCTAAAACCAGACACCGCGTTCTGCCAGGCAGAACGCGGTGTTTTTTATGGCGGCTGCTGCGCGGCCCAACGCTGGGCAAGCCTGCTCGCCACAAAAATCCGACCGGGCACACTCCCCTGCGAATCAAACAAACTAGTTAGCCTGCTTCCTTTTCCCCCAAGCCCTTGCCATCATGCCGTCACCGCCCGCCCGCGAACGAGTGACCATGCCTGCCGCCGCCCCCACGTCCCTGTCGATCACCCGGCAGATTGTCTCCATCGTCCTCTACACCTTCATCGCCTTTCTCTGCATCGGCCTGCCGATCGCGGTCATCCCGGGCTATGTGCATGAGCAATTGGGCTTCAGCGCCGTAGTGGCCGGGCTTACCATCGGCTCGCAATACCTGGCGACCCTGCTCAGCCGCCCAATGGCCGGGCGGATGTCGGACAACGTCGGCACCAAACGCGCGATTGTGCTGGGCCTGTCGGGCATCTCCTGGCCAGCGGCGCGCTGACGTTTTTCGCGACACTGCTCGAGAGCCTGCCTGCCTTGAGCCTGGGCATTCTGATCGTCGCCCGGTTGCTGCTCGGCGTAGCCCAGGGCCTGATCGGCGTGGGCACCATCAGTTGGTGCATGGGTGCGGTAGGCGTCGAACACACAGCACGCTCGATTTCCTGGAATGGCATCGCGTCCTACGGCGCCATTGCGATTGGCGCGCCGCTGGGCGTGGTGATGGTGGCTGACTACGGCTACACCAGCCTCGGAATCGCCCTGTCAGTATTGGCGGCAGTGGGCCTGGTGCTGATCCGCAATAAACCGTCGGTGCCGGTGGTGCGCGGCGAGCGGCTGCCATTCTGGGCGGTGTTCGGGCGCATCGCCCCGTTTGGCGCCAGCCTGTGCCTGGCCTCAATCGGCTACGGCACGCTGACCACCTTTATCACCCTGTATTACCTCAATCGCGGCTGGGCCGGCGCGGCGTACTGCCTCACAGTGTTTGGCGTGTGTTTTATCCTCTCGCGCCTGGTGTTTATCTCGGCCATCAGCCGCTTTGGTGGATTTACGGCGGCGATTGCCTGCATGACCATAGAAACCATGGGCCTGACCCTGTTGTGGCTGGCGCCCTCCACAGGCGTCGCTCTGATCGGTGCCGGCCTGACCGGTTTCGGCTTGTCGCTGGTCTACCCGGCGTTGGGCGTGGAAGCCATCAAACAGGTGCCCAACAGCAGCCGTGGCGCCGGGTTGAGTGCCTATGCCGTGTTTTTTGATTTGGCCCTGGCGATCGCCGGGCCATTGATGGGCGCCGTAGCGCTGAACCTCGGCTACGGCTGGATCTTCTTTTGCGCGGCGCTATTGTCCGTCACAGCGCTGGGCCTGACCGTACTGCTCAAGCGTCGAGCTTACTGATCAGCCGTCTGCAAACCGGCGCGGGTCGATTGCCCGAGGGTGTGGACGAAGAAGCGCCCCGCCTCTGAAATAAGGTCGCGGTGGATGCCTTCGCGGTCTACACCGTCGGCATCTGTACAGATGGCCGGCATGGTCGCCAATTGATCGCTGTCACACGGCGCCATGAACACGAAGTGCCCTGCTCCGGCCAACAGTTTGAAATCCGGCGGCTGCGGCAGTTTGCGCGCCAGGGCGGCGGCATTCTTGTCCACCGCCACCAACTTGTCGCCATCGCCACTGTAGAGCAGCACTGGCACATGCACATCGGCCAGGGTATGGCGGCCAAACATCAGGCTTAACGGCGCCATCAGCATCAAGGCGTGGATCCGAGGATCGGCCTGCGGCTGCAAGTCATCGCGGTCGACCACTAACTCGCCGTTGGTGGTGCAGGCGTCGCGGTCTTCCGGGCGTTCGTGGCAATAGCGACGCAGACGGTCAAAATCCGGCTTGGCACCCGCGAGGATCAATGCAGTTTCTCCGCCGGCGGAATAACCGATAACACCTACCTGATCAACGTTCACGAACGGCGACAGCATCGGGTCGCCGAGGGTGGCCGTGATCGCTGCGGAAATCTGGATCGGCCGCCCATACAGGTTGCTCACCGTGCCCAGTCGGCTGTGGTCCTTGTAGTTGTCGCCAGGGTGCAAAACAGCCACCACCACAAAGCCTTTGCGCGCCAGCGAGGTGGCCAGGTCATGCAGCGCCAGCGGTGTGCCTGTGTTGCCGTGGGACAACATCAGCATGGGGAAACGGCCAATGGCGACCTTGGAGTCTTCCGTGGCGGCGACGTGATAAGGCCCCATCTGCGTGCTGTGGTCATCGTCGGTAGACGGGTAGAACGCGATGGCTTTCATCGGCTGCTGATCCAGCGGGTCGAGAAAACTCATGCGGTGGAAGCCCACACTCCAATGCGGGTGCGGTGCTGGCGCGGCGTGCACTGAAATCAGGCTACCGAGCAGGGAAAGAACCAAAACGGCACAAAGACGCATCATGGGGATGTCCACCTTTGCTGCGCGACCACGATCAACACCCGCGGCATATCGATTTGAAAAGTCCATGGTTCAAGGCACTCGCACCGGGTGATAAACCCATACCTGCATAACCTGGGCCAAAGTAGTGACAGCGGGTAAACGAAAAAACTCCGTACTCCGATCGTTTTGAGGCGATCAGAATACAGAGTTTAGGCGCCTGGGCTCAGATTGGAACCGAGCAAAGGCGAAATTTACACAAGCCTTACGCGGCGGCGAACAATTGTTCGTTGATGACGACGTTAGCGTCGCTCAGCGCTTTGCTGCGCACTTCCTCACCGTAGGCCAGGCCTTGGGCTTGGACAAACTCAATGTCGGTGATGCCGAGGAAGCCAAACACCAGCTTCAAGTAGTCTTCGTGGCCGACATTGCTCGCCTGACCGGCGTGCAGGCCACCTGCTGTGGACACAATGATCAGTTTCTTGCCACCGCACAGGCCTTCAGGGCCGGCTTCGGTGTAACGGAACGTCTGGCCGGCCACCGCGATGCGGTCGATCCAGGCCTTGAGCTGCGAAGGCACCGAAAAGTTGTACATCGGCGCGCCAATCACCACAGCGTCGGCAGCGATGAATTCAGCCAGCGACGAAGCGCTCAGCTCGGCTTCGTGCTTTTGTACGGCGTCACGCAACTCGGCAGCGGTGCCCAGTGCGCCGAGGGTCACGCCGGAAAAGTGGCTGATGCCTTCGCTGGCCAGGTCGCGGTAAGTCACTTCCACACCCGGCTCAGCCGCTTGCCAGGCCTTGACCACACCAGCGCTGAGCTGACGGGAAGCCGAGTTGTCGCCGAGGATGCTGGAATCGATATGCAACAGTTTCATGTGGGATCTCCAAGTGAGGATCGCGACGAGGCGACCGAGTGAGGTTGATGCTACACATGAACCCAATGTTCGATTAGAGGGCTGAAATGCGATTGTTTGTCCTGCCAGCAGGACAATCCAAATTCAGCAAAAACCCAATCCCACACCGTCGCTGCCCAAACCTCTGCGACGCTGGATTTAACGCGCGCTTCACTTCATTCTCGCCGCAGATTCGACAGCCACCGGGCACGCCATGCACGCACACTCCCCCACCCTGACCAAAGGGCTGACCCTTCTTCTCGCCATCTGCTGCGGGTTTTCGGTCGCCACGATCTACTACAACCAGGCCATGCTGCCGCTGATTGCCAACACCTTCGAGGTGTCCACCGCGCATGTCGGGCAGATCGCCATGCTCACGCAAATCGGTTACGCCTGCGGCCTGCTGCTGTTTGTACCGCTGGGCGATCGCATCAGCCGGCGCACCTTGATCCTGGCGGTGCTGTGCATCAACTTCATCAGCCTGCTGGCCTCGGCCACAGCGCCGTCTTATACCTGGCTGCTGATAGCGAGCTTGCTGTTGGGGCTGTCGGGCATCAGCGCGCAGGTGATCATTCCCGCCGCCTCGGACCTGAGCGCGCCCGAGCAGAAAGGCGCGGTGCTGGGCCTGATGGTCAGCGGCCTGTCCGCGGGTGGTTTGCTGGCCAGGACCGTCAGCGGTGCGGTCAGCGGCTGGCTGGGCTGGCGCGGCATGTTCGCGATGGCGGCGGCATTGGATGTGGTGCTGTTCCTGGCGATCCTGACGCGCATGCCCGTGTCGATGTCCACCAGCAAACTTGCGTATGGCGCCTTGCTCAAATCCCTGTGGGGCCTGGCCAGGCAATACCCGACCCTGCGCCAATCGGCGATCAAGGGCGCCCTGGTATTTGGCGCATTGAATGTGTTTTGGGGCTCTATGGCCGCGCTGCTGGCTTTGCCGCCGTATGGGTTTTCCAGCGCGCAGGCTGGGCTGCTGGGCCTATCAGCTATCGTCGGCATTCTCTGCGCCTCGACCATCGGCCAACAAACCCGCCGCCATGGCCGTCTGCTGGAGCGCGTCGGCATCACCACGGTGCTCGTGGCGTTTATCCTGATTTACACCCTGGGCCCCCAAGGCTGGTGGTGGCCGATCCTGATCGCGGCGACGTTTCTCGACTTGGGAAACCGGACCAACCAACTGGCTAACCAGACCCGCGTATTGGCGCTGGAGCCGTCAGCCACCAGCCGCCTCAACACGGTGTTCATGGTGGTTTATTTTATCGGTGGCGCCTTGGGTTCCGCAGCCGGTGCTTTCGCCTCGGAACTCTACGGCTGGCAGGGCCAGGCACTCACCGGTGCGGCGTTTGCCGGGCTGGCCCTGTTGCTCACGGTGTTCAGGACAAGCGAATAAGCCTGTGACCGGCTTGCAGTTCTGAGCCTTGCATGCCTTTCATAGCCAGCGTCCACAAGGCGCTGGCTTTTTTGTAGTGGATTTGCCCTCGTCAGACGCGGATAGTTCGTCCCACTGACAGGACAACAGGTTGACCATGCAAGACCTCAACGACCTCTACTATTTTGCCAAAGTCGTCGAAGCCGGCGGCTTTGCGGCCGCCGGGCGGCTGCTCGGGATTCCCAAGTCACGGTTGTCGCGACGGATTGCCGAGCTGGAAGAACGCCTCGGTGCACGCCTGTTGCAGCGCACCACTCGCCAATTGACCCTCACCGCCGTCGGCGAGCGCTACCTGCGCCATTGCCAGGCCATGCTGCTGGAGGCGGAAATGGCCGACGAAGCCGTGGCGAGCATGTCCAGCGAACCGCGCGGGCGCTTACGCGTCAGTTGCCCGGTGGGCATGGCCCAGCACATGCTGCCGGACATGGTCGCCGGTTTCCTTGCGGCTCACCCGCTTGTGCAACTGGAAATGACCCTGGTTAACCGCCGTGTCGACCTGGTGGCCGAAGGCATCGACGTCGCCCTGCGCGTGCGCGAGTTAGGCGATGAAGACCCACTGCTGGTGACCAAGCGCCTGCGCCAGGCCCAGACTATCCTCGTCGCCAGCCCTGAATTCATCCAGGGACGGCAAATCAACAGCCTCGAAGACCTCAAGCAACTGCCGGTGCTCGGCGCACTTGAAGCTGACCGCCTGGTGCACCTGCGCCTGATCGACCCGCAAGGCAATAGCGAAGACCTGGCGCTGGAAGCCCGCCTGGGCATCGACGATTTCATCGTGCGCAAAGCCTGCGCCATGAAGAGCCTGGGCTTTACCGTGCTGCCGATGATGTATTGCGAAGAGGAATTGGCCAGCGGTCAATTGGTGCAATTGTTGCCGCAGTGGTCGTCACCCGGCGGCTGGCTGCAGGCGGTCTACCCGCACCGCCGTGGCGTACTGCCGGCCATCCGAGCCTGGATCGACTACCTGGAAGAAGCCTTCAAGGGTTGCGGAGACCGTTTGCTATGAAAATGACCGAAGAACAAGTTGCCACCTTCTGCCTGAGCCTGCCCGGCGCGCGGGAAGACTACAAATGGGGCGGCGTGCGGGTGTTTTCCATCGCCGGCAACAAGATGTTCGCCGTGCAGCACCTGCGGGGCGATTCATTGGCGTTCAAGGTCGACAAAGAACTGTTCCTGGGCCATGTGGACCGCCCCGGCATCCACCCGGCGCCGTACCTGGCACGGGCGCAATGGATCATCATGAACACGCCCTACCCGCTGAACGCCGAGGAACTGCGTGGCCTGTTGCAACGCTCGCACCAGTTAGTGGTGAGCAAGCTGCCCAAGCGCACGCAAGTGGGACTCAAGCTGGAGTGACCGCTCAAAGCGGGAACGGCAGCGCGCGCTCAATGGCCGCTGCCGCCGCCAACGCGACATGCTCGTGCCAGGGTCGCGCGACAATCTGCACGCCAACCGGCAAACCCGCGTGATCAGTTCCTGCGCGCACCACCACACAAGGCCAACCCGCCAGGCTGTAAGGCAACGTGTGACTGAACAGCCCTGGCCGAGTCTCTCCCAGGCGGGTTGCCGGCGCCGCGTCGACAGGGCACAGGATAAGGTCGTAGTCGGCCATGAACCCCAGCATGGCCGTGCGAAACTGATCCCAATCTGAAAGCAACTGTATCGCCTGCGCGCCGGTGCCTTTACTCATTGCCCAGTAGCGTTCGGTAATGTCGCGGGCATTGCTCAACGCCGATGGAAAGGCCGGACGGATCAAGGCGCCCGCGCGTTCCAACAGAGCGGCGACCACTTGCAGTGTTTCTTGCGTGATTGCGTCGACGGGCTCAATGCCGCCATCGCTGTACCAGGCGACTCGCAAACCATTCAGCGCTTGAGTCTGCATACCGCCCAACGGCATCGGAATCACCCCGGCATCGCGCCCATCTTCACCGGCAATGACCTGCAGCACCAGGGCCAGGTCTTCGACATGCCGGGCCATCGGGCCAATCTGACTGCGATAGTCACTCAACCCGCCCGGGTGATCGAAAACACCAGTGTTAGGCACACGGCCGCTGGTGGGTTTCAACGTACAGACACCACAAAAATGTGCGGGGACGCGCAAGCTGCCACCGGAGTCGCTGCCCAGCCCCAACGGTGAAAGCCCAGCAGCAATCGCCGCCGCTTCGCCACCACTGCTCCCTCCGGGGCTATAGGCAAGCGCATGCGGGTTGCGCGTGGCGCCGTAGACAGGATTGTGGGTGACACCGCCGCCGCCACCCGGCGGGCAGTTGCTTTTGCCAAGCAAAATGCCGCCGGCGGCTTTCATGCGCGTCACCACCACGGCGTCCTGTTCCGGCAGGTAGTGAGCCCGCTCAGTCAAACCCACCGCCGACACCACGCCACGCGTGTCGATAACATCTTTGACCGTAAAGGGAACGCCGTGTAACGCGCCCCAATACTCACCGTTGGCGACTGCATGATCCGCCGCCCACGCACTGGCCAGCGCCGCCTCGGCACACACTTGAACCAAGGCGTTAACCGAAGGGTTGAGCGCCTCGATACGTGCGAGGTAGGCGCAAACAATGGCGGTAGATGAGAGCTTGCGCTGTTGAATCAATGCGCCAAGTTCGGTAGCAGAATGGCGTAGCAATGAATCCGATAAAGACATCCGTATTACCCCACTGCGTTCAGTGCTTTGAGCATAACGCCGGTGTACCGCCCATTCATATGGTCGATTGAGTGAGGCGCTTCCCGCAGGCTTGTAGGGTATATCCCAAGCGCCTCAACCCTATAAAACCGCCAGCAACGTGCCGCCCAGGAATAGCTGATCGAGCCAGAACACCTCGTGCAGCAACACAATCACCCAGAACAGCACCTGGTAAGACACCTTGCGCGTTTTGTGGCGAAACACCTGCTGGGCAATCAGCGCCCCCGGCCATCCGCCCGCGAGCTCCACGGCGTGCAGGATATTTTCCCGAACGCGCGGGCCCTCCGATTGCGCCTTGCGCTTGTCACCCCAGTACAGAAAAAACGCCACCACACTGACGACGCCGTAGGCCGCCAGCGGAATCACCGTCTCGCCGCGATACCACACCAACGCCGCCCCAATCAGCGGCGCGGCGCACAACAACACAAAGATCAGCGCCTTCAGGCGCGGGTGCTGAATGTTCATGGCTTGACCGCCGTCCAGTCGATCCAGCCAAACTGCCAGGTCGCCAGGATCACCAGGCCGAACGCGATCCGATACCAGGCAAAGGCCGCATAGCTGTGGCTGGCAATAAACTTGAGCAAGGCCTTGACCGCAATCATCGCGAAGATGAATGAAGTGACAAAACCGATGGCAAACACCGGCAAATCATCGGGCTGGAACAGATGACGGTACTTGTAGCCCGAGTACACCGCCGCACCGACCATGGTTGGCATGGCCAGGAAGAACGAGAATTCGGTAGCGGTTTTGCGCGACAGACCGAACAGCAGGCCGCCAATGATGGTGGCGCCGGAGCGCGAGGTGCCCGGAATCATCGCCAGGCATTGAGCAACGCCGACTTTGAGCGCGTCTTTCCAGGTGATTTCGTCCACTGTTTCAGCGTGGACCGCATGTTGGCGGCGCTCGGCCCACAACATGATCACGCCACCCACCACCAGGGCGGTGGCAACGGTGATCGGGTTGAACAGGTAGTGCTTGATCAGGTCGGCAAAAATCACCCCCAACACCACGGCCGGCAGTACCGCGATGATCAGGTTGACGGTGAAGCGCTGCGCGTTGCGCTGGGTCGGCAAGCCGATCACCACGTCGAGGATCTTGCGCCGAAACTCCCACACCACAGCCAGGATCGCACCCAACTGGATGATGATGTTGAACGCTTCAAAACGTTCGCCGCCGAAGCCGATCAAGTCGGCGACGATGATCTGGTGCCCGGTGCTGGAAATCGGCAGGAACTCAGTCAGCCCCTCCACAACGCCAAGAATCAATGCCTGTATGGCGGTCCAAAAGTCCATATTTCCCCCAAAGGTCATGCGCGGCGGCATGCCTTGTCTGTCTTTTTAATAGTTCACTGACGACGAGCACACTCAAGGCCCGGTGTGGATTTTCACCATCGGGCCGCAAAAATTTCGTGAAAAATCAGGGAGTACTCAGGTTTTTCGATTACAGGCCGAAAGCCTATCAGACAAGCCGGAAATGTCGATGCAGCGCCCATTATTATAAAAAGCACGGAGTGACAGGACGATGAACAGTTTGCGCAGCATGTCGATCAGCCGCCGTCTTTGGCTGATCCTGATAGTCGCCGTGTTGATGCTGCTGACCCTCGGGTTGCTGATGCTCAAACAGATCCATGGTGACCTCTACCAAGCCAAAAGCCAGCAGACACAACACGTGGTGCAGACGGCCAGCGGTGTATTGGCTTATTACCAGAACCTCGAGAAAACCGGCGTATTGACCCGCGAAGCGGCGCAAAAGCAGGCCCTGAGCGCGGTGCGCGGCCTGCGCTACGACCACGACGATTATTTCTGGATCAACGACCTGACGCCCGTGATGATCATGCACGCGGCCAACCCCAAGCTGGATGGCCAGAACCTCTCGGCGATCCGCGACCCGGACGGTTTTGCGGTGTTCAACGAGTTCGTGAGCCTGGCCAAGGCCAAGGGCGCCGGCATCGTTAACTACCGCTGGCCGAAACCGGGCGCTGAAGCGCCGGTGGAAAAGACCTCCTATATCCAGCTGTTCGAACCCTGGGGCTGGATTATCGGCTCCGGCGTGTACGTGGATGATGTGCAGGCCGAATTCAAAGGCCAGGTGTGGAAAACCTCGCTGATTGGCCTGGTCATTGCGCTGATGATGGCGGTGCTGGTCACGTTGATTGCCCGCAGTATCGTGCAGCCGTTGCAGGCGGCGGTGAACGCGATGGCCAATATTGCCAGTGGCGAAAGCGACCTGACCCGCAGTCTCGATACCCACGGGCGCGATGAAGTCACCCAGCTGTCGCAGCACTTCAACAGCTTTACGGCCAAGTTGCGCCAGGTGGTCAGCCAGTTGCAGGTGTGCGCCAACGCCCTGGGGCAGTCCTCCACGGAGCTGGGCACCAACGCCCAGCAGGCCCATGACCGCAGCCAGCAACAATCGCAACAGATGGAGCTGGTGGCGACGGCGATCAATGAAGTGACGTATGGCGTGCAGGACGTGGCGAAAAACGCCGAGCACGCCGCCAGCGAAATGCGTGATGCCCAGGCGCAGGCTCAGCAGGGCCAAGTGAATATCGACGGCAGCTTGCAGCAGATCGACCAGCTCTCCGGCACCATCAGCCAGGCCGTGGAGGTGATTCGCACGCTGTCCAGTGAAAGCACGCAGATCGGCGGCGTGCTCGAAGTGATTCGCTCCATCGCCGACCAGACCAACCTGTTGGCCCTCAACGCCGCCATCGAAGCCGCACGCGCCGGTGAGCAAGGCCGTGGGTTTGCCGTGGTGGCCGATGAAGTGCGGCTGTTGGCCCAGCGCACGCAAAAATCCACCGCAGAGATCCAGGCGATGATCGAGCGCCTGCAAGGTCACTCGGAAGCGGCCGTCAAGGTGATCAGCGACAGCCATAGCGCCTCGCAACTCACCATCGCGCAAGCCGGCCAGGCCGGTGCCAGCCTGACTGCCATCGGCCAGGCGTTACATAACCTAAATGGTTTGAACGCCTCGATTGCCAGCGCGACCTTGCAACAGGCGCATGTGGTGGAAGACATCAACCAGAACGTCACCCAGGCAGCCGGTTTGTCTCACAGCACAGCGCTGGCGGCGGAACAGTCCAGCGTGGCGAGTGCACATCTGCGCGAGTTGAGTGAACAGCTCAATGGGCTGCTGCGCCAATTCAAGGTCTAGCACCGTTCAACAGGTGGGAGGCGGCTCGCCCCTCCCACTTTGGTCCTTCGACATTTTGAAGTTACAATCCCCGCCCTCTCCCACGTCCCCAAGGAACCGCCATGTCCGGGCTTGAACTGTTCGCCGCCGCCCTGGGGGTGATCGCTGTCTGGTTGACGGTCAAACAGAACCCCTGGTGCTGGCCCATCGGGCTGGTGATGGTGCTGCTTTACACCTGGGTGTTCTTCGACGTGAAACTCTATTCCGACATGCTGCTGCAGGTGGTCTACGCCGCCCTGCAACTCTACGGCTGGTGGCAATGGACCCGCGCCGGTGACGTCAAGCAAGGGCGCCAGGTCAGCAGCCTCGGTTGGCCTTCGATCATGACCAGCCTGGCCGTCGGCGCAGTCTTCAGCCTGCTGCTCGGCGCCGCCATGGCCCACTGGACCGATGCCGCCCAACCCTGGCTTGACGCCGCCCTCACCGGCTTCAGCCTGGTGGCACAAATGTGGATGGCGCAAAAACGCGTGCAATGCTGGCCGCTGTGGATTGCGGTGGACGTGATCTTCGTCGGGCTGTTCCTCTATAAAGGCCTGTACCTGACGGCCGCGCTTTACGCGCTGTTCACCGTGATTGCCGTGCAAGGCTGGCGTGAATGGCGCGCCGACCCGGCGTTGCACGCATGAAAGTTGTGGTACTGGCCGGTCCTGAATCCAGCGGCAAAAGCTGGCTGGCGGCTGAACTGCATGCACACTTCGGCGGGCTGATGGTCGGTGAATACGTGCGGTACTTCATCGACCACTATCAGCGTGACACCACCCTGGCGGATATCCCCGCCATCGCCCGGGGCCAACTGGCCTGGGAGGACGCCGCGCGCGCCGAGCAACCCGGGTTGCTGATCCTCGACACGCACCTGCTGACCAACACGCTGTGGAGCCAGACCCTGTTCGGCGACTGCCCGGCGTGGCTCGACAGCGAGTTGCTGGCGCGGCATTACGACCTGCACATTCTGCTTTCGCCCGAGGATGTGGAATGGACCGCCGACGGCCAGCGTTGCCAACCGGAACTGGCAGACCGCCGGGCGTTTTTCCAGGGCAGCCTGGACTGGCTGCAACAGCACCGGCAGCCCGTGGTAGTGATTCGTGGGGGTTGGCAGGCACGCCGCGACCAGGCCTTCGCCGCAGTCGAACAACTACTGCAGGAGCAAGCTGGCTCGCTCCTGCAGTAATTGACGGCGTTTAGTAGCCCAAAGACAGGCCGGTGTTGCGACGCGGGTCGTTAGCCCCGTAGAAACGGTTGTTGCCTACCGGCTTGCCACCCAGTGACGGCGCGCCCACTAGGATCGCGGCCAAATGGTTGGCGTCCTGTGGGCCGGCAAACTTGTGGCCCCAGCTTTCCAGGATCTTCTGGGTGTCCGGGCTGACGGCGAAGGCCTCGAGGTTGGTGGTCTCAGGCATCCACTGCTGGTGGAAACGCGGGGCGTCGACGGCCTCCTGGATGTTCATCTTGTAGTCGATGACATTCAGGATGGTCAGCAAGGTCGCCGTGATAATCCGGCTGCCTCCTGGCGTACCCACCACCATCACGGCCTTGCCGTCTTTGGTCACGATGGTCGGGCTCATCGACGACAAAGGCGCCTTGCCCGGAGCGATGGCATTGGCCTCACCCTGGACCAGCCCGTACATGTTCGGTACGCCGACCTTGACGGTGAAGTCGTCCATTTCATCGTTGAGAATCACCCCGGTCTTGCTCGCCATGACGCCGGCACCAAACCAGTCGTTCAGGGTGTAGGTCACCGAAACGGCGTTGCCCCACTTGTCGACGATGGAGTAATGCGTGGTGTTGTTGCCTTCATGGGGCGACACACCCGGCTTGATCGCCTGGGAATCCCCGGCTTTCTGCGGCTCGATAGCTGCGCGCAGCTTGGCGGCGTAGTCCTTGTCCAGCAAATGAGCGACCGGGTTCTTCACGAAGTCCGGGTCGCCCAGGTAGCTGTTACGGTCCACGTAGGCGTGGCGCATCGCTTCGATCTGGTAGTGCAGGCCTTGGGCCGAGTGATAGCCGAGGTCGGCCATCGGGTAGCCTTCAAGGATGTTCATGATCTGGCAGATCACCACGCCACCCGAGCTCGGCGGCGGTGCCGAGACCACGTGGTAGCCTCGGTAGTCGCACTCGATGGGCGCCAGTTCACGGGTCTTGTACTTGTCGAGGTCAGCCTGGGTGATGATGCCTTTGCCGGCCTGGCTGGAATCCACCAGCGCCTTGGCGACCCAGCCTTTATAGAAACCGTCGGCGCCCTTGGCGGAGATTTCCTTGAGGGTCTTGGCCAGGTCTTTCTGCACCAGCTTCTGGCCGACCTGCATCGGCTGGCCGTTGTGCAGGAAGATTGCGCGCAGGTCCTGATCTTTTTCGAACTCGCCGGTGGCGGTGTGCAGCAGGTCGATATCACCCTGCTCCAGTTCGAAACCGTTTTCCGCCAGCTTGATCGCCGGGGCAATCACCTGGGCGCGCTTGAGGGTGCCGTATTGGCTCAGCGCCGTTTCCATCCCGGACACCGTGCCGGGTACGCCGACCGCCAAATGGCCCTTGGCGCTCAGGCCGTCGATGACCTTGCCGTCTTTGTCCAGGTACATGTCGGCCGTCGCCGCCAACGGGGCTTTTTCGCGGAAGTCGAGGAAGGTCTTGCGCCCATCCGCCAGTTGCACGGTCATGAAGCCGCCGCCGCCCAGGTTGCCCGCCGCCGGGTAGACCACGGCCAGGGCGTAGCCCACGGCCACAGCCGCATCGACCGCGTTACCGCCGGCCTTGAGCACATCGACGCCCACGTGAGTTGCCAAATGCTGGGCCGTGACCACCATGCCATTTTCACCGGCCACCGGGGCCTGGGAAGCGGCTTGCACACCGCTGACGGTCAACACCAGTGCGGTGGCAATCAGGGTACAGCTGAAGGGTTGGTATTTCATCCATGGCTACTCTAGTTATTGAGACGCACCAAAATAGCCCGACTGGATTCCAATCCCCAGCGCAATGGCGTTTTTATTACAGAACTTGTCGGTCACAGAACGGCCGCAAAAATGCCCATGCTATATTTCGCGCCTTGACTGTCGGTAAGGCGCTTTTTAATGGTGATCAAGAAGACCGGTATTCGCGCCCAACAGGCCGACCAGACACGTGCGCGCATTCTGCAGGCGGCGGTCCAGGTGTTCACCCGCGACGGCTATTCCGGTGGGCGCGTCGATACCATCTCCAAGGCGGCCGACTCCAACGACCGCATGCTTTATTACTATTTCGGCAGCAAGGAACACCTGTTTATCTGCGTGCTGGAGCACATCTACGAGCAGTTCAATAAAGCCGAAAGCAAACTCAAGCTGAACCTGGATGCGCCGGTGCAGGCGCTGCGCGACTTGGTGGCGTTTATCTGGAATTACTACGTCAAACACCCCGAGTTCGTGGCGATCCTGAGCATCGAGAATCTGCACCAGGGCAAGCATGCCCAGCAGTCCGGCGAGATGCGCCGGCTGTCGGGAGAAGCCGTCGGCGTATTGCGGCCGATCATAGAAGCCGGCCAGGCCCAGGGCGTGTTCCGTCAGGACATCGACCTCAAGCACGTGTACTTGATGATCGCCTCGCTGTGCTACTTCTATAACTCCAATCGCCACACCCTCAGTTCCTTCCTCGGTGAAGACCTGTCGGCTAAAGGGCCGCAGCAGGATTGGCTGGGGTTTATCAGTGATTTGGTAGTGCGTGGGGTCACGCCGACCTCGCTGTAGAAACCGGCTCAAACAGTGGGAGCTGGGTTGCCTGCGATAGCCATAGGTATCTACACATCTTTTTTTACGGGTTGAGTGCTGTGGTTGTCGGGGGGGGGCGCTGAGTGCATATCCGTTGTTTGGGTCACGGCTGACATGGGTTCCGCCCTTACGGCGGGTCACTTTTGAAAAGAGCCCAAAAGTAACCAAAAGGCTCATGCCCCACCACTCGGCACCTCGCCAGGGCTCGGTGTGCCCTCACTCCGGCTTTGGACCGTGGGCCGCCGCCATGGGCCATCCTTGGCCCATCGCGGCTAACCCGGCGTCCTGCCGGGTTACCCACGCTCCAAAGCCTGCGTTCGGCCAGCGTGGTTAACGGGGCGCCTAAGATCAAAATCAAAAACAGATCACAGTCAAAAGCAGAGCACGGCGGCCTGACAGCCGACCTGAGTGGTTAGATCAAAAGCGCAAGCGAAGTGGTGTGCCAGTTGATGGAGTGGGTGAATGGTGCACCGCATTCGCGAGCAAGCCCGCTCCCACATTTGGAACTGGGTACATCAGGCAAAGGGTGGGCTGCTCTTCAGACTGTATTGGGTCAATCTGGGAGCTGGCATGGGGTCTGCGACTGGGTTTGCCTGATGTACCGAGGTGTCTGCATCGCAGCGGTTCGGCGGTCCGACAAGCCAGTTCCCACAGAAAAGCAGAGCACTGCGGTGCAGGCAGCTAAACTCGGTCAAAATTGTGGGAGCGGGCTTGCTCGCGAAGGCGGTGGGTCAGTTACAAATGAGCCGACTGACCCACCGCCTTCGCGAGCAAGCCCGCTCCCACATTTAAAACTCATTTCATCCGGTAAAAGTGGTGTTGCTGTGCTGTTGCCCTGCTTTTGCTTCAACCACTCAGGCCGGCTGTCAGGCCGCCGTGCTCTGCTTTTGATCTTGATCTGCTGTTGATCTTGATCTGACAGGCCCCGTTAACCACGATGGCCGAACGCAGGCTTGAATCCGTGGGTAACCCGGCAGGACGCCGGGTTAGCCGCACTGGGCCAAGGATGGCCCATTGCGGCGGCCCACGGATTCAAGCCGGAGTGAGGGCATGCCAAGCCTTGGCGAGGCACCGAGTGGTGGGGCAAAGACCTTTTGGTTACTTTTGGCTGGGCCGGCATTCCGGGCGTTGCCAAAAGTGACCCGCCGTAAGGGCGGAACCCTAAGCAGCCGTTACCGCAGCAACGGATATGTACTCAATCTACCTAACCCCCTCACAGGCCTAAAGCGACACAAAGAGCTGTGTAGATACCTATGGCTATCGCAGGCAACCCAGCTCCCACATTGTTTACCGGGTAGAGGGCTTAGAAATCCCGCTTGTAGAAGATATCCAACGAGCTGGCCACGCCACTGGCCACTTCCAGGTAGACCTTCTTACTCAACAAGTAGCGCAAGGCAATGGTGCTGGCCGGCTCGAACACGCCTACCCCGTAACGCAGGCTGAGTTTTTCGGTGATCTTGCCGCTGGCCACCACGGCGGTGGTGTTACCACTGCCTTGGGTATCGAGGTCGAAGTCCTGGATACCCAGCTTGTTGGCAATATCCGAGGTCACCCCGGCGCTGCCCATCAAGCCCAGGCCCAAGGCCGCTTCGGCGAGCATGTTGTTGTCCTCACCGGTGTTGTTACGCGAACGCCCCAGCACCAGGTACGACAATGCATCCTCCTGGGGCATGGCCGGCTCGGAGAAAATCTGCGTGGTCGGCTGTTCAGCGCTGCCGCTCAGGCGAATCCCGGCCGTGACTGTTCTGGAAGGTTCGGTAACGACACGCACGGCTTCGATATCCAGGAACGGTTGGTCCAGCGGCCCGGCGAACAACAGCCGCGCACGGCGCACGTTGAGCCTTTGGCCATAGGCGCGGTAGCGGCCGTCGTTGAGCCATAGCTCGCCACGGGTGTCCATGTTGTCGCCGATATGCACATGGCCCTGCACTTTGGCAGTCAGGCCAAAGCCCGCGAAGTTAAGCTGGTCTTCGCCCACCTCCACATCGATATCCATGGCCATCGCCAATGGCGGCTTGCCCTCCTCGGTCTGGCTGCCGACGATCAGCGTGTCATCCGAGACCTTGACTGTCGACGGCGGCAATTCGCGCACGGTGATGTCGCCCCGTGGGATGTGCACCTTGCCGGCAATCGCCAACTTGTCGTTTTTGAGGCTGATCTTCAGGTCGGGTGCCACTTCCAGCGTGGCATAAGGCTCTACCGTAACCGGCAGTTGCGAGCCTTGCAGGCTGAGGTCCACCACCAGGGCCTGGCCCCAGTCGACCTGCCCCTTGAGGCTACCCTGCCCGGCTTTGCCACTGTGCCAGGCGCCGTTCAACTGCACGCTTTCGCCGGCAATCAACGCCTGTACGTTCAAGCCTTCAAGGCTGATCGGTAATTCAGGCCCGGCGATCTCCCCGCCGACGAGGTTCACGCTGCCATTGACCTGCGGCGCCAGCAAACCACCGGAGATGCGGCCGTTGCCGTTGAGCTTGCCGTTGAGTTTTTCCACCATCGGCACAAACGGCCGCGCCACTGCGAGATCCAGCCCGTTGAGGCTGAAGTTACCGGTAATCGGCTTGTTCTTCGGCAGCGGATTGATCTGCGCCTGCAACAGTAATTCACCGAGCTTGCCGCCGCGGAAGTTGAGCTGAGTGTCGATGCGCTTGGGGTTGAGGGTGGTTTCCAGCTTCAAGGTGTCGTAGGGGAAATCCAGCCACTGGTCCTTGTCTTTCACGCGCAACGTGCCGCCGCTGGCGTCTACCGACACCACGCCTTTAGGCCCGCTGGCGGGCAGGTCGAGCTGCACATCGGCGTTGAGCTTGCCCTGCCAGGCGAAATCTTTAGGCAAGAAGGCCGCCAGGCTGTCGATGGGGAATTGCTTGAGGTGGTAACGCAGTTTCGGCTCAGGCATCAGCCGCTGATCTTCGCCGCACAAGCTGGCAGGGCCAGACACCCAGCAATGCGCTGCAAAAGTCAGCTTGCCGTCGGCCAGGCGCTCGATCTTCGCCGGGGCCTGTAGTTTCCAGTCCTGTCCACCGGCTTGCACCTCGCCGCTGGCCAGGCGCCCGCGCCAGTTGCCTTTGTCGAAATTGCCGTCCAACGCCAGGGCCAGCTTGAGCAGCGGCCCCGCCAGATCCAGCTGGACCTTCTGGCTCTTAATATCGCCTTGGGCACTGGCGGTCAGGGTGCCGACCTGGGTATCGCCGGCTTGGATGCCAGTGCCCTTGAGGTCGATCTTCGCGCGCTGGGCGTTGTCGAGCGTTGCGTCGAGGTTGAGGTTTTGCAGGTGATTGTCGGCGAAGGCCAGTTGCTGACCTTTAAGGTCGAGCTTGCCTTGGGGTGCCTTCAGCGTCCCGGCCACATCGACCCGCCCATTGATTTGCCCACGCAACTGCGGCCACAACTGGGCCAGGCGCGCCAGTTTGATATCGATCTGACCGGCCAGGCGTTGTTGCAAGCTGCCGCTGCCATTGATGCGGTTGTCGCCCAGGCGGATATCCAGATTGGCGAGGGTCCATTGCTCACCCGCGCCTTCGGCCTTGGCCGCCAGCACAGCGGTTTGGCCGCGCAAACGGCCCTTGAGGTCGAGGTCGGCGTTCAGCTTGAGTTGTTCATTTTTGAACTCGCCCTTGCTGCGCAGCGGACCGGCCAAGGTGCCGGGTAATTCCGCCACCCAGTACGCCGGGTTCAGCGCCGACAGGTCCAGCGCCGTGTCCCAGGCAATGCCGTCGGCAAATTGCAGGTTCAGATGGCCTTCGGCTTTGCCTTGGCCTGCGGTCAATTTCAACTCGGGCAGGAAGACCTGCTTGAGGTCGCCACTGAACGGCGTCACCACATTGAATTTACCGGCCGGACCGTCGAGGTCGGCCTTGAGGTTGCCGAGGTAGTTGCCGTCCTTATAGGCGATCTCGCCATTGAAGGTGCGTAACGCAACCTGCGGTTCATCAATCAAGGGGTAGAGGCGGTGCCAGGGGAAATCCAGCCAGTCGATCTTGGCGTCGGCACTGAAGCCTTGCTGCCAGTCCAGATTGGCGCTGAGTTTGAGGCTTTGCTTGTCCCCGGCACTCAAGTCCAGGCCAGCGATCTGCGCGCCCTTGGCGTCGACTTTGCCTTGCAACAGCAAGTCCACCGGACCTTTGTCCGCCGGCAGCACGGCTTTGCCCAACAGTTGGTAGCCGTTGCTCAGGTCGCCCTTGGCGGTGAGGTCCAGTTGATTGAGTTGCAGGGTGTCAGGCAACTCGGCGCTGGGCTTGAAGCCGTCGGCGGTGATGTGCAACTGCGCGGGCAGGTTCTCCGCCAGCGGTTGCAGCTCGCCACTGAGTTTGGCGGGCAAGTAGCCACTGCTGTCGGCATCGAGCTTGAGGGTCTTGAGCAGGTCGCCGTCCACCTTGAGGGCCACCTTCCACGGCGCGCCGCCGGGGGCGTAAGGCAGGCTCAGGTTGCCGGTGGCATTCAGCGGCCAATTGCCGGTGGGTTGCAACAGACCGGCGAGGTCCAGCACCAGGTCGTCGCGCTGCACGTGCACCGAGTCGATCTGCATACCGGCAGCCGTCCAGTGCGCGGCCAATTGCAGGCCTTTGAGCTCTTCGCTGCCATTAAACAGCAGGCTGCCGACGCGAACGTCGCCCAACTGAATCGCTACCGGCAGTTTCAGCTCCGGCAATTGGATCGGCCCGCTGCTACTTTCTTCTGCGCTGGGTGGAAACTGCAGGCTGACCTGCTCCACGTCCAGCTGATTAATGCACAAGGTCATGCGCAGCAAGCACGCCGGCGACCAGTCAAACTTCGGTGCATTGAGCTCGACCCGGCTGGCGTCCTGCTGCCACAGCAGATGATCGGCACTCCATTGGCCACCCAAGTGGCCCTGGAAATTCTCCACCGTCAAACCCGGCACTTGGTTCAGGACCCAGCGGCTGCCCGCCTGGGTGCCGAGCACGGTCCACAGCGCCAACAACGCTAAGACGAGGACAGCCACGATGGCCAGCCCTGCTATTTTCAAACCACGCATCACAGCTCAGGCCCCATGGAAAAGTGCAAACGAATACCGCCCGGGTCTTCCAGGGCATGGGCCAGGTCAAGGCGAATCGGGCCGACGGGCGAGACCCAACGTATGCCCACGCCGACACCGGTTTTCAGGCTTGGTATTTCCAGGGTATTGAAGGAGTTGCCCTGGTCGATAAAGGTCGCGATCCGCCATTTTTCGGCGATTGAATATTGATACTCAGCGCTCAACGCCACCATGTAGCGGCCGCCAATACGGTCGCCACGGTCATTTTCCGGCGACAGCGTCTGGTACTCATAGCCCCGCACGCTCTGGTCACCACCGGCAAAAAAGCGCAACGACGGGGGCACGGACTGGTAGCCATTGGTGGCGCTGCCGCCGAACTGCGCACGGCCCAGGAAACGATGGTTATCCCACACGGTCGTCAGGCCTTTGATCGTGGCAGTGCCGTAAAGCAGGTTGGTGTCGGAGCCGAGCCCTTCCTTGGCGACCTTGGCGTCGAACATCAGGCGATAGCCATTGTGCGGGTCGATGCGGTTGTCGCTGCGCAGGTAGGAATAATTGATCCCCGGCATCACCAGGTTACTCAGGCCCGAGTCATTGCCCAGGCGGTATTCCTCGCGCTGGTATTTGAGCGAGATCACACGGGTCCAGCCGCTGGGCAGTTTGCTGTGCCATTCCGGGCCAAGGGTGAGCAATTTACTCAGGGTGTCGGTGTTGGCCAGTTCTTCATTCTGGTAGCCACCGGCGAAGCGCAATTTGTCGGTCAACGGTGGGTCCAGCGGAATGTCGTACCACAGCCCGACGTTCTGCCGCGGCGCCGACAGTTCGGCTTCCCAACCATAGCTGTGGCCCTGAGGGTTGACCCAGTGGCGGGTCCAGTTGGCCTTGCCACGCGGGCCGACGTCGGTGGAGTAACCGAGGCCCAGGCCCATGGTGCGTGGCTTGCGGGTTTCCAGTTGCACGGCCACCGGGATCACGTCATTGGCCGAGCCGGCGGGCGTGGCGTCCACGCGCACGCCTTCGAAGAAGCCGCTCGATTGCAGGTTCTGATTGAGTTCAGCGATCAGTTCGGAGTCGTAAGGCGTGCCGCTTTTGAACGGCACCATGCGTTGCAACAGGTCTTCATCAAACGGCGTATCACCGGTAAAGCTGACGTTACCCATGGTGTAGCGCGGGCCACTGTCGTACACGAGTTCGATATCGGCGACACCGGCTTTCGGGTCAACGATGAGTTTCTGGCTGGTAAAGCGCCCGCTGAAAAAGCCGTAGCGCGAGGCCTGGTTCTGGATCAGACGCTTGGCGTCTTCATAGTGGCCGTGGTTGAGCACGGCACCGGAGGTGAGGTCGCTGCCTTCGGGCACGCGAAAAGCCTTTAGGCTCGCGGCCTGGCCGTCAACCCGAATGGTCACGTTGCGCAAATGCACCGGTTCGCCGGGGTCAATGGTGAGGACCAGGCGCGGGTTTTTACCGCCCTTTACATCACTGCTGATCAGAGGCTGATAGAAGCCCAAAGCCTGGGCCGCTTTGCGGGCCTGCTCTTCGGCGCCACGGCTGAACCGCAGCAAGGCTTCTTCATCGCGATCGCCTACCCCGCCGATATAGCCTTCGATGTTGGCTTTCAACGCGTCGTTTGAAGGCTTGATTCGCACGTCCAATTCGCTTTGCGCCAATGCGCCGCAGCTTGTGAACAGCAGAACCAAGCCGCTGGTAAATCTTCCTGGGAGCTTCATACGCGCGGATGCTACACGACCTTGGGAGGCTCTTTGAACCTGGAATTATCTGAATAATTCTGTATTAAGCCGTTGCAGCATGTAACGACTGCGGATTGGGGTGGAAAAAAACGTGTTCCAGAATGGGGCCTATCGCCACTTCACCAATTTCCTCATAGCCCTGGCGCTTGTAAAAATCCAGATAGCGCGAATCGCCAGTATCGAGCACGACGCCTGATGAGTGCGGGTCATCGGCGCACCAGTTGTGCACGGCTTCCAGCAACTGTTCGCCGTAGTGTTTGCCCTGAAATTGCGGGTGAATGCCCAACAGCGGCAGCACATGCACCGACTCGCTGGGCAGGCACGCCAGCACTGCGTAATGGTATTCCAGGTAACGCCGAGTACCGCGCACCCCGGTGCTCAACCACATCCGCAATTGCCAGGCCCAGCTCTCGGTGATACCCAGGCGCCGCTGCGGTGGCGCGATCAGCGCGATGCCGATGAGCCGGTCGTTGACGAACAGCCCGATGGCGGGAAGTTTCTGAAAAAAGTGCTGCTTGACCAGTTCGCGCACGGTGGCCCGTACCCGCTGTTCATAACCCGAACGCTCGGCCTCGAAGATATAGGCGAAGGTCGGCTCATGCCGATAAGCCTGGTACAACAAGGAACGCGCCTCGCGGGAATAGCCGCTGTTGAGCAGGCGAATGTCGGCGATGGCAGTCGAAGTGTCAGGCATGCAGTTAATCTCCCTGGGCGCCATTCAAAAGATGGCGTTCTTATGGGTACGAACCTAAGCAGCACCAGTCGTTCCCAGACATTAGCAGTGCATCCGCCCTACCGCCACGCTGGCCCCCGTCCGACTTGTCGGCTAGCATCGCCTTTTTGCCAGACTGGACTGCCGACCATGAAAATCGTCTCCTTCAATATCAACGGGCTGCGCGCCCGCCCTCATCAGCTGGCGGCGCTGATTGAAAAGCATCAACCCGACGTGATTGGCCTGCAGGAAACCAAGGTCCACGATGACCAGTTCCCGTTGGCCGAAGTGCAGGCACTGGGCTACCACGTGTACTACCACGGCCAAAAAGGCCACTACGGCGTGGCCTTGCTCTCGCGCAAAGAAGCATTGAGCGTGCACAAAGGGTTTGCCAGTGATGAAGAAGACGCCCAGCGCCGCTTTATCTGGGGCACCTTCGCCGATGAGAACGGCAACCCCGTGACCGTCATGAACGGCTACTTCCCCCAGGGCGAAAGCCGCGACCACCCCACCAAGTTCCCGGCCAAGCAGCGCTTCTACGCAGACTTGCAGCACCTGCTGGAAAGCCAGTTCAGCAATGACCAGGCGCTGGTGGTGATGGGCGACGTGAACATTTCTCCGGAAGATTGCGACATCGGCATCGGCGCCGACAATGCCAAGCGTTGGCTGAAAACCGGTAAGTGCAGCTTCCTGCCGGAAGAACGCGAGTGGATGGCGCGCTTGAAGAACTGGGGCCTGGTCGACAGTTTCCGTCACTTGAACCCGGACGTGACCGACCGCTTCAGCTGGTTCGACTACCGCAGCCGTGGTTTCGAGGACGAGCCCAAGCGTGGGCTGCGCATTGACGTGATCATGGCGTCCAACGGCTTGCTGTCACGGGTCAAGGATGCTGGTGTGGACTACGATTTGCGCGGTTTGGAAAAGCCATCGGACCATGCGCCGATCTGGCTCGAACTGAGCTGACACCATTACTCAGTGTGGGAGTTGGCGTGCCCGCTCCCACACGTTGATCAGCGGCTTACCCGTCATATTTATGCAACCTGCCTGACTTAATCTGGCGGCACTCCCTTTGGCTTAAGAAGGTGCCGGCATGATGCTGCGCGTTCTGCTCCTGTTGCTCCTGCCCCTCTACGCTGTCGCCACTCCCCTGCCCGTTCCCGATCAAGGCCCCGCATTGCGTATCCAGGGCTCCAATACCATTGGCGCGGCCTTGGGGCCCGCGTTGGTCAAGGGTTTGATGGAGCACCAGGGCTTGCAGACGGTACACAGCGAGCCCGGCGATGGCGCCAACGAACGCCGGGTGATCGGCACGACACGTCAGGGCAAGACCGTGACTATCGAGGTGGCCGCCCACGGTTCCAGCACCGGGTTTAGCGCGCTCAAAAACGCCAGCGCCGACCTCGCGGCGTCGTCCCGGCCGATCAAGGACAGCGAACTGGTTGACCTGGAACCCCAGGGAGACCTGAAAAGCCCCGAGGCCGAGCAAGTGATCGCCATAGACGGCCTGGCAATTATCCTGAACCCGCAAAACCCGTTGAATACCTTGAACACCGACCAACTGGCGCAGATCTTCAACGGCGAGGTCAGCACCTGGGAGGCGCTGGGCGGCACCGGCGGTGCCATTCATTTATATGCCCGGGATGATCAGTCCGGCACCTACGACACCTTCAAGGAACTGGTGCTACGCCTGCGCGGTAAGCCTCTCGCATCGTCCGCCAAGCGCTTCGAGTCCAGTGAAGCGTTGTCCGACGCGGTGAGCCATGACCCACAAGGCATCGGGTTCATCGGCCTGCCTTATGTGCGCCAGGCCAAAGCCGTGGCGATTGTCGACGGTGACTCACAACCCATGCAGCCGCTGACCAGCCTGATTGCCACCGAGGATTACCCGCTGTCACGCCGCTTGTATTTCTACTGGCCGCCATCAAGCCGTAACCCTTGGGCCAAGGCATTGGTGGACTTTACCCAGAGCAGCAAAGGCCAGGCGATTGTGGCTGCCAACGGTTTTATCGCGCAGCAAGTACAGGCAATTGGCGTGGAGCCGCGCAACTCAATGCCCGAGGACTATCAGGCCATCGCCCGTGATGCCCAGCGCTTGACGGTGAATTTTCGTTTCGAGGAAGGCAGTGCCAGCCTGGACAACAAGGCTCGCCAGGATTTGCAGCGGGTGGTGGCTTATATCCGCAGCCACGGCAAGCTCGACAGGCACGTGACACTGGTGGGGTTTGGTGATGCCAAGAATGACCCGCAGCGTGCGGCGCTCTTGTCAAAATTGCGGGCGATGGCGGTGCGCCGGGAATTGGTCAAAAGCGGCGTGGTGCTGCGCGATATTCGCGGGTTCGGCGCGCAGATGCCGGTGGCGGCGAATACGGCGGATGAGGGCCGGATCAAGAATCGGCGGGTGGAGGTTTGGGTGTACTGAACCTTGAGTTTTATGGTGTAAACACTGGCCTCTTCGCGGGCAAGCCCGGTCCCACATTCGACCTCATTCTCATGTTGGAAATCGGTCAATTATGGGAGCTGGCTTGCCCGCGATAGGGGCGACGCGGTGTTACTGCCCGCTGCGCATCAGCTCTTTAGGCACATACTTGCCGATCTCGAACTTGCCGATCGCCGCGCGGTGTACTTCATCCGGGCCGTCGGCCAGGCGCAAGGTGCGTTGCATGGCGTACATGTAGGCCAGCGGGAAGTCGTTGGACACTCCGGCACCTCCGTGGATCTGGATCGCGCGGTCGATCACCTTCAACGCCACGTTCGGCGCCACGACCTTAATCTGGGCGATTTCGCTTTTCGCCACTTTGTTACCGACGGTATCCATCATGTAGGCCGCCTTCAAGGTCAGCAGGCGCGCCATGTCGATTTCCATCCGCGAGTCGGCGATCTTGTCGATATTGCCGCCCAAGCGTGCCAATGGCTTGCCGAACGCGGTACGGCTGACGGCGCGTTTGCACATCAGTTCCAGCGCACGCTCGGCCATGCCGACGGAGCGCATGCAGTGGTGGATACGGCCTGGGCCAAGGCGACCCTGGGCAATTTCAAAGCCGCGGCCTTCACCGAGCAGTACGTTTTCATACGGCACGCGCACGTTGTCGAACAGCACTTCAGCGTGGCCGTGAGGGGCGTCGTCGTAACCGAATACCGGCAGCGGGCGCACGATCTTCACGCCGGGGGTGTCCACCGGCACCAGGATCATCGAGTGCTGCTGGTGACGCGGTGCATCCGGGTTGCTCAGGCCCATGAAGATCAGGATCTTGCAGCGCGGGTCGCAGGCGCCGGAGGTCCACCACTTCTTGCCGTTGATCACCCACTCATCGCCCTGGCGTTCGGCGCGGGCGGCCATGTTGGTGGCGTCTGAGGAGGCCACGTCCGGCTCGGTCATGGCAAAGGCCGAGCGGATCTCGCCGCGCAGCAGCGGTTCGAGCCAGCGTTGTTTCTGTTCTGCGTTGGCGTAGCGCACCAGCACTTCCATGTTGCCGGTGTCGGGGGCGGAGCAGTTGAACGGCTCCGGGCCCAGCAAGGAGCGGCCCATGATCTCGGCCAGCGGCGCGTATTCGAGGTTGGTCAGGCCGGCGCCCAGTTCGGATTCCGGCAGGAACAGGTTCCACAGGCCTTCGGCTTTAGCCTTGGCTTTCAGCGCCTCCATGATGGCGGTGGGCTGCCAGCGGTCACCTTCGCTGACCTGGCGTTCAAACACCGGCTCGGCCGGGTAAACGTAAGCGTCCATGAACGCGGTGACGCGTTCACGCAGTTCCTGAACCTTGGGCGAATAGGCGAAATCCATGAGCAGCTCCCTTCTCTGAGAGGTTGTTTAGGTCATGCAATCGATGCTAGAACAGCGCTGATAATTTACCTAGCCTATTCTCGGCGTGTATTAACATTCATCACCGATATATGATCGGCGCATGGGCACTTAACAAATCGCCACCTAACAATAAGAGCGCAACGACATGAATCTGAGCAAGGTCGACCTCAACCTCTTTATCGTCTTCGACGCGATCTATACCGAAGCCAACCTGACTCGCGCCGGGCAGATTGTCGGCATCACCCAGCCGGCGGTGTCCAACGCACTGGCGCGCCTGCGCGAGACGTTCAACGACCCGCTGTTCGTGCGCACCGCCCAAGGCATGGTGCCTACGCCGATGGCGCAGAACATCATCGGCCCGGTGCGCAACGCGTTGTCGCTGCTGCGGGTGTCGGTGCAGGAAAGCCGTATTTTCAACCCGCAACAGGCGGCCAAGACCTATCGCATCAGCATGACCGACCTTACCGAGGCGGTGATTCTGCCGTTGCTGTTCCAGCGCCTGCGCCGCCTGGCGCCGACCGTGGTGATCGAGAGTTTCCTGTCCAAACGCCGCGAAACCACCAAGGAGCTGGCCGCCGGGCGCCTGGACTTTGCCGTGGACGCGCCGCTTAACACTGACCCGCAAGTGCGCCATGTCAAGCTGATGGAAGACCGCTACGTGTGCGCCATGCGCAAGGGCCACCCGATGGCGGGCAAGGACAAATTCACCCTGGACGACTACCTGTCACTGACCCATATCCATATCTCCAGCCGCCGCAACGGCTTGGGCCATGTCGACCTGGCGTTGGGCAAAATGGGCATCCAGCGCAAGATCGCCCTGCGCTCCCAGCATTACCTGATGGCTTCGCAAGTGTTGCAGCAGACCGACATGGTCATGACCGTGCCCGAACGCTTCGCCCGCCGCCACGAACTGCACTGGTTCAACCTGCCAGTCAACGACGTACCGCCCGTGGAAACCCACCTGTACTGGCACGAAAGCACCGACCAGGACCCGGCCAACCGCTGGATGCGTGAGCAGATGATCGAGTTGTGCCAGCAGGTGACGGCGCATGAGAAGAAGCTCGATAGCAAGCAAGCTTGAGCGTCGCAGGGGGCTTGCTTGCGCTGGGCTGCACGGCAGCCCTTGACGTTTACGTCAACGTGCCATTAGCTTAGCGCCAAGACCTTCTTGAGCGCCCCCATGAGCACGACCTACAGCATTTCCGACCTCGCCCGCGAGCTCGACATTACTACCCGCGCCATTCGTTTCTATGAAGAACAAGGCCTGCTGGCCCCTGAACGTCGGGGCCAGGAGCGCATCTACTCGGCGCGGGACAAGGTCAGCCTCAAGCTGATCCTGCGTGGCAAACGCATCGGCTTCTCCCTGGCCGAATGCCGCGAGCTGATCGAACTCTACGACCCTACCAGCGGCAATCACATCCAGCTCAACAGCATGCTGGCCAAGATCGCCGAGCGCCGCGAGCAGCTTGAGCAACAGTTGCTGGATATCGAACAGATGAAGCTGGAACTGGACACCGCCGAAGAGCGTTGCACCCAGGCCCTGGCACAGACCATGAGCCAGGTTGGCCAATAACCAGAAGGTAGCTGCAATGTCCCTCCCCTCACACGTACGCCTGGTGGAAGTCGGCCCACGCGACGGATTACAGAACGAAGCCCAGCCCATCAGCGTGGCCGACAAGGTCCAGTTGGTGGATGCCCTGACCGGCGCAGGCTTGCGCTATATCGAGGTTGGCAGTTTTGTGTCGCCCAAATGGGTGCCGCAGATGGCCGGCTCGGCCGAGGTGTTTGCGCAGATTCAGCGCAAGCCCGGCGTGACCTACGGCGCACTCGCACCGAACCTGCGCGGGTTTGAAGATGCGCTGGCTGCAGGCGTGAAGGAAGTGGCGGTGTTCGCGGCAGCGTCCGAGGCGTTTTCCCAGCGCAATATCAACTGCTCGATCAGCGAAAGCCTGGAGCGCTTTGCGCCGATCATGGCGGCGGCCAAGCAGCACGGTATCAGCGTGCGCGGCTATGTGTCGTGTGTGTTGGGTTGCCCTTACGAAGGTGACATCGCCCCGGAACAGGTCACGGCGGTCGCGCGCGAGTTGTATGCCATGGGCTGCTATGAGGTTTCCCTGGGCGACACCATCGGCACCGGCACGGCGGGCGCCACGCGGCAGCTGTTTGAAGTGGTCGGCGCGCAGGTGCCACGGGACAAGCTGGCCGGGCACTTTCATGACACTTACGGCCAGGCGATTGCGAATATCTACGCCAGCTTGCTGGAAGGCATAAACGTGTTTGATAGCTCTATCGCCGGCCTTGGCGGCTGCCCCTACGCCAAGGGTGCCAGCGGTAACGTCGCCACCGAGGATGTGGTGTACCTGCTCAATGGCCTGGGTATCGACACCGGAATCGACTTACAGGCGTTGATTCGCGCGGGCCTGCAGATCAGTCAGGTGCTGGGGCGCCCAACCGGTTCGCGTGTGGCAAAGGCCCGAACAGCCGGTTGAGTAGCTTAGCCGTGACAATGTGTTACCGCACCGCTACATATCGAGTAACACGGGAACATATTTTGTCTTATTTGCCGTAGGTCATTTCCCACGAAAAAACCAAGCCATTGATTTTAAACAACTTTTAAAAGTTGGCACGGCTTCTGCTACCTCTATTGCATAACAAGAATAAAAAGCGCCAAACCTAATAAAAATAAGACGAAACGACTCTGACATAACAAAAACAACACGGCAGAGACGCAGCTAACAGATTTTTTTGGAGAAGATGTGCTTCGCAGGGTACGGCGTGCCGAAACCCGCAACCGGTTAGAGAAAAATAAAACTACCTCAGGTAGCTACCCACTGGTTGGATCGATTACGAAGAAGCAGATCAGCGCTCAAAAAAATACGTTTGCTCTTGACCCCGGATGGGGGTCGCCAAAAACAGCGGTAAAGGGTAACGGTTGCCAAAAACAACAATAGACCGCCCCTCAATAATAAAAAAAGAGCACGCAACGACAAATTAAAGGGGACCTTCGGGTCCCCTTTGTGCTTTCTGGCGCACGGGTTCAGACGGGGACGGGCCTATCCAGTATTGATTGGGTAACAGCCACCAGCGCACGTTTTTCCTCTACCGCCCAACGCTCTCCCACCGCAATGCGTTGCGTTGATAGAAAGTCCGCTTGCGGCATTCCCGCAGGCCCGACAATCTGCTGGCGCTCTAAACCAAAAAGCCTCATCACGTCTTCCAATGCCTCGTTTATATCCTCTAGATGCGAGACACGAGCCCCGTCATTCTCGGCCTCATCATAGGCTCTGACGCACGTTTCGAGGTCATCCAACACCGACGATTGTTCTTGTAGTAATTGTTTGGTTTCACCGAAGTGTTGCTCAATCTCTTGGGCATAGAGACTCGTCAGGTGATTGCCCCAAAAGGTCTCTTCCACCAAGAAGCGCGCCAGCGCACCCGGCACGGCCTCCTGCTCCAGCACGGTTTCGCCAGCTTGGCGGATGAGTGGTTCACTGACCGGGTACAAGTGCGCAAACGTCAAGAGGCGCGGCTGAAGCGGTAAGTTGAGCCGATCGGCCAGGGACGTTCGATAAACCAGATCCACCTCGATACCTTCACTATAGGGCTCTCTGGGCCAATCAACGACACCTGCCGCGCTCGCAATCCGGCGTACCTCGCGCTCGGCGTTATCTGCGTCGCGGGCCCCAGGCGCGCCCAACTCCGCTGCGGCTTGTGCGGTATCTGCAGCGGCTGTTGCCGCCAGAGCGGCTTCGGCCAAAGCCGTGACGCCGGGCGAGCCTTGTTCTCCAGCCACCGTCGCAGCCATGTTCAGCGCATCCGCAGCAGCACGTGCGTGCAACGCCGATTCACGCCCCGCAATATCAGCGCTGACCAGTTTATCCAGCTCCACCAGACGAAAATGGCCCCTGCCCAGCTCTATCAGCCTCGGCTCTACCTGCAAAGTACCCGCGTCAAGCTTGGCTTTATGAATCCGCACCTGCAGACGGAGTTTGAACAGCACGTCAGTGCGTTGGTCCGTACAGGTCCCAGGGGCGTCGACCGCCTTGAAAATTTCCTGACGAAGTGCCTCATCGTCCGAAACATCTTTTATCAGCTCCCAGACTTGCCCAGCGATCCCGGCACGCGCATTCGCTGCCTTGTAAGTGGCCGAACGGGTCATGTCCGCAATCAACCGAAAGAAAGCATCCGCACCAGGTTCTGACCGAAGGTCGCGCCATAGCTGCTCCAGTTGCACACGCTGAGCGGCCGGCATTTCCTCAAGCCAAATCAACAAAGCAACGCTCTCGGTGACATGCCGTGACATCGCCCTGTCGAGCAATGCCACACCACTGCGCTGTCGATAGGCTTCAATTCGATCCCGGGTTTGCTCGGACAGTGGATTCTCACCCAATGTCGTCCCCCTGTTCTGCTGCGCTGTTCGCTGAAACAACGTTTCAGGCAGTTCCTCCAGCAGGTTGCTACGCAAGTCCAGACGCGTTAACCAACGCAGCTCCAGCCCTCCGACGGGCAATACGTTCAATCCGCAATTGGCCAGGTAGAGTTGATCCAACCGCGTCATAGCACTGACATCAGGTGCCAGCAGCAGAGGGTTGTTCGCCAGTGAGAGCATCCGCAAGTGGTTCAAGTGCGCCAATGCCGCCACGCTGTCAGCGGTCAACTGCAGTTGGTTGTTCGCCAGGGACAATCGGCTCAGCCCGCTCATACTGCCAATAATCTTCGGCAGATGAGTCAAGCGATTTCCACTCAAATCCAGGTGACGCAGCCCCTTGAAGGAACCCAGAAACTCGTCGACATTATTCGACAGCCTCATGTTTCGCAGCGTCAGACTTGCGACGTGGGGCATTTCAACCGTTAACGTCGGCAAGTCTTCGACAAGCCAATCACTGAGGTCCAAGGCGTAACCGGTCACCTCATCGGCATTATTGCGGACAAGCTCGGTACGTCGCTGCCAGCACCTCTTTATCCGCTCTGCCACCTTCAATTTATTAGGCGCAGTGCCTGCCCATTGCTTCAAGTCCTCACTCAACCGGTCAAATTCAACCTGCATCCGGCGAACCTCCTTGAGCATGAAGGCATCGCCCTGCCCCTTGACGTTCAGGTAGCCCTCTATTTGCTCCAGCGTCGAACCGGGATAGAGCTTCTGAGCTTTGAGACGGCATTGAATGGCACGCGTTGAAGGCGTTACCGCGCCGTCACCACGGGCACCTTGAGCCAATCCCATCGGCGATTGATAGCCTTGCTCGACGGCGGGCATATCGAGGGTGTCCCGTAGCTCAGCAGGGGTACGCGCCTGCCGTTGCAAGGCACGGCGAAAATTCGTCCAACGCGCTTCCGCAGGGTAAACCATGACCTCGACATCAGGCCTCGGCACCCACTCAAACAGTGACGCGTAGAACCTGTCGGTGTCATAGGAATGCCAGGTGCTCCCTACGCGACCATCGGCACGCTTGATCCAGACATGTCTGCGTTTGGCATCGAGTGGTCCGATACTGTCCAACACCGGCCCCATGTAGGTGCCGTCACGCAACTCGATACGTACGGTGTCCGACCACCCCGGCATATTTTCCAGAGTGTGCAGGGCGAGACGCGCCATGTCTTCGCTCATGCCTACAGGGAGGTAGAGGCCTTCGTAGGCGCGCTGCAAGCGAAATGCGTCGAGGTATTCGCGCGCCTCTTGCGAAAGCTGCAAAGGCGGTCGTTGGGTGGTAATCAGTTGCTGACGCTGAGCCTCATCCATATGTTCCAGCAATTGCTCGACGGCTACGTCGGGCAACGCGGGAAACGCCTCCTGGATCCAGCGAGCAGGCGCGTCTGGACTCTGAGGTACGGCGTTCAACAGCTCATCACGCTTGAGCCGGGCCGCCCGTGCCAGCCGCAGTCTTAACCTCGACAGGGTCATGCCGGGATCACGCGGGCGGCGCAACAAGTTGGTCAGTTCCCACGAGTAACTGCCTGAGGAAGGATTTTTACTGAGCCCTTCGCGCAGCCGGGCTTCCTGGACATCCTCGCCCAACAAGACCTGCAACTGTTCGTCGCTCAGCTCCGCGACCACCGTATCAAGCAATTGCCCGCTGTACAGCGCCTGGCTGCTGATCGCTACCTGGGCCTTCGCTTGGGAACCCGCAGGCGCCTGATAAATCGTGGCGCCTTGTTCAGTGTCGATGACACTCAGGCCCCTGGACGGCGGCCAGATTCTTTCGTGGGTCAGCAGTTCCACCTGCAGGTCAGGATCTGCCTGGCTGTAGACCTCGGCGTCGGGACTGCACATCTGCTCCATAAAAGCGCTGTAACGACGACCGATCTGAAAACGTCGGATGCTCTCGGCCAATAATGGTGGCGGTGGCGACAGGTCGATATACATCCTGCGCAATTGATCTTCGTGAATACCGCTGACCTGGTAAATCTGCTCTAACTGCTCGTCGCTGAGCCCGTCCACCGAAGGGCCTATACGCCGCATAAGCGTGCGCCGGTCCCAACTGAGCGGTTGCTCGAATTCGTGTACCCAGGCGCCCATACCGTTATGCACGACGCGTGGCGCATACCGTCGTAAATCGCTGGGGTGGCGGAGCGTGAATGCGCCATCCGCATTCGCCAGTGCGTAATAACGCCCGTTCTGCGCCGACAAGTAACGTTTGCCGGCGTGGGTATACACACCCAGGGAATCCGGGCGTGTGCCCGGTGGTAGGACCACGGATTGTTGGTAATCGTCGACATTTGGCCTTGCCAGGCGTGTTTTCCCCTGGGGCGAGACCACATGCACCCACCCTTTGACGTACTCAGACTCGCTGATGACTGGAATCAGCTGGTGCCCGGCAGCCACAAACGCCAGGTTCAGCATGATCCCTGACGCATGCGCCCACGCCTCTTTCGTATCACCTTCCCTGATCGCGGAAACGGTCTCCTCAAGCTCACTCATCATTTGAATGGCACCGACCATCATCATCAACGGGCCTAACCCCGGCACTACGAATGACGCCAGATTGAGGACATCCAACGCAGCGCTGCCAACGGCCTGCAACCATTCGCGCTGGGCGCGCTTGTCTTGATCAGCGGTCGACACCACCAGTGCCTTGGCGTTATTGCGAGTCAGGGTGAGTTTCTGCTGTGCCCAGGAGTGCCAATCGACGTAGTACGTTGTTGCGAATATCCGAGGCCGGTGGTGCCCCGCACTGCTATCCAACGTGAAGTTGTCATGGGGCTGATAGATGTCTTGAGGATCCAGGGTCTGTTTAACCGACGTAAAAAATTCATGCTGGTACTCAACCGGAATAAATTGACTGAAAAACATTCGGTACTTGAACGCGCACAGACGCTTGGCCAAATCATCGGCCACGGCCCAGAGCGAGGTGTATTCCGTCAGGGGCTTGTCCGGATCACCCGGTACGTAAAGCAGGTAGTTTTCAACCCGTGGGGTGTCCGTGTAAAACAACATGATCTGCCTGGTTTGGACACGCGCGATGGTCGGGGTGGAACACATCATATTGAGACCCCTCCAACTGACGACCTTGCGCCCTAGCCGGTAGGCGGCGTAATCCGTGATCATCTGGAAGCTATCCGCTTCGATGTGTTTACGCGCCAGCGCTATCCGGGCCTGCACCTCCAGTTGTATTTTTTGATACGTCACCAGTTCCCTCAGCAGTGCCGTGGCCGCCGTGCCTGCCTCGGTGCCTGGAGGGTCAACGGGCGCAAGCACTGCGTTAACATGTGCCTGGTACTGCTTACCCAGATCGAGGCGGCGACACAGGGCCGCAAACCGATGGGCAGGCAGTGTCAGCGCCAGCTGTTTGACCGCAAATTCAGTGGGCAATACTGCGCTGTCAGCCTGAAAATCGAACCGGGTAATCAGCTGGCAATCGTCGCATGATCCCGCAATCCCTTCGTCAGCAGAGAAGTTACCCATCGCGGCTTCCAGCAACGTGATGCCGGAGTAGTAATAGTCCCTGGGCCCACCAACACCTGTCGCAAACGCAAATGCCCCGCCAAAATCGCTGCGTTCATCGACACGGTTGCGGTAGTAAATTTTGCGTGCGTAAAAGGTTTTCCTGACATCCAAATCAAGGTTGAGCTGCGCTTTTATCGCCTTGACCAATAACGGCTCGACAAATTCGACGCTGTCCTTGAGCCCATCAAAAATCCGATCGACCGCATTCAATGCAGCCCAACCGTCGGCATGAGCCGTGTGGAGGTTTTCACGCTCAAGGGTACTGGCGCTGCGGTAAAAGTCCGGCACCTCAAGTGCAAATTCAGCCAGTTCACGCTTACGGCGCAATGAAGAGTCGGCATACCAACCCGGGATGTGCTCCCGGATTGGCCCCACATGAATGCTTTGCGCCTCTACCAGTGCGTAGGCGGTGTCTATATCGGGCATATCCGGTCCAGTGAGTGTTCTCAAAAGACCAATTTAATGAGCTACTTTTGCGCCGGGGGCTAAGTAGTTAACGCGTCAGTTCCTCAATGCTGATCTCACGCATGCGAAACTTCTGGATCTTGCCGGTTACGGTCATCGGAAACTCGTCGACGAACTTGAAGTGCTTGGGCGTCTTGAAGTGTGCAATGCGGCCCTTGCACCAGGTTTGCAGCTCCAGCTCGTTGGCGACATGGCCGGGATGGAACTTGATCCACGCCACAATCTCTTCACCGTAACGCGCATCCGGGATGCCAATGATTTGCACGTCGGCCACCGCCGGGTGGGTGAAGAAAAACTCCTCCAGCTCACGCGGGTACACGTTTTCACCGCCGCGAATAATCATGTCCTTGTTACGCCCGGCGATGCACACGTAGCCGTGCTCGTCCATGGTCGCCAGGTCGCCGGTGTGCATCCAGCCCGCGTCATCGATGGCGTCGCGGGTGCCGTCGGGGTTGTTCCAGTAGCCGAGCATCACGCTGTAGCCCCGGGTGCACAATTCGCCGATCTCACCGCGTGCAACCGTATTGCCATCGATGTCGATGATCTTGTTTTCCAGTTGCGGCTGAGTGCGCCCGACAGTAGTGACACGGCGCTCGAGGTCGTCATTGGCGCCGGTCTGCAGTGACACCGGGCTGGTTTCGGTCATGCCATAGGCGATCTGCACCTCGCCCATGTGCAGCTCGCTGATGACACGGCGCATGACCTCGATGGGGCATGTAGCGCCGGCCATGATGCCGGTGCGCAGGGTCGACAGGTCGAACTCGCCCCGGCGCGGGTGATCGAGCAACGCGATGAACATCGTCGGTACCCCGTACAGCCCGGTGGCGCGCTCTTCGGCAACGGCAGTGAGCGTCAGCAGCGGGTCGAAGCCATCATTGGGGTAGATCATGGTGGTGCCATGGGTGATGCAACCAAGGTTGCCCATCACCATGCCGAAGCAGTGATACAGCGGCACCGGGATCACCAGGCGATCCTGCGCCGTGAGGCCCAGGCTTTCACCGACCATGTAACCGTTATTGAGGATGTTGTGGTGACTGAGGGTGGCCCCCTTGGGGAAGCCGGTGGTGCCGGAGGTGTACTGAATGTTGACGGCTTGATCGAAGTGCAGGCTGGCCTGGCGGCTGTGCAGTTGTTCGGGCGGGACGCCTGCGCCGAGGGCCGACAATTGTGACCAGGGCAGGAATCCTGCGGGCGGGCTGGGGTCGAGGCTGATCATGGCACGCAGGTCCGGCTGCAACTCTTGCAGCATGGCGTGGTAATCGGAGCCCTTGAACGACCCCGCACACACCAGCCACTGGCAACCGGATTGCTTGAGGACGTACGCCAATTCACTGCTGCGATAGGCGGGGTTGATATTCACCAGAATCACCCCGAGCTTGGCGCTGGCGATTTGGCTGATACACCACTCGGCGCAATTGGGAGCCCAGACACCGAGGCGGTCACCGGTTTGCATGCCCAAGGCGAGGAACGCGCGTGCGTGCAGATCAACAGTCTCGGCCAATTGTCGCCAGGTGTAGCGGCGTTGCTGATGACGCACCACCAGCGCTTCGCCATCGGGGTATTGCAAAACCGTGTTGTCGAAGGCTTGGCCGATAGTCATGGCCAGCAACGTCTTGTCCTGAGCGCCACGGCTGTAGCTCTGATTCAGTTGATCCATAACGACCCCTTTTGTCTTTTTTGTAAGGTGGACGGCGGTTGCTTGACGTAAACGTAAACTACGATTGACAGCCTCGCAACGCAAGCTTACGTTAACGTAAAGGTGAGCAACCTCCCCCGGCGCTCAACCCACACAAAAACAATGCTCACATTAAGGTGCCTGTCCATGAGTTACCCGTCCCTGAACTTCGCCCTCGGCGAAACCATCGACATGCTGCGCGATCAGGTGCAGTCCTTCGTGGCCAAGGAAATCGCTCCCCGCGCGGCACAAATCGACAGTGACAACCTGTTCCCCGCCGATATGTGGCGCAAGTTCGGTGACATGGGCTTGCTCGGTATCACCGTGCCGGAAGAGTACGGCGGCGCCGGCCTGGGTTACCTCGCGCATGTGGTCGCCATTGAAGAAATCAGCCGTGGGTCGGCCTCGGTCGGCTTGTCCTACGGCGCCCACTCCAACCTGTGCGTCAACCAGATCAACCGCAACGGCAGCCACGCGCAGAAGCTCAAGTACCTGCCCAAGCTGATCAGCGGCGAGCACGTCGGCGCGCTCGCCATGAGCGAGCCGAATGCTGGCTCCGATGTCGTCTCGATGAAACTGCGCGCCGAAAAACGCGGCGACCATTACGTGCTCAATGGCAGCAAGACCTGGATCACCAACGGCCCCGACGCCCATACCTTCGTGATCTACGCCAAGACCGACCTGGAAAAAGGCCCTCACGGCATCACCGCCTTTATCGTCGAGCGCGACTGGAAAGGCTTCAGCCGCAGCAACAAATTCGACAAGCTGGGCATGCGCGGCTCCAACACCTGCGAGCTGTTTTTCGATGACGTGCAAGTGCCGGAAGAAAACATCCTCGGCGTACTTAATGGCGGCGTCAAAGTGCTGATGAGCGGCCTGGACTACGAACGCGTGGTGCTGGCGGGTGGCCCGATCGGCATCATGCAAGCGTGCATGGACCTGATCGTGCCGTACATCCACGATCGCAAGCAGTTCGGCCAAAGCATCGGCGAATTCCAGCTGATCCAGGGCAAGGTCGCCGACATGTACACCCATCTCAACGCGGGTCGCGCCTACCTGTACGCCGTGGCCCGGGCCTGCGAGCGCGGCGAAACCACACGCAAGGATGCCGCTGGGGTGATCCTTTACACCTCCGAGCGCGCCACGCAAATGGCCCTCGACGCGATCCAGATTCTCGGCGGCAACGGCTACATCAACGAATTCCCCGCCGGGCGACTGCTGCGTGACGCCAAGCTGTACGAAATTGGCGCCGGCACCAGTGAGATTCGCCGCATGTTGATCGGTCGCGAACTCTTCAACGAAACCCGCTGACGGAGCGCGCCCATGGCCACCTTGCACACCCAGCTCAACCCGCGCTCGGCGGAATTTGCCGCCAACAGCGCGGCGATGCGCCACCAGGTCGACGCCCTGCACACGCTGCTCGCCCACGTGCAACAAGGCGGCGGCGCAAAAGCCCAGGAGCGGCACACTTCACGCGGCAAGCTGCTACCTCGCGAGCGAATCAACCGTTTGCTCGATGCTGGCTCGCCGTTCCTCGAACTCAGCCAACTGGCTGCCCATCAGGTGTATGGCGAAGACGTACCCGCCGCCGGCGTGATCGCCGGGATCGGCCGCGTGGAAGGCGTCGAATGCATGATCGTCGCCAACGACGCCACGGTAAAAGGCGGTTCGTACTACCCGCTCACAGTAAAAAAACACCTGCGCGCCCAGACCATCGCCGAGCAAAACCGCCTGCCGTGCATCTACCTGGTGGATTCCGGCGGCGCCAACCTGCCCCGCCAGGACGAGGTGTTCCCCGACCGCGAACACTTCGGACGCATCTTCTTCAACCAAGCCAACATGAGTGCCCAGGGCATCCCGCAGATCGCAGTGGTGATGGGCTCGTGCACCGCCGGCGGCGCGTATGTGCCGGCGATGGCCGACGAAGCGATCATGGTGCGCCAGCAAGCCACGATATTCCTCGCCGGGCCGCCACTGGTAAAAGCGGCGACTGGCGAAGTGGTCAGCGCCGAAGACCTGGGCGGTGCCGATGTGCACTGCAAGATCTCCGGCGTAGCCGACCATTATGCCGACAGTGATGAACACGCCCTGGCCCTTGCACGGCGCAGCGTGGCCAACCTTAACTGGCGCAAACAGGGTGAGTTACTGCAACGCACGCCGGTGGCGCCGCTGTACAGCAGCGAAGAGCTTTACGGCGTGATCCCGGCCGACGCCAAGCAGCCGTTTGATGTGCGCGAAGTCATCGCGCGCCTGGTGGATGGCTCGGTGTTCGATGAGTTCAAGGCGCTGTTCGGCACCACCTTGGTGTGCGGCTTTGCCCACCTTCACGGCTACCCGATTGCGATCCTCGCCAATAACGGGATTCTGTTTGCCGAAGCGGCACAAAAAGGCGCGCACTTTATCGAACTGGCCTGCCAGCGCGGGATTCCCCTGCTGTTCCTGCAGAACATCACCGGCTTTATGGTCGGCCAAAAGTACGAAGCCGGCGGCATCGCCAAGCATGGCGCCAAGCTGGTCACCGCAGTGGCCTGCGCCAAGGTGCCGAAGTTTACGGTGATCATCGGCGGCAGCTTTGGTGCCGGGAACTATGGCATGTGCGGGCGCGCCTACGACCCGCGGTTTCTGTGGATGTGGCCAAACGCGCGCATCGGCGTAATGGGTGCCGAACAAGCGGCCGGCGTATTGGTCCAGGTCAAGCGTGAACAGGCCGAACGCGCTGGCGTCGGTTTCAGCGCCGAGGAAGAAGCCGCCATCAAGCAGCCGATCCTCGACCAGTATGAAACCCAGGGCCACCCCTACTACTCCAGCGCGCGCCTGTGGGATGACGGTGTGATTGACCCGTTGCAGACCCGCGACGTGCTGGCGCTGGCCTTGTCCGCTTCGCTGAATGCCCCCATCGAGCCGAGCCGCTTCGGCGTGTTCCGCATGTAAATGGAGCTGTACCCATGAGCGATTTCAACACCCTCGAACTGATCACCGACAGCCGTGGCTTTGCCACCCTGTGGCTCAGCCGTGAAGCCAAGAACAACGCGTTCAACGCCGAGATGATCCGCGAACTGATCATCGCCCTCGACCAGGTGCAGGGTGATTCATCCCTGCGTTTTTTGGTGCTGCGCGGACGCGGCAAGCACTTCAGCGCCGGTGCTGACCTGGCCTGGATGCAACAATCTGCCGAGCTGGACTACCACACCAACCTGGACGACGCCCGCGAGCTGGCCGAACTGATGTACAACCTAGCCAAGCTGAAAATCCCGACGCTGGCGGTGGTACAAGGTGCGGCCTACGGTGGCGCACTGGGCTTGATCAGCTGCTGCGACATGGCGATTGGGGCCGATGACGCCCAGTTCTGCCTGTCGGAAGTGCGCATCGGCCTGGCACCGGCGGTGATCAGCCCGTTCGTGGTGCAGGCCATCGGCGAGCGTGCGGCGCGGCGCTATACCCTGACGGCCGAGCGTTTTGGCGGCCAGCAGGCACGGGATATCGGTTTGTTGGCGGAAAGTTACCCGGTGGCCGAACTGGACCAGCACGTAGAACAATGGGTCGCCAATCTACTGCTTAACAGCCCGGCCGCCATGCGCGCCAGCAAGGATTTGTTGCGTGAGGTGGGCAACGGCGCACTCACCCCGGCCCTGCGTCGTTACTGCGAAAACGCCATTGCGCGGATTCGCGTCAGCGCCGAGGGCCAAGAAGGGTTGCGGTCCTTCCTGCAAAAACGCTCGCCCAGTTGGCAAGCCCAGGAGCCCCGTTCATGAGCACACTGACCACTGTACTGGTGGCCAACCGCGGCGAAATTGCTTGCCGAGTGATGCGCACGGCCAAGGCCATGGGGCTGACCACCGTGGCCGTGCACAGCGCCACGGACCGCGATGCGCGCCATAGCCGCGAAGCGGATATTCGTGTCGACCTGGGTGGCAGCAAGGCCACCGACAGCTACCTGCAAATCGACAAGCTGATCGCCGCCGCACAGGCCAGCGGCGCCCAGGCGATTCATCCGGGGTATGGTTTCCTGTCAGAAAATGCCGGATTTGCCCGTGCAATTGAGGCGGCGGGTTTGATCTTCCTCGGCCCGCCCGCCTCCGCCATTGACGCCATGGGCAGCAAATCGGCAGCCAAGGCGTTGATGGAAAAGGCCGGCGTGCCTCTGGTGCCGGGTTATCACGGGGACGCTCAGGACCTGGAAACCTTTCGTGATGCCTGTGAGCGTATCGGTTATCCGGTGTTGCTCAAGGCTACGGCCGGGGGCGGCGGCAAAGGCATGAAGGTGGTCGAGGAGGTCAGCCAACTGGCCGAAGCCTTGGCGTCGGCCCAGCGGGAAGCGCTTTCATCCTTCGGCAACGGGCAGATGCTGGTGGAAAAATACCTGCTCAAGCCGCGCCATGTGGAAATCCAGGTGTTTGCCGACCAGCACGGCCACTGCCTGTACCTCAATGAACGCGACTGCTCGATTCAGCGTCGTCACCAAAAGGTGGTGGAAGAAGCACCGGCGCCGGGCCTGAGTGTTGCACAGCGCAAAGCCA
Organism: Pseudomonas sp. M5A4_2d; assembly: GCF_053345295.1. Taxonomy (NCBI): domain Bacteria; kingdom Pseudomonadati; phylum Pseudomonadota; class Gammaproteobacteria; order Pseudomonadales; family Pseudomonadaceae; genus Pseudomonas; species Pseudomonas sp. M5A4_2d. Next base: position 944,827 of record NZ_JBKEZW010000001.1, on the reverse strand, counting down.
TGGGCGAAGCCGCCGTGCGCGCCGCCCAGGCGATCGGCTACGTGGGCGCAGGCACGGTGGAGTTTTTGCTGGACTCGCGTGGCGAATTTTTCTTTATGGAGATGAACACGCGGCTGCAAGTGGAGCATCCGGTGACTGAGGCGATTACCGGCCTCGACCTGGTGGCCTGGCAGATTCGTGTCGCCCAGGGTGAGCCACTGCCGATCACTCAAGCGCAGGTGCCGTTGATGGGGCATGCGATTGAAGTGCGCTTGTATGCCGAGGACCCGGCCAATGATTTCCTGCCGGCCACCGGGCACCTTACGCTGTACCGCGAATCTGCGCCGGGACCGGGCCGCCGCGTGGACAGCGGCGTCGAACAAGGCGACAGCGTTTCACCGTTCTACGACCCGATGCTCGGCAAACTGATTGCCTGGGGTGAAGACCGTGAACAGGCGCGTCTGCGCTTGTTGAGCATGCTGGATGAGTTCGCCGTGGGCGGGCTCAAGACCAACCTCGGCTTCTTACGGCGCATCATCGGCCACCCGGCGTTTGCGGCAGCTGAATTGGATACCGGTTTTATTCCGCGCTATCAGGACCAGCTACTGCCCGTGGCCGGCGCCTTGAGTGATGAATTCTGGCAGGCAGCGGGCTCGGCATTTATGCAGAGTTTGCCGGCCGGTGACGGTCCTTGGGCGGATACGCGCGGGTTTCGCACGGGATTACCGGCCGATGTTTCGCTGCACCTGAGCTGCAATGGGCAGGATCATCTGGTAAGGCTGTGCCAGAGCCCGCCGCAGTTGCAAGGTGAACAGTTATGGACCGAACACAACGGCGTACGCCGCGCTCATCTGGCGGTGCGCAACGAAGACACCGTGTACCTGCGCTGGAACGGTGAGATGCACGCAGTCAGCCTGTTTGACCCGATTGCGGCGGTCGAGGCCAACCAATCTCATCAGGGTGGCCTCACCGCGCCGATGAACGGCAGCATCGTGCGCGTGCTGGTGGAGGTCGGGCAAACCGTGGAAGCCGGGACCCAACTGGTGGTACTGGAGGCGATGAAGATGGAGCACAGCATCCGCGCGCCGCAAACCGGCGTGGTCAAGGCGCTGTTCTGCCAGGAAGGCGAAATGGTTGCCGAAGGCAGTGCCTTGGTGGAACTCGAAGCAGCGGACTAAAACTTCGCAGTGGCTTGCACGACGACCCCAAGAATTCGGCAATCGTCAGTGAAGCGTAATTTGGGGTAAGTCGGGTTGAGCGGTACCAGGTAAAGCTGGCCGCTCTCTTCCATTAACTGGCGAAAGGTCGCCTGGGTGCTGTCGGCCCATTGAGCGACCACCAGTTTACCGGGTTCGGCATCGATGGCCGGGTCCACCAGAATCATCATGCCTGCACCGATGCTCAGTCCGCTGGGGGCGGTCATGGCGTCTCCTGTCACAGGCAGCCAGAAGGCTTCACCGCGGGCGTGGTAATCGGTCAATTCGAATCGCGCAGCGCCGTAGGTCGGGCGTTCTTCACGAACTTCACAGACGCCCTTCCAGTCGCTGACCGGGTAGCGAAAATACGGGTTGTAATGTTTTTCCAACGCCGGCGCTTCATGGGCTCTCTCGCGAATTTCCAGCGCCACTTCCAGATCGCCCAGCCCTAACTCGGCAAGTACCCGGTTCATGTCCGCCAGGCTCGGCACACGACGTTTGTTGAGCCAATGCCCAACGCCGCCCTGGGACATGCCCAAGCGTTCGGCCAGCTCGTCCTGCGTGACCTTGCGGTCTTTCATGTTGGTTTTGACCAACGCTATCCAGTTATCCATGAGGCGTGACGATACGTTGCGTATTCGCCACGACAATAAACAGTTTGTAGTAATCCATCAAATGACATAAATACGATTCGTATTAATATCAGGTGCAGGTTTTCGACATTCACTCAGAGTACCCGCCCTCATGACGACCAGCCCAAATCACCAGCCTGACGCGGCTGAAAACGACGAACTGTTGCTCATGTGCAACAGCGGCGCCGCCAAGCGCGCACTCGACTATTACTTGAAAGAGGATGTGTCGGCGCCGATCACGGACGCCACGTTTTTCGACATCAAGCCTGGCATCAGCCATGAGGATGCGCTGGTGCACGCTTCGGACCTGTTACGCAGTGCGGCAGCAGCAGCCTATGAATCGGCAAGCAGCCGTAAAGGCAATCAGCGGGACCTGGCGTTTTCGGTGGTGTATTTGATTGATATGGCGAAAGCGATGGTGGAGCAGACGTTGCACGTGCCTGCCACTCAGGCCAACACATGACGGTCGCGAAGGGAAATATTTCTATCGGATGGATAAAAACATTTGACTTGCAAATGATAATGATTACTATTGGACCCAGCTGATCGCGAGATCAGTCGATAGACCAAGGGACCTTAGGTCGGACTCTTGGAATATCTCCTCATCAGGCTAATCACGGTTTTTGACCCGGCTCTTTGGCCGGGTCTTTTTTTTGCCAGTTTCCCTGGCATGGCTTCAGGCTAATGAAGACTGTGTGTTGCTGAATGGTGCGCATGGTAGCAAAAGACCATCCCCAAAACCAAGCCGAACGAACGCTCTAGCCCGGATCTTTGCGAAATAGCGCTTGAGAATCAATCTCATAGATTCTAAGCTGCTGTTGCGTCAAGGATGACGCCCCCTCCCCATGCAACAATTTTGCATCAAGATTTTGCCTGACTCCTGTGTAAGATATCCGCCACAACAATCATACTCAGGCAGCCCAGACTATGACCGTGGCCTTGACCTCCATCAAGATCAGCACCGACTTCGACAGCGGCAACATCCAGGTCCTGGATGCCAGCGACGCTTACCAGCTGTTGCTGGCGATCAAACCCGATACCCGCAGCGCGCATTTCCAATGGTTCCACTTCAAGGCCGAAGGTATGCACGTGGGTCACACCCATACCTTTCGCTTGAGTAACGCCAGCCAGTCCTCCTACAAAAACGCCTGGAGCGGCTACAACGCCGTGGCGTCCTACGACCACATCAACTGGTTCCGCGTGCCCACGCGCTTTGATGGCGAAACGCTGCACATCAGTTTGGAAACCCGCGAGAAACACGCCTGGATCGCCTACTTTGAACCCTACAGCCGTAAACGTCATGACTGGCTGATCGGGCAGGCTTTGAACCGCGCCGGCACCCAATTGCTCGCCACCGGCAAAAGTGCAGAAGGTCGCGACATCCAACTGCTGCGCCGCGGCAAAGGTGGCGAGGGCCGGCGTAATGTCTGGATCATCGCCCAGCAACACCCCGGCGAACACATGGCCGAATGGTTCATGGAAGGGATCATCGAGCGACTGCAACAGGACGGTGACACTGAGCTGAAAAAACTCCTGTCTGTCGCCGACCTGTACCTTATTCCGAACATGAACCCTGACGGCGCCTTCCATGGCCACTTGCGCACCAACGCCATGGGCCAGGACCTGAATCGTGCCTGGCAGAACGCCAGCCAGGAGATCAGCCCGGAAGTGCTGTTCGCCCAGCAGCAGATGGAAAAATACGGCGTCGACCTGTTCCTCGATATCCACGGCGACGAGGAAATCCCCTACGTGTTCACCGCCGGCTGCGAAGGCAACCCCGGTTACACCCCGCGTATCGAAGCGTTGGAAAAACACTTCCGCAGCCACTTGAGCGCCCTTACCCGCGACTTCCAGACCACCCACGGTTACACCCGTGACCTGCCGGGCGAGGCCAACATGACGCTGGCCTGTAATGCGGTCGGTGAAAGGTATGACTGCCTGTCACTGACCCTGGAGATGCCCTTCAAGGACAACGACGACGCGCCCAACCCGAAAACCGGTTGGTCAGGTGAACGCTCCAAACAGCTGGGCAAGGACGTATTGAGCACCGTGGCCGAAATCGTCACGGCGCTACGCTAACCGCCCTGCCCCCGGCATCAGTCCTTGGTGCCGGTCATGCTTTGCAGCACGCCGTCGCGACGAATCAGCCCATGGAACAGGGCCGCCGCGAGGTGTAACAGCACCGTCAGGAACAACAGATAGGCGAGATAGCCATGAGCTTTGCGCAACAGCGCAAACAACGGCGCGTTGGCCCCCACCAGCGCCGGCAGTTGCACCGAACTGCTGAGCATCACCGGGTCACCGGCCGCGGAAATCATCGCCCACCCCAGCAGCGGCAACACCAGCATCAATCCGTACAGCACTACGTGCGAGGCCTTGGCGGCGAGCACTTGCCACAATGGCAAATCGGCCGGAAGCGGCGGTTGCCGTGTGGAAAAGCGCACCACCAACCGTACGATCACCAACGCCAAGATCGCGATACCCAGCGGCTTGTGCAGATGAATCAGCCACTCATGGCGCTCCGACACCGACGCGGCCATACCCGCGCCGATAAACAACATGGCGATGACCATCAGTGCCATCAGCCAATGCAGCAGACGGGCCAGCGGCGCGAAAAACCGTGGTTGAACATTCATGGCTTCGACTCCAGGGGGGCGCTGTGCAAGGGGCTGACTTCACCGGCGCGGCGCAGGTACGAACTGGCATAGGCAGCCGAACGTGCTGCCAGCAGCGGGTCGTTGGAGGCTTGGATACCACTGGGCAAAATCAGCGGGTCAAAGTTGATATCGCGGCAATCACCCTCCGCTTGCGGCTGGCTGCTTTGCAGCACCAGGGTTCCGGCGTTGAGCACCTTGTGTTCGCCCACCCAGGGTTTACTCGCATCGTCCAGCGGGTCACCGGGGTTGGCCAGCGTCATGTTCAACTGCCAGCGCAGCGGGCCCGACGTCAGGCGCTGCACCAGGTCTTTTTCCAGGAAATCGCTGCCCGAGGGCGCGGTATCACCCGCCGCATCCTGGCTCTGCGGCACTACCCCCCAACGCACCGCCTGGCGCTTGCCGTCGGCGCTCACCAGATAAAACGCATTGATGCCGTTGTAGGTTTCAGTCGCGTAACTCGCCGATGGCTTGGCGGTCTTTACCCATGCCAGGAACGGCGCGGTTTCCGGGTGCGCGGCAAAAAACGCCGGCATACTCGCCGGGTTCGGCTTGCCGGTCGCCGGGTCTGGGGCGCCGGCCTTGAGCATCTGGTAGAACGCCTCAGGCGTGCCCACCGGGAACACCGGCATGCTGTTCATCCCCGTGCGCCATTGCTGGCCATTGGCCTGGCTGAATTGCAGCGCAAAGCTGCGAATCGGCACACTGCTGTCCGGCGCATAGGGGTTGCTGCTGGGCAAGGCAAATCGACCAATCACCGGGGTTTTAGCCGCGCTGAACACCTGCGCACTGGAGTAAGCACGCGCGTCGGCGCTGCTCTCGAAGTAACCGGCCACGCACACGCCTTTGGCATGATTGCGTCGGAAGCCCGGGTGCAAACCGTTATTGGCTTCCAGAGCATTGACCAGGGTTTTGGGGCGCAGGCGCTGTGGGTCAAGCGTGCCGTTGACGTAGGCAAACGCCCCAGCAACAACTGCAACCACAGCACCGATACCGGCGAGCCGCGCGATCAGGCTCGCGGTACTCAAGGGAGGACGGGGCGGTGATGAGTGATCTACCATGAACTGACTCCAGGGCCAGAGGCCTAAGGGTTGAAACATAAGGTCGGAGCATTAAGACGAACGCCGATCAGCTCTATTCCCGGGTTCCGGGTTTATTTTTCGGAACCGGGAATAACCCTCAACGCCGGACGTCTCTCTAGTCCCAGCGTAGCGACCAGCCAGACCCCCATGCATGAACTCGACGAACAGTTACGTGAACTCATCCCCAGAATGCGGCGTTTTGCCGTGTCACTGACGCGTAACGCCAGCAGCGCAGACGATCTGGTGCAGTCGACCCTGGAACGGGCGATCATCAGTTGGGCCGATAAACGCCTCGAAGGCGACCTTCGCGCCTGGCTGTTCTCGATCCTCTACCGACAGTTCCTCGACACCCACCGCCGCAGTCGGCGCTATGCGCGCATGCTCGAATTCTTCACCGGCCGTGACGACGCACAGCCCTCGGTGGAGCGCACGGTGATGGCCCAATCGACCCTGCAAGCCTTCGACCGACTCAACACCGAACAACGCGCTCTGCTGCTGTGGGTGTCGGTCGAAGGCTTAAGCTACAAGGAAGTTGCCAATATCCTGGAGGTGCCTGTGGGCACCGTCATGTCGCGCCTGTCCCGGGCGCGCCAAGCCTTGCGTCAACTCAGCGATGGCGAAATTGCCAGCCCTTCCCTGCGGATACTCAAATGATCAGCCTGCCCCCCAGCGAACGCGATTTGCATGCCTACGTCGACCACCAACTGTTGGAGAGCGACCGTCGCGTGCTTGAAACCTACTTGGCGGCGCACCCCGACATCGCCGCTCAGGTACAGGCCTGGCAGCAGGATGCGCACCTGCTGCGTGCGTCATTGAGCGGGGCCTTGCAACAACCGGCCAACCCCGACCTGGATCCGGCACTGATTCGCCTACGCATCAAGCACCAGTCCCGTCGCCACTTCGCCACCGCAGCCGTGTTGCTGATCGCCGTCAGCCTCGGTGGCGTGGGGGGATGGCATGCCCGCGAAGCCACTCAACCGCCGATGTTGCCGATGGCCGATGCCATGCAGGCTTACCGCCTGTTTGCCCAGGACGGCATCATGCCCGCCGACTACAAGACGCAGGATGGCGGCACCATGCAGGCGTGGCTGGACCGTTATTTCAACCAGGCGCATCGCCTGCCGGACTTGAGCCAATCCGGTTTCAAACCGGTGAGCGGGCGCCTGCTCACCACGGACCAAGGCGCGGCAGCCATGGTGCTGTACGAAGACCCGACAGGTCGCCGCATCAGCTTCTATATCCGCCCGCCGGGCCCGGACAACGGCTTCCTGCCCCGTGGCAGCCGCAGCGCCGATGGCTTGCAAGCCGAATACTGGTCCGGCGCCGGGTACAACTATGCGATGGTCAGCCCGGTGGATCAGCCCGCCACGCAGATGCTGAAGTTCTAGAAGCCCACGTCCAGCACCACGTTGTCGAGGTAGGTGCCACCCGGCGGTGTGGCCTGGTCGGTGTAGATTTTCGCGTTGTAGTTGAATACCTGACTGCCGGTGCCCAAGCCGTTGCCCGGGTTGATCTCTGCCGAGGCGCTGGCCCGCCGCGCTGCGCCCACGCTACCCCAGCGGGTGGAGCCCGCTCCCTGGAAAATGTCATAGGCGAGAAACTTACTGCCAGAAACCATCTGCCGACGGCCGCCCACACTGAGCGGGTTCTGCCCATCGCTGAGCCCTACGGTGTAGGCACTGCCCTTGGTGCAGGCAATGCTGGCCTGCCCGGTGACCGTGGCGAAGGCACTGACCACCGGGGCACTGCCGAATGCGATCGGCGGCGTGGTGATCTGGCAGTCATTGACCACAGTCATGCTGACGTTCAGCGTGGTCGTTCCGCTGTTGATCTCGCGGCCCAGGCAGATCCCGCCAATGCCAATGCCCGAGCAATAGTTCCAGTTCCAGAAAATGCTCAGCGTCTCGCTGTACACACCCGCCGCCACGTTGCTGCCAACGGTGGTAGCGAAGTACAGCGGAACGGTTTTTGTGCCGGGCCCAAACACCAGCCCCAGGGACGCGGCAATGCCGCCACTGCCGCCAAAATCGAACGCGGTACCGCGAGTCATCGGAAACGACGCGGTGTTGTTGGCGTAGATGGTATAGCTGATGACATCACCGGTCGGCCCAACTAAACCGCCCTGCGACGAACCGGTAACGGTCGCGTAGAAATGGTCGCTGGAAGCCAATACCGACAGCACCGCCGGGGTACAGCTCAAGCCGGCGTTGGTCGTTGAGCTGGGCTGGGACGTGGTGCGCACAGTCATCGAACTTACCGTCGTGCCAAAGCTGGCTGGCACGGTGGCGACCACCGAACACACGGCCTGCACCTGCGCCGACACACCCAGGCTCGCCAATAGCAGCCACACCACCAGCCATTCCTTGACCCTCACTCGCACTCGCACACTCCTTATGTCATTGGCACACCAGTGGCCCGATCAGCGGCACCTGCTCTTGCGTGGTATCCAGTTCGAACGTTGCCTGGCAGGTCTGGCCGTCGCCCACCGTGACTTGCAAGGTGTTATGGGCCACCAGGTTTTCCAGGTACACCAGGCCGTCCCAACCCACCACCGCCAGTGCACCGCTTTGTTCATGGCGTACCTGGCTGCCCAGGGGCAAATCCTGATGCTGGGCATCGACCAGCGTGATGCTCGCCGCGAGCACCCGACGCACCGGAAACTCAAGCAAGTAGCCGCTGCCCCGGCGCACGGCAACCCGTTGCTCCACATTCGGCACTTGCACGTTGGCCGGCAGGTTCAGCGGGTCGATCTCGTATTTGGCGCGGTAGTAGGCACTGGTCCACGGCACCAACAGGTGGCCGTTGCGATCGGTTTCGCCCACGACCTGATTTTCGTAGCGCACCGGCACGCCACCCACGCCATCCGTACTCACCACCACAAACGCATCGTTGACGCGGTTGGCGGCGAACACTTGGTTGTCCATCCACACCAGCGACCCGGTAGCGTCCGCCCAACGGGTTTGCGCATCGCTGCTGCCATACACACCCGCCTGCAACTGCACCGACTGCAGGCGCCACGTCAGGTCAGCCTGACGATAGGCCGGCCCATCGCCGCTGGCGTAACCCAGGTTGAAGCCCACGCCACCCTCGGCAGGTACCGCACGGCTGTAATTGACCCGCTGCTGGCTTTGCCCGGTTTTACTGCGCTCAGTACCCAGGCTGAGACTGCCGTAGACGTCGAAGGGCACCACCACTTGGGCCTGCACCGCCCAGCTGCTGTCACCGACTTCATGGTTGGCGGACAGGTAGAAACTGCTGTTGCGCCACAGCGACTTGCTCCAGGTCATGTTCACCAGGCGGGTGCGAGAGTTGTCGGCCGCCTGCACATCAAAATAGCCCACGCCCAGGCTGCCGAACTCGTTGAGGTTAAGGCTCAACGTCGCCTGCTGGCTGCGCTTGCTGAGGCTGGCGTAGGGGGTGTCGATCAGGCTCAGGTCAGCATATTGATCGCGCCGCTCCACGCGCTGATACGACAGGCTGTAACGCTGGTTGCTGTATTGGTAGCCCAGGCTCAGTTGCTGGCCTGTCCGGCCGTCATACTGGCTTTGGCTGATAGCCGTGTTGAGCACGCCGAAGTTGCCGACGCGAAGGTTGCCGCCCACACCGCCCAGGGTCAGGTCATTGGAGGCTTCGGCGTGGCTTTCCAGGGTAAACGCGTCCGACAGCCCGTAACGAAAGGTGCCGCTGGCCACGCCGGGGCCGTAGCCGAAATCGCGCACGGTGTAATCGCGGCGCAGGTTACCGGCCGCCACCGAGAAGTCTGACAAGCCCTTTTGCAACAGGGTGCTGGTGACATAGAACGGCACCGTGGTTGAGACCTGCCGACCCAGCGTATCAGTGGTGACCACCACCGCCTCCCCGGCGCCGTTGATAAACGGCACGTTGGTGAGGGTGTAGGGGCCAGGCTGCAGATCGGCGCTGCTGGACTTATAACCATTGATAAACAGGTCCACCGACGACGGCACAGCCGCCTCCCCGGCAAACTGCGGCAAGGGGTAGGTGACCAGGTCCGGGCGCACTGCAAAGTCCCGCGACACTTGCACCCCGCCCAAGCGCACCGAGGTGCTCCAGGGCAAGGCACCGCTGATGACGTCGCCCGCTTCATAGGTCAACAGGCGTTCATCGTCGGAGAATCGCCAGGTAGTGTCATAACGCCGATAGCCATTGTCCAGACTGCTGCCAACGGTCTCCCGGCCAATAGTGGTGCGGTACTGGCCGGTATTGGACAAGGTGCCCCAGGTATCGAACAGCCTGACTTCGTTGAAGATGCCGAGATAGGTGCCCGCGTCATCCGTATCGTTGAGGTAGGCGTCGTAGTTGAGCAACGCCCCGAAACTGGTCAGCGCCTGGGTACGCGGGTAATTGTCACGACTGCCGATAAACTGCTCCGGCAACCAGGCAGGTGGCACCGTGAGCATCAGGCGCTGGCCCTGGCTGTCGTAATCGGTGTGCAGGCCTGGCAGATTTTCCAGCGCCACCTCGGCGGGGACCTCACCCGGCAGTTTCATGCCGACTTCCTGCAACACCGACGCCGGCAAAAACAGCTGCCCGGCGCGCTGATTGACGGCGACCACGCGGCCGGTGTCCCTCTGGTTGACCACCAGTTCCAGGAATAACTGTGCATCGGCAACAGCCTCCATACTGCTGGGAGGGGGCGGCAACGGCGCGGCAGCGCCCGGCGGCGCAAGCACCAGCCCGCAGAGGCCACTCACCACCCACACCGATCGCCATAGACATCGAGCCCGATCGTGGCTCACCAAGGCTTTGTGTCCATCAATGGACGTCTCCATCCGTTAACATCAAGGGCTATTCCGTGCCCTACCACACTGCTTTACCGCCCCGGCGCAAGGCTCTCCAATTGCGTTGCACCATTGACTCGTACCTGCAGCGGCTGATCGGCCGGCAGTCCATCCGGCACTGGCCAGCGCATGGTCGCACCCGGCAGTACATACCCCATCAAGCCTTCCACCAGCGGACGAGGTTGGCCGCCCTGCTTGAATGTGGCATCGGTCAAGCGCGCGTGAACGGCGCCCTGGTTGCGCATTTCGACGTAGTTGCGCCCGCCCACCGTGACTTTCTTCCAGCTCAAGTCAGGTTTGCCGGCGCTCTTGGGGTCGCGATCGCGCGTACCGTCAACCTTGCTCCAAAGGCCTGGGCCATAGGCGAACAAGGGCACCGAATAACGCATCTGGAAGCGGATCGCGGCGGCGGTCTTGCCATCCGCAGGGGCCGGCGCAGGGTTGGCCGAGGGGATCTCATCGATGATGATGCGATAGGCCAGCTCCTGGCCCGGTGGCACTTGTTTGGTACGGGTCAAGCGCACCAATTGCTTCTGGCCCGGTTCGATTTTCGCCACCGGCGGGCTGCCAATCACGTCGCGCTGGTTCTGGTACTGCTCATCGAAGCCGCTCTGGGACCAGGCAAACACGCGGATTTGCAGGTTGGCGGTCTCTGTGCCGCGATTTTCCAGCCACAGTGCGCTGGCCTGTTGATCGGCCTCCAACACCGGATCAATCGGCCAGATCAGCACCGAACTGGCCGCCTGGGCCTGCCCCGCCGCTAACGCCAAAAACCCGCTCAAACCTGCTGCCCACCAGTGCCGGGAAGCTGCATACATAGGTCTTACTCCTCATTGCCAATCGCTTTACCACGACAGTTGCACCTGCAACGTGTCGCTGTACGTCCCCCCAGGCTGATTACCCGGTAACTGCACTCGCCCATAAATTGGCAAGGTGATACTCGCGGCATTGCTGTAGGCCACGCTGACGCTTTGGCTGATCCCAAGGCTCTGGCTGAAGGCCGCGTCCCGAAACAGCTGATAGGCCACCTGAGCACTGCCGCTAGTGAGCTGCATGCGGCGGCCGCTGTTGTTATGCAAACCGCCATCAACCGTCATGCTCAGCGCAACCCCCGGCGTACATTGCAGGGTCACGCCGCCGGTCAGCGCGACGGACGCCGTGCTGGTTGCCAGTGCCGAATACGTGCCGAACGCCAGGCTGCCGTAATTAGTGCCGCCCCCGACCACCAGGCAGCCGGGGGTGATGGTCGCGCTGACCTGGAACGACTGGCTCGTCACCGCCTGCAGTGAGACCGGCATTCCCCAGCCGATGCACACCACCAACGCCCACGCGGCCCGGCTCATGGCACTCAGAACGTCAGGGTCACGTTAACCGTGTCGGTGTAAGTACCGGCCGGCAGTCCCGCCTTACCATTGGCCTTGCCGTAAATATTCACGGCTTGAGCCACACCGGTACTGGGCGCCAGGTTGATCACCCCACCGATTGCCAGCAAATTCGAATGACCACTGTCGGTATAGAGATCGTAGGGCACGTAATTGGCGACGCCGTCATACAGGGCCCGCGCACCGCCTGTGGACTTGCCGTCATTGGCACCGGCAGACACCGTCAACGTCGGTGAAGTACCTGCCGAGCACAGAATCGACAACGCCCCGCCGCCACCGCCCAACACCTGGCCGTCGGCTTCGGTGAACAGGCTATTGGCCGTACCGAAGTTCAAGTTACCGAAGCTCATCCCGCCGGTCGCCGCCGCGCCATTGACCTGGCAACTGCTGGTCAGCACCAGGGTCGCGCTCACGGTGCCGGCCACGGTGGCCGCCTGCGCGCCCGACACCCACACCAGCGCCATCAATGGAAAAACTGCTTTCGATACGAGTGCATGCATGATGTTCATCCTCATGGTTTACCAATCCAGAGTCACCGTCAGGGTGTCTGTGTAGATGCCGGCCGGTAGGGCCCTGGTATTCGCCACCACCGAGCCGAATACCGGGATCGGTACTTGCGTGCCCTTGGTCACGACGAAATTGCGTTGTTGGCCGATGCTGTAGGCGCTTTGGCCCCGCGCATCAGCGGACAGCCGATATGCAATGGTCTGGCGCCCGTTGCTCAGGCGTCGCGTGGTGCCGTCACCGTGGGCGCCACCGTCAATCGTCACCGTGAAGCTGCTGACCACCGACGGGTTGCACGACACCGACAGCGGCGCACTGGCGCCGTCAGTCACAGCGGCGCCCAACGGGTTGCTCCACGTCGGGCCCTGGCTGCCGAAGTCGAGCAATGCGCCGCCGCCCGAAGGGCTGACCGGTGCGCTCTCAATGCCTTTGCTCACCTGGCAACTGGCAGTGATCACCAGGCGTGCGTGGATCTGCCCGCTGACAGCCGCCTGGACGTCGTCGGCCAGCAGCAACAGGCCGCCCATCGCCACAAGGGCCCAGCCCCGGCTTACCATGTGACCGTGACCTTGAGCAGGTCGCTGTAGCGACCGACGGCAGGAATGTCCTTGAGCGATTCAATGCGGCCATACAACGGCAGATCGACGCTGCCGGAATCCGGCACGCGGCCGCTCAGTGGCTCATTCACGGGCAAGGGGATACGCCGCGCGGCGTCGGCGTAGAGACGATAGGGAATCGGTTGGGTGGAAGACGTGGCGCTGGTCAGGTAGCGCACTTCGCCGGTGCCGCCATGCAGGCCACCATCCACGCGCACTTGATAAGGTGTATCAGGGTTGCATTCCAGACGCGGCTGGCGCTGGCTGATCAGGGCCGCACTCAGGGGACCGGCCGGGTCGTCCAGACGCGGGCCGCTGCCGAAATCCAGTACGCCAAGTTGCTCGATGCCAGCACTGCGGGTGGTTCCCACCAGCTGGCAACCTCGCTGCACGTCGATGCGCACCTCAACCTGAAGTTGTGCAGCGTACAACGTGTTACAGAGCATGGCGCCCATTACTGCCAGTACTGCTCGTCCCTTCACAGCCCCAATTCCTTATACAGGGGTGACAACTGTGTATGAGATTAGTCATTTAACGATAAACCGCCAGTTCGCTCGGGTTTACCCGCCCGCCATGCTTTTTCGAGATAGCTGGCGGCGCCGTTCTCTATTGGTCAAATCACGGCGGGCGCCCTAAAGTAAGGGACCACAGAAATACAGAGTGAACCGCATTGGCTGTGCTTTCCTTGATTCAGCGTCTGCTCGGTAAAAAAACAGATACCCCGGACGCGTCCCCGATCCCGAGGTTTTTTCAGAAAAAGGCCGAGCAGCAGGGCTATATCCTCAGTGCCGGCCAAACCCGGGCAATCACCGCCCTCGCCCGCGAGACCCAGCACCTGCTCGCCGGGCAGCCCACCCGTAGCCTTTACCTGTATGGCCCCGTGGGGCGTGGCAAAAGCTGGCTGCTGGATGGCTTTTTCCAGGCGCTGCCGATTGCCGAAAAACAGCGCGTGCACTTCCACACTTTTTTTGCCCGCCTGCACCGGGGCATGTTCAAGCACCGTGAGCATGACGACGCCCTGGCCGCCACCCTGAATGAGCTGCTGGCGGGTTGCCGGGTGTTGTGTTTCGACGAATTCCACGTCCACGACATCGGCGATGCCATGCTCATCAGTCGGTTGTTCAAGGCCTTGTTCCAGCGCGGCGTGCTGGTGCTGGTGACCTCCAACTATGCGCCCGAAGGGTTGCTGCCCAATCCGCTGTACCACGAGCGGTTCAAGCCGGTAATTGACCTGATCGCGGCGCGTATGGAGGTGCTGGAAGTCAGTTCACCCCAGGACTTTCGCAGCCTGCCCCAGGCCCATGCCGAGCAGCGTTTTACCGGCGGCCAGTATGTATGGCCGGGTACCGTCGCCCAGCGTGAAGCGCTCGGGTTGCCCGCCACGCAAGGCCCGGCACACGCCCTGACGGTCGGCAACCGGCAGCTCGTGTGCCGCAGCCATCAGGCGCGCACCATCGTGTTCACCTTCAACGACCTGTGCGAACAGCTCACGGCGGTCATGGACTACCTGCTGCTATGCGCGGACTTCGACCACTGGGTTATCGATGGCCTGCCGCAACTGGCAGAGTGTCCAATCGCTGTGCAGCAGCGTTTTATCAACCTGGTAGACGTGCTCTACGACCAGGACAAACGCCTGACCCTGATCGGCCAACAGCCGTTGACCGAATCTCTGGAAGGCCAGGCCATCGACCTCGCCCGCACCGCCAGCCGCCTGAACCAATTGCAAACCGTCTGCCCGCAACGTGCGCCCGACCCGGTATCATGAGCGCCTTTTACACCCTATTGCCGAGTGACCGCGCCGTTCATGAATACCCTCGACCAACTCAAGACTGGCCAATTGGCCGGTACCAAGCGCCTGGACCTGGCCTGCGGGCTGACCGAATTCCCGCAAGAAATCTTCGAGCTGGCCGACACCCTGGAAATCCTCAACCTCACGGGTAACGCCCTGAGCAGCCTGCCGGACGACCTGCATCGCCTGTCGCACTTGCGGGTGCTGTTCTGCTCGGACAACGCCTTTACCGAACTACCCGAATGCCTGGGCCAGTGCGCCAAGTTGAGCATGATCGGCTTCAAGGCCAACCAGATCAGCCATGTACCCGCCGCCGCGCTGCCGGCGCAATTGCGCTGGCTGATCCTCACCGACAACTGCATCAGCCAACTGCCCAGCGAATTGGGCGAGCGGCCGTTGCTGCAAAAACTGATGCTGGCCGGCAACCATCTGGCGCACCTGCCGGAGAGCCTGGCCAACTGCAAAAACCTGGAGCTGATCCGCATCGCCTCCAACCGTCTGACCCAACTGCCGGAATGGCTGCTGGCGCTGCCGAGTCTGACGTGGCTGGCCTATGCCGGTAACCCGGTGGAAATGGCAGTGGACGTGGCCGCTGATGACGTGACGCCGAACATTCCCTGGTCAGAACTGG
Source organism: Pseudomonas sp. M5A4_2d (assembly GCF_053345295.1). Taxonomy (NCBI): domain Bacteria; kingdom Pseudomonadati; phylum Pseudomonadota; class Gammaproteobacteria; order Pseudomonadales; family Pseudomonadaceae; genus Pseudomonas; species Pseudomonas sp. M5A4_2d. Next base: position 929,583 of record NZ_JBKEZW010000001.1, on the reverse strand, counting down.
ACCTGGGCGAAGTGCTGGGCGAAGGCGCCTCGGGGATCATTCGTAAAGCGTTGTGGAAGCCGCAAGCCTTGCCTGTCGCGGTAAAACTGTACAAAGGCACGATCACCAGCGACGGTTCACCGCTGCATGAAATGCAGGCCTGCATCGCTGCCGGGTTGCACCCCAACCTGATCAAGGTAGAAGGCCGCATCAAAGGTCACCCTGATAATCAAGCCGCGCTGGTCATGGACCTGATCGACCCGAGCTACCGCAACCTCGCGGCATTGCCGAGCCTGGCGTCCTGCACGCGCGATATCTACGAGCCCACGACTCGCTTCAGCGTCGATGTGGCCTTGCGCATGGCGCGTGGCATCGCCTCGGTGGCGGCGCACTTGCACCGGCACGGCATCACCCATGGCGATTTGTACGGCCACAATATTCTGTGGAATGCAGCAGGCGATTGCTTGCTCGGGGACTTTGGCGCGGCGTCGTTCCATGCCACGGCGGACACCTTGGAAACCAGAGCGTTGCAGCGCATCGAAGTGCGCGCGTTTGGGGTGTTGCTTGGGGAGTTGTTGGAGCGGATCGAGACTGAGTTCAACGACGAGGGACTGGTAGACCTGCAGAAACGATGCTGCCAGCCGGATGTGTTAGCGCGACCGGGCTTCGAAGAAATCGAAGCGCTGCTGAGGTCTCTGCCAAACCACTAAACCAATGTGGGAGCGGGCATGCTCGCGAATGCGGCGTGTCAGTCAGCTGATCTGGCGACTGACACACTGCATTCGCGAGCAAGCCCGCTCCCACATTTTTACTGCATGTATTCAGCTACAAATCAGCCGGCCAGGCCGACGAACATATCCTGCACGTCATCGTGGTTGTCCAGGCCTTCCAGGAAGGCTTCGACTTCGGCCATCTGCTCATCGGTCAACCCGCTCACCGGGTTCTTCGAGATATAGCCCAGCTTGGCCGACAGCACGGTGAAACCCTGCTCCGGCAGCGCTTTTTGCACGGCATCGAGGTCGGTGGTTTCGGTAATGAACAAGGTGGTGCCTTCTTCTTCGCCGTCTTCAAAATCCTGGGCGCCCGCTTCAATGGCGGCCATTTCCGGATCAGCGTCAGGGCTGTCCGGCGACGCCTCGATCAGGCCCACATGGTTGAAGTCCCACGCCACAGAGCCGGATGCGCCCAATTGGCCCTTGCGGAACGCTACACGGATTTCCGCCACGGTACGGTTGATGTTGTCGGTCACGCATTCGACGATCAGCGGCACCTGGTGCGGAGCGAAACCCTCGTACGTCACGCGGTGGTACTGCACGGTTTCACCCAGCAGGCCGGCGCCTTTCTTGATGGCGCGCTCCAGGGTTTCCTTGGGCATCGAGGCTTTTTTGGCCTGCTCCACCACCAGACGCAAGTGGGCGTTGGTCGCGGTGTCGGCACCGTTGCGGGCGGCGATGGTGATTTCTTTCACCAGCTTGCCGAAAATCTTGCCCTTGGCATTGGATGCCGCTTCTTTATGTTTGACTTTCCACTGTGCGCCCATGACTCACTCTCTTCCTGTCCATCGCGCCGAGACGTCTACTGGCCGGCGCTTTGGGGGCAGAGTTTATAGCGCAAAAACCCATCGTTCCACCAAAAAACCGTCAAGACGCCAACTCGAAAAACGCCTGGATCAGGCGCAATGAGCGGCGTCGCTCCATGCAACCGAGCATGTGCCGGTTCACCAGCCCCTCGCCCTGCAAGGGAATGGCATGCACCCGCGGGTCACGGCTGACTTCCATCGACGACACCACCCCCACCCCCAGTTCAGCGGCGACGGCTTCGGTGACGGCCTCGCGGCTGTCCAGTTCCAGCAACACCCTGGGCTGCACAGCGGCGATTGCGCAAGCGCTGTCGAAAGTGCGACGGGTGATGGAGCTGGGCTCGCGCAGCACCATGATCACGTCGTGCAATTGCTCCAGGCGAATGCCCGCCGGGTCGATCAGCCAAGGGTGCCCGGCCGGTACCAAGGCGCAGATCCGCGATTCATCAAGGGGCTGCAGATGCAAGCCACTGCGCGGCTCCACCTCGGTGAGCACCGCCACATCGGCATGCTCCGACAGCAGCGCCGCCAGGGTTTCCTGGGCATTGCCCAACCGCAGGTTGACGGTAATGCCTGGGTAGCGTGCGCGCAGCCGCGCGATCATCGGCATTACCAGGTGCGGGCCGTCCGCCGCGACTTCCAGCCGCCCGGCGAGCAATTGCCGATTGGCCTCCAGCAGGGTCTGTGCCTCGTCCACCAGGCCGAAGATCGCCCGGGTGATCGCCGCCAGGCGCGTGCCTTCCTCGGTCAATTCCACCCGGCGTGCCGTACGGCGCAACAGCGGGATCTGGTAGTGCTCTTCCAGCGCCTTGATATGCCCGGTCACCGCCGGCTGGCTGATGAATAGCCGCGCCGCCGCCCGGGTAAAACTGCCCTCACGGGCCACGGCATCGAATGCGCGCAGTTGGAACAAATTCATAGCTATCGGCCTAACTGATAGCTCGCATAACAACAAACAATTTGATTGATGACAAGCCAAACTGCAATTTAGGCGCCTTAGAGTCAACCCAATGCCCGCGAGGACCTCAGATGACCAGCACCGCGCCGATCCTGCTCACACCCGGCCCACTGACCACGTCCGCCCGCACGCGCCAGGCGATGATGGTGGATTGGGGTTCATGGGACGAGCGCTTCAACCAACTCACCGCCAGTGTGTGCGAGCAACTGCTGGCGATCCTCAACGCCAGCCACAGCCATGACTGTGTGCCGTTGCAAGGCAGCGGCACCTTCGCGGTCGAAGCGGCCATCGGCACGCTGGTCCCGCGTGATGGCAAGGTGCTGGTGCTGATCAACGGCGCCTACGGCAAGCGCCTGGCCAGGATTTGCGAAGTGCTCGGCCGCGATTTCAGCACCTTCGAAACCGCCGAAGATGCACTCACCACTGCCGACGATGTGGACCGCCTGCTGCGCGCCGACCCGGCCATTTCCCATGTAGCGCTGATCCACTGTGAAACCAGCACCGGCATTCTCAACCCACTGCCGCAGATCGCCGACGTGGTTAAAAACCACGGCAAGCGCCTGATCATCGACGCCATGAGTTCCTTCGGCGCGCTGCCAATCGATGCCCGCGAGGTGCGGTTCGACGCGCTGATCGCAGCGTCGGGTAAATGCCTGGAAGGCGTGCCAGGCATGGGTTTTGTGTTCGCCGATAAACAGGCGCTGGCCGCCGCCCAAGGCAACTGCCACTCCCTGGCGATGGACCTGTTCGACCAACACAGCTACATGGCCAAGACCGGCCAATGGCGTTTCACGCCACCGACCCATGTGGTCGCGGCCCTGCACGAAGCGCTGCTGCAATACGTTGAGGAAGGCGGCCTGCCCGCGCGCCATCAACGTTACGCCCGCAACTGCCAGGCATTGCTCGACGGCATGGCCGAACTTGGCCTGCGCAGTTTCCTGCCCACGGCGATCCAGGCCCCGATCATCGTCACCTTCCATGCCCCACAAGACCCGCGTTACCAGTTCAAGGCGTTCTACGAGCGGGTCAAGGCCAAGGGTTTCATCCTGTATCCCGGCAAATTGACCGAAGTAGACACCTTTCGCGTGGGCTGCATCGGCCATGTCGACACGGCCGAGATGCGCGCCGCCGTCGCGGCCATCGCCCAGGCGCTGCACGCCATGCACATCAACCTTTCATCTTTTGGATCTCAGCCATGAACTATCAAAACCCCACCACCTTGCAGGCCGTGATCCTCGACTGGGCCGGCACCGTGGTCGACTTCGGCTCCTTCGCCCCCACGCAGATCTTTGTCGAAGCCTTCGCCGAGTTCGACGTGCAAGTCTCCATCGATGAAGCCCGTGGCCCGATGGGCATGGGCAAGTGGGACCATATCCGCACACTCTGCGACCAGCCGCAGGTGGCCGAGCGTTACCGCAAGGCCTTCGGCCGCACGCCGACGGATGACGACGTCACTGCCATTTACCAACGCTTCATGCCGCTGCAGATCGAGAAGATCGCCGAGCACTCGGCCCTCATCCCCGGCGCCCTCGACACCCTCGCCCGGCTGCGCGTTCAAGGCATCAAGATCGGCTCCTGCTCCGGCTACCCCAAGCAAGTCATGGACAAGGTGGTCGCCCTGGCCGCGATCAATGGCTACATCGCCGACCACGTGGTTGCCACCGACGAAGTGCCCAACGGCCGTCCGTGGCCGGCCCAGGCCCTGGCCAACGTGATCGCCCTGGGTATTGACGATGTGGCGGCGTGCGTGAAGGTCGATGACACCGTGCCGGGCATCCTCGAAGGACGCCGCGCCGGAATGTGGACCGTGGCCCTGACCTGCTCGGGCAATGCCCTGGGCCTGAACTACGAACAGTTTCGTGCGCTGGACCAGGACACCCTGGCCCGCGAGCGCAAGCGTATCGAGGCGATGTTCAAAGGCTCGCGCCCGCATTACCTGATCGACACCATTACCGACCTGCCGGCGGTGATTAGCGACATCAACCAGCGCCTGGCCCGTGGTGAAATGCCGCAAAGCCACTGATAGAGGTCAACACAACGGCATTCGCACCGGGCAAACCCGCCAAAACAGGCTTACAGTAATAGGACTCCGTCGCCAAAGAACGGAGGTTTGCCCTGATGAGTGAGGAAGAAAGCGATGCCGTGGAAAAATTCCGATACGCGCTACAGCACCATGTCGATTGCACTGCACTGGTTGATGGTGGTGCTGCTGGCGGTGGTTTACGCCTGCATTGAGTTTCGCGGGATCTTTCCCAAAGGCAGTGGCGGGCGGGCCCTGATTGTAGAAATGCACTACATGTTCGGCCTGACGGTGTTTGTGCTGGTCTGGCTGCGCCTGTTTGCCCGTACCTTGGGCGTTGCACCGAAGATCGTGCCGGCACCGCCGCAATGGCAATCGTTGCTGGCGACACTGATGCATCTGGCGCTGTACGTATTCATGATCGGCATGCCGATTTTCGGCTGGCTGATCGTGAGTGCCCAGGGCCATTCCGTGATGTTCTACGGGATCGAGTTGCCGCCCTTGATTGGCGAAAACAAAGACTTGTCCAAGCAGATCAAAGAATGGCACGAGCTGGGAGGCACCGTCGGTTATTGGCTGATCGGCCTGCATGCCTTGGCCGGCCTGTACCACCATTACTTCATGCGCGATAACACTGTGTTTCGCATGATGCCCAAGCGCTAACCCTGCATGCTCCGGCGGCCTTGCAGGCCGCCGGTGTGCACGAAGATCAAGCGAGTGGCGGGGGCGAAGCGTCCCGCCTCGATCTGTTGCTTCAATGCCAGCAAGGCCTTGCCGGTGTAAAGCGGCTCCAGCAGCAGGCCGCATGCCTGCTCCGTGGCCTGGATAAAATTGAGCAATAACGGGTCGACCTTGGCGAAACCGCCTCGGCTCGCGTCCAGCAGTTCATAGCCATGCTGCACGATGGCCTGCACGTTCTGCGCAACCCCGTGATCATCCGGTACCGCCAAGGCACCGAACACCGGATGCACGCCCGCCTCTGCCAGCGCCAACCCGGCCAGTGTGGTGCCGGTGCCCGCCGCCAACCACCATGCGTCGTAATCAGCCCAACCGAGCGTGTTCAGTTGTTCGCGCGCCTGCTCGACCAACACCCCGCAACCCATTGCACCGGCCCGTCCGCCGCCGCCCTCGGGCACGGGATAGAGATGGGGATATTGTTCACGCCACGGCAGCCAGAAACCGGCGTCATGACGCGCGCGATAACCGCCGTAACCCAGCCAGTGCAGCTGCATGCCGAAGGCTTTCAGGTCAAGGATGGTGGGGGTGTCTTGAGGATGGCCACGTAGCAGGCCGACGGTGGGGAAATCAAACCGCTTGCCGGCCGCCGCCAACGCGTGCAGATGGTTGGAATGAGCGCCACCCAGGCTGATGAGTCCAGCGGCACCGGCCTGTTGTGCGTCCGCCAGGTGTTGGGTGAGCTTGAACCACTTGTTGCCGCTGATAAGTGGGTCGATACGGTCCAGCCGCAGCACGGCCAACTCGACCCCGTTAAGCCAATCCAGCAGCAAGGGTTCAAGTGGAGCGCGAGGAAGCCAGTCGAAAGGACCCATTAGCAAGCATCTGAATAAAAAACGGGGCGGTAGTCTATCACCGCCCCCTTGCGTCGCCTTATAGCTCGGCAGCCAGGCGCGAGCCCTGGTTGATGGCGCGCTTGGCATCCAGCTCGGCCGCCACATCGGCACCGCCGATGAGGTGCACGTTCTGGCCTGCTGCGACCAGGCCATCGTGCAATTCGCGCAGCGGATCCTGCCCGGCGCAGATGACGATATTGTCCACCGCCAGCACTTGAGGCTCACCCTCGGCGCCGATGCGGATATGCAAGCCTTCGTCATCGATCTTCAAGTAGTCGACGCTGTTGAGCATCTGCACCCGCTTGTTCTTCAGGCCCGTGCGGTGGATCCAGCCGGTGGTTTTGCCCAGCCCGTCGCCGACCTTGGAGGTCTTGCGTTGCAGCAGGAACACTTCGCGCGCCGGTGCATGGGGCTGGGGCTTGATGCCCGCCACGCCACCACGGGCTTGCAGTTGGGTGTCGATGCCCCACTCTTTCCAGAACGCTTCGCGGTCCAGGCTAGTGGACACGCCTTCATGCACCAGGAACTCGGAGACGTCAAAACCGATACCGCCGGCGCCAATCACCGCAACGCGCTTGCCCACCGGTTTGCGCTCAAGGATCACGTCCAGGTAGCTCAGCACCTTGGCGTTATCGATACCCGGGATGGCCGGGGTGCGCGGTGCAATGCCGGTGGCCAGAATGATTTCGTCATAGCCGCCCGCCGCCAGTTGCGCGACATCCACGCGGGTGTTGAGGCACAGCTCGACGTGGGTGGTCTGCAACTTGCGTTTGAAGTAGCGCAGGGTTTCAAAAAACTCTTCCTTGCCCGGTACACGCTTGGCGATATTGAACTGGCCGCCGATCTCGTTGGCGGAGTCGAACAGCGTCACTTGATGACCGCGCTCAGCCGCCACGGTGGCCGCCGCCAGCCCGGCAGGACCGGCACCGACCACGGCAATTTTCTTGATCTGTTTCACCGGCAGGTAGTTGAGTTCGGTCTCGTAGCACGCCCGCGGGTTGACCAGGCAGGTGGTCAGTTTGCCGCCAAACGTGTGGTCCAGGCAGGCCTGGTTGCAGCCGATACAGGTGTTAATTTCATCCGCACGGCCGGCAGCGGCCTTGTTGACGAACTCCGGGTCGGCCAGGAACGGCCGCGCCATCGAGACCATATCGGCATCACCTTCGGCGAGGATCTGCTCAGCGATTTCCGGGGTGTTGATGCGGTTGGTGGTGATCAGCGGAATCTTCACCGAGCCGCGTAGCTTGGCGGTGACTTTACTGAATGCACCACGCGGCACCTTGGTCGCGATGGTCGGGATACGCGCTTCGTGCCAGCCGATACCGGTGTTGATCAGGGTCGCACCGGCCTGCTCGATGGCCTTGGCCAACTGCACGATTTCTTCCCAGGAGCTGCCACCTTCCACCAGGTCTAGCATCGACAGGCGGAAGATAATGATGAAATTCGGGCCCACCGCTTCGCGCACGCGACGCACGACGTCCACCGCCAGGCGCATACGGTTTTCGTAGCTGCCGCCCCAACGGTCGGTGCGGTGGTTGGTGTGGGCGGCGAGGAACTGGTTAATGAAGTAGCCTTCGGAGCCCATGATTTCGACGCCGTCATACTCGGCGACCTGGGCCAGCAGCGAGCAGGTGACAAAATCCTGTATCTGCTTCTCGATGCCCTCTTCGTCCAGCTCCTTGGGTTTGAACGGGTTGATCGGCGCTTGAATCGCGCTGGGGGCGACCTGCTTGGGGCTGTAGGCATAACGGCCAGCGTGGAGGATCTGCATGCAGATCTTGCCGCCCGCCTCGTGCACCGCCTGGGTCACGATCCTGTGCTTTTGTGCTTCCTCGTCGGTGGTCAGTTTGGCTGCACCGGCGTACACGCCACCTTCATCGTTCGGGCCGATACCGCCGGTGACCATCAGGCCGACGCCGCCACGGGCACGCTCGGCAAAATAGGCGGCCATGCGTTCGAAACCACCGGGTTTTTCTTCCAGGCCAGTGTGCATCGAGCCCATCAGGGTGCGGTTGCGCAAGGTAGTGAAACCCAGGTCCAACGGGGCCAGCAAGTGCGGGTAGGCAGCAGCGGTCATGGTACAGCTCCACAACGGATCATCACGGGACGTGACGCGCTCGAACGGCGCGCCATCGGTTTATGTCCCACAGACTAAGAGGCGATGGACTACCGCTCAATGACTGAAACTGACAAGTTATTGATCCAAATGCACAGCGCCCCTTGGCAAGCCGCTGCCTGGGCCCTACCCTAGTCGGCGAACCCTGCACCCGGTCTGTTGTCTGTTGCCCCATGCGTAAACTTCTAGCGTTCACCGTCACCATGGCCCTGGTTGCCGCCGTCGCCGCGTATCTGGTCTGGACCCAGGAGCGCCCTGTGGCGCATTACCTGTCGGACCTGCGCATCACCCTGGCTATCAACGAAGGCCAACCCGCCGATCGCGGTAACTTGCTGGGTATCCAGCCAGAGCTGTTTCCCGCCGATTACCAAAGCCTGGAACGCCTGCACCTGAAGCTCGCGGCCTACCTGCAAAAAGCGCGGGACAAAGGCTTGATCAACGACAAGACCATCGTCGTGCTGCCGGAACACATCGGCACGTGGCTGATGCTCAGCGGCGAGAAGAACGAGCTGTACCAGGCGGTGCATCTGAAAGACGCGATGAATTGGCTGTCGGCCAGCAACCCGTTGCAATTCGCCCGCGCCTGGATCAGCGCCACCGGCGATAACCGCATGGACGACGCCTACCTGCGCATGAAAGCACCGGCCATGGCCCGCGACTATCAGGTGCTGTTCGGCGGCCTGGCCAAAGAATTCGGGGTTACGCTGGTGGCCGGCTCTATCGCCCTGCCCAACCCGAGTGTCAGCCAGGGGCAACTGCAGGTCGGTCAGGGTGCGCTGTATAACGCCAGCCTGGTGTTTGGCGCGGACGGTTTGCCGGTAGGCCAGCCACAGCGCCAGTTCTACCCGATCTACGACGAGCGCGGCTTTATCGAACCGGGCGATGAGAACATCGTCAGCGTGGTCGACACCCCGGCCGGACGCCTGGGCATCCTGATCGGCAGCGACAGCTGGTACCCGGACAATTACCGCAAACTCAACGAGCAAGGCGCGCAACTGGTCGCAGTGCCAGCCTTTGTGACCGGCCGCGACACCTGGGAGCGCCCATGGCGCGGCTTTAAAAGCGTTTCAACGCCGCCCGAAATCAGCCTCAAGCCCGAAGAACTCAGTGAAGGCGAAGCCTGGCGCCGCCTCACCCTGATCAGCCAACAGCCAATCAGCCAGGCAAGCGCCGGAATGAGCGTATTCCTGCGCGGGCAGTTCTGGGACCTGGGCACCGCCGGGCACAGCTTCCTCAGCGGCAACGGGCACGTCATCACAGGCAACGACGCCCGTGGCGCGCGCCTGCTGAATATCTGGTTGTAGTGCCGTGAAGCCGGTGCGCCTGGGCGATCTTTCGGTGGGCTTCGTGCACACCCTGGCGGACGCCATTCAAAGCCATAGCCTGGACCCGCAACCGCTGTTGCTGCAATACGGCCTGGACCCGGCGCGCCTCGCCGAAGCGGGGGCGCGCCTGTCGATCCCGCGCTACATGCGCCTGGGCCACGCAGCCATCCAACTGACCGGCGACCCTGCCCTGGGGCTGCGCATGGGCCAACTGAGTCGCCTGAGCCAGGCTGGACTGGCAGGCGTGACTGCCGCACAGGCACCGAATGTGCGAGAAGCGGCCCGCACATTGACCCGTTTTGAAGCGCTGTACGGCTCCAACTATCGCGGGCAATCGAGCTTTCACGAAGACGCCGAAGGCGCCTGGCTGCGTTTCTATTCCATCAGCCCTTACAACGCCTACAACCGCTTTGTGGTGGATTCGATCATCGCCGGCTGGCTGCAGCAATTGTCGAGCGTGGCGCAGCAACCGGTGCAGGCACAGCGCATTGACATCGAGTTTGAAGCCCCGGCGTACAGCGAACAGTACGGTGTACTCGGTGACAGCCCGGTCCACTTCGGCGCCGACGCCAATCAACTGCGCCTCAACCAGCAGACCCTGGCCTTGCGTAACCCGCAGCACTGCCCCAGTACCTGGCACCTGTTGTTGAAGTTATGTGAACACGAATTGGAGCAGTTGACCCGCACCCGCAGTCTGCGCGAGCGCATTACCCGGTTGCTCGGGCCGATGCTCAATGGCGGCCGGGAGCCCGACCTGGAAGAAGTGGCGGCACGCTTGAAGCTGCCTACCTGGACACTGCGGCGCAAACTGGCCGAAGAAGGCACTCAGTTTCGCGCAATTCTCAACGATACCCGCCGCGACCTGGCCATGACCTACATTCGCGATACGGAACTGGCGTTCGGCGAGATCGCCTACTTGCTCGGTTTTGCCTCAGCCCAGGCCTTTCAACGGGCGTTCAGGCGGTGGAACAACCAGACCCCAGGGGAATTTCGCCGCAGTCAGCGGCATTCCGCCTGAAGTCGGTCTTACAGCTCGGTTGCGTCATCGACCGGATCCAGCGGATCCAATTCAAACGCGTGGTACTCCAGCAGTTCTTCTTGGTAATCGTCCATGGCGGACTCCTTGTTGGTTTAAAGCGGCTGTCAATAAATGACCTGCACAGCCAGCCTAAAGTGCCGTGATGACGAAAAAATGTCGGCGCCGTGACGTTCCTGCACTTCAAGATAAAACGTAGCAGCGCTGAGCGGATTTAGCATCAGGGCTTTGAGGCGGGCACCCGCACTTCATCGCGCTGGCGGCGTTGAGCCGCTGGCGTATGAATGATCGATCGCGAAGGAGCGCGTGGAGGCTTGAGCCGCTACGGGATGAACGTCGAAGAGACGAACCCCGCAGCGGTCAACGTTACTGCGAAGGAGTTGGCAGGGGCGGAATCGCCTCTGTTGGCGCCGGCAGTTTTGGATTGGTCGCCGCAGGTGCAGGATCAGCTGCAGGCGTTGGGGCCGGCTCTGCTGTTGGGGCAATCGGTGCCGCCTCGGGTGGCGTGGCAACCGGCTCCGAAACGGCAGGCGCTGCCGGTACTTCCTTTGGCGCCTCGACTTTTTCAGCAACCGGCGCCGCTTTCGGTTCCGGCACCCCCAGCTCCGCCTTCGGCGTCTCTGGAATGTGCGCAGCCTTCTTCACTTCTTGCGGCAGGAATACATCCACGAGCGAGAAGTAACGCTCATAAAACTTCGGCGCCGAAACCGTCTCGCTCGCCACCTTCACCATCGAGTCATCGGTGGAGCCAATCGGCATCGACACCGAGCCCAACACACCCACGCCGAGGCTTGCGGAGTTGTTGACCTTCTTCAACGCGTAGCGGTCCTGCAAGGCGTTGGCAAACATCGTCGAGTGGTTATTACCTTTGCCATCATCGGCGCACACCACATTGAAACTGATCTGCAGGTGGGTCTCGCCAGTCTGCTGGAAACTCTTGTTACCCACGACCAACTTAGGATCGCTGCTGGTGATGATGTAGCCCTGGCTCAACAGCGCGCGCCGTGCGGCCTCGCAGGCTGCCACGTCACTGACCGGGTAATCCCGGGAGAACGTACCGGAATCGTCGAAATTCTCATGTTCATAAATGGCGGTCTTGGGTGACGAGCAGCCCGCGGCGCCCGCCAGCACCAGCGCCAGCCCGAGGCTACGCAAGTGAAATGATGTCGACATCGAAAATCCTGAGGAAAACAGTCAGGGCGGTATTGTGCAACAGAACGGGGTCCTGGCGCGCGCATTCCTGTCGGTAAAACGTCACAGCCTTACAGGACGGGGCCTGCTGCATAAAAAAGCCCCCGATCCTTGCAGACCGGGGGCTCTTTATTCAGACCAACATCAGAACTTCTTGATGTCAGCCTTGGTTTCCAACTGCTTGCGGTACGCAGCAAAGTCTTGCTGGCCGATACGGGAAGCGAGGAAGCGGCGGTATTGCGCCTTTTCTTCGTCCGTAGGCGCAGCCGCTTCGTTGACAGCATTCAAGCGCACGATCATCAGGCTACCGTCAGCCAGGGTAACCGTGGTGAAGGTCGGCTTGTCCTTGCTCGCAGGCTTGGGCATGCGGAACAGGGCTTGCAACACCGCAGGGTCAATCGCTTCCTGGCTACGGGTAGCCGCTGCAGTGACTTTCCATGCCTGACCATCAATCGCCTGGTTCAGTGGGGTCTTGCCATCACGCAGGCTGGCGATCAACTCGTCGGCATGGGCTTTGGCTGCTGCACTGGCACGCTCTTTGGTCATCTGTGTGCGGATCGCCGCAGAGACGCTTTCCAGAGGCAGTTGCGTAGGTTTCAAGTGCTCTTTGGCCCGCAGCACGATGATGGTTTCCGGGTCCAGCTCGATGGCGGTGCTGTTGGCACCCTCATCCAACACTTCCGGGCTGAACGCAGCAGTCACCACGGCGCGGTTGGCCGCGACACCTTCGCCACCTTCACGGCCAAACGGCGCGGAGGTGTGTACGGTCAGCTTCAGGTCGGACGCCGGCTGGGCCAGGTCGGACGCTTCGAATGCCGCATCTTCCAATTGCTTGGAGGCGTCGACAAAGCGCTGTTCAACCTGTTGGGTCTTGAGCTCGCGGGTCAGCTTGTCTTTCAGGCTGGCAAACGATGGCACTTGCGGTGCTTCTACGCCCAGCAGCTTGATCAGGTGCCAACCGAATGTGGTGCGCACCGGTGCCGACACCTGGTCCTTGTTCAAGGCATACAGGGCCGTTTCGAAGTCAGGATCGTAGACGCCAGGGCCGGCAAAACCGAGGTCGCCGCCATTGTTGGCCGAACCTGGATCCTGGGAGAACTCCTTGGCCAGGGCTTCGAACTTCTCGCCCTTGGCCAGGCGTGCCTGGATTTCTTCGATCTTCGCCTTGGCTTGAGCGTCGGTAGTCTTGTCGTTCACTTCAATCAGAATATGCGCGGCACGACGCTGTTCAGCGAGGTTGGCGGTTTCTTTCTGATAGGCAGCCTGCAGCTCATCATCCTTCACGGTGACCTGGTCGAAGAAGGAAGACTTCTTCAGTTCCAGATAGTCGATGACCACCTGGTCCGGGGTCATGAACTCTTTGGCGTGCTGGTCGTAGTGAGCCTTGACCTCGTCGTCGGTGAGTTTCACCGCCGCAGGGTCAGCCTTGATGTTGACGGTAGCGAAATCGCGGGTCTGCTTTTCCAGACGGGCAAATGCCAGCACTTCGGCATCGGTAACGAAACCGCTGCCGGCAATGCCTGCGCGAACCTGGCCGATCAGCATTTCCTGGCTCAACATCTGACGGAATTGCATACGGCTGTAGCCCAGCTGACGGATCACCTGGTCAAAGCGTTCAGGGCTGAACTTGCCGTCCACCTGGAATTCCGGCGTCTGCAGGATCACTTGATCCAGGGCAGCCTCAGAGAAGCCGAACTTGGAATCAGCTGCGCCTTGCAGCAACAGCTTGCGATCAATCAGCCCTTTGAGGGCCGCTTCGCGCAGCAGTTTTTCGTCCAGCAGAGAAGCATCAAAATCCTTGCCCAGCTGTTGCATCAGCTGGCGACGTTGCATGTCGACGGCCTGGCTCAGTTCGGTTTGGGTGATTTCTTCACCGTTGACCTTGGCCACGTCCTGCTTGTTATTGGTCGAAGCCTGGAAAATGGCCTCGATACCGGTGAACGCCATCAATGCGACGATGATCCCGATAATGGTTTTGGCAATCCAGCCTTGTGAATTGTCCCTGATATTCTGCAGCATGCGTCCCCCAGAAACGGTTGATCTTCAAAAATTAGGCAACCGTGGAGCGTGGGTAGAGTCCGGATAGAAGAAAGGCGCATCCGAGGATGCGCCTTCTCGTAACTGGCGGAGCGGACGGGGGTTTGAACCCACACCCCCGGCGTGGCGACCCGATGGATACTTGGGTCAGCTGCCGCTCCGCTGCCAGGTCAGACCTGCGTCCAACCCGGGTAGGTAAGGCTTGAGCGAAACTTAGTTAACAGCTTCTTTCAGGGCTTTACCGGCTTTGAAACCTGGTTTCTTGGCGGCAGCGATTTGCAGTGCTTTGCCAGTCTGTGGGTTACGGCCAGTGCGAGCTGGGCGATCAGTCACAGAGAAAGTACCGAAGCCTACCAGTACCACGGAGTCGCCGGCCTTCAGAGCGCCAGTGACGGATTCGATTACTGCGTCCAGCGCACGGCCAGCAGCAGCTTTCGGGATATCAGCGGATGCGGCGATAGCATCAATCAGTTCCGACTTGTTCACTCTAAGTCCCCTTATATATCTATTGAGTATGGTTCTAAGTTTTTTGGTGAAAGCAAAAACCAGTGCTGAATGGCCTACAGACACTTAAGAGCCGCTTTATAACAAGGGCTCTAAAAAGCTGTCAAGGAAGCCCCCAGGCTTAACGGCATTAATGTGTACTAATTCTTTCCTTGGAATCAGACTCGCGTTTTTCATCCTTCGCGACAATCTCCGGAGCCACATCTGGCAAGGGCTCCGGCGCGTATTGCAGCGCAATTTGCAGGACTTCGTCAATCCATTTAACCGGTTTAATCTGAAGATCCTGCTTGATGTTGTCAGGAATTTCCTTCAAGTCGCGAACATTCTCTTCAGGAATGATCACCGTCTTGATACCGCCCCGGTGTGCAGCAAGCAATTTCTCTTTCAGACCACCGATGGCCAATACCTGACCACGCAGGGTAATTTCCCCCGTCATGGCGACATCGGCTCGTACCGGTATGCCCGTCAATGCCGACACCAGTGCCGTGCACATGCCTACACCGGCGCTAGGGCCGTCCTTCGGGGTAGCCCCTTCCGGCATGTGGATGTGAGTGTCGTGCTTCTCGTGGAAGTCCAGGGGAATCCCCAGGCTCTTCGCGCGGCTGCGCACCACGGTCTGCGCGGCAGTGATGGATTCGACCATCACATCACCCAACGAACCGGTCTTGATAAGCTGACCTTTACCCGGGATCACCGCGGCTTCGATGGTCAGCAATTCGCCGCCCACCTGGGTCCACGCCAGGCCAGTCACCTGCCCTACCTGATCCTGCTGCTCAGCCAGGCCGTAACGGAATTTTTTCACGCCCAGGAAGTGTTCCAGGGAGTCGGCAACCACCTTCACAGAGAAGCGTTTTTCCAGCGCGTGCTCTTTGACTGCCTTGCGGCAGATCTTCGCAATTTGACGCTCAAGGCCCCGCACACCGGCCTCGCGGGTGTAGTAGCGAACGATGTCGCGGATCGACTCGACGTCGAATTCGATCTCGCCTTTTTTCAGGCCGTTGGCCGAAATCTGCTTTGGCGCGAGGTATTTGACGGCGATGTTGATCTTCTCGTCTTCGGTGTAACCCGGCAGACGAATCACCTCCATCCGGTCCAGCAAAGCTGGCGGGATGTTCATGGAGTTGGAGGTGCACAGGAACATTACGTCGGACAGGTCGTAGTCGACTTCCAGGTAATGGTCGTTGAAATTGTGGTTCTGCTCCGGGTCGAGCACTTCGAGCAAAGCCGACGCCGGATCGCCACGCATATCGCTGCCCATTTTGTCGATTTCATCGAGCAGGAACAGCGGGTTTCGCACCCCAACCTTTGTCATCTTTTGAATCAATCTTCCTGGCATCGAACCGATGTAAGTACGGCGATGACCACGAATTTCCGCCTCATCACGCACACCACCGAGGGCCATGCGCACGAATTTGCGGTTGGTGGCGTTGGCAATTGACTCCGCCAAGGAGGTTTTACCCACACCTGGAGGACCGACCAGGCACAACACCGGACCACGAATTTTCTTCACGCGCTTTTGCACGGCGAGGTATTCGAGGATGCGCTCTTTGACTTCTTCGAGGCCGTAGTGGTCGGCGTCGAGGATGTCCTCGGCGCGGGCCAGGTCCAGGCGCACTTTGGTCTGGGCCTTCCACGGCACCTGCACCAGCCAGTCGATGTAGGAACGAACCACAGTGGCTTCGGCCGACATTGGCGACATTTGCTTGAGCTTGTTCAGCTCAGCGTTGGCTTTGGTCAGGGCGTCTTTCGGCAGGCCGGCGGCATCGATGCGCTTTTTCAGCTCTTCGATTTCGTTGTGGCCCTCCTCGCTGTCGCCGAGTTCTTTCTGGATGGCCTTCATCTGCTCATTCAGGTAGTACTCGCGCTGACTGCGCTCCATCTGTTTCTTCACACGACCACGGATGCGTTTTTCGACCTGCAGCAGATCGATTTCGCCATCCAGCAGCGCCAGCACGTGCTCAACACGTGCCGACAGGTCGATGATTTCGAGGATGTCCTGCTTCTGCTCGATTTTCAGCGCCATGTGCGCAGCCATGGTGTCGACCAGGCGGCTTGGCTCATCAATGCTGTTGAGGGAAGACAGGACTTCAGCCGGGACTTTTTTGCCCAACTGCACATACTGCTCGAACTGCGAGAGCAGGCTGCGCACAAACACTTCGGATTCGCGCTCAGGGGCCTCGACTTCGTCGATCAGCGCCACTTCTGCGCGCAGGTGGCCATCCACCTCCATGAAGCGCTCGACCGCACCGCGCTGCTCACCTTCCACCAGCACCTTGACGGTGCCATCAGGCAACTTGAGCAATTGCAATACGGTCGCAATGGTACCGACGCGATACAGGGCGTCTTCGCCTGGATCATCATCAGCAGGATTCTTCTGGGCCAACAGCAAAATTTGCTTGTCGCCCGTCATCGCGGCCTCGAGGGCTTCGATAGACTTCTCGCGCCCCACGAACAGCGGGATAACCATGTGCGGATAGACGACGACATCACGCAACGGCAGGAGAGGCAATTCAATGGTTGTCTTCATGATTTCGCCTCTATGACAGTTGAAAAATTAGCTTGAAACCAAGATGGGGGCTGCATGCAAAAAAAACAAGCTCAATGCCAGCAGTTAAACGCATGAATAAACGGGAATTAAAAAAACAACGCGTCAAAATCGCCCCAAAATAAATAAGGGGCCCCGAAAGGCCCCTTGCTTGTACTGCGACGGCTAAACGCTTACGCGTCTGGTGCAGCCTTGGCAGCCGGCTCACTGTTTTCGTAGATATACAGTGGCTTGGACTTGCCTTCGATAACGCTTTCGTCGATCACCACTTTACTCACCTCAGACTGCGAGGGGATTTCGTACATGGTGTCGAGCAACACGCCTTCGAGGATCGAGCGCAAACCACGTGCACCGGTCTTGCGCTCCAGTGCCCGCTTGGCCACTGATTTGAGTGCGTCGGTACGGAACTCGAGGTCTACACCTTCCATTTCGAACAACTTGGCATATTGCTTGGTCAGGGCGTTTTTCGGCTCGGTGAGGATCTGAATCAAAGCAGCCTCATCCAACTCGTCCAACGTGGCCAGGACGGGCAGACGGCCAACGAATTCCGGGATCAGACCGAACTTGACCAGATCGTCAGGCTCGACTTCACGCAGGGACTCGCCCACCTTCTTGCCTTCTTCCTTGCTGCGCACTTCCGCACCAAAACCGATGCCGCCACGCGTGGAACGCTGCTGAATAACCTTCTCCAGACCGGAGAACGCACCGCCACAGATGAACAGGATGTTGCGCGTATCAACCTGCAGGAATTCCTGCTGCGGATGCTTGCGGCCGCCTTGTGGCGGTACGGAAGCTACCGTGCCTTCGATCAGTTTCAACAGGGCCTGCTGCACGCCTTCACCGGAAACGTCCCGGGTGATCGACGGGTTGTCCGACTTGCGTGAAATCTTGTCGATTTCGTCGATATAGACAATACCCATCTGGGCCTTCTCTACGTCGTAGTCGCACTTCTGCAGCAATTTCTGAATGATGTTCTCGACGTCTTCACCCACGTAGCCAGCCTCGGTGAGGGTGGTGGCGTCGGCGATGGTGAACGGAACGTTCAGCAGGCGAGCGAGGGTTTCCGCAAGCAAGGTTTTACCCGAGCCAGTAGGACCGATCAGCAAGATGTTGCTCTTGCCGAGTTCGACCTCGTCGCCTTTCTTGTCACGCTGATTCAAGCGCTTGTAGTGGTTGTACACCGCTACGGCCAGAACCTTCTTTGCACGCTCTTGACCAATCACATATTGGTCAAGGATGCCGCTGATTTCTTTAGGCGAAGGCAATTTATGCGCGCTGCTCTCGGCCTGGGCTTCCTGCACCTCCTCGCGGATGATGTCATTGCACAGGTCGACGCACTCGTCGCAGATAAACACCGAGGGGCCGGCAATCAATTTGCGCACTTCATGCTGGCTTTTGCCGCAGAAGGAGCAATAGAGCAGCTTGCCGTTGTCCTCGCCGTTGCGGGTGTCAGTCATTCGTTCGATCCAAATCCGATAGGCTTGCAACACAAGATGAAGGCTTATGCGGGCTTTTTCAAGCCCGCCGGTGGTCGGACACGCCGACCAGCCCTATTTTGAGCTGCTTATATTAAGCGGGGCGCTTTTCGATCACCGCATCGATCAACCCATACGCGCGCGCAGCTTCCGCGCTCATAAAGTTGTCGCGATTGGTGTCACGCTCGATTTCTTCCAGGGTGTGCCCGCTGTGCTTGGCCATCAATGTATTGAGGCGCTCACGAATAAACAGGATTTCCTTGGCGTGAATTTCGATGTCCGACGCCTGGCCCTGGAAACCACCCAATGGCTGGTGAATCATCACGCGCGAGTTCGGCAGGCAGAAGCGCTTGCCCTCGGCACCTGCGGTCAGCAGGAACGCGCCCATGCTGCAGGCCTGGCCGATGCACGTGGTCGACACGTTTGGCTTGATGAACTGCATGGTGTCGTAGATCGACATGCCAGCCGTCACCGAGCCGCCCGGGGAGTTAATGTAAAGATGGATGTCCTTGTCCGGGTTTTCCGCTTCAAGGAACAGCAGCTGCGCGCAGATCAGGTTGGCCATGTAGTCCTCTACAGGGCCGACCAGAAAAATCACTCGTTCCTTGAGCAGGCGCGAGTAGATGTCATAGGCGCGTTCGCCACGAGCAGATTGCTCGACAACCATCGGGACCAGGCCGCCAGCGGCCTGGATATCAGAGTTCTGCTGAATATAGGAATTACGGAACATGCTCTGCAGTTACTCCCAAATAGTCATGTCTTGAAAACGCATAAGCCAGCGCGAGGCTGGCTTATGGTTGTATTTCGAACGAGTTGGACAATCAGTCGGCTTGTGCTGCTTCCGCCGGTTTGACTGCTTCTTCGTAAGAGACCGCTTTGTCGGTCACCTTAGCCTTCTGCAGAACAGTATCCACAACTTGTTCTTCCAGCACAACCGAACGTACTTCGTTCAGCTGCTGGTCGTTCTTGTAGTACCAAGCTACAACCTGCTCAGGCTCCTGGTAGGCCGAAGCCATTTCCTGGATCATTTCGCGAACGCGATCTTCGTCAGGCTTGAGGTCGAACTGCTTAACCACTTCGGCCACGACCAGACCCAGCACAACGCGGCGCTTGGCTTGTTCTTCGAACAGCTCGGCCGGCAGTTGGTCAGGCTTGATGTTGCCACCGAACTGCTGAACCGCTTGGACGCGCAGGCGATCCACTTCGTTGGACAGCAGGGCCTTAGGCACTTCGATCGGGTTGGCAGCCAGCAGGCCGTCCATTACCTGGTTCTTGACCTTGGACTTGATAGCCTGGCGCAGCTCGCGCTCCATGTTCTTGCGAACTTCGGTGCGGAAGCCTTCGATACCGGTTTCCTTGATACCGAACTGAGCGAAGAACTCTTCGTTCAGCTCTGGCAGCTTAGGCTCGGACACGCTGTTGACAGTCACGGTGAACTCGGCGGCTTTGCCGGCCAGGTCCAGGTTCTGGTAGTCAGCAGGGAACGTCAGGTTAAGAACGCGCTCTTCGCCGGCTTTTGCGCCAACCAGACCGTCTTCGAAACCAGGGATCATGCGGTTGGAACCCAGCACCAGCTGAGTGCCCTTGGCGGAGCCGCCAGCGAATGCTTCGCCGTCAACCTTGCCAACGAAATCGATGTTCAGTTGGTCTTCGTTCTGGGCGGCGCGATCGGCCACTTCGAAACGAGTGTTCTGCTTGCGCAGGATTTCCAGCATGTTGTCCAGATCGGCATCAGCCACGTCAGCGCTCAGGCGCTCAACAGCGATGTCTTCGAAACCGGCAACAGTGAACTCCGGGAACACTTCGAATACGGCAACGTATTCCAGGTCTTTACCCGCTTCCAGGGACTTAGGCTCGATCGAAGGCGAGCCAGCCGGGTTCAGCTTGTGCTCAACAACAGCTTCGTAGAAAGAAGCCTGGATCACGTCACCCACAGCTTCCTGACGCGCATCGGCACCAAAACGACGCTTGATTTCGCTCATTGGCACTTTGCCTGGACGGAAACCAGCGATCTTGGCCTTTTGGGCAGTCTGCTGCAGACGCTTGTTGACCGCAGTCTCAATACGCTCTGCCGGCACGGTGATGCTCAGGCGGCGCTCGATAGCAGTAGTATTTTCAACAGAAACTTGCATGGATATTCCTCGTTGCACAGACGTTAGCCGGCCGTTTCCGACCCCAGAATCAAGGGCATGCATTCTAGTGGGTCAAACTCAAGAAGTCACCCTACTGAAAACGGGTAGAAAAACAGCAGGCCATTTATAGGTTCAAGTGCACGCATGCACCTCATCCCGTTAGCAAATACAGCTCAACACGCCAGGGCTCTGCATCAACCCTTCTATATATAGAAGCGTCGGAACGCACTCCCCTGGCGACCGACCTTGCAAACAAGACCGGAGGGCACGGCGGCAGCATCGAGGAACACAAATACGACGAAACGCCCCGCCCTGAAACTCAAAACACTTAAACAAAAACGGCACAGCCCTTTTTCAGGTACTGCGCCGTTATCGCTATTAAATAGCTGTACTGACCCTGGTATAGCCTGGGATCAGTTCTACACGCTCAAAACCGGCAACGATTCTAACGCCAAGGCATTGAGAATGCTTGTTTTTTCTTGGCGTCAAGTTGACTCGCACAGCCAATGGGAAATTTCTGACGCAAAAAAAAGCGCCAGATCATTGATCTGGCGCTTTTTCTGAATATGGGGTGGACGAAGGGGATCGAACCCTCGACAACGGGAGTCACAATCCCGTGCTCTACCAACTGAGCTACGCCCACCATATTGCATTAACAAAGAACTCAAACATCTTCTTTGTTGAGCCCTACCGCGCCTGACGGCCCGGCAACGCTTTAATTGGTGCGGATGAAGAGACTCGAACTCTTACGCCTCGCGGCGCTGGAACCTAAATCCAGTGTGTCTACCAATTCCACCACATCCGCGCTTGAAGCTCTTAAAGCAAAGGCGCCAGATGATTAATCTGGCGCCTTTCTAAATATGGGGTGGACGAAGGGGATCGAACCCTCGACAACGGGAGTCACAATCCCGTGCTCTACCAACTGAGCTACGCCCACCATATAACGCTACTTGTGCCAAAGCTGCCTAATGGCGCACCCGGCAGGACTCGAACCTGCGACCATCCGCTTAGAAGGCGGATGCTCTATCCAGCTGAGCTACGGGCGCCTTATTAATCTGTACTCTTGGAGGATTACAAACTAAGTGCTTCCAGCCTTACAGAACAGCAATTCTGCTCGACCTTCTTAAGCAGTGCTAGGCTGTGCCCGACAAGTGCGACGAATAGTATAGAGGGCCTTGAAACCCGTCAAATCTTTTTTGAAAAAAATTCATTTTATTTAAGGGGTTAGGCCAATTTGCAGACCAAGCGCCTTTGCCCTCACGTCCTGGCGTGCGAGAATACGCGCACTTTTCTTCCCCCTCTCGATGGTTAATCACGCGTAATGACTGCACAACTTATCGACGGCAAATCAATCGCCGCCAGCCTGCGCCAGCAGATCGCCAAACGCGTCACCGAGCGTAGCCAGCAAGGCCTGCGCACGCCTGGCCTCGCGGTGATCCTGGTCGGCAGCGATCCTGCCTCTCAGGTTTATGTCTCGCACAAGCGTAAAGACTGTGAAGAAGTCGGCTTTATCTCCAAAGCCTACGACTTGCCGGAAGACACCACCCAGCAGGCCCTTACCGACCTGATCGACAGCCTCAACGAAAACCCGAGCATCGACGGCATCCTGCTCCAACTGCCGCTGCCCGAGCATCTGGACGCCTCCCAACTGCTGGAGCGCATTCGCCCGGACAAGGACGTCGACGGTTTCCACCCCTATAACGTCGGCCGTCTGGCCCAGCGTATCCCGCTGCTGCGCCCCTGCACGCCGAAAGGCATCATGACGCTGCTGGAAAGCACCGGTGTCGATCTGTACGGCCTCGATGCCGTGGTGGTCGGCGCGTCCAACATCGTCGGTCGCCCGATGGCCATGGAACTGCTACTGGCTGGCTGCACCGTGACCGTCACCCACCGCTTCACCAAGGACCTCGCCGGCCACGTCGGCCGTGCCGATCTGGTGGTGGTTGCCGCCGGCAAGCCGGGCCTGGTCAAGGGTGAGTGGATCAAGGAAGGCGCCATCGTTATCGACGTGGGCATCAACCGCCAGGAAGACGGCAAGCTGGTGGGCGATGTGGTGTACGAAACCGCCCTGCCCCGCGCGGGCTGGATCACCCCAGTACCGGGCGGTGTCGGCCCGATGACCCGTGCCTGCCTGTTGGAAAATACGCTGTATGCGGCAGAAACGCTGCACAGCTAATAACCCGTCGTACTGAAAAAGCCCTGCCTTATAGCAGGGCTTTTTAATGCCCGCATAAAACCCGTTTTTTGTTAGTTTTTAAGCACTTTCGTCTGGTTCTCGAAGAACATTCGACAGTTTCTGATCCATACTCCTAAAATGTAACGGCATTTGTCATAAAACCCGTTCCCAAACGGTATTTCCTTACTTTTTAGCGAGTTCATCCGCGTGAAAATTCGTCTCTCTATTGTCAGCCTATTTTTCGCATTTACAGGCACCTTCGCGCACGCAGCCGAAACCACCTTGGCCCCGCGTGATACCTCCAAACTGCAAATCGCTTCCGGCAGCGCCATGCTGGTCGACTTGCAGACCAACAAAGTCATCTATTCCAGCAACCCCGATGTCGTGGTGCCCATTGCGTCCGTGAGCAAGCTGATGACCGGCCTGATCGTGCTGGAAGCCAAGCAAAACATGGATGAGTACATCGACATCAACATCAAAGACACGCCGGAAATGAAAGGCGTGTTCTCCCGGGTGAAAATCGGCAGCGAAATGCCCCGCAAGGAAATGCTGCTGATCGCCCTGATGTCCTCGGAAAACCGTGCTGCCGCGAGCCTGGCGCACCACTACCCGGGCGGCTATCCGGCCTTTATCGCCGCAATGAACGCCAAAGCCAAGGCGCTGGGCATGACCAGCACTCACTACGTCGAGCCTACCGGCCTGTCGATTCACAACGTGTCTACCGCCCGTGACCTGAGCAAGCTGTTGGCCGCCGCGCGCAAATACCCGCTGCTCAGCCAACTGAGCACGACCAAAGAAAAGACCGTGTCATTCCGCAAACCCAACTACACCCTGGGTTTCTCCAATACCGACCACCTGATCAACCGTGCCAAATGGGATATCAAACTGACCAAGACCGGCTTCACCAACCAGGCCGGCCACTGCCTGGTACTGGTAACCAGCATGGGTAACCGCCCGGTGTCGTTGGTAATCCTTGATGCCTTCGGCAAGTTCACCCACTTCGCCGATGCCACGCGTATCCGCAATTGGGTTGAGACCGGCAGCAGCGGTTCGGTGCCGGACGTCGCGTTGCGCTACAAGGCTGACAAGAACCTGAAGAATCGCCCGAACGCTGCCGAAGTACGTCGCTGAACCACGCAGTTCGACGAGGGTAGCTGGCTTGTGTGGGGGCTGGCTTGCCTGCGATGGCGGCAACGCGGTGCAACAGATAACCGAGTTGCCTGCATCGCGGGCAAGCGCGCTCGCACATTTTTGAATCCTGGGTACGTTACTTCCTTTCTGCCAGCACCTTGAGTGCCTGCGCCGCCGACTGCTCCTGACCGGCCTGTGCCGTAGCATTGGCAGCCTCTCGCCAGCGATGCGCATCTACATTTGCCGGCAACTGGCTCGGACGCTGGGTCAGGATGCCCCAGTGACCAGCACTCTTCCATGCCGATTCAAAATCGCTGAAGCTCATCAACAAACGTCGATCCTTGCCCGAGCGCAGCAGCACGGTGCTCTTCTGCTGATTGAACCCCACCACCACGACGTACCGCGCGCCAGACCAAAAGCTTGAGTCGATCCGCGCCATCACCGGGTAACCCGCGGCCACCTGTTCCAGTACCGCCGTAAGCCTGGTATCCAGCGGGTACACCATCAGCCCGTATTCGCGCGCGAGTACCTGCATGTTGCGCTCAAGATCAGCTTCACCGCCCGGCAAGTGCAGCGGTTTATCCAGCAAGCCGGGTGTCATGACAATGCCTTGTTGCGACAGCATGCTGGCTAACGCCGATGGACCGCTCAGGTAAGCCTCACTGCGAAAGGCCGGCACCCCGGTGAGTTCGACACGCTCCGGCAAGCCCGCCAGTTTCGACGGGTGCCCGGAGCAGGCGGCAAGCCCGAAGGCGCATGCCAGGAGCAAAGAGATTTTAACGTTCGAACGTAACCGCAATTTTTTACTCTCTTGATCAACGGCCGGTGAGGGCCCTGATCATAGCCCAATCGCGTTTAGGTAACAGAGAGGGGGTGCGGATATAGCAAACAAGTTGGATGGACTCGACCATTGGTCAATAGCAGGCAACCGCCAGCTAGCTAGACTGTCCATTGAGAAGACTGTGTGTGCCCCCAGTGGGGCGAAAGGAGGCCCGAATGAGCCTTGCAACAACGATTTTCCTGTTGGTCTGCGGTTGGCTGGCGGTGGCCAGCGCCATGTTGTGGGGCGTGATGCGCGTGACTCGCCGGCATCATCACCCCCACGTCAAACCTGCTGCACCGGCCAAGCCCCACAAGGCGGCGGTGCACCACGCTTAGCCAGGCATGCAGCTGAAGTCTTGAGTCGCCGCGACTTCCTTGCCGTGACCGTCCTTGAGGACGGCACGTACGGTGGTGCCCAGGCTCGACTCCACCAAGGTGTAGTGCTCACCTGCCTTGAAGTTCTTGTACTCGACCCGGCCCTGGCAGTCTTGCTGGTTGTCGTCGCCCGCCTCCTCTTCAAATAACGTCACGTCCAGACGGTGGTCGCCCGGGGTCACTTCAAAGTAGCGGCCGTCATCCACACGTTTGCCATCGACGCGCTCGGCCATCAGGTCGTTCGGTGCTTCTTCTTTCAAACCAATCCACGCTTCGCTCGGGTCAGCCTTGGGCAGCGGGCCGGCACAGGCCGACAACAACAAAACAGCGCCGAGGGCGGGAATCAACAGCAGGGGTTTAAGTGTTTTAAATGACATGGCAGGGCTCCAAAAAACAACGTTGTCCGGATCTGAAAAGTGTCGAGTCCGATGGATGACAAGCTTGAAGACCCACCCTTTGTAGAACAAATGAATACATATGAAACGATCTTCAGCCGTTAACTAAATGTTCCTTCACTTGGCTGAAAGGTGCGTGTTAGGTGGGTCGGGCAAGACTGCCGGGGTTTGCAATCCTGTTCTCCGGAGGTTCACGCATGCTCGGGCTGGTAAAGACCGCACTGCAAAAGCCGTACACGTTTATCGTGTTGGCCATATTCATCTGCATCGTCGGGCCGATGGCGGCCCTCAGAACCCCTACGGATGTTTTCCCCGACATCGGCATCCCCGTGGTCGCCGTGGTCTGGCAGTACAACGGCCTGTCACCGGACGCCATGGCTGGTCGGGTGATCTACACCTATGAACGCTCCCTGAGCACCACCGTTAACGACATCGAACACATCGAATCGCAATCGCTGCCCGGCATGGGCATCGTGAAGATCTTCTTCCAGCCCGGCGTGGATATCCGCACCGCCAACGCCCAAGTGACGGCAGTTTCACAAACCGTGCTCAAGCAGATGCCGCCGGGCATCACGCCGCCGCTGATTCTCAACTACAGCGCCTCCACGGTGCCGATCCTGCAAATGGCGTTCTCCAGCCCCAGCCTCTCGGAAGCCAAGATCCGCGACCTGGTGCAGAACAATATTCGCCTGCCCTTGAGTGCCCTGCCCGGCCTGGCCATGCCCACGCCAATGGGCGGCAAGCAACGCCAGATCACCCTCGACCTCGACCCCCAGGCACTGGCCGCAAAAGGCTTGTCGGCGCAGGACGTGGGTAACGCCCTGGCATTACAGAACCAGATCATCCCGGTGGGCACCGCCAAACTCGGCCCCAACGAATACACGATCCTGCTCAACAACAGCCCCAAGGCGATTGACGAGCTGAACGACCTGCCGATCAGGACCGTCGACGGCGCCATCATCACCATTGGCCAAGTGGCCCACGTGCGTGACGGCTCGCCGCCACAGACCAACATCGTGCGCGTCGACGGTCACCGCGCAGTACTCATGCCAGCCTTGAAAAACGGCAGCATCTCGACCCTGTCGATCATCGACGGCATCCGCCAGATGCTGCCACGTATCAACGAAACCCTGCCGCCGTCGCTGAAAACTTCGCTGCTGGGTGACGCCTCGGTGTTCGTCAAGCAGTCGGTAGGCAGCGTGGCCCAGGAAGGCATCATCGCCGCGCTGTTGACCAGTGCGATGATCCTGCTCTTTCTCGGCAGCTGGCGCTCGACGCTGATCATCGCCGCGTCGATTCCCCTCGCGGTGCTTTCGGCCATCGCGCTGCTGGCCGTCACCGGGCAAACCCTCAACGTGATGACCCTTGGCGGGCTGGCGTTGGCGGTGGGGATTCTGGTGGACGACGCCACAGTGACCATCGAAAACATCAACTGGCACCTGGAGCAAGGCAAGGCGGTGAAGACCGCGATCCTCGACGGCGCCGCGCAAATTGTCGGCCCGGCGTTCGTCTCGCTGCTGTGTATCTGCATCGTGTTTGTGCCGATGTTCCTGCTGCAAGGCATCGCCGGTTACCTGTTCCGCCCGATGGCACTCGCGGTGATCTTTGCCATGGCCAGCTCGTTCATCCTTTCGCGCACCCTGGTGCCGACACTGGCGATGTTTCTGCTCAAGCCGCATACGCCTGAGCAAGGCGCTGGGCATCACCCGGAAGATCAATTCATCAACCACCACGAGGGTGAGCAACACAAGAAACCCCGCAATCGTGCGCTGCAATCGGTGCTGAATTTCCAGCAAGGGTTCGAGCGGCACTTCTCGAATATCCGCGATACCTACCTCGGTCTATTGACGCTGGCCTTGGGCGCCCGCAAGCGCTTTATCGTCGGTTTCCTGGCCTGCGTGCTGGCGTCGTTCCTGCTGCTGCCGAGCCTGGGCCAGGACTTCTTCCCGGCTACCGACGCCGGCGCCCTCG
Source organism: Pseudomonas sp. M5A4_2d (assembly GCF_053345295.1). NCBI lineage: Bacteria > Pseudomonadati > Pseudomonadota > Gammaproteobacteria > Pseudomonadales > Pseudomonadaceae > Pseudomonas > Pseudomonas sp. M5A4_2d. Next base: position 902,245 of record NZ_JBKEZW010000001.1, on the reverse strand, counting down.
CCCTTCACGTACGCTTGCCGCTGGGCACACGGATTGAGGAAAGCGCCGCGGCCTTCGACCGGATTGAAGCGCGGATTCGCGAAGTGATCCCGGCCGAAGAACTGGACACCATCGTCGACAACATCGGCATTCCGCTCAGCGGCATCGACATGGCCTACAGCAGCAGCGGCACCATCGGCCCGCAGGATGGCGACATTCAGGTCACCCTGAAAAAGGACCACGCACCGACTGCCGACTACGTAAAAAAACTGCGTGAAGCCTTGCCGGAAAGTTTCCCCGGCAGCCACTTCGCATTCCTGCCTGCGGATATCAGCAGCCAGATCCTCAACTTCGGTGCACCTGCCCCACTCGACGTGAAAATCTCCGGGCGCAGCGATGAAGAAAACCGTGCCTACGCCGTGGAACTTGAACGTCGCCTGCAACACGTGCCGGGCATTGCCGACCTGCGCATCCAGCAGTCCACCGGCTACCCGTCGCTACAGGTTAACGTCGACCGCATGCGCGCCAATGGCCTGGGCATCACCGAGCGTGACGTGACCAACAGCATGGTCGCCTCCCTCGCCGGCAGCTCGCAAACCGCGCCGACCTTTTGGCTCAACCCGGCCAACGGCGTGTCGTATTCGATCGTGGCCGCCACCCCGCAATACCGTCTCGAAAGCCTGCCGTCACTGGAAGCCTTGCCGGTGACCGGCGCCGATGGCCAATCACAAATCCTCGGCGGCGTGGCTACCATCTCCCGCGTGCAAAGCCCGGCGGTGGTGACCCACTACAACATCGAACCGACCCTGGACCTGTACGCCAACGTGCAAGGCCGCGACCTCGGCGGCGTGGCCCGCGACGTGCAAAAAGTGCTGGATGACACCGCTTCCATGCGCCCCAAAGGCGCGGTGATCAGCCTGCATGGGCAGATCGATGCGCTGCATGAAGCCTTCAGTGGTTTGAGCTTCGGCCTGCTCGGCGCCGTGGTGCTGATCTACCTGCTGATCGTGGTCAACTTCCAGTCGTGGGCCGACCCGTTTGTGATCATCACCGCGCTGCCCGCAGCGCTAGCGGGGATCGTGTGGATGCTGTTTCTCAGCGGTACCTCGCTGTCGGTGCCCGCCCTCACCGGCGCCATCCTGTGCATGGGCGTGGCCACCGCCAACTCGATCCTGGTGGTGAGCTTCTGCCGTGAACGCCTGGCCGAACATGGCGATGCACTGAAGGCCGCCATGGAGGCCGGTTACACGCGCTTCCGGCCGGTGTGCATGACCGCCCTGGCGATGATCATCGGCATGCTGCCGCTGGCGATTTCCGAGGAGCAGAACGCCCCGCTTGGCCGTGCCGTTATCGGTGGCTTGATCTTCGCCACCGTCGCCACTTTGTTGTTTGTTCCCGTGGTCTTCAGCTTGGTCCACGGTCGTCACCCTACTCGCGCAGCTGCTGGAGAAACCCCACATGTCGTCTGATCACAAACCCTCGCGCAAGCGTCTGATGCTAATGGGTGTCGGCGGCCTGACACTGGCCGCCCTGTTGGTCGCCAACGGCCTGCACGCCCGTACGATGCACGAACAGTCGGTCACCGCCTGGACCGAAACCGCCGCCATCCCGCAAGTGATGGTGTTCCAACCGAAACAGAACGTGGTCGGTGACACCTTGCGCCTGCCTGCACACCTCGAGGCCTGGAGCAAGGCGCCGATTCACGCGCGGGTCAGCGGCTACTTGAAAGACTGGAAAGCCGACATCGGTACCCAAGTCAAAGCCGGGCAAGTCCTCGCCGAAATCGACAGCCCGGACCTCGACCAGCAACTGGCGCAAACCCACGCCCGCCTGGTGCAGGAACAGGCCAATGCGCGCCTGGCCGAAACCACCGCCACGCGCTGGCAAAATCTGTTGGCCAGCCACTCGGTGTCACGTCAGGAAGCCGATGAAAAAACTTCCAACGCCGCCGCAGCCAAGGCCAACGCCGAGGCGGCGGCTGCCGACTATGCGCGGCTGTCCGCCCTGGAAAGCTACAAGACCATTCGCGCACCGTTCGCCGGTACCATCACCGCGCGCAACACCGATATTGGCCAGTTGATCAAGGCCGACACCGACAGTGATCCCGAGCTGTTCAACATCGCCGACACTCACCAGTTGCGCCTCTACGTGCCGGTGCCGCAGAACTACGCGGCGGTCATCCACCCCGGTCTCGAAGCCGAACTGACCGTGCCCGAGCACCCCGGCGAGCACTTCAAGGCGCACCTGATCGGCGACTCCACCGCCATCGACCGTCGCTCCGGCACCTTGCTCGCCCAGTTCGTGGCCGACAACCCCAACGGCGAATTGCTGCCCGGCGATTACGCCGAAGCCACCTTGCCGATTCCAGCGGACACCCATGGCGTGAGCATCCCGGCCAGCGCCCTGATCTTCCGCGCCCAGGGCACCCAGGTCGCGGTGCTGGATGCGCAGAACCATGTGCACTTGCAAGACATCCACATCGGCCTGGACCTCGGCGAGCGCCTGGTGATCGACCAAGGCCTGAAACCCGCCGACCGCGTCGTCGATAACCCACCCGACGCCCTGCGCGAAGGCGACCCCGTGCAGCTGGCCGACGCCGGAGGTGCGCATGCGCCCAAGGCTTAAACCCCTCGCGGCGTTAGTGCTGCTGGCCTTGCAGGGTTGCTCGATGGCGCCCACTTACACGGTGCCATCGGTCGACCTCCCGGCCGGCTACCGCGAACAGACCAGCGATGGTCCGTGGCACAGTGCGCAACCGTCCGACCAACTGGCGCCCGAATGGTGGAAGCTCTACAACGATTCGCGCCTCAACGACCTGCAACAACAACTGCTCAAGGCCAACCCGGACCTGGCGGCAGCGCTGGCGCACTTCGATGCGTCCCAGGCCTATGCCAGCCAGTTACATGCCGGGTTATTCCCGCAGATTACCGCCAGCGCGCAGCCGTTGCGCCAGCGTCAATCCGATTCGCGGCCGCTGCGAGGTGATACGCAGCCGTCGGTCTACAACAGCAATACGGCGGGCTTTTCGTTGAGCTACGACCTGGACCTGTGGGGCAAAATCCGCAACCAGGTCGCGGCCGGTGATGCCCAGGCGCAAGCCTCCGGGGATGACCTGGCGGTGGCGCGCCTGAGCCTGCAGCATCAATTGGCGACGCTGTATGTGCAACTCAATGGGCTGGATGCGCAGAGCCGGATTCTGAACAGCTCGCTGGATGATTTCAGCCAGGCGTTGCAACTGACGCGTAGTCGTTATGAGGGCCAGATTGCCTCGGAGCTGGACCTGACCCGCGCGCAAAATCAACTGGCCGAAGCCAAGGCGCAACTGGACGAGGTGCGCGGCCAGCGCAACCTGACCGAGCATGCGATTGGTGAGCTAGTGGGTGTCGCAGCCAGCGACTTCAGGTTGCCGGCGAGTCAGCAATTGATCGCGTTGCCTGGGATTCCCTCTCAACTGCCGAGCCACCTGCTGCAACGTCGTCCGGACATTGCCGCGGCGGAACGCCGGGTGTTCGCAGCCAACGCGAATATCGGCGTGGCGAAAGCGGCGTGGTATCCGGATTTCAGTTTGACCGGATTGATTGGCGGCCAGACACAAGGGGTTGGCAATCTGCTGTCCGCCGGTAATCGTTATTGGGCGCTGGGGCCGCTGGTTAATTTGCCGATCTTTGACGGTGGACGCTTGAGTGCCAATGAGCGTCAGGCCAAGGCCGAGTTTGAAGAGGCTTCGGCGCAGTACCGCAGTCATGTACTGAAAGCCGTGCGCGAGGTGGAAGATAACCTGGCGCAACTGCGCGACTTGCAGCAGGAAGCGCAAGATGAACAAGCGGCGGCGGATGCAGCGCAGCACACACAGTCATTGGCGATGAACAGCTATCAGGCGGGAGCGGTGAGTTACCTGGATGTGGTGACGGCGCAGACGGCGGCGTTGCAGGCACAGAGGACGTTGCAAGCCGTGCAGACCCGGCAACTGCAGGCGAGTGTAGGGTTGGTGACGGCACTTGGCGGCGGCTGGCAACCCGGCGCCTGATAAATGTGGGAGGGACTTGCTCCCTCCCACATCAATACTGCGTTAGACACACAATGTATGAACACCGCTGCCCCCTGTGGGAGGGGGCTTGCTCCCGATAGCAACCTCTTAGACACATCCTGCCAAAAGCCTGTCGACCATCCTCGTAACACCAGATCTAGCCTCTCAACACACACCCTGAGAGAGGCCAAGGAATGCCTGAACTACCCGCTTCACACCGTTTGCGCATCGGTCGATTCAGCGAACCAAACCGTACCTACCTGATCACCACCAACACTCACGAACGCACACCGATATTCAGCGACTTCCACCTCGGTCGCTTGGTTGTCTGGCAATTGCGGGTCGCCCAGCACCAAGGGCTGGCAAACTCCCTGGCATGGGTAATCATGCCGGACCATTTCCATTGGCTGCTGGAACTGCAAAAAGGCTCGCTGGCGGACCTGATGTGTCAGGTGAAGTCTAAAAGCACGCGAAACGTTAACGGCGTCACTGGGCGCAAGGGACGGCTTTGGCAGGAAAGCTTCCATGACCGGGCGCTACGCAAGGAAGACGACTTGGTGAAAATGGCCAGGTATGTGGTGGCCAATCCATTGCGGGAGGGATTAGTGAAGAAGATTGGCGACTATCCGTTGTGGGATGCGATTTGGGTATAAGTCGAGCCCGAGTCGCCCCTATCGGGAGCAAGCCCCCTCCCACATTTTCCTACAGCATTTCAGGCAGCCCGTTTGCCGCTGGCGATCATTGGGCAAGCCTGCTCCCACATCTTGATCAATATTCGACAGGACAAAGCGGTCAATTGTGGGAGGGGGCTTGCTCCCGATGGCGGTGGGTCGGTCAGCTTATCTGTAGCTGATACTCCGCTATTGGGAGCAAGCCCGCTCCCACATTTACTTACGGCATTTCAGGCAGCCAGTTTGCCGCTGGCGATTGCCGCCGACGCTGCCACCATTGCCCTCAACAACACCGCACACCCTGCCGCCAGGTCATCCGGCGCGGCGTTCTCGATTTCGTTGTGGCTGATGCCGCCTTCACAGGGCACAAAGATCATCCCGGCCGGGCCGAGTTCGGCGACGAAGATCGCGTCGTGCCCTGCCCCGCTGACGATGTCCATGTTCGACAGCCCCAACCCATTCGCCGCGTCACGCACAGCGTCCACGCAGCCTTTGTCGAAATACAGCGGCGGGAAGTCGGCGGTGGGTTCCATTTCAAAACTCAAGCCGTGCTTGGCACAGGTGTCATCGATCACCTTGCGTACTTCGGCAATCATCGAATCCAGCCGCGCCGGTTCCAGATGACGAAAGTCCAGGGTCATGCGCACTTCACCCGGGATCACATTGCGCGAGCCAGGATAGGCCTGCAAACAACCCACGGTGCCGCATGCATGCGGCTGGTGCCCCAACGCCGCCGCATTCACGGCAGCCACCACTGCTGCCGCGCCCACCAGAGCATCCTTGCGCAGGTGCATCGGCGTCGGCCCCGCATGGGCTTCAACGCCGCGCAGCTTGAGGTCGAACCACTTCTGCCCCAAGGCCCCCAACACCACGCCGATGGTTTTCTTCTCATCCTCAAGAATCGGGCCTTGTTCGATATGGGCCTCGAAATAGGCGCCGACCTTGTGCCCGCTCTCCGGCCGCGTGCCCGCATAGCCAATCGCATTCAATGCATCGCCCACGCTGACGCCGTCCACGTCGACTTTGGCCAGGGTATCGGCCAGGGTGAATTTCTCGGCGAATACGCCCGAGCCCATCATGCACGGCGGGAAGCGCGAGCCTTCCTCGTTGGTCCACACCACCACTTCCAGCGGCGCCTCGGTTTCGACGTTGAGGTCGTTGAGGGTGCGCAGCACCTCGACACCTGCCAACACGCCGAAGCACCCGTCGAATTTACCGCCCGTGGGCTGAGTATCGATATGGCTGCCGGTCATCACCGGTGGCAGGTTGGGATTGCGTCCCGGGCGGCGCGCGAAGATGTTGCCGATGCCGTCGACGGTCACGGTGCAACCGGCCTCCTCACACCACTGCACGAACAGATCGCGAGCCTTGCGATCAAGGTCGGTGAGGGCCAGGCGGCATACGCCGCCCTTGGGCGTTGCGCCGAGCTTGGCCAGGTCCATCAGGGATTGCCACAAGCGGTCGCGGTTGATGTGCTGATGGGTGGATTGCAGAACGTCGAGGGCAGCGTTCATGGGGATCTCCTCAGGCTACATTTCTTATGAGTTGACTCGATTCCAGCACTGGAATGAGGTCATCCATGTGGGAGCGGGCTTGCTCGCGAATGCAGTCTGTCAGCGACTGATGTGCTGACTGACTCACCGCTTTCGCGAGCAAGCACGCTCCCACATTTGGCTTGCATTTCAACCTTTTATAGCGGTGTTTTCAGCGCCACCGGGCTGGCTCTGCGTTTGGCATTCAGGCCGTAGTACAACAAACCGCCCAGCGCCGAACCGGTGAACCAGCCGTAGCTGTAGAACCAGCTGAAGGCATCGCTGCCCAACGACAACAGGGTCAGCACCACCGGCACGCCGAAGGCGACAAAGCCACTCCAGTTCCACGCTGGGTACACGTCATCGCGGTACAGGCCGGCCAGGTCCAACTGCTGTTTGCGGGTGATGAAGTAGTCCACCACCATGATCCCGGCAATCGGCCCCAAGAGGCTTGAGTAACCCAGCAGCCAGTTGGAATAGACGGTCTCCAGGCTGACATTCGAAACGATCAGCCCGAGTTTTTTCAGCAGCTCATGCCCCATCAGCGCCAGACCGACCAGACCGGTAAGGATCACCGCCGTGGTGCGATTGATCAGCTTGGGCGCGATGTTCTGGAAGTCGTTGGTGGGCGAGACGATGTTGGCTGCGGTGTTGGTGGACAACGTGGCGATGATGATCAGCAGCATGGCAATGGCCACCCACACCGGGCTCTGAATATGCCCGATCAGCGTCACCGGATCAGAGACGCTGACACCCACCAGTTTCACCGACGCGGCGGTCATGATCACGCCGAGGGCGGCGAACAGGAACATGGTCAGCGGCAGGCCGAAAATCTGCCCGAGGATCTGGTCCTTCTGGCTTTTGGCGTAGCGGCTGAAGTCCGGAATATTCAGCGACAAGGTGGCCCAGAAGCCCACCATCGCAGTCAGTCCCGCCATGAAGTAGCCGGTGAGACTCGCGCCTTCGGGGCGCTTGGGTGGAATCGCCATCAACTCGCTGAGCGATACATTCGGCATCGCCCAAACCAGCAGGCCAATCCCCACCGCCACCAACAACGGCGCCGACAGGGTTTCCAGGCGCTTGATCGACTCGGCGCCGCGCAGCACCACCCACAAATTCAGGGTCCAGAAAATCATGAAGCCGATCACTTCACCGGTGCCGCCGAGGGCTTTCCAACCCTCGAAAATCGAGCCCAGAAACAGGTGAATCGCCAACCCGCCAAACATCGTCTGGATGCCAAACCAGCCACACGCCACCAGCGCCCGAATCAGACACGGCACGTTGGAACCGAGAATGCCAAAGGAGGAACGCAGCAATACCGGAAACGGAATGCCGTACTTGGTGCCGGGAAACGCGTTAAGGGTCAGCGGAATCAGCACCACGATATTGGCCAGCAGGATCGCCATCAGTGCCTCGCCCACCGACAACCCGAAGTAGGCGGTGAGCACCCCACCCAACGTATAGGTGGGCACGCAAATCGACATCCCGACCCACAGCGCGGTGATGTGCCATCTGTTCCAGGTGCGTTCGTGCACCTTGGTCGGTGCCATGTCGTGGTTGTAGCGAGGGCTGTCGAGGACGTCGGGGCCGGCGTCGAGTTCGTACAGGCCGTTGCGCTCAATGACTTGCGATCTGTTCTGTTGCATGGCCGCTCCACGGTTTTTTCGAATTATTTTTGCTCACCCCACGCTAAGTGCGGGGTGGCCGGAGTACCTCGTAAACAACATGACATCACGGGTCCGGCCAGCCGCCACTGCACTCAATAACCGTGCCGACAACCGCCCCTGAACCCGCACCGCTTATATAACCTGCTGATGTTTATCAGCTTTATTCCCTTACCCGATTGCCCCCTCGGTACTGTCCGCGCGACTCAGGCTAAATAACGCAGACGTTGTCCGACGCCTCAGGGCTCAATCTGGTGCAACACAATTATTTTTATTTCCCGCCCTCGTCAAGGGGCATGTCTCAAGCGTCTGATTTGCAATAAGAAATGTTGCTCAAATTGATAACCTGTCAAGTGCGTCAAAATGGTGAGAGGCCGCTACATTTTGGTGAATTATGTTTTTTATTCTTATTAATCAATAACTTATATACGATGTAAGCTTATAAAAAATGTTCTTGCTCATTATAAAAACTCGGGCTAGTTTCTATTCCTGTCACCGATGACAGGTTTTAACCGACCATCGGCAAGCAGCACTACAACACTTAGAACTGGCACAAGCAGGTCAAGCCTGTGAGGAACTCGACATGTCGCTGTTGATCCGTGGCGCCACCGTTATTACCCATGATGAAAGTTACTGCGCCGATGTTTTATGCGCAGGCGGTCTCATTCGCGCTATTGGCACGGGGCTGGATGTTCCCGCCGGCACTGAGGTACTCGACGGCAGCGGCCAATACCTGATGCCCGGCGGCATCGACCCCCACACCCATATGCAATTGCCCTTCATGGGCACCGTAGCCAGTGAGGACTTTTTCAGCGGCACGGCGGCAGGCCTTGCAGGGGGCACCACGTCGATCATCGATTTCGTGATCCCCAACCCGCAGCAGTCCTTGATGGAAGCCTTTCACCAGTGGCGCGGCTGGGCGGAAAAATCCGCTTCCGACTACGGCTTCCACGTGGCGATCACGTGGTGGAGCGAGCAAGTGCGCGAGGAAATGGCCGAGCTGGTCAGCCACCATGGCATCAACAGCTTCAAGCATTTCATGGCCTACAAGAACGCGATCATGGCGGCTGACGACACCCTGGTCGCGAGCTTTGAACGTTGCCTGGAATTGGGCGCAGTGCCTACCGTGCATGCGGAAAACGGCGAGTTGGTGTACCACCTGCAACGCAAGTTAATGGCCCAGGGCATCACCGGGCCGGAAGCGCACCCGCTGTCGCGCCCGTCCCAGGTGGAAGGTGAAGCGGCCAGCCGCGCAATCCGCATCGCCGAGACGATCGGTACGCCGCTGTACCTGGTGCATGTATCAACCAAGGAAGCTCTGGACGAAATCACCTACGCCCGTGGCAAGGGCCAGCCGGTGTACGGCGAAGTCCTCGCTGGCCACTTGTTGCTGGACGACAGCGTCTACCAGCACCCCGACTGGCAAACCGCTGCGGGCTACGTGATGAGCCCGCCATTCCGCCCGCGCGGGCACCAGGAAGCGCTGTGGCACGGCCTGCAATCGGGCAACCTGCACACCACTGCCACCGACCACTGCTGCTTCTGCGCCGAGCAAAAAGCCGCCGGTCGCGACGATTTCAGCAAGATCCCCAACGGCACTGCCGGGATCGAAGACCGCATGGCGCTGCTGTGGGATGAAGGTGTGAATACCGGGCGCTTGTCGATGCAGGAGTTTGTCGCGCTGACGTCGACCAATACCGCAAAAATCTTCAACCTCTACCCGCGTAAAGGTGCAATCCGCGTGGGAGCCGATGCGGATCTGGTGCTGTGGGACCCCCAGGGCACGCGCACGATTTCCGCCAAGACCCACCACCAGAACGTCGACTTCAACATCTTCGAAGGCAAGACCGTGCGCGGCGTGCCGAGCCACACCATCAGCCAGGGCAAGCTGGTCTGGGCCGATGGCGATTTGCGCGCCGAACGCGGTGCCGGCCGCTATGTGGAACGACCCGCGTACCCGTCGGTGTTTGAGCAGTTGAGCAAGCGGGCGGAGCATTCCAGGCCCACTGCCGTGAAACGCTGAGACCGCCAATCGCGGGCAAGCCCGCTCCCACATTTGATCGGGTTCACACATTCCAAATGTGGCAGCTGGCTTGCCTGCGATGGCGCCAGCACAGGCAACAAAGATGCCCGCTAGAGGCAATCCAAAAAAAACCGTGAGGCCAAAACCGTGATCCAGACCCTGACCCACCTCCCCCATCCCCACGAAGATGGGGCGACTCTCGCCAGCCACTTCACCGACCTGGCGCCGCCGCTCAACGCCCGCCAGGCCCAGTTGGAAGCCTCGCGCTGCCTGTATTGCTACGACGCGCCCTGCGTGAATGCGTGCCCCAGCGAGATCGATATCCCGTCGTTCATCCGCAATATCCACACCGAAAACGTACAGGGCGCGGCGCAGAAAATCCTCTCGGCGAATATCCTCGGCGGCAGTTGCGCGCGGGTGTGCCCCACCGAGATCCTGTGCCAGCAAGCCTGCGTGCGTAACAACGCCGAAGAATGCGCGCCGGTGCTGATCGGCCTGCTGCAACGCTACGCCATCGACAACGCGCACTTCAGCGAACACCCGTTCCAACGCGCTGCACCGACCGGCAAACGCATCGCCGTGGTCGGCGCCGGGCCGGCGGGTTTGGCGTGTGCCCATCGCGCCGCCTTGCACGGCCACGACGTGGTGATTTTCGAAGCCAGGGAAAAAGCCGGTGGCCTGAATGAATACGGGATCGCCAAATACAAACTGGTCGATGACTTCGCCCAGAAGGAACTGGATTTCCTCTTGCAGATCGGCGGCATCGAGATCCGCCACGGCCAACGCCTGGGCGACAACCTGACCTTGAGCGAACTGCACCAGCAATTCGATTCGGTGTTCCTCGGCCTGGGCCTCGCAGCCAGCAAACAGCTCGGCTTACCCCACGAGGACGCCCCCGGCCTGCTCGCCGCCACCGACTATATTCGCGAACTGCGCCAGGCCGATGACCTCTCGCAACTGCCTCTGGCCGACCGCTGTATCGTGCTTGGCGCGGGCAATACCGCCATCGATATGGCCGTGCAAATGGCCCGTCTCGGGGCCCGCGACGTGAACCTGGTGTACCGGCGTGGCCTTGCCGACATGGGCGCCACCCAGCATGAACAGGACATTGCCAAAGCCAATCAGGTGCGGCTGCTGACCTGGGCCCAGCCCGATGAGGTCTTGCTCGATGATCAGGGCCACGTGCGCGGCATGCGCTTTGCCCGTACACGTATGGAAAACGGGCGACCGCAGCGCACTGGCGAGACCTTCGAGCTGGCCGCCGACGCGATCTTCAAAGCCATCGGGCAAGGTTTCGATAACGCCGCGCTGCACGACCCACTGGCCCAGCAACTGCACCGCGTGGGCGAAAGAATTTTCGTCGACGAACACCTGCGCACCAGCATTCCCGGGGTATACGCCGGCGGCGATTGCGTCAGCCTCGGCCAGGACCTCACGGTACAAGCGGTGCAACACGGCAAACTGGCCGCCGAAGCCATGCACGCCCAACTCATGCTGAATGTGGAGGCTGCGTAATGGCCGATCTCTCGATTGTGTTCGCCGGTATCAAAGCCCCCAACCCGTTCTGGCTGGCCTCCGCGCCGCCCACCGACAAGGCCTACAACGTGGTCCGCGCTTTCGAAGCGGGCTGGGGCGGCGTGGTGTGGAAAACCCTCGGTGAAGACCCGGCGGCGGTCAACGTGTCGTCACGCTACTCGGCGCATTACGGCGCCAACCGTGAAGTGCTGGGCATCAACAATATCGAGCTGATCACCGACCGTTCCCTGGAGATCAACCTGCGGGAAATCACCCAGGTCAAAAAGGACTGGCCCGACCGCGCGCTGATCGTGTCGTTGATGGTGCCCTGCGTTGAAGAATCCTGGAAAAACATCCTGCCGTTGGTGGAGGCCACCGGCTGCGACGGCATCGAGCTCAACTTCGGCTGCCCCCACGGTATGCCCGAACGTGGCATGGGCGCGGCGGTGGGCCAAGTGCCGGAGTATGTGGAACAGGTGACGCGTTGGTGCAAGACGTATTGCTCGCTGCCGGTGATCGTCAAGCTCACGCCGAATATCACCGACATTCGCGTGGCCGCGCGCGCGGCGTATCGCGGGGGCGCGGATGCGGTGTCGTTGATCAACACCATCAACTCCATCACCAGTGTCGACCTTGAGCGCATGGTCGCCCTGCCCACGGTCGGCACCCAAAGTACCCATGGCGGTTATTGCGGCTCGGCGGTGAAGCCGATCGCCTTGAACATGGTCGCGGAAATCGCTCGCGACCCACAGACCCAGGGCCTGCCCATCTGCGGGATTGGCGGCATCGGCAACTGGCGCGACGCGGCGGAATTCGTCGCCCTGGGTTGCGGCGCAGTGCAGGTGTGCACGGCGGCGATGCTGCATGGGTTTCGAATTGTCGAGGAGATGAAGGATGGGCTGTCGCGGTGGATGGACAGCCAAGGCTACACAAGCTTGCAGGAATTTTCCGGGCGGGCGGTGGGCAATACCACGGACTGGAAGTACCTGGACATCAACTATCAGGTGATCGCCAAGATTGATCAGGCCGCGTGTATTGGCTGTGGACGTTGCCATATTGCCTGTGAGGACACGTCGCACCAGGCCATCGCCAGCTTGAAACAGGCGGATGGCACGCACAAATACGAAGTGATTGACGATGAGTGCGTGGGCTGCAATTTGTGCCAGATCACCTGCCCGGTGGCCGATTGCATTGAGATGGTGCCGATAGAGACGGGTAAACCGTTTTTGAATTGGACGCAGGACCCGCGTAATCCTTACCGGGAGGCGGTGTAGCTTCTTGGACCGCCTTCGCGAGCAAGCCCGCTCCCACATTCGACTGCACTGCTTCAAACAAAACGCGGTCAACTGTGGGAGCGGGCTTGCTCGCGAAGGGCCCTAAGCCTCACCACACCTCTTAAGGCTCCAACCCAATCCCCCGCAGAATCACCCCCGTCACCGTCTGAATCGCTTTCTCAAACTGCATATCCGACAACGGCTGGTGATCATTCAGAATTTTCACCTGGTGATCAAAGTCCGCATAGTGTTGGGTCGACGCCCAAATCATATACAGCAAGCTCGACGGCTCCACTGGCAGGATGCGTTTGTCCTCGACCCACTGGCGAATTTTCGCTTCCTTCATCTTGGCCCAGTCATACAGGCTTTCGTCCAGCGCCTCACCCAGTGTCGGCGCGCCGTGGATGATTTCATTGGCCCAGACTTTCGAGCCATACGGCCGCGTACGCGAGCGCTGCATCTTGGCGCGGATGTAGCTGCTGAGCACCACCCGTGGGTCATCGAAGGTTTCAAAGCTCAGGGCATCCTGCTTCCACAACTCCAGCAGGTCGAACAGCACCGCGCTGTACAGCTCGCTTTTGGTGGTGAAGTAGTAATGCAGGTTGGAGCGCGGCAGTTGCACTTCTTCGGCGATGTCAGCCATGGCGGTGCTGCCATAGCCTTTCTCAGCGAAGATTTTCTCCGCCGCCAGCAGGATTTTTTCGACGTTGACCCGACGAATGCTGATCTTGTGATTGCCCATAGATGCTGGAAGCCCACTCACTGTTATATGCAATTTACCTTCGACACATCAAACCCCTACCGCTCTTGCTCTGCGCGTTCCCACGAACGTATGCGCCGCGAGCGTTATAAGCGTGCTGTAAAGGCATCGCGTGATGAATGCCCTCCATCACATCACGAACCGCCTCATTAGGCTACACGCCATCATGAGGTGCCGAGCAGATCGCTCGACTGCGCAACGGTGGCGCTGGCCTTTGAACGCCGTTGATCGACAGATCGGGCTTGGCGCCTGAAAGTCTGCAGGATTCCTCGGCAACGTCCTTCGCGATCGGGCTATGATCGGCGAATCTGAACCGGACGCCCCTGACCTATGGCCGTTGACCTGCAAGCCCTCTATCCAAAGTTGATACACCTGATGCTGGACACGGTGTTCGTGGTCGACAGCGATAACCTGATCGTCTTTGTAAGTGATGCCTGTGAAGCGCTGCTCGGTTACCGTGCCGACGAACTGACCGGCACACTCATTACCGACTACATGCACCCAGAGGAACTGCCGCGCACCCGGGCCTCGATCGTGCGGGTCATGAACGGCCAGCCTCACGTCGACTTCCGCAACCGCTATATCCGCAAGAACGGCAGTGTCGTACATATCCTGTGGGCGGCATTCTGGTCCGAAGAAGTCGGTGCGCGGATCGGTGTTGCGAGGGACGTAACGGCCCTCACACAGGCTGAGGAAGAGTTACGGTTCCTTGCCCATCATGATCCGCTGACGGCCCTCACCAATCGCTCGCTGTTCAATGATGGGCTGGCGTCGGCCCTGCAAGCAGCACAGCGCCACACCACCACGTTTGCGTTGCTGTTTCTGGACGTCAATGACTTTAAGGGCATCAACGACGTGCATGGCCATGCCGTGGGCGATCGGGTGCTCTGTGTGATCGCACGACGGCTGGAACGCTGCGTGCGCGAGAGCGACCTGGTGGCCCGGATGGGCGGGGATGAATTCACGGTGCTGCTGACGGATATCCAATCGCAAGAAGCTGTTTGCGCGAAAGTGGCGCAGATACTCGCGGTCATGGCCGAACCGCTGGGCGCCGAGTTTGACGGGGTAAAAATGCCGTCTTGCAGTGTGGGTGTGGCGTTTTATCCGGCGAACGGTGAGGACGCCGATACGCTGCTCAGCCACGCAGACAGCGATATGTACCGGATAAAAAGGCAGCGATTTGCCGTGAAGTGACGAACTTCGCGCGAGGCGATCCTCCGACAGCTCCATGGCCTCAAGACTGACGTCGGCTCAGGATCAAGGCGACCGGGCATAATGAAACTTCTTACGCGAACCTTTCCCCCCAAAAACGGATTGGTTAGGATCGCGATCCCCATGAAGGATCATTGCAATGACTACTCGACCTCGCGTGGCCGCCGACGACACCGTGCTGGGAGCACTGTGGGAGCGCTCGGTACGGGCCACCCATGACTTCCTCACTGAGGACGACATTCAACGTTTACTGCCCCTGGTACGCGACACCTACCTGCCGATGCCTGCCATCGACGTGTGGGTGTTCGAGGATAACGCAGGCATCGCCGGTTTTATCGGCACCGGCGGGCACACTGTGGAAATGCTGTTTATCGACCCCGACCGCCGTGGCCAGGGCATCGGCCGGCAATTGCTCGACCATGCCCGCGCACGCCTCGGCACGCTGACCGTGGACGTAAACGAACAAAACCCGCAGGCCGTGGGGTTCTACCTGCACTATGGTTTTATCCAGGTCGCGCGCTCGCCGCTGGATGGCGAGGGCAAACCCTTTCCTGTGCTGCACATGGCGTTACCGACTCCCTCCACTGAAGGTACTGAACAATGTTGATCAAGAAAGCCCTGACCACCGTCACGCTGCTCGCTTCTCTGCTCGGCGCCTCGGCGGCATTTGCCCATGCCCACCTGAAAAGCGAAACGCCCGCCGCCGACAGCACTGTCGCAGCGCCCGCGGACTTGCGCCTGACCTTCAGCGAAGGCGTCGAAGCAACCTTCACCAAGGTGTCCCTGAGCAAGGACGGCACCGAAGTCGCGATCAAAGGCCTGGAAACGCCCGACGCCGACAAGAAAACCCTGGTGGTGACGCCTGCCGCCCCACTGGCCGCCGGCACCTACAAAGTGGAGTGGAACGCGGTGTCGGTCGACACCCACAAGAGCAACGGTGAATACAGCTTCAAGGTCGGCCAATAACCCATGGCGACCCTGCTGGTGCTGTGCCGTTTCCTGCATTTCATCGTCGTGCTGTTGATGTTCGGGGCCTGTGTGTTCAGGCCCTGGCTCTTGGGCGCTGAACCGCAGCCGATACTGGACCGGCAACTGCTGCGCATCACCCGTGCCTTGGCGTGGCTGGGGCTGGGCTCCGGCGTGGCCTGGTTGCTGTTAATCACGGCGAGCATGGCCGGCAGTTGGGATGCGGCCCTGCAACCGGCAACCGTGCAATTGGTGCTGGGCAAAACCTTTTTCGGCCAGGTGTGGGTCTGGCATTTATTGCTGAACCTGCTGCTGGTGATCGTGTTGATCAAACCCTGGCCGGTAGTGCGCCTGCCGTTGAGCGCACTGCTGCTGGCGACGCTGGCCCCCGTTGGCCACGGCGCCATGCTCAATGGGCTGAGCGGGCAATTGCTGATTCTGAACCAGGTGGTGCATTTAGTCTGCGTCGGTGCCTGGCTCGGCGGGCTGTTGTTGCTGGTGTTGATCCTCAGGCAGTCACAAGCGCGCGCGCTGCAACCTATCCTCCAACGCTTCAGCGGAGTGGGTTACGCCCTGGTCGCCGGCCTGCTGGTGACGGGTTTGATCAACGTGCGCGTGCTGACCGGGCAGCTGTGGCCCACGCCGCTGTTCAACGGGTTTGCCCTGATTCTGTTGATCAAAGTGCTGCTGGTGCTGGGCATGTTGGCGCTGGCGCTGCTGAACCGGCTACGCATCGAGCATTGCGAGCAACGGCTGGGGAGCTTGAAGGCCAGCGTGATGCTGGAAGGGCTGTTAGGCGTTTGTGCAGTCGCCGCTGTTTCCCTGCTTGGCACCCTTCCTCCGATGGTGATGGCCGGCTGAATTCACGGCACGCTCAAGCCCACGTCGATTACCCACACTGACGCGCCCACTTCAGACCGATCAACCCGAAGTCATCGTATAACTTCTGCTTGACACCCCGCAAAAACCCCGCAAATATCTCGCCAAATGTTGTACGACGACGTACGACAAATAATAAAAACAACAAACGAAACGGAGCCTCACTGTGAGTCAATTCGCCCGCAATTCCTCCTCGCGTATCGGCCTTATCGGGCTAAGCAGCCTGGCGTTCACTCTTCCCCTCAACGCCCAGGCCGACGGCTTTATCGATGACGCCACGGCCACGCTCAACCTGCGCAACGCCTACTTCAACCGTAACTTCACCAACCCGACCTATCCCCAGGCCAAGGCCGAAGAGTGGACGCAGAACTTCATCCTCGATTCCAAATCGGGCTTCACCCAGGGCACCGTGGGTTTCGGGCTTGATGTGTTGGGGCTGTATTCGCAGAAGCTCGATGGCGGTAAAGGCACCGGGGGCACCCAACTGCTACCGATCGGCAGTGACGGCCGCCCCGCTGACAATTTCGGGCGCCTGGGCGTGGCGCTGAAAACCAAACTGTCGAAGACCGAATTGAAAGTCGGCGAATGGATGCCGGTGCTGCCGATCCTGCGCTCGGACGATGGTCGCTCCCTGCCCCAGACCTTTCGCGGTGGCCAGGTTACCTCCAATGAAATCGCCGGGCTGACACTCTATGGCGGGCAGTTTCGCGGTAACAGCCCGCGTAACGATGCGAGCATGGAAGACATGTTCATGAACGGCAAAGCCGCGTTCACCTCTAACCGTTTCAATTTCGGTGGCGGCGAATACAGCTTCAACGACAAGCACACTCAAGTCGGCGTGTGGTACGCCGAGCTGAGCGATATCTACCAGCAACAGTTTTTCAACCTGACGCACAGCCAGCCCGTGGGCGACTGGACCCTGGGCGCCAACCTCGGTTACTTCAACGGCAAGGAAGACGGCAGTGCCCTGGCCGGAGACTTGAACAACAAGACCCTCTCCGCACTGCTCTCGGCCCGATACAACGGCAACACCTTCTATGTGGGCTTGCAGAAACTGACCGGCGATAGCTTGTGGATGAGGGTTAATGGCACCAGCGGCGGCACCCTGGCCAACGACAGCTACAACTCCAGTTATGACAACGCCAGGGAAAAGTCCTGGCAAGTGCGCCATGACTTCAACTTCGTGGTGCTCGGCATACCCGGGCTGACCATGATGAACCGCTATATCAGCGGCAGTAACGTACACACCGGTGCGATCACGGATGGCAAGGAATGGGGCCGCGAATCGGAACTGGCCTACACCGTGCAGAGTGGCGCGCTGAAGGATTTGAACGTGCGCTGGAGGAATTCGACCCTGCGTCGGGATTTCAGCAACAATGAATTCGATGAAAATCGGATCTTTATCAGTTACCCGATTTCCTTGTTGTAACTCGGTCAATGTGGGAGCTGGCTTGCCTGCGATAGCGGTGTATCAGTAACCGCAATATCAACTGACCGACCACCATCGCCAGCCAGTTCCCACAATGAGTCACTTGTCATCAGGAAGAACGTTGACAACGTAGGGAATGCAAAACGATACTTTCATCAAGTCATACGACAACCTACAACAACAATGGAACCCTCATGACCACCACCACAACCGCACTTGTTCCATTCAACCGCCTGCTGCTCACCGGTGCCGCCGGCGGGCTGGGTAAAGTCTTGCGCGAACGCCTGCGCCCTTACGCCAAGGTGCTGCGCCTGTCGGACATCGCCAACATGGCCCCGGCCGTCGATGCCGGCGAAGAAGTGCAGCCGTGCGACCTCGCCGATAAACAAGCCGTGCACCATTTGGTAGAAGGCGTCGACGCCATCCTGCATTTCGGCGGCGTTTCGGTAGAGCGCTCGTTCGAAGAAGTGCTCGGCGCGAATATCTGCGGCATTTTCCACATCTATGAAGCCGCCCGCCGCCAGGGTGTAAAGCGCGTGATCTTCGCCAGCTCCAACCATGTGATCGGTTTCTACAAGCAAGGCGAAACCATCGATGCACATTCGCCGCGCCGCCCGGACAGCTACTACGGGTTGTCCAAGTCCTACGGTGAAGACATGGCGAGTTTCTACTTTGATCGCTATGGCATCGAGACCGTGAGCATCCGCATCGGCTCCTCGTTCCCCGAGCCGCAAAACCGCCGGATGATGCACACCTGGCTGAGTTTCGATGACCTGACCCAACTGCTCGAACGCGCGCTGTACACGCCGAACGTCGGCCACACCGTGGTCTATGGCATGTCGGATAACCTCGACACCTGGTGGGACAACCGCTACGCCGCGCACTTGGGTTTTGCGCCCAAGGACACTTCCGAAGTATTCAGGGCGCAGATCGAAACGCTGCCACCCGTCGCTGCCGATGACCCGGCGAAGCGCTATCAAGGCGGCGCATTCTGCGCGGCGGGACCGTTCGGTGACTGAGTGCACAGCAACCCAAGGGAATGAGTAACCATGAGTGCTGAATTGATTGTCGACGCCCGCAATGCCGTGGGCGAGTGCCCGGTGTGGGTGCCGCAGGAAAACGCGCTGTACTGGGTGGATATCCCCAACGGCGGCCTGCAACGCTGGAGCGCCACCACCGGCCATGTCGCCGCCTGGAAAGCGCCGCAAATGCTTGCGTGCATTGCCCGCACCACAACGGGCAATTGGCTCGCCGGCATGGAAACCGGTTTTTTCCAAATGACCCCGCACAACGATGGCAGCCTCGACACTACGCTTCTGGCGAGTGTCGAGCACCCGCGCCCGGACATGCGCCTCAACGATGGCCGCTGTGATCGCCAGGGCCGTTTCTGGGCTGGCAGCATGGTGCTGAACATGGGGTTGAACGCGGCCGAGGGCACCCTTTACCGCTACGCCTCAGGTGTGGCGCCGCAGGCTCAGTTAAGCGGTTTTATCACCCTTAATGGCCTGGCCTTCAGCCCTGACGGCCGCACAATGTACGCGTCGGACTCCCATCCGCTGGTGCAGCAGGTCTGGGCCTTCGATTACGACATCGAAACCGGCACGCCGTCCAATCGCCGCGTGTTGGTCGATATGCAGCAGTACCCCGGGCGCCCCGACGGCGCAGCGGTAGATGCCGACGGCTGCTATTGGATCTGCGCCAATGACGCCGGGCTGATTCACCGTTTCACCCCCGAGGGTCGCCTCGACCGTTCCCTGAGCGTGCCGGTGAAAAAACCCAGCATGTGCGCCTTTGGCGGCAGCCGCCTGGACACGTTGTTCGTCACCTCGATCCGTGACGACCAGAGTGAACAGTCGCTGGCCGGCGGCGTATTCGCCCTGAACCCTGGCGTCCTGGGCCTGCCCGAACCGACCTTTGCCCTCTAGTGGGTTGGACTGCGATGCTGATTGAACTCGAAGATAACCTGACCCACCTCACCCTGGCTCCGGCCGTGGGCGGGAGCATCGTCAACTGGCGCGTGCGCGCCACCGGGCAAGCGCTGTTGCGACACACGGATGAGCACGCGCTGAACAGCGGTTTGCCGGGCAAGCTGGGCTGTTATCCCTTGGCGCCCTGGTCCAACCGCATCTCCTTGGGCGGTTTTGACAACCCCGATGGCTGGCTGGACCTGACGCCCAACAGCCTCACCGATCCGTTGCCGATCCATGGCTCAGCCTGGCAACAGGCGTGGCGGGTGGTCAGCCAGACGGCGGATGAAGTGGTGCTCGAGGTGGTGTGCGGCACACCGTTCGCCTACCGCGCCGAGCAGCGGTTTCGCTTGAATAACGGTGAGCTGAGCATCGCGTTGCGCGTGACGCATCTGGCTGAGCACGCGGCGTGGCACGGTTTGGGCTTGCACCCCTACTTGCCGCGTCAGCCAGGCACACGGTTGCAGGCCAGGGCTAAGCAGGTGTGGTTGAGTGATGCGTCGAAGCTGCCTACCGGGCTGGCGCCAGTACCGGAAGATTGGGACTTCAAGGTCTCAAAAGCCCTGCCCACAGGCCTGGTGGACAATGGGTTTTGCCAATGGGACGGGCATTGCCGGATTGAGCAGCCAGAGCTGGGGTATGTGCTGGAGTGCCGGGCGACCGGCGCCGATTACTTCCTGTTGTACTGCCCGCCGGGGTTGGGGTTCTTTTGCATTGAGCCGGTGAGCCATCCGGTGAATGCCCATCATCTGCCAGGGCGGCCCGGCCTCAAACTGTTAGAACAAGGCCAATCAATCCAACTCGATTTCAACCTCAGCTACCATCCAACTGTGGGAGCGGGCTTGCTCGCGAATGCGTTGGATCAGTAACACACCCACCGACTGACACACCGCATTCGCAATGCCTACTCCCACATGTCTGTGTCAGGGCGGTGTGTTTTTGAGGCGCCCTGCCGTGTCGATACTCACCACCACCGACAACCCCGGCCGCAGGCGCTCGATCTCGGCCTGGTCGGGGTCAACCGTAATCCTCACCGGCACCCGCTGGGCAATCTTCACAAAGTTGCCGGTGGCATTGTCCGCCTGCAACAGGCTGAACTCCGACCCGGTCGCCGGGGAAATATGCTGCACCGTGCCGTGAAACTTGCGGTGGTTCAGCGCATCCACGGTGAAGGTCACCGGCTGGCCAACCTGCACATTGTCCATCTGGGTTTCTTTCATATTGGCAATCACCCACAACTGGGGCGGTACCAGGGCCATCAACTGCGCGCCGGAGTTGACGTAGGCACCGAGGCGTACGCCAATCTGCCCCAGTTGGCCGTCACGCGGCGCGATGATACGGGTGTTGGACAGGTCTATACGCGCCAGTTCCACGGCCGCATCGGCACTCGCCACAGCGGCTTCCAACGAACCGCGATTGACGATCACCGTTTGCAGGTCCTGCCGGGCAATTTCCAGGCTGGCCTGGGCCTGGGCCACAGCGGCGATGGTCTGCGCATTCGCGGCGCGGGCCACATCCAACTCACGCTTGGACACCGAACCGTCGCTGATCAATTCTTCGTTTCGGCGCAGGTCGGCAGTGCTTTTGCGCGCCTGGGCCTGGCTGTCCACCAGTGCGGCCTGGCGCAGCTTGATCGTCGCTTCGGCGCTGTTGCGTTGCTGCACCACGTTGGCCAACGAGGCTTTCTGCACGGCCAGTTGCGCCAATGCCTGGTCGAGGCGTTGCTTGTAGATGCGGTCATCCAGGCGCACCAACAGGTCGCCGGCCTTGACGAACTGGAAGTCCTGCACCGGCACTTCATACACATAGCCGCTCAGTTGCGGGCCGATAATCGTCACTTGCCCGCGCACCAGGGCGTTCTCGGTGGTTTCCACCGCGCTGCTGAACGGTGGCAATTGCCAGGCATACAGCACGATCAGCACACCGACGATGGCGATCGCGGCAAAGCCCAGGGACGAGATGATGCGCACCCGCAGCGAGCGCGGCTCGGTGACCGATGCACCCGGCGGCGTGGTGCCTTCCGGGGTGGACGCGATGGCGTTAGTGGTGGTCGTGGTGCTGGTGGTCGGTTCGGTCATGAAGTAACGCCGCTGGGTTGAACGAGAGGGGCTGCTGTCTTGGTGGTACTCATCAGCCACAGACTGCGGATAAATATCCAGAGCATGGTGAGGATCGCGATGATCGCAATCAACATGAACACATCGTTGTAGGCCATCACGTTCGCCTCACGCGTGGCCGCAGTGGCCAGGCTGCGGATGCCCATCAGGTTGCGCAATTGCGGGTCGGCGATGACGCCGCCATAGGCCGAACCGCCGCTCTGCACCCGCGCGGCCACAAGCGGGTCAAGCAGGGTCAGGTGCTCGACGATCATGCTGGAGTGGTACTTCTCGCGCACGATCTGGAAGGTGCCCAGCAAGGCCGCGCCAATCAGGCCCCCAAGGTTCTGGCAAATGCCGAACATCACCGAGAAACTCACCAGGTTGCGCGGGTTGGTCAACACGTTTTTCGTGCCCAGCACCATCGTCGGCCCGAGAAAGAAGGTGCCGCCAAAGCCTAGCAGGAACTGGCTGATGTACAGGTTCTGCGGGCGGGTCAGGTTGCTGGAGAAGCTGTCCATCACCGAGCCCGTGGCCATCAGCGCCAGGGAGATGATCAACGGCATCAGCAAGTGGGCCGGGTTGATCGTCAGCGCACTGAGCACCAGCCCGGCAATCGCCCCGGCCAGCATCACCACGTACAACGTGTGCATTTGCTGGTAGCTCATGTTCAACATCTGCATGAACCCCACGGCGCCGGTGGACTGCTCCGACAGCACCATGCGAATCAACACCACCGCCAGCGCCAGGCGGATCATCACGCCACTGCCCAACCAACGGGTCATCAGCAACGGGTTTTTGCGGTTATGCTCGATGGCCAGGCCAGCCATGATCAGCACCAGGGAACAGGCCGAGGCGACGCCGATCCACGGCGCTTCCAGCCACCAGTCGATACGCCCCAGGGACAGCACCGCGCAGAGCAGTGCCACGCCGGTGGCGAGGATGCCGAAGGTGAGGAAGTCGAGTTTTTCAAAGGTCTTGAAGCGATCGCCGGGCGGTAACTTGAGCAGAAATACGCAGCCGAGGCAGATCAGTGCCAGGCCCAGTTCAAACAGGTACAACCCGCGCCATTCGGCGATTTGCAGCAAATCTTCGGAGAACAATCGCGCCAGCGGCAACGCCAACTGCGCGGTGCCCAGCCCCAGCACCAGGGCTTTCATGCGCCACTTCGCCGGGAACGCCTGGATCATGTAGTACAAGCCCAACGAACTCAGTGCCGCACCCACCATACCGTGGGCCGCCCGCACCGCAATCGCCGAACTGAGGTCGTTGACGAACAAATGGCCGAAGGTCACCAGTGCATACAGCACCAGGAACACCTCGGTAAACGCACGCAAGCCGAACTGCTGGCGAAACTTCACCAGCAATAGGTTCATGCACACGTTGGTCATGACATAAGCAGCGGGCAGCCAGGCCATCTCGGCGGTGGTCGCGCCGAGAGCACCCTGCAGGTATTGCAGGTTGGCGATCACCAGGGCGTTGCCCAGCCCGCCGGTAATCGCCACCAATACGCCGACCAGCGCAAACAGCCAGCGCTTGTGCGTGGGGTGCAGCGGCGTCGACGGCGAGCCGGGCAGGCTCGGTCGCTCGTGGGGCTGCCAGGTGTGGGGGGTGTATTTGTCCATTGCATGACCTTGATGATCCGACGTGCAAGGCCGGTGAATCCGTGACTCAGGGCCTAGTAAACCTGAGAGGCGTTCATCTTGCCATGTCAAATGTGTACACGGTCAACACGGTGGGAGCTGGCTTGCCCGCGATCGCGGTGGGTCAGCCACACCGCTATCGCAGGCAAGCCAGTTCCCACAGTTGGACTGTATTCCAGGTCAGGGTGAGAGTGTTGCCTTGATGAGCATTCCGACAGCCACCAGCACACACAGGCTCGCGAAGCCTACCTGCAGGGTTCGTGCGCTGATCAACGAACACAAACGCCGCCCCGCCAGCATGCCGACAATGCTGGCGCCGATGAACATCCAGCCCACGGGCCCGATAGTCACACCGGCGTGCATCGCACCCGCCACGCCGATCAGCGAAATCAGGCTGATCACCATCAACGACGTAGCCACAATGCCGCGCATCTGCACATCGGTCAGTTGCTTGAACGCCGGCACGATCAGAAACCCGCCGCCCACGCCGAGCAAGCCCGACACCGCGCCGGTTACTGCGCCCAGCGCTGCCAGGGTGGCCGTGCATTTGGCGGTCCAGGCCAGGCGCCCGGTTTGCTGGTTGAGCATGCAGTTTTTTTGGCCCCAGGACGCGGCACCATGGTCGCTGGGCCCGGCCTCGACCTTTTCACGTTGCAACATGCGCCAGGCCACCAGCACCATCAACGCGCTGAACAAGCCCATCAGCAGGTGCTCCGACAGCTGGTGTGCGACAAACACACCCAGCGGTGAAAACAGCGCGCCGAGCAAGGCAATCAACAACGCGGCACGGTAGCGCACCAGGCCGTGACGCAACCCATGGACCGCCCCGACCGCCGCCGCCGCACCCACGGCGAGCAACGACACCGGGGCCGCCTGGGTCATGGTCAAGCCCAGCCCCAGTACCAACGCCGGCACCGCGAGGATACCGCCGCCCGCGCCGGTCAGGCCCATGACCAGGCCCATCAATAACCCCAACACACTCGCCAGCAGCATTTAATCCACCTTGCTCAGGCGGGTCAGCCATTCGCGGCCCTTGAGCATGCCGTTCCAGTAGAACCACGGCAGCAGCGTGGCCTTGAGAAACCACATCGAGCGGCGCGCCCGGGTCGGGTCCAATGGAAAGGTCGGCAGCAGTTTGCCGCCGTAGCCGAACTCGGCCAGTACCACCTTGCCCTTCTCCACCGTCAGCGGGCACGAACCATAGCCGTCGTACTTGAGCGGCAGCGGCGCCTGCTTGCGCAGGGCCAGCAGGTTTTCCGCGACGACCACGATCTGTTTGCGCACGGCGGCGGCGGTCTTGGCGTTGGTCGTGCCGCATACATCGCCGAGGCCGAAGATGTGCGGGTAGCGCAGGTGCTGCAAGCTGTGGGGGTGCACTTCGCACCAGCCGGCGGCATCGGCCAGGAGGCTTTGGCGGATGAAGTCCGGGGAGACTTGCGGCGGAACCACGTGCAGCAGGTCAAAGGTTTTCTCTTCAACCGTGACAGTGCCCTCGGCGTTCTTGACTTCGAACCAGGCCTTGCGTGCCGGGCCATCAACCCTGATCAGGTTTGAGTTGAACGCCAGGTGCGCGTTGTATTTCTCGATGTATTTCATCAGCGGCGGCACAAAGGTCGCCACCCCAAACAGGGCCGCTCCCGCCAGGTTGAATTCCACGTCAATGTTCTTCAGGTGGCCTTGCTTGAGCCAGTGATCGCAGGACAGGTACATGGCCTTTTGCGGCGCGCCCGCGCATTTGATCGGCATGGCCGGCTGGGTAAAAATCGCCTTGCCGCCCTTGAGTTGCTGCACCAATTGCCAGGTGTAGGCAGCGTGCTGGTAACTGTAGTTGGAGGTGACGCCGTTCTGGCCGAGGGTGTCTTGCAGGCCTTCGACTTTCTCCCAGGCCAGGCGCAGGCCGGGGCAGACGATGAGGTTGTTCCAGGTGACGCGCTGGCCACTGTCGAGCACCAGCGTGTGTTCGTCGGGCAGCAACTCGGTGACGGTGGCCTGCACCCAGGTGACGCCGTTGGGTAGCACGTCGGCCAGTGGGCGCCGGGTCTTTTTCAGGTCGTAGGCACCGCCGCCGACAAGGGTCCAGGCCGGCTGGTAGCAGTGGAATTCGCTCGGTTCGATCAGGATGATGTTCAGGTGCGGGTCGCGCTTGAGCAAGCTGGCCAGCAGGCCGATACCTGCCGAGCCGCCGCCGATGACTACGATGTCGCCACTGATGGTTGGTCCACAGTGTTGCTCGGTCATGGTCTTTTGCCTTTTATAGTCAATGCACACAAGGGTCGCTGCCGGATGGCGTCACGCCCAGCTTTTCATGACCGCGCCGCAGTACAGCCCGGACAAGGTTTTCATCACTTGAATCACTTCGTGGCTGGCCAGCCCGTAGAAAATGTATTTGCCTTCCCGACGGGTGGCGACCAACCCTTCGTCACGCAAGATGCCCAACTGTTGAGACAGCGTGGGCTGGCGCACGCCGGTCATGGTTTCCAGCTCGCCGACGTTGCGCTCGCCCTGAGTCAACTGGCACAAGATCAACAAGCGGTCCTCATTGGCCAGCGCCTTGAGCAAGGAGCAAGCCTTGGACGCCGACGCGCGCAACTGGGCGACTTCGCCCTCACTCAGAGTAGATTCCATTTGCCTCGGGTCCTTTACGTCACTTAAGCTCAAAACATTATGTGTAATCGTAAACTGATTGTAACCACATTTTTCTTCTTCATTTTTTTCCTCAACAGGGACAGCCGCCATGCCAGCGTTGATTCAAGCCTTTCTGGACGAGGCATCGTCGACCTTCACCTATGTCCTCTATGAAAACGACGGCGGCCCGTGCGCCATCGTCGACTCGGTGCTCAACTACGACCCGGCTTCCGGGCGCACGGATACGGCCCAAGCCGACAAAGTCATCGCCTTTGTGCGCGAGCATCGTTTGCAGGTGCAATGGCTGCTGGAAACCCACGCCCATGCCGACCACCTGTCCGCCGCGCCCTACCTGCGGCGTACGCTGGGTGGCAAGATCGCCATCGGCCAGTCGATCAGCAAGGTGCAGGGCGTATTCAAGAACTTGTTCAACCTGGAGCCGGAATTTCGCGTCGATGGCTCGCAGTTCGACCACCTGTTTGCGCCGGATGAGATCTTTCATATCGGCAATTTAAAGGCCCAGGCACTGCATGTGCCCGGGCATACCCCGGCCGACATGGCGTATTTGATCGACGGCCGCTTGATCCTGGTGGGCGACACCCTGTTCATGCCCGACGTCGGCACCGCCCGCTGCGATTTCCCCGGCGGCGATGCGCGCCAATTGTATGCGTCGATGCGCAAGTTGCTGGCCTTCCCATTGGAGACCGAGCTGTACGTGTGCCATGACTATCCGCCTGAGGGCCGTGCAGCCAAGTGCTTGACCACCGTGGCAGAACAACGCGCGGGGAATATCCATGTGCATGACGGGGTGGAGGAAGCGGCGTTTGTGGCGATGCGCACGACACGCGATGCCGGGTTGGGAATGCCGACTCTGCTACTGCCGGCGATCCAGGTGAATGTGCGGGCGGGGAATATGCCGCCAGCGGAGGAGAATGGCGTGGTCTATCTGAAGATTCCGCTGAATCAGCTGTGAGCGGCTAATCGAAATAGGACCCTTTAGGGTGCGGGAGTCCCGACCACAATTCGTCGACGTGCTTGAAGCCCCACTCATCGACATTCTCGCGCGCCACAATCTTGTCGGGTTGCTGGGCCAGATTGACCACCACTTGGCTAATCGGCAAACGGGAACGTGCGGAAAAGAACACCTTTACTGTCGGCGTCAGCAATGACATCGATGTTTGTTCGATGACGACACCGATACGACCGCTTTCCAGGCGTACCAGGGTACCGACGGGGTAGATGCCCATGCACCGGACAAACGCCTGAAAAACTCTCTCGTCAAAGTGACCTTTCCATTCGGCCATTTTCTGAATGGCTTCGGCCGGCCCCCAGCCTTGCTTGTAAGGGCGTTCAGAAGTAATGGCGTCGTAAACATCACACACCGCGCCCATTTGCGCGAACAGGCTGATCTGGTTTTGGACCAGCCCGTGTGGGTAGCCACTGCCATCGCATTTTTCATGATGATGCCAGCACACATCCAGCACCAGTGCGCTGATGTGCGGGCAGTGGCGCAGCATGTCCAAGCCCTGCGCCGGGTGCTGGCGTACCGAGGCAAACTCAAGCGCGGTCAGCGCACCGGGTTTACTCAGGATCGCCTCGGGAACAGCCATCTTGCCAACATCGTGGAACAACCCTGCCAAGCCCGCTTCCTGGATAAAGTCGGGTGACAAACCCAGCTGGCGCGCCAGCGCGATCATCAACCCACACACGGCCACCGAGTGCATGTAGGTGTATTCATTGGCCGTCTTCAGGCGGGCCAGGCTGATCAAGGCATGAGGGTGTCGCAGCAGCGACTGGGAGATGTCGTCCACCAGTTGGGTCACCTGCGTGGGATCGACTGCCCCGCCCATACGCAACTCCCCGAACATGGTGATAACCGCGCGCTTGGCCACCGCGCACAACTTTACCGCCCGGGCCACTTCCGCCTTCATCTCGTGACGGGTCAGCACCTCTCGGGGCTTGGCCGGCGCCGGTGCGGAGTGCAACGTGGCCGCAACAGCCACGTCACAACCTTTGAGTGTATCAACCCATACATGCTGAATCTGCGACGCCTGCAGGCGCTGCAGATCCTCGGCGCGCTCCAGTAAGAATTGGTTTTTCCAAAAACCATGCTCGATCCAGGCACCCTCGAGTTTATGGATATACATGCCCAAAATCGCTTGCGACGCAGGAATGCGTTTCAACATAGGCCATCCCTCACTGCGTGCACCGTCAGGCTATGGAAAAACGGGCCACGATGTGCTTGAGGTCCATCGCCAACTTCGACAGCTCGTGGCTGGCAATCGACGTTTGCCCGGCGGCCGACGAACTCTGGATCGACAGGTCGCGGATACTGATCAGGTTCTGATCCACCGAACGGGCCACATGGGCCTGCTCCTCGGAAGCAGTCGCGATCAGCAGGTTTCTGTCATTGATATCGGCAATGGCCTCGGTAATCTGAAGGATGGCCTGGCCGGCTTCATGAGCAATTTTCAATGAGTCCACCGCTTCGCTGCGGTTCATGCTCATGGAGGCGACGGCGTCGCTGGAACAGGTCTGGATCTTCGCGATCATCTGCTCGATTTCCTGCGTCGAGGTCTGAGTGCGGTGGGCCAATGCCCGCACTTCGTCGGCCACTACCGCAAAGCCGCGCCCCTGCTCACCGGCCCGCGCTGCTTCAATGGCGGCGTTCAGTGCCAGCAGGTTGGTCTGTTCGGCAATCGAGCGGATCACTTCCACCACCCGGGCAATGTCCTGGGACTGCTTGGCCAGGCCTTCGACTTCCACGCCGGTCTGCTGCACCGTGGCGCTGAGTTTTTCAATCGCGGCAATGGTCTGGGTGACGCGCTCCTGGCCGATTTTCGCCGAGCGCTGGGAGTCCTGGGTCGATTGGGAGGCCGAGACCGCGTTGCGGGCCACTTCCTCCACCGCAGCCGTCATCTGATTGACCGCCGTGGCCGCCTGGTCGGTTTCCTGGCTCTGGCGCTCAATACCCGCGCTGGACTCACGGGTAATCGAACTCATCTCTTCGGCAGCCGAAGCCAATTGCCCGGAGGCTTCGGAGATGTTCTGCAAGGTGGTCTTGAGGTTCATCTGCATGGCTGCCGTGGATTGCTGAAGCGCCGTCAGCTCATCCTTGCCATCAACGGTAATGGCCACGCGTAGGTCGCCTTCAGCGATCTTGGTGGTTGACACAAGCAGTTCACGTACCGGTTTAATGATACTGCGGGTAAACAGACCGGCGACTACCACGGTCAACAGCACTGAAACGATCATCAATCCCCAAGTAAACAGACGCGTCGCGCTGTGCTCGCTGGCGGCAACCTGCACCGCCTGCTGAGAACCGCGCTCGTTCAACTGGATCAGTTCGTTGATCGAACCCTGCACCTTCATGGCGATAGGACTCAGGACTTCACGCATGTAGATCGCGAGCTGTTCAGTGGCCGCCGTGGAAGAGAGTACGAGAAAACCGTCAACCTGCTGGTTGTAACTTCCAACACCACTGAGGACCTCATCATATTTAGCCTGCTCCTCGGGACTCGACACCATGGGCGCATAACTCTCGGCGACCTTGGTCAGGTCCGCCCGCAGGCTTTGGATTTTATCCTGTGAGCCTTGAGTTTGCCGGGCAGCGTCCATCGCAAAACTGCGCAACTCCAGGCGCAGCTTATACAGGGCCGAGTCGACTTTCCCGGACAGAAGAATACTCGGCAGCCAGTTGGTTTCAATTTCAACGGTCGAGGCATAGATAGTATCGACTTTGACCAGCGTCATGCCCCCTTGGATTAACAGCAGCAGGCACACTACTCCAAAACAGAGCGCCGTACGAATGTTCAACTTCAAGGATCTCATGGACATATCTATTCACCTCTTACTTAGACCGCTTAGTTAGATAGTCTATGGCTATCATCGCGCATAGCCGTCTGTGAATACTATGTAACCACTTACAGGAATGTTTAGTATCAGGGTTAAGAGAGTGCGCCCCCTAATGTTACTTAGCCAACAAAAAAAGTCACTCAACCCTAAGACTTTCTGCTGGGTCAGTCGGCTTCGGCTTTTTCGTTAAGCAGCGAATACATCGCATTACAGGACCGGTCACAGTTTCGCCCGACCGTTTCCAAGTGGCGTTTCAAAGAGCCACTTATTTGTGGCGACAGATTACTTATATTTTCGATGAGCGCGGCCATGTCCTCGAGCGCGGCGGCAATAGACAGCTGAGTTAGATTAAAGTCGTAGAGCGCGCGGCATATTAATTGCTGCTTATCCATGACCTGTCCCGCCATTTAAAAATAGAGCTTAGCAGGTACCTGAGCCTAGTAAGGTAAAAGCCCAAGTTATATTGACAGGGATCACTTTATAACGCGGAGGCAGCGACGCACTGCGCCGCCGTCTCATACTCCTCAGACCATCAAGCCACCGGGCGGCAAGGGTAGCGCCGTCTTGTAACGCACTTGTTTGAGGGCAAAACTGGAGCGGATATTGGCGACGCCCGGTACCTTGGTCAGAAAGTCCATCATGAAGCGTTCCAGCGACTGGATTGTCGGCACCAGCACGCGGATCAAGTAATCGGGGTCGCCAGCCATCAGGTAGCACTCCATCACTTCCGGACGGTCCGAGATCGCGCCTTCAAACTGCTGCAAGGCCAGTTCATTCTGCTTTTCCAGGCTGACGTGGATGAACACGTTGACGTGCAGCCCGAGCAAATCCGCGTCGAGCAGCGTGACCTGGTCGCGTATCAGGCCCAATTCCTCCATCGCCTTGACCCGGTTGAAACACGGTGTGGGTGACAGGTTGACCGAGCGAGCCAGGTCGGCGTTGGTGATGCGGGCGTTCTCCTGCAAGGCGTTGAGAATGCCGATATCGGTACGGTCCAGTTTGCGCATGAGACAAAATCACCTGTTTTTTATGGTTATGCAGTTTTTTTATCCGCAAATGATCGCGAGCGCAACGAAACACAGATAAATATTCTTCTACGCCACGCCTATGATGTTTGTAGGACAAGATTTCTCCTACCCGGAGACTGACTGTCAGCTAGCGCGCCCACTACAAGAATTCACAAGATCGAGCGTAGAAAGCCATGAATCAGCCATATGCACCATTGCGCCTGCACGTTCCCGAACCCTCGGGCCGCCCAGGCTGCAAGACCGACTTTACCTACCTGCGTCTGACCGACGCCGGCCTGGTGCGCAAACCCGCCATCGATGTAGAACCCGCCGACACCGCCGACCTGGCAAAAGGCCTGATTCGCGTGCTCGACGACCAGGGCCAGGCCCTTGGCCCATGGGGCGAAGGCGTACCGGTCGAGATCCTGCGCAAGGGCATGCGCGCCATGCTCAAGACGCGGATTTTCGACAACCGCATGGTGGTTGCCCAGCGTCAGAAAAAAATGTCGTTCTACATGCAAAGCCTTGGCGAAGAAGCCATCGGCAGCGCCCAGGCCCTGGCCTTGAACATCGACGACATGTGCTTCCCCACCTATCGTCAGCAAAGCATCCTGATGGCCCGGGAAGTGCCGCTGGTAGACCTGATCTGCCAACTGCTGTCCAACGAGCGCGACCCGCTCAAGGGCCGCCAGTTGCCGATCATGTATTCGGTCAAAGACGCCGGTTTCTTCACTATATCCGGCAACCTTGCCACCCAATTCGTCCAGGGTGTGGGCTGGGGCATGGCCTCGGCGATCAAGGGTGATACCAAAATCGCCTCGGCCTGGATTGGCGACGGCGCCACCGCCGAATCCGACTTTCACACCGCCCTTACCTTCGCCCACGTCTACCGTGCGCCGGTGATTCTCAACGTGGTCAACAACCAGTGGGCCATCTCCACCTTCCAGGCCATCGCCGGCGGTGAAGCCACCACATTCGCCGGACGCGGCGTCGGTTGCGGGATTGCCTCCCTGCGTGTGGACGGCAACGACTTTATCGCGGTGTACGCCGCCTCAGCCTGGGCTGCCGAGCGCGCGCGCCGCAACCTCGGGCCAACCCTCATCGAGTGGGTCACCTACCGCGCCGGTCCACACTCCACCTCCGATGACCCTTCCAAATATCGCCCCGCCGATGACTGGAGCCACTTCCCGTTGGGCGACCCGATTGTCCGTCTCAAGCAGCACCTGATCAAGATTGGCCAGTGGTCCGAAGAGGAACACGCGGCGGTCAGTGCCGAACTTGAAGCCGAAGTCATTGCGGCACAAAAAGAAGCCGAACAGTACGGCACCCTGGCCGGTGGCCAGATTCCAAGCGCCGCGACCATGTTCGAAGACGTCTATAAAGAGATGCCGGAGCACTTGAAGCGCCAGCGTCAAGAGTTGGGGATCTGACATGAACGATCACAACAACAGCATTGAACTGGAAACCGCCATGACCACCACCACCATGACCATGATCCAGGCCCTGCGCTCGGCCATGGATGTGATGCTTGAGCGTGACGACAATGTGGTGGTGTTCGGCCAGGACGTCGGATACTTCGGCGGCGTGTTCCGTTGCACCGAAGGGTTGCAGAACAAGTACGGCAGCTCGCGGGTTTTCGACGCGCCGATCTCGGAAAGCGGCATCGTCGGCGTGGCCGTGGGCATGGGTGCCTACGGCCTGCGCCCGGTCGCGGAAATCCAGTTCGCCGACTACGTGTACCCTGCCACCGACCAGATCATCTCGGAAGCGGCGCGCCTGCGTTATCGCTCGGCCGGCCAGTTCACTGCGCCGCTGACCATGCGCATGCCCTGCGGCGGCGGCATTTACGGCGGCCAGACCCACAGCCAGAGTATCGAAGCAGTATTCACCCAGGTCTGCGGCCTGCGCACGGTAATGCCGTCCAACCCGTATGACGCCAAGGGCCTGCTGATCGCCTCCATCGAAAACGATGACCCGGTGATCTTCCTCGAGCCCAAGCGCCTGTACAACGGCCCGTTCGATGGCCACCACGATCGCCCGGTCACGTCGTGGTCGAAACACCCGCAAGCACAAGTGCCGGACGGTTACTACACCGTGCCGCTGGACGTCGCCGCTATCGTGCGCCCCGGCTCGGCCGTCACCGTGCTGACCTACGGCACCACGGTGTATGTGTCGCAAGTGGCCGCCGAAGAAACCGGCATCGACGCCGAAGTCATCGACCTGCGCAGCCTGTGGCCGCTCGACCTGGAAACCATCGTCAAGTCGGTGAAGAAGACCGGTCGTTGCGTGGTGGTGCATGAAGCCACCCGCACCTGCGGCTTTGGTGCCGAGCTGGTAGCGCTGGTGCAAGAGCATTGCTTCCACCACCTGGAAGCGCCGATCGAACGCGTCACTGGTTGGGACACACCCTACCCGCACGCGCAAGAGTGGGCGTATTTCCCAGGGCCGTCCCGAGTGGGCGCGGCGTTGAAACGGGTTATGGAGGTCTGAATGGGCACGCACGTTATCAAGATGCCGGACATTGGCGAAGGCATCGCAGAAGTTGAACTGTCGGTATGGCACGTGAAGGTTGGCGACCTGGTGGTTGAAGACCAGGTGCTCGCGGATGTGATGACCGACAAGGCGATGGTGGACATTCCCTCGCCGGTGCACGGCAAAGTGATTTCCCTCGGCGGCGCGCCGGGTGAAGTCATGGCCGTGGGCAGTATTTTGATCAGCATCGAAGTGGAAGGCGCGGGCAATGCCAAAGAGGCGCCGGCAGTGGCTGAACCGGTAAAAACGGTGCCGACGCCGGTGGTGGAAGCCAAGCCTGCGCCAGCCGCCAGTAAACCCGCGCCGGTCGTGGCGACTCAAGCACCTGTGGCCCGCGAAGCCGACGAACGCCCACTGGCCTCCCCTGCCGTGCGCAAGCATGCGCTGGATGCCGGGATTCAGCTGCGTCTGGTCCAGGGCACTGGCCCGGCGGGCCGCATTTTGCACGAAGACCTGGAGGCTTACTTGCTTCAGGGTCCGGCAAAAACTTCTGCGGCGGGCAACCCTTACGCCGAACGCAACAGCGAAGAACAGATCCCGGTGATCGGCATGCGCCGCAAGATCGCCCAGCGTATGCAGGACGCCACTCGCCGCGCCGCGCATTTCAGCTACGTGGAAGAAATCGACGTCACCGCCCTCGACGAGCTGCGCGTGCACCTCAATGAGAAACATGGCGCTACACGCGGCAAGCTGACCCTGCTGCCATTCATCGTGCGCGCCATGGTCGTGGCGCTGCGCGATTTCCCACAGATCAACGCGCGTTACGACGACGAAAACCAGGTCATCACCCGCCTCGGCGCGGTGCATGTAGGCGTCGCCACCCAGAGCGACGTGGGCTTGATGGTGCCGGTGGTGCGCCACGCCGAAGCACGCAGCCTGTGGGGCAATGCCGAGGAAATCGCACGTTTGGCCACCGCTGCACGCAATGGCAAGGCCAGCCGTGATGAGCTGTCCGGCTCCACCATTACCTTGACCAGCCTCGGCGCGCTGGGCGGCATCGTCAGCACACCCGTGCTGAACCTGCCGGAAGTGGCGATTGTCGGCGTCAACCGCATTGTCGAGCGACCAATGGTCATCAAAGGCCAGATCGTGGTGCGCAAGATGATGAACCTCTCCAGTTCCTTCGATCACCGCGTGGTCGACGGCATGGACGCGGCGCAATTCATCCAGGCCATTCGCGGCCTGCTCGAACAACCCGCCAGCCTGTTTTTGGAGTAAGGCATGTCTCAGACATTGAACACGACGCTGCTGATTATCGGCGGCGGCCCTGGTGGTTATGTGGCCGCGATTCGGGCGGGTCAACTGGGTATCCCGACCATTTTGGTAGAAGGCCAGGCGCTGGGCGGCACGTGCCTGAATATCGGCTGCATTCCGTCCAAGGCGTTGATCCATGTGGCCGAGCAGTTCCAGCAAACCGTGCACCATAGCCAGGGCTCACAGTTGGGCATCGAAGTGGATGTGCCGACCCTGGACATCCGCAAAAGCGTGGAATGGAAAGATGGCATCGTCGACCGGTTGACCACCGGCGTTGCCGCGCTGCTGAAGAAGCACAAAGTGCAGGTGATCCACGGCTGGGCCAAAGTAGTGGACGGTAAAACCGTCGACGTCGGCGACCAGCGCATCCAATGCGAACACCTGGTGCTGGCCACCGGTTCGAAAAGCGTCAACTTGCCGATGCTGCCAATTGGCGGGCCGATTATCTCCTCTACCGAAGCGCTGACGCCCACCCGCGTGCCCAAGCGACTGGTTGTGGTGGGTGGCGGCTATATTGGCCTGGAGCTGGGCATTGCCTACCGCAAGCTCGGCGCCGAGGTCAGTGTGGTCGAGGCGCAGGAACGTATCCTGCCCGCTTACGACGGCGAGCTGACACTGCCCGTGGCTGAATCCCTCAAGCAGTTGGGCGTCAAGCTGTACCTCAAGCACAGCGTGACCGGTTTCGAACACAACAGCCTGCAAGTGCGTGACCCGAATGGCGACACCCTGTCGCTGGAGACGGATCAGGTGCTGGTGGCCGTGGGTCGCAAACCCAACACCCAGGGCTGGAACCTCGAAGCGCTGAACCTGGAGATGAACGGTTCGGCGATCAAGATCGACAGCCGTTGCCAGACCAGCATGCACAACGTGTATGCCATCGGCGACGTAAGCGGCGAGCCGATGCTGGCGCACCGGGCCATGGCCCAGGGTGAAATGGTTGCCGAACTGATCAGCGGTAAATCCCGCGAATTCAACCCGGCGGCCATCCCGGCGGTGTGCTTTACCGACCCGGAACTGGTGGTGGTCGGCAAGACCCCGGACGAAGCCAAGGCGGCGGGCCTGGACTGTATCGTGTCGAGCTTCCCGTTTGCGGCCAATGGCCGGGCAATGACGCTGGAGTCTAAAACCGGCTTCGTGCGTGTGGTCGCGCGGCGTGACAACCATTTGATTGTCGGCTGGCAGGCCGTAGGCGTGGGTGTGTCGGAACTGTCCACGGCCTTCGGCCTGAGCCTGGAAATGGGCGCGCGCCTGGAAGATGTAGCGGGCACCATCCACGCCCACCCGACCCTCGGCGAAGCTGTACAAGAGGCTGCACTGCGGGCATTGGGCCACGCCTTACATATGTGAACTGCCGCAATTCCCCTGTGGGAGCGGGCTTGCTCGCGAATGCGGTTGATCAGTCAGACGTGTATTGACTGACACCCTGCATTCGCGAGCAAGCCCGCTCCCACATAAAGCAAGAATGAAGTATTGTTGCGCCCATCCAGAAAAAAACCGACAAGCCTGTCTTCGACCAGGCGGTTGACCAGAGATAGAGGGTGTCATGGGTAACGAAAGCATCAATTGGGACAAGCTGGGTTTTGACTACATCAAGACCGACAAGCGGTTTCTCCAGGTCTGGAAAAACGGCGAATGGC
Organism: Pseudomonas sp. M5A4_2d; assembly: GCF_053345295.1. Classification (NCBI taxonomy): domain Bacteria; kingdom Pseudomonadati; phylum Pseudomonadota; class Gammaproteobacteria; order Pseudomonadales; family Pseudomonadaceae; genus Pseudomonas; species Pseudomonas sp. M5A4_2d. Next base: position 865,698 of record NZ_JBKEZW010000001.1, on the reverse strand, counting down.
AAGCCGGCACCCTGACCGACGACAATGTGCTGCACATCAGCGAGGGCTCCACTGCCCTGCACTATGGCCAGCAGTGCTTTGAAGGCCTCAAGGCCTACCGCTGCAAGGACGGTTCGATCAACCTGTTCCGTCCTGACCAGAACGCCGCGCGCATGCAGCGCAGCTGTGCCCGCCTGCTGATGCCGCACGTGCCGACCGACGCGTTCATCGACGCTTGCAAGCAAGTGGTCAAGGCCAACGAGCGGTTCATCCCGCCGTACGGCAGCGGCGGCGCGCTGTACCTGCGCCCGTTCGTCATCGGCACCGGTGACAACATCGGCGTGCGTACCGCGCCGGAGTTCATCTTCTCGGTCTTCGCAATCCCGGTCGGCGCCTACTTCAAGGGCGGCCTGGTGCCACACAACTTCCAGATTTCCACCTTCGACCGCGCCGCGCCACAGGGCACCGGTGCCGCCAAGGTGGGTGGCAACTACGCTGCCAGCCTGATGCCGGGTGCCGAAGCGAAGAAATCCGGTTTCGCCGATGCAATTTACCTGGACCCGATGACCCATTCGAAAATCGAAGAAGTCGGTTCGGCCAACTTCTTCGGGATCACCCACGACAACCAGTTCATCACGCCGAAGTCGCCTTCGGTGCTGCCAGGCATCACCCGCCTGTCGCTGATCGAACTGGCCCAGTCGCGCCTGGGCCTGACAGTGGTCGAGGGTGAAGTCTTCATCGACAAACTGGACCAGTTCAAGGAAGCCGGTGCCTGCGGCACTGCTGCGGTGATTTCGCCGATCGGCGGTATCCAGTACAACGGCAAACTGCACGTATTCCACAGCGAAACCGAAGTTGGCCCGATCACCCAGAAGCTCTACAAAGAGCTGACCGGTGTGCAGACCGGCGACGTTGAAGCGCCGGAAGGCTGGATCGTCAAGGTCTAACAGCCCACACGCATAACCCAATGTGGGAGCGGGCTTGCTCGCGAATGCGGTCTGTCAGCACTGAATCAGGTGACTGACACTGCGCATTCGCGAGCAAGCCCGCTCCCACATTTGATCTACAGTGTTTTCAAGATTGAGTCGGGATATTCACGCCAATCTTCTTCCCCATACTAATCCTCGGCTCCACCCCATACCCCAACGCCTCGTAAAACCCCACCACCGCGTCATTCCCGCCAGTAATCTGCAAATTGATCTTCATACACCCCAGCGCCGTCAACGCCTGCTCGGCATGCCGCACCAACGACGCGCCCAAACCCTGCCGCCGATAATCGCTGTGCACCGCCACCGAATACAGCCAGCCACGATGCCCGTCGTAGCCGGCGAGAATGCTGCCGATCACGGCTTTTTTATCCGTCGCCACAAAGAACAACCCATCGTTGACCGCCAGTTTCTTATCAATCGCCAACGTTGGCAGGTTGTGCGCGGTGTCATACCCAAACGCCTCCTGCCACAAGGCCACCACCTGCGCACGGTGCTGACGGTCGCGATACGGCCCAATCGGATGGCGGGATAACAACGCCTTCTCCATCACCAGCGTGCGCTCGTTGCCGTGATAGACATCGCGCACCGTGTGGAACCCCAGCTTGGTATAGAACGGCTCGGCCGTCAGCGAAGACGGCACGTTCAAGACCGTCACCCCGGCTTCGCGGGCACGCAGTTCGATTTCGATCATCAGCAGCCGCCCGATGCCCTGCCCTTGCAGCGCCGGGTTGACGAACACCGAGCGCACCACATTGCCGTCAAGGGCAGCAGTGGCGACGATCACCTGATCCTGAATCGCCACCAGCACCACCCGCCGCTGGAGCAAAGCCAGCACAGCGTCAGGCGTAAAATTACTCGCGACCCGAGCAATCACATCCGCCGGGTAATCCCGCGCATTACTGCTGTGCAAGGCTGCCAGGATGACCTGGCTGATCCCTTCGGCATCGGCTGCCTGGGCGAGACGAACGGCGGTAGACATGATTCCTCCTGGCTGACGGCGTTACAACAGACGCAACAATACCAATGTGGGAGCGGGCTTGCTCGCGAATGCAGTCTTCCTGTCAATGCATCTGAACCTGACCCACCGCCTTCGCGAGCAAGCCCGCTCCCACAGTTTGACCTCATTCCAACCTCTTCAGCCGATTCGGCTGCCCTACCCCACTTTTCAGCTTTCCCGGCTGAGCCGCCCCTCTGTTTCAGCCGGGATTCCCCCACCACAACGCACAAAATACCCCCACAGCTCAGCCCCCATGGACCCGTGCACCTATGCAAACAACAAACACTGTCCTGATGATTCGCCCGGCGCGCTTTGCCTTCAACCCGGACACCGCGATCAACAACCGCTTCCAACGCCCACCCCTCGACCCACTCAGCACGCAGCAGAAAGCGCTGGAGGAGTTCGACGGCTACGTCGACACCCTGCGCCAACACGGCGTCGAAGTGCTGGTGGTGCAGGACACTCCCGCGCCTCACACGCCCGACTCGATCTTCCCCAACAACTGGTGGAGCAGCCACGCCGACGGCAGCCTGGTGCTGTACCCGATGGAAGGCCAGAACCGACGCTTGGAGCGCAGCAAAGGCGTGCTGCAAGTGCTGGAGCAGCGCTTTGCGATCCACCACACCATCGACCTCAGCCACCTCGAACAACAGAACATCTTCCTCGAAGGCACCGGCAGCATGGTGCTCGACCGCCAGCACCGCATCAGCTACGCCTGCCACTCCGGGCGCACGCACCAGGACGCCCTGCGCCAGTTCGCCGAACGCCTCGACTATCAACTCTGTGTGTTCCACGCCGTCGACCGCCATCACGCGCCGATCTACCACAGCAATGTGATGATGAGCGTCGGCCGCGACCTCTCGGTGGTGTGCCTGCAAGCCCTGCCCGACGCGAGCGAACGCCTGGGCCTGGAACGCTCACTGCGCGACACCGGCAAAGACATCCTCGCCCTCGACTTCAACCAGCTCGAAGCCTTCGCCGGCAACATGCTCGAAGTCCACAACCGCGACGGCCAGCCGCTGCTGGTGATGTCCGCCAGCGCCTGGGGCGCCCTGCAACCGAATCAGCGCCAACAGGTGGAACGCCACACGCGGCCGGTGGTGGTGAACATCGACAACATCGAACGCATCGGCGGCGGCAGTGCCCGCTGCATGTTGGCGGAAGTGCACCTGCCCGCCCGCCCCTCATTTCAATAAGGAGTCTTGCCATGACCCGTTACATCGACGTCAACGACCTCTGCTACCTGGTCTCGCAAAAAGGCCTGCAAACCTGCATCACCGAAATGGCCGAATACATCCGCGCCGACTACCTGCGCTGGCAGGACTTCGAAAAATGTGCGCGCCTGGCCAACCATTCGCCGGATGGCGTGATCGAGCTGATGCCGGTGTCCGACGCCGCGCTGTACGCCTTCAAATATGTCAACGGCCACCCCAAGAACACCCTGGCCGGCATGCTCACGGTGATGGCCTTCGGCGCGCTGGGCGACGTGGACACCGGCAAACCAGTACTGCTGGCGGAAATGACCCTGACCACCGCCATCCGCACCGCTGCCACTTCAGCGTTGGTCGCCCGCTACCTGGCGCGCGACAACAGCCGCAGCATGGCGCTGATCGGCAACGGCTCGCAAAGCGAGTTCCAGGCCCTGGCCTTCCACGCCATGCTCGGCATCAACGAAATCCGCCTGTTCGACATCGACGCCAAGGCCACCGCCAAGCTGGCTGCCAACCTCGAGGCCTTCCCGGCAATCACAGTGATCCTGGCCGGCAGCGTTGCCGAAGCGGTCAAAGGCGCGGACATCGTCACCACCGTCACCGCCGACAAGGCCTACGCGACCATCCTCACCGACGACATGATCGAACCCGGCATGCACCTGAATGCCGTGGGCGGCGACTGCCCCGGCAAGACCGAGCTGGACCGACGTATCGTCGAACGCGCCCGCGTGATCGTCGAGTACGAACCGCAAAGCCGCATCGAAGGTGAAATCCAGCACATGCCGGAAGATTCGCCGGTCACCGAGTTGTGGCGGGTCCTAAACGGCCAGAAGCCGGGTCGCGAAAACGCACGCCAGGTCACGCTGTTCGACTCGGTGGGTTTTGCCATCGAAGATTATTCGGCACTGCGCTATGTGTTCGATGTGGCCAACGCGTTGGATGTGGGCAGCACACTCGAACTGGTGCCGGACCTGGCCGACCCGAAAGACTTGTTTGCACGCTTGGCCCAACAGCCGCGCGCACAGCAGAAAAAGCGCGCCTGAGACCGCTCTGGTCTGCCGCTTTGCGCCGATGGCAGGCCAGAACCTCACCCGCAAAAAGCCGATTTTGCGCGTGCAGCAGCCGATTCCGCTGCATTGCGCTTTTTAACAGCGCAATTCGCGCTTTATGCACCGGATAAACGACACAAAAAACGCACCACCATGAAGCATTCTGAGCCCGACCAAAGAGTCAGCAAATGAATGCACGCTGCACCCTTTCACTGCCCTGACATCAATTACAAAATATAGGGACGCCCCATGACTCCACTGCGATCACTCTTCGCTGCATTGCTGTTGCCTCTGTGCGCCAGCGCCGCCCACGCCCAGGACTGGAAAGAAATCCGCTTCGGCGTATTCCCCGAATACCCGCCCTTCGAATCCGTGGCCGCCGACGGCAGCCTGCAAGGCTTTGATATTGAGTTGGGCAACGCCATCTGCGCCAAGCTCGAAGTGAAATGCACCTGGGTGCACAACGAATTCGATGGCATGATCCCGGCCCTGCGCGCACGCAAGTTCGACGCGATCATGTCGTCCATGGCCGTGACGCCGGCGCGCGAAAAAGTCATCGACTTCACAGACCGGCTGTTCCTCAGCCCGACCTCGGTGATCACCCGCAAAAGCGCCGACTTCGGCGACACCCCCGAATCCCTGAAAGGCAAACAGGTCGGCGTGCTGCAAGGCTCGCTGCAAGAAGCCTATGCCCGCGCGCACCTGGCCAAGCTCGGCGCGCAGATCAAGGCGTACCAGTCCCAGGAACAGAACTACGCCGACCTGCAAAATGGCCGCCTCGACGCCACCCTGACCGACAAGCTCGAAGCCCAGCTCAACTTCTTGTCCAAGCCTGAAGGCGCCGACTTCAAGACCGGCCCGGCCTTCAAGGACCCGACCCTGCCCCTGGACATCGCCATGGGCCTGCGCAAAAACGACGCAGACTTGCGCGCGCTGATCAATAAAGGCATCGCCGCCGTGCAGGCCGATGGCACCTACGCACAGATCCAGAAGAAGTACTTCGGCGATCAGGATATCTACAACGAGTAAGTCAACGCCAGCCCTGTGGGAATTGGCTTTTTGTGGCGAGGGAGCAAGCTCCCTCGCCACAAAAAAACAGCTCCCACAGTAAATCTCTGTGCTCCATCGAGATCTCCCCCCCATGAACGAATTCCTCAACCTGCAAGGCTACGGCCCCATGCTCGCCCAGGGTGCCTGGATGACGGTCAAGCTGGCATTTCTGGCCCTGGCCCTGAGCCTCGCCTTGGGCCTGATTGCGGCCGGCGCCAAGCTCTCCAGCGTCAAAGGGCTGCGCGTGCCCGCCACGCTATACACCACGCTGATCCGCAGCGTGCCGGACCTGGTGCTGATCCTGCTGATTTTCTACAGCCTGCAACTGTGGCTGAACGACCTTAGCGAAGTGTTCGGCTGGGATTATTTTGAAATCGACCCGTTTACCGCCGGGGTGATCACCCTGGGGTTTATCTACGGTGCGTATTTCACCGAAAATTTTCGCGGCGCGATCCTCAGCGTGCCGGCCGGGCAGCTTGAGGCCGCCACCGCCTACGGCTTGAGCCGCTGGCAGCGCTTCCACCTGGTGCTGTTCCCGCAGTTGATGCGCTTTGCTCTGCCGGGCCTGGGCAATAACTGGCTGGTGCTGCTCAAGTCCACCGCGCTGGTGTCGATCATTGGCCTGTCGGACCTGGTCAAGGCCGCGCAAAACGCAGGCAAGAGCACCAACGAGCCGTTGTATTTCCTGATCCTCGCCGGCGTGGTGTACCTGGTGATCACCACCCTTTCCAACCGCATCTTCAAGCGTCTAGAACGGCGCTACAACCTCGGCATCAAGGGGATGGCGCGATGATCGAACTGTTCCAGCAATACGGCCTGGCCTACCTGTTCAGCGACGGCGCCGGCTTGTCCGGAGTCGCCATGACGCTGTGGCTGTTTATCATCTCGGTGATCCTGGGTTTTGTGCTGTCGATCCCACTGGCGCTGGCCCGCGTATCGGAGCACTTCTGGCTGCGCTGGCCGGTGGAGGTCTACACCTACCTGTTTCGCGGTACGCCGCTGTATATCCAGTTGCTGATTTGCTACACCGGGCTGTACAGCCTGGAGGTGGTGCAGGACAACGCCCTGCTCAACCAGTTTTTCCGCAATGCGCTGAACTGCACCCTGCTGGCGTTTGTGCTCAACACCTGCGCCTACACCGTGGAAATCTTCGCCGGGGCGATCCGCAATATTCCCCATGGTGAAATCGAAGCGGCACGCGCCTACGGCTTGCATGGCTGGCGGCTGAACCTGTTTGTGGTGGTGCCCGCCGCGCTGCGCCGTGCATTGCCGGCCTACAGCAATGAAATGATCCTGATGCTGCATGCCACCTCGCTGGCGTTTACCGCCACCGTCGCCGACATCCTCAAGGTGGCCCGCGATGCCAACGCCGAAACGTTCCTGACGTTCCAGGCCTTCGGTATCGCCGCCCTGCTCTACATGCTGCTGTCCTTTGCACTGGTGGGCCTGTTTCGACTGGCCGAACGTCGCTGGATGCGTTTTCTTGTTCCTACCCGAGGCTAACCCATGAATCAGTCCGCGCAGGCCCTGGCCACTTATCCCGTAGATGTACACACCGCGCCGTCCGCCAAGGCGGTAACGGCAGCCGTCAAACTCCAGGTCGAAGGCATTCATAAACGCTACGGCGACCACGAAGTGCTCAAGGGCGTTTCCCTCAATGCGCGCCAGGGCGATGTGATCAGCCTGATCGGCGCCAGCGGTTCGGGCAAAAGCACGATGCTGCGTTGCATCAACTTTCTCGAACAACCGGACGCCGGGGTGATCACCCTCGACGGCATCAGCATCGAGATGCAGCAAGGCCGCGCCGGCACCCGCGCGCCACACCAGGCGCAACTGCAGAACCTGCGCACGCGCTTGGCCATGGTGTTCCAGCATTTCAACCTGTGGAGCCACATGACCGTGCTCGAAAACATCACCATGGCCCCGCGCCGGGTGCTGAATGTCAGCGCGGCGGAGGCTGAAAAACGTGCACGAATGTACCTGGACAAAGTCGGCTTGCCGGGCCGTGTGGCGGATCAATACCCGGCGTTTCTGTCCGGTGGCCAGCAACAGCGCGTGGCCATCGCACGGGCGCTGGCGATGGAGCCGGAAATCATTTTGTTCGACGAACCGACCTCCGCGCTGGACCCTGAACTTGTAGGAGAAGTCCTCAAAGTCATACAGACGTTGGCCGAGGAAGGTCGTACCATGTTGATGGTCACCCACGAAATGGGCTTTGCCCGCCAGGTGTCCAGCCAAGTGCTGTTTTTGCATCAGGGCCGAGTCGAAGAACAAGGCGGCGCCGAGATCCTCGACCACCCCAGCAGCGAACGTTTGCAGCAATTTCTTTCCAATCGTTTGAAGTGAACTCATGGATACCAAGGCCAACGGACCCCATTCTTCCTCTGCGCTGGATCGCATCGATGAGGCCATCATCGACGTGTTGCGGCACCAGGGGCGTATCACCTACGAAAAGCTCTCGTCACTGGTGCACCTCACGCCCAGGCCCTGCCTGGAGCGCGTGCGCAAGCTGGAGCGGCGCGGCGTGATTCGCGGGTATGGGGCGATCATCGATGTGCAGATGGTCTCGCCGGGGCTGTCACTGCTGGTGCTGGTGGCCTTGTCCAATCAAAGCGGGCGCTCGGCGCAGAAGGCCTTTGAAGCGTGCGTCAAAGCCTGCCCGCAGGTGTTCGAATGCCAGTTGATCAGTGGGCCATTTGATTACAGCCTGCGCATGCGCTGCCGGGACATGGAGCACTACCGCGTGCTGACAGAGACCTGGTTGAACAACGACGAGTTGCACATTGATAAATTGGTGGCGCATCCGGAGTTGGCGGTGGTTAAAAACACCGCAACTGAGCTGGCTTAAACACCGTCCATCGCTGCAGATCGTACAGAGCGTGGGAATGATCATCATGTTGCAGCTTGAAACACCACGGTGTTATACAAACCACTCTTCTGATTGGCGGCCTCAAGGATGAACACCATCAAAACATCATTATTGATCTGCGCATTACTCACCTGCCTCGTCTCTACTGCCACCCAGGCAGCCCCACCCGCCAGCGACGCTACAGCCACCTGGTTCAAGGTGGCCATGGGGATATTGTCGGGAGCTTCGTGTCAGAATCGCCTGGTGCCTGCTGATCGCGAACAGTGTATTCGCAAAAACCGCGAACAGGCTTGTCGTGATTTCCCGGACGGGATCGAGAAAGAAAACTGCCTGAAAGAGCTACCTGGCGTTGCAAGCAAACCCACTGCTTCAGGCACTCAACCTTCCGGCGCAGATTACGCACTGAAGAATGTGATGCCCGCCAGTACTCAAAACTATCGCCCGCCGATTAAAACTGATGACTTCGATTCGCCGTTGAAGCAGTTCGTCAGCCCTCCCGCTGAAAGCCCGACCCCGCACACGGACTAAACAACACAAACCCCATGTGGGAGCTGGCTTGCCTGCGAGGGCGGTTTATCAGTCAACTTTGATTTGACTGGCCCACCGCCCTCGCAGGCAAGCCAGCTCCCACATTGATAGGGTTCGCAATGCGCTTACCGGACTTTGCGCCTACAAGCTTCGCCTGCCCATCCTTCTGCTTCCCCGTACGCGCCTCGCTGATCAACCCCGGAATCAACTTGCCCTCCGGCAGATTCTTCCAGAACCGGCTGGGCAGGTGCCCTTCCATCACCTTGGGGTTCAACCGCGCAGGGTTGAAGATGTGGCTGTAGTAGGTCAGCCACATGGCGCTGTGCGGGTCTTCGACATTTTGCGCCAGTTGCCGCCACGCATCGGGGCACTCGCGCTGATGAATCAACTGCTCCCCGTCGTAATAAACCCCGTCCAGCGGAGTGGCAATCATCCAACGATGACGGCCCATGCGCCCGACAAAGTGTTGGCTGGCTGACTTCAGAATGTCATGGGCCGGCTCGTGCCACGCCACATATTCCGGCAATTCGCTGCCCGCCTCTGCCGGCAACGCGATAAACCGCACAAAGGCATGCAGGTGATGGGCTTCACGACTGACCTGCTTGATTCGCCGTTGCAACTCGCTGCCCAGCTTGTCACCCGCCAGCATCGCGGTGCGGTCGCCATGGCTGACTCGCCACAACACTTCGTACAGCAAGCTCCAACGCTGGTCTCCGTGATAACAGGCGGCCGACTCAAGCAGCTCCAGGAGCGCCTTGGGAATCCGCGCCTGGAACGGGCCGAGCCCTTCAGGTATCGGTTCGTCAGTAGCAAACAGGTCCGCCCCTTGCGCTTCGCCCCAACTCACCTGGCTGGGGTCGACCTGATGGCTGAGCAGCCAGCGTGCCTGTTCGCGCCAGGTGCTGAACAGGTTGTCGCATTCCAGGCTGATCATCCCCACAACCCCATTTGCTGTGGCTGCGGGCGGTCACGCAGTTGTTCGCGCAGCAGCACGCTGGTGCTTTCAGCCTGTTGCGGGTGGTAATCGCTGGTGATGAAAAACGGCTTGGCCTTGGCCAGCACGCAGCGCATGCGCGCCAGGTCTTCGAAGCGGATCTTGCGTTCGCGGCGCAGGTCCACCAAACGCTGGGTGGTGCGCAGGCCGATGCCGGGGATACGCGCGATCAAGGTCGGTTCGGCGCGATTCAAGTCCAGCGGGAATACCTCGCGGTGTTCCAAGGCCCAGGCCAGCTTCGGATCGATATCCAGCGCCAGGTGGCCTGGGCCTTCAAACAGTTCGTTGGCGCTGAAACCGTAGCTGCGCAACAGAAAGTCCGCCTGATACAAACGGTGCTCGCGCATCAGTGGCGGTGCCGCCAGGGGCACGCTTTTCGGGCTGTTGGGAATAGGACTGAACGCCGAGTAATACACGCGGCGCAACTTGAAGTTGCCATACAACGCCTCGGCACCATGCAAGATGGTGCTGTCGTCGGTGTCATCGGCGCCGACGATCATCTGCGTGCTCTGCCCAGCCGGGGCGAAACGCGGAGCGCGCGGTTCGTTGAGGACGGTCTGTTCGCCGGTGTAGATGGTCTGCATCGCTTGCTTGATCGACACGATCTGCTTCTCCGGCGCCAGGGTTTGCAGGCTGGCATCGGTGGGCAGTTCAATATTCACACTCAACCGATCGGCATAGCGCCCGGCCTCGGCGATCAGCGCCGGGTCGGCTTCGGGAATGGTCTTGAGGTGGATATAGCCGCGAAAGTCATGCTCTTCGCGCAAGAGCTTGGCGACCCGCACCAGTTGCTCCATGGTGTAGTCAGCCGAACGGATGATGCCGGAGCTGAGAAACAGCCCGCTGACACAATTACGGCGGTAGAAATCCAGGGTCAGGGTGACCACCTCCTCCGGGCTGAAACGCGCGCGGGGCACGTCACTGGAGCGGCGGTTGACGCAGTATTGGCAATCGTAGAGACAGAAGTTGGTCAGCAACACTTTGAGCAACGACACACAGCGCCCATCCGGGGTGTAACTGTGGCAGATCCCCATGCCATCGGTGGAGCCCAGGCCCGCCTTGCCCTCGGAGCTGCGCTTGGGCGCGCCACTGCTGGCGCAGGAAGCGTCGTACTTGGCGGCGTCGGCAAGGATGCTGAGTTTTTCGATCAACTGCATGGAGGGCTACCGATACTGGTTTTTTGTACAGTATCAGGCAGCCCTGCCCGTCACAAGTGCAGCCTGTCAGCTGGCGGTGGCCAGCAGCAAATCCTGCACCGAACGCCCCTTGCCCCGGCTGCGATCGTTTTCATACAGCGACGCGGCAATCTCGTCGGCACGAATCGGCAATACCGAGAGCAACGTGTCACTCAAGCCATGGCTGGCCTGGCTGAAACCCTGTATGTAGATCCCGGCCTTGCAGCGCTCGTCCGTCACGATGCGATAGTCGCGGGCGACCTCGAAGTCGCCCATATAGGCTTCCAGCGGCGCCAGCAGTTCGCGGTGCATCTGGCGCTCGTAGCCGGTGGCCAGGATGACTGCGTCGTAATGGCTGAGGCTGGTTTCGCCGCTGGCGTTGTTGCGCAGCGTCAACTCGATGCCCAGTGGCCCGGCGGTGGCTTTTTCGACCACGGTCATGGTGCGGAAGGCCTGGCGGGCAACGCCGGAGACTTTCTGGCGGTAAAAAATACCGTAGATCCGCTCAATCAGGTCCAGGTCCACCACTGAGTAGTTGGTGTTCTGGTATTCGGCGACCAGCCGCTCACGCTCGGCGCCGACTTGCTGGAACACCAGATCGGTAAACGCCGGTGAAAACACTTCGTTGACGAACGGGCTGTCATCGGCTGGCTTCAGTGCCGAACCGCGCAGGATCATATCGACCTGCACCGACGCAAAACTGTCGTTGAGGTCGATGAAGGCTTCAGCCGCGCTCTGGCCACCACCGATGATCGCAATCCGCATCGCTTTGCCTTCAACGCATGGCTGCTGGGCCATGCGCGCCAGGTACTGGGAATGGTGGAACACCCGGCCGTCCTCCTTGAGCGCCTTGAACGCCGGCGGCACACGAGGCGTGCCACCGGCGCTGACCACCACCGAACGGGTGGTGCGCACATGCTGCTCGCCCAGTGCATCGCGGGAGATCACGCGCAACGCTTCGACGTGTTGCTGATGCAGGATCGGCTCGATGGCCAGCACTTCCTCGCCATAGCGTGCCTGGGCCTGGAACTGCCCGGCAACCCAGCGCAGGTAGTCGTTGTACTCCATGCGGCACGGGTAAAAGGTGCCCAGGTTGATGAAGTCCACCAGGCGGTCGTGGGCCTTGAGGTAGTTGACGAAGGAGTAAGGGCTGGTGGGGTTGCGCAAGGTCACCAGGTCCTTGAGGAACGAAATCTGCAGTTCACTCTGGGTCACCAGGGTATTGCCGTGCCAGCGGTAGTCGGCCTGCTTATCGAGAAACAGTGCATCCAGTTTGCCCTGGGCTTTTTCACGCTCCTGCAGGGCGATGGCCAGCGCAAGGTTCGATGGGCCGAAACCGATACCGATCAGGTCGTGAACCGCGGGCGAAGCAATTGCCTGTGTCATTCCAGTGTCCTCTGGATAAGCCCCTTGGCGGTGGGGCGGGAATACCTGCAAGACCTCAACAACAGGTCATGTGTTGATAGGAAACGAGGACAGTGAAATAAAATTTAACTAATCATTGATCAGTGCGCGTCCCACTCGCGCATACGCACCCGGCAATGCTTCATGGCATTGACGATATGTTTTTCCACCAGGCTGCGGGAAATGCTCAGGTGCTCGGCGATTTGCGGGTGGGACAGGCCATCGAGCTTGCGCAGCAGGAAGCTCTCGCGACAGGTCGCCGGCAGCTCGGCCAGTGCGCGCTCGAGCATATCGAGGCGGCGGGCCTGATCGTGGCTGGCATGGGGTGAACTGGTGGCGAAGCGTTCTTCGCTGTCCAGCACTTCCAGGGGTTCGGACTGGCGCAAGGCGTTGCGCCGATGCCCGTCAATCACCAGGTTCAACGCGGTGCGGTACAAAAAGGCGCGCGGCTGTTCGATCGGCGTGTCACTGGCGCGCTCCAGCACCCGGACATAAGCGTCATGCACCACATCCTCGGCCACCTGACGGTTGCCCAGCTTGGCGTTGAGGAAACACACCAGCTCGCGATAGTAGTTTTCCAACATGACTCCCGACCGCCTGGGAAGACGGCATCAGATCCTTGAATGCTAAAGACGACAGCCAGCGGATAGTGGCAGTTTGAGTGCGTGCAATTTATAGTAATTCTCATCTACTTTTAAAGAAGTCTTGCATCAACGCACGATTTTTTTATTCAAAGGAGCTGTTACGGCATATGTAAGCACCTAAATCTTCGGGCGATTTTCTCGTATAACAGTCAGCCCTCCGCAACTGCGGTCCAAACTTCCTGGCTGGAACCAACGCATGAAACGCCCTCGCCCCGCCCGACGCGCCCTGCTTGCTGTCGCGTGCCTGATTCCCCTCATTGCGCTGGCCGCCTGGCAGGTACTACCGCCAGGCCGCGACACCTTGGCCACGGTCACCGTAACGCGCGGTAACATTGAAAACAGCGTCACGGCACTGGGCACCCTGCAACCGCGCCGGTACGTCGATGTGGGCGCCCAGGCGTCCGGGCAGATTCGCAAGATCCATGTCGAAGCCGGGGATCAGGTCTCGGAAGGCCAATTGCTGGTGGAAATCGACCCCGCCACGCAACAGGCCAAACTCGACGCCAGCCGCTACGCCATCGAAAACCTCAAGGCTCAGTTGCAGGAGCAGAAGGCTCAGCACGAACTGGCGCGCCAGAAATACCAACGCCAGCAACGCCTCGCGGCCGGGAACGCCACCCGCGAAGAAGACGTGCAAACTGCCAGGGCCGAGCTGGACGCCACCCAGGCGCGCGTCGGGATGTTCCAGGCGCAGATCCGCCAGGCCCAGGCCAGCCTGCGCAGCGACGAAGCCGAGTTGGGCTACACGCGCATCTTCGCACCGATGGCCGGCACAGTCGTCGCAGTGGACGCGCGGGTTGGCCAGACGCTCAACGCTCAACAACAGACGCCGCTGATCCTGCGCATCGCCCGGCTGTCGCCGATGACCGTGTGGGCCGAGGTCTCCGAAGCCGACATTGGCCACGTCAAACCCGGCATGACCGCCTATTTCACTACTCTCAGCGGCGGCAGCCGGCGCTGGACCAGCACCGTACGCCAGATTCTGCCGATACCGCCCAAGCCGCTGAATGAAACCAGCCAGGGCAATGGCAGCCCAAACAGTACGAGCAAAACCGGCAGTGGCCGCGTGGTGCTCTACACCGTGCTGCTTGATGTGGACAACGCCGATAACGCGCTGATGGCCGAAATGACCACTCAAGTATTTTTTGTCGCCAGCCAGGTCAAGGACGTCCTCACCCTACCGGTAGCGGCCCTGCTCGGCAGCCCTGGCGCCGACAAGCCGATCGCCCGGGTCGTGGCCAAAAACGGCGCCATCGAAAAACGCGAAGTACGCCTGGGTATCAGCGACCGTTTGCGGGTTGAAGTGCTGGAAGGCCTGAACGAAGACGATCATGTGTTGATCGGCCCGGCCAACGGCAGTGGGGGCTGATTTGACCACGCCGCTGATCGAACTCAAGAACATCCGCAAATCCTACGGCGGCGGCGACAGCCCGCAGGTCGATGTATTGCGTGGGATCGACCTGTCGATCCATGCCGGGGAATTCGTCGCCATCGTCGGCGCTTCCGGCTCAGGCAAATCCACCTTGATGAATATCCTCGGCTGCCTCGACCGCCCCACTGAAGGCGAATATCGGTTCGCGGGGGAAAACGTCGCGCATCTGGGCAGCGACGAACTGGCCTGGCTTCGCCGAGAAGCCTTTGGGTTTGTGTTCCAGGGTTACCACTTGATCCCTTCGGGCTCGGCCCAGGAAAACGTCGAGATGCCGGCGATCTATGCCGGTATCAGTGCAACCGAACGCCATGCCCGCGCCAAGGCCCTGCTCACCCGCCTGGGTTTGGCCGATCACACCGGCAACCGCCCGCACCAACTCTCCGGCGGCCAGCAACAACGTGTGTCGATTGCCCGCGCACTGATGAACGGCGGGCATATCATCCTCGCCGATGAGCCCACCGGCGCGCTCGACAGCCACAGTGGCGCCGAAGTAATGGCCCTGCTGGACGAACTGGCGAGCCAGGGCCATGTGGTCATCCTGATTACCCACGACCGCGAAGTCGCGGCGCGGGCCAACCGCATCATCGAGATTCGCGACGGCCTGATCATCCGCGATTCGGCATTGAGCGAAACCCATGTGCCCGTCACGGCCAACAGCGACGCGCTGCAAGCCGTCGACCTGCGCCAGCGCCTCGCCGACGGCGCCGAACATAACGGCGCCTGGAAAGCCGAACTGATGGACGCCGTGCTGGCTGCCTGGCGGGTCATGTGGATCAACCGGTTCCGTACCGCGCTGACGCTGCTGGGGATCATCATCGGCGTGGCGTCGGTGGTGGTGATGCTGGCAGTGGGCGAAGGCAGCAAACGCCAGGTGATGGCGCAGATGGGTGCGTTCGGCTCCAACATCATCTACCTCAGCGGGTCATCACCTAACCCGCGCACACCGATGGGTATCGTGACCCTCAACGATGTCGCGGCCCTGGCGACGCTGCCGCAGGTCAAGCGCATCATGCCCGTCAATGGCAACTATGCCGGTGTGCGCTTCGGTAATGTCGACTACATGGCTTATGTCGGCGGCAATGACACCAACTTCCCGGACATCTTCAACTGGCCGGTGGTCGAGGGCAGCTACTTCACCGAGGCCGATGAGCGCTCCGGGGCGACGGTGGCAGTGATCGGTCATCGCGTACGCGAAAAGCTGTTCAAGGGCGTTATCGACCCCATCGGCCAATACATTCTGATAGAAAACGTGCCGTTCCAAGTGATTGGCGTGCTGGCGGAAAAAGGCTCCAGCTCCGGCTTGCAAGACAGCGACGACCGCGTTGCCATCCCCTACACCGCCGCCAGCGTGCGCCTGTTAGGCACCTATAACCCCGAATACGTGGTGATTGCCGCCGCCGATGCGCGCAAGGTGCATGAGGCTGAAAAAGCCATCGATCAACTGATGCAAACGCTGCACAACAACAAGCGCGACTACCACCTGACCAATGACGCGGCGATGATCCAGGCCGAGGCACGCACGCAAAATACGCTGTCGCTGATGCTCGGTTCGATCGCTGCGATTTCCTTGCTGGTGGGCGGGATCGGGGTGATGAATATCATGCTGATGACCGTGCGCGAGCGTACCCGCGAAATTGGTATCCGCATGGCTACCGGGGCGCGCCAGCGTGACATTCTGCGCCAGTTTCTCACCGAGGCAGTGATGCTCTCGGTCGTCGGCGGCCTGTTCGGCATTGCCCTCGCATTGCTCGTAGGCGGCGTGCTGGTGCTGGCAGAAGTCGCCGTGCAGTTTTCCCTGGTGGCGGTACTCGGCGCATTTGGCTGTGCACTGGTCACCGGTGTCGCATTCGGCTTTATGCCGGCCCGTAAAGCTGCCCGGCTCGATCCGGTTAAGGCGTTGACCAGTGAATAAACGATCCATCACACCGCACCTGTCGCTGCTTAGCCTGTGCCTGTTGCTCAACGCCTGCGCAGGCACTCCGTACGACGTCGACAGCGGCATTGCGCCGCCTGCGGCGTGGCAATATGCCGAGCGGGAGGCAGCGCAGGCGACCAACCAGCGCTGGTGGACGCAATTCGGCAGCCCGCAACTCAACCGCTTGATCGACCAGGCTCGCCGCGACAGTCATGACGTGGCCGCCGCCATGGCACGGGTGCGCCAGGCCCAGGCCAGTGCGGTCATTGCCGGGGCACCGTTGTTACCCGAAGTGAACTTCAACCTCACCGCCAGCCGCGAAAAACTGCTGCGCGGCAGCGGTAACGCCTCGCTGGACGCCACAGAAAGCAACAAAACCGTCGACAGCTTTGGCACCAACCTTACCGCCAGTTATGAAGTGGACTTCTGGGGCGGGCGCGCCGCCGCCCGCGACAGCGCACTGCAAAGCCTGCGAGCGAGTGAGTTTGACCAGGCCACCGTGGAGCTGACACTGCTCAGCAACGTGGCCGACCGCTATGCGCAAACGCTTGCTGCTCGCCAACGCCAACAGATCGCCGAGCTCAACCTGGCGAATGCACGCCATGTGCTCGACCTCGTGCAAACCCGCTACGACGCGGGCTCAGCCACCGCACTGGAACTGGCGCAACAAAAGAGTCTGGTGGCCAGCCAGCAACGCCAGTTGCCGCTGATTCAGCAAGTGGCCGAAGAATCGTTGATCACCCTCGCGGCCCTTCTCGGGCAGCCGGTGCAGGCCCTGGACCTGGGCAGCGAGCCGTTCCAGGCGCTGACCTGGCCGGTCATTGGCCCGGGCGTGCCCAGCCAACTCCTCAGCCGTCGCCCCGACCTGGCTCAGGCCGAAGCACAACTGGCGGCGGCAAGTGCCGATGTGAGCGTGGCCCGCTCGGCCATGCTGCCCACAGTGACCTTGGGCGCCACGCTGGGTTCGGGGTCCTACAAGGCCGCAGATCTGCTGCGCAGTCCGTTCTACAACCTGACCTCGGGCCTGGTGGCGCCGATCTTCAATAATGGACGTTTAAGCGCCGAACGCGACAAGGCGCGCGCGCGTCAGGACGAACTGCTGCAAACCTATCGTGGCGCGATCATCAACGGCTTTGCCGATGTGGAGAAATCCCTCAGCAGCATCACCCACCTGGACCAGCAGCGTCAGTGGCAAACCGAGGAACTGCAACAGGCCCAGACCGCCTTCAAGATCGCCGAAAGCCGCTACCAGGCCGGTGCCGAAGACCTGCTGACCGTGCTGGAAACCCAACGCACGCTGTATGCGGCCCAGGACGCGAATGTGCAACTGCGATTGTCACGGCTGCAAGCCAGCATTGCGCTGTACAAAGCCCTGGGTGGCGGCTGGGATGCCAAAATCCGATAACAAAACTCCACATTCCTACACAAAGCGTTTATCAACCCTACATTCTTTGACCCAAGGTCCTTGGTAAAAAAGCCGCCTTAAAACGGCTGCCCGGAACCTCTTGATGAAGCCCAGCATTCTAGTAAGAAGCCTGGTGTGCATCTGCCTCTGGCTGATAGCAACCCGGGCGCTTGCCGCGCCCCTGATTGTGCCCAGCGCAATTGACTGGCTGCTGGACTGCCCCTTCCCCGCCTTCGAACGGCCGGACCCAGAGGTGCTGGACCGAACCCAGTGCGGCAGGGTAAACGTGCCTCGCGACTATGCCGACCCCAAGCGTGGCAATGTGCGCCTATCGCTGACCCGTGTCGGCGCCCGGCAACCGCTCAGCCGTGAGGGCATGGTGTTCATCCAGTCGGGGGCACCGCAAAAGGGTCAGGGCACGACCTTCGCCATCCATTTGGTCAGCCGCTGGGAGTCCTACGCCACCCAGGCCTATCG
Source organism: Pseudomonas sp. M5A4_2d (assembly GCF_053345295.1). NCBI lineage: Bacteria > Pseudomonadati > Pseudomonadota > Gammaproteobacteria > Pseudomonadales > Pseudomonadaceae > Pseudomonas > Pseudomonas sp. M5A4_2d. Next base: position 847,580 of record NZ_JBKEZW010000001.1, on the reverse strand, counting down.
CACATTGGTCAACCGATATGACGTCATCGAATTGAGCCCCCGCGACCTCAGCCAACAGAACGGTGTCGAGCAGGCCGCACGTGATATGGAGTTCGTGCGCGCGCAATTGGGCGACACCCAGCTCAACTACCTGGGCAACGCTGAAGGCACCCGGGTCGGTGGCCGGTATGCCGCGCTGTTTCCGGAACGCGTTGCACGCATGGTCCTGGTCAACACCGAGCACGGTGAACCGATCGCTGCCGGCGTCGAGCAGCTGTTGCTCAAGGAGTCGGCTAAACCCGTTGCCGCCGGGTGCGTCAACCGGTGGGTGGGTGATTTTCTGGTGTCCGGCAAACAGCCGCCGTCCTCGACGCGCTGCCTCGACCTCGGTAACTGGGAATAATCACCGCGTTTACGACCTGTTCGCCTCGAAAACGACACCCTGCGTTGACGCTCCTGCCCAATCGTTATTAAGTGCTATTTATCCGCATTAATAGGATCAATAGACCACCATGCTCAGCCGTCCGCTACGACGCAAACGACAGAAGCTCTCCGACGTGATTGTCGAGTCGGTCAAGCGCTCCATCGTTACCGATGCCCTGAAGCCCGGCGACCGCCTGCCCACCGAACGCGAACTGATGGAAAGCTTCCAGTGCTCCAAAGGGTCGGCGCGTGAAGCGCTCAAGGCGCTGGAAGTGGAAGGCCTGGTGAGCACGCGCACCGGCCCCAGCGGTGGCGCTTACTTGAATCAGGCCGGCACTGAACCGGCCAGCCGCGCCTTGCGCAACTACCTGCACTTCCAGCACCTGGACGGCGAGCAGGTGTACCAACTGCGCAAGGTCATCGAGGTGGAACTGGCGGTGTCGGTGCTCGGGCGCTTGAGTGAAGACGACTACCAGGCCCTGCAAGACAACGTGGATTTTTGCAGCGCGCCGGAAGACAGCGAAGCCGGCCAGCGCGAACAACGGCTGGCGGAGCTGGAGTTCCATAATCTGCTGGCCAACGCGTGCCCTAACCCGCTGCTGAGCTTTATGGCGCAGTTTCTCAACGACCTGCTGCGCGACCTGGTGGTGCTGAAAAAAGCCTACAAGCCCAAGCGCAAGCAGTTCGACGCGGCCAACCTCGACTACCACAAGCAGTTGCTGATCGCCTTTCGCGCCGAGGATGAAAGCACGGTGCGCAGCTTGATGCATGAACACATGTGCGACGCCGAACACCATATGAGCGCCCTTGAAGGCGAGGTCAGCCCGCACTTTTTGCTGGAGTTTGATCACAACCACTGAGAACACCATCAATCCCCCTGTGCAAACCCAATCCATGTGGGAGCTGGCTTGCCTGCGATGCAGGCGCCCCGGTTCATCAGTCGAACTGAGTTGATGCCATCGCAGGCAAGTCAGCTCCCACATTTGACCGAGCTTAAATCGTCAGACCGTTTCACCCAATTCAATAACAGGCCTGTCCACAGGCCAGCTCCACCGTATCGCCATTGCCGCTCCTGCCAATAACTAATCCAGGGAGTTACCCCATGCAGCGTCGTACGTTGTTGAAAGCCAGTCTTACCGCCGCCGCCGCGCTCAGCCTTCCGCTGAGCGTGCGCTCTGCATTCGCCGCCGAGCCCTTTACCTTTTACGGCCTCAAATCCATGTCCGGCGCCTTTGCCAGCTATGGCAAGTTTGCCGACATGGGTTCGCGGCTGGCGGTGGAGCAGCATCCCGAGATTCTCGGCCGCCCACTGAACTACAAAGTCATCGACACCGAAGGCAACGCCGGCAAGGCGGTGCGCAAGGTGCAGGAGGCGATCCAGCAGGATGGCGCACGGTTCTTCCAGGGTTGCACCTTGTCGTCATCGGCATTGGCGGTGGCCAAGGAAGTAGACAAGGTCGGCGGCGTGTTCATGACCCCGGTGGGTGCCGATGAAGTCACCGGCAAGGACTGCAACAAGGCGACCTTCCGCTGGTCGGTACCCACCTACGGCGCGATCCGCGAAACCATCGTGCCGTTGATCAAGCTACTGCCGGACGCCAAGCGCTGGTACACCATCACCCCGCAATATGTATTCGGCGAAGCCTTGCTCGAAGGCGCGAAAACCGTGCTCAAGGACAACGGCCTGGAACACGTCGGCAACAGCTATCACTCATTACAGGAGCAAGAGTTCTCCGGCTACCTGACCAACGCCATCGCGGCCAAACCCGATGTGCTGGTCCTGCTCAACTTCGGCAGCCAGTCGTCCAACACGCTGCGCCAGGCGGTGAACTTCGGCATCAAGGAGCGCATGAAAGTGCTGCTGGTGTGGTCCGCCGGCCTTGATCAATTCCAGGAATTGGGCAGCGACGTGCTCGAAGGCGTGTACCTCGGTGCGCAGTATTGGCACCAGGTCGACAGCCCGCTCAACCGTGAACTGGTCAAGCTGACCCAGGCCAAGTACGGCATCAACCCAACCTACCCATTGGCCGCCGACTACATCAGCACCAAGGTCATGCTCGATACCATTATCGCCACCGGCAGCTTCGACGGCCCGATCGTCGCCAAGGCCATGCAAGGCTTGAGCTTCGAAGGCCCGACCGGCAAGGAGCAAATCCGCGCCGGTGACCACCAGGTGATCAAGGACTACTACCTGATGATCGGCAAAGCCAGCACCGACATGGCCGACAAGGACGACCTGGCCAAAGTGCTCAGCGCCGGCCAGTCCTTCCCGCCGGTGGAAGCCACGAGCTGCGTGCTCGGCTGATCCGCTGAACCATTACCGGTTGCACACGACAGGGCCGCCCCCGCGGCCACCTGTCCGAGGGTTTCTGCATGCTTAATCTTTACCTGTTCCAGATACTCAACGGCCTTGGGCTGGGGATGATCTACTTTTTGATCGCGGTCGGGCTGACGATCATTTTCGGTCTGCTCAACTTCGTCAACTTCGCCCACGGCGCGTTTTTCCTGCTGGGGGCCTACATCTGCTACACCGCCGTGAGCCTCACCGGCAACTTCTGGCTGGCGCTGCTGATCGCGCCGCTGGTGGTGGCCGCACTGGCCTGGGTCATCGAGCGATTATTGATCCAGCGGATTTATCACTTGCCGCACATGTTCCAGATTCTGGTGACCTTAGGGATTGCGCTGATCATCCAGGAAGCCAGCGTGATGATCTGGGGCCCGGTGGGCAAAAGCGTCGCCGTACCGGAACTGCTGCGCGGCGTGCTGGTGGTGGGTGATTTCGTCTACCCCTACTACCGCCTGTTTCTGATCGTGTTTTCCGGGATGGTGGGCCTGGGTCTGTGGCTGTTGCTGGAACGCACGCGCTTTGGCGCCCTGGTGCGCGCGGGCAGTGAAAGCACTGAAACCGTATCGCTGCTGGGCACCAATATCTTCCGTCTGTTTTCGATGACCTTTGCCCTGGGCGTGGCCCTGGCCGGCGTCGCCGGCGTGCTGTTCGCTCCGTTGCGTGGCGCCCAACCCTTCGTCGGCCCGGAAATTCTCGGGGTAGCCTTCGTGGTGGTGGTGATCGGCGGCATGGGCTCCTTCAGCGGCGCACTGGTCGGCGGTTTACTGGTAGGCGTGGTGCAAAGCCTGATGACCACACTCTGGCCCCAAGGCGCGAGCCTGATGATCTACGGCGCGATGGCCGTGGTGATTCTGGTGCGTCCTTACGGCCTGTTCGGGAGAGCCTGACATGAGCGAGAAAAACCCCCTGCCGTTCGCCAAGACCCAGTCCAAAGCCATGTTGCTGTGGGTCCTGGCGGTGCTGATCGGCCTGCCGTTGGTATTACCGTCGGCAACCCTGGCCACCGAGATCCTGATCTTTGCCATGGCCGCCCTGGCCTGCAACCTGTTGCTGGGCTACACCGGGCTGTTGTCGTTTGGCCAAGGCATCTTCTTCGGGGCTGGCGCCTATTGCGCGGCACTGCTGATGATCCACCTGCAACTGGGCCTGTTCACCGCCCTGCTCGGCGCCGCCGTGGCCGGTGGTTTCCTGGCGCTGTTGGTGGGTGCCCTGGCGATCCGGCGTACCGGCATTTACTTCGTGATGCTGACTCTGGCGTTCAGCCAGATGGCCTACTTCGTCGCCTACACCCTCAGCGACTGGACCGGCGGCGACAACGGCCTGCTCAGCGTACCGCGCCCGGAAATCCGCATCGGTGACACCGTGTTGTTGTCGTTGAGCGACGCCCGCGCGTTCTACGGCTTTGTCGCAGTGCTGTTCCTGCTGATCTTTATCGGCGCACGCCGCGTGATCGCTTCGCCGTTCGGCAGCACCTTGATGGCGATCCGCGAAAACGAGACCCGCGCCTCGGCCATCGGCTACGACACGCGCCATTTCAAGATCCTGGTGTTCGTGCTGTCCGGCGCGGTCACCGGGATTGCGGGCGCGCTGTACGCCATGCTGCTGCACTTTGTACCCCTATCGAATATCGACCTGGCGATGTCCGAAAACATCCTGATCATGACCATCGTCGGCGGCACCGGCTCGCTGTTCGGCTCGTTGCTGGGCGCCGGTTCCATCGTGCTGCTGGGGGACTTCCTCTCCGACCTGTGGCCGCGCTGGCTGATGCTGCTCGGGGTGATTCTGATCCTGGTGGTGATCTTCATGCGTGGTGGGTTGTGGGGCGGTTTGTCGTCGCTGTTCGAACGCGTACGTGGCAGCCGCAAAACCGCCGTCGTCGTCAAGGAGGAAGGGCTATGAGCATCCTGCTGGAAACCAAAGACCTGGAACTGGCCTATGGCGCGTTCCACGCAGTGAACGGGGTCAACCTCAAGGTCGAAGCCGGCACCATCCACACCATCATCGGCCCTAACGGCGCGGGCAAGACCAGCCTGTTCCACTGCCTGACCGGCGAACGCCAGGCCACCGCCGGAGCGATTCATTTCGACGGCAAGAACCTGATGCGTAAACCCGCCCACGCCCGCGTCGGCCTGGGCATGGCGCGCTCGTTCCAGCTCACCAGCCTGTTCCAGAACCTCAGCGTGCGCGAGAACCTGCGCCTGGCGGCGCAAGGCCGCGACGGTGCCAAGGCGCTGAATTTCTGGCGTCGGGTGGACAGCAAGCGCGAACACCTGGAGATGGCCGACCAAGTGCTCGAACGCCTGCAGCTCACTGCCCGCGCCGACACCCTGGCCGGCGAATTGTCCCACGGCCAGCAGCGGGTGCTGGAGGTGGGCATGTCGATCTGCTCCAAACCAAAACTGTTGATGCTCGACGAGCCCACCTCGGGCATGGGCATCGATGACATCCCGATCATGACCCAACTGATCAGCGACCTCGGCCGCGACCACACGGTGCTGCTGATCGAACACAACATGAGCATCGTCATGTCTATCAGCCAACGCATCACGGTGATGAGCCACGGGCAGATCCTGGTGGAAGGCACGCCGGAATTCGTGCGCGCCGATGAACGCGTGCGCACCGCTTACCTGGGAGAAGCCGCCTGATGCTGATCGTCGAGAATATCCACTCCTACTACGACAAGAGCCACGTGCTCGAAGGCGTGTCGCTGACCGTCAACCCCGGCGAACTGGTGACCCTGCTCGGCCGCAACGGCGCCGGCAAGACCACCACGCTGCGCAGCATCCTCGGCATTATCTGCCCGCGCCAGGGCCAGATTCACTTCAACGGCCAGGCGCTGGTCGGGCAAAAAATCTTTGAAATCGCTCGCCAGGGTTTGGCATTGGTGCCGGAGAACCGCGGGATTTTCCGCCTGCTTACCGTAGAGGAAAACCTGCGCATCGCCGTGCGCAAGACCAGCCGCTGGCAGATGGACGACGTGTACGGCATGTTCCCGCGCCTCAAGGAACGCCGTAAAAACGCCGGCCACGCCCTGTCCGGTGGCGAACAACAGATGCTCGCTATCGCCCGCGCCCTGCTCAACGATCCCAAGCTGCTGATTCTCGATGAGCCCACCGAAGGCCTCGCCCCGGTGATCGTCGACGAGCTGGTGAAGATCCTGCGCAAGGTCAAGGACGATGGCCTGCCGGTGCTGCTGGTGGAACAGAACCTGGTGGTCTGCGACAAGCTCGCCGACCGCCATTACGTGCTCGAACAGGGCCGCGTGGTGTACGAAGGCAGCGCCGCCGCCTTCCGCGCCGACCCGACGATCAAGAACCGCTACCTGGCCCTGAGTGCCTGACCGGAGATTGCACATGAACAGTTTTGCGCAACCACTCAAGAGCAACGCCCCGCTGATCAACCGCGACCGCCTGTGGCAATCGTTGATGGACCTGGCCCAGCTCGGCGCCACCGTTAAAGGCGGCGTGTGCCGCCTGGCGCTCACCGACCTCGACCGCCAGGCCCGCGACCTGTTCGTGCAATGGTGCGAGGCGGCCGGGTGCAGCGTCAGTGTCGACGCCATCGGTAATATCTTTGCACGCCGGGCCGGGCGTAACCCCGCCCTGCCCCCGGTCATGACCGGCAGCCATATCGACACCCAACCCACCGGCGGCAAGTTCGACGGCTGCTACGGGGTGATGGCCGGGCTGGAAGTGATCCGCACGCTCAATGACTTGCAGCTGGAGACTGAAGCGCCGATCGAAGTGGTGGTGTGGACCAACGAAGAAGGCTCGCGTTTCCCGCCGTGCATGATGGGCTCCGGGGTGTTTGCCGGTAAGTTCGACTTGCAGGACACCCTCGACAAACAGGACGAGCAAGGCCTGTCGGTGGGTGCCGAATTGCAGCGCATCGGCTATGCCGGTTCGCGTGCGGTGCTCGGCCACCCGGTGGGCGCATATTTCGAGGCGCATATCGAGCAAGGCCCGGTGCTGGAAGACCAGGCCACCACCATTGGCGTGGTCATGGGTTGCCTCGGCCAGAAGTGGTTCGACCTGACCCTCACCGGCGTCGAAGCCCACGCCGGCCCCACACCGATGCACCTGCGCAAGGACGCCCTGGTGGGCGCCGCCGAGGTGGTCAGCGCGGTCAACCGTATCGCCCATCAGCAACAGCCCCACGCCTGTGGCACCGTCGGTTGCCTGAACCTGCACCCGGGCTCGCGCAACGTGATTCCCGGCCAGGTGCACATGACCATCGACCTGCGCCACCTGCATGCCGACACCCTGCAGGCGATGGTGGATGAGGTACGCGGTGTGATCGAAGCCACGGCCCAACGCCACGGCCTGAGTTTTGAACTGACGCCGACCGCCGACTTCCCGCCACTGGACTTCGCCCCGGCCTGCGTCAAGGCCGTGCGTGACGCCGCGAGCACCCTGGGCCTGAGCCATATGGACATTGTCAGCGGCGCCGGGCACGACGCGATTTTCGTCGCCGAACTGGGCCCGGCCGGGATGATCTTTGTGCCGTGCGAAGGCGGCATCAGCCATAACGAAATCGAAAACGCTGCGCCGGATGACCTGGCGGCGGGCTGCGCGGTATTGCTGCGCGCCATGGTCAACGCAGCCCAGGGGGACCTGGCATGAGTGAGATTGGCCAACTGACGGCAGTGCAACTGCTGGAGCATTTTCGCGACAAAACCCTGTCGCCGGTGGAAGTCACCGAGGACGCCTTGTTGCGTATCGAACGCTACAACCCGGTGGTGAATGCCTACTGCCATGTTGACCCTGAAGGTGCATTGCAGGCTGCGCGGGCGTCGGAACAACGTTGGATAAAAGGTCAACCGTGCGGCGCACTGGATGGGGTGCCGTCATCAATAAAAGACCTCACGTTGACGATTGGCATGCCCACCCGCAAGGGTTCGCGCACCTCCTCAACCGAAGGCCCATGGGACGTGGACGCGCCCTTCTCGGCCTTGATGCGCAAAGCCGGCGCGGTACTGTTGGGCAAGACCACCACCCCTGAATTCGGCTGGAAAGGCGTCACCGATAACCCGTTGTACGGCATCACCCGTAACCCATGGGACACCCGCACCACAGCGGGCGGCTCGTCCGGTGGTGCCGGCGCGGCGGCGGCGCTGAACCTTGGCGTACTGCACCAGGGCAGCGATGCCGGAGGCTCGATCCGAATTCCGTGCGCATTCACCGGCACCTTCGGCCTCAAGCCGACCTTTGGGTATGTACCGCAATGGCCGGCCAGCTCCATGACAATCCTGTCGCACCTGGGGCCGATGACCCGCACCGTCGAAGACAGCGTGCTGATGCTGCAAACCGTCGCTCAACCGGATGCGCGCGATGGCCTGATCGGTGCACCACGAACCTCGCCGTGGCTCACGCCGAGTACGGACTTGAAGGGCCTGCGTGTTGCCTACAGCCCGACCTTCGGCTACGTGGATGTTGATCCGCACGTCGCCAAGGTGGTCGCAGAAGCAGTTGAGGGCCTGGTGCAATTGGGCGCGCATGTCGAGCAGATCGACCCGGGTTTCAACGACCCACTGGAGGTGTTCAGCACCTTGTGGGCCGCCGGCGCCGCACGCCTGACCGGGCCGATGAGCGAGGCGCAAAAACAGCTGCTGGACCCGGGCTTGCTGCGTATTGCGCAACGCGGCGAACAGCTCAGCCTCAGCGACTACAGCGCTGCCCTCGAAGCCCGCGCGGCACTGGTCGCCAGGATGGCGGCCTTCCATGAGCACTACGACGTGCTGGTCTCGCCGATGATGCCGATCACTGCGTTCGAGGCCGGGCACAACGTGCCACCGGGTTCGGGCATGCATGAGTGGATGGAGTGGACGCCGTTTACCTATCCCTTCAACCTGACACAGCAACCGACGGCATCGGTGCCGTGCGGGTTGGCGGCGAATGGCTTGCCGGTGGGTTTGCATGTGGTGGGCGCGCGGTTTGCCGATGAGCAGGTGCTGCGGGTTTGCCAGGTGTATGCCAAGGTATTTCCCACCGAACACCTTGAAGCACCGCGCATGCTCTGAATGGCGTTTTTTCGACCGGGGATTGCCGTGTGCATCTCCGGTCGCGTTTGACTTATAATTCGCGCCTCATTTTTTGTTGCGCGGATTGTTTCCAATGCTATTCACCAGGACCGTTATGACGAGTGCCGTACTCGCCCTCCTGCCGGCCATGGCCCACGCCACCGCGCTGGACTTGACGTACGAAGCACCTGTCACCGAGGCAGCGGCACACGACGCCCCCGCGACCGCCAAATCGTTATTCCCGGTCAAGACCAAGCCGCCGGTGACATTCGAGTACACCTGCAAAGGCCCGCGCTGCCAGTATGAAGATGACCTTGAACAGCGCCACGACGACCAGACCACACACAGCTGGTCCATCGGTCTCCAGTAACGCTCAGCCAACCTTGCGCTGAAATGCAGTCAACTGTGGGTTCTGGCTTGCCAGCGCCCACCGTTTTGAGCACATTCCATTACACTGTCCCTCTTCATCACCCGGGACGCTTATGGACATCGAACTGGCACGCACCTTTCTCGAAATCACCCGCTGCGGCAGCCTGGCTGCGACGGCCGAGAAACTGCACGTCACCCAGACCGCCATCACCGCACGCGTAAAAAACCTCGAGAGCCAGTTGGGCAGCACGCTGTTTGTGCGTAACCGCGCCGGTGCGCGGCTGACCGCCGATGGCGAAGCCTTTGTGGTCTACGCCAACCAGTTGCTGCAAACCTGGGAAGCCGCCAAGCGTGACCTGCCGCTACCGGATGGCTACCGCAATGTGCTGCATATCGGCGGCGAGGTGAGCCTGTGCAACCCGCTGATGCTCGGCTGGGCGCAGGCCCTGCGCGAACACATCCCGGGGCACGCCCTGCGCACCGAAGTGCGCGAAGGCGACTACCTGCTGCGTCAATTGGAACTGGGCGTGCTCGATGCGGCCTTGGTGTTCCAACCGCAGTACTGGCCGGGGTTGCAGGTGGAACAGGTGCTGGAAGAAAAACTGATCCTGGTGCAACTGGCGAGTAAGCCGGCCCCGTACGTCTACATCGACTGGGGCCCGGGTTTTCGCCAGCAACATGATGCTGCCCTGCCCGACAAAGCCCGTGCCGCGCTGAGCTTCAACCTCGGGCCGCTGGCGTTGCAGTACATCCTGGAGAATGGCGGTGCCGGGTATTTCCGCACGCGCGTGGTGCAGAGCTACCTGGACAGCGGCGTGATGCAGCGGGTGCCGAAGGCGCCGGAATTCAGTTTCCCGACCTACCTGGTGTACTCACGCGCGCGCGATTGTGCAGTGTTGCAGCAGGCGCTGGCGCTGCTGCGCGAGGTGGTCAAAGCCGAAAGTGACTGGTCACAACGCTGGGACCCGCTGATTTGAATCACCGTACACCACGGCGCGTGCTAGCCTGCGGGTGTTTCCTTTCGCAGCCTTACCGATGAACAAGAAAAAGTCTGTCACCATCAGCGACATTGCCAAACGGGTCGGAATGACCACCATCACGGTCTCGCGGGCGCTGAACAAACCTGATCAGGTCAAACCCGCCACCCTGGCGCGCATCCTCGAAGTCGCGCGGGAGTTGGACTATGTGCCCAACGCCTTCGCCCGTGGGCTCAAACGCAGTGAAAGCCTGATCATTGGCGTGATCACCGCGTCGGTGGACAACCCGTTCTACAGCGAAATGATCAAGGCGATTTCCCGCGAGGCGAAACAGCACGGCTACACCATCATGCTGGTGGACACCGACGAACTGGCCGAGCTGGAAAGCAAAGCCGTCGACACGTTGCTGGGCTACCGCGTGGCGGGAATCATCCTGTCGCCGGTCTCTGATGAGCCGAGCTACCAGCCCGATTACCTGGAGCGGCTGGGCAACGGCAAGACCCCGGTGGTGCTGCTCGACCGTACGATCCACGACAGCCCGTTCAGCCGCGTGGTGCTCGACAATTACCACAGCGGCATTCAGGCCGCGCACTACCTGTTGCGCCAGACGCCCGACCTCAAGCGCCTGCTGGTGCTGACCGGCCCCGAGCATTCACGGATCACCGTGGAGCGCCTCAAGGGCCTGCGCGAAGTGCTGGCCGAACACCCCCACATTCAGGTCGAAGTACAGGCCGGCGACTACACGCTGATGCCGTCTTACCTGCATACCCTCGACTACCTCGCCGAACACTGCGCGCCGGACGCGATCATGGGCTTTAACCAGTTGATCACCCTCGGCGCCCTGCGCGCCTTGCGCATGCACAACATCCCCCATGAAAGCCTAACCATCTGCGGCATCGACCGCCTGCCCTTCGCCGATATCTTTGGTGTGCCAATCGCCTGCGTGGCCCACGACGCCTCCCTGGCCGGCAGCAGCGCGGTACGCCTGTTGCTTGACCGCCTGGAAGACCCGTACAAGCCACGGGACAAGGTGGTCATCGCCGGCCAGTTGGAAAACGGCTAGCGACTGGTGTAGCCGCCATCGATCGGCAGGCTTGTACCGCTGATCATGCCGGCGGCATCGCTGAGCAGGAACAGCACCGGCAGCGCCACGTCCAGCGTCTCAGCAAAACGCCCCAAGGGGATGGCTGCCAGCGCCGGGTCGCGCTTGGCCGGGTCCGACCAGGCCATGGCGGCCATCGGCGTGAGGGTGACCGTGGGGTTGACGCTGTTGACGCGAATGCCGAAGCGGCCCCACTCGGCGCATTGCACGCGGGTGATGGCGTCCAGTGCAGCCTTGGAGGCGCAGTAGCTGAGGTGATCGTCCAACGCCACCAGCGAGGCCTGGCTGGAGACGTTGACGATGCTACCGGCAATCTTCGCCTCGATCATTTTTGCAGCGACCCGGCTCGCGACCTGGGCGGCGGCGCGGGCATTAACGTTCATCACCTGGTCGAACGCGGCAGCGCTGATCGCGGCGGCGGGTTCAAGACGGGAAATGCCGGCGCAGTTGACCAGGCCGTGCAGTGGCGGCAGGTCGTGCAGGGCGTTGTCGAGGGCGGCGCTGTCGGCGATGTCCACGCATAAGGTGTTGCAGCCCAACTTGGCCAAGGCCTCGGCGTCGCGGCCAAGGGCGAAGACTTCGGCGCCGCTGTTGATGAGCTGAAGGGCAATTTCATGGCCAATGCCGCTGGTGGCGCCAGTGACGAGGATGCGCTGGTGGGTGAAGTTGAAGGTGGTGGTCATGAATCACGGTCTCGAAAAAGTGAAGATCCAATGTGGGAGCGGCGGTGCGACGATTCGACTTGCTCGCGAATGCGGTGTATCAGCCAAAAATCTGCTGCTGACACATCGCATTCGCGAGCAAGCCCGCTCCCACAATTGAACCGTGTAAATTCAGTTGGTTTGCAAGCTGTGCATGATCGGTTTCAGCGCGGGATACAGCTTCAAATACTCGCCAAACGCGCGGTCATAGGTCATGACATTTTCGCGTTTGGGCTGCGCGCGCAGCTCCAATTGCACCCAGCCCTTCTCCATCTCCCCATCACTCACCAACCCCACCGTATGCGCGGCCAGCAACGCTGCGCCCATCGCCGCCTCAACTTCTTGAACGATGGTGTAAACCGGGTACCGCGTGATGTCCGCAATAATCTGCATCCACAAATCCGAATGACTCGCGCCACCGACCACAATCAGGCGCGGGTCCAGCGATTGCGCGCCCTGGGTGCCGGCTTCGATATTGTGCCGCAGGGCAAAACTTACCCCCTCCAACACCGCGCGGTACAGGTGAATGCGGCTGTGATACAGGTTCAGCCCGACAAAACTGCCGCTGGCGTGGTCATCCCATACCGGGCTGCGTTCGCCCATCAGGTACGGCAGGAACAACAAGCCTTCGCTGCCTGCCGGGATCTTCATTGCGCTCTGTTCCAGCAACACCAGGCTGTCCTGGCCACTGGCTTTGGCCTGTTGCTCTTCGGCCTGGCAGAACTGCTCGCGAAACCAGCTGACCGATGCCCCGGCGGTGATTGCACCGCCGAAGATGTACAAGTCCTGATGGCCGTTGTAGACATGCGGCATGCTCACCAGGCCGTGGCGTGCATCGACGTGCTGGTTCAAATAACCCCAGCACATGCTGGTGCCGATCATCGCCACGTGATTGCCCGGCTGCGTAACGCCTGCGGCCAGAGTGGCCATGGCCGCGTCCACGCCACCGGCGAGGATCGGTGTGCCTGCCTGCAGGCCCAGGCGCAGGGCCCAGCTCTCCAACAGCCCACCCACCACCTCACCGGAATACACCAGCCGCTCGGGCATCATCGCCATGGGAATCTGCAGCGCCGCGAGCATCTCCTCGGACCAGCCCCGCTGCGCCACGTCATAGACGCCGCCGATATTGCCGGCGCTGCTATGGTCCACCGCCAACTCACCGGTCAGGCACCAATTGATATAGCTGTTCGGCGGCAGCAGGTAACGCGTATTGGCCCACACCTGCGGCTGATGCTGCTTGAGCCAGAGCATCTTGGTGAAGCCGTAGTAGCTGTCCACCGAGTTGCCGGTGACCGCAAACAAGCGCTCAAGGTCGACATGCTCGCGCACCCAGGCCACCTGCTCGCCGGCACGGCGGTCCATCCAGATCAGGCACGGGTGCAGCGGTGTGATTTGCGCATCCACCGCAATCCCCGAGCCACCGTACAGGCTGCTGATGCACAGCGCCTTGACCTGCTGCGCTGCCACGCCGGCCTTGGCCATGCACTGCGCCACGCAGGCCTCGACCGCATCGAGCCAGACCTGCGGCCATTGCTCGGCCCAGCGCACTTTCGGGGTATCCACGCGATACCCCTGGCTGTGCTGCGCGATGATCGTGCCTTGACCATCCACCAGCAGCGCCTTGGTGCTCTGGGTTCCAATGTCGACACCCATGACATAGTTCATCTCAAAGCACCGGCTTCAACAGCACCTTGATCGACTTCGTCGAGTTGGCCAACTCGAACGCTTCGGCAAAGTTATCCAGCGGGAAGTCATGGGTGACGATGCCTTTGGAGGTGACCAGGCCGCGTTCAAACAGGTCGATGGCAATCGGGTAGCAATAGGGGCCCAGGTGCGCGCCGCGTACGTCCAGCTCCTTGCGGTCGCCGATGATTGACCAGTCGACACTGGTTTCGGCGCCGAATACGCTGAACTCGACAAAGCGCCCGAGCTTGCGGATCAGGTCCAGGCCCTGGGTCACGCCGGCCGGTACGCCGGTGGTTTCGATGTACACGTCGCAGCCGTAGTTGTCGGTGAGACCGTTGATGATCTCGCGGGCATTGTCGCGGGATGGGTTGATCACCACGTCGGCGCCGAATTGCCTGGCCAGTTCGAGGCGCTCATCGACCATGTCGATCACCACCAGTTTTTTCGGGGTCTTCAGCGCGGCCACCTGGACCATGCACAGCCCGAGGGTGCCCGCACCGGCGATCACCACTACGTCATCCAGCTGGATTTCGCCTCGGTTGACGGTATGAATCGAGCAGGCCATGGGCTCCACCAGCGCCGAGTCTTCCAGCGATACCGACTCCGGAATCTTGTGCACGATAGCGGTTTTGGGAATGCGCATGTACTGGGCCATGCCGCCTTCGGCCACTTCACGCTGGAAACCGAAGATGTTGTGCACCTCGCACATCCAGTATTTACCCGACTTGCAGAAGCGGCACTTGCCGCACGGCACGATCTGTTCGGCGATGACCTTGTCGCCGACCGCGACTTCAAAGTGCTCTTCAGCGCCCTCGCCCACTTCCACCACGTAGCCAAAAAACTCGTGGCCCGGCACCACGGGTGCCTTGACCCACGGGTTGTCGCCGCCCCAGAACATCGCCGCACCCGAGTGGCATTTGCAGTCGCTGGCGCAGATGCCGCAGGCGGCGATGCGGATCACCAGTTCATTGGGGCGTGCCTGGGGTTTGCTGATGCGTTGCAGGCGGTAGTCCTTCGGGCCGTGGCAGACGACGGCTTGCATTTCGGTGTGCTTGTCCATGGTGTTCGATCCTGTCTTGAGAGGGATTTATTTATGGCGCTGACGGCTGATAAAGATCGCCAGCAAGATGATTGCGCCCTTGATCACGCTCTGGACGTAGGGCGAGACGCCGAGCATGTTCAGGCCGTTATTCAATACGCCAAGCAACATCGCGCCGAGCAACGTGCCGACGATCACGCCGCGCCCGCCGGCAATCGAGGCTCCGCCGAGCACCACGGCCGCAATCGCATCCAACTCGAACGACACGCCGGCATTCGGCTGGCCGCTCATCAGGCGTGAGGTCAGCACCAGCCCGGCAATCGCCGCCGTTAAGCCACTGATGCCGTACACCAGCAACTTGAAACGCGCCGCGCGCACCCCGGACAAACGCACCGCTTCTTCATTGCCGCCGATGGCGTAGATGTAGCGGCCGATGCGCGTGTGTTGCAGCAACACGTAGGCAGCAAAGTAGGTGATTAGCATGATCAGGATCGGCACTTCGATGCCGAACAGGCTCTGGCGACCGAAGAAGCCGAACCACTCCGGCAGCCCGGAAATCGGGTAACCGTCGGTGTACATCAGGCCCAGGCCACGGGCGATGCCCATGGTCGCCAGGGTGACGATGATCGGCGGCATATGCAGGTAGGCGACGAACAGCCCGTTGCCGATGCCAAAGGCCACGCCGATCAACATCCCGGCGCCAATCGCCAGGCCCGGAGGCAGGCCTGCGACCATCAGGCCGGCGGTCAGGGTGCCGGACAGCGCCATCACCGGCCCCACCGACAGGTCGATGCCGCCGGTGAGAATCACGCAGGTCATGCCCACCGCGATAATCGCGTTGATCGACACTTGGCGGGCGATGTTCGACAAGTTGCTGGCGGTGAGGAAAGTGTCGCTGGCGAGGATCATCACCAGGGTCACCACCACCAGCCCGACAAAGGGATAAAACGCCGGCGAACGCACCAGCCGCGCCAGGTTCAGGCGCAGTCGGCCGGTGTCGCCGGTGTTAATGGACGTATTCACTTGAGCCCCCTGTTGCATGGCGCATGACCTCTTGAGGATTGACGGCGGACGCTTCAAGTACCTTGACGATGGCGCCCTTGTTGAACACGGCGACGCGGTCGCACATGCCGATGACTTCCGGCAGTTCGGAGGAAATCATGATGATTGCGTAGCCCTGTTCGGTGAGGCTGCGCATGAGTGCGTAGATCTGTGCCTTGGCGCCGACGTCGATGCCGCGTGTGGGTTCGTCGAACACCAGCACGTCGCAGTGGTGGTTGATCCAGCGTGCAATCACCACCTTTTGCTGGTTGCCGCCGCTGAGGTTGAACACCCGGCTTTCGCCACTGGGGGCTTTGATCGACAGCTGCGTCATGAGGCTGTCGACGCTGGCGCATTCGCGGCCCTTATCGATCAAGCCACTGGCGTTCTGGTATTTGGGCAGGTTGTTCAGGGTAATGTTTTCGCGAATGCTGAAATCGGTGATCAGCCCTTCACTCTTACGGCTTTCCGGAAGCAGGCCGATGCCTTGGGCCAGGGCCTGCGCCGGGTCATCCAGCGTGACTTTTTCGCCGCGCAGCCAAACGTCTTTGCTCACTGACGGCAGCGCGCCCATCATGCCCAGCGCCAGTTCGGTGCGGCCTGAGCCCACCAGCCCGGCGAAGCCGAGGATCTCGCCTTTGTGCAGCTGGAAGCTGTTGTGGGGGCCGTTGCGCACCAGTTGGATGTCCTTGACCTCCAGTAACAGCGGGCCGCGCTCGGTAGTCGGCTTGGGTGGAAAGCTGCATTCCAGGCGGCGGCCCACCATCATCTCGACCAGGCGGTCGATATCGCTGTCGGCCACATCGGTCACGCCCACATTGCCGCCGTCGCGCAGCACACTGATGCGGTCGCACACCTGGAAAATCTCCTCCAGGTGATGCGAGATAAAAATCACCGCCACGCCCTGGCGCTTGAGCTCGCGCATGATGTCGAACAGCAGCTCGGCTTCGCTGGGCGTGAGGGTAGCGGTCGGCTCATCAAGCACCAGCAAGCGCGCATCCAGGGCCAGCGCCTTGGCGATTTCGACAAACTGCTGCTCGGCCACACTCAAGTGCTTGACCGCACATTGCAGGTCGATCGTCACGCCCAGGCGCTTGAACAACGCCTCGGATGCTTCGACCATCTCACGCTTGCGCAACAGGCCGAAGCGGTTGCTCAACTCATGGCCGAGGAAGATATTTTCCACGGCCGTGAGGTAGGGAATCAGGCTGAATTCCTGGAACACAATGCCGATACCGGCGGCAATCGCATCGCGGTAGGTCGCGAACTGCCGCGCCTGGCCGTCGATCAGGATTTGCCCTTCGTCCTGATGCTCGACGCCGCCGAGGATCTTCATCAGGGTCGATTTGCCCGCGCCATTTTCCCCGAGCAGCGCATGGATCTCGCCGCGCTCCACTTGCAGGTTGATGGATTTGAGGGCCTGTACGCCCGGGTAACGCTTACAGATATTTTCCAGCTTCAGAAGACTGCTCATACCGCCGACCTCGTATTCAGTAGGTGACCTTAAGCCCCACGGGTTGCGTGGGGCCTGGGCGAATTACCAGCTGAAGTCCTTGGCCTTGGCCTGATCGATCAAAGTGATGTCCACCGGGACAGTGGCGGGTACTTGCGAGCCCCACTTCCTGGCCAGGGCGATGCCCAGGGCGAGGCGGATCTGGTCGCGGGGGTATTGCGCCGAGGTGGCGATGAATTTGCTGCCGGGTTTCTGGATCGCCTTGATCGCTTCCGGCGCGCCGTCGACGCTGACCAATTTCACGTCCAGCCCGCTGGCTTCGATGGCCGAGAGTGCACCGAGGGAGCCGTTGTCATTCACGCTGAAAATACCCTTGAGCGTGGGCTGGGCCTGCAGCATGTTTTCGGTGACGGTCAGCGCCTGGTCACGTTCCTGCTTGCCATTCTGGATGCTGACGATCTTGATGTCGGGGTGCTTGGCTACGGCCTCTTTGCAACCGCGTACACGTTCGAGGATCGGCACCACGGCGATGCCGTCGAGGATCGCGATATTGCCTTTATCGCCGATGTTTTTGGCCAGATATTCACAAGCCTGGAAGCCGGCGTCGAAGTTCTTCGAGCCGACGAAAGAGTCCAGCGGGCCATCGGCCTGAGCGTCTACTGCGACCACCACGACACCGGCCGCGTGGGCGGATTTGACCGCAGACTGTACGCCGACCGAATCGGTCGGGTTGATCAGCAGGATATCGATGCCTTTTTGCAACATGTCTTCGACGTCGCTGACCTGCTTGGACACGTCGTGGCGGGCGTCGGTGATGATCAGTTTCGCACCGATGGTTGCGCCGGCCTCTTCAAGGGCGTTTTTCATGGTGACGAAATAGGGGTTGTTGATCTCCTGGAAGGAGGCGCCGATGCGGATGGGCTTGGCGGCGTCGGCGAAAGCGGGAGCCGCGTTGCCGAGGGTGATGCTGACAGCCAGTAAACACAGGGTTTTCGGGAGCATTTTCATGGCGTGGGTCTCTGTTTTGTTTTTATTTTTAGAGCAAATGTTATCGTTAACATTTTGCGAGAAACTAGCAAGTAAATGGGGGCTGTGCAAGAGGCCATTGGTCACTCGGGGCCGAATGGCACTCCAAATCGAACGAGATCAAATGTGGCAGCTGGCTTGCCTGCGATGCCGACACCCCGGTGCATCAGGCATTCCGCGTGGATGCCATCGCAGGCAAGCCAGCTCCCACAGAGGCTGCGTGTACTGCGCAAAAACTCGCACAATCTCGCGCACCAACTAAGCTCAGCCTCCAACAAAAAAATACCGAGCTTCCCGCCATGGCACACCCCACCGAAACCTTTCGCACCCGCTACCGCAGCGAAGTGAACCGCCATTACAACCCATGGCTGCATGCAAGTTTTGTCCTCGGCTACGGCCTCTTTTGCATCACCCTGGCCTGGTGCTCCACCGAACACATCACCCCACTCCAGTGGCTGACCGTCCCCCTGACCCTGGTGTTTTTCAACCTCTGCATCTATCTCGTGCACCGCCACCTCGGGCACCACAAACACCCCTTCACCCGCCTGTTCTACGCACGCCACACCGGCGATCATCACAGCTTCTTCACCCCCGGCCACATGACCTTCGACAGCCCCAAAGACTGGCGTGTGATTCTGTTTCCCGCCTGGTTGATCGTGCTGCACAGCCTGGCCATCACCCTCCCCGCGTGGTGGCTGCTCAAGCAGCTGAGCCCTAATGTGGCCGGGCTGTTTGCCGGGTGCATGATCCTCGGCTACTTGCTCTATGAAGTGTTCCATGCCTGCGAACACCTGCCCGCCCACCATCCAGTGGCGCGCCTACCGTGGATTCGCCAGATGCACCAACTGCACGCTCTGCATCACCGTCGCGAGCTCATGCACGGGCGCAACTTCAATATCGTTCTACCGCTGATGGATTACCTGTTCGGCACCTTGCACTGGGAACCGAACGCCCACGACAACCAGGAATAGTCATGAGCCACCGCCCCAAAAACCTGCGTCATTTACTGTTCGTGCTTGCGCTTGCGGTGACCGCCTTTCTGCTGTTGATGCCGACCAACGTGCAACCGGTGAATTGGTCTGCGCCCAAGGCGCCGTCGATGAAGGAAGGCACCTACGCCGAGAACCAGCGGCTTAAGGCCGTGCAAAAGATTGGCGCACAAGACATTCCCGGCCCTGAAGCCCTGTTGCTGGATGCCCAGGGGTTTCTGATCAGCGGCTTGCATGACGGGCGCATCATCCGCACATCGCCCGACAGCCATACCCTGGAAGTGCTCGCCAACACCGGCGGCCGGCCCCTCGGCCTGGCGTTTCACCCGGATGGGCGCTTGATCGTGGCTGACGGGGTCAAGGGCTTGCTTGCACTCGATGCCAATCGCCAACTCACGCCGTTAAGCAGCGCCGCGAACGGCGTACCGTTTGGCTTTACCAATGACGTGACCATCGACGCCAGCGGACGCTATGGGTATTTCAGCGATTCATCAAGCCGCTGGGGCTACGGCCAGGATGGCGAAGCCGTGATCGAGCATGGCGGCGACGGCCGCCTGTTGCGGTATGACTTCAGTAACGGGACCACCCAGGTGTTGCTCGACCATCTGCAATTCGCCAACGGCGTGGCCTTGGGCCCGGATGAAAACTATGTGCTGGTCAATGAAACCGGCGCCTATCGCATCAGCCGCTATTGGCTCAAAGGCGAACGCGCCGGCAGCCACGATCTGTTTGCCGACAACCTGCCAGGCTTGCCGGACAACCTCAGTTTCAACGGGCACGACCGTTTCTGGGTCGCCCTGTATTCGCCACGCAATCCATTGCTGGATGGTTTCGCCGGCTACCCCTTCTTGCGCAAGGTCATGGCGCGGGCGTTGATGGTGGTGCCCAAACCCATCGAGCACAAAGCCTTCGTGCTCGGGCTGGACACCAACGGCCAGGTCATCGCCAACTTGCAGGATGGCAGCGCGGGCAATTACTCGCCGATTACCACCGCGCGGGAATATGGCGATTGGTTGTACCTCGGCTCGTTGAAAAGCACGAGCATGGCGCGCTTGCCGTTGAAACAGGCGCTGGCTCGCGACTGACAAAAAAGGGGCAGCCCAATCAGGCTGCCCCTTTTCCATGACTCAGCGTATCAGTGGATGATGTTCTGCGTGCAGATGTGCCCAAAGGTCACATAAGGCACATTGTCACCGCCGACACCCACCCCCGGGAACTCTGCCAACTCGATACGCCAGCCGCCGAAGTTGAAGGTGGTTTCCCAGTTGTACTTCACACCGGTGCTGCTGTCCGGGTATTGCACGCGGTATTCGCCGAAGCATTCACCGAGCGCGGCACTGGCCTGGGATGTGCCCGCACTGTTGGTGCTGGCCTTGAAGTCGGTCCAGTGGAACTCGGCGCCATCAAAGCGCTTGTCGACGCGCAGGACCGGCGTGACCCCCAACAGAGGCGCGCCAGTGGAGTCGGACCAATTGGTGCTCCAGTTCAACGTGCGTCCAGCCTGGGTCGCCATCCAGAATATCGATGCCGGCACCCGCACGATGTTGTCGCCCTTCACCTCCGACGTGTTCAACCGTGGCGTGGAGCCCAGGCTCAATGCGTACTGCTTGGTCGGGTCCTGCGTCACCGCAGGGTTGGCACGCACACGCACCTTGACGGTCGCGCCCGGCGTTACGCTCGGGTAAGTCGAGGTGGAACCGGCCGGCACGGTGACCCAATTGGTGCCATCGAAGCGGTCGAAGATCCACTGGTTGCGGCTGCCGCTCTCATCGCCCGCCAGGTACATGCTCACGCTTTGGCCACGCACGGCCTTGAAGTCGAAGTAATCGACGTCGTTGGCATTGTCGAGGTTACCGGTCACCTTGTTCATCGAGTCCGGCAGCACAAAGGCGGTTTGCGCGCTGTCATTGGGCTCAAAGGCATCGATGTTGGTGTCCGCCGCCACGCCGAAACTGAACTGCGCGTTGTTCGCGGTCTTGGCCACCATGTACCAGTAGTAGTCCCCAGCAGGCAGTACGCCGCCCAGGTATTCATCGGCATTGCCCGGGTTGTCGGAGGTGTCGATCAACTGCGGATTACCCTGGCCGTCATCACGGAACAGGGTCAGCGACATATCGGCGCCGGCAGTCTGATTGATCAACTGCACCAGCACCCGGGCGTTTTTCGGCAGGTTGAAGTGGTAGGGAAATTCCTGGCCGGTTTGCACCTCGGTGATGGTGTAAAGGGTGTTGATCTCCAGGGTGGGAAACAGCGGTTCAAAGGCGGCGACAGCAGCACTTTTAAGGCTGGCCTGGCTCGGTTTTTTCAACGCGCTGACGGCGGTGTTGAACGGCGCCGACTTGGCCGCCTTGGGGGTTGCGTTTACCTTGCCATTTTTGGCGTCCAGGAACTTTTGCCGTAGCTCGTCCGAGATCGGCACTGCAGTCAGTGTGCCGCCAGGTTTCAGCGCATCGATCACACCTTGGTTGACCGTTCCGGGGGTGAGTTGGGGAAGGGTTGGCTCGGCCAGGGCAGAGGCCGAAATGAAGCAGGAGGCCATCATGGCCGCGCCCAGCATCAGGGCTTTTGTGGGTTTCATTTTTTATCCATCCATAGTTAAAAAATTGAAGCTCGGGTGACCGGTGACATCCGGTCACCTGGGATGGACTGTAGGACATAGCTGTATGCATGTACAGTATTTTTTATATTGATATGGACTCGTTGCCTGCTGGCAAGAGAACAAGCGCGGTTAATACCCCGTCATCTCCAAATACCCCACGCCACCGTCAAACTGCACCGGCCCTTCCCAGTACGGAATACTCAGGTTCATCCACGCTTTCGGGTTGACGGCCTGGGTGGTTATATCCAGCTGTTTACCGGGTATTTTCAGCGACCAGCGCGTGGGAATAGCTCGCCCGTCAATGTCGGTGGTGGCCAGCGGTGTGAGCTGGATATCGGCATTGTGCAGGGTCTGGGTTTGGCCCTGCTGGTCGATCCAGGTGCCGGTCAGGTAACCCGCGCCGTCTTTTTGCCGCACGCGAAACAGCATCAACTGCTCGCCACGGTCCAGGTGCAGCGAGAACCAGTCCCAACCGGTCTGGCTGGCTGCCAGGGGTTGGCTGCTCCATTCGCGGTCGAGCCAGGCAGGGCCGCTGACCTGGTAGGTTTTACCGTCGATGCTGACGCTGCCGGCGGCCGCAAAAAACGGCTGGCTGTAGTAGTAGGACGCCTGCCCCTGATCGGATTTGCGGCTGTAGCCCTTGTCACCTTGCAGCACCAGTGGACGGCTCGACGTCAGGTGCAAGTCGTAGGCGAACTGCGGGCCGCCGGCCTTGAGTTGCATATCCGTCAACGAGCTTGCCGCGCCTGGGCGGGTGACGAAATTCCAGTCATCGATCCAGGCATTGAACGGCACTGCCTGAGCACCCGCCTGGCCAATACCGCCACGGGCGTAGCGCTCGGCGGCGTAATGGTGGGTAGCGGAGGTGACGGCGGCATGGCCCAGCCAAATCGTCGAGTCGTGCCAGCCCGGCTGCGTAGGCCCGGCCTTCAACGCGTTGCGAAACAACGTCCACTGCACGCCGAACAGATTGCCTTGCGCGTCTTTGAGATTGGCAGTGACGTACCACCATTCGATGCGAAAGCCATCATGCGGGCCATGGTCCTCGGGGAAACTGAAGACCCTACCGGGCACCACTTGGGCAAAGTCCGCCGCATCGCTGCCAAGGCCCGCGAAGCTTTCTTGCGGCGCGGGCACTTTGTCGCACGCGCTCAACAGCAATACCGTTGCCCACAACAGCGTTTTAATCTTCATTGGCAAAGGTCCTCAGCAGATCGGCCGGGCGGCTGCGGTATAACTGCCATAGCGGCCAGGCCGACGCCAACAGGGTGGCGAGCATCGCCAGCCCCAACAATTGGGCAAGCTGCCACGGGAACACCTGCAACGGCAGACGCCAGCCGAACGCCTGCACATTGATCACTGCGTCCAGGCACCATGCCAGCAGCAGGCCCAACGGCAAAGCAAGCACCAGGGTCAATACGGCCAGCAGCCAGGTCTGGCCAAGGTTGAGCAGCATCAATTGTCGCCGCGTCACCCCCAGCGCCCAGAGTGGCGCGAGTTGACCCAGACGGCTCTGGCTCTGGGTCAGCAAGCTAATAAACAACGCCACACCGGCCACGCCGAGGGTGAGGCTGTTCAAGGCGGCGGTGGCGGCGAAGGTGCGTTCAAACACTTGGCTCGACCAGCCTTTGAGTTGCTGCTGATCGACGATGCGGTTGTCCTCCAGGGCAAATACGCGCTGTATTTCACGCACCAACGGTGGCACGTTCTGCGGCAGCACCCGCAGGTTGAAACGCGCCGGTGTCAGCGTCGGCCAATGCGCCAACAGGTGCTGCGCGTTGACCAGCAGATGGCCTTTGGGGTTGCCGTAGTCGGCGTATATCCCCACCACGTTGGGCGACCACTGGCCGGCAGGTGTGGGGATAGCAATCGCGTCCCCCAGCCGCACGTTTAACCGGCGCGCCAATTGCTCACTGAGCATCACGGTATCGCCTTGCAGCAACCGGTCCCAAGGCGCGCTCGCGGCCTCCAGCAATGGCCAGTGCTGGCGATAAGTCGGGTCGTCGACCACCCCAAATACATCCGCCGGCCAGCCCTGCAATTGCACCGCGACCTGCCACGTAGGCAGCACCGCTTGCACCAGCGGTTGCTGCGCCAACCAGGTCGTGAGCTGTTCGGCCTGGGCCGGGTTTTGCGGGTTGAGGTACAACTCGGCAGTCAGGCGTTGTTCCAGCCAGTTGTTGAACGTCTGGCGGAAGCCCGAGGTCATGGAACCCGCACCAATATTCGCCGCCAACGCCAGCAGCAATGCCATCAACGCCAGGCTCAAGGCAGGCAGTTGCTGGCGGCAGTCGGCGAGAAACCACTGGCCCAGCACTGAGCGGCTGCGCCCGAGCACCACCGTCAACACACCATTGAGCACCACCGGCAGGCCGAGCGCCGCCCCCAGCAACAGGCTGGCCATCAGCACGAACCCGGCGGCCAGGCTGTCACCCAACCACAGCGCCAGCAAGGCGATGACCAGCGCAGTCCCCGCCACCCAGCCCTGACGCCGCAACCAGCGCCCATGGGCATCGTGCCAGGCCTGGGCATTGGCCAGCGCCAGCAGGGGCAAACGCGCCGCGCGCCACAGGCTACTGCCGCCTGCGAGCAGCGCGCCCAGCAGGCTCAAGCCCAACCCAGCCAACCACCACCCTGGGCTGAGGCTTAATTGGCCCGGCACCTCAGCGCCGTAAAGACCGCGCAGGCTGGCGGCCACATCCGGCAGCAACAGGCTGGCCAACAGGTAACCGCTCGCGACACCGAGCACGCCGCCCAGCAGCGACAACACGCCGAGTTCGACACCCAGGCTGAGGATCAGCATCCGAGCGCTGACCCCACAAGCCCTTAAGGTGCGCAATAGCCCACGCCGTTGCTCCAGCGCCAGGCCAATGGCCGCGTGGACGATAAACAGCCCCACCACAAAGGACAAAAAGCCCAAGGCGTCGAGGTTCAGGTGAAAGCTTTCGGTGAGGCGCGCGAGGTTGTTTTCCTCACCCTGTTTGAGTTGCAGCGTGGCCGGCGGAGTGGGGTGGTTGGCAGCAAACGCCTTGTCCAGCAGCAAGCGTGACAGTCGCCCGGGCATCTCCAGCAAGGGCTGGGCAAAGCCGATATCGGTCAACAACACGCCGGGGGCCATGTCCTGCTGCACCTGCAACGGCGGCAACGCTCGCCCGCTTGTGGTCAGCGGTTGCTCACCTTCGTGCAAGCCCAGGGCCGACAAGGTTTGCGGGGCGATCCAGGTACGCCCCGGCGGATTGAAAAACGCAACCCTCTGGGCCTGGCTCAACCGCTGTCCCGCCACGGCCCCGCCGCCAGGCAACGACAACGGGTCGATGCCCATCAATTGCAGGCGTTGTTCTTCTTGCCCCTTGAGCACCAAACGCCCCTGCACCACCGGCGACACCGGCCACCCGGCGCGGCGCAGTTCGGCAAACAGTGTTTGGGGGAAGCTCGCACCGTCCGGCGCAGTGAGACTGGCCTGCGGCTCACCGCCAATCAGTTGGCTGGCACGCGCGTAGCTGTCTCGCGCCTGACTGTTGAGCGCCTGCACGCCGGTCAATAGCGCAGTGGCCAGCCACAGCCCGGTCAGCACGCTGAAAAACTGCACCGGGTGCCGCCGCCAATGGTTCAGCAGCGCGCGCAACGTCCAATAAAACACCGCCATCTCAACACGCGTCCGCAGGCACGACACGGCCACGGTGCAACACCACCTGCTGGTCCAGGCGCGCAGCGACGCGCGGGCTGTGGGTGACCATCAACAGGCTGGTCGGGCTGTCGCGCAGCAGGTCCAGCAATAATTGCAGCACATCATCACTGGTGGCTTCGTCGAGATTGCCGGTGGGTTCATCGGCCAGCAGTAAAGCGGGGCGCGACGCCAACGCACGCCCCACCGCGACCCGCTGCTGTTGGCCGCCGGACAGCTGTTCTGGATAGCGTTTGAGCAAGTCCCCCAGGCCCAGGCGCTCAACCAACTGCGCCTGCCACTGCGGGTCAAAGCGCCCTGCCAAGCGGGCCTGGAACGCCAGGTTGTCCTCGACACGCAAACTGCCGATCAGGTTGAACTGCTGGAACACCAGGCCAATTTCGGTACGACGCCAGCGGGCCAGTTGCGCCTCGCTCAGTTGATCCAGACGTTGCTCGCCCACCTGAATACGGCCGCCGTCCACCCGATCGAGCCCGGCCACCAGGTGCAGCAAGGTACTTTTTCCGCTGCCCGACTCGCCCATCAGCGCCAAGCTGCTACGCTCACCCAGGTACAAGTCGACGCCCGCCAGCACTGGCAACGGGCCTTGCGGGGTGACATAGCTTTTAAGCACACCTTGCACCTGCAACATAAGAACGCTCGTTTGAAGGACTCCGAACGAGAATAACGGCTGACTGTCAGCCCTACGCAAATTTTTCACATGGATTTCACCGCTTGCCCACCCTCGCCCCTCTACATTGCCCTCCAAGCGTCGAAATTCGGCAACTTGTTAGTTGCCAACCGCGACTTCTTATAACCGCGAGATGTTCAGCGAAAAGACAGCAGCCCTGTGACAGCCTCTCACTCCCCTACGGGATTGCGTCGATGCGTTGCGCCTACTTAATAAAACACTGCCTACAGTGCCCATGGTGAATGATGTGGTTGACCTTACCCTGACCAAACCGCGCGTGCGCCGTGGCTATTTCAAAGGATTCAAAAAGTGGTGGGCAGGCCTTGCAGTCATCGTGCTGCTGCTCGCCGGGTTTATGTTGTGGCCAGCATCGCCGCGTGATCTTGGCATTGGCGATCGCCTGCTGAACTCACAAGTAGTGCCCGCATGGCGCAATGGCGAATTGATCGTATTGGTGCGTCATGAAGAGCGCTGCGACCGTTCGCCCAACCCGTGCTTCGCAGCGCCTGAAGGCCTCACCGTCCTGGGCACCCAGCGTGCTCAAGAAGTGGGCAAGGCCTTCAAGGCCCTGGGTATGGAAAACAGCGACGTGATTGCCAGCCCGGCCTTGCGTACCGCACAGACATCGCACTTCATGTTCGGCAAGGCCGAGTTGACCACCAGCGAAAAATCCATCTGCGGCAAAGCCATTGGCGAAGAACTGCTTAGCCACAAGCAGCCTGGACGCAACTTGGTATTTGTCACCCACAGCGGCTGTATCTCGGACTTCGAAACAGCATTGGGTTTCCCCCGTGCGAGGTTTTCCGAGTATGGCAGTGCCTTGTTTGTGCGGGTGCTGGCAAACGGCAAGTTCGAGACGCTGGGAAAAATCAACAGCGCGGCGTGGGCTAACGTGCTGAAGAAGCTCTAGACACTTTTCGACACACTTCGCAACATTCATGTTCAGCAAGGCGACAGCCCTCTTCTGGCATGTTTAGCTGCGCCCGTTACATCAGGACGTCATGAATACTTTCAGCCACTTAGTGAACTTTGTGATGCATTCCGTTATTACTTGTACACCCTCCTATGCAGCCATTAAACGTCAGGGAGCGACGTTTTCATGACCCGATTGAAACCCCTACCGCTATTGCTATTGGCCTTCGCGGTGTTCTACCTGTTGCCCATGGGCCTGCACGGCTTATGGATCCCGGATGAAACCCGCTATGCCCAGGTCAGCCAGGAAATGCTCCTGAGCGGCAACTGGGTCGCACCGCATTTCATGGGTGTGCGCTATTTCGAAAAACCCGCCGCCGGCTATTGGCTGATCGCCCTGGGCCAGGCTGTGTTCGGCGAAAACCTGTTCGGCGTGCGCATCGCCTCGGCCTTGACCACCGGGCTGAGCGTCGTACTGGCTTATCTCATCGCTCGCCGCTTGTGGAACGACCCGCGCAAAAGCTTCGCCTGCGCCCTGCTCTACATGAGCTTCGGGCTGGTAGCCGGCCAGGCCGGGTATTCCAACCTCGATCCGCAATTTACGTTCTGGGTCAACCTCAGCCTGGTTGCGCTGTGGTTTGCTCTGGACAGCCAAACCTCGCGTGGCCGATTGGGCGCCTGGGCAGTGCTGGGCGTTGCTTGCGGCATGGGTTTTATGACCAAGGGCTTTCTGGCCTGGCTGTTGCCCGTGCTGATCGCCGTGCCGTACATACTCTGGCAGCGTCGCGTGGGCGAGTTGTTGCGGTATGGCCCATTGGCGATAGTGGTCGCCGCACTGGTCTGCGTACCGTGGGCCCTGGCCATTCACTTGCAGGAACCGGACTACTGGCGTTTCTTCTTCTGGCATGAGCACATCCGTCGCTTCGCGGCCGACAACGCACAGCACGCACGCGCATGGTGGTTCTTCCTGCCGATCATGGTCGTGGCATGCTTGCCATGGGCCGGGTTGTTACCGGCCACCCTGATCAAAACCTGGAAAGAAAAAGCCCAGCCGCCCATCGTCTTTATCGCCTTGTGGATGCTGCTGCCCTTGGCCTTCTTCAGCCTGAGCCGCGGCAAGCTGCCGACCTACATCATGCCGTGCCTGCTGCCCCTGGCCCTGCTGATGGGCCATGCGCTGACTGACCTGATCAAACAAGGCAAAACACGCACGATCCTGATCAATGGCCTGGTTAATGCCGTGATCGGCCTGGTGGCGATGGTGGGGTTGATCTACCTGCAAATCAGCAACCCGATGTACGGCAACAGTCACGCCGAGATGTTCAGCCTGTCCCTGGCCTTCATCGTGCTGTTGGCCTGGATCCTGGCCAACCTGCTGCAAGCGGTTCGCCCGCTGACCTTATGGGCGACACCGGCACTGGGCATCGGTTTGCTGGTGGCGTTGTTGCCGGCAGGTATGCCGGCAATGATCACCGATACCGAAATGCCTGATCAGTTCGTGCTTGAGCATCTGGATGAATTGCAACAAACCCATGCTCTGCTAAGCAACGAGCTGGGCTCGGCGTCAGCATTGTCCTGGCGTGTGCGTCGGCCTGAAGTGTCGTTTTATGACACCGAAGGCGAACTGCGCTATGGCCTGACGTATGCCGATTCGGTGCAGCGCAAGGTCGACCTGGACAGCGTCCAGACCTGGCTCACCGAGGCGCGCCAGCAAGGTTCTGTGGGCGTGCTGATGCGGGTCAAGAGCACCAGCGAACATCGTGAAGAAGGCCAGCTACCACCAGGGGGCAAGCGGTATCGCAAGGGCGCCCTGTTACTGATCATCTATCCGAAGCTCCCTTAACGTTACGTCTGCTGTGAGAAAAGCCCATGAGCTTCTGGAAAACCGAACGCGGCGCCTTGGTGTTGCTGCTTGGCGTCTCGGCGTTACTCCTGCTGCTGGGCCTGGGCAGTCGCGACTTGTGGGGGCCGGAAACCCGCTGGGCCAACATCGCTCTGCAAATGCTGCAGAGCGGTGACTACTTCGACCCGTACCTCAAGGGCGCGCCCTATTACGACAAACCCCTGCCCTCTTACTGGCTGATCACCGGTTTCGCCAACGTGATGGGCGGGCTCGGCCCGTGGTCACTGCGCCTGTCGTCGGTCATTGGGGCCTGGCTGAGTATCTGGCTGGTCTATCTGATTGGCGAACGCTTGTTTCGCAAAGGCACCGGGCTGATTGCCGGCTGGATGCTGGCCACCACCTTCTACTTTCTGTTCTGGGCACGGGTGGCCACCGCCGATGTGCTCACTGTGTGTGGTGTGCTGGCAGCTGTCTGGTGGTACTGGCGTGGGCCGGATGACACCCGGCTGGGGCGCTACACGGTATTTTTCCTGCTGCTGGCCGCGACGTCGCTGTTCAAAGGCTTAATCGGCTTTGTACTTCCGGGCCTGGTGCTGTTACCGCACCTGCTCAGCGAACACCGCTACAAGCGTCACCTGAACCTGCGCCTGTTGCTGGCCATGCTGATCGCTGCAGCGTTCTACGCGATTCCTTTTGTGCTTTCGCACTTCTATGGCGCGCCAACTTACGGCGAAAGCGGCCTCGAACTGGTGTTCAAGGAAAACGTCGTACGTTTCTTCGACCCGTTCGACCACATGGGGCCGATCTATACCTACTTGATCTACCTGCCTGCCTACACCCTGCCATGGGCGCCGTGCTGGTTGCTCGGTTTGTGGCTGGCTGTGCGCCACTGGCGCCAGACGCCACCAAACGTGCGCTGGCTGGTATGGGGCTTGGGCCTGCTGTTTGTGTTCTTCACCGCCAGTGGCAGCCGCCGCAGCTATTACGTGTTGCCACTGGTGCCTTTCGCGCAGTTGCTGGCCGCCTGGTGGTTGAGTGAGCGTCTGGAGAAAAAAACCGCCAGCTGGCCACGTTGGCAAAAAGGCTTTGGTATTACCGCGGGCTTTTTGATGCTGGTGCTGGGTGTGATCTACCCCTGGACCACCGGCAATGGCGGCGTAACCCGCTTCGCCGAGGATGTACAAGCCGAAGCGGTCAAAAGCGCACCGTGGAACCAATGGCAGATGGTGCTGGTGGAAGTCGACAACAAGCTGCCGATGTACCTGCAGAACGGCGGCAAACCGTTCTACTACGTCAGCGAAACCCAGGACTTCCCACGCCAGGGCGACAGCGCTGCCTTGATGGCCTGGCTGGAACAAACCAGCGGCCAGGGCTTCGACCCGCAGCACACCATTATCGTCGCGCAGTATTCCAAGGACGACCCGACGCCATTGGCCTACCTGGGCAAAGATCACACGGTGGTCACTACTCAGCCAGACAATGGCGAGCGGATGTTCAAGAAGCGCTCAGGCGGCAGCGTGGCGTTTATTCCCACACCACGCTGACTGCCACACGGCTATCGCGGCTAAGCCCCACGCCCGGATTAGCCGCGTCCAGGCCTCAGATTCGGCGGCGGCGGTTGAGTTGGGGGATCGCGGTTTGAGGGGCCTCTACGCGTGACACCTGCGCCACCGTGCACGCGGCCAACTGCGCCAGTGTCGGCTGACTGAACAAGGTTCGCGCATCCACCGCCAGCCCTGCCTTGCGCAGGCGCGCCACCAGGTTTACCGCCAGCAAGGAATGCCCGCCCAGTTCGAAGAAGTGGTCGTGGCGCCCTACCCGCTCCAGCTTCAAGACGTCGGCCCAGATACCCGCCATCAACGTTTCCACTTCGCCTACCGGTGCTTCATAAGCACGACTCACCACCGACTCCAATCCGGGCTCCGGCAGCGCCTTGCGGTCGAGTTTGCCGGCGGGGTTGAGGGGTAATGCGTCAAGCTGGACAAAGGCCGCCGGCACCATGTATTCGGGTAATTGCTCCAGTACATGGGCGCGCAAGGTTTCCAGGCTCGGCGCCTGGCCGCGCAAGGTGAAATACGCCACCAAACGCTCATCGCGAATCAACACCGCCACCTCTCGCAACGCCGGGTGCGCCGCGAGGCGTGACTCGATTTCGCCCAGCTCCAGGCGCACGCCGCGCAATTTCACTTGAAAGTCATTGCGCCCCAGGAATTCCAGGTTGCCATCCGGCAAGTAACGCACCAGGTCGCCGGTGCGATACAGACGGTCGCCGACCACGAAGGGGCTGTCGATAAAACGCTCGGCAGTCATCTGAGCAAGCCCCAGGTAGCCGCGGGCAACGCCGACACCGCCGATATGCAAATGGCCGCTGACGCCCATTGGTACCGGTGCATCGTATTCATCCAGCACGTACAGGCGGGTATTGTTGATCGCCCGCCCGATCGGCAATTGCCGGGTGGGCACCGGCGCATCCGGCTCCAGGGTCCAGGCGCAGCTGTCCACGGTTGCTTCGGTGGGGCCGTAGACGTTGTGCAATCGCACCTTGGGCAAGCGCGCCTGCACGCCACGGGCCAACGCTTCGGAGAGTTCACCGCCGCCGCACAAAACGTCAGTGAGGCTGGTGCAGAGGGCCGACTCCTCCAGTTCGAGGAACTGCTGCAACATCGCCGGCACAAACTGAATCACGGTAATGTGCTGCTCGCGAATCACCTGTGCCAGGTAGGCCGGGTCGCGATGACCATCGGGCCGAGCCAGTACCAGGCGCATGCCATTGGTCAACGGCCAGAACAGCTCCCACACCGAACCGTCGAAGCTGAACGGCGCCCTTTGCAGCAACGCACCGCCCTCGGCGTTCGGGCACAGCAGGGAAGCCCAATGCATCAGGTTGCCCAGGCCGCGATGCTCAACCATCACGCCCTTGGGTGTGCCTGTGGAGCCTGAGGTGTACATCACATAGGCCAGGCTGGCGACGGTCAAGCCTGGCACCAATGGGTTACCGGTTGGCGCCTGGCTCCAGGCACAACGGTCGAAGTCGAGAACCGGGATCGACACTTCGCCCGGCAGATCGCGGGTAGCGGCCTGCACCAGCAGCACCACGGGGCGACTGTCTTCGAGCATGTAGAGGAGGCGCTCGCGCGGGTAGCCCGGGTCCAGTGGCACATAGGCCCCGCCCGCCTTGAGGATCGCCAGCAACCCCACCACCAGATCCAGGCCGCGCTCGACACACAGCGCCACCCGTGAATCGGGCTGCACCCCGCGCTCGCGCAGGTGGAAGGCCAACTGATTAGCGCGCTCGTTGAGCTCGCGGTAGGTCAATTGCCGGCTCCCGGCTTGCACAGCGATGGCATGCGGAATGTGGCGCGCGTGGGCTTCGAACAATGCGTGTACGGTGAGGTTTTCGGGGTAGTCGGTTTCGGTCCTATTGAAGTCCACCAATAACCTGCGCAACTCACTGGCGGGTAACACCTGCACCTCGCGCAAGGGCGCTTTCGGCGTGTGTTCAAGCGCGTCCACGAGCCCGTTGAGCACGGTATCGAGATAGCCCCAGAGTCGTTCGGCGTCGACCTCGCGGGGCGCCATGACCTTGAGATCAAAGCCGTTTGCGACATCAATCACCGTGACCATCAGCGGATAACTGAGGATATCTTCACTGCCGAGCAAAGCGACGCCTGGCACCAGCTTGAAATCCTTGTCGGCACTGGCGTGTCGGTAGTTGAGCAAGCTGTTGAACAGCGGCGACGCGCTACTGCAACGCTGGGCGAGCGCAAGGGACGCCTGTTCATGCGCCAACAAAGCGCTCAGCTGCGCGTGAGTGTCACTCAGCGCGTCGACCACGGTTTGCCCGGCCAGCCGCACACGCAACGGTAAGGTGTTGATGAACATGCCGAGGGCACGGTCGGCGCCCTCGCCCGCTTGCAAACGGCCCAGCAGCACGGTGCCGAACACCACGTCGTCGCGCCCTGACACCTGCCTGAGTACCTGGGCCCAAGCCAGGTGAAACAGGCTGGCGGCGCTGACCCCAAGAGCACGCGCCTGGCCGCGCAGGCGTTGGCTGAGGGCGTCGTTTATCGGGCATTCAAAGGCTTCGATCTCAGCACGATCGACCTGGTGCTCCTGCATACCGAAGGCCAGGGTCGGCTCGTCGACAGTCGCCAATTGCTCTCGAAAGAACGCCTCGTGAGCGGCCTGTCGCTCAGTGCAGCGGCTCTGCGCCACGACATTGCGATACGGCACCGACGCGGGAAGCTGCGCCTGTTGACCCAGCATATGCGCGCGAATTTCGTCCGCCAGTACCGTCATTGAAGTGGCGTCATTGACCAGGTGGTGGAAGCGCAACTTGGCGATCCAGCGCTGGTTGTGCGGGTCTTCGGCATAATCCAGCGCCATCAGCGGGGCCTGGCGCAAGTCCAGCGGCGCATGCTGTTCGCTGAGCGGTCCGAGCGGCAAGCGAGCTTCGCGCCACACCACTTGCATCGGCTGCTCAAGAGCGTCCCACACCAGGCTGGTGCGCAGGATATCGTGGCGGTTGATCACTTGCTGCAAGGCCTGGGCAAACGCGTCCAACTGCTCGCGACGCGCAAAGCTGAACATCGCATGTTGCTGGTAGGGGTCGCGCTCGTCGGTAATGTGATGGTAAAGCAAACCTTCCTGCAACGGCGCCAGCGGGTAGATTTCCTGCACATTCGCCGCGCCACCGGGGATACCGGCGACAATGCGCTCAAGGCTGTCCGGGTCGAGTTCAGCCAGTGCGAGCATGTCTGCCGTGATATGGGTACAACCTGACGGAATCCGATTGGCAGGCACGTGCACGTCGCTGCCACCCGTGACCGCTGCCAGCGCGGCGAGCGTCGGCTGGCCGAACAGCACCTGCACATCGGCATGCAACCCTGCCTGACGCATGCGTTGTACCAACTGCACCGCCAACAGCGAGTGCCCGCCCAGCTCAAAGAAATGGTCATGCCGCCCGATCTGCCGCACTTGCAGCAGCTCGGCCCAGATCTGCGCCAGTCGGGTTTCCACACCCTCGCGCGGCGCCTCGAACAAGCGCGTGACAAACGCCGCCTGCGTGGGTGCAGGCAGCGCCTTGCGGTCGAGTTTGCCGTTGGCGGTCAAGGGCAGCACATCCAGCTTCACATAGGCCGCCGGCAGCATGTAGTCCGGTAGCGAGGCTTGCAGATGGGCCCGTAGCCCTTCGATGGCGACGCTGTGCTGCGCAACAAACCAGGCCAGCAGTTGACCTTCGCGATACTGCACCACCGCTTCCTTGACGGCAGGATGGCTGGCCAGCGCGGACTCGATTTCCCCCAATTCGATACGCACACCACGGATTTTCACCTGGTCATCATTGCGGCCCAGGTATTCAAGATTGCCATCGGGCATCCAGCGCGCGAGATCGCCGGTGCGGTACATCCGGCCTTGACTGAAAGGGTCGTGCAGAAAGCGCTCGGCGCTCAGCTCGGGACGGTTCAGATAACCGCGCGCCACGCCCTTGCCGCCGACGTACAACTCCCCCGCCACACCGATGGGCACCGGCCGTTGCTGTTGATCCAGTAAATAGACCGTGGCATTGGCGATTGGCCCGCCGATATGCAGCGGCCGGCCGACCTCGACACGCCCGGACGTGGCGACCACGGTGGCTTCGGTGGGGCCGTAGTTATTGATCACATCGAAGGTCTGCGCCCGCGTGAAGGTGCGCAAGCGGTCGCCGCCGATCAGCAAGGTGCGCAGGGTCGGATGCTCCAGACGCTGGCTGAAGGCGTACTCGGCCACCGGTGTCGGCAGAAAGCACACGTCCAACGGCTGCGCGCGCCACCAGTCGAGCAGCGCGTCAATGTCTTCGGCGCCGTCGTGCGCCGGCGCCAGGTGCAGCGTCGCCCCCACGCACAGCGCCGGCCAGACCTCCCAGGCCATCGCATCAAAGCCGAACCCGGCCACGCTGGCGGTGTGGCTGCCCGCGTGCAGGTTGAACGCCCGGCAGTGCCAGTCCACCAGGTTCGACACTGTGTGGTGCTCGACCATCACACCTTTGGGCAACCCCGTAGAACCTGAGGTGTAGATCACATAGGCAAGGTTTGATGGTGTGACCACCACACGCGGGCTGTCACTGAGGGCGCAGGTTTGCTGATCCAGCCGGATCACCGGTACGTCCAGCATGGGCAGGCGCGGCAGCACGTCATGCTGGGTCAACACCGCCACGGGTGAACTGTCGTGCAGCAGGTAGTTCAGGCGCTCGGCGGGATGGGCCGGGTCCACCGGCACATAACAGGCGCCGGACTTGAGAATCGCCAACAGCCCGACCAGGGTGTCCAGCCCGCGTCGGGCCACGATCGCCACGCGATCATCCGGCTGTACGCCGTGTTCCAGCAGTTGATGAGCCAGCGCATTGGCCTGCTGATCAAGTTGGGCATAGGTCAGTTGCCGCCCCTGGTACACCGCCGCGATAGCCTCCGGAGCGCGCGCAACTTGCGCTTCAATGCGCCGGTGCAGGGTTTGCGGTGTGGCATTGGGCTGTGCAGTGGCATTCCACTGCTGCAGCTGGGCCTGTTCGGCGGGTGTCACCAGGGAAAACCCGGCGACCGTCAACGCGGTGTTCTGCAACCCCTGCTCCAGCAGACTGGTGAAGCGCTGCGCCAACGCCTGTACCTCGTCATGCCTGAAATACGCCTCGTTGTACACGCAATGCAGGCACGCGGTGTCCTGGTACCGGTTGCTGCGCAGGTGGATGGCAATCGGCAGCGGCTCATGGTGGTTGGACACCTTGATCGCGCGAGCCTGGACCTGACCATAACGCAGGTCATGGTCGTCTTGCTCGAAGGACACCGACAGATCAAACAGCTGGCCGCGATCGGATCGTCGCAGGCCCAGTTCACGGTTCATCTCGCTCAAAGGGAAACGCTGGTGGCGAAAGTCCTGCTTGAGCTGGTCACGCACGCCACGCACGAGTGCGCTGAAAGGTAGTTGCTGATCGAACTGAAACCGCACCGCACTGACTTGGGCAAACAACCCTACTGTGGAGCGAAACCGCGCGTTGGAACGGTTAAGAATCGGCAACCCCACCACCCACTCATCGCGCTGGCTGGTGCGGGTGAAATACACGTACATCGCGGCCAGCAGCACATGGAATGCCGAGGCCTGGTAACGGTTGGCCACTTGTTCCATCCGGTTGAGCAGTGCCACCGGAAACGGTTCTACCAGGGTGTTACTTGGCGCCTGGGCGCTGTGCCGAGGTGCCAACAATGGCTCGGGCAATGCCTTGTATTTGTCCAGCCAGTAGGCACGGTCGCGGGCATAACGGGCGGACTGGAGGTAACGCTGGTCGGTGTCGATAAAGTCGACATAGGACGGCGCATGCGGCTCCGGTGGCCGACCCTGCTTCAGGTCGGTATAGAGACGAGCCAGGGATTGCAGCATCTGGCCGAAGCCCCAGCCGTCGAGGATCAGGTGATGGGCCTGGGTGCCGAGGCGGTAATGGTCGTCGTCGAGCTTGACCAGGAAAAATCGAAACAGCGGTTCACCGGCCATGGCATAGGGCCGCGCCATTTGCGCTTGCATCAAGGCCTGGGCGGCGGTCTGCGGATCGGGCAATGCGCAGAAGTCGTGGTGTGGCACCTCCACCTTCAACGTGGCGGCGAAGGTTTGCCGGGGCAAGCCGTTGGCGTCGCTGTGCAGTTGGGTACGCAAGGCATCGTGCTTGGCTACCAGCAGCTCGACGGCACGCTGGATCAGGTCCGGCACGATCGGGCCGGCGAAGTCGACATACCCACCAATGTTGTACAGCGGCGAGTTGCCCACGCGCAGTTGGTCGAGCCAGATGTCCTGTTGGGCGGCAGTGAGGGGGAAGCTGGGCGGCAGGCTGGTGGAATGCTTCATAAGATCCTTCTCATGGGGGTCAGGCACTGGCCGCGCAGGGGCCCATTACGCCGAAATTGCCGGATTTGAGCATGGGGGTCGGGGCCTGTCTGTCACCCTAAACCCGGACATCCGAGGGGACAGAACCGGGTCTGGCTGATGGTTCATTGCTGGATCGATTAAAGCGTTGTAGGAGATTGGCTATATCTGGCCGCTGTGGTTTTCTCCAGCGTGTTTAGCTGAAATTATTTTTCGTTAAATATCATATGGTTAAATAATCCTAAAATTCGTTTGTGGCTTTTCGTGGGTGGCATCCGCCGTCAGAAACGTCGAATTAATGACGTGGACTTTATGGCAGGTTGTGTCCCTCGTTTCCGCTACATACGTAGGACAAATCGCTATGGCTAAATAAAATCTCGAACGCCGAGTTACGTTCAAGGAGTACGGATAGCCCCACACAGACCCAGGGCGTCCGTTGACGGTTTTCGACATCAAGGATGAGATGGCTATGAGTCTGACCCGCAGTATTGGCGACACGCACAGCCCGCATTTCTATGCAGAAATGGGCGAGTTGATTTCTAACAGCGGCCAGGAAAACTTCGCCGCCAACATGCTGCATCTGGTGGATAAATGGGTACCGATTCACTTGGTCGACCTGAGTGAATGGACCCTGGACGAACTGCGCGACAGCGTGCTCGACATCAAGCTGCTCGGCAGCGCCGGGCTGCAAAAGGACTGGTCTGCCCCGCAGACCGTGCATGCGCTGAATGACCATCCGCTGTTGCGGGAAATGCTGCGCATGCAAGACCCACTGCTGATCCAGATGAAGGCCAAAGCCAACAGCGCGCATCCGCGTGGCAGCTCGCACCAGTGCAATCTGGTATCGCGTCAGGGCAATCGGCGCTGCGTGATTTCGTTCTACCGCTCGCCCACCCAGCAGGGCTTTTCCCTGGCGCAGTTGTCGTTTCTCAAATGCTTGTCGGAGACCTTGTTGCCCTTGCTGGAGCGGCATGCGCACCTTCTGCGTCTGACGCCGCACGCCGAGTCCGAGCCGGCCCAGAACCTGCTGGAACAATCGCAGTTGCAGCGCGAGTTCTACAAGCGCTTGTCCCTC
Organism: Pseudomonas sp. M5A4_2d; assembly: GCF_053345295.1. Lineage (NCBI taxonomy): Bacteria > Pseudomonadati > Pseudomonadota > Gammaproteobacteria > Pseudomonadales > Pseudomonadaceae > Pseudomonas > Pseudomonas sp. M5A4_2d. The sequence continues at coordinate 809,758 of NZ_JBKEZW010000001.1, read as the reverse complement.
AGCGATATCACCCTGTCGGCGCGCGAGCAGGAAGTTTGCCTCGGCCTGCTGACCGGCGGCACCGTGCCGCAGATGGCGGAAAAACTCAGCGTGAAAAACAGCTCGATCGAAACCTACCTCAAGCGCGCCGCCGCCAAATTGGGCGTGAGTGGGCGGCATGGATTGGCCAAATGGATGGTTGGCGCCTGATGAACAAATGGACACTCACCAGCGTAGGCGTGGCCTGGATGCTCGGCGGTTGTTCGCTGATCCCCGAGTACCAACGGCCTGCGGCGCCGACACCTGCGCAGTACCCCCAAGGCGGCGTCTACAGCCTGGCGCAGGCCGACACCGTGGCGGTAAAGCCGGACTGGCAGCAACTGTTTCACGACCCGGCCTTGCAACAGCTGATTGGCACCGCGCTGGTCAACAACCGTGACCTCAGGGTTGCCGCGCTGAATGTGGAAGCGTTCCAGGCCCAGTACCGCATCCAGCGTGCGGACCTGTTCCCGGCGGTGTCCGCAACAGGCGCCGGCAAACGCCAGAAGTTGCCGGCCGATGTAACCGGCACCGGCAAGTCGGCGATCACGTCCAACTATTCGGCCACGTTAGGGCTCAGCGCCTATGAGCTGGATTTGTTCGGCCGCGTGCGCAGCCTCAGCGAGCAGGCGATGCTCACTTACCTGGGCACCGAGGAAGCCCGGCGCAGCACACAACTGAGCCTGGTCGCCAACGTCGCCAATGCCTACCTGACCTGGCGCGCCGACCAGGAACTGCTGGCCCTGGCGCAGCAAATCCTGACGGCCAACGACCACAGCTGGCAACTGACCAGCCGCAGCAAAAGTGCGGGCAAGGCTTCGGCGCTGGAGGTGGTACAAGCCCGCACGGCCGTCGAAAGTACCCGCGCCAGCGTGGCCCGTTATGAACGCCAGGTCGCCCAGGACCTCAACAACCTTGCCCTGCTGGTCGGCGGCCCGGTGGATGAGCACCTGCCGTCGCGGCCACTGGCCGACGATCTGGTGGCGCGCGTGCCCGCAGGCTTGCCCTCCGATCTGCTGCAACGGCGCCCGGATATCCTCCAGGCCGAGTACCAGTTGCAAGCGGCCAACGCGAATATCGGCGCGGCCCGCGCAGCGTTTTTTCCTTCGGTCACCCTCACGGCCAACGCCGGCAGCACCAGCACCGAACTGTCAGGGTTGTTCAAGGGAGGCACGGGCACCTGGACCTTCCAACCGCAAATCAACCTGCCGATCTTCAACGCCGGCAGCCTGCGTGCCAGCCTCGACTACGCCAAATTGCAGAAAGACATTACGGTGGCCCAGTACGAAAAATCCATCCAGACCGCGTTCCAGGAAGTCGCCGACGGCCTCGCCGCCCGTCAGACGTTCAACGACCAACTGCAGGCGCAACGGGATTTCGTCGCGGCCAACCAGGCCTATTACGACCTGGCCCAACACCGCTACCGCAGCGGCGTCGACAGCAACCTGACGTTCCTTGATGCGCAGCGCTCGCTGTTCAGTTCACAGCAGGCGCTGATCGTCGATCGGTTGGCCCAATTGGTCGCGGAGGTGAACCTGTATACGGCGCTGGGTGGCGCGTGGAACGTCAACTCAACCCCGACTGCCGCAGCCGGTACTCCCCCGGCGTCATCTGAGCGTAACGAAGGAAAAACCGGCTGAAATATGCCGGGTCTTTGAACCCCAGCTGGTAGCAGATTTCATTCGCCGAGCTGCCGGTAAACAGCAGCAGGCGCTTGGCTTCCTGCATGACCCGTTCCAGGATCAGGCGCTTGGACGGCAGGTCGGCCATGCGCCGGCAGACTTCATTGAGCCGCGCGACGGTGACACCGACCTCCCCGGCGTAACGTGGCAGCGGCCAATGCTCCAGGTAATGCGCTTCGATCAGTTCGTTGAAACGATGGAAGATACGCAGGTCTTCATGCCGCGTCGGGCGCGCCGGCAGCGAGTTGGCACACAGGCGCAGCAGGCGAATCATGATCAGGCGCGTCAGGCTTTCCAGTGCAGCGGCGCGCCCTGCCCACTGGGCGTTGATCTCGCTGCTTAACGCTTCGAACAGTTGATCCAATCCTTGGGCATCTGCCTTCAGCGCCACACACGCGGCCCCGGAGGCAAGGCTCGGGTCGGCGTCAATCAAGGCCCACACCCATTGCTGACGCACCGTCAGCACATGCCCGTCCGCATCCGGTTCAGTCACAAACGCGTGGGGCACCGTGGGCGGCGTGAGAAAAAACATCGGCCCTGATTCAACGTACTGGCGATCATCCAGATACACCCGCACCGCGCCGCTCTTCACGTAATGCACCTGGAAAAATCGGTCATGCCGATGCACGGGCATATTGCGCCCGAAAAATCCTGCCAGGTTGGCGAGCTTGTCGTAATGCACCTCGGCATCGCTGTAACGCTGGTCGTAGACCTGCCCGATGTTGATGTTGGGAATCGGCTTCACAGTGCACTCTTCTTGTTGTTCGGATGCTGCTGGATTTTGCCATGCTTGACGGTAGTTAACATATTAATTATAACGTTAACACATTAACGAACTGCCTATGCAGCAGTCGCCACCGCCAGGAGAAACGCATGAGCCGTACCCTGCATGATGTTGCCAGCGGCACCCTGTTCGGCGTTGCGCTGAACTACCAGGGCTTGCTGGACCAGCATCTCGCCGCCTTCCAGCAGGCGCCCTATCAGCAGCCGCCGAGCAAACCGGTGCTGTTTATCAAAACCCCGAATACGCGCAATGAGCACGACGGTGTGGTGGTGTTTCCTCAGGGTGAACGCCTGCAGCCAGGGCCGGCCCTGGGTGTGGTGATCGGCCAGCGTGCCAGCCGCGTCAGCCTGGAAAACGCCATGGCGCATGTGGCCGGTTATGTGGTGGTGAATGAATTCAGCCTGCCGGAAGACAGTTACTACCGCCCCGCCGTGAAAGCCAAATGCCGCGATGGTTTTTGTGCCTTCGGGCCGGATTGGGTCGCGCGGGATCAGGTGGCCAACCCCAATCAACTGAGCCTCAGACTCTTCGTCAACGGCGAACTGCGCCAGCAAAACTCCACCGCCAATTGGGTACGGGATATTGCGCAATTGATCGCTGAAATCAGCGAGTTCATGACCCTGCACCCTGGCGACGTGCTGATTACCGGCACCCCGGAAGGTCGCGTGGATGTGCAGCCTGGAGACAGGGTTGAAGTTGAAATCAGCGGTGTCGGTCGCTTGACCAACACCGTGCAGGCGGAGGCAGTGCTATGAAACACGCCCGTATTCGTTTTGAAGGCGCGATCCATGCCGTGCACGTGGAGGCGGATTACAGCGTGCGCCTGAGCGATGGCCGGTTGCTCGCCGAAGAACACGTGGAGTGGCTGCCGCCCGCCACCGGCACGATGTTCGCCCTGGGCCTGAACTACGCCGACCACGCCGCCGAGTTGGCATTCAAACCGCCCACCGAGCCCCTGGCATTCATCAAGTCCGTCGGCACCTACACCGGCCACCGGCAGGTTACCTGGCGCCCGGACAACGTCGCCTACATGCACTACGAGTGCGAGCTGGTGGCGGTAATCGGCAAGACTGCGCGCAACGTCAAGCGCGCCGACGCCCTGGATTACCTGGCCGGTTACACGGTGTGCAACGACTACGCGATCCGCGACTACCTGGAAAACTACTACCGCCCCAACCTGCGCGTTAAAAACCGCGACGCCACCACCCCGGTCGGCCCGTGGATCGTCGATGTGGCGGATGTGCCCGACCCGAGCAACCTGACCCTGCGCACCTGGATCAACGGTGAGCTGCGCCAGGAAGGCAGCACCCGCGACATGATTTTCGACATTCCCTACCTCATCGAATACCTGTCCAGCTTCATGACCCTGCAACCCGGCGACATGATTGCCACCGGCACGCCCGAAGGCCTGGCCGATGTGGTGCCGGGTGACGAAGTGGTGGTGGAAGTCGAAGGCGTGGGCCGCCTGGTCAACCGAATTGTCAGCGAGGCGGAATTCTTTTCCGCCCGGAAAGAGGCTTGAGCACCATGATCAAACACTGGATCAACGGCCGTGAGGTCGAAAGCAAAGACACCTTCATCAACTACAACCCGGCCACCGGCGAGGCCATCGGCGAAGTCGCCAGCGGTGGGCCTGAAGAAGTCGCGCAGGCTGTCGCGGCCGCTAAAGAAGCGTTTCCCAAATGGGCCAACACCCCGGCCAGGGAGCGCGCACGCTTGATGCGCAAGCTCGGTGAATTGATCGAGCAGAACGTACCGCGCCTGGCCGAACTGGAAACCCTCGACACCGGCCTGCCGATCCACCAGACCAAAAATGTGCTGATCCCGAGGGCCTCACACAACTTCGATTTTTTCGCAGAAGTGTGCACACGCATGGACGGCCATAGCTACCCGGTGGACGATCAGATGCTCAACTACACCCTCTACCAGCCGGTGGGCGTGTGCGGGTTGGTGTCGCCGTGGAATGTGCCGTTCATGACCGCCACCTGGAAAACCGCGCCGTGCCTGGCGCTGGGCAATACGGCGGTGTTGAAGATGTCGGAACTGTCGCCACTGACCGCCAACGAACTGGGGCGCCTGGCGGTGGAAGCCGGGATTCCCAACGGCGTGCTCAATGTGATTCAAGGCTACGGCGCCACCGCCGGTGACGCGCTGGTACGCCACCCGGATGTACGCGCCATTTCGTTCACCGGCGGCACCGCCACCGGCAAGAAAATCATGCAGACCGCCGGCCTGAAAAAGTACTCGATGGAGCTCGGCGGCAAGTCGCCGGTGCTGATCTTTGAAGATGCCGACCTTGAGCGCGCGCTCGACGCCGCGCTGTTCACCATCTTTTCGCTGAATGGCGAACGTTGCACCGCCGGCAGCCGGGTCTTTATCCAGGAAAGTGTCTACCCGCAGTTTGTCGCTGAGTTTGCCGCGCGGGCCAAGCGGCTGATTGTGGGCGACCCTCAAGACCCCAAGACCCAGGTCGGTTCGATGATCACCCAGGCGCACTACGACAAGGTCACCGGCTATATCAAAATCGGCCTCGAAGAAGGTGCCACTCTGCTCGCCGGCGGCCTGGAACGCCCGGCCAATTTACCGGCGCACCTGAGCAAAGGTCAGTTTATCCAGCCCACGGTGTTTGCCGATGTGAACAACAAGATGCGCATCGCCCAGGAAGAAATCTTCGGCCCGGTGGTGTGCCTGATTCCGTTCAAGGACGAAGCCGAGGCACTGCAATTGGCCAACGACACCGAGTACGGCCTGGCGTCGTATATCTGGACGCAGGACATCGGCAAGGCCCATCGCCTGGCGCGCGGGATTGAAGCCGGCATGGTATTTATCAACAGCCAGAATGTGCGTGACCTGCGCCAGCCCTTCGGCGGCGTAAAAGGTTCCGGCACCGGGCGCGAAGGCGGCCAGTACAGTTTTGAAGTGTTTGCCGAGATCAAGAACGTGTGCATTTCCATGGGCAGCCATCACATCCCGCGCTGGGGCGTGTAACCCTCACATTGCACTCCAACAAGAATAAATACTCAGGAGAATGATCATGGGCGAAGTGGTCCTGGCGGCGAAGATCTGCCACGTACCGTCGATGTACCTGTCGGAACTGCCCGGCAAACATCATGGCTGTCGCGAAGCGGCGATTGCCGGCCACACGGAAATCGGCCGCCGCGCCCGAGAATTGGGGGCGGACACAGCCGTGGTGTTTGACGTGCACTGGCTGGTCAACAGCGGCTATCACGTCAACTGCGGTGAGCATTTCCAGGGCACCTACACCAGTAACGAGCTGCCGCACTTCATCAAGAACATGGAATACGCCTACCCCGGTTGCCCCGAGCTGGGCGCGTTGATCGCCGCCGAGGCCAACCTGGCCGGTGTGCGCACCATGGCCCATAACATCCCGAGCCTGGAGCTGGAATACGGCACTTTGGTGCCCATGCGCTACATGCACATGGGCGTGCCGGAGGATGAAAAGCTCAAGGTCATTTCCATCGCCGCGTGGTGCGCCTGGCATCGCCTGGAAGACAGCTTTGCGTTTGGTGCCGCCGTGCGCCGGGCTATCGAAAAGAGTGACCGCAAAGTGCTGGTGCTGGCCTCCGGCTCACTCTCCCACCGTTTTTCGGACGACCGTGAAGCCGAGGCGAACATCCATAACTGGACCCGTGAATTCGATAAGCAGATGGACCTGCACGTGGTGCAAATGTGGCAGCAAGGCCGCTTCAAGGAGTTCTGCGCGATGCTGCCGGACTACGCCGAACACTGTTTTGGCGAAGGCAAGATGCACGACACAGCCATGCTGCTGGGCCTGCTCGGCGGGCCGGACTATGCCAAACCGGCCGAGATCATTACGGCGCCGTTCGGCAGTTCGGGCACCGGCCAGGTCAACGCGATCTTTCCCCTGTAACCCTGGGAGGCAACCATGCCGCACTTTATCGCCGAGTACACCGACAACATCGAACCACAGGCCGACCTGCCCGGCCTGTTTGAAAAGATCCACCGCGTGCTGGGGGACAGTGGCGTGTTTCCCCTTGGCGGCATCCGCAGCCGTGGCGTGCGCCTGGACACCTGGCGCATGGCCGATGGCAAGCACGACTACGCCTTTGTGCACATGACCCTCAAGGTGGGTCATGGCCGCGACCTGCCCACGCGACAGGCGGTGGCCGAGGCCGTGTTCGCGACGATCAGCGCGCACTTTGCCGAGCTGCAGGCGCAACGCTTGCTGGCGCTGTCATTCGAGATGGTCGAACTGCACCCGCAGCTCAACTTCAAGCAGAACAACGTGCATGCATTTCTGAACAACCCGGCGGGCTGAGTCCCGCCCTCACCTCACGGCCACTCAGACAAAAAGTACAACACCATGAGCACAGCCAATTCCACTGCCAGCCTCGTGCTGGCCGAGCACGACCGCACCCATCGTTTAGTCACCTGGCGCCTGATGCCCCTGTTGTTGGTGTGTTACCTGTTCGCCCATCTGGACCGCATCAACATTGGTTTCGCGAAGATGCAGATGAGCAGCGACCTGCACTTCAGCGACACGGTCTACGGCTTCGGCGCCGGGCTGTTTTTTATCGCCTACGCGCTGTTCGGCGTACCCAGCAATATGGCACTTGACCGGGTCGGGCCACGGCGCTGGATCGCCAGCCTGATGGTGGTGTGGGGCCTGTTGTCCACTGGCATGTTGTGGGTCGAGAGTGCCCGTGGTTTCTATGTGCTGCGCTTTTTGCTGGGGGTGGCCGAGGCCGGGTTTTTCCCGGGTATCCTGGTGTTTCTCAACCGCTGGTACCCGGCACGCCGGCGTGCCCAGGTCACCGCGCTGTTCGCCATTGCAGTGCCGATGGCCGGCGTGTTGGGCGGGCCACTCTCCGGGGCGATTCTGGAGAACTTCCACGACGTGGGCAGCCTGCGCGGCTGGCAGTGGATGTTCCTGATCGAAGGCGCGCCGGTGGTGCTGCTGGGGCTGGTGGTGCTCAAGTGCTTGCCGGACGGTTTCGACTCGGTGAACTGGCTGACGGCCGAGCAAAAACAGCAACTGCACGCCCAACTGAGCAGCGAAGAACAGCGCAAGACCATCACCTCGTTCAGCGGCATCCTGCGTGACCCGCAGGTGTGGCTGTTGGTGGCGGTGTACTTTGCGGTGATGCTGGCGGTAAACACCCTGGCGTTCTGGATGCCGACCCTGATCCACGGCGCTGGCATCGGCCGCGACAGCCAGGTTGGCCTGCTCAGCGCCGTGCCGTATCTGGCCGGGTGCTTCTTCATGATCGGCTGCGGACGCTCGTCCGACCGGCACCGCGAACGTCGCTGGCACCTGTGTGTGCCATTGCTGATGGCCGCCGTCGGTATCGCCGTGACCGGCCTGGCGCCAGGCAATCCGCTGCTGGTGATGAGCGGGCTGGTGGTCGCCGGCATGGGCGCCAGTGCCGCCCTGCCGATGTTCTGGCAACTGCCGCCAGCGTTTCTCTCCAACACCACCCAGGCCGCCGGCATCGCCATGATCAGCTCGTTCGGCAGCGTCGCCGCGTTCCTCGCGCCGTACCTGATCGGCTGGATGCGCGACGCCACCCAGAGCGCCAGCCTCGCGCTTTACGTACTCGCCCTGTTTATCGCCCTCGGCGGCCTGCTGGTGCTGCGCACCCACGCCGCCATCGTCAACCCACACTAGAGACCGTTGCCATGCTCGACTCACAGCAAATCCATGAGGCCGCTACCCGTCTGGACCGCGCCGAACGCAGCCGCGAACAGGTGCGCCAGTTCTCCCTCGACTACCCTGGCATCACGATTGAAGACGCCTACGCCATCCAGCGCGCCTGGGTCGCGCAGAAGATCAAGGACGGCCGTACCTTGAAGGGTCACAAAATCGGCCTGACTTCACGGGCCATGCAAGTGTCATCGAACATCACCGAACCCGACTATGGCGCGCTGCTCGATGACATGTTTTTCGACGAGGGCAGTGATATTCCCTTCGAGCGTTTCATTGTCCCTCGGGTGGAAGTGGAACTGGCCTTCATCCTCGGCAAACCGCTCAAGGGTCCGAACTGCACGGTGTTCGACGTCCTCGACGCCACCGAGTGGGTGATTCCGGCGCTGGAGATCATCGACGCGCGCATCCAACAGGTCGACCCACAGACCCACGCGACCCGCAAGGTCTTCGACACGATCTCCGACAACGCCGCGAATGCGGGAGTGGTGATGGGCGGCCGCGCCGTGCGGCCCACCGACATCGACCTGCGCAAAGTGCCGGCGGTGCTGTACCGCAATGGCGTTATCGAGGAGTCCGGGGTGTCGGCAGCAGTGCTTAACCACCCGGCCAAGGGCGTGGCGTGGCTAGCCAACAAGCTGGCGGCGTATGACGTCACGCTGCTGCCCGGGCAAATCATCCTCGGTGGCTCGTTTACGCGCCCGGTGGCGGCACGCCCCGGCGATACCTTCCATGTCGACTACGACACGCTCGGGTCGATCGCCTGCCGTTTCGTCTGACCACTGGAGATTGTCATGGACATGCCTGTCAACCGCTTCAAACAACGCCTGAACAAGGGCGACGTACAGATCGGCCTGTGGCTCGGCCTGGCGAATGCCTACTGTGCCGAGCTGGCCGCCAACGCCGGTTTCGATTGGTTGCTGATCGATGGCGAACACGCGCCCAACGCTCTGCCAGGCATGCTTGGCCAATTGCAGGCCATCGCGCCCTATCCCAGCCAGGCGCTGATTCGCCCGGTGATCGGCGACAGCGCGCTGATCAAGCAACTGCTGGATATCGGCGCTCAGACATTACTGGTGCCAATGGTTGAAAGCGCCGCGCAGGCCCGCGAACTGGTGCGTGCCATGCGCTACCCGCCCCTGGGCATTCGTGGCGTCGGCAGTGCTTTGGCCCGCGCTTCACGCTGGAACAGCATCCCAGGTTACCTCGACCAGGCCGATGAGCAGATGTGCCTACTGGTGCAGATTGAAAGCGCTGAAGGCCTGGCCAATCTGGACGCCATCGCCGCAGTCGAAGGCGTGGACGGTGTGTTTATCGGCCCGGCGGATTTGAGCGCGTCCATGGGGCATCGCGGTAACCCGGGGCACGTTGCGGTGCAGGCGGCAATTGAACAGGCAATCACGCGCATCGTACACGCGGGCAAGGCGGCGGGAATTCTCAGTGCGGATGAAACGCTGGCGCGGCGCTACATCGAACTGGGTGCGACGTTTGTGGCGGTAGGTGTGGATACCACGGTGTTGATGCGTGGCTTGCAGAGTTTGGCGGGGAAATTCAAGGGCGCTTCCGAAGCCTCACACACCGGTGGTGTCTACTGAGATCTCATGTGGGAGCTGGCTTGCCTGCGATGGCGGTGGGCCAATGGGTTTAGTTGTCACAGGTACACCGCTATCGCAGGCAAGCCAGCTCCCACACTTTGGTGTGTGGCGTTTGAGCAATGGTTTCAGCGCTTGATGTTCTTCAAGTCATCCAGCAGGCCCAACAGGGCCTCAAACTTCTCCGTACCGAATTGATCCTGCAAGCGCTGGTAGTTGGCTTCCATGCAATGGCTCATGGACTCGAAACTCGCCTTGCCCTTGTCGGCCAGGGTCACCAGCACACGGCGCTGGTCCTGCTCGGCCTTGCGCCGGTGCACCATGCCGGCGGTCTCCATGCGCACCAGCACGCCGGTCATGCTCGGTTTGAGGATGCAGGCCAGTTCCGCCAGTTGGTAAATCTCCAGCTCACCGTGTTGCTCAAGGATGCGGATGATCCGCCATTGCTGTTCGGTCAGGCCGTGTTCATTCAGGGAGGGCCGGAAAAAACTCATGGCAGCTTCGCGGGCTTGCAGCAGGGCCAATGTCAGGGATTGTCGAGGTTTAAGCATAGGGATCAGGGTCACGGGTTATTTAGTTAATAATTTAACGAAACTCTAGCATTCCCGGCCAGTGAGCGCGCTATAACTTGTTTGCCGCACCTGCCCATGGCGCGCTGAATCAAAAGCCTGGGCACGCAGGGTCAAGACATCCGTCCCGCCAGGGCCCCTAATGGAGGCATCCGTTTTAGCGCCTTCCTTCACCTTTTCAGGCTGCGCCATGATCAACATCGAAACCCCCACGTATTACACCGCCACCAAGAAATACAACCTCAGCTTCCCCACGCTGGAGCAGGACATCGACGCCGATGTCGTGGTGATTGGCGGCGGTTTCTCCGGTATCAACACTGCCCTGGAACTGGCGGAAAAAGGCATCACCAATGTTGTGGTGCTCGAAGCGCGCTACCTGGGCTTTGGCGGCACCGGGCGCAACGGCGGGCAGATCATGGCGGGCATCGGCCATGACCTGGAGAAGATCAAGAAGGATGTGGGCGAAGACGGCCTGCGCCAGGTATTCGAGATCAGCGACCTGGGCGCCGACATCATCAAGAACCGCATCGCCAAGTACAACATCGACGCGGATTTCTGCCACGGCTATGGCTACATGGGCTTCAACGCCCGCCAGGAAAAAACCCTGCGCGCCTGGGAAAAGGACTTCAAGTCGATCAACAGCCAGCATGAGATCCGCTTTCTCGGCGGCGCCGACGTGCAGCAGATCATCGGTTCCACAGCCTATACCAGCGCCCTGCTGCACATGGGCGGCGGGCATGTGCACTCGCTCAACCTGCTGTTGGGCGAAGCCACCGCCCTGGCCAGCCATGGCGTACGGATTTTCGAGAACAGCCCTGCCCTGGACGTCAGTTATGGCGAGCGCATCACCGTGCGCACCGGCCGCGGCTCGGTCCGCGCCAGCAAGTTGCTGTGGGCCTGCGACAGTTTCCTCAACAAGCTGGAACCGGAGCTGCACCGTTCGACCATCAACACCTACGCATTCCAGATGATGACCGAGCCGTTGTCCGAGGAACTGATCCAACGCATCAGCCCGATTCGCGGGGCCTACAGCGACATTCGCCCGGTGATCGACTACTACCGCGTGACCAATGAAAACCGCTTGCTGTTCGGTGCCGCAACGCCGCTGGTGGAGCATATTCCCGGCGACCTGAAGGCCTGGAACCGCAACCTGATGCTGAAGATTTTCCCCTACCTCAAGGACGTGAAAATCGACCTGGCGTGGGGCGGGCCGATGGCGTGCAGCCCCAATCTGTTTCCGCAGATCGGCACTTTGCCAGGGCGCAGTAATGCGTTTTTCGTGCAGGGCTATTCCGGTTTTGGCGTCACCCCCAGCCACATCATCTGCAAGGTCCTGGCCGAAGGCATGAGCGAAGGCTCGGCGCGTTATGACCTGGTCAGCTCGATTCGTCGCCCGACCATTATCGGCAAGGACGCGATCCGCCCCTTGCTGCTGACGGCAGGCAAATCCTGGCACCAACTTTCCGGCTACTGGAACGGGCGCCGCTAATTTTCGTTTACTTATCAGGAGCAACTGCCATGACCCTTACCACCCTCAAGCACAACGTCCAGCTGTCGGAACTCGACGCCTGGGGTACCGTGGCCGATCTCGGCTCAGAGATCCTCGAAGGCGAGGTGCGTGCCTTCGGCAAGATGACCTTCGGCGCGCCTGCCGATCCGGTCAGCAGTGCTTACTTCGGCACCACCCGGGGCAAGTTCCGCATGGTCTACCCGTTCGCTGAGCAGGCCACAGTGGTGACCGGCGAAGTGGTCCTGACCGACGAATCCACCGGCCAATCCGCGCGCTACAAGGCCGGCGACAGCTGGTTCGTGACCAAGGGCACACCCGTGCTGTGGGAAGTGGTCAGCGAGAGTTTCGTCAAACACTACTTCGCCGTTGCCTAAGGGAGCGTTGCCATGACGAGTTCCCCAGACTGGATCACCGTGGGCGCCCTGGCCGACGGGTTTGCCCCGCAAGCGTTTATCCTGCCCAACCTCGCCGAGCTGGCCGGCAAGACGTTTACCCTGCACTTCGCCAATGGCTGGCAGATTGAGCACCGTTTCGAGCAGGACCGCCTGGCCTGGCAGGCCGCCGACGGGCACTCCAGCGGCAGCGCGCCCTACCGCGCCACCTCGATTCGCCCGGGGTTGTACCTGGTGGACTTCATCAAGCATGAGGCCGGGCAAAGCTGGTCGATCAGCCTGGTGCTGGATACACCGGGCGAGTCGTTTACGGCGGTGATCGGCCGCCTGCCCGAACAATCGGAAACCCACGAGGGCCTTTACCACCGAGCCCTGGCCGGTAAACCGCTGAGCTCGGTGCAGGTCGACTTCCTGCACGGCAGCCTCGACCGCCCGTGGCAAGACGGCCACTGCCTGCATGCGCCAACCGACGAACTACTGGGCCTGCGCAATCAGTACCGCTACAGCCCCAGCGAAATCTATGAGCACATCTACCTCAACCCACGCTTCTATGCCTGGCAATGTTTGAAGGGCGTGGAGCAAGGCTTGTGCGACACCGACCGCTGCCACTACTACAAGATCGCCGAACAGCTGTACCTGTTTGTGTGGCAAGAAAAAATCGTACCCACCCTCGGCCTGGTGCTGATCGACCTGCAACAGCACCGCAGCGACGGCAAAATTTTTGGCTACGCCGGGGCGTCATTCGATGCGCTGTCGAACTTCCCCATCAGCTCCTATTGCCAGGTGCTTAACCGCACGGAGTACCCTCGTGACTGAGCCGCGCACGGTCGTCATCACGGGTGCCGGCACCGGTATCGGCGCTGCGTGTGCGCGGTTGTATGCCGAGGACGGCGCGCGGTTGGTGCTGATCGGCAGGCGCCGTGAGCCGCTGGAACAGGTGGCCCGACAAACCGGCGGGCTGATCCTGGTGGGCGACGCCGCCTGCCCGGACACCTGGGACGGGTTTATCCGGCAGATCCGCGAACACTACGGGCGCCTGGATGTGCTGCTGGCTTGCGCGGGTGGCCATGGCGTGGGCAGCGCGACCCAGACCAGCCCGGCCACTTGGGAAAGTGCACTGCGCAGCAACCTCGACAGCGCGTTCTACAGCGCCCGCGCCTGCCTGCCGATGTTGCAGGAAAGCGCGGGCAATATTGTGCTGATCGGCTCCATCGCCTCGTTGGCGGCAGGGCCCGACGTGTGCGGCTACACCACGGCCAAGCATGCGCTCCTCGGGCTTAACCGCTCTCTCGCGCGGGATTATGGCCCCCACGGCGTGCGGGTGAACACGGTATGCCCGGGCTGGGTGCACACCCCCATGGCGGATGCGGAAATGCAGCCGCTGATGAATGCCTATGGCGATACGCTGCAACAGGCTTATGAACGGGTGTGCGCCGATGTGCCGCTGCGCCGGGCCGCACGCGCCGAGGAAATCGCCAAAGCCTGTCGCTTCCTGGCGTCAAGTGATGCATCGATCATCACCGGGGCGACGTTGGTCGCCGACGGCGGTTCGAGCATTGTCGATGTGCCGACATTGGCCTTCACGCGACTGGAGCCCAGCCATGGTGAATGACCTGGATTTCAGCGGACGTGTGGTGTTGGTCACCGGCGGCGCGCAAGGCATTGGGCTCGGTATCGTCGAAGCGTTTGCCCGACGCGGCGCGCAGGTCGTGATTGCCGACCGCCTGCTCGCGCAAGCCCAGGAGGTTGCCGCCGCACTCTGCGTGCAGGGTTACCGCGTCGAAGCCGTGGGCGTCGACCTGGCGGAGTCAGAGGCGGTGTTCGCCTGTGTTCAAGGGTTGGCGCGGCTGGATGTCCTGGTGCACAACGCCGGGTATTTTCCGCTGACGGCGTTTGCCGACATCACCCCGGCCATCCTGCAACGGACCTTGGCGGTCAACCTGTCAGCATTGTTCTGGCTGACCCAGGCGGCCTTGCCGGCGTTTCGCGCGCAGGGTCGTGGCTGCGTGCTGGTGACGTCTTCGGTCACCGGCAATCGGGTCGGCTATCCAGGGCTCAGTCATTACGCGGCGTCCAAGGCCGGGGTCAACGGCTTTATTCGCAACGCGGCGCTGGAATTGGCGTCGCTGAAGGTGCGGGTGAATGGTGTGGAGCCGGGCATGATCGCCACCCCGGCGATGGGCAACCTGGGCGACGCCGCGCTGAATGCCAGCATCGCCAGCCGCGTGCCGCTCGGGCGCCTGGGCTCGGCGGCGGATATCGCCGGCGCCATGCTGTTTCTGGCCTCCGATCTGGCTGGCTATATCACCGGCCAAACCCTGGTGGTGGACGGCGGGTCGACCTTGCCGGAAGTCTGAAACCCGGCTCGGTTCCAATGTGGTCGCAAGCCCCGCCCCACATTAGCGTTGAAGACCCGGGTTATGCTCCCGCTGCCTGCAACCGGCTGGACCGGAAATCCTTGGGCGACACCTCGAATTGCTTCTTGAACGACCGGCTGAAATGCGCCGAGTCAGTAAAGCCCCACTTGTAGGCAATCGAGGTGATCGACTCACTCCTGAGGAACGGGTTGGTCAAATCATCCGCGCTGCGTTTAAGCCGCGCCCGCTGGATATAGCGACAGACGCTGTCGTCTTGCTCCTCAAACAACCGGTACAGGTGTCGCACCGAAATATTCAGCCGATTGGCCAACCCGATCGGGCTCAGGCCGGGCTGGCTGAGCGACTCATCAATCACCTTCTGCACATAACTGCGCAGGTTATTCCCCTGCAACGCCGCCAAGCCTTCACGGCACTCATCGCCCTGCTCCAGGGCCGAACCCAGCAGCGAGACGAACGCGGTTTGCAGCGCCTCGACTTCACCCGCACCGTCCGCCGTGTCGTCCTTGCACAACTGGTCCATCAGCACATGCAGCATGCGCCCACAGGCTTTGGTCGAAGATATCTTGCCGAAGGCATGGGCATCGCCGCCCAGGTGCTTGCACACCTCAGGGCGCGACAGCGACAACGAGGCATGTTCAATGAGGCCGAAGGGGGTGATTTCGATAGAGCCCACAGAGTCCATCAACAGCATCTCGCCGGGCGCCAGTTGCAGGGTCTGGCCGTTCTGCACGATCTGCGAGTAACCACTGCGCTGGCTGACGAGGAAACAATCCTGGTCATTATCGTGGTCGGCGTGGTGCGCCGGGCGCTTGATCAGCCCGGCATTGGTGCGCAGGATCGCCAGGCCACGCGGCAAGTTGTTGATCTCGCCGATAAACAGCGAGCGGTTGAACGCCAGTTCAGTGTCGAAATGACCGCACGCGGCGCGCAGCTCGTGGTTCCAGCTGTCCAGCCCGTCGTGTGCATGCTGTGGGATGCTCATGGGGTGCCTCCGCAATGGTTTTTTTTGTTGTTCTGATGCAATAGTTAACATGTTATCTATATGCACGCAACAACTACCTGTTTGCCATTACGAAAGCACTATTGATGCCAATCAGAGGTTCGACAACACCCGCTGCAAGCCGGCCATCGTCGCCAGTAAATGCCCGCGCTGCACCGGGCTCAGCGCGATGTAACGCCGAAACGCCGGCAGCCGATTGACCACCTCGCTGCCGCCCATATGCTCCAGGCGCAGGCACCATTGCTGGTCGTGCAGTTCGATACGCAGGCGCTTGAAATCCAGCGGCATCAGCGCCTGGAACAATGCGTCGTCGGCCAGCAAGCACGCCTGTAACTCACGGGCCAGCGCCGGGTTGCCGGAGCGGCGGCGCACGCAAACGCCCCGGCGTCGAATCGCGCCGCCATGATGCACCTCGAAGCTCGCCGTGCCCGCTGTCGACGCGGGCACGCGCAGTACAAATTCGGTCATCACCATGTGCATCAACAACTGCGATTCGGCGCGCTCGACAATTTCCAGCGCCACCTCATCCACACACACTTTTACCTGTGTCGCGGACAGCCGCTCGACGTTCGCCAGCCCCAAATTACGCCGCAGATGCTCCAGGGTCACGCCCGGCCGATACCCCGCCGGAGCGCGATCAGCGCGAAGCAGCTCAAACAGTTTTTGCCGCAAAGTCGCCATAACCATCATCTGGGAGCCCCGGTTCGTTGCTGAATTCCTTGGCCAGCACCTCCTCCACGGAGGCCGGCTTGAAGGGGTTGACCTTCTGCACCACCAGGGTCCAGAACAACGCATACGCTGCGGTGATGGCGAGCATCACGCCAAATGGCACGTAGATATCGGCCGGGTTCATGCCCGGTGGCGTGATGAACCACATGCCCAAAAGGATGCCGATACTCGACACGATCTGCGGCAGCGGGAACCACGGCGAACGGTAGGCCCGTGGCAAATCCGGCCGGCGAATACGCAGGATCACCACCGACACCGTCACCAGCAAATAGGCAAAGCTCCACGCACACACCGCCGCCAGCACCAGGTGCATGATGTTGTCGGTGTTGCCGCCCAGGTACAACGCGTGCAGGCAGGGAATCAGCATTGCCACCAGGATGCACAGCAGCGGCGTCTTGAAGCGCGGGTGCAGGTAGGTGAAGACCTTGGGCAACGCGCCGTCCACCGCCATGCCATAGAGAATGCGTGGCACGCCTGCCATCAGGGTGTTGATGGTTGCGGCGCCGGCAAACAGAAAACCGATGCCCAGCCACATCGGGCCGATCTGCCCCATCACCTGCTCGGCGAACTTGGGGATCGCCATGGGCGTGTCCAGCAAGTGCACGCCGGAAGCGGCGTCCAACACGACGTTTTCCACCTGGCGCTTCATCGCCGCGCCATAGATGAACATGCACGTGGCCACGCCCACCAGCCCGAGCATCATCGCGCGCGGCATGACCTTGGCCGACTGGCGCAGGTCCGGCGCCAGCGGCGTGACGAACTCACAGCCGACAAACATGAACATCGCCATGCCCACCAGCGACAGCACGGTAATCAGGTCGGTGCCCACCAGTGATGCACCGAACCAGCCGTCCAGTTGCACCGCCGGCGCGGCAATCAGGCCCAGCACGCCAAACACCATCAGCGTGGTCCACATGCCGAAGGTGAGGATAATCTCCGCCCGGCCAAACGCGCTGACGCCAAAGGCATTCAACACACCGAAGACAATCACGAAGCCCACGCCAAGCAGCCACGAACCGCCGGCCGACTCAGCCAGGGTATTGAGGTGCTCGAAGTTCACCAGGGCCATCACCCCGGCCAGGATGGTCTCGGCGGTGCCGGCAAACACATGCACGATCAGGTAGGCCGACAAGGTGCCGGTGATCGCAAAAAACCGGCCCATGCCGCAGTTGATGTAGTCGTACACCGAACCGGTGGTGGGCAGGATAGAAGCGGCTTCGGCGAACGTGGTGGCCTGGGCCAGCATCATCACCACGGCGATCAGCATCGCCAGGGCAAATGCGCTGCCGCCGATGCCAAACCCCATGGTGGCGGTAAGTATCACCGGGCTGGCCATGATCAGGCCAATGGTGCTGGCCAACGCGGTGGGGAAACCTACCGTGCCCCGGTTGAGGTGCGCGGTGAGTCGGTCGTTGATCGACATGGTGGGGTCCTCGAAAGCGGTTTTTTTAAATGTGTCGGCACTGTGCGCCCCACCCGAGTTGATCGTCTTGCCCCTGTCTGCCGCCGGTTTTGTTGCTCCCTGCCACGGCCTGCCGCCTGGCGGCCAGGGTCAACTCCCTGGCACGCAAATGAAAGACTTGGGCGCCCACCGCTCGCCCTAATGCGCCCTCACTCTTAACCAAGATGGGGACAATAACAATGGAGCACACACTGAAAAATCGCCGCCTGCGCCAGGCGGTCGGCCTGGGCATGGCGTTGCTGGTCTGCGAGGTTCAGGCGATCGAGCTGTATGCCGATGCCGACACCAAAGTCACCGGCAACTTCCTCGCCGTGTACGGGATGTTCAACAGCCCGAAAAACTACGATGGGCGTAGCGGCGGCTCGACCTGGCGCGAGGCGTTCATCAAGTACGGCCTGAGTGTCGAACACAGCCTGGGCAGTTTTGGCGGCGTGTACGGTACGGCCAACCTGGTGAGTTCCGGCACCTGGGGCGATGGTGATGCGTCCGGGGTCACCAACGGCACAGAGCGCACCACCAAGTTTGACGAAGCCTTCGCCGGCTGGCGCTCCGGCGACCTGTTCCCGGGGTTGGGCAAGGACGGCGTAGACCTGTCGTTCGGCCGGCAGATCATCATGCTGGGCGATGGTTTCATCATCAACGACGACGGCCCCAACCTCGGCAAGGGTGTGGGCGACGGTGAGTTCAATCGCGGCGGCGCCTACTACATCGCCGCACGCCATGCCTTCGACCAGACGGCGGTGATCCGCCTGGGTGGCAAGGACGGCGTGCATGGCAGCCTGATGTGGATAAAATCCGACAACCCGGCACAGGCCATGACCGAAATGGCCGCCGGCACCCTGGAATACAGCGCCGCACCGGGTACCCTGGGCCTGACCTATATTCACGGGGTCGACGTGGATGAGCGCTTCGCCACCGACCTGCAGCGCCAGCGCAAAGGCATGAACCTCTACAGCCTGCGCGGCGCCGGAAATGCCGGCATCGACAGCGCGCACTTTGCCTTTGAACTGGCACGCCAGGACCGTCGCGACGCCCAGGAAAATGCCGGTTACGCCGAAGCCGGCTACACCTTCACTGACCTGCCGTGGTCACCGGACCTCACCTACCGTTATGCACGCTATTCAAAAAACTGGGACGCCATGTTCTCAGGCTTCAATCGCGGCTACGGCACCTGGGTTCAGGGCGAGGTGGCGGGCAACTATTCCGGCCCGTACAACAGCAACACGGCAGTGCAGCACGTGGCGCTCAAGGTCAAGCCGCTGGACAACCTCACCCTTGGCGCGCTGTTCTTCGACTACAGCACGGTCAGCACCCGCGGCCAGTTGAACCTGGATGGCCGCGAGCTGGACCTGTATGCCGAATGGGCCGTCAACGAACACCTGTTCATCACGCCGCTGCTCGGCCTCTACAAACCCAACAAGGATGCAGAGACCGGCGGCAACCAGGTCGGCGGCAACGGCACCAATGTCTACAGTCAGTTGGTGGTCGCCGTACCGTTCTGAATCGCCTCGGGCGCGCAGGGACGCAGCGCCCGAACCTCGGCATAGGCGCCTTGATGATAGAGCAACGGTGCGCGGCCGAAGTCATCGAAGGCCACCACCTTGCCGATCATGATCCAGTGGTCGCCGCCGTCCACCTGCTGGTACTTCTCGCAGTGAAACCGCGCCGAGCAATCGGCAAACACCGGCGAGCCACCCTCCCCCGGCTCGTATTCGATCAAGGCGAAGCGGTCTTCACGCGGGCGCGCAAAGTTATTGGACAAGTGCACCTGATCCGCCGCCAATACATTCACTGCAAAGTGACTGGCTTCCTCAAACACTTCATGGCTGTTGGAGCGTTTGTCGATGCTCCACAGCACCAGCGGCGGATCGAGTGACACCGAGTTGAAACTGTTGGCGGTCACGCCCACCTTGCGCCCGGAGGCAGTGGCGGCGGTGACCACGGTCACGCCGGTGGCGAAGTTGCCCAGGGCGCGGCGAAAGGCCCGTGGGTCGAAAAGGCTGCTGTCAGACATGCAAGACTCCCGGGCGACCGCGCACGGTCACCCTGATGGTTATTGTGGAAGAACCCGTCACACCATGCTCGGGTCAGGTTCAAGGCCCATCAGCTCACGGCCGAGGATCTGCGCGCAGACATCGTAGTCGGTGTAGGCATGAGCGCCGGTCATATGGGAATCGCGGAACAGGCGCTGCATCTCGTTGTGTTCGAACCAGGCATTGCCACCTGCGGCAGCGAACAGGCGATCCACGGCTTCGATGCACATTTTGGTCGCGTAGGCCTGGTTAGTGCGCCAGAACGCCAGCGTCTCGCGGCTCGGGTAACGGTGCGCGGCGCTGTGCTCGGCATGCTCCTGCCAGGTTTTTTCGAGGAATGCGCGGGCGGCCGCCACCTGGTGGGTGGACTCGGCCAGGCGCATCAACGCAGGGGTAGCCGCGCCAACGGCGGCGCCGGTGTAGGCGCGCACGCGGGTTTTGGTTTTTTCGCGAAACACCTCCAGCATGCGTTCGGCCACGCCCAGGCTCACGGTCGAGAAGCCGCTGGCGAAATACGGCCGGTACGGTGCGTAAAAGATCTTGCTGTCGGGATAGAGACCAAAGCCTGCGGACTTGCCTTCCATCATGTCCTTGGCCTTCTGGATCCGGTGTTCGGGCACCCAGGCATTGTCGATGATCAAGGTCTTGGTGCCACTGCCTTTCATGCCGGCGGCGTACCAGTCGTCACGGATCTGGTAGTCACTGCGCGGCAACACGGCAAAGCAATAATCCTGGGTGCCTTCGGTGTTCTGCCGACGACAGCCGACAATCGCCCACTCGCCATGGTCGCAGCCGCTGCTCCAACCCATTTCACCGCTCAAATGCACACCGCCATCGCCCTCCACCACTCGCCCGAACGGCGCAATACTGCTGCTGGCCGTGGCATCCGGGTTGGCACCCCAGATTTCCTGCTGCAAGGTTGCCGAGAACAACGCCAACTGGTGACTGTGGGTGCACAACAAGCTCATGGCCCAGGCGGTGCTGGCGCAACTGCCGGCGAGCAAGGCAATGCAGTCGGCGAACTCCGGCAGCGACAGCTCCAGGCCACCAAAGGCCTTGGGTTGAAAGGCACGGTGCAGGCCAATGCTTTTGAGCCAGGCGATGTTTTCATCCGGTACCTGGCGCTGCTGTTCGGCGCGCGCGGCATTCGCGGCGATGGCGGGCAGGAGGGGCTTGAGGTCTTCGAGGAGCGGGTTTGGCTTTTTCATGGACGGCCCTGCTTATTATTGGAGGTCCGGCAGGTGCGCCACGTACAGGCACGGCGCCGGATGCAGGGCCAGTATCGAACGCATTGCACGGGCGCAAAATGCACATTCGGCAGGCAAGGTTGTACTTTTCATAGACGTGGCAGGCACAGACATAAGGCGCGGCAGGCACAGTCAAGCGCTGCCTTCGCGCGTTGGCTACCCTCGGGTTTTCCTTTGTGAACTGCCAGGAACCTGCCATGAGCGATATCCCGCTGCTGCCCCAAGTCGAAGCCTTTTTGCGTCGCCAGCATGGGCTGTTTATTGACGGCGCCACCGTGCACAGCCATGCCAGCCAGACGTTGACAGTAACCAACCCTGCGACCGGCCAGGTGATCGCCGAGTTCGCCGATGCGGACCTCGCGGATATCGATGCAGCCGTGGCCTCCGCCAACCGAGGGTTCCAACGATGGTCCCAGGCCGCACCGGCCACACGCGGCAACGTGCTGCTGAAACTCGCTGACCTGCTGGAACACAATCGCGAAGAACTGGCGCAGATCGAAACCTGCCAGTCGGGCAAAATCATCCAGATTTCCCGCGCGTTCGAGGTCGACCAGGCCGCGCACTTCCTGCGCTATTACGCCGGCTGGGCCACCAAGATCAGCGGCCAGACCCTCACACCGTCGTTGCCCTCCTTCAACGGCGAGCGCTACACCGCATTTACCCTGCGCGAGCCGGTGGGCGTGGTGGTCGGTATCGTGCCGTGGAATTTCTCGACCATGATCGCCATCTGGAAACTCGCTTCTGCGCTGGTGACCGGTTGCAGCATCATCATCAAACCCAGCGAATTCACCCCGTTGACCATCCTGCGCATCGCCGAACTGGCCATTGACGCCGGGCTACCGGCGGGCGTGCTCAATGTGCTGACCGGCGGCGGGCACGTCGGCAAAGGCCTGGTGGAACACCCCGGCACCCACAAAGTGTCGTTCACAGGTTCCGTACCCACCGGTATCGCCGTGGGCCGCAGCGCCGTGGGCGCCGGCCTGACCCGCGCGACCCTGGAGCTGGGCGGCAAAAACGCCGCCGGTTTCTTGCGTGACATGGACGCGGACAAGGCGGTGGACGGGATTATCGAGGCGGGCTTTTTGCACTCAGGGCAAATCTGCGCGGCGGCCGAACGCTTCTTCGTGCACCGCTCGCAGATGGACGCCGTGCTGGAAAAGCTCAGCCAGCGCCTCAGCCGACTGAGAATTGGCTCGCCCCTGGACGAACGCACCGAATTCGGCCCGGTAACCCACCAGCAACACCAGCAGAAACTGCTCGGCTACTTCCAGCAGGCCCGCGCCGAAAACAACACGATCATCCACGGCGGCAAGCTCATCGACCGGCCCGGCTGCTACGTCGAGCCCACTGTGATCCTGGCCAACAGCGTCAACGACACCCTGCTCAACGAAGAAACCTTCGGCCCCATCGCCACCTTCCTGCCCTACGACAGCGAAGACGAATTGCTCGCGCTGATGAACAACAGCCCCTACGGGTTGAGTGCCAGCCTGTGGACCCACGACCTCGGCAAGGCATTGCGCATGATACCGGCCATTAACGCGGGCACCGTGTGGGTGAATATGCACACCCTGCTCGACCCGGCCGTGCCGTTCGGGGGCAATCGTTCTTCGGGGGTTGGACGGGAATTTGGCAGTGCGTTTATCGAGGATTACACCGAACTTAAGTCAGTGATGATTCGGTATTGAGGCTGCTTGGCATCGCCACCTGCGCCTCAATATCGATCAACCACTCCGACGCTGACAACCGATTGACGATAATCCACGAAGACGGCGGCGGGTTGCGTGGGAAACGCTGGCACGGGGCTTGCGCTATCGGCTCCTGCCGATCGCGAGCGTGCTAGGCGATATACAGCCGCAGCATGATCACATGGGCAAGCTCGCCGCCGACCGCGGCCAACACCTTTTCGCCATTGTCCAACGCGATGGCGGTTTGCTCAGCGATGCCAGGCCCGACGGTTCGCACTTCGGCGACGTATTACGACCCTATGCCTGCCCAACGTTTTTCGGCCCACTGCTTGCCGAGGGCCAGCATGGCGTACTCGTCCTCGACTGTGCCGCTGACAAGCACTGATCAACGTGCGCCGTCAGGGGTAAAGAGGCATTGCATCGGGCGTGTTCGCTAGGCTGGAGTTAATGCCCCATCGCCAGGTTATAGGGCGAAAACCCCGCAAAACTCCACCTCAACGCCAATGCCGCCGGGCGGCGCACCACCTGCTCCACGGTCACCGTCCACAACCGCTGCGCCCCCTCAAACGCCGCCACTTCGGGGCCGCCGAGAATCAGCGAGGTGCGCCCGGCCACCTGCATCACGTCGCCCGATTCGAAATCGATAAACAACAACCCCGCCACCGGGTTCGCCAAAAGGTTGCCCAAAGTATTGAAGAATAGATTGCCGGCGAAGTCAGGGATGGTCAGCACGTTGCCGTCGACGTGCACAAAACCGGTATTGCCGCCGCGATGGGAGACGTCCACCGAACGTTGGCCTTCCACGTCCACAAAGCTTGCGACGAAGAAGGTGTCGGCGTGGCGGATCATGGCCCGCGCCGTATCGTCCAGACTGCTGGAGCACTCGGCCAGGGTGCCGGGTTTGCGCGCAATCGCATCGATCGGGCGCAGCTGGATGTACTTGGGGCAGTTTCCGAACGTGTGCACGACGTCGACCGAGAAACCCTCCCGATCGAGGCGGCCGATGCAGCCATTTATACGGTTGCGACGCCGGGTGTTGAGGTCAATGCCCAGCAGGCCCACCGACGCGCCACTGAGTATTGCAGGCAACGCCGGGTCGCCCTTGGACGGCATGCTGTCGACCTGTAACGCCTGCGGATTCGGTGAATGGGCAAACCCCGGCGCGCCTTCCAGCAGTGTCGCCCACGGGGTGCCCTGTTCGTCCACCACACCGAGCACCAGATAAGGCAGCAACGGATAAAAATCCCGATGCTGCTCCGGCAAATGATCACGGATCACCTTGGGCCCGACCACTGCCATGCGCTCGGCAACGCCGGCACTTTCCTGCATCTGCCGTTCGCCGGCATGCCAGGGGGACTGTTCGATCAGGTTCATCGCGATCACCTCATAGTCAATGTGCAGAGGCTAAGCCCAGCCAACCATCGAGAGAATACCCACGCCAGGCAATCCACTATTACGCCAACTGAAATGCCGGATGTTCACGCAGCGCTTCCACGCAGTGGTCGACAAAACTGCGCACGCGCATCGGCGCATTGCGGCCCTCGCGGTAGACCACGTGCACCGGCAACGGCGGCCCTTCAAAAGCTGGCAACACGCGGCGCAATTGGCCGCTCACCAGATGTTCGTGAACCGAGTAGCTCAGGCAGCGTATCAATCCTGCACCGTGCACGGCCGCATTGATCGCCCCTTGTACTGTGGCGCAACTCAAGCGCGCGTGCGCCTTGAGTGAATAACCTTGAAAGGCCCAGTGCACCCAATCAGCGTTGGCGATCAGGTGGTGGCGATTGAAGTCATTGGGGTGCATCGGCTCACCATTAGTGGCGAGGTAGCCGGGGCTGGCGCAGAGGATAGGCCGCACCCTCCCCACCAACCGGGCGATCAGCGACGAGCTGGGCAGCTCGCCCACCAGTACCGCCACGTCCAGCCCCTCTTCGTGCAGGTTGGGGTAATAGTCGTGATAGTGGGCGACGAGGCGCACGCCAGGGTAACGGTCCATGTAAGCCGCCAACACCGGCGCCATCACATAGTGGCTGAACAGCAACGGCAAAAATACCTGCAGATTACCCTGGGGCTGCACATGCAAGCCTTTGGCCGAGGCCTCGGCGGCGTCCACGGCGGCCAGTAGGCGCACGCAGTCGGTCATGTAGGCGTTGCCCGCATCGGTCAGGCTCACACCCCGCGTAGTGCGCAGCAGCAGCGGCACGTGCAGGCGGGCTTCCAGGCGGGCAATGGCGCGTATCAAGGTTGGACCGGAGACTTGCGCATAACGCGCCGCCGAAGCCAGGCTGGGTTGCCCGGCCAACGCCGCAAACAGTTGCATGTCGCGATACCGTTCCATCAGCCGCGCCGCTTCATCGCCGGGTTCAGGGCCGTGTCCTGCCCGAGGCGTTGGGTGAGGAAGTCGACAAAGGTGTGGATCTTGGCCGGTACGCGGCCGCTCTTGTGAAACACCACCTGGATCGGCAGCGGCGCCGGTTCAAAATCCGCCAACACTATCTCCAGCTCCCCCGCCGCCACCGAAGCCGCGACCTGGTAAGACAGCACCCGCGTCACGCCCCAGCCGAGCCGCGCCAGGTTAATCGCGGCATTGTTCGCCGTGACCACCAAACGCGGTTCGATAGGCACTGTCAGCGGGTGACCCGCGTCGACAAACCGCCACTCACTCACCAACTGGCTGGAGGACGAGGTGACGACCTTCGCTTCGCGCAGTTGCTCAGGCCGCGACGGGCGCCCGTGCTGATCGAGATAACCGGGCGCGGCGCACACCACTCGGCGCACTTCGCCGACCTTGATCGCCTGCTGCCCCGATTCCTGCAAATGGCCGATGCGTACGGCCACGTCGACGCCTTCATCGGTCATGTTGACCACGCGGTCGACCAGCAAGGCGTTGATATTCACCTGGGGAAAGCGGTCCAGGTAATCGCCAAGCACCGGTGCCACATACAGCTCGCCGAATAGCACCGGCGCGGTCACCGTCAAGTGCCCACAGGGGATGGAATAACTGCCCGCCGCGGCTTCTTCAGCTTCATCCAATTCGGCGAGGATACGCCTGCAATCTTCCAGGTAACGCTGGCCGGCCTCGGTCAAGTGCAGGCTGCGGGTAGTGCGTGCCAGCAGTTGGGTGCCGATGCGTTGTTCCATGGCTGCGATGGCCCGGGTCACGCTCGGCGGCGAGGTGTTCAAGCGGCGCGCAGCAGCGGCGAAGCCCTCCTCCTCGGCCACCGCGAGAAACACCTGCATTTCATGAAATCGGTCCATCGGCGTTCACTCTAATAGGCACAGGCTGTTCACATTACTGTGATTGCAGGCCAACGGCCGTGCGCGGCATGCCCACAAAGCCCGGCAATGCTTCAATGCTGGCAAGCCAAGCGCGCACTTGAGGGTAGTCGGCCAGTGACACATTGCCTTCCGGCGCATGGGCCACGTAAGTGTAAAAGGCGATATCGGCAATGCTCGGTTGTTCGCTGGCCAGGAAGCGACTTTGGCTCAGTTGCTGCTCCACCAACTTCAACAGGGCGTGAGAGCGGTTGATCGCGGTGACGGTATCGACATCGGCGCCAAACACCACGGCCAGTCGCGCCGCAGCCGGCCCAGCGTGAAGTTGCCCGGCGGCGGCCGACAGCCAACGCTGCACGCATGCTTGGTCGACAGGATCGGTCGGCAGCCACTGGCCGTTGCCATAGGTGTTCGCCAGGTAGATCAGGATCGCATTCGAATCGGCCAATACCGTGCCATTGTCGTCAATCACAGGCACCTGGCCAAAGCTGTTGAGGGTGGCGATAAAGTCTGGGGATTTTTGGGCGCCCTGCTTGAGGTCCACCAGGATAAATTCCGTGGGCAGGCCCAGCAGCGACAACATCAGCTCAACCCGATGAGAGTGGCCGGACAGCGGAAAACCATAAAGTTTGATCGCAGACTGGGACATGCAAGACTCCAAAGGTGGGGGTGTCGGTGCCAGGGATGGTCTACCGCTGCCCCGAACAATGGAATCACCAGGATTTACAATCCAGTATTTCACCGAATGAAACAATCATTCGCCGAACAATTCCACGATCAGATCGAACACCGTGGTCTTCACTGCACTGTCCAGCTCGGTCCAGGCCAACCCTGTACTGGCCTGGAAGCCGCCCAGCTGCAGATGCCGCGACACGCAATTGGCGGGCAACGCCCGCGCCGCCTGCTGCGGCAACACCCCAATGCCCAACCCGGCGGACACCAGCGCGAGCATGGTGGTGAACTCACCCAGTTCGCTGGCGATAGCCAGCGTGATGCCCAGGGCCTGGATAAACTCGTCATAGAACCCCGGCGCGTAACGTCGCGCCAGAATGTAAACCGGCAGATTGAGCAGGTCGCCAGGCCGGATGAAATCCTGGGCCGCCAGTGGGTGATCAATTGGCAACGCCACGCAAAAATGCTCATGCAACACCGCGCGGGTCTGCACGCCGGGGTGGGCGGCCGGCAAGCGCATCAGGCCGAAATCCAACTGGCCGTTCTTCAAGGCAGCCGCTTGATCAGGGCCGGGCATGTCCTTGAGCTCCAGTTCGATACGCGGGTAGCGCTGGTGTACTGCGCGGATCAACTCGGGCAATAACTGTGGCAACACCGACGACACAAATCCCAAGCGCACCCGCCCGATTTCACCACGGTTGGACGCCCGTGCCGTATCGGCCGCCCGAGCGGCCTGGTGCAAGGTGGCCTGGGCCTCCGGCAGAAACACCCGGCCGGCGTCGGTCAGCGTCACCGAGTGGCGGTTGCGATCCAGCAGGCGTACGCCGAGACCACTTTCCAGTAGCTTTATTTGCATGCTCAGCGCTGGCTGCACGATCGACAACTGTGCCGCCGCCCGCCCGAAATGCAGCTCCTGGGCCAGCACCACAAACGCGCGCAAGTGCTTGAGCTCCATCCGCCCCCCTTGGTTATCACCAATATTGATCAGCCGATCATAAATGAACATTGGACCTACACCCTACACTGGGATGAAGTAAGCGCCATTGGACTCAACGCTTATCACCATACACACGCCAGGAGAGACAACCCCATGCAAAACGTTTTGGAAACGTTCCGCCTCGACGGTCGACTCGCTCTGATCACCGGTTCCAGTGCCGGTATCGGCCTGGCCATCGCTCGCGGCCTGGCCCAGGCCGGGGCGCGAGTGGTGCTCAATGGGCGCAACCGCAGCACTTTGCGCGATGCGGCCGCAATGCTGACGCTGGAAGGCCTGGAGGTGCACACCCAGGCGTTTGATGTGACCGACAGCGCGGCCATCCACGCCGCCGTCGCCGATATCGAAGAGCGCCTTGGCCCGCTGGACATCCTCGTGAACAACGCCGGCATGCAACGCCGTGGGCCGCTGGAAGACTACAGCGAGCAACACTGGCGCGAGCTGATCAGCACCAACCTCGACAGCGCTTTCCTGGTGGGCCAGGCCGTGGCACGGGCGATGATCCCGCGCAAACGTGGGCGCATCATTAATATCTGCTCGGTGCAAAGTGAACTGGGCCGTCCGGGCATCGCACCGTATGCGGCGAGCAAAGGCGCACTGAAAATGCTGACCAAGGGCATGGCCATCGATTGGGGCCCCCATGGGTTGACGGTCAACGGCATTGGCCCCGGCTATTTCAAGACCGAGCTGAATGCAAACCTGGTGGCCAACCCCGAATTCAGCGACTGGCTGGTGCAGCGCACGCCGAGCCGCCGCTGGGGTGACGTGGCCGAACTGGCCGGCGCCGCCGTCTTCCTCGCCAGTGACGCGGCCAGTTTCGTCAATGGCCACATCCTGTATGTCGACGGTGGCATCACCGCCTCGCTGTAAACTGGAGAACCTTATGCACGCTATCGTCTGTCACGCCTCGAAAGACCTGCGGGTCGATCCCCAGGATGAACCGCAAGCCCTCGCGCCCGATCAACTGCGCGTACGCATAGCCCGTGGCGGTATCTGCGGTTCGGATTTGCATTATTACCAGCACGGCGGCTTCGGCAGCGTGCGCCTGCGCGAGCCGATGGTGCTCGGCCATGAAGTGTCGGCGGTGATCGACGCGGTGGGCAGTGACGTCGGTTCGTTCAAGGTCGGTCAACGCATTGCCGTTTCACCATCGCGCCCTTGCGGCGGTTGCCGGTATTGCCATCAAGGCCTGCCCAACCATTGCCTGAACATGCGCTTCTACGGCAGCGCCATGCCCTTCCCGCATATCCAGGGCGCGTTTCGCCAAAGCCTGGTGATCGAGACGCATCAGGCCCATCACCTGGCCGACCACGTCAGCCTCGCCGAAGGTGCGTTGGCCGAGCCGTTGTCCGTGGGTTTGCATGCGATCCAACGCGCCGGCACGGTGTTCGGCAAACGCATACTGGTGACCGGCTGTGGCCCGATCGGCAACCTGCTGATCGGCAGCCTGCGCGCCGCCGGTGCCGCTGAGATCGTCGCCGTGGACCTGTCCGCCAGCGCCCTCGCCTGCGCCGAAAAAATGGGCGCCACGCGCCTGCACAACCTGGCCGACAGCACCGATGCACTCAAGCGCTACACCGCTGAAAAAGGTTACTTCGACGTGATGTTCGAAGTCTCCGGCAGTGCCCAGGCCCTGCGCAATGGCCTGGAATGCATCGCCCCGCGCGGTGTGCTGGTGACGGTCGGGCTGGGTGGCGATGTGTCGCTGCCGCTGAATGTGCTGGTCAGTCGCGAGATTGAATTGCGCGGCACCTTCCGCTTCCACAGCGAATTCGCCCAGGCGGTGGACTTGCTCAACCGCCACATCGTGGATGTGCGCCCAGTGATCTCCCACACCGTGCCGTTTGGCGACGCGGTGCAGGCATTTGAGTTGGCGGCGGATAAGACCCAGGCGATGAAAGTGGTGCTGGACTTTGGTGTGCCGGACTTGAGCTGACCGTCAGCGTTCTTCCAATCGGTCGCGCAAAAACCGGTGGCTCCTGGAGAACAGCCGCCGGTAGGTGAGCAGTACCGCACCGACCGTGCCCAGCGCCGACGACGCGGCGATCAAGAACATGATGACGATCTGGTAGCGCACCGCATCCACCGGGCTCTCCCCCGCCAGCACCTGGCCAGTCATCATGCCCGGCAAGCTGACGATGCCCACCACGGTCATCTGGTTCAGCGTCGGGATCATCCCGGCGCGCACCGCCTGGCGGATGGCTTCCTGCGCCGCTTCCCAACGCGAACCGCCCAGGGCCAGGATCATCTCGATGGTGTTGCGCCCCGAGGTCAGCTCCTGAGTCATGCGCTCGATCCCCAAGGACACACCGGTCAGGGTATTGCCGAGGATCATCCCCAAAATCGGGATCGCATATTGCGGCTCGTACCACGGGTGGATCCGGATCACCGCAAACAAACCCACCGCCGTCACCAGCCAGGAACTGCCCCACACCGAGAGGATGCTGTCGACCCGCTGCCCGCGATAGGTCCTGCGCCCACGCCCCGCCGCCGACAGCCCGGCAATCAAGGTCATCGCACACATCAGTGGCAGCACCACATACCAGTACGCGAACTCGAATACCCAACCCAGCAAGTAACCGATGGCCAACAGTTGCACCACCGTGCGCACCGCCGCCCAGAGCAATTGGCGACCGAGGCCCAGGCGCAACAGCAATGACAGCGCGCCGTTGATCAGGATCAGCGAGGCGGCAATGCCCATGTCCAGCGCGGTGAGGTTTTGATAGTTCATGGTTGGGCCGCTCCACTCAGGGCACCGGCATTCATGTGCAGGTGGATGGCGCTCATGCGCTGGGCCTGGTCCAGGTCGTGGGACACCCAGATATAGGCGCGGGCGTTATCGGCGGCATACCAGGCGGTGATCAGCGCTTCGACATCACGCGAGGATGTCGGGTCGAGTGCGGCAGTCGGTTCGTCCAGCAACAGCACTTCGGGGTTCAGTTGCAAGGTCCGAATCAGTGAGACCACCTGGGACTCACCGCCTGACAAGTCACCGGCAATCTTGGCCAGGAAGTCCGGTGTTTTACCGGCGTGCCCCAGCAGTGTGGTGACCGCCGCCAGATCAAAGCTGCGCTTGCGCAACGTCTTGAGGCTGAAGGGGAAACGCAGGTTGTCTTCCACCGTGCCCTCGATCAGCGCGGGGCGTTGTGAGAGGTAGCTGATGTGGCTGCGATAGTGGGGAATCTGCGCGTCGGCGATGGGCTGGCCGTTCCACAGGACCTGCCCGCGGGTCGGCGCATCCAGCAATGCCAGCGCACGCAGGAACACGCTTTTACCGGAACCCGAGGAGCCGGTGATGGACACGCGGTCGGCGCGGTTCAAGCAAAAGTCCGTCGGTTGCAGCAACGCCACTTGGCGGCGCTCGTCCCTGCGCGTAAGGCCGCGGGTTTCTATCAGTGCGCTCATGAACGCGGGGTTCCTCTTAAACCGTGTTGGGTGCAATGGTGAGGCACGCGCAGGAAGATTTCATGAAAAAATTCAAACTATCGCCACCCCTGTCGTTCACACGTTCACGTGCAACGTAAAACAGGAGGCGACATGCAATACCGTCAACTGGGCCATTCGGGCCTGCTGGTATCCGAAATCATCCTCGGCACCGTACCGTTTGGGGGGCGTGCCGAGTTTGCAAAATGCGGCGCGGTGGACGTGCCCCTGGCCAAGCGCATGTTCGACATCGCGTTTGACGCCGGGGTGAATATGGTCGACACCGCCGACCTGTATTCCCACGGCCTGGCCGAGGAAGTCGTCGGTAAAGCCTTGGGTGACAAACGTCACGACATCCTGCTGGCCACCAAAGGCCGCAGCCCCGTGGACAAGAACCCGAACAACTCCGGCTCATCGCGCTACCACCTGATCCGCGCCTGCGAAGCCAGTCTGAAGCGGCTGGGCACCGATCATATCGACCTCTACCAGCTGCATAACTGGGACGGCGTGACGCCCATCGAGGAAACCCTCGAAGCACTGCGCCTGTTAGTGGGCTCCGGGAAAATCCGCTACTTCGGCACCAGCAACTTCACCGCCTGGCAGATGATGAAAACCCTGGGCAAAGCCGAGCTGCATGGCATGCTCAAACCCATTACCCAGCAGATTTACTACACCCCGGAATCTCGCGAAGCCGAGTACGAATTGCTGCCGATGGCGCTGGACCAGTCCATCGGCACCCTGGTGTGGGGCCCGATGGGCGAAGGCCTGCTGACCGGCTCGACCCGGCGCGGGCACAAGCCGCCGGCCAACACCCGCCAGGGCAGCGACTGGCCGGAACCCTATGTGCATGACCCGGAGCGTGCGCTGGATATCATCGAGACCCTTGCCGCCGTGGGCGATGAGCTGGGTGTGTCGGTGGCGCGCACTTGCCTGGCCTGGCTCAAGGATCGCCCGGGGATCACCTCGCTGATCATCGGCGCCCGCACCGAAGCGCACCTGCGCGACAACCTGGCGGCGACTGAACTGAAACTTACCGAGGCACAGTCTTCGCGCATCGAGGCGGTCACGCGCCGACAGCCGTTGTATCCGTACTGGCATCGATTCACCGCTGGGATTGATCGCTTTGATCCAGCGGAGCAGCCCTTCCTGGCGGAACATCAAAAGACCATGGATGCCAGAAAAGATAAGTAAACGCTCACGCAAATCCCAATGTGGGAGCGCGCTTGCCCGCGATAGCGGTGGATCAGCTAGTGAATCTGGTGACTGACACTGCGCAATCGCGGGCAAGCCCGCTCCCACAGTTTTGAATTGCACTGAACAGCAATCCTGCCTATATTTCCCGCCTGGCGCTCTCTACGCCACCTTCCGCGGAAAGGGCTGCGCCCAAGATACTCAAGCACTACCTCATTTCTACGACTCCCAACCTTAAAGCGGAAAAGGTTTGTACAAGGAGATCGTATGTCGCCACGCCCCGCATCCTCGACCCATCACGGCCGTATCAACCTTGAGCAGCAGCGCAAGCGCGCCAAGGAGCTATTGCCGCAGCTGAAAAACCAGGACCCCAGTTCCACCTTGTCGCAGGCCCAATGGCAGGTTGCCAGACAGCTCGGTTTCAGCAGCTGGCCCAAGCTCAAGGCCCATGTCGACGCCCTCGATTTCGCCGCCCGCCACCCAACGTTCGATGCCTGCGATGAAGCCCGCACCACCCACTGGCGCTGTTGCAGTGACATTGCCCACAGCCTGCAACTGGCGGGGTTCAAAGGCCAGTTCCGGATGCTCACCGACCCGTTGTGCATGGGGCCGGTTCGCGACCTGCCCAGCGAAGATTTCCGCGCCCTGCGCAGTGCCTTTATCAGCCAGGCCTTTGCGCTGGACTGCGCTGATGTCGCGCGCCGCGTTGACGATGAATATAACCAACTGGACGCCTTGGCCAGCGCCGACCACAGCGTGCTGTGGTGCGAGGCGGATGCCTACGATCAGCTGTTTCTGATCCGCGCGCTGGCCGGTCTTGAGCAGGCACCACCCAGGCTGGAGCTGATTGAGGTCGACCGTATTCCCGGGGTCGAGCGCTTTATCGGCATCGGCCAGTTGGCACCCGATGTCCTGGCGTGGCTATGGCCGCAGCGACGGGTGATCAATGATGCGGCAGTGCAGTTGGCCCAGCAGGCCTGGGCGGCTTACTGCGACAGCTCACCGGTCAAGCTCGCGGAACTGGCGCACAACACGCATGCGTCGCTGCCCTTTCTCGCGCCAGCGCTACTGCGCCAGTTACAGGAGTTGCCAGGTATTCTGGATGGCCTGTCACTCACCGAGCGCCTGTCGCTAAGGTACATCGCCGAGGTTGGACCGGTGCCCTTCGGCAGGGTATTCGCCGAGCTGATGGCCAAACGCGAGCCGCTGCCGTTCCTGGGCGACATGATGTTCCATGCCCTGCTGCGGCCATTAATCGATGGGCCGAACCCCTTGCTGATCGAAACCGAAACCGACCGCGAATGGCCACGCCGCGAGCTGGTGTTGACGCCTTTGGGCGGTCGGGTTCTGGACGGTGATGCCTATTGGCTGGACCACGCCAGCCATGAGCGCTGGGTCGGTGGTGTGTGCCTCAAGCCCGGCCAACCGCATTGGACTTTAGGCAGCGATTGCCACCCCGTCTGGCGTGACTGACCCCAGTTTACCGCTTGGGCGATAACCCGACGGCGCACGCCACCACCGCCGGGTCGCCCAAAGGGATCGCCCGCGGTGCCACCGAGGGTGGCTGCGTCCGGCTGTCGACGGCGCGCAGTATCGGGCGCTCAACGGTCGGCAGGCTATGGTCGGGGTCGACAATCTCCATGCAACGGCGCAACGAGTTGAAGTCCGGCGACTGCGACAGCGACAGGTGCAACGTCTGGCTCACCGATACCGACACCACCGAACTCTGTGCGCATTGCCCGTCATAGATCAGCGTGTGGCGAATCAGCGGGTTGTCATGGCAATACTTCAACAGGTTGACTTGCCTGGATCGCACTAGCGCTGTGTTGATGATCAACAAGTCGAACGCCACGCAACCTGAGCGCGTCAACGCCTGCAACTCCTCGAACGAACTCAAGGGGGCGATACGGTGATAGCCCAGCTGGTTGAGCATTTTCTCGATCTTGATCCGTTGCAACAAGTCTGCATCAGCAATCAGAAGGCGTAACGCTTTATTGGACATAGGGTAAACCTGACAGTTGGGCATCAGCGTCGATCATTCAACGCTGAACACGGTAACCGTCAGCGGGAAACCTGACTTTAAGGCGATTCTGAAACGGTCACCGGGTGCACCGGCCAACTTTTAAGAATCGCCTGAAAGCCCTCGCATCACCTCGCCCCTACCATGGCCTGCGTCCTCTTACGCTTCCATGGAATTCGTCTGTGCTCATGTTTTTACTCAGAATGGTGCTGATTGCCTGCGGGCTGCTGGTCCTCGCGCCGCCGCCTGCCAGCGCGGCACTGAAGATCGAAGGCACGCGCTTGATCTATTTCGGCCAGGACAAGGCTGCCAGCATCAACGTGTTCAACCAGGCGTCGCGCGAGGTGGTGGTGCAAACCTGGATCACCGGCGATGACGACTCAACCGGCGGCGCGGTGCCGTTTGCCGCCACCGAGCCGCTGGTGCAACTGGGCGCAGGGGAGCATCACCCACTGCGCATCCTGTATGCCGGCGAAGGCTTGCCCACCGATCGCGAATCGCTGTTCTGGCTCAACATCATGGAGATTCCGCTCAAGCCGGAAGACCCCAACAGCGTGCAGTTCGCAATTCGCCAACGGCTCAAGCTGTTCTATCGGCCGCGCACGCTCAAGGGCGGCTCGGCCGAGGCGGTGCAGCAGTTGGTCTGGAGCAGCAAGGACGGGCACACCATAACGGTCCGCAACCCCAGCGCGTTTCACCTGTCGCTGGTGAACGTACAGACCGACAGCGTGACGCTCAGTGATTACCTGCTGCTCAAGCCTCAAGAGAGCAAAACCCTGACCGCACCGAGCGCCTTGCCCAAGGGCACCACCCTCCATTTCACCGAAATCACCGATATCGGCTTGCAGGCCCGCCATAGCGCGGCTCTCAAGTGATAGATCGCGGGGTATTTACACCTATGTCACTCACCAAACGCTGCTTACCAATACTGCTGTGGGTCTGCGCGGCCCTGCCCGCCACCAGCCATGCGCTGGCTTGCCGTGAGGACGGCACCGGCTCGATCATCACCCAGGAAGCGCTGGGCACCGCGCTGGCCGTCGCCGCCGATGCCCCCAACGGCAGTATTATCTGGGAGTCGGGCCCACGCTCGACCAATGTGATCTGCAAGGACGACTACAGCGTCGGCCGCGAAGAGGTGTATTTCTATGTCAACCCGGCCGGCGTGAGTATCGGCACGGGCATTCGCGTGGGCATTCGCTATAACAACCAGCCGATTACCCAAAGCACTGGCAAGGTCGGCACCGGGTTCTTTTCCGACCGGGGCTGCACCTCCAACTGCGTCGGTTGGGACAAGGCGCGCTTTACCCTCAACTTCAGTGTCTTCATCGAGAAGTACGACCCCACGCCACCGAGTGGCCAAGCCAGTACATTGACCTCGTACCGTGTATTCCAACTGGACGGCGTGCGCGGGCTCAACTCAAGGCCCAACAGCAACTTCAACTACGTGGTCACCGGCATGAACGGCATCCGCTTCGTGCCTTGCACCCCCGAACTGACCATCACCCCCAACGTGGTCAAATTCCCCACACCGTCGCGCAAGGCGTCGATCGGTGAAGTCGCCAGCAGCGCGAACTTCAGTTTGAACCTGCGCAAGGGCTGCGACACGCCCTACACCGTCAGCGCACGCTTCGCCAGCACATCGGGGGGCGGCAGCGTGATCAACGGTTTGCTGGTGCCGGATAACAACAATTCGGTGGGCATCTCGTTGTCCCGCGCCGAGAGCGAGCAGCCATTGCCGTTCAACGATTGGTTCACCCTGCAGCAACTGATGGGGCTGGGCCAGAGCCACGATGAATTCCGCGCCGACCTGAAATGGCGCACCCTGCCAAAACCCGGCGCGTTCGACGCCGCCGTGGTGGTGGATATGTATTACAAGTAGATGATTTTTAAGGATCGTCTTATGCCGCGCGCAACGGCCCGCGCTTAAAGTCTGCCGATGCGATTGAAAAGTTATCTGCTCCAGATCAACCCCGTCCTCTCCCGACCCGAAG
This sequence comes from Pseudomonas sp. M5A4_2d, assembly GCF_053345295.1. Taxonomy (NCBI): domain Bacteria; kingdom Pseudomonadati; phylum Pseudomonadota; class Gammaproteobacteria; order Pseudomonadales; family Pseudomonadaceae; genus Pseudomonas; species Pseudomonas sp. M5A4_2d. Next base: position 773,424 of record NZ_JBKEZW010000001.1, on the reverse strand, counting down.
CAGCCAGAAGGCTGCTTCGTATTTTTGCGACCGTGCTGCTCGTCGGCATCCTGAGCGGGGTCTATACCTTTCTGCTGTCCACCTTCAATAACGACATTTCCCAGCGCCGCGGCTACATGAGCAGCGCCATCGCCGAAGCCCATACCTTTTTCACCAACCGCCAGGCCCTGCTTGAAAGCCTGAGCCTGTCGGCGGTGCGCAAGCAGTCCAGGCTTTACCCTTCCTCACAGGAAGAACAACACCTGGAGCTGGGCAATACGCCCGGCAACCAGTGGAGTATCTGGCTGACCGCGCGCATGCGCGACTACCTCAAGGCCAAGCAACTCAACCTGCTCTATGTGAGCCCCGACCCCATCCCGCAGGTGACGCGGCTGTACGACGCGACCGCACAGGTATTGCCGATTTCCAAGTGCATGCTCAACCGCCTCAAGGCCCTGCAACACAGCGACCCGGCCACGCTCAACGAGCTGTGGCTGAGCGACAACACCGAACACCACTCGCACCTGTACATCTTCATCCGCCTGGACGACCGCGATGCCAATTCCGGCTGGCTCGGCCTTGAGATGGAGAGCCGCGAGGTGTCCTCGACCCTCAGCGACCAGAGCGCCGGGGAGTTCATGATGCTCAACTCCCAAGGCATGCTGGTCTTTACCAACAGCCCTGATACCCCACTGAGCCGGCAACACCTCAAGCCCGACGAAGAGAGCTTCTTCGGTTTTGTCGGCAGCGGGCTCTTGCCCGACCACCTGGTAATTCGCAAGCACTTGAAGTCTTCTGAGTGGCAACTGATGTACTCCATCGACCTGCGCGCTGTAGTCACCGGTTTATGGAAACAGCTGCTCGGTTCGCTGTTGTTCTGTCTGTTCAGCCTGATGCTGATCGGGTTGGTGATGCGCCGTGTCGACCAGCGTTTCATCATTCCTTCGATCCATCGCATCCAGGCGCTGATCGAAAGCGAGGCATTCGGCCGTGATGTGATCCAGACCGCGCCCGTCGCCCTCTGCGTACTGCGCCGCACCGACGGCCAGGTGGTGCTGGAAAACACCCTGGCCCAGCAGTGGCTGGGCAACGGCCCGGAGCGCGAAGCGTTGCGCGCCGGCTGGATCGAACAAGCCTTTGCCAACGGCCCGTCCGAACGCAGTGACTACTTTGAAACCATCGACGGCCGCCACCTGTACCTGAGCAGTGCGCCGACCCGCTATAAAGGCGAGGACGTGCTGTTTTGCGCGTTCAGCGATATCAGCGCGCGCAAGCAAGTTGAGGCGGCGCTTGAAGAAGCGCGGCATTCGGCAGATGCCGCCAACGCCGCAAAGACGTTATTCCTGGCGACCATGAGCCATGAAATCCGCACGCCGCTGTATGGCGTACTGGGCACCCTGGAACTGCTGGCGCGCACCCAACTCGACAGCCAACAGAAAGACTACCTGCATGCCATCGAAGGCTCGTCCTCGACCTTGCTGCAATTGATCTGCGATGTGCTGGATGTGTCGAAGATCGAGGCCGGGCAACTGGCACTCGAGTTGAGCGAATTCTCAGCGCTGGACCTGGTGCACGAAATCATCCAGGGCTATGCCGCAGCCGCCCAAGGCAAAGGCCTGCAACTGTATGCCTGCTTCGACCCGAAGTTGCCGGAACGGCTGATCGGCGACGTGACGCGCATCCGCCAGATTCTCAACAACCTGCTCAACAATGCGGTGAAATTCACCGACTACGGGCGCGTGGTGCTGCGGGTCAAAGTGCTTGGCCGCGACGGCGAACGCTCCAGCCTGCTGTGGCAAGTCTCGGACACCGGCAAAGGCATCGCCCAGGAAGACCAGGCGATGATTTTCGAGCCGTTTTACCAGAGTGAAGGCAACACCAACGTAGTCGCCGGCACCGGCCTGGGCCTGCCGATCTGCCAGCGCCTTACGGAATTGATGAACGGCAATATCCGTATGGTCAGCGAGCTGGGCCTGGGCAGCAGCTTCAGCCTGATCCTGCCGCTGGAGGAAGCGCCCACCACACCGATGACCCCGTTGCTGGCCGAGACCATCTACGTGGCCTCGCCGATCCCGGAGTTGGCGAATTCCGTCAGCGGCTGGTTGCGCCGCTGGGGCGCGCGGGCCCAGACCGGCCTGCCGACGCTGCCGGACAACCATCTGCTGCTGCAAGTGCATCCCGGCAGTGTCGACCCGTTGCTGGTGCCCGAGTGGCCGGGGCCGGTGATTCACGTGAGCAGCAACACCTGTACCGCCGTGGAAGCCGAAGCCGGCGCCTGGCACGTCAACCTCAACCATCTGGGTGCGATTCATCAGGCGGTGAGCCAGGCGCAGGGGTTGTGGGTGGCCCGTGCCGATGAACAAACGCGCCAGCGCGACCTGAATAAACTCAACCTGCACCTGCTGGTGGCTGAAGACAACATCATCAACCAGTTGATATTGCGTGACCAACTCGAAGAACTCGGCTGCACCGTGGAGCTGGCGGCCGATGGTCAGGAAGCGTTGCAGCTGTACACCGCCGGCAACTTCGACGTGGTGTTGACAGATGTGAACATGCCCCACATCAACGGCTATGAACTGGCGCGCGAACTGCGCCGCCTGGGCTCACCGTTGCCGATTATCGGGGCCACCGCCAACGCCATGCGCGGCGAGGCCGACCTGTGCCTGGCCGCCGGCATGAACCACTGCCTGGTCAAACCCTTTGCGTTGCGGGCTCTATTCAACTCCCTGGCGCCTTATGCACGGAACACTCATGAAGCCTCTTAGTATTTTGATTGTTGAGGACCATCCCCTGCAGCACATCTATCTGCAGCACTTGCTCAGTGAGTTGGGGGATTTCATGCTCGAAACCGCCGAAGACGGCAAAGAAGCGCTGGAGCGACTGCGCCAGCGCGATTTCGACCTGGTTCTGACCGACCTGCTGATGCCCGGCATGGACGGCGTGCAGTTTATTCAGTGCCTGGCCAGCCTGCGCTGCAAACCGGCGCTGGCGATCATGAGTGCGGCGTCGCGGCGCATGTTGATGGCGGCAAGCCTGGTGGCGAAAAACCTCGACGTAGAAGTAATCGGGCTGATCTCCAAACCGGTCGCTGCCGATGCCTTGCGCAGCCTGGTGGAACAGCTCAGGAACAAGGTACGCAAGCCCTCCCCCGAATTGCCCGAACACATGGACATCGACCGTCACACGCTGGTGCAGGCCATGAGCAGCGGCCAGTTCCAGGCGTGGTTCCAACCGAAAAAATCCTTGGCCAACGGCCGAATCGTCGCTGCCGAAGCCCTGGTGCGCTGGATGCACCCGGAGCAAGGCGTGATGCTGCCTGCCGCGTTCCTGCCGGCGATCAAGGCATTTGAACTGGAGGAACGCCTGTTGTGGCTAGTGCTCAAACAGGCCATCCACGCCCAAGAGCATTGGCGCCAGCGCGGCTATGAAATCCCGGTATCCATCAACCTGCCCACTCACCTGCTCAACAGTCACGACCTGGCTGACCGTTTACTGGAGTTCGTGCTGCACCACGATGGCATCCCGGGAATGATCTGTTTCGAATTGATGGAATGCTCGGTGCCGCAGGACATCAGTAATTTCTATGCCGGTGCGTGCCGCCTGCGCATCAAGGGCTTCGGCCTGTCCCAAGATGATTTCGGCAAGGGCTACAGCTCGTACCTGAACCTGGTGTCCACGCCGTTTACCGAGCTCAAGATCGACCAGGCGCTGGTCCAGGGCAGTCACGACAACGAAGGCATCGCCCAGGCATTGGCGAGCATCATCGCGCTGGGCCGCAAACTCGGCCTGACCGTGGTCGCCGAAGGCGTGGAGACACCCCAGCAATTAGCCCTGCTGCGCAAAATCGACTGCAACCAGGTACAGGGTTTCCTGATTTCCCATGCGGTCTCTTCGGACCAATTTCAGCAATTACTGAACAATGATGGCCCCGCGACATCTCACTAGCTGGTGGCCACGGATTATCTGTTCCATAGTAAGGAGTAAGCTCCATCCAGTGCCGATTTATCCTGCGCCTGCGGAAACCCCTGATGAAGCACAACAACGCGATCCTCGAAGCCTTTACCCGCAGCTCATTGCGCCTGAACAAAGGCTTGATGGTGCTGATTGGGATCGCGTTGCTGCTGGTCCTCACCAATTACTGGTCACTGCAACGGGGGATCGAAACGCGCTACGGCGCTACGCGTTTTCACTTCGCGCGGCTGATGGAAAACCTGCAGGAGCAAGAGTCGTACCTCAGGAGCCTGACGCATCCGGGGATCCAGGCCGAACTGCTGCGTGCCACCAATGTTCAGGTCAGCCTGAAAAGCCGCATGGTCGACAACCGCCGTACGCTCTATGAAGGCCAGAAGTATTCGTTTTCAGTGCCGTTCAGCGTCAAGTTCGATGAGCAGCAAGTCAGCGCCGCCGCCAGGCCGCAGATCTTTGCCCTAGGCGCGCACCTGACCAGCTACTACAGCGCCTTCTGGTCCTCGTCACCGTACGAGGCGCCGCAGACCTTTTTGCTCAATCGCCAGACGAACTACACCATCACCATTCCATCCGTGGGTTACCAGCGGCGGGAAAGTACCGAGGAAACCGGCAACCTGGTGGCGGTGGTCAACGCGGTGCAAAACACCCTGGAGCAAACGCCGCAACCGCTGGAGCAGGATCGCGTGTATTGGCAGGCAGGTCCTGAACCCGAACACTTGCTGGCGTACATCGGCCTGCCACTCGATGGCCAGAGCCAGGTGGTGATCGGTACCTTGCTCGACCTGGCCCTGGCCGACGATGTGCAGCGCGCCCTCGACCACTCGGCGTTTGATCGCTTCACGCTGATTGCCCCCGACGGCACGCGGTTGATCGGGCCAGAAACCGGAGCGCCACTCAGCGATGGTATGCACATCACCGCGAATGGCTTCGAATTCAAGATAACCCAAGCGGGTGACCAGCCCTGGAGCGCGGTCTATGGCCTGAACTACTCGCACTTCTTCCACTCCGCGTTGTGGCCGCTGAGCACCCTGGCCCTACTCTTTGCCAGCCTGATTGGCCTGGGCTGGGCCGGCAGCCGCTGGTATCGGCGCCAGGTCATCACCCCGGCGCGCCTGGCCCACGAACACATTGCCGAAAGCGTGGCGTTCAGCCGCGTGATCATCGACACCGCGCCCACCGGCTTATGCGTGGTGCGGCGCAGCGACGGTAAAGTGCTGATCGAAAACCAGCGTGCCCAACAATGGCCGGGCACCGCACGCCTGGTGGCAGCCATGGCCGGTACCCACGACAGCGCCGAAAGTGGCGAGACGCACCTGGAAATCGAAGGCCGGCACCTGCAAATCGGCTTTGTGTCGACCCGCTATCAGGCCGAGAACGTACGCCTGTATGCGTTCAACGATATCACCCGACATATCGAAGATGCCCAGGCGCTGGAAGAAGCGCGCCACGCCGCCGATGCGGCCAACAAGGCCAAGACACTGTTCCTGGCGACCATGAGCCATGAAATCCGCACCCCCCTGTATGGCGTACTCGGCACCCTGGAATTGCTCGGCCTCACCGACTTGGACGTGCACCAGAAAACCTACCTGCACACCATCCAGCGTTCGTCCGGCACGCTGTTTCAACTGATCAGCGATGTGCTGGATGTGTCGAAAATCGAGTCCGGGCAAATGGCGATAGAAGCCGTGGATTTCTGCCCGCTGGACCTGCTCGAAGACACCCTTCACACCTACGCGGCCTCCGCCCAGCGCAAGGGTTTGCAACTGTACAGCTGCATCGACCCGCAGTTGCCGGACTGCGTGATGGGCGACCCGATGCGCATCCGCCAGATCCTCAATAACCTGGTGAGCAACGCCATCAAGTTCACGGATGTCGGGCGCGTGGTGATCCGCGCCAGGGTCATGGAGTTTGATGCCGACAACGTTGACCTCGAATGGCAAGTCACCGACTCCGGCGTCGGCATTCCCGAGGTGCAGCAAGCCAAGCTGTTCGATCTTTTCTACCAGGCACCGGACACCGCGAGCGAAGGCGGCGCCGGGCTGGGCCTGCCGATTTGCCGGTGGCTGGCGCAAATGATGGACGGCGAAATCCGCGTGGTCAGCGAGCCAGGCCTGGGCAGCAGCTTTACCCTGAAAATGCGCCTGCCACGGTGTTGCGGCACGCTGACCAATCTGCCGCAGATCGACCCGAGCCCGACGCCGGTGTATGTGCAGGCACCGGTGCGCGAATTGGCGCAGTCGATGAGTGACTGGCTCAACCGCCTGGGCATTGCGGCCGCTCTGGCAGCAACCAGTCATGAAAAGGACAGCCGCCAGGCGGTGCTGGTGGACCTGTTGCCCAACGAGTCCGCCAAACCATGGGCCGGTCAACGTGTGCTCTGCCTGCCGGGCGCCCACAGCCCGCCGCTGCACACGGCGCAAGGCTGGGTGGTGGATCTGCACGACATACGCAGCATCGCCGCCACCGTATCACTGGCGCAGCACGGCAAGCATGAGCAACCTGCGGCAGCACGCCCCCAAAGCGCCGGGCAGTTGGGGCTGCGCATCCTGGTGGCCGAGGACAACCCGGTCAACCAGGCGATCATCAAGGAACAGCTGGAAGCGCTCGGTTGCTCGGTGAGCCTGGCTGCCAACGGCGAACAGGCGCTGCAACTGTGGCAACCGCAGGCCTTCGACCTGGTGCTGACCGACGTGAATATGCCGCTGATGAATGGCTATGAACTGGCCAGGACCTTGCGCGAGCATGACCCGCAATTGCCGATTATCGGCGTGACCGCCAATGCGATGCGCGAGGAAGGCGTGCGTTGCCTGGCAGTGGGTATGAATGCCTGGATCGTCAAACCCTTGAGCCTGCAAACCCTGCGCGGCCAGTTGGTCAAGCTGTGCAAGGTCAAGCCGCCGATCGAGCCCGTCGCGGCGGTATTCGACGACAGCGTGCAGCTGTCGGACAAGATGCGCCCGCTGTTCATCAGCAGCGTGCAGCATGACTTGCAGCGCATCGGCGTGGCGCTGGCGCAGCGTGATGCCCACGGCCTCGGCCAATTGCTGCATTCGACCGCGGGCGCCCTGGGCGCAGTGCAGGCGCTGAGCCTGGCCCAGGCCTGCATCGAATTGGAAAGCGCGCTTAACCGCGGCAGCCTCGACACTACGCTTGAGCTCAAGGTGAAGGCTGTGATGCAGCGTCTGTCGGCCGTTCTGGAGACTCTCCAGCCCGGGCACTCTTCACTTACTTGAACTGGCACTACGGACGGCCCTTTATGAAAAAATTCAACGTAGTAATCGCGGACGATCACCCGATCGTGTTGCTTGGCGTTCGCGAACTGGTGGAGCGCGACACGCGCTTTCAAGTCGTCGGCGAGGCCGTGTGTTCGGCCGGCCTGATCGAGCTGTTGCAGCGCCAGGGCGCCGACATTGTGATCACCGATTACAACATGCCGGGCGACTCGCCATACGGCGATGGCCTGAAGCTGGTGGAATACCTCAAACGGCATTTCCCGCAGGTACAGATCCTGATCCTGACGATGATTTCCAACCACCTGATCCTCACTCGCCTGCAGGAGCTGGGTGTGGTCGGCATCATCCAGAAAAGCCAGTTGCACACCGAGATTCAATTGGCGCTCAAGGCGATTGCGCAGCAGAGCGCCTATCGCAGCCTGGAACCGCCCAAGACCTCAGTGATCGAGACCCTGACGGCCATCGACGAGCGCTTCACCAGCTTGTCGCCCAAAGAGTTCGAGATCCTGCGCTTATTTATTTCCGGCATGAGCGTGAGTGATATTGCGCGCAGCCAGAACCGAAGTTCCAAGACCATCAGTGCGCAAAAAATATCGGCCATGCGCAAACTTGAAGTGAGCAGCGACCAGGACCTTCTTGCCTATTGTCTGGCGCGTAACATTTTCAACTAACCACTCACTTGCAAGCCATTCCTGGACAATGGCTTCGCCCTTTATTTGCTGGCCTCCCGCCCCTTCAAAAGCGCAACTAACCTACCCGCCTCCGCGCTTATAAGAATCGTCTTATTCGCTCCCGCCGCCTCGCCGCTTACTCTTTCCTCGCAGTTCAACAACCGCATTTTCCAACTAACACTAACGGACATCATCATGAAGAAGTTTTCCCTGGCTGTTATCGCCTCGGCCATTATCGCCGCTTCCGGCAGTGCCTTTGCCGATGATCCTGCACCGACGCCAACCCTGGGCGGCAGCGGTAAAATCACCTTCACCGGCGTGATCAACAACGACGCGTGCTCGGTCGACGGCGCCAACTCCGACCGCACCATTTCGGTGGACATGGGCAACGTGTCGATCAAAGACATGGGCACCGCGGAAAACCCAACTGCCGGTCGCGTCACTGCCAAAGACTTCAACCTGAACGTCAACTGCAACCAGGGCACCAAAGTCGCGATGATCTTTGACGCCAACAACGGCGGTTCGGGTCTGGTCACCGGCAAAAAAGTTCTGGCCCTGAACCCAGGTTCGGCTACCGCGCAAAACGTGGGTATCGCCCTGCTCGACAGCAATGGCGGCCTGATCGACCTCAGCTCGCCAAGCACCGCGCGCATTGAAAGCACCATGCACGGCGCCGGCACCGCAGGCGGCGACGCCACCCTGAGCTTCGCAGCCGCCTACGTCACTACCGCTGCAGCCAATGCATCCACCGCCGGTCGCGGTGACGCGACCCTGCCGTTCATCCTGCAATACGAATAACTCGGCGCCCCGAGCACCGAACGTGCGAGGCCATACGGCCTCGCCATTCTTCTTTGACTACACCGGATAACCCTCATGCTGCCTCGTTCTATCGCCGCATGCCTGGGGCTGCTGGGCATGCTTATGGCTACCCAGGCCGCCGCCAGCATTTCACTGAATGCCACCCGTATCGTATTCGATGGCGACCACAAGGAAGCCAACATCACCGTGCGCAACGGTAACCAGGATGTGTTGATTCAATCCTGGGTCGACATGAACGATTCCAGCGGCAGCCGTGCGCCGTTTGCCGTCACCCCGCCACTGGCGCGGGTATTCGCCAAGGAACAACAACTGCTGCGCATTCTGTACGAAGGCACCGGCATGCCCACGGACCGTGAGTCGGTGGTGTGGCTTAACGTGCAGGAAATCCCCAAGGCCAGCGAAACCGAGAACACCTTGCAGTTGGCCATCCGCCAACGCATCAAGATTTTTTACCGCCCTGCCGGCCTCACCGGCAGCGCGCTGCAAGCGCCTGCACAGCTTGAATGGACGCTGGCCAAACACGGCAGCCAAACGCTGTTGCAGGTGAAAAACCCGACGCTGTACCACGTGTCCATGGCCGACATCAAAGTGCAGGCGCAACTGGCCAGCGACTCCACCATGATTGCGCCCGGCGAGGAAAAACAGTTCTCGCTCAGCGCGCCAATCGCCAGCGGCCCGGTGCAGTTGTCGTTTTCCAGCATCAATGACTACGGCGCGCAGAACCACTACACCGCCGCTTTGTCAGGCGTCGCTTCGCACGCTACTGAAGCGCGCCTCAAACCCTAAGCCTTTTCTCTAACCCACAGGCTCACTTCGCGTGCGTGTTTGCGTGCCCGGCTGTTCGCCAATCAGGGATGTCACAGGTCTTCGCATGTCTTTTCTTTCCAGCAACAGGCCCGCACGGGGCGCACTGAAGTTGAAGACGCTGTCGCTTGCGATCGCCGCCAGCCTGCCCGCGTGGGTCATGGCCGATGAGGCTGCGGAAACCTTCAACACCACCTTCCTGCAAGGCTCGCAGTCGCCGGTCGACTTGCAGCAATTGCTCTCGGCCAACAGCGTACTGCCGGGTAATTACCGGGTGGATCTGTACAGCAACGAGGTACTGGTGGGCCGGCGCGATATCGATTTCAAGCGCAACCCGAAAAACGGTCGCGTCGAGGCCTGTCTCACCCTTGACCTGCTCAAGCAGTTGGGTATCGACATGACCCGTTTGCAGGCCGAAGGCAAACTCGACCCGCAGCAGCCACAGGAATGCTACGCCCTCGCCGAGATAATTGAAGACGCCAGTGTGCGCTACGACAGCAGCCGCCTGCGCCTGCTCGCAAGCATTCCGCAAGTGGCCATGCAGCGCGGCCTGCGCGGTTATGTTGACCCGCAGTTGTGGGACGACGGCGTACCCGCTGCGTTCATCAACTACCAGCTCAACAGCAGCCGCACGGCCGGTGACTATAAAACCCGCATCGCCAATAACCTCGGCCTGCGCAACGGCATCAACCTGGGTGCATGGCGCTTGCGCAACGAATCGAACATGAGTAACGGCACCGGGCGCTCGAACACCTTCACCAGCAACCGCACCTACTTGCAGCATGACGTGACCGCGATCAAGGGCCAGTTCAGCGCCGGTGAGATCTTCTCCGACACCGACTTGTTCGACAGCGTGCGTTATCGCGGCCTGAAACTCGCCTCCGATGACGGCATGCGGGCCGACAGCGAACGCGGCTACGCGCCGGTAATTCGTGGTGTGGCGCAGACCAATGCCACCGTAGAGATCCGCCAGAACGACTACATCCTCTACACCGCCAACGTTGCGCCCGGCCCGTTCGAGATCAACGACATCTACCCCAGCGGCTCTAACGGCGACCTGCAAATCACCGTCATCGAAGCCGACGGCAGCCGTCGTGTGACGATGCAGGCATTTTCCAGCCTGCCGATCATGGTCCGTGAAGGCCAGGTCAAATACAGCGTCTCGGCGGGCACCTTCAAAAGCAACGCCGATGGCCTGGCGAGCCCGCAATTTATCAGCAGCACCCTGGCGTACGGCTTGACCAGCAACCTCAGCGGCATTGTCGGCCTGCAAGCCAGTGACGACTACAGCGCCCTGTCGATCGGCGCCGGCAAGAACACCTCGTTCGGCGCCTTTTCCCTGGATACCACCCATTCGTCCAGCAAGGCGCGAGGGCAAACCACCCAGGGCAGCAGCGTGCGTGCGTTGTACGCCAAGACCTTTGCCGGCACCGACACCAACTTCACCCTGGCCGCCTACCGCTACTCCACCGAGGGCTACCGCACGCTCACCGACCATGTGGAAGACAGGAGCGAAGACGTGCGCGTGCGCACCGGGCATTCGAAAACCCGCACCGACCTGACCATCAACCAGAGCCTGGGGCGCAACAATGCGCTCGGCAGCCTGTATGTGAATGCCAGCGACCAGCGTTACTGGAACCGCGGTGGGTCGCAGAGTCTATCCGCCGGCTACACCGGCAACTGGGGCGACCTGAGCTACAACGTTGGCGTGACGCGCACCAAGCAAATCGTCACCTGGGGCGAGCCCAGCAGTGACACGCAGGTGAACCTGTCCATCTCGTTCCCGCTGGGCAGCCAGGCCCGCGCGCCCCGGGCGTTTGTCACCACCAGCCATCAGCATGGCGACACCACGACGCAAGCGGGTATCAACGGCTACGTCGCCGATGCCAGCGACACGTTCTATTCGGTGCAGGCGGGCCATAGCGACACCAGCGGTGATTCCGGTTCGGTGAATATCAACAGCCGCACCTCAGTGGCGGATGTCAGCGTTGGCTACAGCCAGGGCCAGGGCTACAACTCGCAGAACCTCAACCTTGCCGGTTCCGCGGTGGCCCATGCGGGCGGCGTCAACCTGGGACAAACCGTCAGTGAGACCTTCGCTCTGGCCGAGGTGCCGGGCATCGCCGGGGCGAAGATCAGCAGCTACAGCGGCGTCGAAACCGGCTACAACGGCTATGCAGTGATCCCAACGGCCCAACCTTACCGGGTGAACTGGATCAGCCTGGACACCCGCGACCTGGGTGGCGATGTGGAAATTACCAACGCCACCCAGCAACTGGTACCGCGCCGCGGCGCCGTCGTGGTGGCGCATTACAGTGGCAGCACTGGACGGCGGGTGCTGTTTGAGTTGTTTGATGCACAGCATAAGCCGCTGTCGTTTGGGGCTTCGCTGGAGGACGCCAATGGCAAGCAACTGGCGATTGCTGATCCGAATGGGAATGCGCTGGCGTTGGTGGAACAGGATCAGGGCACGTTGATCATCAAGTGGGGCGAGCAACAATGCAACGCAACCTATGCGCTGCCGCCGCAGAACAAAGCGCTGAACTATGAGCGTCAGACGCTGGTATGCGCGCCTTGATTGTGGGGGCGATTAGGCTAAGGTGCTGCCAATGCGCCTTCCTCTTCGAGACTTGCCCATGCGTAAGCTGTTATTCGCCAGTGTCTGCCTGCTGACCACTGCCCTGTCGGGCTGTCAGCAGACCCCACCGGCCAACGACCAACTCGACGCCGTGCTCTGGACCCAAACCTCCATTGAGCACGAGCTGATCTACCGTCAACTGTTTGCCAACGCCACCCGCCAGCTCGATGTGGCCCTGGCCGACCCAACCTGGGATGCCCTGCCCTTCCCGCCACGCAATTTGAACGGGCTGCCTGCGGCCGTGGTGGTCGATATCGACGAAACGCTGCTGGACAACGTGCCGCTCAATGCACGTGACATCATCCATAACCAAGTGTATTCCTACGACCGATGGAATACCTGGGTCGACCAGGCCAGGGCCCAAGCATTACCGGGAGCGGTGGCGTTCCTGCAAGCCGCCCAGCAAAAAGGCATCAAGGTTTACTACCTCACTAATCGCGAACACAGCCAGGTCGCAGCCACCGTCGCCAACCTGCGCCTGCGCGGCTTCCCAGTGAGCAGCGACGAACAAGTCCTGGCCGCCAGCACACCCACCGGTCATTGCGAAAGTGCCGGTTACGGCAAGACCTGCCGCCGCCAGTGGGTCGCCAGCCATGCCCGTGTATTGCTGATGGCAGGTGACTCGCTGGGGGATTTCGTGCAGGCCGAACACAACACCCTCGCCGCCCAACGCAAGGCGGTGGAGCCCTATGTGAGCTGGCTGGGGCAACGCTGGTTTTTGCTGCCGAATCCGAGTTATGGCAACTGGTACAGCGCGCCGTATGGGGATAATGAAAAGTTGCCGTTTGAGCAGAAGCGCAAGCTCAAGCAGCAGGCGTTGCAGCTGGAGGAGTAAGCGGTTGGCTGGGACTCAGGCTTTGATGTTTTGCCGGATGTTCCAGCCAAACTTCACCGGCCCACCGTCCTTGCCACCGTCGGCCTTCTGCGGCTGGTAGCTGACGTCGACGGTAGCGAAGTTCAGGGCGATGCGGTCGTACAACACGTCGCCAGTCTTTTCGGCATTGGTGCTGTAAGACGCCACCATGACTTCCTTCAATGTGATCACCAGATACTCAACCGGACCGGTGCCACCCGCTTTGCGCACCACCAGCTTTGCTTCGGGATAATGCTTGCCGCTGGCGCAGGCCATCATCAGATTCGGGCTCGATTTATCCAGCGGTTTTGTCAGGCTCAAGTTGGCAATATTGACCTTGCCCGCACCGCCACCCGTACCGCTGTGCATCGAACCCGACTGCGACATGCCCCACGCCCATTCAGTGATATCAATCTCGTCGCGATGGGCCTGGTCCCTTGATTCGCCCTTGATATCGCCCAGCTTCAAAAACATATCGACGGCCATGTTTGCTCCCTGCCTTGGTGTGCGTCGGTAGTGACGTGGGGCGCACTTTTCCTCAGTTGTGACTGTGCACACAAGACGCCAAGGCTTGATAGAGACGCACCCGACTTGAAATGACGAACCTTCCGACATTCATAGATGCCTGCTCGTCTTTACGCTCTCGGCTCCGGCAAAAACCAGGAGTTAAGGATGACGGCTTCCCTGCTGAAAGATGGATTCCCCTCGGCTCACCGCACTACGCGTCAGCGGGTTGAAAGCAGTATTGATTTGCGTAAGGTGTTCTTCGCCATTGACGCTGATCCGGCGCTGATCGGGGCGGGCGTGGTGTATATCGATGAAGTGTTTAACGTGGTGGTACTGCGTGAGTTTCAGGCGATTTGCAGTGTGCGACCGATCAAGGTGGTGCTGCGTGAGGCTCCCAGGTATGTGGGGCCGATGGAGTTCATGCGGATGTTGGAGCATGAGCCTCGGGAGTCAGAGGTGGTGGCTGAGGCGCTTGGCACGGCGGTGACGTGTGCGGGTGCAATACTCAGTTGGATAGTAGTGACGAGTGGGATGATGTTGATGCCCTTTACCGCGGGCACGAGTGCGGTTATTACGTTTATTGGTCAGGCTGCCCTGGCTGCCAGCATTACCCAATGCATCGTCGGGCTAGGTCGAACCAGCGCAGAGGCGATTGCTCCGCAATACCTTGATCAGTTAGATAACGAAGCCTGGTATCAGGCCGTTGACGCGATGCTGAATGCCATTGCACTACTTGGCGTCGCCACCTCGGCCTTGACCACAATCCGAACGGTACACACTGCAACAAGTGTCACCGGCAAGCCACTCAGACAAGTACTCAAAGGCCTGAACCGGCAAGAACGAGCGAGACTGAATGATGAACTGCTCAGGCTTCGTGACCCTCGATTAACGCTAAAACTGCTCAAGGTGAAACAAGCCAAGGGCGTGCTACCAAAACGAATCAGCGCCACAGAAATGCAACTTGCTACCGTCAATCACATAAGAGACGCCTTGGCTGCAACCTTGGGTTTCGCTAGCAGCTCGGTGCCAGGAAACATTAAGACGCTGGCTATTGGCGTCTACGAGGAAGCCAACCAGTGAGCAAGCGAGAATCGGTAAAAGACCTTGGCGAGTCCGCAATGGGTGAACAATGTAAAGCTTGGAAAGCTTTGCCTTCTGACGAGCAAGCTTACGCATACTTCTACTTTGAAAATCCACGAAAGTTCAGGAGACGCTATGCGCTAGTGATTGGAGCTGATCTACTTGCCGGCTGTTTCACGATTGCGATGACTGCCGTCCTATTATTGGTGACATTTCTCTCGACCCTTCCGGAAGGCCTTGCAATCAAAATCTTTTTTTTCGGCAGCATTGCAACAGGCCTTGTCCTCTTTTTTTCCAAGACTCAGGTCACCTATGGTCGAATCCACTTGGTATGGGTCAGTGTCGGCATTTACGTAACCTGCTTACTGATATCCCTGCCTGCGATAGCGTACCGTCCGCCGCTTTTTCTGTACGCCATGTCCCTGCTTAGCCCCTTGATCGGCCTGCTGATCCTCAACAGCAACCGCTGCCGCGAACTGCGCCAAAAGATGGTAGAAATCCGCCACAAGCGCGAAGACATCATCGTCACCCTGAAAAAACAGGGCCGCTGGAAAGGGTGGTAAGCCCTCAACACATTCATAGGCAGGCACCCAAGCGCAAAAGCTGAACACCTACCCAATCAGTCAGTGCCCATCGCGTCGCGACTTTGGCAAACTGCAGCGCGACGCTGCCGCTGAGCGCAGCCCAACAAGGATGAAGCAATGACCACCATGGACTCGATCATTCGCCAGTTTTCTGCAGAAGGCGCCACCCATCTTTACTCAAGCCCGCCCTCGGTATTGACGCCCGCCGACCTCTACCGCGCCAAGGACGACGCGCATTTTCGGGCAGCGATTGCCGGCAGCAATATCTACCTGATCACAGCCCGGCGCCGGGTGCTGATCAACCCTCAAGGCCTGCAACTGCTTGGTCGATCAGCGTACGGCAGTTTTATCGTGATGGACGAGCAAGGCGTGCAATCTGTCCCCTTCCGTTACGACATCCCGCAGATCGCGCCTGATGATCAGGATGAGATCGAAGAGGTTCTCGTGGCCCCTAACGGTACGCACTTGATCATTCTCTCGACTTCACGGCAAATGACCACTGCCGCGCACATCGTGGTGGCAAACGCGATGAGTGCCCTGGAAGCGGACCATCGGGACATGAACGTGCTCTATGTCGGCCAGGGCATCGGCAAGGTTCACACACGCACGGCGGTAGACCGGCTGCTGAACCACACCACCCTGCAACGCATCCTCGCTGAAACCTCGACCAACAGCCCGGAGCTGGAAATTTCGATTCTGCTCTACCGGTTTGAGCACGGCCGGACGATGATCAGCAATGGCGGTGACCTTAACGCTGAGCCCATCGCCAGCGATCAGGATGAAACGGCGCATTTCGAACGTCTACGCAGTGTGCGTTTGAACCGAAATGAGGTGGTTACGCTGGCGGAAGCCGCGCTGATCAACCACTTCAAACCGCACTACAACACCTTGCTCAAGTCGACGAACTTCGCCGCCAACAACAAGATCAAGCCGCTGAAAAAGCTCCTGGCCAAGGGGATCACCGGGCTGACCGTAGAAATCTGCAGCGCCACGCTCAACGCACGCCTGGGAACCCGCGATGCGCTGCCCACGGAACTGAGCACCTTCATGCCAGCTGACGTCCTTGAGGGCTGCAACCTCGACAGTGAGCAGGAAAAGCAGGCGTGGGCCGAAGAACTGCGGGTCATGGCGCACACACACTACGCCTGCTTCCCCCTCACCACACCACAGGAGCGCGATACCTTCCTGCACGGCATGGTGTGGCTCGGCGAGTCGGTGCGCGAGCAGATCTGGCCACTGCCCGGCAAGGGTGCCCAGGCACCTGCCAACCAATGATGTTTGGCGAGCGGGCTCGCCACAACAGCCCCGTTCGCCACAACCAAACTGCTCACTCCAAAATCAAGGAGTACGGGCGGCGATGGCTTCGACTTCCACCAGCGCGCCGGGCAACGGCAACGCCACCACTTGCAACGCGGTGCGCGCCGGTTTGTTCGGCTGCTCGGGCGTGCCGAAGAATTGCGTATAACCACGCTGCAAACCGGCGAAATCGAGCTTGCCGCCGGTCTCTTCGGCGCCGACCAGGAATACCCGTAACTGCACGATATCGCCCAGGTCCAGGTCTTGCTGCTGAAGGATCTTGCGCAGCTTGTTGAACACCGACACCGTCTGCACTTCGGTATTGCCGTAGGCCGCCGGCGTCCCGGCCGGTGCGTTCGGGTCGGCAAGGTCCGGCAAGGTGCCGCTGACAAAGACCAGACTGGCGGAAGCCGGCACGGTGACAGTTTGCGAGATCGGAAAATCACCGACGCTGGTGCGTTGAATGCTGTCGCTCATGGTGTTGCTCCTCAAGACGCGGCCACGGCCGCAATGTGTCGTTGTTGGGTAACCCGCTCAGCCAGTTGACCGACCACAAAGCGGGCCGAGTTGGCTGCTGACTCCTGCCAGATGCCCACGCCGCTTTGCACCAAACCGTCACCGGCGAAGTACACGCGGCCATGGGCGTGTTCCAACAAGGCGCTGGCCTCGGCCGGGAAGTGTTCGCGTTGCAGCCACGGGCCTTCGCTGTAGGGAATCTGTTCCCAGGACACCGCCAGCGGGTTGCGCAGGTGTTTGGAGTAACCCGGATGCAGCAGCTCCACGGCCTCCTTGGAGGTGGCGTATTGCTGGTTGAACGGTTGCGCGCCAAACACGTCGGCGCCCTCCCCGGTGACGTAACCGGCCACCAACACACCTTCGCGGGTATTGAGGTCATTGCTCGGGTACCACAGCAGGCGCGCCGGGTGCTCTATCCACGACAGGCCGCCGTAGGTGCGATAGTCGGTCTCCCAGAAGCGCGGGGACTGCCACGCGACTTTGGTCGCCTGATCGCTGCGGGTGCTGAGCAACGCGGCTTTGACCGGTTCGCTGAAGTCGGTGTCGAGCCTGGCCAACAGCGGCAGCGGTAATGTCGAGACCAAATAATCGGCGCGCACCACCTGTTCGCGGCCGCTGTGTTGGTCGTGGTAAGTCACCGCCACGCCGTCTTCCAACTGACGGATCTGCCGGACTTGAGCGCCCAACTGCACGTGCTCGCTGACGCGTTGGTAGAAGGCGTCGGTAATGCGGTCCATGCCGCCGACCGGTTGGAACATGGTCGCGGAGAACTCAGGGAATTCGGTGTGCAGCAATGCGCCCCACAGCTCGGGATGCAGCAACCGATCCAGCGCCAGCGGGCTGCGGCTGGCGGGCAATGCGCCGGGGTGCGCAGGCGAATCCAGATGACCGGCGCGCAGGCTGCCCTCATAGGCCAGTTCTTGCGACAAATCGCCGTAGACCTGCAAGAAGGCCAACAAGCGCGTGCGTTCTTCGCTACTCAGTACATCATCGAGTGCATCGCGCTGCACGGCTTTGGCCAGCAAACCGGAGAGGTGCCCACGCGCATCGTTGATCGCCTGGCCGACGGTGAACGCCGGCTGCTGCAGGTCCGGGCGCACCTGGGCGCCATGGCTGCTGTTGACCAGCACTTCCAGCGGCACACCCAGTTCGCTGCAATAGTCGAGAATCGTGCGGTGCTGGCTGGGGATGCGTGCGGGACCTGCGTTGAAATACAGGCCCGGATCAAACGCCACGGTTTGCGTGCGGCCGTCCTTGTAGTCAACGCGATCGCCATGGCGCAGTGTCCAGGTGCGTCCGCCCACGCGGTTACGAGCTTCCAGCACTTGCACGCTGAACCCGGCGCGGGTCAGCTCCAGGGCGGTGACCAGCCCGGCAATCCCGGCGCCCAGCACCAGCACGCGGGTGCCCTGCCCCAGGCCGTCCTTGAGTTTCAGCGGTTGCGGCCGCCGATGTGACGAGGGCCCCAAACCCAATACCGCCAGTGCGTCCTTGACGGCCTTCTCGCCCCCTACGGCGGCGATGCTCGACAACGCTTCACGTCGTGTCAGTCCCATGTCGATTCTCCTAGTCCGGCAAGCCCGGTGGGTTGATCAGCGAGGTGTCGACGCGCTCCACATCCAGGCCCCAACGCTGCAGCACCTGTTCGTATTGGCCGCCGGCAATCGCGCCCTCCAGGGCGGTATGGATCGGCTGGACCAGGCCGTTGTCCTTGCGCGTAGTCACCGCGATATCCGCCTTCAACGGCCAGCCACCGTTCACCGTACCGACACGCTTGATGCCGCCTGTAATCGCCGCCGAATAGGCGTACACCGAGTTAGGCCCGAACAGCGCATCGCTGCGCCCCGACTGCACCGCCAATTGCGCGGCGGCCTGGTCGTCGAAGTACTGCAACAGCGCAGGCTTGATGCCGGCCTTTTCGTTGGCCTCGTTCCACGCCAGCAGAACCTTTTCCTGGTTGGTGCCGGAGCCGACGATGATCTTCAGCCCGGCAATGTCCGAAGCCTGTTTGATCTCGGTAATTTTGCTGGTGCTCTTGACGTAAAACCCGAGCACATCCTGGCGATAGGTGGCGAAGTCAAAGCGCTTCTTGCGCGCCTCGGTCACGGTGACGTTACTGATCACCGCGTCGTATTTGCCCGAGCTCACGCCCAGCGGCCAATCCTCCCAACTGGTCTGCACCACGTTGAGTTGCAGCCCGAGGCTGTCGGCCACCAACTGCGCGGTGTCGGCCTCACTGCCGATAGTGGTCTTGTCGTCATTGGCCAGCAGTGCCAGCGGTGGCCCGGCTACACCGGACACCGCCACCGTGAATTTGCCCGGCTGGGCGAACTTGAAGCCCGGCGGGATTTGCGCGATGGCCGCCTCGTTGCGTGGCACATGAATGCGTGCGCGGTCAGGGCTGAGGTCAACGGGTTGCGTGGCGGCGAAAGCCGTATGCGCGGCACTGACGGCAAGCGTCAGCAAAGCCACACGGGCGGTATTGATGAACATGAGCAGTCACTCCTTGAACTAAAGCACCTTGCCGAGAAAGGCCACGGTGCGGGGATGTCGGGGTTGGCGAAAAATCTGTTCGGGCGGGCCCTCTTCGATCAGTTGGCCGTCGCAAAGAAACATCACGTGGTCGGCTACCTCGCGGGCAAACCCGATCTCGTGGGTGACGATCACCAGGGTCACGCCCAATTGGGTCAGGCCTTTGATCACGTCGAGCACCTCGCCCACCAGCTCCGGGTCGAGGGCCGAGGTAGGCTCATCGAACAGCAACACCTTGGGGTCCAGCGCCAGTGCCCGCGCGATGGCCACACGTTGTTGCTGGCCGCCGGAAAGCTGGCGCGGGTAGGCATCGAGCTTGTCCGCCAGGCCGACCTTGGCCAGCAGTGCGGACGCCTTGGTTTGAGCCTCGGCCTTGCTCCAGCGCTTGTGCGCCAGCGGTGCTTCGGCGATGTTTTCCCAGGCCGTGAGGTGCGGGAACAGGTTGAAGTTCTGGAACACGAAACCTACGTCGATACGCCGCTTGAGAATCTCGCGTTCCTTGAGCTCGTAGAGCAGGTCGCCCTTGCGGCGGTAGCCGACGTATTCACCATCGATGGTGATATGCCCGCTGTCGATTTTCTCCAGGTGGTTGATGGTGCGCAGCAAGGTGGATTTGCCCGAGCCGGAGGGGCCGAGAATCACCGTGACCTTGCCCGGGTCGATGGTCAGGTCGATGTCTTTCAACACCTGCTGGTTGCCAAAGCGCTTACCCACGCCCTGGATCTGGATGCGCCCGGCGCGTGCTTCACTCATGGGTTTTCTCCTTGAGCCAGCGGCCTATGCGTTGCAGCGGTGTCGGCGGCAGCACGCGCGCAGTGCCTCGGGCGAAATGGCGCTCGACGTAGTACTGGGCGCTGGTCAGCACGGTGGTGATGATCAGGTACCAGACGGTGGCGACGATCAGCAGCGGAATGACCGCCTGCGTGCGGTTGTAGATGACCTGCACGGTGTAGAACAGCTCCGGCAACGCCAGCACGTAGACGATCGACGTGCCCTTGACCAGGCCGATGATTTCGTTGAAACCCGAGGGCAGGATCGAGCGCAAGGCCTGGGGCAAGATGATGCGGAAGATGCGTCGCGAGGCCGGCAACCCCAAGGCTGCCGCGGCTTCGTGCTGGCCGGCGTCGACGCCGATCAGGCCGCCGCGAATGATCTCCGCCGCGTACGCCGCTTGCATCAGGCTCAAGCCCAACACCGCCACGGTGAATTGGCTGAGTACATCCACCGTCGACCATTCGGCGAACACCACACGGGTGAAGGGCACGCCGAGCACAATGTGGTCATACAGATAGGCAAAGTTGTACAGGATGATCAGCACCAGCAGCGCCGGCATCGAGCGGAAAAACCAGATATAGCCCCAGGCCAATGCCGCCAGCAGCGGCGAGCCCGACAGCCGCGCCAGGGCCAGCGCAGTGCCGAGAATGATGCTGAACACCGTGCTGAGCAGCGTCAGCAACAGCGTCTTGCCCAGGCCGCGCAGCACCGACGGCGAGAAGAACCATTGACCGAACACCCCCCATTCCCAGCGAGGGTTGGTGGCCAGGGAATGCACGATGGCGAGTAACACCAGCGCGGCAAAGATCGAACCCGCCCAGCGCCAGGGGTGTCGGGCCGGGACCACGTGTAGAGCCTTGATCGGCGTGGAGACACGGCGCTGGCGAACCGGGTAGTCGGTGACCTCATCGATCAGGTCATAGGTTTTGGCGACAATGGGCATGTTCTATTCCTCGCGGGTAGCGGCCTTAGAAGGCGTAAGTCAGCCGGGTGTAGTAGTACCCGCCGGTAAAACCGTAGGGCGAATAGGTGCCGTAGCTGGCGAGCATGGTGCTGCTCGGCACGCCTTGTTTCTTGGGGTAGAGGTCGAACAGGTTCTTGGCGCCGACGGCGATGTCCAGGGCTTTGGTGAGGTTGTAGCCAAGGTCGAGGTCGGTGATCCATTTGGCGCTGTAGATTCGGTCCAGGCTGCGGTCGGCAGAGACGTTGACTTCCTTGTAGGTGCCATAGCGTGTCAGGGCCAGGTTGAGGTTGAAGCGGTCGATGCTCCAGTCGCCACCGAGAATCAGCTTGGTGCTGGGCTGGACGCCGGTGATCAGGTTGCGCGCCTGGCGGTCCATCAGGTCATAGGAAGTGCCCAGGATGTTGGTGGACGCCTTGTAGTTGAGGATCTGGGTCTGGTTCCAATTGAACGCCGCCGTCCACTTCAAGGTGCCGTACTGGCCGATGTCCTGGTTGTAGTTGCTGACCAGATCAACGCCTTTGGTGCGGGTGTCGGCGCCGTTGATGAAGTATTGGCCCCCGGAGGTTGAGTTGATGCCGTTGTTCTGCAGCACTTGGGTGACTTCAGGCCCGAGCAAGGTACCGGTCAGGGTGATGCGGTCGCGCAGGTTGATCACGTAGGCGTCGGCCGTGAAGTTCAAACGGTCGGTGGGCGTGAGGGTGAAACCCAGGCTGAAGTTGGTCGAGCGCTCGGGTTTCAGCTCTTGGGCGCCGAGGGCCTTGGCCGCCGCCGAATCCACCGGCAACACGCCGTAGTTGATCGACTGGTACACCCCGTCGACCACGCCATAGGTGGTGGAGCGCGCACTGAACAGGCTGTTGGCCAGGGACGGCGCGCGAAAGCCATTGCTGACCGTGGCGCGCACGGCAAATTGCGGGGTGAAATCGTAGCGCGTGGTCAGCTTGCCGCTGCGGGTAGCGCCCACGCCTTCGTTGTAATGCTCATAACGAAAGGCGGTGCCCACGTACCAATCCGGCAGCGGGTTGAAGCCCACATCGACATAGCTGGCCAGGCTGTTGCGCGAGGCGCTGGTGGCTTCGTCCGGTGAAATACCATTGGTGACCTGGGCCCCGGATGAAGCGCAGTTGCCCGGCGCCACGCAATAACCGCCGTTGGCATAAGACGCATAGTCACCGGCCTGCACCTCATAGGTGTCGCGTCGATGCTCGAAGCCGTAGGACAGGTCCAACGGTTTTTGCAGGCCGACGTCGAAGCCGCGTTTGAAGTCGAGGTTGGTGGTCAACTCGGTGGAAATCCAGGTGCCGGAGGTGAAGCTGTTCGGCGTGTACTCGCCCAGCGACGGGTTCTGGTTGTGGGTGGTGCCCTGCTCCGCTTCGTTGCGCCCGTAGGTGGTGGACAAGTCCCAGTCCCACGCGCCGACGGTGCCTTTGCCGCCGAATGCGGCCTGGAAATCATCCTCGTCGATGGACCAGGTGGGCGTATAACCGGCCGGGTAGCCGTTCGGCCCGGTAGTAATGGTGTTGGTGATGGTGGGCAGGCGGTAGTTCTGCCCCTGCTCGGCTTTGCGTCGTGAGTAAGTGGTGAAGGAATACAGGCTGAGACTGTCATCGATCGGCAGCTCGGCGTTGTAGCCCAAGGTCAGCAGGTTGGTCTTGGGCGTACCATAACCGCCATAGGTGGCCCTGCCGGCCTGGTTGTAGGCTTGCTCATAGGTGTAGCCGTTGGCGCTGGCCTTGTTGTCGTCATTCTGGCTGCGCGCATCCAGGGCCAGTTGCACGATGCCGCCGTTGCCGATTTCAAAACCCTTGTTGAGGCTCTGTTGCACGGTCTGTTTCTTGCCGTCGTAACCCTGGCCGATATGGGTCACTGCGGTGCCGCTGGTGTCGGCCTTGAGGATCACATTGATCACCCCGGCGATGGCATCCGAACCGTATTGGGCGGCGGCGCCATCGCGCAGCACTTCCACGTGGTCGATGGCGCTGATGGGAATTAAGTCGAGATCGGCCGGCGCCGCGCCCGTATTGATGCCGTTGATGTTCAGGGTGGCACTGGTGTGGCGACGTTTGCCATTGACCAGCACCAGCACTTCGGCGGCGCTCAGGCCACGCAGGTTGGGTGCGCGGGCAATGCCGCTGGCGTCCCAGCCGGTTTTTTCCGGCAGGGTCAGCGACGGGATCACCGCGCTCAAGGCTTCCATCAAGCCGGGCTTGCCGGTGTTTTGCAGTTGCTTGGCGCTGACCACATCGATCGGTACCGGGCTGCTGGTGACGGTGCGCTGTTCGGCGCCACGGTTGCCGGTGACCACCACGGTGGACAGGGTGCTGTCGTCCTGGGCCTGTGCGGTGCCGGCAAACAGGGCCAGCGCCAGTGCAGCGGTGGGTTGTAAAACTTGCTTCATGGCCACTCCAAACTTTCCGGATCGCGAAGTCGGGCAGTCACGCTGTCGTCGGGACGGCGCGGGGTGCACGGTTTTCAGGGAGGTGTAAGCGATCTGTAACTAGGTGTGTGGCGAGCGAGGGCTTTGAAATGGCAACATACGTTGAACTCCGTTCCAACGATTCTGCCGCAGGGTCATTACCCGGTTATGGCGCGCAGAATCTGAATCACGCTGGGTACCATCCGAGGTCAGGGGTAGGCTGTTGCGATCAAACATAACGGAATGGATTTTAAAAATATAATGCTATTTGGGCATAAGCTAATATTCTCTACTTTCATTATTTATAAATAACTTTATTCATATAAATAATGTTTTTTTGCAGGACAGAACGCGATTAGGGAGCAAGCCCTTCGCGCATTTTTGCCCACATCAGGCACGTGTACGGGTGCTTTTTTCCACCAGGCACATGGGCGTGCCGGCCAGCGGCTCCTGCATGACCTGCACGTGCACATCGAACACCTGGCGCATCAGTTCGGCACTGATCACCTGGGCGGGCGCGCCATCGGCGACCAGCTTGCCGCCCTGCATCACCGCCAGATGATCCGCATAGCGGCAGGCCTGGTTGATGTCATGCAGTACGGTGATAACGGTTTTGCCTTCGGCGGCCAGTTCGCCCATCAAGTCGAGCAGCTCGACCTGATGGCTGATGTCGAGGTAGGTGGTGGGTTCGTCGAGCAGCACCACTGGCGCGTTTTGCGCCAACACCATGGCCAGCCAGGCGCGCTGGCGCTGACCGCCGGACAAATCCGCCAGCGCACGGTCGGCCAGGCTGTCCAGTTCCAGGCGTTGCATGGCTTGGGTCACCTGGGATTGATCGTTGCCGCTCAGGCGCCCCCACAGCGAGTTGTGGGGGCTGCGACCGTAAGCGACCAACTGGCGCACACTGACGCCCTCCGGCACTGGCAACACCTGGGGCAAGAACGCAATTTGCCGGGCCAACTGGCGGGCGGACAGGCTGGCGTAGGGCTGGCCATCAAGGGTCAATGCACCTTGGGTGGGTTTAAGGATGCGCGCAAACGCCTTGAGCAAGGTGGACTTGCCGCAGCCGTTGGGGCCGATCAGCGCGGTGACGCGACCCGCTGGCGGCGCGAACGACAACCCCTGCACGATACGCGTCGCACCGTAGCCAATGTCGAGCTGTTGTGCCTGAAGAATACTCATGTCATCAGCCCTTGAACCGTGCCAGCAACCAAAGAAAATACGGCGCACCAATCACCGCCGTGAGAATGCCCGCCGGGATTTCGCTGGGCGCAATCAACGTACGCCCGAGGGTGTCGGCCAGCACCAGCAGCAGCGCGCCAATCAGCATCGCGGCGGGCAGCAAATAGTGGTGATGCCCGCCCACCAGCCGCCGCGCCATATGCGGCGCGACCAAACCGATAAAGCCAATCGGCCCGATCACGCCGACACCCAGGCTGGTGAGCACCACCGCGCAGGCCATCGCCAGCCAGCGCGTGCGGCCAAGGGCGGTGCCCAGGCTGTGGGCGGCTTCGTCGCCGAGGGCGATCAGGTTCAGCGGTTTGGCCAGGCACAGGCCCAGCGGGATCAGCAGCAGAAACGGCAGCACCAACACCACGTGGTGCCAATTGCGGCTCCACAGGCTGCCGGTCAGTGCGAGCAACGCGGTGTTGATATCCAGCGGGTGGGACAGGATTAAAAACTCGGTGACGCTGGACAAGGTCACCGCAATCGCCACGCCCGAGAGCGCAAAACGCACCCCGGAAAAACTCACGCCGGTGTTGTACAACGCCAGCAGCAAGGCGCCGCCCGCCCCGCCCAGGCAGGCTACCAGCGGCAGCCAGGCAATCGGCAGTTGCGGCCAGCTGATGATCGCCACCGTCAGCGCCAGCCCTGCACCCTGCGTTACGCCGAGAATTTCCGGCGAGGCCAGCGGGTTGCGAATCACCCCCTGCACAATCGCCCCCGCCAGACCGAACGCACACCCGGCAAGCATGGCGATCAGGCTACGCGGCAGGCGGTGGTTCCACACTTCAAAATCGAGGGCGTCGTGAGCCAGCAGGCGATCCAGCACGGTTGCGGGCTTGAGCCACACCGTACCGGCGCTGAGGCTCACCAACAGCGTCACCAGCAACAGGCCCAGCAGCAGCCATAAGCGCAATCGTGGCCGGGTCATAGGGCGCGCCTGGCAAGGAACAGAAAGAACGGCGCGCCGATCAGCGCGGTCACCACGCCCGCCGGGGTTTCCACCGGAAAAGCCACGGCGCGACTGAGCAGGTCGGCGCCGAGTACGATCACCGCGCCCAATGCCGCACTCAACGGAATCAGCCAGCGGTAGTCGTTACCGAGAAATTGCCGAATGATATTCGGCGCGATCAGCCCGACAAAACCGATGGGGCCGACCGCGCAGACGCTGGCACCCACCAATAACAAACTGGCCAGAAACACCTGCAGGCGCAGGCTGGCGATACCCACGCCCAACGAGCGCGCAGCGTCTTCGCCGAGGTTGATCAGGTTCAAGCGCGGGGCGCACCACAGCGCCCACAGGCCGCCGATCAACGTGCACGGCCAGAGCAATTGCAGCTGGGCCGCCCCGACGTTCGCCAGCGAACCGGCCAGCCAGTTCAACACGCTTTGCGCCTGCGCCTCGACCAGAATCACAGTGAGCCGAGTCAATGCCGCGCAGAGCGCCGCCACGGCCACACCGGCCAATACCAGCCGACCTTGCGCGGTGGTTGACGACCATGCGCCGCCCAGGCTGAATACCGTTATCCACGCCAGCGCGCCGCCCAGGCACGTCATCAACAACGCACCACCGGCAAACGGCGGTGCAACCAATCCGGTCGAGAACAACGCCAGCCCCAACGCGGCGCCTGCCGTCACACCAAACAGCGAAGGCGACGCCAGACGGTTGCGGGTGATGCCCTGCATCAGCGCACCGGCCAGCCCAAGGCAGGCACCGACCAACGCCGCGCACACGGCTCGCGGCACCCGCAACTGGGCGACGATATAGGCCATATTGCCGCCTTCGTGGCCTTGGTGAACCAGGCCATTCCATGCGTCCGTCGGGGCGATCACAAACGGCGACCAGCTGTACAGCGAGAACCAGAACAACACGGCCCCCAGCAGCACAATGCTTATCGCCGCGAAACTGCGCTGCACGGTTATTGGCTCAATACGGCATGGCCGCCTTTAAGAATGGCGAGGGCGTCTTCTGCGATCTGCTCCGAGGCCAATACGCCACGGTTACGCGCCCAGCTGTCGCCATCGACTTGTGCCACGTGGTGATTGCGTACCGCACCGAGCACTTGCCACAGCGGCTGCTTGCTCCAGGTATCGACGATACTGGGGCGACGGTAGTGCCCCACCAACAACCAACCCGGGTCCAGGGCGAGCAATTGTTCCAGGCTGACAAACTCGGTTGGCGCAGCCTTGGCGCGTACCGACGGCACTTTCAAGCCGAGGGCCTCCAGCACACTGCCGGCGTAGGAGTCCGGGCCGTGCACGGAAAAGCTGTCCTCACGTGCAACGCCGAAGAGCACGCTGGCACCGGCGGGAATCTGCTGCGCAATCGCCTTCAGGTGCTCACGGTTCTGCGCAATACGCGCTTGCATCTGCGGGCTTTTGCCCAAGGCCTTGCCGATCAGTTCGGCGGATTTCAGGCTGCCCTGGTAATCCTCACCGCGTGATGGCAGGAGCAAGGTTGGCGCGATGCTCGCCAAGTCGCTGTAGAGTGCCTGGTGGCGATTGAGGTCAGCGACGATCAGGTCCGGCTTGAGCCGGGCGATTTCCTCGATACTGGGTTGCGAACGCAGGCCCACTGACTTCCATTGGCCGATGGCCTGGCGCACACGCGGCAACACACGGTTGGCATCGCCATCGTCGGCGGCCCCGACTGGCGTGACGTCAACGGCAGCCAGGCTGTCGAGGAAAGAAAACTCCAGCACCACCACGCGCTTGGGCGCATCCGGCAGGTGCACTGCATGCTGGCCGTCGTTGAGGTCGATGGGGGCCGCGTTCAATACGCTGCAGGAGAATGCCAGGAGGCAGGCGGCAAGGGTCGGGATGGAGCGCAGCATTCGCATGACAAAGACCTCGGCGTTAACACACCCAGGCGGGAGAGGCCTGGGAAAACGGCGGGTACTATTCCATATCACGGCGATGCAATCAAAAAACATTCTTATTAACGTTGCGAGTCTGGGGTGTGCCCTGGGCTATGTGGGAGCTGGCTTGTGTGGGAGCTGGCTTGCCTGCGATAGCATCGACTGGGTCTTACTGACAGACCGAGGTGCCTGTATCGCAGGCAAACCAGCTCCCACATTGGCCTTCCCCATATTGACCCTGTGCTTAGAAGTCCACCGTGGCCGACAGCAAGTAGGTACGCGGCGTCGACAGCGTCAAACCCGGTTCGCTGTCGTCAGACGCCCCGGCAGAGCTCCAGTAGCGTTTATCGGCGACGTTCTCGACATTCGCTCGTAAGGTGATGTGCTTGTCGTCGACCTTGAAAGCGTATCGCGCGCCCAGGTCGAGGCGGGTCCAGGCATCGATTTGCTTGGCGTTGGACGTGTCGAGGTACTGTGAGCTGGAATAGAGGCCCCGGCTGGTCAGGGTCAGGCCCTCAACCGTCGGCACATCCCATTCTGCGCCCAGGTTGACGTTGTATTGGGGCGTGGCCGGTGCGCGATTGCCGTCGAAGGTGCCTTGGGTGGTGTTCGTCAGTTCGCTGTCGATATACATCACGCCGCCGAGCAGACGAAAGCCTTTGAGCGGCTCGCCGAATACGCTCAGCTCCACGCCGTCGTTCTGGCGTTTGCCATTGGGGCCGAAAACCCGTGTGGTCGCGTTGGTTTCGTAGGCGGGCTGCTTGATACGAAACACGGCAGCGGTCACGGCAAAGGCACCGGCGTCGTATTTGGCGCCTACTTCAACCTGGCGGCTGATAAATGGCGGGAAGATTTCATCTTCGTTGATCGAGGTCGAAGGCGCGATTTTGCCCTGGCTCAAGCCTTCCATGTAGTTGGCATATAGCGACAGTTTGTCGGTGGCTTTGAAGAGGATGCCGCCCGATGGTGAGACTTTTTCCTCGTCATACGCCGTGTCGCCCTTGACGTTGTCGGTCCAGTCATCGACCTTCACCCGCTGCCAGCGCGCGCCGAGGGTGAGCAATAAACGATCCTCGAAAAAGCCCAAGGTGTCGGACAGCGCCACGCCGCTGAAGCGGTTCTCGGTGTAGACCCTGGAATCCAGGCGTGTTGGCCGTGAAGGGGTTGGGGTTTCTTCCGGGTTGTACAGGTTGCTCGGCGCCGCCGCGTACCGGGCGCCGCCGTTTTCAAAGTCCATGTAGAAGTAGCTGGCCGCCAGGTTGATCTCATGGCTTACGGGTCCGGTATGCAACCAACTGCGCACCCCAGCTGTGGCGGTGCGCACGTTTTCATCGCGGGTGAAATCCCGTGGCAATACGCTGAAATCCCCGGCGTTGTTGGTGACGGAAACCGCGTGACGCAAGAAGTCGTGGTTGCTTTTACGCGCGCCCACACCGCCATAGAGCATCACGTTGTCACTGAGGTCGAACTCGCCGTTAACAGTGCCGAAGGTGTCGTCGGTGCGGGCTTTGCTCCAGGGCTGTGCGTAGTTATGGCGCACATCGTTGGCGCTCGGCACCCTGGCATTGGCGCCGACTTGTACACGTTCTTGCGGCGCGTCGGTGTCGCGCTCGGTGTGGCCTATATCCGTGGAAAGGCGCAAACGCTCGCCGCGAAAATCCAGGCCCAACACGGCCATTTCACGGTCGACACTCTGGTGATCCCATTCGGTATCGCCGGACTGCTTCACGCCGTTGAAACGGATGCCAAATTTGTTGTCCTCACCAAAGCGCCGTCCCACATCCACCGCGCCACCGGCCTGGCTGCCGGATGCCCACGTGCCGGTCAACGAGGTGATGTCCTTGTCGGTGGCGCGCTTGGGCACCACGTTGATCCCGCCGCCGACGCTACCGCGTGGCGAGATACCGTTGATCAACTGGCTCGGGCCTTTGAGGATGTCGACCCGCTCAGCCATTTCCATGTCGATGGTGTAGGTCGGCAGCACGCCATAGAGGCCGTTGTAGGCCACATCACTGTTGAACAGGCTGAACCCGCGAATCGTGAATTGCTCATAGCGCCCACCCGCCGGGTTGGTGGCGCGCACCGACGGATCGCTGGCAACCAGGTCTCCCAGTGTGCGCGCCTGCTGGTTCTTCACCGCATCAGCGGTGTAGGTGGTCATGCTGAACGGCGTTTCCATAAAGTCGCGCGAGCCGAGCAGGCCTTGCGAACCACGGCGCGCCACTTGACCACCGGCATAGGTATCCCCATCGGCCTGCCCGGTGATGCCGAGGATAGACGTGGGCGCCAGTTGCAGGCTGCCACCCTCCGGCACCGGCACTAACCTGTACGCCTGCTCGCCCATCGGTTGCAGCTGCAGGCCAGAGCCCTGCAACAAGCGAGCAAACCCCTCCTCCACCGCGTACTCGCCGGACAAGCCACTGCTGTTGTGACCGCTGACCAGCGCCGGGTCCACCGACAGATTAACGCCAGCGAGCCCGGCAAAGCGGGTCAATGCGGCGCTCAAACTGCCGGCAGGCACTTCGTAGCTGCGGCGCTCTGTGCTGTCTTCGGCATAGCTGAGCGGGACGAATAGCGGGCTGGCACTGAGGCTCAGCATCAGGCTCAGGTTCAGCAACGGGCGCAAGCGCAAGGGTGAGACTGCGGGCATTAGGGGAAGCTCTCGATTTTATTCACTTGCCTGGAATGACAGGCGAGGTGAAAAAAAGGGACAGGCTTCGACGACTATTTTCAGACAATAAATAAACCGCTCTACCTTCGTCTTGCATAGACGGCACCCATTCATCACGATGTCGCCTGATTTCAATCTCTGCAAGAAGGCTCACCCCATGAAGCTATTGCGTAAATGGCGCGAACATCAAGCGCGCAAGGCATTACGCGCGCTCTCCCCGCTGGAGCGCTCTACGCAAAAACTGCGCAACCGTTACCCCGATTACAGTTTTGGCATCGGCACCTACGGAGACTTGAAGGTTCATGACTGGCATGAGGGCACGACCCTGCGTGTAGGCGCCTACACCTCCATTGCCGGCAATGTCGAAGTGTATTTGGGTGGCCACCATCGTACTGACTGGCTCAGCTGCTACCCGTTCCCGGCCAAGGTTAAAAGCCTCGCCCACATTACTGACTTCGGCGGTAGCAAAGGTGACGTCACCATCGGCAATGACTGCTGGATCAGCTCGCATGCGAAGATTCTGTCAGGCGTAACCATCGGCAATGGCGCGGTCGTTGCCGCCGGCTCGATCGTCACCAAAGATGTGGCGCCTTACGCCATTGTGGGCGGCAACCCCGCCAAACATATCCGCTGGCGCTTTGATGAACCCACCCGCCTGATCCTTGAGCAATCCGCCTGGTGGGACTGGCCGGAAACCGAAGTGTGCGCGATCGCGCATTTGCTCTGCAGCCCGGATATCACCCCGTTTGTGGATTACCTCAAGCAGCGCGAACGCACGGCAGGCTGAAGCCACCTGAAAGTGTGACGCATAAAAAGCCCAACCTTTTAAGATTGGGCTTTTTCAAAGAAGAATATGGTCGGGACGGAGTGATTCGAACACTCGACCCCTAGCACCCCATGCTAGTGCGCTACCGGACTGCGCTACGCCCCGACTAGGCGTGTTACTGGGTTCGCTTCGCAACGAAGCGATCAGGAATATACCGCAAGCTTTTGAAATGTGGAAGTATTTTAAAAGCCTGAGTTATTTCTTCAAAACCACCAGCACATCTTCGAGTTCGGAGATCATTTGGCGGATCAATTGCTTGTATTGGGTGGTGTCGTCTTTGGCTTCATCACCGGACATACGCTGGCGCGCGCCGCTGATGGTGAACCCCTGATCGTACAGCAACGCACGGATCTGCCGGATCATCAGCACATCCTGGCGCTGATAATACCGACGGTTCCCGGTGCGTTTGACGGGGTTGAGTTGAGGAAACTCCTGCTCCCAATAGCGCAACACGTGCGGTTTGACCGCACAGAGCTCGCTGACTTCACCAATGGTGAAGTAGCGTTTGCCTGGGATGACGGGTAGCTCGTCGTTATGACTTGGTTCCAGCATAAGCCTCAACTCGGGCCTTCAACTTCTGCCCTGGACGAAAGGTGACCACACGGCGAGCCGTGATCGGGATTTCTTCTCCCGTTTTTGGATTGCGGCCAGGCCGCTGGCGTTTGTCCCGCAGGTCAAAATTGCCGAAACCGGACAATTTGACCTGTTCGTTGTCTTCCAGAGCGTGCCTGATTTCTTCAAAAAACAGCTCGACCAATTCCTTGGCCTCGCGCTTGTTCAGACCCAACTCTTCGTACAGACGTTCCGCCATCTCAGCTTTCGTCAAAGCCCCCATACGTCACTTCCTTAACGTGGCGTTCAACCTTTGTTCGAGCGAGGTGAGGATATTTTGTGTCGTGGTATTCACCTCATCGTCATTAAGAGTGCGCGATGGATGCTGCCAGGTCAAGCCAACTGCAAGGCTTTTTCTATGCGGATCAATGCCTTTACCCTGATAGACGTCAAATAGCCTGAGGTCTGTCAGCCATTCCCCTGCATTTTCACGGATTACATCCAGAACAGCAGTGGCGGCCACGTCACGGTCGGCGATCAGGGCCAGGTCACGACGCACTTCAGGGAAGCGCGACAACTCGCTGAATTTAGGCATTTTGCCCGACGCCACTTCGGCCAGCACCAGCTCAAAAACGAACACAGGACGGTCGAGACCGAGGGTTTTCGAAAGCTCGGGGTGAATGGCACCGACGAAGCCCACCAAGCGCCCTTCGCGCTCGATACGCGCAGTCTGGCCCGGGTGCAACGCTGGATGGCTGCCTGGCACAAACGTGAAGTCATTCAGTGCGCCGGCAAAACCCAATACCGCTTCCACGTCAGCTTTAACGTCGAAGAAGTCCACGGTGTCACGGCCCTGCGCCCAGCCTTCCGGCAGACGGCTACCGCAAACCACACCGGCCAACATCGGCTCTTGCTTCAGGCCGTCGAGTTGGCCGACGAAACGCAGGCCGCTTTCGAACATGCGTACGCGATCTTGCTGACGGTTCAGGTTGTGGGAAAGCGCCTTGACCAAACCTGGCCACAGCGACGAGCGCATGGCGGCCATGTCGTTGGAGATCGGGTTAGCCAACAGCAACGGCTCAACGCCTGGGTTGAATAGCTCGAACTGCTTCGGATCAATGAAGCTGTACGTCACTGCTTCCTGATAGCCACGGGCAACCAGCAGACGACGCAACTCCGGCAGGTGCGCACGCGCTTCGGCCTTGGGTTGCGGCGCCAGGCGCGCTTGCGGGTAGCGCACCGGCAGACGGTTATAGCCATACAGACGAGCCAGCTCTTCGATCAGATCAACTTCCAGGCTGATATCGAAGCGATGGCTTGGCACGTCAACGTGCCACTGCCCTTCCCCGCCAGCGGAGATGCCAAGGCCAAGCGCAGACAGCAATTGCTCAATCTGAGCAGGCTCGATCACCAGGCCAAGCATTTGCTCGACGCTTTTGGCGCGCAGCGTAATAGGTGCAACGGACGGCAGGTACTGTTCGTTGACGGTTTCGGTAATCGGGCCGGCTTCGCCACCCGTGATTTCCAGCAGCAGGCCAGTGGCGCGCTCCATGGCTTCACGGGCCAGCTTCCAGTCCACGCCACGCTCGTAGCGATGCGAGGCATCGGTGTGCAGGCCGTAGGAACGGGCCTTGCCGGCGATGGCGATCTGATCAAAGAACGCGCTTTCGAGGAAAATATCGCGAGTGGTCGCGGACACACCGCTGTGCTCGCCACCCATCACGCCGGCAATCGCCAGGGCGCGGGAATGGTCGGCGATGACCAGGGTATCAGCGCGCAGGCTGACTTCCTGGCCGTCGAGCAATACCAGCTTCTCGCCTTCTTCGGCCATGCGTACGCGGATGCCGCCATTGATTTCGGCGAGATCGAAAGCGTGCAACGGTTGGCCCAGTTCCAGCATCACGTAGTTGGTGATGTCGACGGCAGCGTCGATGCTGCGCACATCGGCGCGACGCAGGCGCTCAACCATCCACAGCGGGGTTGGCTTGGAAAGGTCGACGTTACGGATCACGCGGCCCAGGTAGCGCGGGCAAGCGTTTGGCGCCAGCACTTCGATCGGGCGTACTTCCTCGTGCACGGCAGCTACTGCGGCAACCACGGGACGAGTGACTGGCGCGTTGTACAACGCGCCTACTTCGCGGGCCAGGCCAGCGAGGGACAGGCAATCGCCGCGGTTCGGGGTCAGGTCGACCTCGATGCTGGCGTCTTCCAGCTCCAGGTAGACACGAATGTCCTGGCCTACTGGCGCGTCGGCCGGCAGTTCCATCAGGCCGTCGTTGCCCTCGCCCACTTGCAGTTCAGCCTGGGAGCAGAGCATGCCGTTGGACTCAACGCCACGCAACTTGGCTTTCTTGATCTTGAAGTCGCCTGGCAGTTCGGCGCCGATCATGGCAAACGGAATCTTCAGGCCCGGGCGCACGTTCGGCGCTCCGCATACGACCTGGAAGGTTTCGGTGCCATTGCTGACCTGACACACGCGCAATTTATCAGCATCAGGGTGCTGCTCGGTGCTCAGCACCTCGCCCACGACCACGCCGCTGAAAACACCGGCGGCCGGCGTTACGCTGTCGACCTCAAGGCCGGCCATCGACAGACGAGCAACCAGCTCGTCGCGATCTACCTGCGGGCTTACCCAGCCACGCAGCCATTGTTCACTGAATTTCATCCTGCTCTCCTAAAGATTCGTTACGACTAGCGAAATTGCGCGAGGAACCGCAAGTCGTTGTCGAAGAACAGACGTAAGTCGTTCACGCCGTAACGCAGCATGGCCAGACGCTCAACGCCCATGCCGAAGGCAAAGCCCGAGAACTCTTCCGGGTCGATCCCGGACATGCGCAGCACGTTGGGGTGAACCATGCCGCAGCCCATCACTTCCAGCCAGCCCGTCTGTTTGCAGACGCGGCAGCCTTTACCGCTGCACATCACGCACTCCATATCAACTTCGGCGGATGGCTCGGTGAACGGGAAGAACGAAGGACGGAAACGCACCGCCAACTCCTTCTCGAAGAACACCCGCAGGAATTCTTCGATGGTGCCTTTGAGGTCGGCGAAATTGATGTCGCGATCAACCAGCAGGCCTTCGACCTGATGGAACATCGGCGAGTGGGTGATATCCGAGTCGCTACGGTACACACGGCCTGGGCAGACGATGCGGATCGGCGGCTTGTTCGCTTCCATGGTGCGGACCTGTACCGGCGAGGTATGGGTGCGCAACAGCATGTTCGCGTTGAAATAGAAGGTGTCGTGCATCGACCGGGCCGGGTGATGGCCTGGGATGTTGAGCGCCTCGAAGTTGTGATAGTCGTCTTCGACCTCAGGGCCTTCGGCAATGCCGTAGCCGATATGGGTGAAGAACTGCACGATACGTTCCAGAGTCCGGGTGATCGGATGCAGACCGCCCGAGGCCTGGCCACGGCCAGGCAAGGTTACGTCAATGGACTCGGCGGCGAGCTTGGCCGCAAGATCGGCCTCCTCGAGCGACGCCTTGCGCGCATTGAGAACCTCTGTGACACGCTCCTTGGCGACGTTGATCAGCGCACCGACTTGCGGACGCTCTTCAGCCGGTAAATTCCCCAGGGTCTTCATCACCTGAGTCAATTCACCCTTTTTGCCAAGGTAGTGAACCCGGATTTGCTCCAGGGCATTGATATCTTCAGCGCTTTGCACAGCCTCAAGAGCTTGAGCGACGAGCGCGTCCAGGTTTTCCATGTACAGACTCCAGATACAAAATAGGGGAAGAGCTTGAAGGCTCTTCCCCTATTTATGACGTTTACCACCTTGGGCTGCAGGAGCAACCCAGGGTGACTGTCGGGGGTACTTAAGCCAAAGTGGCTTTAGCTTTCTCGACAATCGCAGCAAACACCGCTTTATCGTTCACGGCCAGTTCAGCCAGAACCTTACGGTCGATTTCGATGGACGCTTTTTTCAGGCCAGCGATGAAACGGCTGTAGGACAGACCGTTAACACGTGCACCAGCATTGATACGAGCGATCCACAGAGCGCGGAACTGACGTTTTTTCTGACGACGGTCACGGTAGGCGTATTGGCCTGCCTTGATTACCGCTTGCTTGGCAACACGGAATACGCGTGAACGCGCGCCGTAGTAGCCTTTAGCAAGTTTCAGAATTTTTTTGTGACGCTTACGGGCAATGACGCCACGCTTTACACGAGCCATGAGTTACTTCCTCTATTCTTGACTAAATTAACGAAGGCGCAGCATGCGCTCGACTTTTGCCACGTCACACGGTGCCAGCAAGCTGCTACCGCGCAGTTGACGCTTACGCTTGGTCGACATTTTAGTCAGGATGTGGCTCTTGAAAGCGTGCTTGTGCTTGATACCGTTAGCAGTTTTCAGAAACCGCTTAGCAGCACCACTTTTAGTTTTCATTTTTGGCATGTTCGGATACTCCGCATTCAGTTGATAAACATAATCAGAAGGCCTGCCGTGCCCTGTTGATTACTTCTTCTTTTTCGGGGCGATGACCATAATCAGCTGGCGTCCTTCCATCTTAGGATGCTGCTCGACAGAACCGTACTCCAACAGGTCAGCTTCAACCCGCTTGAGGAGTTCCATCCCCAGCTCCTGGTGGGCCATCTCACGGCCGCGGAATCGCAAGGATACCTTGGCCCTGTCCCCATCACTCAGGAAACGTACCAGGTTGCGCAGTTTTACCTGGTAATCCCCTTCCTCCGTCCCTGGACGAAACTTGATTTCTTTTACTTGAATCTGCTTCTGGTTCTTCTTCGCTGCGGCAACCTGCTTCTTCTTCTCGAAGATCGATTTGCCGTAGTCCATCACCCGACAAACAGGTGGGATTGCGTCGGCGGAAATTTCCACCAGGTCCAATTTGGACTCTTCAGCAATACGAAGCGCTTCATCAATAGAGACGATGCCAATCTGCTCGCCATCAGCGCCAATTAACCGAACCTCGCGTGCCGAGATATTCTCATTGATCGGCGCTTTC
Organism: Pseudomonas sp. M5A4_2d; assembly: GCF_053345295.1. Classification (NCBI taxonomy): domain Bacteria; kingdom Pseudomonadati; phylum Pseudomonadota; class Gammaproteobacteria; order Pseudomonadales; family Pseudomonadaceae; genus Pseudomonas; species Pseudomonas sp. M5A4_2d. Next base: position 736,694 of record NZ_JBKEZW010000001.1, on the reverse strand, counting down.
GGTGCAGCTCGTTTATCTTGTCTCGGTTCACGCTTAATAATAATTACTCCGAATCTGGGCGACCACGCCGGGAAACCGCTTGCGCGAGGAACTCAGCGAACTGGGCGACGGGCATCGAGCCCAGGTCAGCACCTTCACGAGTACGCACAGCGACAGTCTGCATCTCGACTTCCCGATCTCCGATAACCAAAAGATAGGGAACCTTGAGCAAAGTATGCTCGCGGATTTTAAAGCCGATCTTTTCATTTCTCAAGTCGGACTTGGCACGAAATCCGCTTTCGTTGAGAGTTTTTTCAACTTCAGCGGCAAAATCGGCCTGTTTATCAGTGATATTCATGATCACTGCCTGAGTCGGAGCCAGCCACGCGGGGAACGCACCCTCGTAGTGCTCGATCAGGATCCCGACAAACCGTTCGAACGAGCCGAGGATCGCCCGGTGCAGCATAACCGGGTGTTTACGGCTGTTGTCTTCGGAGACGTATTCAGCCCCCAAACGGATCGGCAGGTTAAAATCGAGCTGCAAAGTACCACATTGCCACACACGACCAAGACAATCTTTCAGCGAGAACTCGATTTTCGGACCGTAGAAGGCGCCCTCACCCGGCTGCAAATCGTACGCAAGGCCCGCATTGTCTAGCGCGGCGGCCAGTGCAGCTTCGGCGCGATCCCACAGCTCGTCGGACCCGACGCGTTTTTCCGGACGAGTGGACAGCTTCATTTCGACTTCGGTGAAGCCGAAATCGCGATAAACGTCCATGGTCAGTTTGATGAACGCAGCGGATTCAGACTGCATCTGCTCTTCGGTGCAGAAGATGTGGGCGTCATCCTGAGTGAAGCCACGTACACGCATGATGCCGTGCAGCGCACCCGACGGCTCATTACGGTGGCAGGCACCGAATTCGGCCAGACGCATCGGCAACTCGCGGTAGCTCTTCAGGCCTTGATTGAACACCTGCACGTGGCACGGGCAGTTCATCGGCTTGATGGCGTAGTCGCGGTTTTCCGACTGGGTGGTGAACATGTTGTCGGCGTAGTTGGCCCAGTGCCCGGATTTCTCCCACAGGCCGCGATCAACGACCTGCGGCGTCTTGATTTCCAGGTAGCCGTTATCGCGCTGAACCTTGCGCATGTACTGCTCGAGCACCTGATACAGGGTCCAGCCGTTCGGGTGCCAGAACACCATGCCCGGCGCTTCTTCCTGGAGGTGGAACAGGTTCAGGCGCTTGCCGATCTTGCGGTGGTCGCGTTTTTCGGCTTCTTCGATGCGCTGGATGTAGGCTGCCAGCTGCTTCTTGTCAGCCCAGGCAGTGCCATAGATCCGCTGCAGCTGCTCGTTCTTCGCATCACCGCGCCAGTAGGCACCGGACAGCTTGGTCAGCTTGAACGACTTGAGGAAGCGCGTGTTCGGCACGTGCGGGCCACGGCACATGTCGACGTATTCTTCGTGGTAATACAGGCCCATGGCCTGTTCGTCCGGCATGTCTTCCACCAGACGCAGCTTGTAGTCTTCACCACGAGCAGTAAATACGTCGATCACTTCGGCGCGCGGCGTGACTTTCTTGATGACGTCGTAATCTTTTTCGATCAGCGCGTGCATGCGCGCCTCGATAGCAGCCAGGTCGTCCGGAGTGAATGGACGCTCGTAGGCGATATCGTAATAGAAGCCTTCGTCAATGACCGGGCCGATGACCATCTTCGCGGTCGGGTACAGCTGCTTGACCGCGTGGCCAATAAGGTGCGCACAAGAGTGGCGAATGATCTCCAGCCCCTCTTGATCCTTAGGCGTGATGATTTGCAGGCTGGCATCTGCGGTGATCAGGTCGCTGGCGTCAACCAGCTTGCCGTCGACCTTGCCGGCCACAGTGGCCTTGGCCAGGCCGGCACCAATGGATGCGGCGACCTCGGCTACGGAAACCGAATGATCGAATGAACGTTGACTGCCATCGGGAAGAGTAATAGTTGGCATGGCGCCTCCTCTCCTAGTGGTGACCCCTACCAAAGGTCACGTGGGTTGGGATGAGCCAGTACAAGATCCAACACCAGGCCGTTCAGTGATGAACGCCTGCCTTACAGCGGCAGGAGCCTTTCGGCCAACCGATAATCGAACCAGAGTGACTGGAGTGAACTAAAAAAGAACATGGCAAGGCGGCAATTGGCACGCCTGTAAACAGCCAGGTTGCGGATGCTAGCACAGATGAACGGTCGTCGCGCCGGCACGGCCTTAGGAAATACAAATTCCAGCGTTTATAGCGGCAAAAGTGAACTTGAGCTGTACGACAGGCCTCAAACGCACCGAGAATCGCCGTTCGTCCTCAAGACTTCAGGAGCCTTTAACTATGCGTTTTTCCTCGACCTTCGCGCTTGCTGCATCGCTGGCCTTCCTCTCCTTCGGCGCACAGGCTGCAGCCCCATCGAACTGGCCTTCGGCCGGCGACCGGGACAACTTCGTCAAAGACTGCACCTCAGCCGCTCAGCAGAGCGTTGACGCCAAAACCGCCAAAGACCATTGCGAATGCGGCGCCGACAAGATCAACGCGGAATTGAGCACCGCTGAAATCAAGGAGCTCATGACCAACCAGAACGCCAAGCAGGAGCTTAAAAACAAAGCGGTCACGGCTATTTCGTCCTGCAAAGTCGTGAAGAAAAAGTAAGACCGACCACTGATCAGGCAGCCTTTTAGCGGAAAAAAAAGCCTGAAAACTGCCATTTCTCACAAATTACGCAGCTTTTACGGCTTTTTTTAACAGCTGATATTTCGCGCCAAAGCCCCGTAGATCGGGGCTTTCAGCCGAACAAGGCACTAAACGCAACGCCATTGAGTAGCAAACAATGCCTTGGGGGGGCTCCCAAGTCGAACATTTCGACTATGATAGCCAAGTGTGCCCAGTTGGCCTGAGCAGCACAGCACTACTGAAAATATATGTTTCTTGGAGATACACCATGTCTAATCGCCAAACCGGCACCGTTAAATGGTTCAACGATGAAAAAGGCTTCGGCTTCATCACTCCTCAAGGTGGCGGTGACGACCTGTTCGTACACTTCAAAGCTATCGAAAGCGACGGTTTCAAAAGCCTGAAAGAAGGCCAAACCGTTTCCTTCGTGGCTGAGAAAGGCCAAAAGGGTATGCAAGCTGCACAGGTTCGCGGCGAGTAATTCTCCGCTGAGCTAAAAAAAACCCCGTCCATGTGACGGGGTTTTTTATGGGCACTGCAAAAGCCGGGACACTTTCAGCCGCAGTTGACCCGCGTAATCACCAGGTTGTCGTCGGTGTTCAGGTTCAAGCGGTCGGAGCGGTACTCCAGCGTGATCATGTCGTTAGGCTTGAGGATCCGCGCGTTCTGCGCGCCGGCACGGGTACGCGCCTGATCCAGCAGTTGAGGCGAAGCTTTCTGGCCGATGGCGAATTCGGCAGCCTTCGACTCACAACGGCTATGGCCTGCGTCAGCAACGGCGACGTCTTTGCCTGGCTCAGAGGCACCCGGGGTGCTGCAACCCGCCAACGCGAGTGCTGCCAACAAAGTGCCGAATGATGCGAGCTTCCAAGGCATGAAGCCTCCTATGATAAAAAATGGACAGAGATCGTGCGACAGCGATCTGGCCGTTTGGTTTCAAGACGTAAATCGCCCGACGGCAAGTCTGCCTGACTCAGGGCGAGCATTCGCCCAGTCAATCGTCACCAGATATGAACGCACTCAGTAGATGTCGATGTAGTCAAACGGTGGGTTTGGCCAATTCTGCGTGAGCGCATTGAAAATCTGCATGACCCAGACTTCATCACTGGCCGCGACTTTACCGACATAACCCGAACCTTTCGCCCAGGTTTCCAGGCGAAACAGCAAGCCATCGATCTCGACGCCACCTACGGCCTTCCCGGAGGAGATATACGCGATACCGGCCTTGGTCACTCGTAACTGGGTATGCTCGTCATCACTGGCACTGGCGAGCAACTGACGGACAGCCTCCAGCGTGACGTTATCGGGGTTGTTCAAATCGATCTGCACCTGGTGTTCCCCGGCAATTGAATTGAGCAACAGTGTCGCACAGCGCCTGCCTCAACCCGAAGCACCTCATGCCTAAGTAGCAGTGCCAAATACCCTGCAAAAATGGTTAACTGCCGCGACTAAAACCGCGTGCCAGCGCACTGCCCAGCACTTCAAACCCCGCGAGCCCCCCCCCCATGACCACTGTAACCCTCCAAGCCGACATCAAAGCCAAGTGGCCTCAAGGACAGAGCTCCTACAGCCCCGGAAGCCCGGAGGAGTTGGCAATCATCGGAATCGACCTGCTGGTCAAGGAACTCGGCACTCAGGCCGCGCAAGCCTTCATCGGCCAGATATTCGAGAAATACCCGGCCGATCACATGGGCGCACACAAGCCCGAGCGCGAATAAGACCCGGCCGGCGAGCGCCGACCGGCAAACACATTACTTCAGGCGCGCCAAGCGCTCGGTCAGCAGATCGAAGAAGCCTTGGGCGTCGCCGTTCTCAACCCAGAACGCGTTCTTCGGCTGCTTCAAGCCGTCATACCAATCGACGATGGTCTGGCCGAAGGTCGGGCCTTCGCGACTGTCTACCACCACGTTAACCTCACGCCCACTGAACAGTGCCGGCTTGAGCAGATAGGCAATGACGGTAGCGTCGTGTACCGGACCGCCCGGGATGCCGTAGTGCTCCATGTCGCCTTTGACGTATTCATTGAGAATGTCGCCAACCACTTTGCTCGCGTTGTTGTTAATCGCCGCGATTTTCTTCAGGCGCGCTTCGCTGGTCAGCACCTTGTGGGTCACGTCCAGTGGCAGGTAGGTCAGCTTGACGCCACTTTTGAGCACGATTTCAGCGGCGATAGGGTCGGCGAACAAATTGAATTCGGCCACCGGTGTGATATTGCCGCCATTGAAGTGCGCACCGCCCATCACCACCACTTCCTTGATGCCCTGGGTGATTTCCGGGGCCTGGGTCAACGCCAGCGCCAGATTGGTTTGTGGGCCGAGCATGGCGATGGTGATGCTGTGTGGCTTGGCAGTGCTGAGCGTTTTGATCAGGTAGTCGACAGCATTGCCTTCAGCCAGGCCGTTTTTTGGCTCGTGTACGGTGACACCGGAAATACCTTCTTTGCCGTGAATATTCTCAGCGTAAATCGGCGTGCGCAGCATCGGTTTTGGCGCGCCTGCGTACACAGGAATTTCCTCACGCCCTGCCCACTCACGAGCCAGGCGTGCGTTGCGGGAAGTCTTGTCCAGGCGCACGTTACCGGCAACGGTGGTCAGCGCACGAATGCTCAGTTCCTCCGGAGAGGCCATGGCAAACAGCAAGGCCACTACGTCATCGGCACCTGGGTCGGTATCGATGATCAGGTCGATTTTTTCCGCCGCTTGGGCGCTGGCTGCTGTGAGCGCGGACAAAAGCAGGACACTCCGAAACAGGTTTTTCAGGGTTGGAAGACCACGTTGCATGAAACACTCCTTGTCGTAGGAAAACTCTAGAAGGTTACGCCGGACACCAGCGCGATATTGCAATAAGGCTGGCACTCGCCAGTGCGCACTACGGCGCGGGCCTTGCGGCTGAGCTGCTTGAATTCTTCGTGGCTGAGCAGGCGGCGCTCGCCGAGGGCAGCCTGCTCAGTCAGGGTATTGAGTGCCGTGAGCGCAGGTGGCTGCTTGAGCAGGATTTCTTCCGCCAACACGTGGCTTTCCACCTGCATTTCGCTCAGTACAATGCGTAGGGTACTGATGAAATCAGGAATGCCCTGGGTCAGCGCCAGGTCGATCAACTCGACGCCCGGCGGCACCGGCAGGCCGGCATCGCCAATCACCAGGATGTCACCATGACCGAGGGACGCGATCACGCGCGACAGGGCGATATTGAGCAGAGGTGTCTTTTTCATGAGGGTATGAAACCTTGAACGTCCTGCAATACAGGGATAGAGGGTTGCGCGCCGGCGCGAGTGACCGACAGCGCTGCGGCGACCTGACCAAAGCGAATGGCCTCGGCTTCGCTTTTACCGTTGGCGAGCGCGGCGGCAAAACCACCCACGAAGGTGTCACCGGCAGCCGTGGTGTCCACTGCCTTGACCTTTGGCGCCACCAGGTGCTCAAAGCCGTTGCCATCGGCAAACAGCGCGCCCTGCGCCCCCAGAGTGATGATCACTTTGCCGGCGCCCGCCTTGATCAACTGCGTCGCAGCGACCTTGGCGCTGTCGAGGGAATCGACCGTCACGCCACTTAATGCACCGGCTTCGCTTTCGTTGGGAATCAGATAGTCGATCGAGGCGTACCACTGCGCGGGCAACGGGCCACTGGCCGGTGCTGGATTCAGGATCACCGTCTTGCCCAGTTCACGACCGCGCTTGAGAGCATGGCCCACGGTGTCCATGGGTACTTCCAATTGGCAGACGATCACATCGGCCGCCTGCAACACCGAATCGGCCAGCTGCAACGAAGCGGGCGTCAGCTCACCGTTGCTTCCCGCAACGATTACAATCGCGTTCTGGCTGCTGTCATCCACCACAATCAATGCCACGCCGCTTGAGCCGTCGACCGAGCTGACGGCCTGGCAATCAATGCCCTCCACCAGCAACGCGTCGCGCAATTGAGTGCCGTAGGCGTCCGTGCCGACGCATCCAATCATCGCCACATCAGCGCCCAGGCGCGCCGAAGCGACCGCCTGATTGGCGCCCTTGCCGCCCGGGACGGTGGAAAACGTTTGGCCAATCAGGGTTTCACCGGCGCGCGGCAAGCGACTGGCGCGGGTGACCAAATCCATGTTCAAGCTGCCTATTACCACTACTTTTGCTGGCATACATCAGTACTCATCAATTCGGTTCAGCGGTATTGGGCGAACACACCCGCAAACGGCGCCGTCGACTCACGTAAAACAATGCTTGGCGTCACGATGCGCTGATCGATCGGCAGTTGGGGTGTCGCAATTCGTCGCAATAAGAGTTCGGCGGCCGTCTCGCCCAATTGCACGATTGACTGCCCGACCGTGGTCAGCGCGGGGTAAACGTAGCGGCCCATTTGAATGTCGTCAAAACCGATCACCGACAGCTCACCCGGCACACGAATATTGCGCTCGGCTGCCGCACGTAATACACCGAAACCGATCATGTCGTTACTGGCGAAAATCGCACTTGGCGGGTTTTCCGACAGCAACTGTACCGCAGCGGCATAACCACCGGTGCTGGTGAAGTCACTTTCCAGGGTGCGACTGGCCGCTACATCCACGCCCGCCTCACGCAGCGCGCGGTGATAGCCCGCAAGCCGCATTTGCGCCACACGGGTGTGACCGGGGCCACCAATGCAGGCGATGTCCCGGTGACCCAGTTCAAGCAAGTGCCGGGTCGCCAGGTAAGCGCCCTCCTCGTGGTCGATACGCACCAGGTCGACATCAATGCCATCCAGCGCACGGTCGACAATGACCATGGGCGTGCGCACCGCGCTCAAACCCGCAGCAAGGCCGCTGTCGTCACCACCCACCGAGGTCACGATCAAGCCGTCGATGCGCTTCTCGAGCAATACGCGCAAGTAGCTGCGCTGCTTCTCAGCGTTATCGTCGGAGTTGCAGAGGATCACGCAATAACCATTACGCTCACAGTAATCCTCGATGCCCCGGGCCAGTTCGGCAAAATACGGGTTAAGGCTATTGGGCACCAGCAGGCCAATGGTGGCAGTGGTCTTGGCTTTGAGCGAGCGCGCAACCGCACTTGGCACATAGTCCAACTGCTTGATCGCCGCTTCAACCTTGATCCGCACAGGCTCGCTGACCGGCCGCGTCTTGTTCACCACATGGGACACGGTGGTGTAGGAAATACCTGCGAGCGCCGCCACATCCTTGATCGTTGCCATGGTTCAGCCCCGCCGACTGGCGCGCTGGCTGCGATAGGTGTCGAGGACCACGGCAATCACGATTACGGCACCGGTGATGATGCGTTTGGTGGGCTCTGTAGCACCGATCTGCGCAAGGCCGGCCGCCAGCACCGAAATAATCAACACACCGAAGAACGTACTGATGACCGAGCCGCGCCCACCCATCAGGCTGGTACCGCCGATCACCACCGCCGCGATCACCTGCAACTCAAGGCCGGAGCCGGCATTCGGGTCCGCCGCTTCCAGGCGCGAAATCTGGAACAGTGCCGCCACGCCGGCCAACAGCCCCATCAGGCTGAACACCAGGATCTTGTAGGGCTTGGGATTGATCCCGGCCAGGCGCACCGCCTCTTCGTTAGTGCCGATACCGATCAGGTAACGGCCGAATACAGTACGGGTCAACACCAACTGAGCGGCAACGATTACCAGCAAAGCAATGATAAACGATGGCGAAATACCGAAGGCAACCGGGTTGGACAACCAGGCAAACGAATCACCGATATAGGCGGTGCGCGAACCGGTCATCTGGTAAGCCACGCCACGGGCCATTTCCAGCACGCCGAGGGATACGATAAATGATGGAATGCGCCAGGCCACGGTAATCGAACCGGTGATGGTACCCGCCAATGCTGCGCAGCCCATGCCCAGCACCGCCGCTGGCAATACGCTCCAACCCCAGCTGAGAATCGCCACGCTGACTGCCGATGCGGCCAATGCCAGCACCGAGCCCACCGACAGGTCGATACCGCCGATGATCAGGATGAACGTCATGCCGACCGCCAGCACCATCAGGTCCGGAATCTGGTTGGCCAGGGTGCTGAAGGTGTCATAGGACAGGAAGTGATCGCTGAGTACCGAGAACAGCGCAATCATTGCGAGCAAGGCACCGGCCAGCCCCAGATAAGTACCCAGGCCGTAGAAGTTGCCGCCGGTTTTACCCGGGGAGTTTATTGTTTTCATGGGGTATCCCTAAGCGCTGCGTCGTTCAGCAGCGCGTCACGTTTTTGATAGCCGGCAAAGGCGGCGGCGAGCAACTCGTCCTGGGTCCAGCTGTCGCGCTCGAAGGTCTCGATCAGGCGCCCGGCGGACAGCACACCGATGCGGTCGCAGATCAGCATCAGCTCCCGCAGGTCGCTGGACACCACTACCAGCGCTTTGCCCTGGCGCGTCAATTCGCCGAGCAACGCATAAATGTCGAACTTGGCGCCGACGTCGATACCGCGGGTTGGCTCGTCAAAGAGCATCACCGCGCAATCGCGCTCCAGCCAACGGCCGATCACGACCTTCTGCTGGTTGCCGCCCGACAGCTCGGACACCAACTGTGCGGGGCTTGAGCTGCGGATGCGCATGGCGTCAATCTGGCGCTTGGCCAGGGCAGTTTCGTCCCGGCTGTTCACCACGCCGCCGCCGGAAATTTCCGGCATGTTGCCCAGAGCGATATTGGCGCTGATGGATTGGGTCAGCAGCAGGCCTTCACCCTTGCGGTCTTCGGTAATCAGAGCAATGCCATGAGCCACCGCGTCGACCGGCGAACGGATACTCACCACCTGCGCTGGCGACCCCAGGGCCACCGTGCCACTGTCGGCCAGGTCGGCACCGAAAATCAGCCGTAACAATTCAGTACGGCCCGCGCCGATCAGGCCGGAGATGCCATAGATCTCCCCGGCACGCACTTCAAAGGACACATCGCGGACCTTGTCCGAGCGGCTCAGCCCTTTCACCGTCAGGGCCGGACCGCCAATGGTGCGTGGCCACAGGTCGATCTGTTCACCCAGCTCACGACCGACCATCAAGGTGACCAGTTGCTCACTGTTGTAATTGGCCATCGGCTCGACGCAGACCAGCTTGCCGTCGCGTAAAACCGCAATACGCTGCGCGACACGAGCCAGTTCTTCGAGCCGGTGTGAAATGTAAATGATCGCCACGCCCCGGGCCTGCAGGCGGGTGATTTGCTCGAACAGCATCTCGACTTCACGGGCGGTGAGCATGGCCGTAGGTTCGTCGAGGATCAGTACATGGCAATCGCCGATCAGGTTGCGGGCGATTTCGACCATTTGTTGATGGCCGATGCCCAGGCTCCCGACGAGGGTGTCCGGGTCGATCGCGTCGAGGCCGACTTGGGCCATCGCCTCGATCGCAGCCTTGCGCAGTTGCGTGCGGTTGATCCAGCCACAGTTTCTGGGCAGGTTATCCAAAAACAGGTTTTCGGCCACGGTCAGCGTTGGCAGCAGGTTGAGTTCCTGCATAACCATGCGCACGCCCAGCTCTTCAGCCTGGGTGCGACTGCCGGGGCGGTAATCCTGGCCATTGAACTGCATGTGCCCGGTGGTCGGCGTGACCAGCCCGCCAATAATTTTCGACAACGTGCTTTTACCAGCACCGTTCTCACCAGTCAGCGCCAGCACTTCCCCGCGATTGAGCGTCAGGGTGATGTCGGACAGAACCGGTTGGGCATAGGTCTTGCCGATACCGCTGACCGAGAGGACAGCGTTCGGGGCGGAAGATGACATAAGAAAAATCTCCAGGCGCCCGCTCAGGACGAGCGGGCGCTGTTGGGTGCTGCCAGGATTACTTCTTGAGGACGAGTTCGACCGGGGTTTCGATCACGCCGTCTTTGGCATCGACTTGCTCACCCTTGACCAGCTTGAGCGCGTTCTGAATACCGAACACAGCTTGCTGAGCAGCGGCTTGGTCGGCAGTCGCCAGGACACGGCCGTCCTGCAGCATAGGTTTAATGGCTTCGATGTTGTCGTAGCCCACCACCAGCACTTTGCCGGCCTTGCCTGCCGCACGTACCGCGGAGACTGCGCCCAGTGCCATGTTGTCGTTACCGGCCAGCAGCGCCTTGAGGTCCGGGTACTCGCTCAACATGGCGGAGGCCACTTTCTGGCCCTGGTCGATTTCCCAGTTACCCGATTGGGTGGAAACGATCTTCATGCCGGCGGCGTCCATCGCATCCTTGTAGCCTGCGGTGCGCTGCTGGGCGTTGGTGGTGGTCGGCACGCCTTCGATGATGCCGACCTTGTCACCCGAGGTCAGTTGCTTGGCAAGGTAGTCACCCACCAGCTTGGAGCCTTTGCGGTTGTCCGGACCCACAAACGGGATAGTGAGGTTTTTGCTTTTCAGTACGTCCGGATCAAGGCGGTTGTCGATGTTGACGACCTTGATGCCAGCATCAGAGGCTTTCTTCAGCACAGTGACCAATGCCTTGGAGTCGGCGGGGGCGATCACGATGGCGTTTACTTTGGCGAGGATCATCTGGTTGACGATATCGATCTGCGCACTGGTATCGGTTTCGTTCTTGATCCCGTTGGTGATCATGTCGAAATCAGCGGAATGCGCCTTCTGGTATTCCTTGGCGCCGTCCTGCATGGTCACGAAAAATTCGTTGGCAAGGGATTTCATCACCAGGCCGACCTTGGGTTTGGCGGCGGCGTCATCAGCGAATGCAGAGGAGAGAGGTAGAGCAGCGGATGCGGCAGCAAGCACAGCGACAGCAAGAAGACGTCCAGCAAATGGCAGCTTCATGGGTTCACTCCGATCTTATGATTATTGTAAGCAACGCTTGCACCGAAGAACGCTTCGGCAGCCCTCCCACCCGGGTGGCTGATACGAGCTTTCACGATACTCAGGGAGCGCTGCGTGAAACATCTCGCAAACGTTTGCGTTAGTCAAACTATGAGAACCTTGCCGAGATTTGTCAACGACGGAAATCTGCCTTTCATCTGGCCCGGGCCTTTCATCGTACCGCTGATGTGATTAAACATTGCCTTTGCCCGACCGCTCTCCAAAACGACAGGCAGTGACACCACCGTCATACACGCCTCCATGAATATTCCATCATGGTTTTCGGACAACCGAACGCAATAGCCCCTCACTGTTCGGAAAGCCGGACAACCGTCCCTCATCCTCATCTAAAAAATCAATATAAGTTGTTTTAAATCAACACGTTAATTTATATGTTCGGCCACCATCAGCCTGGTACAAATCCTGCTCTTTCTCAGCACCTCGCGGCATTCAGAATCGCCCGGGTGTTCTAGATGAACCTGCTACCGCACTCATCAAAAACCAGAGAGAAAAATAATGAAATCTGCACTGAAAACCTTCGTTCCGGGCGCTCTAGCCCTACTGCTGCTGTTCCCCGTTGCCGCCCAGGCAAAGGAAGTTGAAACCAAGACCAAACTGTCCAACGTGGTGATTCTCGCCACTGGCGGCACCATTGCAGGTGCCGGCGCCAGCGCCGCCAACAGCGCCACCTACCAGGCGGCCAAAGTCGGTATCGAGCAATTGATCGCTGGTGTTCCTGAGCTTAGCCAGATCGCCAATGTACGCGGCGAGCAAGTGATGCAAATTGCGTCCGAAAGCATCAACAACGAAAACCTGCTGCAGTTGGGTCGCCGCGTTGCCGAACTGGCTGACAGCAAGGACGTGGACGGCATCGTCATCACCCACGGTACCGACACCCTCGAAGAAACCGCTTACTTCCTGAACCTGGTGGAAAAGACCGACAAGCCAATCGTAGTCGTCGGCTCAATGCGTCCAGGTACCGCCATGTCGGCTGACGGCATGCTCAACCTGTACAACGCCGTGGCTGTCGCCGGCAGCAAAGACGCTCGCGGCAAGGGCGTACTGGTCACCATGAACGACGAAATCCAGTCGGGTCGCGACGTCAGCAAAATGATCAACATCAAGACCGAAGCGTTCAAAAGCCCGTGGGGCCCGTTGGGCATGGTCGTTGAAGGCAAATCCTATTGGTTCCGCCTGCCTGCCAAGCGCCACACCATGGATTCAGAGTTCGACATCAAGACCATCAAAAGCCTGCCGGATGTGGAAATCGCCTACGGCTACGGCAACGTGAGCGACACCGCCGTCAAGGCCTTGGCCCAGGCCGGTGCCAAAGCCATCATCTATGCCGGTACCGGTAATGGCTCGGTGTCTTCCAAAGTAGTCCCTGCCCTGCAGGAACTGCGCAAGCAAGGCGTGCAAATCATTCGTTCTTCCCACGTGAATGCCGGCGGGTTCGTTCTGCGTAACGCCGAACAGCCTGACGACAAGTACGATTGGGTTGCCGCACATGACCTTAACCCACAGAAAGCCCGAATTCTGGCGATGGTTGCCCTGACCAAGACTCAGGACAGCAAAGAGTTGCAACGGATGTTCTGGGAATATTGATTGCTAGCGACACCTGTAGAGGCGGGCTCGCCTGCCTCTACCTCCCCGCTCGCCCCTCCGGTACAGATTCTCCTCGCTACAGCCCTCTGCCTGAATGACCGTCAAACGAACTTCCTGAATATTAAGCAGTTGCGAAATTCGTAACAGTTAAATACTGTATGCACGTACAGCACACTAAGGAATACTCCGTGGCAACGTCTACTTCTGCAGCGCCAACCCCGCCTGACGCCTATGCACGCCTCGCCGTTCGTGTGCAAAAAATCATCAATTCGACCAACGCCCAAAAAGCCAAGGCCGCCCTGATCTTCCGTTTGCCGGACGAGCCGGAGGAGGAATGGGAGCGCTTGCTGGAAGAAATCGCGGAGAACGACAACGTCACCCTCGCCTATCGGGATGATGGCGGCGTGCAGATTTTCTGGGTTGTGCCGAAGGAAGATTGATTCAATGAGTGCCCGTTTTATTGCTGTTTTTTGCTTGTTTTTTGCCGCTACTGTTCATGCTCAGGCGCCTCGAACATTCAGCGAGGCCAAGAAAGTCGCCTGGAAGCTCTACGCACCACAATCCACGGAGTTCTACTGCGGCTGCAAATACAACGGCAACCGTGTGGATTTGAAAGCCTGCGGTTACATCCCACGCAAAAATGCCAACCGCGCTGCACGCATCGAATGGGAACACATCGTTCCAGCCTGGCAGATCGGGCACCAGCGCCAATGCTGGCAAACCGGTGGGCGCAAAAACTGTACGCGCTACGACGACGTGTTCAAGCGCGCCGAGGCGGACCTGCACAACCTGGTGCCGAGCATCGGCGAGGTCAATGGCGACCGTAACAACTTCAGTTTTGGATGGCTGCCGGCACAACGCGGGCAATACGGCTCGTGCCTGACTCAGGTGGATTTCAAGGCCAAGAAAGTCATGCCCCGCCCGTCCATTCGCGGGATGATCGCCCGAACGTATTTCTATATGAGCAAACAATACGGCTTGCGCCTGTCAAAACAGGACCGCCAGCTGTATGAAGCCTGGAACAAGACCTACCCCGTGCAACCTTGGGAGCGTCAGCGCAACCAGACCGTAGCGTGTGTGATGGGGCGCGGTAACGAATTTGTCGGCCCGGTGAACCTGAAAGCCTGCGGCTGAAAATGGGCGGGACTGCCGCCCAACCTGCCGGTTACTGCGCAGTCTTGTGCTCGATGACTTGCGACTCGGTATCATTTTTCTTGGCGCGTGCCAGTTTTTCGGTCAACAGGGCCTGCTTGGCTTCAGCTTCGGCCTTGCTGGCGAACGGGCCCAGCAGTACCTCGTCCTTACCGTCTGTCTTCACGATATAAAAATTGAAACCATGTTCCAGCAGCCAGGCGGTCAAGTCGGTGAGCGCCTGCAGTTTGTGGTCTGGCGGGCCTACCCATACGTCCCACTCCTGAGCGGCAATCACCCCGGTTTGAGGCTGGCTCTCGGTCACGGCAGGCTTGGCCTTGGGGGCGTCGACCGGTTTACCTTCACCGCAACCGGCCAATGCCAACACCGCAATTGCCATCGCTACTTTACGCACTGCCCTGCTCCTTTAAGGATAAAGAGGCAACTTTATCATTCACTGTCTATTCTGGCCGTCATAAACGTTGGCTTAAACAATGCGAATGATGTACCGCAGACCTGTATGATGCCGCCATGGGAATTAATGTCGCCTCTATGCGTCCTAAAAGAGGCAGTCACAGGGAAGCGCTTAGCAGTAAGCTACACACATCCGACACGTGCCCTGTCTGAAACATGTGCCCTTAAAAGTAATCAAGGAGAAGTCCATGCTGATACTCACCCGAAAAGTTGGTGAAAGCATAAACATCGGTGATGACATTACGATCACCATCCTGGGCGTCAGCGGCCAGCAAGTACGAATCGGCATCAACGCCCCCAAGGACGTTGCCGTGCATCGCGAGGAGATTTACCAGCGCATCCAGGCCGGCCTCACGGCTCCGGACAAAAACCAGACTCCTTGACGCCCCACTCAGTAGCCAGCCTTTTCGTTCACTGTAACGGCTGGCGAAATCCCTTCAGACTGTTCGCGCTTTCTTGCGCGATCCGCGCGCTTGACGCGTTCAGCGTCGCTGCAAGATGAAACTGTCTTGGCGCCTGGAACTTGTTGCTTAATTCGCAGCCGAATCTCCTGACTATTATCCTGCCATCCGAGTGCGTTCAGGAGCACGTCGATGAGGCCAACCGCAAAGCAACCACTTGTTTCCAAGTCCTGGAGGATCGCCCTGCTGATAGGGCTGGTCTTCGTAGCGCTGGGATATGGCGTGAGGTTCGAAATTGAAGGCATCAGCGACCCCGGCAAACGTTCGTGGCTGGACCTGGCGCTCTTCTTGTCTGGCTACCTGTTCGCGTTCTGCCTTCAGCCCATCCAAAAGGCCATTTTGCGCAAATTGTGCCAACGCGCCGCGCAACGTCCCCCGCAGAAAGCCGCACGATGAGGGCCGGTAATCCGCTATCTGATCGCCGGTATTTACAGCCTTGCAGCAGGATCTATGCTTGGGCTTGCACGGTCAGTCAAAGGCGTTAAAGCAGATGGACAGCCTCAGCAAATGCCAAATCGAATCGGCACTGGCAGCGCGCCTGCCCAGCTACAAGATCACGTGTACGTTGCACGCTGACGGCACCCTTTCTGCCATCCTCAGTGGCCCGGAAACCGACCATTTCGCGATTACCGGAATCGTGCGCGCGAATTATCGCGGTGCCGAAGCGATTGCCCGACTTGCCAATGAAATCCTCAGAGAAATGGTGATGTCCCGCCAGGGAATGAGAAGCAGCCGGCTACAGGCGCCGCCTGATCACACCCCTCGCGAATAAGGCCGAGACCGATAACGGCTCGGCTTTTTCATTTCAGCCCGCCAGACCCTGCAAGCTCAGCAGGCCCTCACCGTCGCGCCGGACCTGCAACTGCTCATAGTCGTGGATGGTGGCATGCGCGGTGGCCATGGGCGTCAGGTGAGTAGAGGTCACCACCATTACGTCCGCCCCGGCCGCCTCCCCGGCTCGAATACCCACCGTCGCATCCTCGAACACCAGGCACTCCCGCACCGGCACCCCCAAACGCTGCGCCCCCAGCACATAACAGGCGGGGTCAGGCTTGCCGCTGACAACGTCTTCAGCCGTCACCAACACTGCCGGCGGTGCAATGCCCGCAGCAGTCAGGCGGCGCAACGCCAGTTCCCTGGGTGCAGAGGTGACCAACGCCCATTGATCGCCAGGGAGGCCGTTCAGAAATTCGACAGCGCCGCAAATCGCCACGACCCCCTCGACATCGTTGATTTCCGCTTCGGTGATCCACTGCGCTTCAACTTCAGGGTCCACACCTGGCAATGCTTGACGGGTGATGGTGTCAATGGCGCGTGCGCCATGGATGGTGGTCAGGAAGGCCGCCACATCCAGCCCGTGGCGCTCAGCCCATGTGCTCCATACACGCTCGGCGGCCGCAATAGAGTTGAGCAGGGTCCCATCCATATCGAACAGAAAGGCACGGTAACGTTGGGCAAATACGGCTGAACCTCGGACGGACACGGCGTGGATTCCTCTTGGGCATTAACAAATAATCGACCCGACGCAATCTACGGGTCACCTCCTCGCTTGTAAACGCCAGCGCCGCGCCGCTAACCAAGCGATTGCATTACAGGTTTGTCATCAACCTGTAAGTCTTGTCAGCACCCTCACTTCCTACAGTGGCGTCGTCAGTCACCCACATCGGGTGGCACAACTTCCCACTGAAGATGAAGGGCCGCACGATGAAACCTGCAAGCAAACTCTGCCTGATTGCCGCCAGCCTGTTGATGCTGGGTACCGGCACCGCCATGGCCGGCACCGTCGCACCGGTCAAAGCCGACAACGTGGTGCTGGTGCACGGTTCCTGGGCTGACGGCTCAAGCTGGTCAGAAGTCATCACCCGCCTCCAGGCCGCCGGCCTGCACGTGACCGCCGTACAGAACCCGCTGACATCGGTTGCCGATGACGTCGCCGCGACCAATCGCGTACTGAACCAACAGGACGGCCCTACCGTGCTGGTCGGCCATTCCTACGCCGGTACCGTGGTCAGCGACGCCGGGGCGAACCCGAAAGTCAGCGCCCTGGTGTATGTGGCAGCCCGTGCACCGGACGCCAACGAAGACTTCGTCGCCCTTGCTGCCAAGTACCCGAGCATGCCCGTGCGAGCCGGTGTTGTTGAGCACGACGGCTACCTCACCCTGAACCAGGACGCCTTCCTGAAGTACTTCGCCGCCGATGTACCGCACGCCAAGGCGCTGCAGCTGTACGCCGTACAACAACCGATTGCCAAGACCCTTTTCAGCGGCCGCACCGTCAATGCGGCCTGGCACACCAAGCCGTCCTGGTACGCCGTGTCGAGCAATGACCAGACCATCAACCCGGACCTGGAGCGATTTCTCGCCAAGCGCATGAACGCCACCACCATCGAGCTGCCGTCGAGCCACTTGTCGCTGGTGTCCCACGCCAAGGAAATCACTGACCTGATCCTCGAAGCGTCCGGCCGTCAGCCTTAAACCGTTCATTACGAACTTGTCATGATCCTGTTGGTTGGCTGTTTGAGGTGCCTGGTTACTGTGAACTCACTGCCAGGAGCTGGCAGCCAACCCTTTAAAGAGAGAGACCACCATGAAACTGTTTATCCTCGGCTTCAGCGCCTTACTTGCCACCGGCTCAGTGTTCGCAGCCGACACAACCCCCGCCACCAACGTGATCCACGACAAGACCGGCTTCTTCGTGCACCTGGATGTCGACAAAGTCCTGTCGAGCACCGACACCTACGGCCAGTGCGGTATCGTCCCCGCCCACCTCGATTACCTGGACCATCAGGGTCGCGAGCATGTGCTGGACTATCAGGTTCAGGGCATTGGCTGCGCCAGTGACAATTGATCGGGCTACACTTGCGCAACGCTTAGAACCAGGGCACTTCCCATGAACATCCTCGTAGTCGAAGACGAACCCAAGGCCGGCAATTACCTGCTCAATGGCCTGCAGGAACTGGGTTACTCGGTGAGCCTCGCCCGTGACGGCGTGGACGGGTTGCACCTGGCGCTGGAAACGCCATTCGACGTGATCGTGCTGGACGTGATGATGCCAAAAATGGACGGCTGGGAAGTGCTGCGGCGCCTGCGCAAGGAGGCCGACACGCCGGTACTGTTCCTGACTGCCCGCGATGACATTGCCGACCGTATCAAGGGCCTGGAACTGGGTGCTGATGACTACCTGATCAAACCCTTCTCCTTCGCCGAGTTGGTCGCGCGTTTACGCACCCTGACCCGCCGCGGCCCCAGTCGCGAAGAAGAGCAACTGCACATTGCCGACCTGCAAATCGATGTACTGAAACGCCGGGTCACCCGTGCGGGTACACGCATTACCCTGACCAACAAGGAATTCGCCCTGCTGCACCTGTTCGCCACCCACCAGGATCAGGTGTTGTCACGCTCGATGATTGCCTCGCGGGTCTGGGACATGAATTTCGACAGCGACACCAATGTGGTCGACGTCGCCGTACGACGCCTGCGCCTGAAAATCGATGACCCATTCCAGCTCAAGTTAATTCACAGCGTGCGGGGCATCGGCTACCGCTTCGATATACAGCCATGAACCACCGCCGGCACTACTCGCTGACTCTGCGCCTGGCGCTGATCTTCGCTCTGCTCGCCTTCGCCCTGCTGGCCACCCTGGGCGTTGCGCTGTATCGCGAACTTGAGCGTGAACTGATCAAACGTGACGACGCTGCCCTGATCTATCGCGCCGACCAGTTACGCAACCTGCTCAACGACAGCAATACCCTGGACCTGATCAAGACCAAGCCAGAGCTGTTCAAGAACATGCTGGGCAACAGCGAGTCGGTGCTGAGCATCGCGGCGCCGGGGCAAAAGCCGTTGCTGTTGGTCAACCCGGGCAACATTGAAATGCCGTCCGTGCCCCCCGTACCAAAAGACCACGTGCTGGGCTTTTCCGACGTGCACCATTTGCCCGGTGTGAATGGCGTGCCTTTCGCCACCGTGGCCGCATCCATCGACTCCGGTGACCTGGGCAGCCTGCAAGTCACCACCGGGCGCCTGATGACTGAACGCACCGCCATGCTCGCCAGCTATCGCCTGAGTGTGTTTATCCTGGCAACCGTTGCGGCAATCATCCTCGCATTGGTGGGGTACCTGCTGGTGCACCGCGGGCTTTTGCCGTTGCGGCGCCTGGCCAAACACGCCCAAGGCATCGGCGTGGGCAACCTGGCTGAACGACTCGACAGCCACGGTGCGCCGAAAGAACTGCTGCCGATGATCGACGCCTTCAACACCATGCTCGAGCGACTGGCCAAAGGCTTCGTGCAGTTGGGCCAGGTGTCCACCGACATGGCCCACGAACTGCGTACGCCGATCAACAATCTGCTGGGCGAAACGCAAGTCGCCCTGCAACAGAGCCGCAGCATCGAAAGCTACCAGCAACTGCTGGCCTCCAATGTCGAAGAGCTCGAACGCCTGGCGCGGATGCTCGACAACATGCTGTTCCTCGCCCGCACCGACCCGGCCAGCGCCCTGCGCCAGCGCCAGGAGCTGAGTGCGGCGGATGAGGTTGAGCGTATGGCTGACTACTTCGAAGGGTTGGCGAGCGACGTGGATATCAGCATTCTCGCCGAGGGTGACGGCGTGATCTGGGCTGAGCCGATGTTATTGCGTCGTGCACTGGCCAATCTGTGTGCAAACGCTATCAAGTACGGCGCCCCCCGTTCAGAACTGGAGATTCAGGCGGTTCCAGATGCCGATGGCATCAACCTGCGGGTGAGCAACCGGGGTGAAACCATACCCGCCGAGCATTTGCCGCGCCTGTTCGAACGGTTTTACCGAGTGGATGAGTCGCGGGAACGCTCGGCCCAGTCCAACGGGTTGGGGCTATCGATTGTCGCAACGATCATGCTGCTGCATAACGGTCGCTACAGCGTTACCAGTGAGGCAGGGGTGACGTGTTTTGAGTTGTTCTTTCCACGGCGGGAAGCCTGACCTCCCAGGCGAGAACCTTGGTGGTATTTTGCAAAGGTTTGTCGCTCACGGTCGGCCCGAACTGGTACTAATCTTCGTTCCCAAGCGCTCTCTCACTTCAACTAAAAAGGTGGCACGCTTTGGAGAAAAAACAATATCGGCTAGGTTGGGCGAACACACTGAACATCCCGGCTCAAGGTAGAGCCGGTGGAGGCAATGACGGAGGTTCGGGCATGGAAAAACGCTTGGGTTTACTGGAAAAAGGGCTGGCTGAAATGAAAGAGAAGCTATTCGCCGTTTCGAGCAGGGCAGACTCTATGGAAAAGCACTTCGCCACCAAGGCGGACCTGGCGACCACAGAGCTGAATCTCATCAAATGGTACGTCGCTACCGCGTTCGCAATGACCGGGCTCGCGTGCGCCATTACCGTCGGCCTGACCCGACTGTTGAACGGCTAAGGCAGATCAGCTGATCTGCCCACCGGTTTGCACCCAATCAACCTGAGTGTTCCATGCCGCACGTACGGCTACGCGCAGCCCCTCGACTGTCGTCACTAACGGCATCGAAGCCTGCCCACTGTCTGCGACTTGCTCCGGCAGGTTCGGTACATGGATAAACCCGCTGCGAACGTCCGTACCGACCAGCGCGTGCTGCAGCAGGTAAAACACCTGATTACACACAAATGTGCCCGCCGTCTGCGAAACCGACGCCGCAATCCCAGCCTCGCGCATCGCCTTGACCATAGCCTTGATCGGCAGCGTGCTGAAGTAGGCGGCCGGCCCGTCGACCACGACCGCCGTATCGATAGGTTGCTCACCCAGGTTGTCGGGGATGCGCGCGTCGTTAACGTTGATCGCGACTCGCTCCACGGAGATATCACTACGCCCAGGCCCGAGACCCGTGGCAATCACCATCGCCGGGCGCAATTCGGCGATTAGCCCAGCCAGGCACTGCCCCACCGTGGCAAACGCACAAGGCAGCAGGCGCGCAACAATCTGCACACCCTCGGCCAGTTGCACGCCATCCAACTGGCGCACCGCCTCCGAGGACGGGTTGACCGGGTCTTGATCAAAGGGCTCGAAGCCCGTCAGCAGTAAAGTTTGCACGTTGACCTCACATCAACAGGTAGAGCAGGACAATATTGACGACCAGCATCATTAACGCAGTCGGCAGTTGCGCCTTGATCACTGCGTTCTTGTCCGGCAACTCCAGCAACGCCGCCGGCACGATATTGAAGTTGGCCGCCATAGGCGTCATCAGCGTACCGCAATAGCCGGAGAACATACCGATCGCCGCCATCACCGCCGGGTTACCACCATAGATACCCACCAGTACCGGCACGCCAACACCGCCGGTCATGACCGGAAAAGCCGCAAAGCCATTGCCCATGATCACGGTGAACAGGGCCATGCCCAGTACATACACCATCACCGCAACCAGTTTGAAATCCAGGTTGATGTAGGTGGTAGTCACATGCGCAACCGCCGTGCCGACCCCGGCCTCATTGAATAAAAGCCCGAGCATCGCCAGCATCTGCGGCAGCACCATGGCCCAGCCCAAGGCTTCGGTCAGGCGCCGGGATTCGCGCAAGGCTTGCACAGGCGTATCGCGGGTCAACCAGCAGGCCAGGCCGAGGGCGATCAGGCAACCGACACCGAGGGATACAAAGGTGGTGTTTTTCGGGTCCAGCAGTGGCACGCCACCGATTTCGGTGTGCTTGAGCAACACCGAACCAATCACGGTAGTCAAGGGAATGGCCAACGCCGGGATAAACAGCTTGTGGCCCAGTCGACCAGCACTGGCACGGGCAGACTTGTCATGCAACTGGGCATGTGCGCCTCGACCGACGCCGCCAAAACCTGCGATCAACGCCATCACTACCACGCCAACGCCAATGAGTATCGGCGGCAAGCGCTCCCCGACCAGGAACGGTATAGCGAACAGCAGCCAAAATGCGGCGCTGGACCAGCGCTTGGGATGAGTTCGATCCATCAGGATCATGCCTGCGGTAATCAGCAACAAAATGCCGGCAAGCCAGTACAGGTATTCAATCGAGATGATCATTGCGCGGCCTCCACAGGCGTGACGGCGGGCGTCATCTCGCGGGTGAGTCTTCGGTCAAACCGATGCAGGCGAATCGCGTGGATGATAAAGGCACAAATCGCCGTCGGGATGCCCCATACCGCAATGTGCAACGGCTCCACATCTATGCCCGAACCCAGCAGGAAGGTATGCATCAGCGCAATCGCACCGAAGGCGACAAAGATGTCTTCACCGAAAAACAGCCCGACGTTATCGGTTGCCGCACACATGGCCAGTACCTTGTGACGCAGCGTGTCCGGCAGCTTGCCATAGCGCTTTTCGGCGGCGCCCTCGGCCATCGGCGCCAGCAGCGGCCGCACCATTTGGGGATGCCCACCCAGGCTGGTGAGCCCCATCGCCGCCGTGGACTCGCGCACAAACAGATAGATGATCAACAAACGCCCGACGGTGGCGCGTTCAAAGCGAGCGATCCAGTTCTGCGCGTGCAGGCGCAAACCATGGCGCTCCAACAGGCCAATGACTGCCAGGGGCAATAACAAGATCAGTTGCAGGGCGCGCGTTTGAAGAAAACCTTCGCCCATGCTGGCGAGGATTCTGTCCAACGGAAAGTGGGCGGCAAGCCCTGTGGCGATGGAGGCGGCGGTGACTACCAACAGTGGATTGAAGCGCAAGACGAAGCCAACCACGATGACAAGTACGCCGATCAACGGCCATAGGTTCACAACAGTTTGCATGACGATGAGGTCCTTGAATGCGCGCTGCGGCGCCATTACAGCAGGATGTGAACAAAGGGTTCACAGCATGAAAATAGCGTGCAGCCCGGCGCGGTTTTTATTGTTGACCTGGAAGGTCGAGCGTCAGTGGCGGCAACTGTGCTGCTTGGGGGCGGGGGTGTCCAACAAGAAAAATTGTTGCTGCAAACCAATAAATTTTGTGGGTAATTGGCGCCAGATGATCCGGCGCCGTGCAGGGATTTAGCCCAGGCGTTTTTGAAAAAAGTACCGTTGATGGCCCGGCGGATAATCAGCGATATGACCAAACTCACTGAAGCCCAGCTTGCGATAAAAGTCCGGCGCCTGGAAGCTGAAGGTGTCCAGCCAGATCCCGGCACATCCGCGTTCACGCGCCAGATCTTCAGCGGCGCCCATCAAACGCGTGCCGGTTCCTTGAGTACGCATCTGGTCCGGAATGCTCAAGAGTTTAACGAACAACCATCCGTAGGAAATCTTCCCATATAGACCGCCCACCACCTCTTGAGAAGTGGGATCACGTAGCAAAATGCCGACGGTTTCAAATGCCATTGCACCGGTATGGCTGAGGTTATAAGCCCTCAGCGGTTTGAGGATGGCCTCACGCTCCTGCGCCGTCACGTCGAACGACACTTCCATTGCCAATTCCATCGTTTGCTCCCTGGGCTGAATTCAATCATCCGTCAGTATGCAGGGTCACTGCGGCTTGCGCAGCACCTCACAATCGGTGCAGATTGACTACAGGCCTCTTAATGCTGCGGCCCCACCGGCAACGCTTCCAGCGCTGCGGCGCCCATTTGAAAGCGCGGTATTGATCCACGCAGATCGGTTCGACAGCGAAATCCTGTTCCAGACCTATACTCAATAACGCGGTCACGCGTTGTGCGCACCGCTCACGGTACTTTGCCAGCGAAGAGGAGCCACTATGTACGCCGGACAAATAGGTATGGCGACAACGAATGGTGAAATACGGTGCCAGTTGGTTGTTCAAATCATCTGCCTGTTATCGGTCGCTACCCTGTTCTGCTGATCAGTCAGTAACAGCCGCCTTCCACATCTACCGCTGGAGCCCATGCGGCGGACATCTTCGCACCCGACCCTTAAATAATATGCCTGAAGGGTTTGAACTGGCGCGCAATAGATATAGGTGCCAGCGTCATGATGAAGACAGCGAAAACCAGCGCAGGAATAACCCAGAGCATCGAATGGCCTTCAATGAAGGGGCCATAGACGATACTCAGCCTGTTCATCACAAAGATATGTAAGCAGTACCCACCCAGGGTAGAGCCTGCCAGCACATTTAATGTTCTAGCGTATCTGGACAGTCGCGTCCCTAGACCCATCAATAGCCGAAACCCGAAAACAGCCCCCGCCACGACAAAAGGCGAAAGGTAAGAAAAAACAGTTAACTGGGCGTGCCGTCTCGCAGAGATAACCAATAGGTCACCAACGCGGTGCACACGGCGCTCGTGATAAGACCTGCGGTATCAGCCAGAAGCGATTGCTTCACCTGCGTTTTGATCCGATCAAACACATAAGCGCCAAGAAACACAAACCCACTTAACCCGACAAACGATGAGGCACTTAACCCACTGCAATCACCACTCAACCTAGTCATGACTGAATTCGACAACGCCCGTTGCGGACATAGGAGAAACAACAACCATTAAGCAAGCGATGATTCGCGTGAAATCCAATCCAACACTACGGTTTTTTCTCATTGTTCCCTTCGAGCCGTTATCACGCGACATTCGAATTTTATTT
This sequence comes from Pseudomonas sp. M5A4_2d, assembly GCF_053345295.1. Taxonomy (NCBI): domain Bacteria; kingdom Pseudomonadati; phylum Pseudomonadota; class Gammaproteobacteria; order Pseudomonadales; family Pseudomonadaceae; genus Pseudomonas; species Pseudomonas sp. M5A4_2d. The sequence goes on along the minus strand of NZ_JBKEZW010000001.1, from coordinate 712,098 downwards.
TATCTCGCAGCCTTTTCCTTAAAGCTGACTTCACCAAAACATTCGTTATAACAGTAGCGTGAAGAGCGCTCGTACGGATATAGGCTATTTTTGTCGATCCCTCAAAACACCTGCGCTGATTACCCCATAGCGGATTGAATCCAAAGCTATTCAGCACTGCACGACGAAGCTTAAATTGGACGCCGACTCAAATCGCAGACAACAAAAAAGGGCCCACCTTTCGGTGAGCCCTTCTAGACCGCCCAGCAGAGCGGATTTTGTTTGGTAGGCGCGATTGGACTCGAACCAACGACCCCCACCATGTCAAGGTGGTGCTCTAACCAACTGAGCTACGTGCCTGCTGTGAGGCGGCATTCTACGGAATTCCGAAGGGGTGTCAACATCTTTTTTGCAGCTAACCCTATGAATATGCGAATTATTTATTCGCGCAGGGCAGACCCGAGGTTTTCGGGTGGCTGGCAGGCAATTTTCAACTCAGGTAGGATCGGCGCACTCGTAAAAAATATAAAACAGAGGTTCCAGGATGGCGAACACCCCCTACCCCCAGTCATATTACGCCGCATCCGCGAATGCGGTTCCGCCGCGCCCGGTACTGCAAGGTGAAGTCGAAACCGATGTATGCGTGATTGGCGCCGGCTACACCGGCCTTTCAAGCGCGCTGTTTCTGCTGGAGAGCGGTTTTCGCGTCACCGTGCTGGAAGCCGCCAAAGTGGGGTTTGGCGCCTCGGGCCGTAATGGCGGGCAGATCGTCAACAGCTACAGCCGCGATATTGATGTAATCGAGCGTAGCGTCGGCCCCAAGCAGGCACAGTTGCTTGGGCAGATGGCGTTTGAAGGCGGCAAGATTATTCGCGAGCGCGTGGCCAAATATCAGATCCAGTGCGATTTGAAGGACGGTGGCGTGTTCGCCGCGCTCAATAGCAAGCACATGGGCCACCTGGAGTCGCAGAAACGCTTGTGGGAGCGCTACGGCCATACGCAACTGGAGTTGCTGGACGAGCGCCGTATCCGCGAAGTGGTGGCCTGTGACAACTATGTCGGCGGCCTGCTGGACATGAGTGGCGGACACATTCATCCGCTCAACCTGGCGCTGGGCGAAGCGGCGGCTGTGGAATCCCTGGGCGGCACGATCTACGAGCAATCGGCGGCAGTGCGCATCGAGCGCGGCGCCAACCCAGTGGTGCACACTGCCGAGGGCAAGGTCAGGGCCAAGTTCATCATCGTCGCGGGCAACGCCTACCTCGGGAACCTGGTGCCGGAGCTGGCGGCCAAATCGATGCCATGCGGCACACAGGTCATCACCACCGCACCGCTGGGCGATGAGCTGGCCAGGACGTTGCTGCCGCAGGATTACTGCGTCGAGGACTGCAACTACCTGCTCGACTACTACCGACTTACCAGCGACAAGCGCCTGATCTTCGGCGGCGGCGTGGTGTATGGCGCGCGTGACCCGGCAAACATCGAAGCAATCATCCGCCCGAAGATGCTCAAAGCCTTCCCGCAGCTCAAGGATGTGAAAATCGACTACGCCTGGACCGGTAATTTCCTGCTGACCCTGTCGCGCCTGCCGCAGGTTGGTCGCCTGGGCGACAACATCTATTACTCCCAAGGCTGCAGTGGCCACGGCGTGACGTACACGCACCTGGCTGGCAAAGTGCTGGCAGAAGCGTTGAGAGGCCAGGCTGAGCGTTTTGATGCGTTTGCTGATCTGCCGCACTACCCGTTCCCGGGTGGGCAACTGTTGCGCACGCCGTTTGCGGCGCTGGGCGCTTGGTACTACGGGCTGCGGGATAAGTTGGGGTTCTGAGCCTACCTGATTGTGGGAGCGGGCTTGCTCGCGAAGGCGGTGTGTCAGCCACTGAATATGTAGCTGACAAACCGTATTCGCGAGCAAGCCCGCTCCCACATTTCTGACCGAGGAACAGCCGGAGCCAAATTGCAGACACAAAAAACCCCGGTCTTTCGACCAGGGTCTTTGCTATCGGATCAAAGAAGCTTAACGCTTGCTTTGTGCTTCAAGGCGTTCAGTGGGCCTTGAGGCAGATATGGCGCAGCGGACGGGACTCGAACCCGCGACCCCCGGCGTGACAGGCCGGTATTCTAACCGACTGAACTACCGCTGCGTATCGCTTGACCGGCTGCGCGTGAACGCTCAACCGTCTTTAAACATCTGATCGTTCAGCCTTGGCTGTTCGATCTCAAGCCCGACAAGTCGAACCTGGAAATATGGCGCAGCGGACGGGACTCGAACCCGCGACCCCCGGCGTGACAGGCCGGTATTCTAACCGACTGAACTACCGCTGCGCGTCGGTGCAACCTTTAACGTTGCGTCTTGCCCTGAAGCAAAACTCTCAAGAAGTGGTGGGTGATGACGGGATCGAACCGCCGACCCTCTGCTTGTAAGGCAGATGCTCTCCCAGCTGAGCTAATCACCCTTTGCTTCGTTGAGGCCGCGAAATTTACGCAGATAGCGGACCTAAGTCAATAGCCCGCTTGAAGTTTTTCTGAAAAAGACAAAATTGCTTCAAGACGGCTACCGGTCCTACTCGCTGTAAATCATCTTCTTGCTCATGCCACCGTCAACCACAAACTCCTGCCCGGTGACAAACCCCGCCTGACGCGACAGCAACCACGCCACCATCGCTGCCACGTCTTCAACCGTACCCACCCTGCCCGCCGGATGCTGGGCGTGATCGGCATCGGTCAATGGCTCGGCACGCCGAGCAGCAGGATCACGCGCATCGATCCAACCAGGGCTCACGGCGTTGACCCGCACCTCTGGCCCCAGACTCATGGCCAAGGCGTGAGTCAGGGCCAGCAGGCCGCCCTTGCTCGCCGCGTAGGCTTCGGTGTCGGGCTCCGACTGGCGGGCCCGGGTCGACGCCAGGTTGACGATGGCACCGCCGTGGGCACGCAGATACGGCGCACAGTGCTTGGCCAACAGCATCGGCCCACTGAGGTTCACCGCCAGCACCCGGTTCCAGTAAGCCAGGTCAAGGCTCTCCAGGGTGATATTGCGCGGGTCGGCCACTGCCGCGTTGCACACCAACGCATCCAGGCGCCCGAACTGGCCCAGCACCTCGGCGACGCCCTGGGCGACTTGTTTCTCATCGGCCACGTCCATGGTAATAAACCAGGCATTGTCACCCAGCACCTTGGACACCTTGGAACCGCGCTCGCGGTCCAGGTCGGTCAACACCACTTGCCAGCCTTCACTGATCAGCCACGCGGCGATACCGAGGCCAATGCCGCGCGCCGCGCCCGTCACCAGTGCAACGCGGCCGTTACCGGTCGCTGCAGCGTCCATGGACCACTCGATCACAAGGCAGCCAGCCCGCGGGCCAGGTCAGCCTGCAAGTCAGCCACATCTTCCAGCCCCACGGCGATGCGAATCAGGCTGTCACGGATGCCCGCCGCTTCACGCTCTTGCGGGGTCAGACGACCGTGGGAAGTGGTGCCTGGGTGAGTAATAGTGGTTTTGCTGTCACCCAGGTTGGCGGTGATGGAGATCAAGCGCGTCGCATCGATAAAGCGCCAGGCGCCTTCTCTGCCACCTTTCACTTCAAAGCTCACCACACCGCCGAAACCACGCTGCTGACGCTGAGCCAACGCGTGCTGCGGGTGGCTCTTGAGGCCGGCGTAATGGACCTTCTCGATACCGTCCTGCTGCTCCAGCCACTCGGCCAAAGCCTGCGCATTGGCGCAATGGGCTTTCATGCGCAGGCTCAGGGTCTCCAGACTCTTGAGGAAGATCCAGGCGTTGAACGGGCTCAGGCTCGGGCCAGCGGTACGCAAGAAGCCCACCACTTCCTTCATCTGTTCGCTGCGGCCAGCAACCACGCCGCCCATGCAACGGCCCTGGCCATCGATGAACTTGGTGGCCGAGTGCACAACGATGTCTGCGCCCAGCTTCAACGGCTGCTGCAAGGCAGGCGTGCAGAAGCAGTTATCGACCACCAGCATCGCGCCTTTGGCATGAGCTATTTCGGACAAGGCGGCGATATCCACCAACTCGGCCAGTGGGTTGGAAGGCGACTCGACGAACAACAGCTTGGTGTTGGCCTTGATTGCCGCCTCCCAGCCGGAAAGTTCGGCCAAAGGCACGTAGTCCACTTCAACACCGAAGCGCTTGAAGTACTTCTCGAACAGGCTGATGGTCGAACCGAATACGCTGCGCGACACCAGCACGTGGTCACCCGCGCTGCACAGGCTCATCACCACGGCCAGAATGGACGCCATGCCGGTTGCCGTGGCCACTGCCTGCTCAGCACCTTCCAGCGCCGCGATACGCTCTTCGAACGCTCGCACGGTCGGGTTGGTGTAGCGCGAATAAACGTTGCCCGGCACTTCACCGGCGAAACGCGCAGCGGCGTCGGCAGCAGTGCGGAACACATAGCTTGAGGTGAAGAACATCGGGTCACCGTGCTCACCTTCCGGGGTGCGGTGCTGGCCGGCGCGCACAGCCAGGGTATCGAAAGCTACGCCATCGAGGTCGCTGTCCAACCGACCGGCATCCCATTCCTGACTCATGCTGCGACTCCTCACTCAATTCTTTATTTAAGATACAAAACCGGCCCCTCAGGGCCGGTGTTTACTCAGTTGTTGTACAGATCGATGATCGCGCTGACCGCCTGGGTCTTGATCTTCGACGAGTCGTTACGCGCCTGCTCGATTTTGTTCAGGTAAGCCTCATCGACATCACCGGTCACATACTTGCCGTCGAACACGGCGCAGTCGAACTGCTCGATCTTGATCTTGCCACCGCCGACCGCTTCGATCAGGTCCGGCAGGTCCTGATAGATCAGCCAGTCGGCGCCGATCAGGTCGGCCACGTCCTGGGTCGAACGGTTGTGGGCGATCAGTTCGTGGGCGCTCGGCATGTCGATACCGTACACGTTCGGGTAACGCACGGCAGGCGCGGCGGAACAGAAATACACGTTCTTCGCACCGGCTTCGCGGGCCATCTGGATAATCTGCTTGCACGTGGTGCCACGCACGATGGAGTCGTCCACCAGCATCACGTTCTTGCCACGAAATTCCAGCTCGATGGCGTTGAGCTTCTGGCGGACCGACTTCTTGCGCGCTGCCTGGCCCGGCATGATGAAGGTACGGCCGATGTAGCGGTTCTTGACGAAACCTTCGCGGAACTTGACGCCCAGATGGTTGGCCAGCTCCAGCGCAGCGGTACGGCTGGTGTCCGGAATCGGGATCACCACGTCGATATCGTGCTCTGGACGCTCGCGCAGGATCTTCTCGGCCAGCTTCTCGCCCATGCGCAGACGCGCCTTGTAGACCGAAACGCCATCAATGATCGAATCCGGACGCGCCAGGTAGACGTGCTCGAAGATGCACGGGGTGAGTTTCGGCGCCACAGCACACTGACGGGTATGCAGCTTGCCATCTTCGGTGATGTACACCGCTTCGCCCGGGGCCAGGTCACGGATCAGGGTGAAGCCCAGCACGTCCAGGGATACACTTTCGGAAGCGATCATGTACTCGACGCCCTCGTCGGTGTGACGCTGGCCGAACACGATCGGGCGGATGCCGTGGGGGTCGCGGAAACCGACGATGCCATAACCGGTGATCATGGCCACCACCGCGTAGCCACCGACGCAACGGTTGTGCACGTCAGTGACCGCAGCGAACACATCTTCTTCAGTCGGCTGCAACTTGCCACGCTGGGCCAGCTCGTGAGCGAACACGTTAAGCAGCACTTCCGAGTCGGAGTTGGTGTTGACGTGGCGCAGGTCAGATTCGTAAATCTCCTTGGCCAGCTGTTCAACGTTGGTCAGGTTACCGTTGTGCGCCAGGGTGATGCCATAAGGCGAGTTGACGTAAAACGGTTGAGCTTCGGCCGAAGTCGAGCTACCGGCAGTCGGGTAACGCACATGGCCAATGCCCATGTGCCCGACGAGGCGTTGCATGTGACGCTGATGGAACACGTCACGCACCAGGCCATTGTCCTTGCGCAGGAATAACCGGCCGTCGTGGCTGGTCACAATACCGGCAGCGTCCTGGCCGCGGTGCTGGAGGACGGTTAGCGCGTCATACAGCGCCTGATTGACGTTCGACTTACCGACGATACCGACGATGCCACACATGCGACGCAACCCCTACTTAATGAATCTTGACTGAACACAGCTTACTGAGGCGTTTTGGCCGGTAAAAGGTGTTCCTTGAACGGAAGATCAGCGGGTACGCTGATTCCGCTGGCCAGCCACTGACTGCTCCACCCCAGAATGAGGTTCTTGGACCAGTCTGCAACCAATAGAAATTTTGGCACGAGTACCGACTCCTGCCACCACGAATCCTGCTGTACCGGCCCCAGGCTCAATAGCCCGACCGCCACAACCACCAGCAAGCCGCCACGCGCGGCGCCGAAGGCCATGCCGAGAAATCGATCGGTCCCGGAGAGGCCGGTGACACGTATCAACTCGCCAATAAGATAATTGACCATTGCCCCCACCAGCAGCGTGGCGATGAACATGATGGCGCAGCCCGCGATAACGCGAGCCGAAGGTGTTTCGATATACCCGGCCAGGTAAACCGACAGTGAACCACCGAACATCCAGGCTACGACTCCTGCGATGATCCAAGTCAGCAACGACAGTGCTTCTTTTACGAAGCCGCGGCTTAGACTGATCAAAGCGGAGATGGCGACGATTGCAACGATCGCCCAATCAACCCAGGTAAATGGCACAGTGCAGCCTACGTACGGATAAGGCGGCGCATTTTAGCAGAGCGCCGGGCTATCGGTAAGCTGTGATTACGGGTGCTTTGCAAATCAATGGGTTGTGAAGAGCGAACGCTATCTTAAGACCACTAAAAAACCAATGTGGGAGCGGGCTTGCTCGCGAATACGGTGTGTCAGATACACATTCAGTGACTGACACTCCGTATTCGCGAGCAAGCCCGCTCCCACATTTGAACCGCATTCCCGCTTAAAATCAGCCGCGCTCAGGCTGGAAACGCACCACAAAACCATTGAGATTCTGCTGCCGGCCCAACAAGTCCCGCAGGCGATCCGCCTCGGCACGCTCGATCAGCGGCCCGATAAACACCCGGTTCTTGCCGTCGGCGCTACGGATATAGGCGTTGTAGCCCTGGGTACGCAGCTTTTTCTGCAAGGCTTCGGCGCTCTCGCGGTTGGCCAGGCTGGCGAGCTGGATCGACCAACTGATCGGCAAGCCATTCGGATCGATACGGCTCTGCCCCACATCAGGCTTACCCGGCGCAGCCGGTTGCGGCGCTACTGGCTTGGGCGCAGGCGCGGGCGCAACAGGCTTGGCGGCAACGACCGGGGCCGGAGCAGGCTTGACCACAGGAACACTCGGCTGTATCGGCTGGGTCGGCGCCTGCTGCGCAGCGATTTCCTCGTCGGTCGGCACCGGCTCTTGCGGCAGCGCCTGCGGCTCGGGCACCACCACCGGCTCAACCTGAACCTGAGGGACCGCAGGCGCCTGGGGCGCGGCCGGCGCCTCGACGACTACCTGGCGCTGTTCGTCCTGACGGGAAAACAGCATCGGCAGAAAAATCACCGCCAACGCCACCAACACCAGGGCCCCAACCATTCGCTGCTTGTATGCGCTATCCAGTAATGCCATGTGCAGCTTCCTCCGTGGAGCGCCGGGCCAACCACTCGAACGCCTCGGCAACACAATAAAATGATCCGAACAACAGAATTTCGTCCTCGGCCGTGGCCACCGCGCATTGCGCTTCAAGTGCTGCGGTGACGCTTGCATACGACGCCACCGATGCGCCAAGGTTCTGCAAGGCGACTTCCAGCTCGGCGGCCGGACGAGTGCGCGGCGTATCCAGCGGCGCTACCGCCCACGCCTGGACATTGCTCAGCAACGGCGCGACCACGCCATCCAGGTCTTTATCGGCCAACAGCCCGAACACCGCCAAACGGCGACCAGCCGGTGGCGTGCGCGACAGGCGCTGTGCCAGGTATTCGGCAGCGTGCGGGTTGTGCCCCACATCCAGCAGCAGATTCAAACGCTTGCCAGCCCACTCGAACGTGCGACGATCCAGACGCCCAACAACACGAGTCGCCTGCAATGTCGCAGCAATCTGCTCGGCATTCCACGGCAAATCCATCAGCAAGTAAGCTTGCAGCGCGAGCGCAGCGTTTTCCATCGGCAGGTTCAGCAGCGGCAAATCACGCAACTCTACAACTTGCCCACGCACATCACGCCCGCGCCATTGCCAATGCTGGTTGCCAATCTCGAGATTGAATTCGCGCCCCCGCAGGAAAAACGGGCAATCCAGTTCACGCACCTTATCGAGCAAGGTATGCGGCGGGTTCAGGTCGCCACACAGCGCAGGCTTGCCCTGACGGAAGATACCAGCCTTTTCATAGGCTACCGACTCACGGGTATTACCCAGGTAGTCGGCATGGTCAACGCCAATGCTGGTGACCAGCGCGAGGTCGGCATCCACCACGTTGACCGTGTCCAGACGCCCACCCAGGCCAACTTCCAGGACAACCACATCCAACTGCGCACGCTCGAACAACCAGAACGCCGCCAAGGTGCCCATCTCGAAGTAAGTCAGGGATATCTCACCACGCCCGACGTCCAGCGCGGCGAAGGCTTCGCAGAGCTGCTCGTCAGTGGCTTCGACGCCATTGAGCTGCACCCGCTCGTTGTAACGCAGCAGGTGCGGGGAGTTGTACACGCCCACTTTCAGCCCTTGGGCTTGCAGCAGCGCCGCGACAAAGGCACAGGTAGAGCCTTTGCCGTTGGTGCCGGTCACCGTGACCACGCGCGGTGCCGGCCGGCCCAACCCAAGGCGGGCCGCTACCTGTTGCGAGCGCTCCAGGCCCATGTCGATGGCGGACGGATGCAACTGCTCAAGGTAGGCGAGCCATTCGCCCAGGGTACGTTGGGTCATAGGTTTGCAGGCACCGGCGGCACGACGATTGGCTCGACTTTAGGCGCGATGTACACCGGTGTCGGCAGGCCCATCATTTGCGCCAGCAGGTTACCCAGGCGTGGACGCAGCTCGCCACGGGCGATGATCATGTCGATGGCGCCGTGCTCAAGCAGGAACTCGCTGCGCTGGAAACCTTCCGGCAGCTTTTCGCGAACGGTTTGTTCAATCACGCGCGGGCCGGCAAAGCCGATCAGGGCCTTCGGCTCACCGACGATCACATCACCCAGCATCGCCAGGCTGGCGGAAACGCCGCCGTAGACCGGGTCGGTCAGCACGGAGATGAACGGAATGCCTTCTTCGCGCAGACGCGCCAGTACCGCGGAGGTCTTGGCCATTTGCATCAGGGAGATCAGCGCTTCCTGCATACGCGCGCCACCTGAGGCGGCGAAGCAGATCATCGGGCAACGGTTTTCCAGGGCGTAGTTGGCGGCACGTACGAAACGCTCACCCACGATGGCGCCCATGGAACCGCCCATAAAGGAGAACTCAAACGCGGACACGACAACCGGCATGCCCAGCAGCTTGCCGCTGACCGAAATCAGCGCGTCCTTCTCACCGGTCTGCTTCTGCGCAGCGGTCAGGCGGTCCTTGTACTTCTTGCCGTCGCGGAACTTGAGCCGGTCAACCGGCTCCAGGTCGGCGCCCAGCTCGTTACGGCCATCGGCGTCGAGGAAAATGTCGATGCGGGCGCGGGCGCCGATACGCATGTGGTGGTTGCACTTGGGGCAAACGTCCAGGGTCTTTTCCAGCTCGGGGCGGTACAGCACCGCGTCGCAGGATGGGCACTTGTGCCACAGACCTTCAGGAACCGAGCTTTTCTTCACCTCGGAACGCATGATCGAAGGGATCAGTTTGTCTACTAACCAGTTGCTCATGCTTTCTTTCTCCAGTACCGGTGGCTTGAACACAGCCCCGCGTATGCCCTTGAGCTAAATTCATATGTGGCGATGACACATGCTGGACGGGGTCAGACGTTCGACCGGCCATTTCCCGCATGCCTCCTCAGCCTTCCAGACAACCTGCCAGCGCAGGGTTGCCACTTCATTTCCGGGCCTCCCGCAGGCGGCGCCGGTGCTGTTCTACACAGTGGTAGTTATGGACGGCGGCAGACTGCCAGCCGTCACATCGCGCCACTGCTGTTGCGCACGGCCTGCATGAATGCGCGAATCTTCTGGTGATCCTTGATGCCCTTGCCCTGCTCCACCCCACCACTCACGTCCACCGCGTACGGCCTGACCTGCTCGATGGCCGCCCCGACATTGGCCGGGTTGAGGCCACCCGCGAGGATGATCGGCATCTTCAAGCCTTCGGGAATCAGCGTCCAGTCGAAGGCCTCACCCGTTCCGCCGGGCACACCTTCGACATAGGTGTCCAACAGAATCCCGCGAGCACCAGTATAGGCCGCACAGGCGGCGGCAATGTCATCCCCCGCCTTGACCCGCAGCGCCTTGATATAGGGGCGCTGGTAGCTTTCACACTCGTCGGGGCTTTCATCGCCATGGAATTGCAGCATGTCCAGCTGCACGGCATCCAGGGTTTCGTTGAGTTCGCAGCGACTGGCGTTGACGAACAGCCCCACGGTGGTCACGAACGGCGGCAACGCGGCAATGATTGCCCGAGCCTGCAACACATTCACCGCCCGCGGGCTTTTGGCATAAAACACGAAACCAATGGCATCCGCGCCCGCCTCGACTGCCGCCAGCGCGTCTTCTATGCGGGTAATCCCGCAAATCTTGCTGCGAACGGCTGACATGTCGTAGAAACCTCAGGGTTGGACCGAGAAAGTCCCGGATGGTAACAAAAGCTTTTCCGGGCGTCAGCCGCCAAGTTCGCTGAAACCTGTGAGGAAGTGTGGCCCGATGAAGCGATCCGGCAACTCGAACTCATCGCGGTATTCCACATCCACCAGGTACAGGCCGAACGGATGCGCCGTCACTCCGCCAGTGCGGCGGATGCGGCTTTCCAGCACTTCCCTGGCCCACTCCACCGGACGCTCGCCGGTGCCGATGGTCATCAGCACACCCGCAATGTTGCGCACCATATGGTGAAGGAAGGCGCCGGCACGAATGTCCAGCACGATCATTTTGCCGTGGCGGGTCACCCGCAGGTGATGGACTTCCTTGATCGGCGATTTGGCCTGGCACTGGCCGGCACGGAAGGCGCTGAAGTCATGCACACCCACCAAATGCTGTGCAGCCTCGGCCATGCGCTCGGCATCCAGGGGACGGTGGTTCCAGGTAATTTCCTGATTAAGGTGCGCCGGGCGGATCTGATCGTTATAGATCACATAGCGGTAGCGCCGGGCAATCGCCTTGAATCGCGCATGAAAATCCGCAGGCATGACCTTGGCCCAGGTGACGCTGACGTCGTGGGGCAAATTGATATTGGCGCCCATCACCCACGCCTTCATCGTGCGCTCGGCCTGGGTATCGAAGTGCACCACCTGGCCACAGGCGTGCACACCCGCGTCGGTACGCCCGGCGCACATCAGCGACACCGGCGAGTCAGCGACTTTCGATAAAGCGTTTTCCAGGGTTTCCTGCACCGTCAACACGCCGGAGGCCTGGCGCTGCCAGCCGCGATAGCGCGAACCTTTGTATTCCACGCCCAGGGCGATGCGGTAAAAGCCTGCGGCCGCCATTTCGGCGGCCGCGTTATCTATATTTGCCAAGAACTGAGAGCCCGATGAGTTGCGCAAAGGCGCCCATTATAAAGGCGGCAGGCGTATGAGGGGCGCTTTTGTTGCATGAGCGTACGCAGTCCTGATGTGGGAGCGGGCTTGCTCGCGAAAGCGGTGGGCCAGCCAACTAATGCATCGACTGACACTCCACTTTCGCGAGCAAGCCCGCTCCCACACTGGATTTGCATCTTCCTTCAGATTTTGCCAAGCATTTCCTTGGCTTCACCGCGCTGGCTTTCATTACCCTCGGTCAACACCTCGGAAAGGATGTCCCGCGCGCCGTCGGCATCGCCCATGTCGATGTAGGCCTGGGCCAGGTCCAGCTTGGTGGCGACCTCATCGGTACCGGAAAGGAAGTCGAATTCCGGCTCATCACCGCCCAACGCCGCCTCTTCAGCGTTGAAGGAAGGCTCGATCGGCGGATGCTCAAGGCTCTGGGACAGGCGATCCAGTTCAGCGTTGACGTCATCGAGCTCCGAGGCGAATACCTCGGGCTTGCCGGCGGCAGGCGCTTGCGGCTCATCCGCCAGGGACAGGTCGAAATCTTCCGGCAGGTCAAAGTCGTCCAGCGCGGCAGGCGTCAGGGTCGGCGGCTCAACGGCCGGGACATCCTTCATCTGGTCTTCAAGACCGGAAAGGAAGTCGTCATCCGACTGCGTGGACGCCGGAGCCTCCAGTTGCAGGTCCAGATCAAAGTCCGACAAATCGTCCGGGCTGGCCTTGGCTTCAGTCTGCTGTTGCAACACAGACTCGAAGCTCAGCTCGTCTTTCGGGTTGACCACGGCCGGTGAAGCGGCTTCCAGATCGTCCAGGCTCAGGTCGAAATCCGTGTCGAACGCCTCAGGCTCCGGGGCCGGAGCAGCGGGTTTGTCTTCCATCAGGTTCTTGACGTATTGGGCGTCCAGGGCCGCTGCAGCCACCGCAGCACTGACGCCCGCCGCCAACACAGCCATGGCCGGGAAGCGGCTTTTGAGCTGCTCTACCTGGGCATGGTTCTCACCATTGGCCACCAGTTGACGCTCCTGGGTAACGAAGCCGTCCTTGTCGCTCTGCAGGCCGTAAACTTCCATCAACTTCAAACGCAGATCGCTTCGCTTGGGCTCGCGCTTGATCGCCTGCTCCAGCACATCGGCCGCCTGGTTAAGGTGTCCACGGTCGATATGAGATTGAGCTTGCGCCAACGCATCACTGGAATTTTCCGGAGCGACGGCGACCGCCAGCGGTGAGAGTACCGAGGCAACCGTCGGCGCAACCACGACCGGCTCAACCACCGCAGCGGGCGCAGGCGCAGCAGCCAACTTGACGTTCGGCGGCGTTACTTCAAGGCCTTCAAAGCTGTCCGGTGGCAGGTCGTGATCAATGCTAGGGGAAAATTGCGGTTCTTCGGCCAAAGCCCGCGCCATACGCAGGTGCTTTTCTTCTTCAAGGCGCGCATTGCGATGACGTGCCCACAACAACAGGAGCAACAACACCAGCAAGCCAGCCGCACCGCCGATCACACCCAGGACGATCGGATTAGTCAGCAGATCGTTGAATTTACCTTCGGTGGTGTCAGGCGCGGCATCCGGCTTGATCGGCTCGGGTGCAGCCGGTGTCGGTGCAGCCGCAGCAGGCGCAACTTCGGGCGTTGCTGGAACAGCAGCGGGCGCAGCGGCTGGCTCGCCGGCCAATTGAGCGGGCATCGCCGCAGTCGCCGGCGCGCCGTTTGCTGCCTGCAACCTGGCAAGTTGATCGTTTTTCAGTTGAATCAGCTTTTGCAGCTTGTCCAACTGGCTTTGCAGGTCCGCCGCGCGGCTTTTCAGTTCGGCATTGTCGCGGCGAGTGGTATCCAGTTGTTCCTGGGTCATCGCAAGCTTGTCGTTCAGTGCCCGACCATCACCCGCCTTGCCCTTCGCGCCTTTCTTGGCCGATTCGGCAGAGACCAGGCTCAAGTTATCCTTCGCGTCGGTGCTCGACGGCGCATTGCCCGCCTGGGCGCGCTTGGTCGCGTCCAGTTGCTGCTTGCCGGCCGCTTGATTATTGGCCGTGCGACGCCCCTGGCGCCAAGCCGCATTTTGCGCGGTCACTTCGGCAATCGCCTTGGGCTGCGCCAAGGCGGAGGCTTGCTGGCGGTCCGGCAGGCGCAGGACATGGCCAGTTTTCAGGCGATTGATGTTGCCGTCGACAAAGGCGTCAGGGTTGAGCGCCTGAATAGCCAGCATGGTCTGCTGGACCGAGGCACCATTACGGTTCTTTGCGGCAATTTCCCACAGGGTGTCGTGAGAAGTCGTGGTGTGCTGAGCGGGTTTGCTGACAGTCGGCGCAGTGCCGGTCGGCGCGCTCAGACGCGGCGCGGGTGCGCTGGCAGCCGGCGTCGGCGTCGGTGCCGACTGCTCGAACTTGGCCGGGTCGAGCAGCACACTGTAGTCGCGCATCAGGCGGCCATTGGGCCATTGCACCTGCAGCAGGAAACGCACATAGGAATCCGGCAGCGGCTTGCTGGACGTGACGCGCACCACGCTGCGGCCGCTAGGGTTGATCACCGGGGTAAACGTCAGGTCATTGAGGAACGCCTGGCGATCAACGCCTGCGTCTACAAACGCCTGGTCGGAGGCCAGGCCCGGGGTAATCTCGGAAGCGGTGAGGCCACCGACATCAAGCAATTCGATTTCCACCGACAACGGCTGGTTCAACTTCGACTTGAGGGTCATCTCCCCAAGCTGCAGCGCCTGCGCCATACCGGAGGACAGCGCCGAGGCGGCCGCTATTGCTAACACCAGTTTGCGAACTTGAACCATAGCCTCATCCTTTGTTTGAACACTCCCCGGCCTGCGAGAAGGTTGGTAACCGCTGCCATAAGGCATGGCGAGCCGATAGGTTACCGACGCGCTTCTGTTCCGCTAGGGACCAAGCATAGCGCTTGGCTAGAATCAATCTACAAATTGCCGCCAAGTATCTTTTACGCAAGGCCTTTTATCAACAACTGCGCCAGTTGCACGGCATTCAATGCGGCGCCTTTGCGTACGTTATCTGACGTCAGCCATAGATTTAGTTCCGCCGGGTCATCCACGCCCGCACGTACTCGACCCACGTAGACCACGTCCTGGCCGACCGCATCGCCCACGGCCGTGGGGTAATCGCCCTCTTCGACCAGCTCAATGCCCGGTGCAGCCTCGAGTGCACGGTTGACCACCGCCAGATCGACTGCCGCGCCCAATTGCAATGACACAGTCAGGCTATCGCCAAAAAACACCGGTGCTTGAACGCAGGTTGCGGAAATCTTCAGTAAAGGAGTTTCCAGTACCGCACGCAGTTCGTGGACCAGGCGTCGTTCCAGGGCTGTATGACCTTGGGCGTCCGACGTGCCGACTTGTGCCAGCAAGTTGAAGGCCATCTGCCGATCGAAGAACTTGGGCTCCAGCGGGCGTACGTTCAGCAGCTCTGCGGTTTGTCGAGCCAGCTCGCTGACAGCATCACGGCCCTGGGCAGAGACGGCCAGGTTGGCGGTGACGCTAACGCGCTGGATGTCCAGCAAACGGCGCAGCGGCGCGAGGACTACCGCCAGGTTGGTGGCGGACGGGCTTGGGCTGCCCAGCTGGAAGGGCTTTTTCAGACCGTCCAGCACATGGGCGTTGGCTTCCGGCACCACTTGAGGTGCCTGCTCGGCCGGCAACGCGCCGGACAGATCGATCACCGAGCAGCCGGCGGCCGTGGCGCGCGGGGCGAAACTCAGGGTTACCGCCGGACCGGCTGCGAAGAACGCCAATTGCGCCTTGCTGAAATCGAATTCATCGACTTCCTTTACCCGCACGTTTTTGCCGCGAAACGGTACTGACGCACCGGCCGAGTTGCTGCCCGCCAGCAGGTACAAGGTGCCCACCGGGAAATCCAGCTCTTCGAGAATCTGCACCAGGGTTTCGCCCACGGTGCCGGTAGCGCCGATCACTGCAATTTCAAAAGTCTGGGTCATGGGGGCTGCCTCGGGCATTGCGGGGGGAGCGGCACTTTACCGGGTGGCTGGGGGTGAGGCAATTAACCTGGGGGTTTGTGCTGTGGCTGCTGGCCCCATCGCGAGCAAGCCCGCCCCCACATTCGACCGCATTTCAACGCTGGAACTCGGTCAAGTGTGGGAGCTGGCTTGCCGGCGATGAGGGCCCTAAAGAACAACAAAAAACCCGCGCCTGTCACCAGAACGCGGGTTTCTTACTTACCAGCAGCGATTACCGCTCCAGCAAAATCCGCAGCATGCGGCGCAGTGGCTCGGCCGCGCCCCACAGCAGTTGGTCGCCAACGGTGAAAGCGCCCAGGTACTGGGTGCCCATGTTCAGCTTGCGCAGACGGCCAACCGGCACATTCAGGGTGCCGGTAACCTTGGTCGGGCTCAGCTCCTGCATGCTGATTTCGCGGTTGTTCGGCACCAGCTTGACCCATGGGTTGTGCTGGCTGATCAGCCCTTCGATATCGGCGATCGGCACGTCTTTGTTCAGTTTGATAGTCAGCGCCTGGCTGTGGCAGCGCATGGCACCGATACGCACGCAGATACCGTCCACCGGGATCGGGCTCTTGAAGCGGCCCAGAATCTTGTTGGTTTCGGCCTGGGCTTTCCACTCTTCGCGGCTCTGGCCGTTCGGCAGTTCCTTGTCGATCCACGGGATCAGGCTACCGGCCAATGGCACACCGAAGTTCTCGGTCGGGTAGGCCTCGCTGCGCATGGCTTCGGCCACACGGCGGTCGATGTCGAGGATCGCGCTGGCAGGATCGGCCAGTTGATCGGCAACCGCCGCGTGGGTCGCGCCCATTTGCTTGATCAGTTCGCGCATGTTCTGCGCACCCGCACCGGACGCCGCCTGATAGGTCATGGCGCTCATCCACTCGACCAGGCCCGCTTCGAACAAGCCGCCCAGGCCCATCAGCATCAAGCTGACGGTGCAGTTGCCGCCGACGTAGTTCTTGGTGCCCGCATCCAGTTGCTGGTCGATGACCTTGCGGTTGACCGGGTCGAGGATGATCACGGCGTCGTCCTGCATACGCAGGCTGGAGGCGGCGTCGATCCAGTAACCCTGCCAGCCGGCTTCGCGCAGCTTGGGGAAGACTTCGCTGGTGTAGTCGCCACCCTGGCAGGTCAGAATCACATCGAGGGTTTTCAGCTCTTCAATGCTGTAGGCGTCCTTGAGCGGGGCGATATCCTTGCCCACGGACGGCCCTTGGCCACCTACGTTCGAAGTGGTGAAAAACACCGGCTCAATAAGATCGAAATCCTGCTCTTCCAGCATCCGCTGCATGAGCACGGAACCGACCATACCGCGCCAACCGATCAGACCTACACGTTTCATCGCAACTACACCTTGTTAAAAAGTGGGCCGCCTTGCAGCAACAACTGCAAGCGGGCCCGAGAGATTACAGATTCCGCAGCGCGGCGACTACTGCGTCGCCCATTTCTTGCGTGCCGACTTTGGTGCAACCCTGTGACCAAATGTCACCGGTGCGCAAACCTTGGTCCAACACCAGGCTGACGGCCTTCTCGATGGCATCGGCCGCGTCGCTCAGGTTGAAGCTGTAACGCAGCATCATCGACACCGACAAAATGGTCGCCAACGGGTTGGCAATGCCCTGCCCTGCGATGTCCGGCGCCGAACCGTGGCAGGGCTCGTACATGCCCTTGTTGTTGGTGTCCAGGGACGCCGACGGCAGCATGCCGATGGAACCGGTGAGCATCGAGGCCTGGTCGGACAGGATGTCGCCGAACAGGTTGTCGGTGACGATCACGTCGAACTGCTTCGGCGCACGCACCAGCTGCATCGCGGCGTTGTCGACGTACATGTGGCTCAGTTCGACGTCCGGGTAGTCCTTGGCCACTTCTTCGACGATTTCGCGCCACAGTTGGCTGGAGGCCAGTACGTTGGCTTTGTCGACGGAGCAGACCTTTTTGCCGCGCACGCGGGCCATGTCGAAACCGACACGGGCGATACGGCGGATTTCGCTCTCGCTGTACGGCAGGGTGTCGTAGGCCTGACGCTCACCATTCTCCAACTCGCGCACGCCACGCGGCGAGCCGAAATAGATACCACCGGTCAGCTCGCGCACGATCAGGATATCCAGGCCCGCCACCACTTCCGGCTTGAGGCTCGACGCGTCGGCCAGTTGCGGGTAGAGGATGGCCGGACGCAGGTTGCCGAACAGGCCCAGTTGCGCGCGAATTTTCAGCAGGCCGCGCTCAGGGCGGATATCACGTTCGATCTTGTCCCATTTCGGGCCGCCTACGGCGCCGAGCAGCACAGCGTCAGCAGCACGGGCACGGTCCAGCGTCTCGTCGGCCAAGGGCACGCCATGCTTGTCGATGGCGGCGCCGCCGATCACGTCGTGGCTCAGTTCGAAGCCCAGGCCGTACTTGGTGTTGGCCAATTCCAGGACTTTGACCGCTTCGGCCATGATTTCCGGACCAATACCGTCGCCAGGAAGAATCAAAATCTGCTTGCTCATGCGTTCCTCATTTCATCAAGCGACCTGCCCGTGGGCAGGTCGGGAAAATTAATCAACGTTCGGCAAAAACCACCAGCACGTCGGTGCTGAAGGTGCCGTCGGCCTGAATCTCGTAGTAATCACGCACTTCCTGGCCCATCGCCTGCTGCAGCTCAAGGATCGCGGTGCGCAAGGCCTGTGGTGTGCGCATGCGCTCGACCCAGGAGGTGTATTCCAGGCGCAGGCGTTGGCGACTGCTGGTGCGCACATGCAGGCCGGCCTCGCTGAGTTGACGCATCCACTCGGCGGCGGAGTAATCGCGCACATGGCTGGTGTCGCGCAGCACTTCGACGGTTTGCAGGTAAGTGTCCAACAGCGGGCTGCCCGGTGACAAGACGTCGACAAAGGCCGCCACGCCACCTGGCTTGAGTACGCGGCGCACTTCACGCAAGGCCCGGCCGAGGTCGCTCCAGTGGTGGGCCGAGTAACGGCTGAACACGAAGTCGAACTCGCCATCGGCGAATGGCAGGTGCTCAGCGGCGCCGCATACGGTGCGGATGTTGTTCAGGCCGCGATCTACAGCGGCGGCCGCTACCACGTCGAGCATTTGTTGGGACAGGTCGTAGGCCACCACTTCTTTTACCAACGACGCCACTTGGAAACTCACATGCCCGGCACCGCAGCCTAAATCCAGCAGTCGTGCAGCACCGGCCCCGGCCAGTTCGGCCTGGAGCACGGCGAATTCGGTGCCTTGGGCGTGCACGGCACTGCTCAGGTAGGCCGAGGCTTGCTCGCCGAATTGTTTTTGCACGACTTGGGTGTGGGCGGTGCTGGTCATGGTGAGCTTCCTTGAGACTTGCGTTGTTTGTACTGCCGTCTTCGCGAGCAAGCCCGCTCCCACATTCAACCGAGTTCCTTCAGTTGAAATGCAATCAAATGTGGGAGCGGGCTTGCTCGCGAAGGGGCCAGTCCGGTCTACATAGAATCACGCGTCGCGAAACAACCAGGGCTGGCTGGCCCGGTGCTTGGTTTCAAACGCGGCAATCGCATCGCCGTCCTGCAACGTCAGGCCGATGTCATCCAGGCCATTGAGCAGGCAGTGCTTACGGAACGCATCGACTTCGAAGTGATACACCTTGCCGTCCCGGCGCGTAACGGTCTGCGCGGCCAGGTCGACGGTCAGTTGGTAGCCCACATCGGCTTCCACTTGCTTGAACAGCTCATCCACTTCGGCGTCGCTCAAGATGATCGGCAGCAAGCCGTTCTTGAAGCTGTTGTTGAAGAAGATGTCGGCGTAGCTCGGCGCGATGATGCTGCGAAAGCCATATTCTTCCAGGGCCCACGGCGCGTGTTCACGGCTCGAGCCGCAACCGAAGTTCTCGCGGGCCAGCAACACGCTGGCGCCTTGATAACGTTCGGCGTTGAGCACAAAGTCCTTGTTCAGCGGGCGCTTGGAGTTGTCCTGGTAGGCGTAGCCCACGTCCAGGTAGCGCCACTCATCGAACAGGTTGGGGCCAAAACCGGTGCGCTTGATCGACTTCAAGAACTGCTTGGGGATGATCTGGTCGGTGTCGACGTTGGCACGGTCCAACGGCGCTACGAGACCTGTGTGTTGGGTAAAAGCTCTCATCGGGTTTTCCTCAGATCAATTCGCGAACGTCGATGAAACGACCGTTGACGGCAGCTGCAGCGGCCATGGCCGGGCTGACCAGGTGGGTACGCCCACCGGCGCCCTGACGCCCTTCGAAGTTACGGTTGGAGGTGGACGCGCAATGCTCGCCCGATTCCAAACGGTCCGGGTTCATCGCCAGGCACATCGAGCAGCCCGGCTCACGCCATTCAAAACCGGCCTCGAGGAAGATCTTGTCCAGGCCTTCGGCTTCGGCTTGCGCTTTGACCAGGCCCGAGCCTGGCACCACGATGGCTTGTTTGATGGTCGAAGCGACTTTACGGCCTTTGGCGATCACCGCTGCGGCGCGCAGGTCTTCGATCCGCGAGTTGGTGCAGGAACCGATAAACACGCGGTCCAACTGGATGTCGGTAATCGCCTGGTTGGCTTTCAAGCCCATGTATTTCAAGGCGCGCTCGATGGAACCGCGCTTGACCAGGTCGGCCTCTTTAGCCGGGTCCGGCACGTGCTGGTCGACGGCCAGGACCATTTCCGGCGAGGTGCCCCAGCTGACTTGCGGCTTGATCTGCGCAGCGTCGAGCTCGACCACGGTGTCGAACACCGCATCGGCGTCGGAGACCAGGTCTTTCCAGGCTTCGACGGCGGCATCCCAATCGGCGCCTTTCGGTGCGAACGGACGGCCCTTGACGTATTCAACGGTCTTTTCGTCCGCCGCCACCATGCCCACGCGGGCACCGGCTTCGATGGACATGTTGCAGATGGTCATGCGGCCTTCAATGGAGAGGTCGCGAATCGCGCTGCCGGCGAACTCGATGGCATGGCCGTTACCACCGGCGGTGCCGATCTTGCCGATCACAGCGAGCACGATGTCCTTGGCAGTCACGCCAAAGGGCAATGTGCCTTCGACCAGGACCAACATGTTCTTCATTTTTTTGGCGACCAGGCACTGGGTGGCGAACACATGTTCCACCTCGGATGTGCCGATGCCATGGGCCAACGCGCCGAACGCACCGTGAGTAGAGGTGTGGGAGTCGCCGCAGACCACAGTCATGCCGGGCAACGTCGCGCCCTGCTCCGGGCCGATCACGTGAACGATGCCTTGGCGCACGTCATTCATCTTGAATTCGGTGATGCCATATTCGTCGCAGTAATCGTCGAGGGTCTGCACCTGAAGGCGCGACACGGTGTCGACGATCGCGTCGATGCCGCCCTTGCGCTCAGGGGTCGTCGGTACGTTGTGGTCCGGGGTGGCGATGATCGAGTCGACGCGCCAAGGCTTGCGCCCGGCCAGCCGCAGGCCTTCGAACGCTTGGGGCGAGGTCACTTCATGGATGATGTGACGGTCGATATAGATCAGCGACGAGCCATCGTCGCGCCGTTTCACTTCATGGGAATCCCAAAGCTTGTCGTAAAGCGTTTTGCCGGCCATCAGTCGGTCCTCATCATCGGTCTTTCTATGCCCCGGGCCTTGAGACATTCAATAACCCTTTGGCTTGTGAGGCTGATGGTATGGCGCTACATTAAATAACTCAAATTCATATTTTTTATGCTTTGGATTACCAATTGGAATACCACAATGGACTTGGCCAACCTCAACGCTTTTATTGCCATCGCCGAAACCGGCAGCTTCTCCGGCGCCGGTGAACGCCTGCACCTGACCCAGCCGGCCATCAGCAAGCGCATTGCCGGCCTGGAACAACAATTAAAGGTGCGCCTGTTCGATCGCCTGGGCCGTGAAGTCGGCCTGACCGAGGCCGGGCGGGCTTTGCTGCCGCGTGCCTATCAGATTCTCAACGTGCTGGACGATACGCGCCGCGCCCTCACCAACCTGACCGGCGAAGTCAGCGGTCGGCTGACCCTGGCCACCAGCCACCATATCGGCCTGCACCGCCTGCCACCGATCCTGCGCACCTTTACCCGCCAGTACCCCAACGTGGCGCTGGATATTCAGTTCCTCGATTCGGAAGTGGCCTACGAAGAGATTCTGCATGGCCGCGCTGAAGTGGCGGTCATTACCCTGGCGCCTGATCCGCACAATTTAGTCCGCGCCACCCCGGTGTGGGATGACCCCCTGGATTTCGTGGTGGCACCGGAGCACAGCTTGACCGGCAACGGCACTGTCAATCTGGCCGATATTGCCAGGCACCCGGCGGTGTTTCCGGGCGGCAACACCTTTACCCACCACATCGTCAGCCGTCTATTCGAGGCTCAGGGCCTGACGCCGAACATCGCGATGAGCACTAACTATCTGGAAACGATCAAGATGATGGTGTCTATCGGCCTGGCCTGGAGCGTTTTGCCGCGCACCATGCTCGATGATCAGGTGGCAAGCATCGCTTTACCGGGCATACAGCTCAGTCGCCAGCTAGGCTATATCGTGCACACCGAAAGGACGCTGTCGAACGCTGCGCGGGCTTTCATGAGCCTATTGGATGCACAGGTCGATCTGCCAGGGATACCGGCATGAAGCTGTGCGACCCCAAGGTCTGAAACACGCCGCGCCGACCGCCCATTGAGCCAAGGCCCTTTGATAATGCGCAACCCCGTCGACTCAGTGCCGCCCCTGCCCCGCATTTACGCCCTGGACCCTCAAGAGGCGGAACAAAGCTGGGACAATGCCCCGCAATTGCTGGCAGCCCTCAATGCTGCCCGGCTGGGCGCGTGGAGCTGGGAAATCGACACCGGCAGAATCAGCTGGTCAAGGGGCACTCAGGCGCTGTTCGGCTACGATCCCCGGCAACCTTTGCCCAAGGACCTGGAATACCTCGACCTTCTCGCCCCGCAGGATCGTGAGCGGGTCGTGCGCGCCTTTCATGCGGTGCTGGCGGGAGAGCCGTTCGAGCAGGCCATGCACCACCATATACAGTGGCCGGATGGCAGCGATCACTGGCTGGAAATCAATGGCAGCCTGATGCCGGACAAGGCCGGTCGGCGCCGCATGATCGGCGTGATCCGCGAGACCACCCGCCAGCGCGAGCGCGAGCGCGCCCTCATGCAGTCCGAAAAACGCTTCGCCACGCTGTTTCACCTGTGCCCCAACATGGTCCTGCTGACCCGTCAATCCGACGGTCTGATCAGCGAAGCCAACCAGTATTTCGAGATACACTTCGGTTGGCCCGTGGCCCACGCGATCGGCCGCACCACGCTGGACCTTGGCCTGTGGCGACAGCCTGAACAACGTGCGCTGCTGGTCAAGGCCACGCAGCGCAAGGGCGAACCCATCACCATGGAGGTGCAGTTCTGCGCCAGCAACGGCCAGATCCACGATGGCACCCTCAGCGCGCAGAAAGTCGAGCTGGAGGGCGAGGCTTACCTGATCAGCACCTTTCTCGACACCACCGAGCGCAAAAACGCCGAGCAAGCCCTCAAGGACAGCCAGGAGCGCCTCGACCTCGCCCTGGATTCAGCGCAACTGGGCACCTGGGACTGGCACATCCCCACCGGTATGCTCTACGGCTCGGCCCGCGCCGCCCAATTGCACGGGCTGCCGCCCGAACCCTTCCACGAGTCGTTCGATGCGTTTTTTGATGGCATGTCGGATGACGACCGCGAAGGCATGCGCAATGCCTATCGCAGCTTGCGTGAAGGCCAGGACGGCAACTATCAGTTGACCTACCGCGTGTTGACGGAGGACGGCAGCCCTCGCTACCTGGAAAGCCGGGCACGCCTCTATCGCGACGAATCCGGCAAACCGCTGCGCATGGCCGGCACCTTGCTCGATATCACCGACCAGGTGGAGCGCGAACAACGCATCACCGCATCCGAAGAAAAATTCGCCAGCCTGTTCCAGGCCAGCCCCGACCCAATCTGCGTCACAGGCCTGGACAGTGGCGCCTTTATCGAAATCAACCCCGCCTTCACCCAGACCTTTGGCTGGACAGTTGCCGAGGTCATCGACAAAAGCGCTGAGCAGATTGGCCTGTGGGATGAATCGAGCAAGCGCTTGCAGCGTATCGAACGGGTGATCCGCGAGCAGGCGCTGAGCAATGTGGCCATCGTGGTGCACCACAAGAATGGCCAAAGCTTGACCTGCATGATCTCCAGCCGGCTGATCACGGTCGGAGCCCAATCCTGTATCGTCACTACCCTGCGCGATATCACCCAGCAACAACGCTCGGAGGCCGCGTTAAAGGCCAGTGAAGAAAAATTCGCCAAGGCTTTCCATTCCAGTCCCGACGCCATTTCCATTACCGAACGTGACACTGGCCGCTATGTCGAAGTCAACGACGGCTTTTGCCGCCTCACCGGCTATCGCGCCGAAGAAGCTATTGGCCTCACGCTTTACCAGATTGGCATCTGGGCCGATGAAAACCAGCGTGCTGCGCTGTTGGCCGAACTGCAGATCAAAGGTCGTATCCATCACCTGGAAATGCTTTGGCACAACAAACTTGGCGAGTTGTTGGCCGTCGAGGTTTCGGTAGAACCGATCACACTGAATGAAATGCCGTGCCTGCTGCTGACCGCGCGGGACGTGAGCCTGCTGAAAAACGCCCAGGCGCAGATTCGTCACCTGGCCTATCACGACCCGCTGACCAACCTGCCCAATCGCGCATTACTGATGGACCGCCTGAGCCAGCAGATCGCCCTGCTCAAGCGCCACAACCTGCGCGGCGCGTTGCTGTTCCTCGACCTCGACCACTTCAAGCACATCAACGATTCCCTCGGCCACCCGGTGGGCGACACCGTGCTGAAAATCGTCACCGCGCGCCTGGAAGCCAGCGTGCGCATGGAGGACACGGTAGCGCGCCTGGGCGGGGATGAATTTGTGGTACTGCTCAGTGGCCTGGAGGGTACGCGGGCGCAAGTCAGCGCCCAAGTGCAGGAGCTGGCCGACACCCTGCGCGAATTGCTCTCGGAGCCGATGTTCCTCGATGGGCACCGCTTGCAGGTCACGCCCAGTATTGGCGTGGCGCTGATTCCCGACCATGGCTCCACGCCGGCCGACCTGCTTAAACGCGCCGACATTGCCCTGTATCGCGCCAAGGACTCGGGGCGCAACACCATACAAATGTTCCACAACAGCATGCAGAAAACCGCCAGCGAGCGCCTGCGCATGGAAACCGACCTGCGCCTGGCCCTGTCACGCGGAGAGTTCAGCGTGCATTACCAGCCCCAAGTGGATGCGCGCGGTAACAAAATCGTCGGCGCCGAGGCGCTGGTGCGCTGGCAACATCCGCAGCTGGGTGCGCAGTCACCGTCCGAATTCATCAAGGTCCTGGAAGACAGCGGCTTGATCCTGGAAGTCGGCACCTGGATTCTCGATCAAGCCTGCGGCGCATTTGCGCAACTGATTGCCGATGGGCTGGTGGACCCACTGAATTTCAGCCTGTGCGTGAACATCAGCCCCCGACAGTTTCGCCAGAACGACTTTGTGGAGCGGGTGGAGCACAGCCTCAAGCAGTACCATCTGCCCCACAGCCTGCTCAAACTGGAAATCACCGAAGGCATCGTGATCCAGAACCTGGACGATACCGTGGCCAAGATGCGCCGCCTGAAAAAGCTTGGCGTGAGCTTTGCGATGGATGACTTCGGCACCGGCTATTCGTCGTTGACCTACCTCAAGCGCCTGCCGGTGGATGCGCTGAAGATCGACCAGTCCTTTGTGCGCGACGCCACCCATGACCCCAACGATGCAGAAATCATCCGCGCCATTGTGGCCATGGCCCGTAGCCTGAACCTGGACGTGATCGCCGAGGGCGTGGAAACTCCGGAACAACTGGCGTTCCTGCAAAAGCTGGGCTGCCATTTGTACCAGGGGTACCTGCACAGCCGGCCGTTGCCGATCGAGGGGTTCAGGCGTTTGTTGATGTGAGGCATATCCGCCAAGGCCCGTATCAGTCGATACGGGGCCGTCAAACTATCCAGCGGCAACCGGAGCGGGCATGCCCAACAAACGACCGACCTGTTGCAAGTCGGTTTCCCGACGCATCGCGGTGAACAGCTCCACGGCCTCGGGATAATTGCGTGTCAGCATGGCCAGCCACTGCTTTAAACGACCCGGCGCCTGCTTTTCGGTCAACTGCGCCACCGATTGGCGCCAGAACTCGTGGAGCATCGGCTGCATTTCTGCCCAGGTCATTTCCACCACCTCTTCACCCGCCTTCGCCGCCACAATCTGCCGCGCCAGGTCAGGACGTGCCACCAGGCCACGGCCGAGCATGATGTCGTCGGCCCCGCTGATTTCGCGGCAACGCTTCCAGTCTTCGACGCTCCAGATATCGCCATTGGCGAACACCGGCACCTTGACCACGTCCTGCACGCGCGGGATCCACTCCCAGTGAGCGGGCGGTTTGTAACCATCTGCCTTGGTCCGTGCATGCACCACAATATGTGCCGCACCGCCTTCAGCCAGGGCCGTGGCGCACACCAGCGCACCGTCCGGGCTGTCGAAACCGAGGCGCATCTTGGCGGTGACCGGAATATGCGCGGGCACTGCTCGGCGTACATGCTCGACAATCTGGTTAAGCAGCTCCGGCTCCTTGAGCAAGACCGCACCGCCACGGGATTTGTTGACGGTCTTGGCCGGGCAACCGAAGTTCAGGTCGATCACCTGCGAACCCAGCTCACAGGCCAACGCCGCGTTTTCCGCCAGGCAGACCGGGTCGGAACCCAGTAACTGCACGCGCAACGGCACACCCGCTGCGGTATGGGCACCGTGCAGCAGTTCCGGAGCGAGCTTGTGGAAATAGGCCGGAGTGAGCAGGCGGTCGTTGACGCGAATAAATTCGGTCACGCACCAGTCAATACCGCCCACGCGGGTCAACACGTCCCGCAGGATGTTGTCGACCAACCCCTCCATGGGCGCCAAAGCAATTTGCATGGAAAACACTCAACAAAAATCGTGGCGCAGTTTACTGGGTTTCCCAGCGTAACCGTTAACCCCCTGTCAGGGCGGGACCATAGCCGTCGAGAAATTCAGCCGGCATGCGCTTGGGCTTGCCGCTGGACAGCTCGATGCAGACAAAGGTGGTTTGCGCCCGCAGCAAGGTCGCGCCGTCGCGGGGGCGAACCAGTTGGAAGCGGCGGGTCATTTTCAGGCGTTGGTCCCAGTCAACAATCCAGGTAGCCAGTTGCAACTCGTCGCCCTCATAGCCTGCCGCCAGGTAGTCGATCTCATGGCGCACCACGGCCATGGCGCGGTCCAGGCGGCGGTACTCGGTGAGGTCCAGCCCCAAGCGCTGGGAATGGCGCCAGGCGCAGCGCTCCAGCCAGGACACGTACACCGCGTTATTGGCGTGCCCCAGGCCGTCGATGTCTTCAGCGGCGACCTGCAGATCAATGATAAACGGCGTTGCCAAATCCCAGCCCATGCCTTGCTCCAGTCGATTAATGTCGGCGGGAGCAGTGTATCAGGCGGTTTGCCGCGCCTGTAAACGGCGGCCGGCCAGGAGCGTCAGTACAGCGTCGATCACCCGCGGGTCGGCCAGCACTTTCTGGTGGCCGCCTTGCTCCAGGCGTAGTAGACGGCTGTCGAACCAGGCGTCATGAATGGCTTGAGAGGCTTTGACCGGAACAAAGGTGTCGTCTTCGGCGTGCACGATCAGCCCCGAAATGTTCATCTGGTAGTGAGCGACATCCAAGTGCTTGAGCGGCATGCCGAAGGTCAATTCGACTTCGCGGATAAACGCGGCGCGCGCACGCGCCGGCAACCCCACCCTACCGGCAAAACCACGTAGCACATCGAGGAAACGCGACGGCGCCGCAATGCTGACCAACGCCTCGGTACGCAACCCCAACTGAACCGCCAGCATCGCACTGGCGCCGCCCATGGAATGCCCCACCACTGCATGCAGCGGCGGCAACTCAGCGGCGGCTTCGAGCATGGCGCGAGCAAACAGCAGCACATGCGCTTCACGCCCAGGCGAACGGCCATGGGCCGGCCCATCCAGGGCAACCACCGAATAACCGTTATCCACAAGCGCGGTGATCAGGCTGGCGAACTGCGTGGGGCGCCCTTCCCAACCGTGCATCAGCAACACCGCGGGCCCTTGCCCCCAGCGCAACGCCGACAGACCGAAACGCAAGGTCATGCGCTCCGATTGCGCCAGCAGCGGCAACTCCCAATCACGCGGCGGCAGGTTGCGAGGCGTCATGAAAGCGCGGCGCAACTTACTCGCCACCGTGCGCGGCGCCAAGCGACCGACAGTGCCATTGAAACCACGAATCCAGGTTAATGCGCCCACCGTGCGATTCCTCTTTTTAACGCACCGCCGACTTGGCAGCGCGTAAGACGCGGTCCGACAATTCGCCCGGGCCAAGGGCCCGCGCCAACGCCAGGCCGCCGATCATCAGGGCCATATCCGCCAGGGCTTTGTCGGTGTCTTCCGGGCTGGCAGCCAACTGGGCGGCCATCAACTCCGTATGCTCGTTGAGCGCCAGGCGAAACTCATCCGGCAGGCGGCTCATCTCGCCTACTGTTGCCGGGATCGGGCAGGCCTGGTCCGTCGAGTCGCGGTGTTTGCGCGACAGATAGAATGCTGCCACCAGGCCTCTACGCTCCTCGCCGGTCAGTCGTGCGTCCATATCGTCAATGGAGGCACGGCGCCGGGCCAGCAACTGCGTGAAGGCTTCCAGCATCAGCGCATCCTTGCTTTCAAAGTGCGCGTAGAACCCCCCGACCGTGAGCCCGGCCGCCCCCATGACTTCACCGACACTCGGCTCGGCCGGGCCGCGCTGGATCAACGCCGCGCTGGCAGCCTGCAAAATGCGTTCGCGGGTTTGCGCTTTTTTATCGCTCATCGTTGCCTCCGTCGCTCATGGGTTAAATATTATTACCATAATAATATTTCGCAAGCCACCCGCGTGACCGCTGGTCCGAGCAGGACAGATGAAAACAATGGAATAAAGCACCTGCCGCAGCCGTTCGCGATGCAGCGAGCCGAGGCCAGCTCGCTGGAAGCCTTGCGCGCCAATGACTGGGTATTCGATGCGGGGTATTGGGGGGCGTAAAAACCCAAACGCCAGACAAACAAAAGGGCCATTCAATAATTGAATGACCCTTAAAAATCCCGCAGAGCGGGTAATCGTGGCGTCCCCTAGGGGACTCGAACCCCTGTTACCGCCGTGAAAGGGCGGTGTCCTAGGCCACTAGACGAAGGGGACACAAACCTTCTATACAACGTGATCAGGCTGAGTCTGATCAGTTCAAGGACGGTGTGGCCGGAACCTTGAACGTGTAAATTGGTGGAGCTAAACGGGATCGAACCGTTGACCTCTTGCATGCCATGCAAGCGCTCTCCCAGCTGAGCTATAGCCCCGGATTTTTCGCCTCGCGGCGCAGCAGACCTTGCGAGCTGCTTGTTGAAACTGGCGTCCCCTAGGGGACTCGAACCCCTGTTACCGCCGTGAAAGGGCGGTGTCCTAGGCCACTAGACGAAGGGGACAAAACCTTCTGTACAACCTGATCAAGCTAGGCCTGATCAATTCAAGGACGGTGTGGCCAGACCTTGAACCTGTAAATTGGTGGAGCTAAACGGGATCGAACCGTTGACCTCTTGCATGCCATGCAAGCGCTCTCCCAGCTGAGCTATAGCCCCTCATCGGTGAGGACGGGGCGAATCTTAATGGCGGTTTGGAAGTGTGTCAAATTTATTTTCAACAATTTCCAAAATTTTTTGCCGGGATAACAATCACTTACCGCCCAAACCCCGGAAAACCGGGGTTTGACCGTTACAACCCGTTGCTTAGCCGATAGCGCCCAGCAACTTTTCCCACTCTTTGTTTTCTTTCTTCGACACACCCCCAAGCAAATCAAGGGCTTGGCGCAGACGGAAACGCGTGAGGTCCGGACCGAGAATTTCCATCGCATCGAGTACCGATACCGAACTGGCCTGCCCGGTAATGGCGGCAAACATCAGCGGCATGGCATCGCGCAACTTCAGCTCGAGGGACTCGACCACGGCCTGGATCGTCGCGGTGATCGCCTCTTTTTCCCACTGACGCAGGCTTTCGAGCTTCCACAGGATCAACTGCATCAACTGGCGAACCTGGTCACCCGAGAGCTTTTTGGATTCAAAAAGCTTGGCATCCGGGTTCACGCCACCGGCAAAGAAGAAACTGGCCAACGGTGCGACCTGGCTGAACGTCTCCACCCTGCCCTGCACCAGCGGTGCGATCTTCATCATGTACTCGGGATTCAATGCCCACTGCTGCACGCGACTGGCGAACTCTTCCACCGGCAGGTCACGCAGCCACTGGCCATTGAGCCACGACAGCTTCTCGATATCGAAGATCGGCCCGCCCAGCGAGACGCGGGACAGGTCGAAGTTATCGACCATTTCCTGCAGCGAGAACTTCTCGCGCTCGTCCGGCATCGACCAGCCCATGCGGCCCAGGTAGTTGAGCATCGCCTCGGGCATGAAGCCCATGCGCTCGTAGAACGTCACCGACGTCGGGTTCTTGCGCTTGGACAGCTTGCTCTTGTCCGGGTTACGCAGCAGCGGCATGTAGCACAACTGCGGTTGTTCCCAGCCAAAGTATTCGTAGAGCAGAATCAGTTTAGGCGCCGACGGCAGCCATTCTTCGCCGCGCAGCACGTGGGTGATGCCCATCAGGTGGTCGTCGACCACGTTGGCGAGGAAGTACGTCGGCAGGCCGTCGGTCTTCATCAGCACCTGCATGTCCATGCGGTCCCACGGAATCTCGACGTCACCGCGCAGCATGTCCGGCACCACGCACACACCTTCGCTCGGTACTTTCATGCGGATAACGTGAGGCTCGCCGGCAGCCAGGCGCTGGGCCACTTCTTCTTTCGAGAGCAGCAGCGCGCGGCCGTCGTAGCGCGGGGTTTCGCCACGGGCCTGTTGCTCGGCGCGCATCTGGTCCAGCTCTTCGGCGGTGCAGAAGCACGGGAAGGCATGGCCCATGTCGACCAATTGCTGGGTGTACTGCTTGTAGATCTCGCTGCGCTCGCTTTGGCGATACGGGCCGTGCGGGCCACCGACGTCCGGGCCTTCCGCCCAGGTAATGCCCAACCAGCGCAGGGCATCGAAAATCTGCTGTTCCGACTCACGGGTCGAACGCACTTGATCGGTGTCTTCGATCCGCAGGATGAATTCACCGCCGTGCTGCTTGGCAAAGCAGTAGTTGAACAGGGCGATGTAAGCAGTACCGACGTGGGGATCCCCAGTAGGCGATGGCGCAATGCGCGTGCGGACGGTGGTCATGGCAGGTCTCGAATGGGCGATAAAACTGAAAATTCAAACAAGGGGGGAATGGTAACAGCCTGGGGTGGTTGGGCTCCAGCGTGGGTGATTCTGGTGGACCGCGGTGCCGCCATCGCAGGCAAGCCAGCTCCCACACTTGAATGCATTCACCTATCAAAATGTGGGAGCTGGCTTGCCTGCGATGAGGCCACCACTGTCACCGCAAAATCAAACAGCCAACAACCGCTCCCGCAACTTGCCGATCTCATCCCGCGTCTGCGCGGCCGCTTCGAACTCAAGATCCCGCGCCAGCTGGTACATCTTCTCTTCCAACTGCCGGATACGCTTGGTGATCTCACTCGGCGAGCGCAGTTCGTTTTCGTACTTGGCGCTTTCTTCGGCAGCCTTGGCCATACCCTTGCGCTTCTTGCTGCGCGAACCGGGCACGGTGGCGCCTTCCATGATGTCGGCGACGTCCTTGAACACGCCTCTCGGGATGATGCCATTCTCCAGGTTGAAGGCAATCTGCTTGTCACGGCGGCGCTCGGTCTCGCCAATTGCCCGCTCCATGGAGCCGGTGATGCGATCCGCGTAGAGGATCGCCCGGCCATTGAGGTTGCGCGCCGCACGGCCGATGGTCTGGATCAACGAGCGCTCGGAACGCAGGAAGCCTTCCTTGTCGGCATCGAGGATTGCCACCAGCGACACTTCCGGCATGTCCAGGCCTTCACGCAGCAGGTTGATCCCCACCAGCACGTCAAAGGTGCCCAGGCGCAGGTCGCGGATAATCTCGACGCGCTCCACGGTGTCGATGTCCGAGTGCAAATAGCGCACGCGCACGCCGTGGTCGGCCAGGTAGTCGGTCAAGTCTTCGGACATGCGCTTGGTCAGCGTGGTGACCAGCACCCGCTCTTCCAGGGCCACGCGTTTGGTGATCTCCGAGAGCAAGTCATCGACCTGGGTCAGCGCCGGGCGGATCTCGATTTGCGGGTCCACCAGGCCGGTCGGGCGCACCAGTTGCTCAATCACGCGCCCCGCATGCTCGGCTTCGTAGTTACCCGGCGTGGCCGAGACAAAGATCGTCTGCGGGCTGATGCTTTCAAACTCGTCAAAACGCATCGGCCGGTTATCCAGCGCCGAAGGCAGGCGGAAGCCATATTCCACCAAGGTTTCCTTACGCGAACGGTCACCTTTGTACATCGCCCCCACCTGCGGCACGCTGACGTGGGACTCGTCGATCACCAGCAAGGCGTCGTCCGGCAGGTAATCAAACAGGGTCGGCGGCGCCTGCCCGGATTCGCGCCCCGAGAGGTAGCGCGAGTAGTTTTCGATGCCGTTGCAGTAACCCAGCTCGAGGATCATCTCCAGGTCAAACCGAGTGCGCTGCTCCAGGCGCTGGGCTTCCACCAGCTTGTTGTTGGCACGCAGGTATTCCAGGCGCTCGGCCAACTCGACCTTGATACCCTCGATGGCGCCCATCAGGGTTTCGCGCGGGGTCACATAGTGGCTTTTCGGGTAGAAGGTGAAGCGCGGCAGCTTGCGGATCACCTCGCCAGTCAACGGGTCGAAGGCCGACAGGCTCTCCACTTCATCGTCGAACAGCTCAATGCGGATCGCTTCCAGGTCGGACTCCGCCGGGTAGATGTCGATCACATCACCGCGTACGCGGAAGGTGGCGCGGGCAAAGTCCATGTCGTTGCGGGTGTATTGCAAGCTCGTCAGGCGCCGCAGCAGC
This sequence comes from Pseudomonas sp. M5A4_2d, assembly GCF_053345295.1. Classification (NCBI taxonomy): domain Bacteria; kingdom Pseudomonadati; phylum Pseudomonadota; class Gammaproteobacteria; order Pseudomonadales; family Pseudomonadaceae; genus Pseudomonas; species Pseudomonas sp. M5A4_2d. The sequence goes on along the minus strand of NZ_JBKEZW010000001.1, from coordinate 679,534 downwards.
TCGCGCTGGTCGAGTTTGTCGCCCCGATCAACGTGCAACACCATCTTCAAATAAGCTTCCGGGCTGCCCAGGCCGTAGATGCACGACACCGTGGTGACGATGATCGCGTCCTTGCGCTCCAGCAGCGCCTTGGTCGCCGACAGCCGCATCTGCTCGATGTGGTCGTTGATCGACGCATCCTTCTCGATAAAGGTATCGGAGGACGGCACATACGCTTCGGGCTGGTAGTAGTCGTAGTAGGAAACGAAGTATTCCACTGCGTTGTTCGGGAAAAACGCCTTGAACTCGCCGTAGAGCTGCGCGGCCAGGGTCTTGTTCGGCGCCAGCACCAAGGTGGGCCGATTGGTCTGCGCAATCACGTTGGCGATGCTGAAGGTCTTGCCTGAACCGGTCACCCCGAGCAGCGTCTGGTGCGCCAGGCCGGCTTCGATGCCTTCAACCATCAGGCGAATGGCTTCGGGTTGGTCGCCGGCGGGTTCAAAACGGGTGACGAGCTGGAAATCCGACATAACGTACCTCGTGAAGTCACCCCAGACTCAATACCGCCAGGGACGAAATAGCTCAGCAACCCGCGAATAGTCATCGCAGGTTGCAGGAAAAAACCATGATAGCTGTAGAAGTGGTGGCGAATGTGACGGGTTTCAAGGCAATCGTCCTACCTGCCGTCGCTGGCCAATGTTGCAATAAGACTAACGGTCGGCAAATAAACCAAAAAACATGGCCGAAAAGCCGTTTCGGTTGTCGCCCTCAGCCGGGATGGCCTCTATACTAGCTCCCCGTTTGTGCACCGCTCTAGTGCATTCGGCTGGAGCGCGACACGTCCCTCCATTCCCCCATAGAGCTGCCGCAAAAATGAGCCTGTTCTCCGCTGTCGAAATGGCACCACGCGATCCAATCCTGGGCCTCAACGAAGCATTCAACGCCGACACCCGAACCACCAAGGTCAACCTTGGCGTGGGCGTTTATTGCAACGAGGAGGGGAAGATTCCACTCTTGCGTGCCGTTGCCGAAGCGGAAGCCGTTCGCGTGGCGCAACACGCCGCCCGTGGCTACTTGCCGATCGACGGCATCGTGGCGTACGACCAGGCCGTGCAAAAGCTGCTGTTCGGCGCTGAATCGCCGCTGCTGAGCGCCGGCCGTGTCATCACCGCACAAGCGGTCGGCGGCACCGGCGCGCTGAAAATCGGTGCCGACTTCCTCAAGCAACTGCTGCCCAACGCCGTCGTCGCCATCAGTGACCCGAGCTGGGAAAACCACCAGGCGCTGTTCGAAAAAGCCGGCTTCCCGGTGCAAACCTATCGCTACTACGACGCCGCCACCCACGACGTGAACCGTGCCGGTCTGCTCGAAGACCTCAACGCCCTGCCGCCGCAGTCCATCGTGGTGCTGCACGCCTGCTGCCACAACCCGACCGGCGTCGACCTGAGCCCGGCCGACTGGCAAAACGTGCTGGACGTGGTCAAGGCCAAGAACCTGGTGCCGTTCCTCGACATGGCCTACCAGGGCTTCGGCGACGGCATCCACGAAGACGCCGCGGCGGTGCGCCTGTTCGCTGAATCGGGCCTGACCTTCTTTGTGTCCAGCTCGTTCTCCAAGTCGTTCTCGCTGTACGGCGAGCGCGTGGGCGCGCTGTCGATCGTCAGCGAATCCAAGGAAGAAAGCGCGCGCATCCTGTCCCAGGTCAAGCGTGTGATCCGCACCAACTACTCCAACCCGCCAACCCACGGCGCGGCGATCGTTGCGGCAGTGCTGAACAACCCTGAGCTGCGCGCCCAGTGGGAAGCCGAACTGGCTGAAATGCGCCTGCGCATCCGTGGCATGCGTGAGCAGATGGTCGCTGAACTGGCCAAGGCAGCGCCAGGCCACGACTTTAGCTTCGTCGGCCGCCAGCGCGGGATGTTCTCCTACTCCGGCCTGACGGTTGAGCAAGTCACCCGTTTGCGCACCGAGTTTGGTATCTACGCGCTGGACACTGGCCGCATCTGCGTAGCAGCGCTGAACCAGTCCAACATTGGTGCGGTAACAAAGGCGATTGTTCAGGTTCTATAAACCTGACGGTGCTGAACGAAGGGAAGCCGCGGCTTCCCTTTTTTAATGCCTGTCGCAAAACACCCCGCTCCCCTAGACTGAACGTCGACTGCCCCTTTGCTGTGAGAGCCTTATGAGAAACGACGACCTGGACCTGCGCGCCGACCGCGACGAATTGCATGACTACACGCCCCGCGCCCCGCAAGCCAAGCGCCAGAAAAGCCTGGTACTGCAAGTGGCCCTTGGCGTGTTCCTCGGTGGACTGGCCTTGTGGCTGGTGCAGTTGGGTGCGACGGCGATCATGGCCAAACTGGCGATGGGCACCTTCCAGTTCGGTGGCTAACAAAGATCACCTGTGGGAACTGGCTAGCCTGCGATTGCGTCAGGCCTGCCGATACCTCTATCACTGATACCCCGTTATCGCAGGCAAGCCAGCTCCCACACTGGATCTACTTCGCTTGCAGAGCGCGCTCTTCCAACAACTTCACAAAACTGTTCAAACTCTGCGACACCGTGCCCCGGCGCCAGATCAGCCAGGTATGCAGAATGCGGAACGCGTCGCTCAACGGCCACACACTCACCGCCGTAAACCCTGGCATGCTCTCCAACATGCTGCGCGGCATCAGCGCCAGGCCGGCGCCGGCGCTGACGCAGGCGAGCATGCCGTGGTAGGACTCCATCTCGAAAATCTTGCCCGGCACCGCGCCATCCTGTGAGAACCAACGTTCGAAGTGATGGCGATACGAGCAGTTCGAGCGAAAGGTGTAGATGCTCTCCCCCGCCACATCCTGCCCGCGGGTGATCGGCGCGTGATGCAGCGGCGCAATCACCACCATTTCTTCTTCAAACACCGCCACGCCCTCCAGCGTGGCATGCAGCACCGGGCCGTCGACAAACGCCGCCGCCAGGCGCCCCGACAACACGCCCTCGATCATCGTGCCCGACGGTCCGGTGCTCAGGTCCAGCTCGACCTTGGTGTGCTTCTGGTTATACGCCGCGAGCAACGCCGGGATACGCACGGCGGCCGTGCTCTCCAGCGAGCCGAGGGCAAACGCGCCCTGAGGCTCCTCGCCCGCCACCGTCGCGCGGGCTTCTTGCACCAGGTCGAGAATACGCCGCGTGTAGCCGAGGAAATTCCACCCGGCCGGTGACAGACGCAGGCGGCTTTTCTCGCGGATAAACAGCTCCACGCCCAAGTCCTGCTCCAGTTGCTTGATACGCGTGGTCAGGTTCGACGGCACGCGATGGATCAACTGCGCGGCGGCGCTGATGCTGCCTTGCTCGGCAACGGCCTTGAAGATTTCCAGCTGCACCAGATCCAAATCATTCTCCAATCGTGAACGTATTGCTTAATATTATTCAGTTTCCATAAAACATGCATCCCCGTAGGCTGAACCCATTCCACTCATTCAGCCGGACGGTGCCATGAACGCGATTACTCAGCAGACTCACGCCTTGTCGATCAACCCCGCCAACGGCGAAACGGTCGGCAGCTACCCTTACGAAACCGAGGCGCAGCTGGACGCTGCTCTCAACCGCGCCACCGGCGCCTTCCGCACCTGGCGCTGCCAGCCAGTCAGCCAACGCGCCGAACGGCTGCTGGCGCTGGCCAGTGCCCTGCGTGACCAAGCCGAAGACATGGCGCAGATGATCACCCTGGAAATGGGCAAACCCATCGCCCAGGCCCGCGCCGAAATCGAAAAATGCGCACAACTCAGCGAATGGTATGCCGCCCACGGCGCGGCCATGCTCGCACCGGAGCCAACGCTGGTAGACAACGGCAGTGCCCAGATCGAATACCGCCCGCTGGGCCCGATCCTCGCGGTGATGCCGTGGAACTTCCCGGTCTGGCAGGTGCTGCGCGGCGCCGTGCCGACGATGCTCGCCGGCAACACCTACGTGCTCAAACACGCGCCAAACGTGATGGGCAGCGCCTACCTGATGAAAGCGGCGTTCCAAAAAGCCGGTTTCGCGGATGGTCTGTTCGAAGTGATCAACGTGACCCAGGACGGCGTCTCCACCGCCATCGCCGACCCACGCATCGCCGCCGTCACGCTCACCGGCAGCGTACGCGCCGGCATGGCCATCGGCTCCCAGGCCGGTGCCGCGCTGAAAAAATGCGTGCTGGAACTGGGCGGCTCCGACCCGTTTATCGTGCTCAACGACGCCGACCTCGACGCCGCCGTCCAGGCCGCCGTGATCGGGCGCTTCCAGAATAGCGGCCAAGTCTGCGCCGCCGCCAAGCGCCTGATCATCGAAGACGGCGTGGTAGAAGCGTTCACCGCTAAATTCCTCGAAGCCAGCCGCGCACTGGTCATGGGCGACCCCACATTGACCAGCACCTACGTCGGCCCGATGGCGCGCTTCGATCTGCGCGACGAGCTGCACGGCCAAGTCCAGGCCACCTTGGACGAAGGCGCGACCCTGCTACTGGGCGGCCACAAAGTACCCGGCGCCGGCAACTACTATGCGCCCACCGTACTGGCCAACGTCACCGATCAGATGACCTCGTTCAAACAGGAACTATTCGGCCCGGTGGCCTCGATCATCACCGCCCGCGATGCCGACCACGCCGTGGCCCTGGCCAACGACAGCGAGTTCGGCCTGACGGCGAGCATCTTCACCACCGACTCAACCAAGGCACGCGACATCGCCAACCAACTGGAAACCGGCGGGATCTTCGTCAACGCCTTCAGCGTCTCGGACCCTCGGGTAGCCTTTGGCGGCATCAAGAAAAGTGGGTTTGGGCGGGAGTTGTCGCACTTTGGCGTGCGCGAATTCTGCAATGCGCAGACGGTGTGGCTGGATCGCAAATAAGCCTCTTAGGCAGGCCGTTATATTGGGGGCAAGCAAACGACCTGTGGCGAGCGGGCTTGCCCTAATGCCGTTCAGTTAAGCGAACGCAATGCTAAAAGCAGCGAAGATCAAATGTGGGATCTGCGCTTAACAAAACGGCATTGGGGCAAGCCTGCTCTCCACAACAGGCCCGCTCACCGCAGCGACTGTGGCGAGCCGGCAGGTCAGTGAGACAAGGGCAATGTCACCACAAACTCGCTGCCACGGCCCTTGCCTTCGCTTTTGGCGGTGACCTTGCCGCCATGCGCTTCAACCAGCTCGCGAACCACCGTCAACCCGATCCCCAACCCCGAACCGTTGAAACCAATGGCGTGCTCGTCCTGCACGTAAGGGTCAAAGATGAGCGGCAGCGCCTTGGCCGATACGCCGATGCCATTGTCACAAATGCTGATCCTCAACTCGTCCACCACGCTGACCGACAGCACGATCCGGCCGCCCACCGGCGTGTACTTGGCCGCGTTGGCCAGCAGGTTATGCAGGATTTGCGCAAGGCGCCCAGGGTCGCCAATGAACATCAAGCTGCCGTCAGGCAGATGCGCATCGAATTGCTGCTGTTTCGCCCGCATCACCGGGCCGCACGCATCAATCGCGCTTCTGAGGATCTGCAGCATGTCGACATCACTTCGCTCGATACGCAGCTTGCCCGTGCTCACGCGGGATACGTCCAGCAAGTCGTCAACCAACTGTGAAATATGCTGCACCTGCCCCTCGATCAGCTCACGCATGCGCGGCAACTGGTCGCTCGGCAGGCGCACCATGCGCTCGGCGATCATGCTGATCGGCGTCAATGGGTTGCGCAGCTCATGCGCCACCATCGCCAGGATACTTTTCTGCTGGCCCAGCGCACGCTCGGCTGTCGCCTGCAGGTCTTGCGCGCTGAGCGCCGCGATGACTAACTGCGCGTTCGCCTCGCGAAGTTCCTGGTACAAACGTTGCTCCTCCAGGGGCGGCGGCTTTGCAGCGTCGGATTGCGCCAGGAGGATCGCCAGTACCAATTGCTGATTGGCCTCGATCACCTGCTCGACGTGCTGGGTATCCACCAGACGGCTGCTGGCATCAGTCAGTTGCTGCTGCAGAGCGGCGAGCACGGCACGCGCCTCAACGGTTTTTTGGCCGAGCAGGAACAGTTCGTGAGCGGCACTGGTCAGCTCACGTTCATTCTTGCCGCCGCTTTCACTCATGAGTCGGGCTCACACATGTTTGTCTCCTGCTGAAATCTGTTTGGTCGGCCGCCCGCCCAGCAACCCCTCCTGCTCAGGCAGCATGTCGCGAATCTGCAGGCCGTGATCGTCGATGTGGTACTGGCGTAGCTGATCGGAGTGCGCACTGGCGCGCACCTTGACCACCGCCATGATGCGCAACAAACGGCTCTCGACTTCGATATACCGCTGCACGATGATCGCGTCGGTCAGGAACGCCGTGCCGTAGGGGCTGAAACGCAGGTCGGTGTAGCGGTCTTCCAACTCGGAGGTCATCAAGACGCTGACCCCGGCAGCCGTCAGTGCGGTGACCATGCGTGACAACGATTCGCGAAAGTCCGCGCGAAAGGTTGGCGCCAACGCCAGCTCAAAGCCCGACAGCGAGTCAATCACCACGCGGGTGGCGTTCAAACGACTGATTTCGCCCAGCAGCAATTGCACGATTTCATCGATGGACAGGTCCGGCGAGCGGCTGTCCACCAGGCCAATCTTGCCGTGCTTGATCAACTCAGCCAATTGCGGGTTTTGCGAATGGTTGGGGCGTTGCTCGAACACCGCAATCACGCCGGTTTCACCGTTGCGTGCGCCTTCGGCCAGGAAGGTCGCCGCCAAAATGCTTTTGCCCGAGCCCGAAGGCCCGGCCACCAGCAGCGAATAGCCGCGAGGCAAGCCGCCACCGAGCATCTCATCGAGGGCCGGCACGCCCATTTTCAGACGCGTGATCGGGAACGTCGACGGCGCGTCAACCGAACGATTGATGGCGGCCGGTGGGAACACCCTGATCCCCGAGGTGGCGATACGGAAGGTGTGCAGGCCCGGCAACGTCGGCTGGCCGCGCATCTTCATGATCTCCATCTTGCGCACCATCGAGTTGCGCTCGACGCTTTGGCGCAGCCAGATCAGGCCGTCGGCCACGGTAAAGATCGGGTTGGAGTCGGTTTCGGTGAAATATTCGCCGATCAGGAAAGTCGTCGCCTGCCACGTGGTCATCAACATACCCAGTTGCTGGACGAACTGCGGCAGGTTGTTATTCGGGTTGTGCTGGGTCTGGCTGGCCAGCACCACGGAGCGGAATGAATCGACAAACACCAGCGACGGCGAATGTGCCTCGACCTCGCTGACAATTCGCCGCAACACTTCGTCCAGATCGCCGGCCAGGGTGTGGTCGGCCAAATTGATATAGCGAATCGACTGGTTAATCGCTTCGTTATCGAAAAAATCGAATTGCTGCTGATAGCGCAGCATCTTCAGCGGCGGCTCACCGAGCACGGTAAAGAACAGCGCCGGGCGCTCCGGCGTGGCCAGGGCAAACATCATCTGGTGCGCCAGGGTGGTTTTGCCACAGCCTGGCGGGCCTGCAATCAGGTTGAACGAAAACTCCGGCAGGCCTCCGCCCAGGACCTCGTCCAGTCCTGGCACACCCGTGGCCAGACGGTTGATAGTCACTTTGGTGCTCATGGCGAAATTTCCTGCGCAGAGGTGTCGCTCGAAGAAGGCTGCCACACGTCAACCAGCAGACGTGCAGTGAGTGAGGGCCCGATCAGCGTAGTCAGAAGTTCGTAGAGGGTTGTCAACAACACCTCACCGAAGAACAACGCGTCGGTTTCGTTCTGCTCGACGAGTACGGATTTGAGAGCAATCAGATCCATCGCAGCCGGCACACTGTCATAGGTGCCGGCCAGGCGTGGGTGGGTCGAGACGCACAGGTGGAAGCTGCGGCGGTACAGCGCAACAACGCCCTGCTGGCCAATAATGGGCGTCAATGCTGCGCCCATATCCTGCAAAATCGACACAATCGCCTCGGCGATGCTTGCAGTGTCAGCGTGCGGACCAACACGGTGCGCCAGAGAAGCTACGATCCGGCGGCTCTCTTCGCTATGCGTGGGCATGTCTGACTAATATCTGATGAACAGAAACTGATGTTACACCCTATATCGGCAGATAGAGACCCCATCGGCAGCGGCCGGCCAATTGCGCGCGGATCAGGCTCCCGCTGCCCGCCACGATCGACTACCATACCGCGCCGGTTCCCAAATGGGACTAATAGGGAATTCGACGCGCGGCACATCGCGCCAATCGAAACTGCCCCCGCAACTGTAGGTGCCGAGCCTGCTCCACATCGCCACTGGGCATTGCCCGGGAAGGCCGGAGCGTGGCGACGACGCACCAGTCAGGAGACCTGCCGGCCCAGTAACTCACTAACCGGCGGGGTGTCCGGGAAGGACGTCCTCGCCTGCCTGAACCGCAGCCTTCGAGGGGGTGTTTCCGAACCGTACCGCTCCAGTTCCACGTACGGTCCATACGGAGATTGCCCCATGCTGCCACGCGTCACCGCCCTGCTCACCGGCTTGGGCTTCTGCGCCCTGGCCCACGCGGCCCCCACTCATTACCCGCTGACGGTGCAGAACTGCGGTAGCACGCTGACCTTCGCGCAGGCACCTGCGCGCAGTGTGACCATCGGCCAGGCGGCCACGGAAATGCTCTACGCGCTGGGCGTGGCCGACACGGTGGTCGGCACCTCGCTGTGGTTCAACAGCGTATTGCCCACGTTCAAGGCGCAGAACGACACCATCGAGCGCCTGGCCGATAACGAGCCAAGCTTCGAGGCCGTGATCGCCAAGCGCCCGCAACTGGTGGCCGCCGAGCTGGAATGGGTGGTCGGCCCGCAGGGCGTGGTTGGCACCCGCGAGCAATTCCACGAGCTGAAGATTCCGACCTACCTGCTGCCCTCCGACTGCGAAGGCAAGGACAACCTGGTGGGTGCCGACGGCACGCGGCTGGAGCCGTTCCGCATCGACACAATTTACAAAAGCATCCGCCAACTGGCCGAGATCTTCGATGTGCAGGATCGCGGCCAGCAACTGAACGACGAGCTCAAGGCGCGCCTGGCCAACTCCGTCGCCACCGCGCAGAGCAAAGGCCTCAAGCAGGCCAGTGCGCTGGTCTGGTTCTCCAGCGCCGAGATGGCCAGCGACCCGTACGTCGCCGGCCACAAAGGTGTCCCCGAGTTCATGCTGGAAACCCTGGGCCTGCACAACGTCGTGCAGTCCGATGAAGAGTGGCCCGCCGTCGGCTGGGAAACCCTCGCCAAGGCCAACCCGACCTTCCTCGTGATCGCCCGCATGGACCGCCGCCGCTACCCCGCCGACGACCATGAAAAGAAACTCGCCTTCCTGCGCAGCGACCCGGTAACCCGCAACATGGACGCGGTGAAACACAACCGCATCATCGTCCTCGACGCCCTGGCCTTGCAGGCCAGCATCCGCACGTTCGATGGCCTGGAACAACTGGCCCACGCCATCGACGGCTACGACCTGCCCAAATGATACGCACCCTGCTCGCCCTCGCCCTGTTACTGCTCGCCGTGCTCGCCGGTGTGGCCATCGGCGAAACCGCCATCTCGCCGCAGGTCGTGCTCCAGGTGCTCGCCAACAAACTGTGGGCGGCGGGTTACGTGCTGGACCCGATCGACGAAGGGGTGGTGTGGAACTACCGCCTGACCCGCGCCCTGGTCGCCGCGGCGTGCGGGGCCGGGCTGGCTACGTGCGGGGTGATTTTGCAGTCGTTGCTGCGTAACCCGTTGGCTGACCCGTACCTGCTGGGCATCAGCGCCGGCGCGTCCACCGGCGCGGTATTGGTAGCCCTGATCGGCGTGGGCGGCGGGCTGATTTCGCTGTCGGCGGGAGCATTTGTCGGGGCCATGGCGGCCTTTGCACTGGTGATCCTGCTGGCACGGGCCAGCGGCTCGTCCAGCGGCACAGGGCAGATCATCCTCGCAGGCATCGCAGGCTCGCAGCTGTTCAACGCCCTCACCGCGTTCCTGATTACCAAATCCGCCAGTTCCGAGCAGGCGCGCGGCATTCTGTTCTGGCTGCTGGGCAACCTCAGCGGTGTGCGCTGGCCATCGGTGTGGCTGGTGGTGCCGGTGGCAGTCGCAGGCCTGGCGGTGTGCCTGTGGCACCGTCGCGCGCTGGATGCGTTTACCTTTGGCACGGACTCCGCAGCGTCCCTGGGCATCCCGGTGCGGCGCGTGCAGTTTGTGCTGGTGGGCTGTGCCGCGCTGGTCACAGCGGTGATGGTGTCGATTGTCGGCTCTATCGGCTTTGTCGGGCTGGTGATTCCCCACGCCGTGCGCCTGCTGGTCGGCACCGGGCATTCGCGGTTGCTGCCGGCCAGCGCCTTGGGCGGCGCGCTGTTTTTGATTGCGGCAGATGTGCTGTCGCGCACGCTGATCAAGGGGCAGGTGATTCCGGTTGGCGTGGTGACCGCTTTGGTCGGCGCCCCGGTGTTTGCGCTGATTTTGATCGGCCGGAGGAATGCGCGATGAGCGTGCTCAGTTGCACCGGCCTGGGCTTCAAGGTGCGCGAGGCCGAGTTGCTGCGCGATATTCATCTTGAGGTTCAGTTGGGCGAAACCTTAGGCATCGTCGGCCCGAACGGCTCCGGCAAATCCACCCTGCTCAAACTGCTCGCCGGTTTGCGTGTGCCCGCCAGCGGCGAAGTGCGCTTGAGCGGCCAACGCTTGAGCGGCCTGTCCCGCCGCGCCATCGCACAGCAGTTGGCCGTGGTGGAGCAACAAGCCGACACCGACGACGCGATCCGCGTGTTCGATGCCGTGGCGCTGGGCCGCACACCGTGGCTGTCGGCATTGAGCCCGTGGTCCGCGGAAGACCACGCCATCGTCAACCAGGCCTTGCATGACGTCGACGCCACCCACCTGAGCACGCGCGCCTGGCGCAGCCTCTCCGGTGGTGAACGCCAACGCGTGCACATCGCCCGCGCCCTGGCGCAACGGCCGCAGATTCTGTTGCTGGACGAGCCGACCAATCACCTGGATATCCAGCATCAGTTGGCGATTTTAAAGGGCGTGCAGGCGCTGCCGGTAACCACGCTGATTGCGTTGCACGACCTCAATCAGGCGCTGACGTGTGATCGTTTGGCGGTGCTGGATCGCGGGCAGTTGGTCGCGCTGGGCAAGCCGCTGGAGGTGCTCACGCCGCAGCGCTTGCAGGACACGTTTGGCGTGCAGGCGCATTACCTGACGGACCCGTTTGATGGCGAGCAGATTCTGCGGCTGCGCTCAAACTGACAGGCGACTCACCGCTAAAAAGGGGGAAGCTGGCTTGCCTGCTCCCACGTCAGGTCGGCGGCGTTAGAGGTGCCGCTGCATATGCGTCGTCCGCCACACCGGGTCCGCCTCGACATCCACCACCTCAAACCCCTGGCGCACCCAAAAATCAATCGCCCCCGGCAGAAACGGATGGGTATGCAGGTAAACCACCTCCACACCTTCCGCCCGAGCCTTCGCCTCCAGTACGCGGTACAACTCGCCTGCCAGACCAGAACGGCGAAACGCTGGAAGTACGAACAGGCGCACCACTTCCACCGTTTTAAGGCCTTGGTAATTCAGCTGGGGGAAACGGCCGTCGTAGGGCAAGTAGCCGATGGCGGCGACGATTTGGCCTTCAGCGCGGGCGATCAGGAACTGGCCGTCGCCATGAAGGTAGACCGCGTCAAATCGCGCCAGATCGTCCGGCATGCCGGTTGCGCTGAGCGTGGGGAAAAGCTCGGCGCGGGCCTCCAGGACGAAGGCCAGTACTGCTGGAACATCGGCGCCGGTGACGAACTGAAGGATGGGACTCTCGTTCATATGACCTTGATCTGGCGGATGCCTACCACCTCTGCCTGTTCCAAAATCTCCTCGGGGGCTGCGTCCGCAGTGGGCATGATCAACCCGTTTTCTGCATCGCCAAAATGCAACGCCAGCAAGTGCATTGCCGCTTCATGCAGGGGCAACTCGGACTGTTTCAATTCAAACACATGGGTGCGGGGCTCGTCGTTGAACAGGTAGTTCAGGGTGTATTCGCGCATGGTGGGGTCCTGTGACGGGAGAGGAGTGACTGTTTATCCTGACCAAGCGATCAGGTTTTAAGTTCCTACTGCTGCCAATCGCTGGGTTATCCAAGCCTTGGTGTGCATCAGCACATGGCCCGCCATCGCCACCGGAAAATGAATAAACCCATGGGCAGATTCCGCTAACAGGTGCGCTTCAACCTGCGTCTGCGCGCCCCACCGCTCGGCGATCAACAGCGTGTCATCCTTGAGCGGGTCCAATTCCCCGACAAACATCAATGCCGGCGGCAACCCGCTAAAATCGCCATACAACGGTGACAACGGTGGCTGTCGGCGCTCTTCATCACTCAGCCCCGGCGTGAGCATGCGCAACGCCTCGACCATACCCGGACCATCCAGCAACAACGTGTCCGGCCCGGCTGCGCGCACGCTGGGCGTGCCAGTCAAGTCATAAACCCCGTAATACAACACCGCCCCGCTCACGCGCTTGAGCAGATCCGGCCATTGCTTGAGCGCCAGCAACGTCGCCACTGCCAGGTGCCCACCGGCGGATTCACCCACCACAAACACCGGCAAGTCGGCAAACTCCGGGCAGTCGCCCAACAGCCAGCGCGCGGCCGCCAGGCAGTCCTCCATCAGCCCTTCAACCGGCGTGTCGACCGCCAGCCGATAGTCCACCGACACCACCGCCACATCACAGGCCCGCACCATGCCCAGGTTCAGGTCGTCATCCATCTGTGCATTGCCGATCACCCAGCCGCCGCCGTGGATATCCAGCACCACGGCCTTGGCCTTGCCCTCGGGCCGCAGGATGCGCACGGGTACGCCAGCCACGCGCCGAGTTTCAGCCGCAGGTGCCTTTTTGACCCGTTGACTGGCCACCAGCAGCGCCTGGATCAGGCGCGGGGTAATGCGGTTGCGGATTTTGAAGCGCGGCAGCCAGGCGAGCTTTTTATTGAAACGGCGCATCTCGGCCAGCTCTGGCGCGCTGGCAGGCCACAGTGAATGAGCCATCAGCGGTTATTACGCAAAATCGAGAAATTCAATGCCGCCGCCACACTCAACCACGCCAGGTAGGGGAACAGGATCAACCCGGTGATCAAGTCCAGACGCAACGCCATCACCACCAGCGCCGCCACCACCAGCCACAACAGCACGATCACCACCATCCCGGCGAAAAGCTGATGCGCACCAAAAAACACTGGCGTCCACAGCGTGTTCAAGGCGATCTGCGCCGCCCACAGGCCCAAGGCCAATTGGCTGCCGGGGATCAGGGTGAGGCGATAGCCCGCCCAGGCGAGCAGCAAATAGATGACCGTCCAGGCCACCGGAAACAGCCAGTTGGGCGGTGTGAAGCCGGGCTTGACGAGGGACTCGTACCACTGACCGGGTTTGAAAATAATGCCTGTGCTGGCGGCGGCGCCGCAGGCAATCAGGAAAATAAGGAAGATCATGGTCTGTCCTTAGCTTAAATCAGCTGTGAGGGGTGAGAGGGCCTTTTTCCATGCCCCTTAAATGACTCAAACGCGCGCGTATAAATTCAATCCAGCGGAGCAATTTTCGCCAACAACCGCCTCTTCTTCGCGTCATCGAAATCCGCTAGGGTGCCTCTACACTTTAGCCCGTTTTGCCTTCATCGAGACCCTGCGCCTTGGCCACTGCCTCCGCTGATCACCGCGCCAGCCCCTGGTCGGTATTCCTGATCTTCCTGCGCCTGGGGCTCACCTCCTTCGGCGGCCCGGTGGCGCACCTGGGTTACTTTCGCGACGAGTTCGTCACCCGGCGGCGCTGGCTGAGTGAGCGCAGCTACGCCGACCTGGTGGCGCTGTGCCAATTCCTGCCCGGCCCGGCCAGCAGCCAGGTGGGCATTGCCCTCGGGCTATCGCGCGCGGGCTACGGCGGCGCGCTGGCGGCGTGGCTCGGGTTTACCTTGCCGTCGGCCCTGCTGCTGATTCTGTTCGCGCTGGGCCTTGCGCAACACAGCAGCGCCATCCCGCCCGGCGTGCTGCACGGCCTTAAAGTGGTGGCCGTCGCCGTGGTCGCCCAGGCCGTGTGGGGCATGGCGCGCAACCTGTGCACCGATGCTCCGCGCATCACCCTGATGCTGATCGCCGCCTGCGTGGCCCTGCTGCAAACCTCGGCCTGGGGCCAGGTCGGCGTGATCGGCGCCGCAGCGGTGGCGGGCCTGTTGTGGCTCAATACTCCGCCGTCCGCGCCCCATGACGCCCTGCCCATCACGCTAAGCCGCCGCGCGGGGACGATGTGGTTGGCGTTGTTCCTGCTGTTGCTGGCGGGCTTGCCGCTACTGGCCGAGCTGGCGCCCAGCCAAGGCATGGCGTTGATCGACGCGTTCTACCGCACCGGTTCGTTGGTGTTTGGCGGCGGCCACGTGGTGCTGCCCCTGCTGCAAGCCGAGGTCGTGCCGACTCACTGGGTGAGCAACGATGTGTTCCTCGCCGGCTACGGCGCCGCCCAAGCCATGCCCGGCCCGTTGTTCACCTTCACGGCGTTCCTCGGCGCGTCCATGCAGTTGGCCCCGACGGGCTGGCTCGGCGGCCTGCTGTGCCTGCTGGCGATCTTCGCACCGTCGTTTTTACTGGTGATGGGCGCACTGCCCTTCTGGGAAACCCTGCGCCGCAGCCCCCGCACCCAGGCCGCGTTGGCGGGCGTGAACGCGGCGGTGGTCGGCCTGTTGCTGGCCGCGTTGTACCAACCGGTGTGGACCAGCGCGATCTTCAACGCGCGGGATTTCGGCCTGGCACTGGTCGCACTGGTGGCGTTGATGGTGTGGAAGTTGCCGCCGTGGCTGGTGGTGATCGGCAGTGGCGGGCTGGGGTGGCTATTGAGCGTTACGCTGGGATAGGGCCAGGCGCGACGATTTTGAGCCACGGCCAGCGCGCCTGATAACTGAGCGCCTTTTGCGCAAACAACTCGGGCTCGCGGTGCTGCGGATTAATCCGCAGTACGCCCTGCTCCACATCCGCCAGCCCATACGGCGCGTACACCTCGCCCGTTGCAATCTCCAGCCCGATGCACGTGCCCGCCACCAAGTAGCGATCCACGCCTTGTCTGGCCGTGTGCAATTGCGGATACGGCCGGCCAAAGCGCTCGCCATACCAGAGGTGAACCCGCGCCTGGTTCTTGACCTCGACGTTGACACCCAAGTCCTGAAACAGCCGCTCGGCCGCGCGTATGACCCTGTCCTCTGCTTCGTAGGACAGGTCCGTATCGAAGTAAAAAACGTCGTAGTCCTTCACGTCTTGAGCGACCGGACGGTTGGATTGATGGTTCCACACCGCCTGGAACAGGCAGCCCGCGGTCAGCATGCACTGATCCACACCGAGGTCAGGCAGGCGCGCGGTAATTTCGGCGTTGATCGGGTTGGCCATGGCGATTTCGAGCAGGGTTTTGACGGTCAATGTCATGTTGAATCCTTAAGAAGCGGGCCGGTTGCAGAGGCCGACTTTACAACAGCGCGGAGTCTGATTGATGAATCGCAGCGTAGGCAAACGCTCTGGTGTGCGCAACGAAACGTCGCCGCCTTGCTCCATTGCCTACGCTTACGTCAGAATCCGCCGGCTTGTGCGCTGGGGTGGCCGTCTCTAAGGTTGCTCGGTCGCTGAATTGTTCAGTGATCGGGTTTAGTAGCCCAAGGTTTAACCTAACAAGTGCATAAGCTTCATCTATCAGACGTTCCTGTCTGTGCTTGATGGTGGCTGTGCGTAGGGCACCCTTGGGTGCGCCGGTTTTGTTAGGTTCCACCGGTCTACTAACCTGCGTACAGCTACCGCCTTTTCGTTTAGTAGCGATGGGGTTGTGGCCCAAGCAAGGAACTTAACAATGGTTAACGTCAAACCGGATTCAACCGCTCTCTTCACCGTCGTTCCCGACGCCAGCACCGAAACCCTCATCACCAACAGCTACGAAACCTTCACCTGCGTCAGCACGCTATTGCTCGACCTGTCCGAAGACCTGTGCGGCAAACACCGCGACATCGCGCTGGCCATCCACCAACTGAGCGAACTGGGCGTGCTGCTCACGGCCAAATTGCTCGACCGCGAAGCGCCCTGCCCTGGCTGATGGTTAGCCCTTCACCTCACCCGCCGAATTGGCGAGTGATGGCCGTGTGAGCGGCAGCGCCGCCGATGGCGCTGCCTTCAATTAGCGCCCGGGTAGTGATCCACGTACTGAATGGTGAAGTCGGGGTAGTGATCGACAATCTGGATTTTGTAGTCCGGGTAGTGATCGACGGTTTTCCATTTGCCCGCTGAGTCCGGGTAATGATCGACCTTCTGCACCTTGAGGTCGGGGTAGTGATCGACAACCTGAACCTTGTAGTCGGGGTAGCTATCGACGAACTGGATATTGCCGTAAATCTTCGACACATCAACACTCGTACCCGCCGAAGCGCAGAAGGTACAGGTCAGCAACACTGACGCCAGAGCAACTTTAAACATGACAGCCTCATCCTGAGAAATCAAAGGCGCCATTCTAACGACCCTCGCGCAAAAAATCGCACAGAGAAACGCGCTGCCTGGCGAATGATCAGCCCTTCAACTCACCCGCCCGATTACTCGCCGCATCGTCATAAGCCACATACAGCGACTCGGCGATTTGGCTTTTGATGGCTTTGGCAGATTCCAGCCCCAACACAAAACCTTCAGCCTTGCCGCCAGCGCGGTTGAGTTCTTCATGGGTGGAGGCGCCGGTGATAGCGTCAAGCAGCTTGGCGGCGTGAGGGCCTACGCCTTTGGGGAGGGAGATTTGGTCGATGGACATTGCGATACCTTTAAGAAGAGTGGTCGGTAGCGCGTGGAATCACTGCCGGGGGTGGCATGGTAGACCGGTTGGCAAAGAAAGGGGGGCTTTCGGCCAAAAGCAGATAATCATAAGGCGTCAGACTTCAACCCAAGGCAGACCTCAGTGCTAGTGGCAGATATTAAAACAGTTCCTATAGACCACGAGTAAGCCCGGGAGCGTTAGGAGAGTGATTGCTGTACACATATCAAACAGAAATCCCTAATAAATGCTGAAAAGCGATCACACAGCATGCAACTTGAGCTTGACCAGAGATAGCCTAGGCCACACGAACGCCACGCACGGATGCAACCGACACATGAAATATCTAGGATTTTAGACAGATCACATTACATATAAAAACCGTAAACACTCATCTAATCAATTACGAGCACGCGCAACATTCAATCACTACCTCTCAATAGGATTTAGAAGCAATCTGCCCTGCAAGCCCTTTTTCACCTTGCACATAATAAATAAAGCCGACCAGAAACCGCTGCCTAACCTTATACTTTGAACCTCCAATATCCTGAAAAGTTATTGTAGCTGTAAGTGGTGGAAAATCCTCCTTAGCAAGACTCCCTTTCATTTGCAAAGAATTTATGACGTACGATAACCAAAGCGTGGAATACGCATGGGGAATTCCAATTAAAATCGGCTGATCACTGATAGATGCAGGCAACGCAAAATCGATTTTTTGTTCTTTCTGGCTGACCCACATTGAAGTCATAGATCTAGCACTATCCTCTGCAGTAGAAAGAACATCATCTTTGATAAAATATTTGTCCATCTTAATGCCAGCAGTAGCCAACGAGTTGACTTTTGCTACCGCAACGTCGATAGGGAACGACCATCGCACTGTTAAATCTTTAGCCGGCCCAAGTCCAATATTATAAGCTTTCACGGAAAGTCTTGCATGGAGCATGCCGTCACTTGAGTTAGAGTTGTTTTCACTCGCTATATTAAAATTAGTTTTTGAGAATATAATCTCAGGCTTATATGAGGATTTCCTTTGTATCCAAATCTGAAAGACAGTGAGGAAGGTTGCAAGTGCAGACACCCCCGCAGCAACGCTCGCAGAGGTTGCTATAAACTGATCCAAGCTCAAATTTAACATAGGTTTTTAGACTCGCAATAGTAAAAATTTATGCACATATAAAATGAAAACCAAGAAACCTATAAACTTATTCCTCTATAGTTTCCGAGCAGAGAAGGGTAGCAAATTAGGTGCCTAAAAGAGTACCGCTATCATGGATCGACAACCGGAGCTTTATACTGGTGGCTAATCGCACCGACTCAAGTCATCACTATACTCCCGCTAGTGAGAAAACAAGGAATTTCGACGCCTTCTTCATGACTTTCTGCACGCCTCAAGCCCCGCTCCTGTAAAAACGGGGTCAAACCATAATTATTTAAAATATGGTCTAACCCCGCCTTCCGCCAACACCAATTAAGAAACGCCATTCCATCAAGAATTACGATAATCCTCCAACTCTGACAGCAACTTAACCAGATCAAAAGGAACTTCTGAAAACTTAAACTCATCAATTATCTTGAAATCAGTAAGAGTAATCGAGTATCTATTAGAGACGATTGCGCGCAGTTCTCTAAGAACGCTTTTTCCACCAACGATCTCCATGCGAGAGTTTAAATCACTCCACTTATCACTAAAAACTTGGAGAGCCTCAGTCCCGAGCACCGCAGGATCCCTACCAGTCCCTTTGTGAAACTCTGAGTACTTAGCAACATACTGCCCCTGCAACGCCACCTGAAACATATCCGTAACTTCTCGAAGTAGCAATAAAACATCCACCTCCAAAGATAGCTCACCTGAACGATTAACTCTCTCCGCAACAGCCTTATTTATACAACGTTCTAACACCGAAGGAACCAAAAGATAGTTTTCAATTTCCTTTCGGCGATGAATATGAGCATATGTCAGTTGTGACTTTAACCCCTTCTCGACATGCGCAATTTCATCCTCACACCAAAAATCACGATCATAGATTGCAGCAATCTTGATTTCAGACCCAAGCGTATTCTTCAACCCCCAAGCTAAACCTTGAACTCTAGGCCAAGAACTGTAGCCTTCAGATGCTAACTGAGTAATATCATTGCCCGAGGACAACTCATTAAGTTTAATCTTCTTTGCAAAACGACGAAGAATTTTATAATCCACGGCACCTTCGCAAAACAGAATTTTCTTATTTCTAGCCAACTGAGTTAATGTAATATTTTGAATCGAACCTAAAGAAGTAAGCGCTTGCTGCACCCCTTCTATATCTTTAACTCTTTTTGCAGACCTTTTTGTCTTATCAACAATCATTATCTCAGAAGGATCGGCCTCACCCATTATTTCCGTAGAATGAGTAGCAATGAGAAACTCATTAGCTTGGTCACGAAGAATCGCTAAAAACTGCCGCTGAAGATCAGGATGAAGGTAGACTTCAGGCTCATCAATCACCGTAAAACTGAATAATTTCGAGCGAGATAAATGTGTCAACAACTGGCACCAAATTTGAAAACCAAATCCTGCCCAAAAAACTTCACGATCCATTCTATTTTCGGTACAAAACATTGCCATCGTCGACGACACACGCTCTGGACGTGAAATAGACATACCAGGCCAAGAGTCC
Organism: Pseudomonas sp. M5A4_2d; assembly: GCF_053345295.1. Taxonomy (NCBI): domain Bacteria; kingdom Pseudomonadati; phylum Pseudomonadota; class Gammaproteobacteria; order Pseudomonadales; family Pseudomonadaceae; genus Pseudomonas; species Pseudomonas sp. M5A4_2d. The sequence continues at coordinate 660,166 of NZ_JBKEZW010000001.1, read as the reverse complement.
TCGATCATACCTTGAAAATTTTCAAATCCTTCTGGGTTTTGCTCCCAAAAGTTCCTGAAATGACGACATGCCCGCGGGGTGCCCAAAGATCGCCTAACAGTTTCCTCTGATATGATTGGTTCCTCGTGCTCCAAAGGCCCTAAAACTGGAATAACCTGCACAGAGAATGGAAATGCCTTTTTAAAGGCAGACGGCGTTTTGATGTGATTATCTGAACATTCCCAAGTCAATATACAGCCACCGTCCTCCGGAAAATTCAGAATCAATTTATTGGAATTCGAAAACCTAAATTCAATCTTAGTCTCTGAATAATTATAGTCGGTATGAACATTTTCAAGACTCACGGGTAACCCAGCCACAGGAACCTTATGACCAAGCACTCTTTTATCATCAAGAAATACGTACTCTGGCTTTCTACTATAGCCAGCGCGCAGGGCCGCCTCTAGAATACGGAACGCACTAATTACCGTTGACTTCCCGGCATTATTGGGCCCCACCAATATATTACATGACTCAAGAGACAATGAATATTGCTTCAAAGCCTTAAAATTATTAAATCTTATGGATGTAATAGTAATCAAAGCAACCTCCAGCACAGCCATATAGACAACACAAACAAGAATAAAAACACCTTTCTGTCAACACCCACTATAGTGAGCAGACGATTTTATCCACCCGGATTAGATTCATCTTTTTACAAGAGCTGAAATAGATCGAATAACTTTTTCTTTTATGCTGGAGAAAGCACCATCGGTAGCGAGTAATATTTTTTGTTGCGCAGTTTTCCATCACCGGCTCACTAAGGACTGTCGATTTGCCATCACTATAGCTCGTGCAGGCGCTAGCATGCATCTAGTCCTTAACATCTTCTGTCTTGATCGAACCATGCAGGAGCTTATCCGCGAAACAACTGTACAGGACCGAGGCACATTCCCTAGGCTCCGACGCTATGGAAAATAGGGATAAGACCATTATTATTAAATGTGGTCTGACCCCGTTGTTACACTATGGGTCGATTTCTGCCTGTAGCCGCCGTCAGCTTTGGGCCGCTTGCTGCCCGTCACGTACGGCAGAAATCGGCCAAGAGCTGTCGCCCACGCATGGCCTTTTCCAGCCCAAAACGATAATAATCGGAGCGGAGACGGCCTATTGAAAATTGGCAACATGGCTGAATCCGTCTCTTCTTCAGCATTCCATTATCGAAATCAGAGTAAGACTCATGGGCGCGCCCATCATTATCGGCAACAGCTATGGCCTCTGGGTCAGCAACAGCATGAAAGATACTTTTTGCGAGGTGCTAACCGCTGTCGCGACCTTGGAAGGCCATGATGTGAAGGCCATATATGAGGAGGCACCAGGTGTGGCCGGCACCTATGGTGTTCCAGGCGTGGGTATCCTTCTCGACGAGTTCTATATCTATCTTGGCGGATTTTCAGGCGTTCGACGCCACCTCGATGTTTGCCGAGTACGACTAGACGAAGTCAGAGAGTCTTGCGGGCTGTCGCCAGTTGCTGCCGAACGCATGGCTCACCTACTGGCATGGGCCGCATACCATATGGATGGTAACCCGATCCCTGTAGGCGGCTCTTTCTATGAGAGCTGGCCTCCTGACGCAGCTGAAACAAGGTAATACCCGCCTGCTTTCGGCCAAAAGTAGATATTAACGTCGGAGATAACTGGCGGCTGATAAGCTGGCAAAATCGACCAATCAGACGTTCATGTCGATCAATCCGCTAGTCCCTCTCATGCTCACCAGCCGGCATGAATGTCCCGCAAGTGGTCAGTCAACGCCATGGCTCGCCATTTGCCTAACCCCCTCGCCGCACGTTGGGCAAACCTGCCCCGCCATCTCGCATGCAGATCCGAGAATGAACTCGCCCCCCATAACCGGGAGCCATTTCTCGCAGCAACGCGGCTCGCGATGAAACGGCAACAGCCCCTAGCGCAGCGCATGCTCACAATTAGCGCGCCCTAGCTCCCCCCCTACAAAATACTTGTACAAAAATAGCGCTACGCATTTTTACAGCGCTCGCAGGATTCTATCGGCCCAAGGATGGCCTTGGGCTGTATCGCCGCCAAACACCAGTCAGCCCGATAGCCAGACCTCTATTTCTCGCGCCTGCCAGAAACAGGAGGTCACTGACCGTTCATCTGGATTAGATGATGTCATGACGACATCACCCCAATATAGTTGTACAAGACTTGTACAAGTATCAGAACTTGTACAAGTTTCACCCAGGCAGGAAATAACGCCGCTACTCGTTGCCGTCGAACAAAAGAATACCTGCGCAGGATGCGGACAAAGGGCGAATACATACCCTTGCAGGTGTCCCTAAATTGCTCCTCCCATTACGCAGGTACGCCATGCCATCGCACACTCCCCGGCTCTCTACACGGACCAGTCTCTATGCCGGCTATGCCAGCCTGCTCGCGTTTATGTTGCTGATCGCCGCTATCTCGCTGTACGCCCTGGCAAACAGCAATAAGGACTTTTTTCTCTACGTTAATGGCATTGATGCACGCACCCGCCTGGCCAACACACTGAACGACGCCGCCGCCCAGCGCGCGATTGCCCTGCGTAACATCGCCTTGAACAGCAATGTCACTGCGAGAGGACAGCAGCGGGGCGCGATTGCCGCCAACGAACAAATGGTGGCCAGCAGCCTCGCCGCGCTACGCCAGGCAATTGATAACCATGATGATGTGTCGCCCAAAGCACGTGAACTGTTCTCAACCATCGAGCAGGTCGAGAGCCGCTACGAACCGGTAGCGCACACCATTGCCGAGCACCTGTTCAAGGGTGAAAACGACGAGGCCCTGCGCATGGTCAGCGAGCAGTGCACACCATTACTGGCCGAGCTGACCCAGGCAATTGGCCAATATCTGCGCTACACCAACCAGAAGGCAGACCTGCAGGTCAGCGAAAATGACGCACACTATCTTTCTCAACGCAACCTGCTGCTCGTCATTACTGCGCTGGCCGTCTTACTAGCAGCGGTACTGGGCTACGTCATCAGCCGCAACCTGCTGCGCGCGCTGGGTGCCGAACCGAGTGAACTCAACCAGCTCGCCCAACGGGTTGCCCAGGGCGATCTGCGCGCTAGCGAGCGCACGATTGAGCCACCACAAGCCAGCATCATGGCCGCCCTGCTGAGCATGCAGGAGAACCTGCGGGACATGACCAAGGGCATAAACCTGTCCTCACAGACCGTGGCCGATTCCAGCCAGGAGCTTAGCCAATCGAGCCTGAGAAACGCCGAAAGCGTGGCCATGGCACAGTGCGAGGTCGAGCAGATCGTCACCGCCGTTCACCAAATGGCCGCCACCGTGCAGGATGTCGCGCGCAATGCGGAATCCGCCGCCAGTGCCGCCAGCGAGGCCGATAGCGCGGCCCTGTACAGCCAGCAGAAGGCCAAAGATGCCGTCAACATGATCGGCGAGCTGGCCGAGACAATAGAACAGTCCAACATGGCCATGGTCCGGCTGAAGGATGAAACCGGCAATATCGGCGGCGTACTTGAAGTGATCAAGTCGGTGGCCGACCAGACCAACCTGCTGGCCCTCAATGCAGCCATCGAAGCTGCCCGTGCTGGCGAGGCCGGACGCGGCTTCGCAGTGGTAGCCGACGAGGTGCGCAGCCTGGCAAAGCGTACCCAGAAGGCCACCTCAGAGATTGAGGGACTGATCGCCAGTCTGCAGAAAATTGCCGACGAGACCTCGCAGCATATGCAACGCTGCAAACGCTCCAGTGCGCAGTCGGTGTCCGGCGTTTCCGAGGCCGGTGACGCGGTAAGCACAATCGTAACCATGATCGAGCGAATCAACGGCATGAACCACCAAATCGCCGCTGCCGCCGAGCAGCAGAGTACCGTTGCCGAGCAGATCAGCCGGGGCATCGTCACCGTCAGCGAAAGCGCCGAGCAATCCGCTGCAGCCTTCCGCAGCGCTCAGCAGGAAAGCGAAGGACTGGCACGCACCAGCGTGACATTGCGAGAGAACATCTCGCGCTTTCAGCTTTAGGGTCTGTTGCCGTTTCATCGCGAGCCGCGTTGCTGCGAGTGAAACGGCAACAGCCCCTACTGCTAGCAGGCCGTAGGCATTAGGTGACAGACGACTAACAGGAGAGATTAACCGTGGTCTGTCCCGGATTATTTTCAATACCCAATAAACCCACTTTCGCGCCGAGCATATCATCGGACTTGAGAAAGTCTGCCCAGCTTGGTTCATGCTTTTAAAGAGGGGGAGATATTCGTGGTCTGCCCCAAGAAAAAAGGGGAAAGATTTTTGGTCTGACCCCAATTTTGCAATACCTGCCATTTTTGAGCGTCTGCCTTTGGCCGATTTCTGCCTTACAAGAGGATCCCCCTACGCTTGCAAAAATCGATCTGGCCGGCACGGGCAAAGGGCACTGGACGCCTTGTCATCGATGATCTCCTCGCTGGCCAGACGTCCCACTGTCGCCGCCAAAGTAATTCCAGGGTGCATTGCACAAACGTAGACGCCATCCACTTTGGGTAGATAACCGATGATGGGGATGCCATCGGCAGGCATGGGCCTGAGTCCGACACAAACCCGTCCCGTATCTATGGAAACAACACCATGGAGTTCGTTCTGGATTATCTTGGCAGTTCGAAGCGCTATCGCTGCCGGCTGATTTTCCACGGCGTCGTCCAGGTAATCCTCTGCTGCCAGCAACGTACCATCCGAACTTTGCCTCACTTCCATTTCAGGGCTGGAGATGATGGTGTGCACGAGGTTGGGTTGTGACTTGTAACGGATGAAAATGGCAGGAGATGCCTCTATTGGCAGGGACGCTCCAAGCATGTCTGCCAGCTTCGTGATGCCTGTCCCGGCTGCCAGTACGACAATATCGGCATTGATGATGCCTATTGTTGTTTCCACTCCGGTAACCGTTGCACGCTGGGTTACAAAACCGAGCACGCGCGTCTGAGTGAGAATCTTCGCCCCATGCGCCTGGGCACCTGCGATCAACGCATGCGTAGCTGCCACTGCGTCCAGCGCTCCTTCTTCAGCCGCATACATAGCAGACTGGGGAGGGTTCTTGAGATTTGGTTCAAGGTCGAGAATTTGCGATCGAGACACTAGGTTTGCCGAAGCCTGGTGACCTGAGATCGGTAGCGCTCCAATCGCCATCACGCTGTAGGACAAGGCACCTGTCCATCGTATCTCCAGACCTGGCAGCTGCGTTTCGAGTCGCCGGTACTCCTTGATGGCAGAACCGCGCAGTTGCGCAATTGGGTCAGGTTCGGGGTGTGAGGCATTGAGCCAAGCGAATGAGCTGCCTGTCACTCCCGACGCTATATCTTCAGCTTCTACCAAAGTGACATTCGCGCTTTTAACTGCCAAGTGATACGCCAATGACGCGCCAACGATGCCTGCACCAATGACAACGACTCGTTTGCCCTGACCATTTCCCATATCAACCTCCGTTCCGTCGATGTATCGATGGTACGACAGCTGGATGATTTCATGACATGAGAACCTTATCGTTCAGGACGCTTTCTGAGTGTCTGCTACGGCCGATAGCTGCCAGCTACGACTAACCGATTTCAGCCAAAATTGATCGTTCGCAGGAGACCTAAATTGGCAGACCCAGGTAGGCGCTCCCTACTGAGAACTTAATGCACGGTTAGAACGGACGGGAATTAGAGCTCAGACCACAACTACAAATCGCAGCCTCTCCAAAAACGCTACTCCTCCTCCACTCCACGCATCAGTGACCCAAACAACTCCCCCCGCGGCATCTCACTCACCGCTATCCCCGCATCCTCAAACCACTTTTTCCCCGCCTCCGGATGCGGCCCGCTCAGCACCACCACGCCCTTCTCATACGTATACCGCGCCGCCGCCACGTCACCGTTGTGATAGGTCGCAATGGTTGTGTAAGGCGACGCCCCATCCGCTTTGGGAAAGTACGGCCCGTCCTGATAAAACACACTGTCGGCCTTCCCCTCCCACACAACCCGCACCGACGCATCCGCAATGCCCGCCACTTCAAACCCAGGCCTGCCCGCTTCGGAATCAAGGTCCTGGGGTATCAGGCCAAGGTTGCTGTTATCCGCCAGGTACGCGCCCATGCACAGCCCCAAATAGCGCCCGCCCTTGGCGACGTAGTCGCGAATGGCTTCAGCGCGCGCCTTACCCAGGCTGTCGAGGGCGGCGGGGATATCCTGGCCGCCGCCCGGTTGCACATAGAGGTCATAGCGCGCGAGGTTGTGTGGCGTGATGTCGACGGATTCATCGGCGCCCACAAAGTCGATCTGATAAGTCGGGCTGAGCCGCTGCAATGCTCTTTTCACGCTCTCGGAACAGTCATCGCAGCCTGCCGGGCCACGGTAGATGGCGACATGGGTGATGGGCGTGGCGGCATGTACGAAAGGCGCTTGCAGCGTGGCAAACGCAAGAAGCGCAGCGGCGGTGGCGGGCAGGTGCATGGTAGTGGGCTCATTAAACAGGGCTGATCCAGACGTGCCCGCCAGAGCCTATCTCGAATGCTGTTTTGAATACGTTAACAGTTGTAAATCGGCTACTGTCGCGTGTACCCACATCCGCCAGAGGGCAAGCAATGGATCTGAAATTCAGTCACGTCGACGTGCTGGTCGAGAACCTTGAAGCGACATGTGCCTACTACGCGAAGATTCTCAACGCCAAAATCTCCAGCACCCAGGTGTGGGAGCGCGGCGGCCTGCATGTGCGTTTTGCGATTGCGTTGATGGGCCAGGAGCGGTTCATGTTGGTTCAGCCGTTGGCGGGCAACCTGCGAGAGCTGTTGGACGCCCACGGCGAAGGGATGATTTATCGGCATTGCTACACGACGCCGGACATCGAGGTGGCCTATGCCGAATTGGTCGCCTCCGGTGTGCAACCGGAGGATGAAAACGGCAGGCCATTGAGCCTTGAGGACCTGCGCTCGCCCTCCGGCAAACGCATCATCTGGTTGCCCAAGCGCTTTGGGCATTTCTCTATCGAGATTCTGGAGGAGAAGGGGCTGGAGGCGTTTATCGTCGCGGCGTTTGCCTGAAATGACGTTGCATTGCCCCAAGACATGAGGATAACTGTACGCCGTGACCTATTTCGAGATAGCCCGCCATGTTTGAACTCGCCTCCCTCGTCACTTACGTCGCCGTGGTGATTGGCCTTTTCCTGATCCCTGGCCCCTCTGTGTTGCTGGTGCTCACCCGCACGATTCAAGGCGGGCGCAGGGTCGGCATCGCGACCGGGCTGGGGGTGGCTTCGGGCGATCTGATTCACACCCTGTGTGCGGCGCTGGGTTTATCGGCGATTCTGATGACTTCGGCGGCGGCGTTTAACGCGGTGAAATGGGCGGGTGCGGCTTATTTAATCTACCTGGGCGTGCGGGCGTTCATGGCCAAAACCGGCACACATGCACGGCTTGAGTTGCCTGCGGTGACACCGCGTCAGGCGTATTTCCAGGCCGTGGGCGCAGAGGTGCTGAACCCGAAAACCGCGATCTTCTTTCTGGCGTTCCTGCCGCAATTCGTTCATCCGGAATCGGGCTCATCGCTGGTACAGTTTGCGCTACTGGGCTTGATCTTTTCGGGGCTCAGCGCGGTTTACACCAGTTTGCTTGCCATCGCCGTCCGCCCGTTGAGCCGAGGGTTCAAAGGGCTTTCCAGGCTGCGCCAGTGGGAAGGCAAAATCATCGGCACGCTGTTTATGGGCCTGGGGCTGAAAATTGCGCTCCAGCAGCGATAAGGACACCTTGGATGATTCATCTTCTTGCACTCTCGGGAAGCCTGAGAGAGGCTTCCTCCAACTCGATGCTGTTGTCCGCCGCTGTCCGGCTTTGCCCACAGGGTGTTTCGATCACCTCCTACGACAGCATCGGCCAGTTACCGCACTTCAATCCCGACCTGCTGAATACGCCGGGCGCGGCTGTTCTGGATCTGTACGACCAAATCAGCCGGGCCGATGGCCTGCTGATCTCTTGCCCGGAATACGCACGGGGAATACCCGGGTCGTTCAAGAATATGCTGGACTGGCTGGTGAGCCTGGAGGCGTTTGCGGGCATGCCCGTTGCGCTGTACAACGCCTCCCCCAGGGCCAGCGCTGCACAGGCGGCTTTACGCCTGGTGCTGGAAACCCTGTCAGCCGTGATCGTGGATGACGCGTCATTCACGGTGAATTTGCTGGCATCAAAAGCCTCGCTCGATCAGTTGGTGCAAGATCACGAAGTCAGTGAGCGCATCCGGCTGTCCCTGGAAAACATGGCGACGCATATTGATTCACGGATGAGCGTTCTTTAGAACACGCTCAGAACACTCTTCAATCATTGCCCTCACCCGAGTTCCTATGCCCTCAACCAAACGCGACAACGCCCGTATCGAACGCCGCCTGGTCGCCACCCTCACCGAAGCCTGTGAAATCGCCAAAGCCGAAATTCCAGGCTTCGACTGGCTGACGCACACCGTGGACTACGCCACCTTCCCTCAAAGCCTGCGGGTGATTTGGGTGTTCGACACGCGGGCCAACCTGGACCACGCCCTGGCAACCGGAGCCGAGCAACGCATGCGGGAACTGACCGCTGCTGCGTTGCACGACGCCGAAGTGGCCCCGGTGCCAATGGAGCGCTGCGTACGCTTCGATTCAGAAGAGGCCTGCAGCGCCCAGCATGGCGGCGATTGGCGCCGACGCCTGGCCTGAGCCTCCACTCATCCATGAAGGAGCGCGCGCACATGCTCAAGCGCAGTGCGACGATGAAACTGCATACCGAATCAGCGTAACTATTGCGAAGATGAGCCGACAGACGATTCGACTTAGCAAGCCCGGGCGATTGTGGAAAGTATTCGTGTTGCATCACGAACGACGCAGGTGAGGCCGCTTCGATGTTTCCACGCATTGAGTGTCTATTAGGAAAATCCAGCCCCTCAAGGCCAGCCCCAATTTTGATTGTTTTTCTTGCACATCCCCCTCAACTGTTCGCCTCCCCCTACGCGAGGATCAACCTTGGAACGCTATGAATCATTGGTCATCGGCCTGGGCGCCATGGGTGCCGCCACGGTCTACCAACTGGCGAAAGCCGGTGTAAACGTCGCGGGTATCGACCGTCATCACCCGCCCCATACGTTTGGCTCAAGCCACGGCGACACTCGCATCACGCGGCTGTCAGTCGGCGAAGGCGCGCAATACGTGCCCATCGTGCGCAATTCGCACCGTATATGGCGCGAGCTGGAAGCGGTGTCGGGAGAAGCACTGTTTGAGCAGTCTGGGTTGCTGGTGCTGACGTCCAGCGATGACGTTGACCCCCATGATAAAACCGACTTCACCCTGCGTACGATTGGCCTGGCGCAAACCTATGGCATCGACCATGAAGTGCTGGATGCCGCGCAGATTCGCCAACGTTTCCCCCAATTCGCCAAGGTGGCGGACAGCGCCATCGGCTACTACGAGCCGGGCGGCGGGTTTGTGCGCCCGGAGCGCTGTATTGAGGTGCAACTCAAGCTGGCCGAGCAACTCGGCGCCACGCTGTACAAGGGCGAGACGGTAATTCACATCAGCTCCGACGCGCACGGTGTGACGGTGACCACCGACCGGCGCACGCTACAGGCCGACAAGCTGGTGGTGAGTGCGGGCAACTGGGCGGGAGGTTTGCTCGGGGCGCCGTTTGATCGGCTGCTCAGCGTCTATCGGCAACAGTTGTTCTGGTTTGAGCTTGAGCCGGACGCGGATCTGGTGGGGAAATCACCCACTTACATCCTCACACACGGCCGGCGCGAGGATCAGTGCCACTATGGCTTTCCCGCGCAGCCCGGCGAAGGCAGCTTGAAACTTGCCACGGCGCAATATCACACCACGTCCACCCCCGAGACACTGGACCGCACGGTCTCGGCGGCGCAAGGGCAGGAGATGTACGAACAGCAGGTACGAGGTCGTATCGCCGGGGTCACGGCCAACGTGGTCAAGTCGGCGGTATGCGCCTACACCGTGACACCGGATCATCATTTCATCATCGACGAACACCCTTCGCTGCAGCACACCCTGGTGGTCTCGCCATGTTCGGGGCACGGCTTCAAGCATTCGGCGGCGCTGGGCGAGGCGTTTGCGCAATGGTGCATACGCGGCTCGAGTGACCTCGACCTGTCGTCGTTTTCGTTGAAGCGCTTCGAAGGTCGGTAGGCACAGGGAATGGGGGCACACCGGCCCCCTGACCTGCTTTATTTGGCGAACGCGTATTCCCCACCTTGCTCCACTGCCTTCTGGTAAGCGGGGCGTGCCTGGAAGCGTTGCACCCAGGCTGCCAGGTTCGGATAGGCTTGCAACTTGCCTTGCGCCTTGGCGATTTCGCCGATAAAGCTCATCTGGACATCCGCGCCACTCAGCTCGTCACCGACCAGGTACGGCGTATCCGCCAGCACGTCGTTCAGATAGCCCAGGTAATTGGCCAACTCCGATTCGATACGCGGATGCAACGGTGCGCCCGCCTCACCCAATCGGCCGACGTAGAGGTTAAGCATCAGCGGCAGCATGGCCGAGCCTTCGGCGAAGTGCAGCCATTGCACGTATTTGTCGTAGGTGGCGGTAGCAGGATCAGGTTGCAGGCGACCTTGGCCGTGGCGACGAATCAGGTAGTCGATGATGGCGGCAGATTCGATCAAGACGAGGGAACCGTCTTCGATGACCGGGGATTTGCCCAGTGGGTTAATCGCCTTGAGCTCAGGCGGCGCGAGGTTGGTTTTCGGGTCGCGCTGGTAGCGCTTGACCTCGTAAGGCAGGCCGAGCTCTTCGAGCAACCAGAGGATACGTTGCGAGCGGGAGTTGTTGAGATGGTGAACAGTGATCATGAGGGGCTCCGTTGGGCAAAAACCAGGGTGTGTAAGAGCAGACTACACTGGCAGCAGGGAGTGCCCTCAAGAGAATGTATAACCGGGATCAACGCCGACGCGGTGACGAGCGGGTTTGCCCCGCTCGCCCCAATAAATACACCGTCAGCTCGGGATGGGGGATCAGACCAGCCGGAACCGCGCGGTATTTTCACTCAACGCCTTGCTGCCTTTGCTCAGCGTATCGGCGGCTTGGTTGACTGCACGTGCGCCGTCAAGCAAACGCCCTGCGGCCTGATCGACTTGCTGGATATTGCCGCTCACTTCATCCGCCGTCGCCGCCTGTTCTTCCACCGCCGCCGCAATCTGCGCCAGGGTGTCGGTGACGTTTTGCACCGCGCCGGCGATCTCGCCCAGGCGTGTGCCCAGCCCGGTGACCGACTCAGCGTCGGTCAGCGCCTGTTCGCACGCGGCGCTCATCAGGCTCACGGCCTGGCTCACGGTCGCGCGCAGGCTGTCCACCGTGCCGGCGATCTGCGCCGTGGAGGCCTGAGTGCGTTGCGAGAGGCTGCGTACCTCATCTGCCACGACGGCAAAACCACGGCCTTGTTCGCCGGCGCGCGCAGCCTCAATCGCGGCGTTGAGCGCCAGCAGGTTGGTCTGTTCAGCAATGCCGCGAATGGTGTCGACCACTGATTGAATCTGCTGGCCCTGCTGGCTCACTTGTTCCAACGCGTTGGCCGTGTCGGTCAGGCGCTGGTTGAGTTGCTGGATGCTGGCCGTGGTGCGCTGGCTGTCACGGCTGCTGTCTTCGGCAATGCGCCGAGTCTGCTGCGCGCTGCCCGACGCCTGTTCGCAGCTTTTGGCGACCCCCATCGAGGTGGCTGCCAGTTGCGTCGCGGCGGCCGCAATCTGGCTGATTTGGTGCTGCTGGTCTTCGACCTCGGTGAGCGTGCTGCCCGATTGCGAATTAAGGGTGAGTACGGTTGAACCCAGTTGCTGGGTCTCGTGGTTAACGCCCAGCAGGCTGGTGCGCAGTTGCATCACCGCGACGTTGAGCGCGGTGCTGATCGCCGCCAGTTCGTCACGCCCTTCTACCGCCACCTCGACGCACAAGTTGCCGTCGCGCAACGACTCGGCAAGCGTGGTGATGCCACTGGCGCTGCGCCGGATCGAGGCTTGCAGGCAGCTGAACAAGTACAGCGCCGCCAAGGCCAGCAGGCTGAACGTGGCCACCACTGGAATAAACTGCTTGAGTGAGCGGTCGTGGTAATAACTCAAGCGCTCATCCAGTGAGTGCAGCGATTGGCTGCGCAACGCGCCCAACGCGCCCAGCATGCCGTCGACACTGCGATCAAAGGCGGCGGTGTCGAGCTTGATCGTGCCGCCAAATACGCCGTCGTCCAGGGACTTGAGTTCGTTATCCAGCAACTGCAGGCTGTTTTCGTATTGCGCCGTCCACGGCTCAAGCCCCGCGTATTGCTTGGCTTTGAGCGAAGCGGCGGCCTTGACCAACTGGTCCCGTGCATCGCCGATACGGCCACGCAGGTCACGCATCTGCAAACGGCTTTGCAAGGTGAACTGGCCGGACGCGATGGACGACTGCCCGACGCTTGCCGTGCGACCGATGCGCTCGATCAAGTCCGGCGTGTGCTGGCTGGAAATCTGCATCAGCAGGTAGGTTTCCAGCCAGGGATCGAGGATCAGGCCCGTGTCCAGGGTGATCTGCTCGCGCAGGGTTTGCATGGCGGTCAGGGCAGCGGTGAAACGGTCGTAACCGTCCGGCCACCAGCCCACGGTGCGCAGGGACTGAGTGTCCATCCCCTTGACCGTCGCCTGCAACGCCTCGAAACGCGCCAATGTGTCGACACTGGCGTTCTGGGCCTTGAGCGCATCACCCAGGGTTTGCAGGCTTTGCATAATGACGGGATTGCCGGCATCCACCTTGTCCATCGCGGCCTGGGCGGCGGGCGTCGGGGTGTGCAGGATGTCCAGGGCTTTCCAGCGGGCCGCCTGGTTGCGTTGCGCGGTCAATTGGCCATCGAGTGCATCGAGCGCCAACAGTTGGCGAACGCCGGACTGCTCGCTGGAAATCACCGCGAGTTTGTCGCGGTAGTCCTGGCCGATCATCCACAGGCTTCCGGCCAGGGGCAGCATGAACAGGAAGAACAGCACCTGGAACTTGCGCGCGAAACCGAAACGGCCGAGCAAGCGGATACCGGGTGATAGAAGAGTGTGCATGACTGACCGCTCCCGAAAACAACCTGGAAATGACTAGAAGCAAAATGCCATGTCATTGATTAAGTTGGATCTAGCAAGATACGGGCCGTTGGTGCAGAGGCCGCAGATAGGCCGTGCGGCGAGGAGAAAATGCGCGGGCGTGCGCGAAAATGGGGCGAAAGCACTCAATGGGAGAGTGAAACGGTAACTCGACCCGCCATCACCCAGCGCTCGCCCCGGTACGCGTCATTCAATCCGTTGCTTTAACCAGCATGTACTGACTGAAATTATTAATGTGATCGTCCAGATTATCCTCGAGCATCATCCGGTACTGATCACAGAAATACTTCAGCATCGCTTCCCGTGCCTCGGCCATTTCGGCGCCGGACTTGAAATTGCGTGCGCTGGCCCAGGCGTTGAAGCGGGTGGTGCCGAACATCATTGAGGCGCTGACCTCGCCGAGGTTTTCGCAGGTTTTGAGCTGTTCGTTCGACAGTTCGATATGGGCGTCTGCACGGTCGTAGAAGGCTTGGTCGGTGGCGTCGGCCATGATCGGGTTCCTGGAGGGCAAATTAGGCCGCTATTGGAGCATATCCGGCCGCCGCCGAGGAGACGCCTCCGGGGAGGCGTCTTTGAACATCACGCCAAGGCGAGCACCAACCGCTCAAGGCCGATGCCGAAACCGGCGCCCTCTCGATAAGCGCCGCCGCCCACGACCTGCTGTTGCGCACCCAATGTCGGGCAGCGCACTTCGAAGCCATTGCCTTGCAGGTAGTAACTCAACCCGCGCTTCACCGCCAGATTCAGCTCATAGTCGAGCCCGAGCGTATTCAGAAACCCGGTGCAAAGGGCTTGGCTGCGCTGTAACGCCAACGCAGGGTCGGGGCTGAGAATCTCCAACCCCAGCTGGGTGAATTCGCGATAGCGACCGGCTTGAGGTCGCTCATATCGGTAACACCGCGCCACGTAGAAAAACATCGCCTCTGCTCGCCCATCAAGCAAAACGGCGCTGCGTTCCTGGAACAGTGCGGTGGCTTCCGGGATCAGGCAGCACTGGCGGCCCGCCTTGTCGTCGAAAGCCCACATCTGCCCGATGATTTCACTGCCGCCGGCTTTTTCGATAAACGTGTCCTGGCCCCACAGTGCCGGCACGATGGCTTCTTCAGCACCCGCTTCGATGAAGATAGCTCCGGAAACGGCCCTCTGTTTCACGCATCATTTGCGCTTCTTTACCCGTCACAATTCGCGTTCCGCGCAGCATGGTCATGTGTTGAATCTCCATTTTTTCAAGGCAATAAAAAAGGCGCCGTGGGCGCCTTGGGGGTGGTTCATTGAATGATCAGAGGTTCTGGTCAATCAGTGAGCGCAAGCAACCGCGGCACCTGAGGGAAGGTCCGTGGTGGTGATGGCGGTTGCTTTGCGAAAATTCAGTCATGGGCTGATCTTTGCACAGCCCTGGGAAGGGTTACAAGCCAACAGCTCAGTAATCCATCGCGTGTGCCGGGCGATCTCTTGCCGCTTTTGCTCCGGCACGGCCTGGCGCGCCTGCTCAAAGCCGGCCAAGGTCTTCTGCTTCTGGCGCAGCATGCGTTGCCATTTGGCCAGGAACACCGGGCTGCGGGCCTGCATTTGCAGCGGGCCGAAGTACAGCTGCTCGGCGGTATAGGTAACCGGCTCGGCGCGCTCGGCGACAATAATCTCGTAGTAAAAACGGTTTTCCCGCAGCAGCTCTTCGTGCAGGATCTGGTAGCCGTTGTCCATCAGCCACTGGCGCAAGGGTTGTTCGCCGCCGTTGGGTTGCAGGATCAGGCGTTCGCGGCCACTCAAGTGCGCCGTGCCGCTGTCGAGGATGTCGCGAATGGTCTCGCCGCCCATGCCGCAGAGGCTGATCGCCGTGATGCCGTCACTGGGTTCGATGGCCGCCAAACCATCGGCCAGGCGCACGCTGATGTGCTGTTCCTGGCCGTTGTCGCGCACCGTGCGTTCGGCCGCGTAAAACGGTGTGGTCGCGACCTCCCCCGCCACCGCCGCCGTGATCACGCCACGGCGCATCAGCGCCACCGGCAGGTAGCCGTGATCCGAGCCGATATCGGCCAGGCGCGCGCCCACCGGCACCTGCGCCGCCACGCGCTCCAGGCGCATGGACAATGTGTGTTCGTTCAACGGTTGTTCCTTATCACCACAAAATTACTCACCCGAAAACCGGTCCCGGCTGTTGGTCAGGTGCAACACCATGGCGGCCCGCGCCGCATCGGGGTCCTGACGCTTGATCGCATTGAAGATCGCCTCATGCTCCAGGTTCGCCAACTGCCCCAGCTTGGCGAAGTCGGCCCCGCCGCGTTCGACGCCCTTGACCTGAGTGCGCGGGATCATCGCATTGCCCAGGTGCAGCATGATCTCGGTAAAAAAGGTATTGCCGGTGGCCTCGGCGATCAGTTGATGAAAGCGTTTGTCCTCCTCCACGCAACTGTCGTTGTTGGCGAGCGAGGCCTGGTAGTCGTTCAACGCCTCGCGCATGCGCGCAAGTTGCTCGTCACTCCTGCGCAGGGCGGCCAGCGCCACGGCCTGCACCTCAAGGCCCAGGCGCAGCTCGAGCATGTTACGCACGCTGGCGACGGTGTCCACATGCAAACGCAAACCCTGCTGGGCATGCGGCTCCAGCACAAAGGTGCCGATGCCGTGACGCGTCTCTACCAGCCCGGAAGCCTGCAGCTTGGAAATCGCCTCGCGCACCACCGTTCGGCTCACGCCGTGCTCAAGCACGATGGTGGATTCCGACGGCAGTTTTTCACCGGGTTTGAGTTGCCCGAGCAGGATGCGCTGGGTCAGCGCGTCGACCACGCCCTGGGCCAGGTTATTGGGACGTTTACGCACAAGGCTTGGGTTTTCAATGGGCATCATCAGGGTCCACGGGGTTGGGCTGATGGGAGCTTAACACCCTGTTTGGCGGCGACGCTGGGTTGATTAACGAACCACCCAACTTGTATGACAACCAACCTTTTAGAGTCACACCCCATTTTCTGTACTTGAAGGTACCAGCGCTCATAACCCCTCTCAAAAAAGGCGGCTCAACCCTTTATATATAGGCTAATAACCAATAAACCCAGTTGGCTGGCGGCCTTATAAGAACAAATACATCACCCACCGGATTGCGAAACCAAGAAATCAACTTGTATGATGTCTATCAACAAAACACGCAAACCCGCATAAAAATAAATCAGGGGGAGTTTTGAATTGTGAACAATTCAAGCCATGCATCTGTCGCTTCAGAACGTGATTCGGTCCTCGCGCGCGCCGTGAGTAAAGTGAAGGGCCATGTGCTCCCGCTGTTCGTGATCATGTTCATCCTCAACTACATCGACCGGGTCAATATCGGCTTTGTGCGTACGCACATGGAGCATGACCTGGGCATCGGCGCGGCCGCCTACGGCCTGGGCGCCGGACTGTTTTTCATCGGCTACGCGCTGTTTGAAGTGCCCTCCAACATGCTGCTGCAAAAGGTCGGCGCGCGAATCTGGCTAACCCGCATCATGTTCACCTGGGGCATCGTCGCCACGCTGATGGCGTTCATCCAGAACGAAACCCAGTTCTATGTCCTGCGCTTTCTGCTGGGCGTGGCCGAGGCCGGCTTTTTCCCTGGGGTGATCTACTACTTCACCCGCTGGTTGCCCGGTGTGGAGCGCGGCAAAGCCATTGCAATCTTCCTCAGCGGCTCGGCGGTTGCGTCGCTGATCTCCGGCCCATTGTCGGGCGCCCTATTGCAAATCGAAGGGTTCGGCTTTCACGGCTGGCAGTGGATGTTCGCTCTTGAGGGCCTGGCCTCCGTCGCACTGGGGTTCTTCGTGTGGTTCTGGCTGGACTCCAAACCCCACGACGCCAAATGGCTGACCCGCGAAGAGCAAGACACGCTGGTGGGCGCCATCGACCAGGAACAGCGCGAGCGTGAAGCGCTGACCAGCGTCAAACCGACCCTCGGCAAGCTGCTCAAGGACCGCCAGATCCTGCTGTTCTGCGCCTTGTATTTCTGCATCCAGCTGACGATTTACGCCGCCACCTTCTGGCTGCCGAGCATCATCAAGAAGATGGGCGACCTGAGTGACGTGCAGGTCGGCCTCTTCAACTCGATCCCCTGGCTGATCTCGATCATCGCCATGTACGCCTTCGCTGCGCTGTCGGGCAAGTTCAAGTTCCAGCAAGCCTGGGTGGCCGCCGCGTTGTTGATTGCCGCAGTCGGCATGTTCATGTCCACCACCGGCGGGCCGATCTTTGCCTTTATCGCGATTTGCTTTGCGGCCATCGGTTTCAAATCTGCTTCGTCGCTGTTCTGGCCGATCCCCCAGGGCTACCTGGATGTGCGCATCGCCGCCGCCGTGATTGCGCTGATCAACTCCATCGGCAACCTCGGCGGCTTCGTAGCCCCAACCACTTTCGGCTTTCTGGAACAGACCACGGGTTCGATTCAGGGCGGCCTTTACGGCCTGGCCGGCACCTCGGTGCTCGCCGCAATCCTGGTGTTCTTTGCCAAGACCTCGCCCTCTGCGGTGTTGACGCCACACAGCGGCGTGCCCACGGGCGCCCCGCTCAGCAAACCTCTTTAAGCTTATTCAGGAATTTGCCATGACCACGTCCAAATCACCCGTCGTCACCCACTTCCACGTCATCCCGGTGGCAGGCCACGACAGCATGCTGCTGAACCTGAGCGGCGCACACGGGCCGTTTTTTACGCGCAATATCGTGATTCTCAAAGACAGTTCCGGCAATACCGGTGTCGGTGAAGTGCCCGGTGGCGAGCGCATTCGCGAAACGCTGGAAGACGCGCGCAGCCTGGTGATCGGCCAACCCATCGGCCAGTACCAGCGCATCCTGAACCAGATGCGTACCACCTTTGCCTCAAGGGATGCCGCCGGCCGTGGCCTGCAAACCTTTGACCTGCGCATCACCATTCATGCCGTCACCGCCATGGAAGCCGCCTTGCTCGACCTGCTGGGTCAATTCCTCGAAGTGCCGGTGGCCGCCTTGCTCGGCGAAGGCCAGCAACGCGACGCGGTAAAAATGCTTGGCTACCTGTTCTACGTGGGTGATCGCACCGCCACCGACCTGGCCTACCGCAACGAGGCCGACGCGGATGACGCGTGGTTTCGCTTGCGTCACGAAAAAGCCATGACCGCCGAAGCGGTGGTGCGCCTGGCCGAAGCCGCCAAAGAAAAATACGGCTTCAACGACTTCAAGCTCAAGGGCGGCGTATTGAGCGGCGATGAAGAAATCGAAGCCGTGACGGCACTGGCCGAACGCTTCCCGGATGCACGCATCACCCTCGACCCGAACGGCGCGTGGTCATTGAAAGAAGCCATCCGCCTGTGCCGCGATCAACACCACGTGCTCGCCTACGCCGAAGACCCGTGCGGCGCAGAAAATGGCTACTCGGGCCGCGAAGTCATGGCTGAATTTCGCCGTGCCACGGGTTTGAAAACCGCGACCAACATGATCGCCACCGACTGGCGCGAAATGGGCCACGCCATCCAGCTGCAATCGGTGGATATTCCGCTCGCCGACCCGCACTTCTGGACGATGCAAGGCTCGGTGCGCGTGGCGCAGATGTGCAATGACTGGGGCCTGACCTGGGGTTCGCACTCCAACAACCACTTCGATATTTCCCTGGCAATGTTCACCCAGGTGGCGGCTGCGGCGCCGGGCGACATCACCGCCATCGACACTCACTGGATCTGGCAGGACGGCCAGCGCCTGACCAGGGAGCCACTGAAAATCGAGGGCGGCTACGTGAAGGTACCGGCCAAGCCCGGCCTGGGCGTGGAGATCGACATGGACGCGGTGGCCAAGGCCCATGAGCTGTACAAAGGCATGGGCCTTGGGGCTCGGAATGACAGCGTGGCGATGCAGTTTTTGATTCCAGGCTGGGTCTTCAACAACAAACAGCCTTGCCTGGTACGTTGAGCCCTTCGTTCATGGCAGCCAAGGCCAGCTTCACCAGTTCCTTGCGCTGCATGGCGCGCCCCAGCACCGCCTGTGCACCTTGCCAGTTGAGCGACAGCAGCAGACTCAGCTTTTGCTGGCTGAGCAACGGCCCTGCCAGCCAATAGCTTTTGCGCTCGCGAATGCTGATGGCGTTCAACAGCCAGTCCTCACCTTGCGCCGCCAGCCATTGTTCAATGGCTGCGCGATGCCGCTGGACCAACGCCTGTGCATCCCACACCGTCATTTGCGCGATAAGCCACGGCAAGTTGCGTGTGGCACTCATCTGTTTCATATCGGCTGCCAGGGCGTTCAGCAGGTCGGCCTCGATCGCGGCCTGACATTCGCTGAAATAGCGCACCGGCCAGTCTGCAGACAAGCCCGCCCGCTGCGCGAGCACCTCGTATGCCCAGATATCCAGGGCTGTGGTCATTTTCCCGGTGAAATTCAGGGTATTGTCCAGAATCGCCGTGGCCAACAATGCCGCGCTGTGTCGGCTGATCTGCGGCATCAGGCCGGATTTTTCCCAACGCAGGAAGACCAGCGTCGCCGCTGCGCCGATTGGGCGGATATCGGCACCCGCGCCAAGCTTTTGCGACCAATGAATTTCAAAGCCGGGATGATGGTCGATGACTTCCCGCACCTGATCGAGCAGCACGCTCGGGTCAAAGTGATGGTAGTCGGAGACGTCCACCAACACGAACTCATCGCCGGCCATGGGCAGGTAATCGTCCAGCGAAGCGTTCCAGTCGAGCACGCTCCTGCAAATACTGAAATTCAACGGTGCGCTGCTCACGGCACGCGCCTCAATGCCCTGGTGATTAAGCAGTTCGGCGTACGCAATGCAGCAGGCGTACGCATCGATGTCCAGATAGGCCGAGCCGGAGGTCACTACCCTCATGATTGAATCTCCTTGAAGTGCGGCTCAAGCGCAGTCAGTTGCTTTGTTTTTTCGGGGGTGAGGGAAAATCGCATGAGCGCGTGACAAGAACATGACGGCAGGCAGAAAGATACGGTGACCCTTGCCTTTTGCTGGCTATTGCCCGTTTTGCCGTGGCAATTTTTTAAGTGCGCTCGTTGCAACAGGTTGCACAGTGAGCTCCACGCCCAACGCCAGCATCAGCTTCTTGATGGTTTCAAAGCGCGTTTTTGAGCCGCCCTTGAGGGTTTTATACAGACTCTCCCGATTAACCCCCGCCGCCTCGGCAACCTTGTTAACGCCTTGGGCCTTGGCCACTTCGGCGAGCGCCTTCATGAGTATCTGCGGGTCTTGGGACTTAAGGCTTTGCGCCAGGTAAGCACTGATGATTTCGGGGCTGTCCAGGAAGCGCGAAGCCTCATAGACATGAGTGCCTGATGTGTCGAGATCGAGGATCGGCATGTCCTCGGGTTTGAATGTCGATTTGCTCATTTCATTGACCTCTCAGGGCATCGAGTATCTCTTTTGCCCGCTTGATTCCTCGCTTCTGATCGGTTTTATCGCTTCCCCACATCATCAGGTAAGCGGTGATTCCCGTGCGCACAAAGTACACCCTGTAGCCGGGCCCGACGAAGACACGCATTTCACTCAATCCATCGCCTACGGGTTCGCAATCGCCAAAATTGTTTTCCTCGGCTCGATCCAGCCGGGTCAGAATTGCAGTTTTTCCCCAAACATCCCTCATACCGTCGAGCCATGTATCAAACTCCGGCGTCCTGCCGATCAAATTAGTCACGTTTCACCTGTAGCCTACTGGCTACTCCTTGCTGATGCCAGTGATTTTTTATCCCGGCGCTTACCGGAATAAAAAACCCTAGCCCAGCCCCCGTGCCATCAGGCGGTCAATACTATTAGCGCTTGTTTCCCTCGCGTTTAAAGGGCCCGATCAAACAACGGCGTCACGTCATACCGCTGTTTGAGCATCTGCGCATCCACCAGGAAATCCGCCGTGGCCTGGGCCTCGCTGACAATCGTCGGCGAGATCGGCAGCACCTTGATCGCGTCACGCTTGAACCACACCTTGGCAATGTCCGGCGAGGACTGGTTGGCCTTCGACCACGCCTCGGCATACTCATCAACGTGCGTGTTACTCCAGACCCGAGCACGCGTCAGGCGCGCGACAAAGTCTTTGATGATCGCGCTTTTTTGCGCCAGCGCCGGTTCATACGCAACGATGTAGGTCGGTGCGCTCATCAAGCCCTTGGCATTGCGGATAAGCGTGCTGCCTTCTTTCTCTTGCAACGACACATAGGGTTCCCAGGTGCCGAAGGCATCAATGTCGCCTTGGGTCAGTGCCAGGCTGGCTTCGGCCGGCAACAGGAATTTGAAGGTCACGCTGTTGCGCGGTACGCCGGCTTCATCCAGCGCTTTATAGGCCAGTTGCTGGCTCCACGAGCCGTTCCAGATCGCGACGGTTTTGCCTTTCAGGTCGGCCACCGAATGGATGCCTTTACGCGCGACGATGCCTACACCGTCAAGACTGGTCTGGGTGCTGGCCACCACTTTCACCGGCGCCCCATTGGCGGCAAGGCTGATCACCGGCGTGTCGCCGACAATGCCCACGTCGAGCGCACCACTGGCAACCGCCGAGGCCACCGGCGAACCGGTGTTAAAGCGCTTGAAGTCGATTTTGTACGGCAAGTCATTGAGCTCGCCCGACAGTTCCAGGACGATGCGATTGGAGAAAAACTGGTCGCCCACCGTCAGGGTCTGGGGCTCTGCCGCCCACGCCGAAGGGCCGTGCAGCGTTAGCGAAGCCAGGCCCAGCAGGGCGAGCATTGTTTGACGATTGATCATGAAAGGCATCCACACGGTTAATGGCTGACTCAACCATCTGTGGGCATGCAGTCTGGTGATGAGGGAGGGTTTGGTCGGTCGCCAAGTGTGGCGCCCCTAGAAGCTAACGCAATAAAGGCGCAGTGATTAATACTGTTGAGCACTATCGATAGAACTGCGGCGCAGCTCGATAGGTTTTTTCCGTATTAAAAACTTTGCCCTCCCTGAGTTAGGGTGACGCCACCAGACCACTGGACCCCGCGCCTGAATCCCTTTCTGCAAGGTCCATTGCATGTCGACTCCCGCTTTGAATATCTGGGGCTGCGCGCCCTCCGCCCGTTACGAACAACTGGCCGCACCGTTTCGCCCACTGTTTGCGCAGATCCTTGCCCAAGCCGCCGAGGCTGATCAAACCCGCGCCAGCCTGACTAACGTTATCCAGCAGCTGAATAAACTGGGCTTGCCCCGTTGGCGCTTACCCGTGAGTGAGGGCGGCCAGGACGCGACACTGGTTGAACTGCTCGCGCTGCTCACCGAGTTATCCGCCGCCGACTCCAACATCACCCAGGCCCTGCGCGGGCATTTTGGTTTTTGCGAAGACGTACTGTGCGCCAAAGACCTCGACTGGCGCGCCAAATGGCTGCACCGACTCGGCCAGGGCGCGCTGCTCTCCCCCGGCAGCACGGAAGTCGGCAACCAGACCCGGGGCGATTTCGACACCCGCCTGCACCGCGATGCACAGGGCACGTTGCGCATCAGCGGCAAAAAGTTCTACACCACCGGCGCGCTCTACAGTGACCTGATCAACACCATCGCCACGGGCGAAGACGGCACGGTGTACAGCGTGGTGGTCGACCTCAAAGCCCCTGGCGTTCAGATCATCGACGACTGGAACGGCTTCGGCCAACGCCTCACCGCCAGCGGTACATGCGTCTTTGACAATGCGCCGGTGGAAGACGACCTGCGCCCCACACACCAGCGCTTCGGCTACGGCCAATCCTTCTTCCAGATCTACCACCTCAGCACCCTCGCCGGCATCGCCCGCCGCGCTGCGTTGAGTGGTGCGCAAGAACTCAGCCAGCGCGCCCGGACCTTCACCACCGGCAATGCCGACACCGCCGCGCACGACGTGCAACTGCTGCAAGTGATCGGCGAAGTCGCCAGCCAGGCGTATGCCGCGCAAGCCATCAGCCAGCAAGCGGCGCAGCGCCTGGAGCAGACCGCGCAGTATGTGATCGCCCACGAGCAGCCGTTGCATGACGATGACCCACACGTGGCATTGGCGGAATTGGAGGTGTGCCTGGCAGTCAACCCAGTGGTGGATGCCACACTCGCGGCGACCACCGCGCTGTTTGACGCGCTGGGCGCCAGTGCAACGGCGAGCAACAAGGCGCTGGACCGGCTATGGCGCAATGCGCGCACGTTGGCGAACCACAATCCACGGGTGTACAAGTCGCGGATTGTGGGTAATTACCTGGTGAACGGTTTGCTGCCACCGGCGCAGTGGCGAGTGGGCGTGGCCAAGGGCTGAGCATTGCCCGGTGAAGCCACAATACCGGGCAAAGGCGGGAGCGGGCGTGCTCGCGCATTCGGTGGGCCAGTCAATAGAGTGGGTGACTGACACGACGCCTTCGCGAGCACGCCCGCTCCCACAGGGTTACCCGCGCATGGCTTGGGACAGGTGTCGGTGTCACCGCCTCACAAACTCCACCACCCGCGCCAGCATCCGATCACACGCCGCCAACTGTTCCAGGCTGATGAACTCATCCGGCTTGTGCCCCTGCTCCATACTGCCCGGCCCGCACACCACCGTCGGGATACCGGCCTGATCAAACAACCCGCCTTCAGTGCCGAAGGCCACCGTGCCGTACGCCGGCGAACCACAGAACTCGGCAACCCAGGCAGCCGCCTGGCTTTCGGCAGAAGTGGCCAGGCCCGGGTAGCTCGACAGTTCGCTGAAGCTGATCGCGCACTGCTCGCTCACGGCCTGCATTGCCGGCAACAAGGTGTGTTCAGCGTAGCCGCGTAACGCGTCCGCCACTTGCCAGGGGTCCTGGGCCGGCAGCGAGCGCACTTCAAAATCAAACGTGCAATTTTGCGGGACGATATTCAGCGCCTTGCCGCCGCTTATCACACCGGTTTGAACCGTGGAAAATGGCGGGTCAAATCGCCCGTCAAGCTGCTGCGGCGCCTTGAGCGTTTCACCGAGCCGCACCAGTTCACTGATCAACTGGGCGGCGTATTCGATGGCGTTGACACCGGACGGCGCATAGGCCGAATGGCACGCCGCGCCATGCACTTCGCAGCGCATCGCCAGCTTGCCCTTGTGACCGAGCACCGGCTTGAGTTCGGTCGGCTCACCGATCACACACAGCAGCGGCTTGACCGGTTGCGCGTGAAACCTCTCGATCAACGAACGCACGCCCAGGCAACCGACCTCTTCGTCATAGGACAGCGCGATATGCACCGGCATCCGCAACGGCGCTTGCACCAGCGACGGCACGCTGGCCAGTACACACGCGATGTAGCCCTTCATATCGGCGGTGCCACGGCCATACAACTTGCCGTCCTGTTCCGTGAGGTCAAACGGCGCGACCGTCCAACGCTGGCCATCCACCGGCACCACATCCGTATGGCCGGACAACACAATGCCGGGCAGCCCGGCCGGGCCAATGCTCGCCAGCAGGTTGGCCTTGCTCTTGTGCGCGTTGAACACCAGCTCACAGGCCACCCCGTGGCCTTGCAAATAGGTGCGCACGAAGTCGATCAAGGCCAGGTTGGATTCACGGCTGGTGGTATCAAAGCGCACCAGTTGCGCGAGTAACTCACGGCTGTTGCTCATCGGTCATCTCCCGGCACCGCATAGCCCGGTGCGTGTTGCGGGTTGATGGCGCGGTCGATGTAATCCTGCAGTTGGCCGCGATAGGCCTGCCAGAGTTGGTCGAGGGCGCCGATCGGGTCTTCATCGGCCCAGTCCACCCGCAAATTGACGACGGGCCACAGCAGGTCATCGACCACCACCAAGGCGGCCGAATGCACCGGGCCTGCCTCGCCGCCCCTGGCCTGCCCGGCGTGCAGCGCGGCCAGCAAGCGCTCGGCAAGCTGCCCCGGCGCACGTTCGAAAGCACGCACCATGGCTTCGATCACACTGGCGTCAGCCAGCATATTACCCGCCGCCACGCACTGCTCACCGCTCTGCGCCGCATGAATACCGAGGGTCTGTGCGCCGCTGAAATGTGCAGTGCGGCCCTGATGATCAATCACGGTGACCTGGCGATATTGGCTATGCGCCTGACCGGCTAACACCTTTGCCAGCGCCTCACTCGGCGCCACGCCCTGCCCGAGCACGTCGAGGATCTGCGGGCCCAGGCTCGGCAAGGTGATGTTCTGCGACGCCACCGCGCCCACACCGGGGCGCAGCCACGGGCAACGCGCGCCAACGGCAATGCTTGAAGAGCTGATCGCAATACCCAACTGGCCCGTCTCGGCGCAGCGAGCCACAACGGAAAACGTCATAAAAAGCCCTCAGTCGAGCACCGAAGGATCGGCGTCGATCATCATTTGCTTCATTTCTTCAAAGTGCTGCTGCGAAAAATCCGCGATGCCTTCCCAGCCCCGCGCGGTTTTTTCCGCCACCTCATCCGACAGCACCCGCAGCGGCTGGCCGGTGGACCACGCCGTCACCAAAATCTGGCAGGCGCGCTCCAGGGTCCAGATGTCGTCAAAGGCTTCACCGATGGACGCCGCCGTCACCATCACACCGTGGTTCCCCATCAACAAGCGACGCTTGCCATCGAGCAACCCGGCCAGGCGCGCGCCTTCGGCTTCGGTGTCCGCCATACCGCCATACAGTTCGTCTACGGCCACACGGTTGAAGTACCGCGCGGTGTTCTGGTCGATCGGCGGCACATGCGGTGTGGCCAGGCAGGCCACTGCCGTGGTGTACACCGGGTGCAAGTGCAACACCGCGCGGGTTTGCGGCAACAGGCGGTGAATCTGCCCGTGGATTGACCAGGCGGTGGCGTCCACATTCGGGTGGTCGGCGCTGGCGGGGTCGTCGGCGTTCAACAGCAACAGGTCACTGGCGCGGATACGCGAAAAGTGCTTCCACTTCGGGTTGAGCAAAAACTGTTTGCCATCGGCCGACACGGCGGCGCTGAAGTGGTTGGCCACCGCTTCGTGCATGCCCACATGCGCAATGATACGAAAGGTCGCCGCCAGGTCGATGCGCGTCTGTTCTTCAAGGGATAACGCCATAAATCGGTCTCCGCAAGGCGCGACCGCAGGGCTGCGGCCGCGCGATAGGCTTACTGGGGCATCAGCGCTGCGATGTCGGCGTCGGTCGGGGCCTCAAAGTTGTACTTCTTGAGCAAGGCGGCGTATTCCGGGGTGGCGCGGTATTTTTCCAGCCCGTCGAGCAGGGCTTTCTTCACCGTGTCATTGCCCTTCTTCACGCCAAAGCCGTTAAGCACCGGGTAGATCAGGGTGTCGGAAGAAATCACCACGCGGCTGCCCAGCTTGTCGACCACACCACGGGCCACGGCGGCGTCGGTGATCTGCGCTTCCACGGCGTGTGCGAGCAAGGCCTGGGTGGTTTGCGGGTCGGTGCTGTATTCGCTGATCTGAATCGGCTTCAACCCCTTGGCCACGCAATAATCAGCCGACAATTTGTTCATCTGCGCCAGCCAGGAAGTGGCGCCCATGGAGCCGATCTTGTGGCCGCAGAATTCTTCCGGAGTCTTGGGCTGGAAGGCGCTGTCCTTGAGGGTGAGGATCGACTCGCCGCTTTTCAGGTAAGGGATCATGTCGATGACTTTGACCCGCTCTGCAGTGATGTACATCGACGAGTTGGTCAGGTCGAACCGCCCGGCCTGCAGGCCGGTGATCAGGTTGGGAAAGCGTGTATCGAGGGTCTCGACCTTGCGGCCCATGACCTTGCCCAGGCCGTCCATGAACTCGATATCAAAGCCTGCGGGCTTGTTGTTATCCATGTACTCATAGGGAAAAAACGTCACATCGGAACCGGCGATGAGCTTGCCTTCCTGCTGGAACGCCGAAGCCGCCAACGAGGTCAGTGCAACCGCAGCGCCCAGCAGGCACACGGCAAGAGGGCGAACACTTTTTTTAGACGCTGTCATGGTCATTACCTGCAAGGGTTTTAGGGGGTTAGGCAGTCGCGGAATCTTGGCCGGCCTGTTGCACGAAAAAGGACGCGCCACGGGGTTTCTGCGGCAAGCGCAGATGGTTGTCCGTGGAGCGCACCAAGCCACTTTCTTCACCGGCCACCAACACGCCGGCGTGTGCACTGGGCAACGGGTTTTCACCGAATGGCAGCGCGTCTTCAGCGGCGTATACGCTGATAAAAAGAGTGCGCGGCAGTTCGGTCTCGTTAGGGCTCGAAGCATGTAACAGGCGCGTGTGCATGAAACAAACGGAGCCGGCCGGGCCGTAACAGGCGACCGGTTGCTGGCAATGTTCTTCGACCACCGCATCCTCTACCGAACCGGTGAACCGCTGGTTCTGCCAGTGCGACCACAGCGGGCCTTTGTGGCTGCCGGGGATCACATTCAGAGGGCCGTTTTGCGGGGTCACTTCACTGACCATCAGCAAGGCCGTCACGATGTCGTCGTTGCTGTGGGGCGTGAACAGAAAGTCCTGGTGCCACTTCACCTGGGTCGCGGTGTGCGGCAGTTTCGAATTGATTTTGCTGTGATGAAAACGCGCGCCGCCAGCGCCGATCAACTGCGCAGAAATCGCCGCCATCCGTGAGTGCAACGCCACGCGCTCGTACACCGGGGAAATCTCGGTGGGCGAACTCACCCGGCGCAACGACGGGTGATCCGGGCGGTGGTCACCCTCCAGGTCAAAGCGTGCGCGCCCGTCCACCGTGGCACCCCAACCCTGGTCGTGGCGGCGGCTCTCTTCCACCCACTGGTCGAAGTCGTGTTGCAGCGCGGCCACTTCGTCCAGCGACAGCACGCCTTCTACCACCAGGAATCCGTCGCGCTGGAACTGTTCGATTTGAGCTTGCTCGATCATATTGTTGTGTCCTGAACGTAAAAGAGATCACGCCAGCGAGACGTCCTTGAGGAACGCCTCCACGCGTGGGTTGTGGCCGCTGCGCAAAGCCTGCGGGGTGTCGTCGCACACCACACGGCCCTTCTCCATGAACACGATGCGGTCGGAAACCTTGAAGGCGAAGTTCATCTCGTGAGTGACGATCACCATGGTGATGCCCTCCCCGGCCAGGGCTTCGATGACCTGCAGCACTTCGTTGACTTTTTCTGGGTCGAGCGCCGAGGTGGGCTCGTCGAACAGCATGATTTGCGGGCGCATCATCAAGGCGCGGGCGATGGCCACGCGCTGTTGCTGGCCGCCGGACAACTGGTGCGGGTACTTCCAGGCGTGGTCGAGCATGCCCACCTTGTGCAACAGCGCGTAGGCCTGTTGCTTGAGCGCGTCAGTACGGCCGAGACGATGGTATTTCGGCGCCATCAGCAGGTTGTCGAGCACACTCAAATGCGGGAACAGGTTGAAGCTCTGGAACACCATGCCGATGTTCAGGCGATGCTCGGCGTGCTCGACGTACTGCGGTTTCTGCGCGCCGACCTTGTTGAGATGTATGAACGGCTGGCCGTTGATCGTGATCTCGCCGTTGTCCAGCTGTTCAAGGCCATTGAGCAGGCGGATCAGCGTGGTCTTGCCTGAGCCGGACGGCCCGATCACCGACACCACTTCACCCGGCTGAATCTGCAAATTGACCGAGCCCAGCACTTCAATATCGTTGTAAGCCTTGTGCAACCGCGTGGCTTGCAGCGCCGATGCACCGGTGCTCGCTGGGCGCTGCAACGCCGTGCGCTGTTGCGTGGCCAGGGCCAGCACCGCCGCGTCCGGCACGCGGGACACGTTGCGTTGGTTGACGTCGAGAAAGCGCTCCAGGCGCTTGAGCAAAAAATCGAACACGGTGACGATCAACACATAGAAGAACGCCACCGCCGCCATGGTTTCGATCACCAGGAAGTTCTGCGAATACAGGCGCTGGCCGACCATCAGGATTTCGGTCAGCGAGATCACCGACACCAGCGAGGTGAGCTTGACGATCGAGATGTATTCGTTGGCCAGCGACGGCAACGCCACGCGCAAGGCCTGGGGAATGACCACGCGCCACTGGGTGCCGAAGAACTTCAAGCCCAGTGCGCGCGCCGCTTCGCCCTGCCCTTTGGGAATTGAGAGCAAACCGCCGCGATGGATCTCGGCCACATAGGCCGTTTCGCAAATCACCAGCGCCAACAGGCCGGACCAGAACGGGTCGGCCAGCACCGCCGACGTGCCCGGCAGCGCCTGGGGCAAGTTGTAGATAAAGATCAGCAGCACCAGCAGCGGCAAGCTGCGGAACAACCAGATATAGCCACGGGCCGGCAGGCTGAGCAGCGGCTGTTTGGATTGCTTGGCCAGCGCCAGCAGAAAGCCCAGGGCAATGCTCAAGAGCCAGGTCAGGGTGCTGAGTTTGATCACCGTCCATGTGGCTCGCCAGAACTCGGCGTCGCCGAGCAAACCAAACATGTAGTTCCAGTCGAATGTCATCGTCGCGGTGCCCTGAACAAAAAAGAAGTTGATCTGCATCGATGGGATGAGAGTCGTGGCGGGAGGCACTTGGGGTCAATTCGTAAAACCCGGCCCACTGGGTAGGCAGAACCTATGCAGCCAGGAAACACTGAAATTCCAATGTGGGAGCTGGCTTGCCTGCGATGGCATCACCTGGGTGGACCTGCCACACCGCGGTGCCTGTCTCGCAGGCAAGCCCGCTCCCACACTGAACAGGTGGTGCTGGAAGCTTTACGTCCTGACCGAAACAGTGCACGCCTTGATGCGCCACACCGAACCCGCCACCTTTTGGTGCAAGCTCAGCTCACACCACTCAGCACCCGCACCGCATGCGGGTCAAAAAAGCTCGGCGGGGCCATGCCGGGGATGTACTGGTCGGACACAAACATCCGGCAGCGCTCGGCAAACGCCGACACCACGCGCGACAGCTGAGTGTTGCTCGCCGTGGCGTAGCCCAGCCGCATCGGCCGATGGGCGCCGGCCAGGCGCAGGCGAATCACGCGCTTGCCATCCTGCGACATGTTCGATTTGGGCCGTGCATTGGCGAAGGAGTAGCCAATGCCATTGCCCACCATCGCACGCACCGTTTCGAGGTTGGTGGAGCGCATGATGATGTTCGGCGTGGTGCCCGCCTGCATGAACAGGCTGAGGAAATAGTCGCGGCTCCACGGCGTGTCGAGCAGCACCACCGGGTACGCCTCAAGGTCCTGCATGCTCACCGCAGGCAGGTTCGCCAGCGGGTGATACTCGCCGACCATCACATACGGCGGCAGGTGCGCCAGGGGTTGGAAGTCGATATCCGGGCTGGTCACCAGGTCGTAGGTCAGGGCGATATCCAGCTCGCCGCTGCGCAGTTTTTCCAGCAGTTCCTCATGGTTGCCTTCGGTCTGGGTCAGCCGCACACCTGGAAACGCGCGGCCAAACCCGAACACCAATTCCGGCGTGATCATCGGCGCCAGCGACTCCAGGCAGCCCACCCGCAACGGCCCGCGCACGGTGTTCAACGACTCCGAGGCAATGGTGTAGAGGTTGGTCATCTGCTCCAGAATCAGCTTGGCCTCCTGCATCACCTGGCGCCCCACCGCCGTGAGGGAAATGCCCTGCGCGTGGTGCCGAATAAACAGCTGAATGCCCAGCTCGGCCTCCATATGGGTGATGGCCGCCGAGATGGAAGGCGATGACACGTGAATGCGTTCAGCCGCAGCACTGATGCTGCCTGCCTCTCCCGACGCCACAAAATACTCCAGTTGACGCTGAGTAATACGACTGAGCATTACGCCTGCCCCTCAACAATGACTGTGTGGGTCGCGTTGCAGGGTTCGTGCCGGGTCATCGCCGGCCCTGCGCTGTGCCGATGAGGGGCACAGGCTTCGGTTTTTCCTAAGCACTACCCCGCGCAAATGCTGGTTTCGCGAGAACGAGGGCGATGTGAAGCTTGTTTCATCCCGCTTGCGATGAGTAGCCCGCCATGCCCACCCACACCCGCATCCGCATGTTCAACACCCGACAGACCTACCCCAACCAGGCGCTGGACAACGACCTGTGCCAGGCCGTGCGCGCCGGCAACACCGTCTATGTGCGCGGCCAGATTGGCACCGATTTCGACGGCAACCTGGTCGGCCTCGGCGACCCACGCGCCCAGGCCGAACAGGCGATGAAAAACGTCAAGCAACTGCTTGAAGAGGCGGGCTCCGACCTGTCGCATATCGTGAAAACCACCACCTACCTGATCGACCCGCGTTATCGCGAGCCGGTGTATCAGGAGGTGGGTAAATGGCTCAAAGGCGTGTTCCCGATCTCTACCGGCCTGGTGATTTCCGGCCTGGGCCAGCCGGAATGGTTGATGGAAATCGATGTGATCGCCGTCGTGCCGGATGACTGGACCGTATGAAAGCGGTGATTGCCCGCGAGCCGGGCGGGCCTGATGTGTTGCACCTGGTAGAGCGCCCGGTGCCGACGCCCCAGGCAGGCGAGGTGCTGATTCGCGTGGCGGCCGCTGGCGTGAATCGCCCGGACCTGATGCAACGCAGCGGCGCGCCGATTCCCCCTGGCGCCACCGATGTGCTCGGCCTGGAAGCGGCGGGCACCGTGGTTGCGGTGGGCAGCGGTGTGGACGAGTTCGCACCCGGCGACGCCGTGATGGCGTTGCTTAACGGCGGTGGCTACGCCGAGTATTGCCTGGCCCACGCGGCGCATTGCCTGCCGGTACCGGCGGGATTATCGCTGCAACACGCCGCCGGGGTGCCGGAAGCAGCCTTTACCGTGTGGCACAACCTGTTTGAACTGGGCCGCTTGCGCACGGGCGACACGCTGTTGATCCACGGCGCCGCCAGTGGCGTCGGCAGTTTTGCCGTGCAGTGTGCACAGGCGGCCGGCGCACGGGTGATCGCCACCGCGGGCGGCCCGCAGAAAGTCGCGATGCTGCAAACGCTGGGCGTGTGGCGAGCGGTGGACCGTCACAGCGAAGACTTCGTCGACGTGGTGAACCACCTCACCGAAGGGCGTGGCGTGGACGTGGTGCTGGATAACGTCGGCGGCGCTTACGTCGCGCGCAACCTCGCCGCCCTGGCAATGGGCGGGCGACACGTCAGCCTGGCGTTCCTGCAGGGCGCCCACATCGAGTTGGACTTGCAGGTGCTGATGCGCAAAAACCTCAGCCTCACCTCCTCCACCTTGCGCCCCAAAAGCCACGCCGAAAAAGCCCGGTTGGCGGTGTGCATCCGCTCGCGCTTTTTACCCTGGCTGGCTTGCGGTGCGGTGCGCCCGCAGATCCACGCGCAGCTACCGCTGCTTCAAGCAGCCGAGGCCCACCAACTGCTGGAAGCCAACGCCAACGTCGGCAAAGTCCTGCTGACCGTCGCTAAATAACGGGAGAGCCCCATGCCCCACCGCGTGTTTTTCCTCAATGGGCCCAACGCCAACCTCTACGGGCTGGATAAAAACGGCACCTACGGCAGCGAGAGTTTCGCCAGCATCGAAGCCCGCTGCCAGCACCACGCCGCCGGGCTCGGCCTGGCCCTGGACTTTCGCCAAAGCAACCACGAAGGCGTGCTGGTGGACTGGATTCAAGAGGCCCGACTGAACGCCGACGCCATCGTGATCAACGCCGCCGGGCTCACCTACAGCTCCGTGCCGATCCTCGACGCACTGCTGGCGTTCGACGGCCCGATCATCGAAGCGCACATGAGCAACATCTGGAAGCGCGAGAGCTTCAGGCATCACTCCTACGTGTCCAAGGCCGCCACCGGCGTGATCGCCGGGTTGGGAGCGTTGGGTTATGAACTAGCACTGACGGCGGTGGCCGCGTTGCTCAAACCTTAAATACAGGCTCGAAAACACAGCCACTCGAATGTGGGAGATGGCTTGCCTGCTCCCACACTGGATCTTCGGTGTTACAGACAACCCCTTACTCTCAGGAAACGCCAATGACCGTCGAAACAATCAACACCCTGGTAGTCGGCGCAGGCCAGGCCGGCGTCGCCATGAGCGAACACCTGTCCCTGATGGGCGTGCCCCACATCGTGCTGGAGCGCCACCGCATCGCCGAACGTTGGCGCTCGGAGCGTTGGGATTCGCTGGTCGCCAACGGCCCGGCCTGGCACGACCGCTTTCCGGGGCTGAAATTCGAAGGCATCTGCCCCGAAGCCTTCCCGCCCAAAGAGCGCATGGCCGACTACTTCGAAGCCTACGTTCAAAAATTGCAGGCCCCCGTGCGCACCGGTGTGGAAGTCCAGCAAGTGGAACGCCACGTGGGCCGCCCCGGCTTCAAAGTCACCACCTCCGCAGGCGTGATCGAGGCCAATAATGTCGTGGCCGCCACCGGCCCGTTCCAACGCCCGTCGATGCCGACTATCGTTCCCGCCACTGCGCCGTTGCATCAACTGCATTCATCCTCCTACAAAAATCCTGCTCAGTTGCCCGAAGGCGCGGTACTGGTTGTAGGCGCCGGCGCCTCCGGTTCGCAAATCGCCGAAGAACTGCAAAAGGCCGGCAAGACCGTGTACCTCTCCGTGGGCGAACACTACCGCCCGCCCCGCGCCTACCGCAGCCGTGACTATTGCTGGTGGCTTGGCGCCCTGGGCTTGTGGGACGAAGTCAAAATACAGCCGAAGAAAAAGCACGTGGCCTTTGCCGTCAGCGGCTACGAAGGCGGTAAGACCGTCGACTTCCGCCGCCTGGCACACCAAGGCATCAACCTGGTAGGCGTGACTCGCAGCTGGGACGACGGCGTGATGACCTTTGCACCGGGCCTGGCCGACAACGTGGCCGAAGGCGACCGCGCCTACTTTGATGTACTGCGCGACGCCGACGCCTATATCGAAGCCAACGGTTTACCGTTCCCCCTCGAACCCGACGCCTGGGAACTGCTGCCAGACCCGGAGTGCCTGGTTAACCCTATCCTCAGCCTGGACCTGGCCGCAGCGGGCGTGACCACCATTCTCTGGGCCACCGGCTTCACGTTCGATTTCAGCTGGTTGAAGGTCGATGCGTTTGACGAAAAAGGCGAGCCGTTCCACAAGCGCGGGATCTCGGCACAAAGCGGGATTTACTTCCTCGGCCTGCCGAACCTGGTGAACCGCGCGTCGTCGTTTATCTATGGGGTTTGGCACGATGCGAAGTACGTGGCCGATCATATTGTTTTGCAGAATGAGTACATGTCCTACAACAAGCCCTGAAACAGCAAAGTCCGAGGCGACAGCGCCTTGCTCCCTTGCCTACGCTTGCGTCAGAATCCGCCGGCTTGTGCGCTTGAGTGGGCGTCTCTAAGGTTGCTCGGTCGCTGAACACTCAGCGATCGGGTTTAGTAGCCCTTGGGTCAATTACACTTAGTGCATGAGCTTCATCTATCAGACGTTCCTGTCTGTGCCTGATGGTGGCTGTGCGTAGGGCGCCTTCGGGTGCGCCGGCTTTGTGTAATTCCCCGGTCTACTAACCTGCGTACAGCTGCCACCCTCTTTGTGTAGTAGCGAAAGGGTGTCGGCCTCATTCAGGAATTACACCATGTTCAAAGTTACGCCCAACCCTCCGAACGAACCGGACCTGAAACTCAATCAGGCTGCGCATCGTGCGATTGATCGCTATCTCAATCCAGAAACCGCCCCACCGTCATCATCGCCGAGTTTATTCAGCGTTGCCGTCGACGCCAGCAGCGAAACCCTGATCACCAACAGCTATGAAACCTTTTCCTCCGTCACCGCCTTGCTGCTCGACCTGTCGGAGGACTTGACCGGGAAACAGCGCGATGTGGCGCTGGCGATTCACCAGTTGAGTGAATTGGGGGTTTTATTGATCGATAGACTGATGGAGCGCGAGGCCGCTGTAACAGGCGGCTAAGCGTTCAACAGCACGACCCGAAAAATCGCCGATTCGTCGCAATGCCCTTGATGACGAATCGGCGCTTTTTTGTGGCTTTACTGGGTTAGTGTCCGAGGGCGTCTAATACACATGCCCTGCTGACAGTCGCGGGGTGAAAGACATGAAAAAACAGGACTGTATTGGGTCATTCATTTATGGCGGTGAAAAGTCGATGTTGGCCAAGAGTTGCCGGTCGCGAACGGCAGCAACCGGCCCAGAGTGTGTAAAAACGCTTCGCCAAAATTGAAGTGTGCGCGTCTACGTTAAATCTGAAATTTATCGGCACGTCTGCAGATGTGGATTTCGCTTAGAAACGCGATTTCCAGTCCGGTTTTGAGCACTTGGCGCGCTCAAAAACGTTTTTACACAGCCTCGGCCAATTACTGCCGCCGTCGAGCTTTTGTTAGCGGCTATTCCGTTTTTTAAATCACGGCCCGCGTTTTTAGGAACGCGAAATACTTGGGGTCGTCGTTGTCAAAAATCTCATCTCCAGCCGCCATGTATGCTCGCATAAGTTCATCGGCGGCTCGATCAGTTTCCTCTTTCTCGTAAAGTGCTTGGCCCAAACGCAAATGCAAAAATGGATTGCCGACTGCATCGGGACAAGTCATCGCATACTCAAGGGCCTCTTTTGCGGAGGTAAAGAATCCTCCCTGAAAACAGGCATCGCCGATAGCGGCAAGCACCCATGTCGCCGCTTCCCAGTTATTTTTGGGTTCTGGAATCAACTCCCACGCTAGGTTGTACTGACCGATGGCAGCCTTGAAATCACCGCCTTCCAGATGTTCATCACCCAATTGGCAAAACGCCTTGATCTGCTCATGGGTCAAGTCATCCAATTCGAAAGTTTCCATCTGATCTCCCTGTCTATAAGGTTCAACCGCGTGAGCCGCCGATTTTGCAACCCAGCTGGGCGATAAACAATCGTAAAGATCACGACGATATATAGGCCAGCTAACGGCCGATGGCCGCCTGTCGTGAGGGGCAGGGCGTCGCTGCATGGACTCATGTCGGTACAAAATTGGTACGCAGCTATCGGGTCGGCTCTGTCGGGTAAGTAGTACGTGGCCTACAGGATTAGCAGTTCCAATCCATCACCGAAAAGGCTGATGCTTTTCGCTCATGACCGGCAGCAGTCGACCCAATGTTGCCGTTCGTGAGGACCCGCTAACGATAAGGAAGGCCAGTGGACACAATGATGGCAAATAGATATCTTTATCTAGCCACTTTCGAACCAAAAGGGCAGCAAGGCATGCCGTTTAATCAGAAGTAATGTTTTCTGACTATCTGCTTTGCGAATTTCATTCAAGGAGTGAATTGATGAATATAAAGTTTATTGCGGTCATTTTTTCCCTAGTACTATCTGGCTGCCAGTCTCCTGGCGGCATAGAACCGGCACCAAAAAACAGAATGAATGTTAGCGAGGGAACGCTAGCTAATGAGAAACTTACATCTGATACCAACGTAGGATTGAAAAAAATATTAGGCGGTTCTGAGATCACGCCGGAAACCAATATACTGAAAACCGTAATTCAGCAGCCTGTTGGGGATCCCGGCGTCAGCGTATGGAGAGAAATGTGGATTATTACCTCACCAGGCGCAGACGCAAAGTTTGTAATAACGTTTAAAGAGACTGGCGCGGGCGGGACAGTTTTTCAAATCAAAAGATTGAACCAACCAAACCCTACGCCTTCTGGAAATTGCCCAAAAACCATTGGTGACTACAAGGTAGGCGAATCAACATCTCAAGAAGTTCAAAGCTGCCTGGGCTCGCCTTATCATGAAAACTACAATCCGGATGGTCGCTACGTATACCTTTATAAACTTGACCCCACTACAACCTTAGCTTTTGTATTTGACAAGTCTGGAACACTACTCAACACCCGTGGCCACAAGCAAAACTAACTGTCCAGAAGTCAAATCATAAAATTCTCTCACGGGGTCGACTTCTGTTCTTAATTACAACCAGATGAAATACCGCCTATGTTCAATTGGCTCTCAAACTTAAGCTAAGCTTGGGGGCCTTTTTGGACATGAACTACATTCAGTCAGCCTGATATGGCAATCCCACTCCGCCTACCTCATCCTCATTGACTACGTCCCCTAGTGCTGGCGGAATATATTACCGTTGGTATGTACTATCTGTGTGCCAATCCAATACATGAAATCGATACTCTGCGTCAGCAACTGAAGGCATAGGCGTATAGTTCGAAGACCTCCTATAGAAGCCACTTTTAGCCGAAGATAGCCACACTCTGGGCGGGACCGCCGGGAGCAAGGTAAAACGCCCTGCACACTGAATTACTTGCTCTATTTTTCGCACCAAGATGGAGCGCCAGTCCCATGGTGGTCCCATGGCGCTATTTTTAGAACGTAAAAAACCACAATCTCCCGATTTTCTATAGGAAAATCATTGGTTTGCGCTTTCGGAATGTGGCGGTGAAGGAGAGGCTCGAACCCTTATTACTTCAGGCGTCTACAGCGTCCGATTCAGCGCCTAAGCAATGACTGCTATTGGCCGATTTCTGCCTATCACGACCGACAGCTATGGCCGACTGTCGCCGTTCAAGCCAGCGGCACTTGTCGCTATCTAGGAGCCATTTGGTGTGGAGTGTAAGAATTTACCGCCTTTAGCTTCAACTACCGAGCGAACGGCCTCGGCGTCTGATTTCGAGCCGATAAATGCAAGTTGTAATTTAGGAAGCATAGTTGATGTGTTACTTAAAGCTGCAATAGCTGAGTTAGCTGCAAAAGAACTATTAGTTCCTGAGATGGCGACACGAACATCAGCTTTGCTTGCAGGGGCAATTATTTGGTAAATGCTTGAAACAATTGGAGAGTCTAAACCTACACTTCCGATAAGGGCGGATGCCATAGCTCCGGAGATACCGTTATTCGCTGAGGGAACCCAAACTAAATTGAATTTTTGCTGATCAAATAAAATTGCCGCAGATTGTGCGGCTTGCTGTGGCGACTGGCTCCCAGTTGCAGCACATCCTGCTAATATAAATAATAAAGTTGTGAATGCCAAAATAAGTTTCATGGTTGCTCCTAAGTATTTATTAGGCGACATCACTGTCGCAGATTTGCTGAATGTATGTCGTATAACTTTCCATAGCGGCACATTAACTCATGATCAGCCTAAAGGGTGATTTTGTAAGCGCGACAGTACAACGTAGGAGCGCGACATTGATGGGTGTATCATTACTGATGCATTGGTGGACTGTCCACTGTCTGCTTCTGGCCCAGAGTGTGTAAAAACGCCTTCGCGAACTCTTGCTATGATTTCTGAGGATTTCATCGCAGGGATCGCCCATGAAGCGCTTTATCCAAGGTGAACATCGAGGCCAAGGCACCTTACTTCCCGAGAGCCTCGACGACTACGTCAGCGATACCAATCCGGTGCGCGTAGTCGACGTCTTCGTCGACGAACTCGACCTGGTCAATCTGGGTTTTGAAGGTGCCATTCCCGCCGATACAGGCCGGCCTGCTTACCATCCCGCGATCCTGCTGAAGATCTACATCTACGGCTATCTCAACCGCATCCAGTCGAGCCGACGTTTGGAGCGAGAAGCCCAACGCAACGTCGAGCTGATGTGGTTGACCGGGCGGTTGATGCCGGACTTCAAGACCATCGCCAACTTCCGAAAAGACAACAGCAAGGCCATCCGAGGCGTCTGTCGGCAGTTCGTTGTGCTGTGTCAGCAATTGGGACTGTTCGGAGAACATCTGGTCGCCATCGATGGCAGCAAATTCAAGGCAGTCAACAACCGTGACCGCAATTTCACCAGCGCCAAACTGAAACGGCGCATGGAAGAAATTGAATCGAGTATCAACCGTTACCTAGCGGCACTCGATGCTGCCGATCGGCAAGAACCCACAGCTTCCGAGCCCAGTGCCGGGCGGCTGGAAGAGAAAATCGCCAAGCTCAAAACTCAAATGAAAGAGCTTCAGGCGATCGAAATCCAGCTCAATGAATCGCCGGATAAGCAGGTCTCACTGACCGATCCAGACGCCCGCTCCATGATGACGCGCGGCACAGGAATCGTCGGCTACAACGTGCAGACAGCGGTCGATACTCAGCACCATTTGATCGTTGCACATGAGGTGACCAACGTCGGTTCCGACCGGGATCAACTCAGCTCAATGGCCAAGCAGGCCCGCGAGGCGATGGCGTCAGATACGTTGTCGGTAGTGGCTGACCGAGGTTACTTCAAAAGCGAACAAATCCTGGCTTGTCACGATGCAGGTATCACCGCCTATGTGCCCAAGCCGATGACCTCCGGAGCCAAGGCAGACGGGCGTTTCAATAACGATGCCTTCATCTATGACGCGGCAAAAAACGAATACATTTGCCCGGCTGGAGAGGCGCTGATCTGGCGCTATACCAACGTTGAAAAAGGCCTGACGTTGCACCGTTACTGGAGTTCGAAATGCCGGGGCTGCGCAATGAAGCCGCAGTGCACACCGAGCACACAACGGCGGGTTCGACGCTGGGAGCATGAAGCCGTATTGGAGGAGATGCAGCTTCGGCTGAGCAAAGCACCGGAGATGATGCGAGTCCGAAAGCGGACGGTTGAGCATCCCTTCGGGACGCTCAAACAATGGATGGGTGCGACGCACTTCCTGACGCGAAAGCTGGCCGGGGTGGGCGCGGAGATGAGTTTAAATGTGCTCGCCTACAACATGAAACGGGTCATGAAAATCATAGGTGCTCACGGTTTGATGAAGGCGCTATCGGCATAAAAGAGCTGATTTTGGCCCATCCCAGAGGCTGTAAAAACAGCGTTGACGTGTTCCAGGTCGCGACTGATGCAATACGCAGCATTTGCCATGCGATCGTTCAGCCACGAACGTCAATGATCCATGAGGCCTTGAGCGTTTTTACACACTCTGGGCCGATTGCTGCCGGTCATGTCTCCACTCATCTTGCCGGTCAAAAATGATGCACATAAAGGGTTAAGTCGAACGCACATGGGAGCGTCAGGCAGGGTGAAACTTCCCACTAGAGCGTCGGTAGCCGATCCTGCGCACAATTGCTCTCCATTTTCGGCTCATTGGCCATGGGGACACGCACGCCCGAATCGACATTGAATATGTCAATGTAACAACGGCTTAGCGAGCCCGGGATGTCGACAATCCCGCCTTTGATCACGTAACGTGCGCCCGGTGCAAATTCGCTGACAAACGCTATGCTGCACGAGCGATTGGCATTGGCCGCGCCGCGCAACTCCAAGTGCAGCGGCTTGCCGGCTTCAATCGGAAAAAAGCCCTCCGGCGTCGATACATTCTTGTGAACGGAAACCAGCTGCTTGCCCTGCCCCGACGCAGTCGCCACGGGTTTGCCGTATTTGCAGCCGATGGCATCCGCTTCGACCAGCGACACACCGTTTCGATAATTCTCCATCGACACCAATTCGCTGCGGATAAGCGCGTGAGGCGCCCCCGCGGGCACGAGGTATTTCGGCGCTGGGGCGCAGCCTGCCAGCAGCAGAATTGAACACAGGTAAAGAGGCTTCATAATTTCCTTATTAATGTCGATAGAGGGCGGAATTAACCCGTTTGATAAATCAGGATGGGTCAAGCAATAAAGAGTAAGCGTCAGACCACGTTTAATATAATTGATCGGCTAAAGACAGTTAGCGAGGCGCTTTGTCGGGCACAACACTTCCACCAACTCAAACTCTTCTGCCACAAGTTCCATAGCCTCGTCGAACGAGCCCTCTCTTTGGAAAAAACTTTTATGACCCTGCTTCCAGTACCCGAGGCTGAGATCCCCCTCGCCTTCTTTCCTGGCTAGGTCTTGATCGACGTCGCAGTAACGAATGATACGCATCGAAATAACTCGAATGACACATACCGGCTCGCCCTGACTGTTGAGGACGATGCTGTAACCGCCAATAGTGGATGATTCATCTTCATGTTTGAATGATGAGAGCGAGCAACAGGTGGCTGTTTTTATGCCTTTAGCAACCCGTTCGGCGAGTTCATCGGCCATTTCTGGCGTATCCCCAAATGACCATGCCGTGGCACCGGGGTACCTGACCTTTAAATCATCCATTATGTTCACAACTAAATCCCTTTAAATCATGTTATTGGCGATCGCCTTGGCACCCATTAAACCGTCACGATTGGGCCGCCGTAGCGCTCTGACGGACATAGTAATTATCGAATTCGCCGCTTTCGACGAATTGGAAACCATGGCGAGTATAAAAACGATTCGAGGCACTTTCCTTGAGAGCACCTACTTTAATAGGAAGCGCGGCCGCATCCGCTTCTTTGAAAATCTGCGTGAGCACAGCAGCACCTACTCCTGATCCTTGCGCACGGGGTATCACGTACAGGTGGTCGAGCATGAGTTCATCGCGGTGATGCTTGACCACTACAAAACCCACTCGGTTTCCAGCTACTTCAATGTAACGCGTGTTGCGCGCTTCAAAACTGCTAACAAACCGCGCGCGTACCGGATCGAATCGCCCGGCACGCTCCAGGCTGTCGCGCATAGCCTCAATTCGAATGCCGACGAGGTCGTCCATGTCGCTGTGTTGAGCGCGCACTAACGTGACAGGGGCGTTTTGACTGAGTGAAATTGGCATGTTTTGCGCTCTGCGTAGGCTCTTGGCGTGACCAATATGCGAGGTTGGGGGCAGCCCCCTAGTTCCTTTCTATTTTCCCGTGACCCGATGCGGCTTTCACTGCTGCCTTCAAGCCTTCCGTTGCACTGGTGAGCGGGGAAGGACCCGTTGTCACGAGTGATGCAGCTCCACTCATTGAAGCTTGTCCCAAGGCGACCACTGATGCGCCGTCGAGGTATGCTCGGTCCACTGCCTCGGCAACAGCGGCTAGATACCCTATGAAGTCACCGGATTTAAATAGTGCCCAAGCCCCGCAAACAAGTCGAATTTCAACCAACGCTTTGGATCTCTCTGCAGCGCGCATGAAGACGCGATGTGGGATCGACAGTGGTCTCGACAGCACACAAAACCACGATTTTAAGACCCTCCGAACCCGCATTAACAGCAGCGCAAGCCAGAGCTTCATCCGCTCTCATAATTGTGGGTGAAGTGCTCTTTGTAAGGCCTTCGATAGACGGGCCTAAGGTCGAGCATGTGAGTAAAACTGCGTCAGCATGGTGAGCGAGTGAAAGAAGCGCTTGCTGCGTTGCATTCGATATACACGCAGTCAGTCCGCCTGAACGCTCGGCCGCTGCCAGGAGATCAGCACGAACCTCATGCTGCAAAATATTTAGCCCAATTCCAAGCGCCTTCGCAGCCGAGTCGAAGACCGTCACGTTGCTTTCAGCTGTATGTAGGCAGGCGATTCGCATGAGTCACTCCACCTCTCTCTAAAACATCTTTGAACATCGCTAAGCGTTTTTACAGCCCTTCACGACAGGCAGCAATCGGCCAAAACGGACGGTCGGTGACCTGCAAGCACGGCAACGAATCCTGTGCCCTTAACGGCGATTCATCGCTCTAGCAACCCCGCCGCCGCTCACCGGTTCAGGAACTTGATGACAGCACTGGCGAACAGTTCTGGTTGATCAAGCATGATGAAGTGAAAACTGCCGTCAATGCGCCTGAAGCTGATGTTTGGGGTCGAGACATAGGCGTTATGGAACATTGCATCAATGTGGGATGCCTCTACGCCGTAAAGCGGGTCGTAGGCATAGACGACCTCGACAGGCACCTTGATGCGTTCAAGCTCAGGCCGGAGGTCGGTGACCATCAGTTCATACATGGCATCGGCCATCGTCTTTCGGTCCGAGTTCATCCCCGCTGCGACCAGGCCTGGCCTGACCGCTTCAGTTTTAGCGAGACGGGCGATGGCGGCCTGCTGCATGGCGTGCGCCTGCTCAGGCGTTGCCGCCAACATCGCATCGCGCATCGCAGCAGCATGCGGGGTCGCCGTCTCACTGGTCGCGGAGGGGTCAAAGAGCAACGTATAGAAGGGCATCGCATCGACAATCATCAGGCGTCCCACTTGATCGGGATGACGCGCACCCAGCATCAGTGCCACCTCACCACCCAACGAATGACCGATGATGACCGGCGCCTCGATGCGCTGGCTGCGGATGTATTCAGCGATCGCCTCGACCGTCGGCGCGACGACTCCCCCGTCTGGATTGGATACGGCAGGCGAGCCGGCAAAGCCAGCTACCTGCACGAGATGGAGACGGTGGCTGTGCCGTAATCTGGAGGCCAAATCAGCCCAGACTTCGTAGGACGACGCAAATCCTGGAATTAAGATGATATCTGTTCCCGAGCCTTGTACCAGCACTGAGATACCACCCTGGTTGACAGTGACTGGCGGCAGGGGCGCAGGCTGGGCTGGCGATGCAGACAACAGCGCCAACGTGGTGCCAATCCCGGCAAGGATCACACCTGCACGCATGGCGTTCCCCTTTTCGCGCAATGCGACGTGACATTTACGGTGTCACGGTCGCCAATTACACCGACGGGTAGGCCGCTTAGCGGGTTCATAGTCATTCCTTTGACCGAAAAAGTATTGCCACTATACGGCGCACAAAGGCATCAGGAAACTCTCCCCGCCGGCAATCCTTGGCGTCCGCTTCGGGTCGAAAGCAGCCTATTTCCCGCTCACCACGAATCGTCGCCCACCCCATTACTCGCTTGCACTGCTCACCCTCAA
Organism: Pseudomonas sp. M5A4_2d; assembly: GCF_053345295.1. Classification (NCBI taxonomy): domain Bacteria; kingdom Pseudomonadati; phylum Pseudomonadota; class Gammaproteobacteria; order Pseudomonadales; family Pseudomonadaceae; genus Pseudomonas; species Pseudomonas sp. M5A4_2d. The sequence continues at coordinate 616,807 of NZ_JBKEZW010000001.1, read as the reverse complement.
GCCCGCTTCGGCAACTTCCAATTCGGCCGTATGAAATGGCAGGTATAGCCGTTGGGTATCCGCTCCAAATAATCCTGATGCTCCGGCTCCGCCTCCCAGAACGGCCCCGCGGGCTCAATCTCAGTCACCACACGGCCTGGCCATAACTTCGACGCATCAACATCCGCAGCGGTGTCTTCGGCGATGTCGCGTTGTTGTTCACTCAGGTAATAAATCGCCGACCGATAGCCCGGCCCGACGTCATTGCCCTGCCGGTTGGGCGTGCTGGGGTCGTGTATCTGGAAAAAGAACTCAAGGATCTGCCGGTACGTTATCACTGCGGGGTCAAACACGATTTCAATCGCTTCGGCATGATTGCCATGGTTGCGATAAGTGGCATTCGGCACATCGCCGCCGGTGTAGCCGACTCGGGTGCTCAGCACGCCGGGGTAGCAGCGCAGCAGGTCCTGCATGCCCCAGAAGCAGCCGCCGGCGAGGATGGCGGTTTCGGTTTGGTTGGTCATGGGCTGTCCTTGTGCTGAATGGGTACAGGGATAGTTATGGGGATGTGTTGGGCAATAGCAAGGTTCAACGGCAGTTAGTTGTGGTTCGCTCCCAAAACTGTAGCGGCAAAAGGTTCTACACTCTCGCGCCTATCCTGCTCGGAACCCCGCCATGCGACGTCATATCCCCTTGCTGCTGTTATTTCTCCCCGGGTTGGTTTACGCCCTCCCCGCCCTCAAAGACACCACGCTCTACACCACCACCGCCCAAGACTGCCACGATGTGGACCTCGCCACTTGGCAGCACCCGACCCGCACGTTGTTGGAGAAAAACCACTTCCAGCTCGAACGCATCCAGCTGTGCAACGGCGGCCACTACCCGATTTTCCAGGTGCAAGCGCCCTACGATCCACGCGGTCAGACCAAGGACTTTTTCCTGCCGCTGTACGAGGATATGCGTAAGGCCAACGGTAAATGGCCCTACGCGCTGGTCGTCAGCAGCGACGCGGTGGTGGTGTATGTCAGTTACCCGAAGGCCGACCATATCTCCCTGGATTACGAGGGTTTCGCGGCGCCATAGGCGTGCGTTCCAACGTAGTCAGAACAGGTGGCGTGCTTCCTGGGAGGGATGCATTGCGACAGGATTTCAGGTGATGATGCGCCACCCCAATCAAGGAAGATAAAAACAATGAAAACAGTGCTGCGTGCCCTGTTCCTGCTGTGCCTGGCGACACCCGCCTTGGCTGCCGAAAGCCCCGTCGGTTTCAAAACCGCCACCCTGCCGGATACAAAAAGCCAGCGCCCACTGGAACTGGCTGTCTGGTACCCCACCGCCGCCACAGCCAAACCCGAGCTGATCGCCGACAACGCGGTCTTCATCGGCGCCCTCGCCGTGCCCGATGCAGCGCCGGCTGCCGGCGAGCATCCGCTGGTGGTGCTTTCCCACGGTTACGGTGGTAATTGGGGCAAGCAGGTGTGGCTGGCCAGCGCATTGGCGCACAAGGGTTACATCGTAGCGGCGGTCAACCACCCGGGCACCACCACCAAGGATCGCAGCCCAAAAGCCGCCGCCCAGTTATGGCTACGCCCGGCCGACCTGAGCCGCGCGATTGACGCGGTGCTGGCTCAGCCGAAACTATTTGGCGCGGTGGCGGAACATCAGATTGCGGCAGTGGGCCACTCCCTCGGCGGCTGGACCGTGCTGGAAATCGCTGGCGCGCGTTTCGACCCCGACCTGTTCAGCCGGGACTGCGCCGAACACCCTAAGTTGGGTGGCTGCATCGGCTACCAGGAGATGAACCCCGCCGGCACGCCAGCCGGCAAGGCACAACTGGCCGCTGATTTGAGCGACAAGCGCGTCACAGCGATTGTGTCTTTGGACCTGGGCCTGTCACGCGGCCTGACCAGTGCAAGCCTTGGCGCATTGCCGGTACCGGCGCTGGTGATTGCGGGTGGCGTGCCCACGGAGGACATGTCCCCCGAATTAGAGTCCGCCGACATGGTCAAGCGTCTGCCAAACACATCGACGCAGTATGTGGAGATCAGCGACGCCACGCACTTCAGCTTTATGTCGATCTGCAAGCCGGGCGGGATGGCGTTGATTGAAGAGAGTTCACCCGGCGATGGCATGATTTGCCGGGACGGTGAAGGCGCTCGGCCACGGGCGGTGATTCAGCAGCAGGTGGTGGCGCAGATCAGCGAGTTTCTGGCCAGGACCAGCCTACCGGGTCAAAAAACCACCGAGCGCTGACAGACCGACGTCGCCACGACCCTCCCGCGTTTAAGCACCATCAACCGCGCGGGCAAGTCGAGAATCACATCACCCACCGAACGCGTATCCAGCAACACCAAATCAGCAGCCTTACCCGGCGCCAACCCATAATCCTTCAGCCCCAGCGCTTTCGCCGGACTTGTGGTGAGCATCGACAAAACCGTGGCCTGGTCATCCGCCCCGCCCAGGTGGCAGGCAGGAATGGCCAGTTGCGCAATATTGAGCATATCGCCGGTGCCAAACGGGGTAAATGCGTTGCGGATATTGTTGGTGGCCAGGCACACGTTTACGCCGCCATCGCGCAGGGCGCGTACCGGCGTCAGGGTGCGGCGCACGTTATGGCCGTCGCCGCGCGCGCCCAGGTGCAAGTCGGTGGCGGGCAGGCACATGACGCTGATGCCGGCCTCGCGAATCAGCGCAATAATCTCGCGCTGTTTATGCGGCGGCACGGCGCCCAAGCTGGTCAGATGGCCGACACACACGCGGCCTTGGTAGCCCTCCTGAGTCGTCTTGCGTGCCAGGTATTCAATGCTCATGTGATCGGCGTCGTCGGCAAAATCCTGGTGGAAGTCGATGTCCTTGCCGTAACGCTTGGCCAGGCTGAACACGTAGTCGATATGTTCATGCGGCGAGTCATCGTTGTAGGGAATGCCGCCCACCACATCGGCGCCTTTTTCCATGGCCTCGACCATCATTGCCTGCATGCCCGGTAGCTTGAGGATGCCTTCCTGTGGGAAAGCGACCACTTGAATATCAATCACGTCGCGAAATTTTTCGCGCAGTTCCAGCACCACATCGAACCCGGTGAAGCCTTGTACGGGGTCGAACTCGGCGTGGGCGCGCACGTGGGTGGTGCCCGACTGCACCAGTGCACGCAGCACTTGGGTGGAACGCTCGAGAATGTCGTCGCGGGTCAAGGTGGGTTTGAGTTCAGCGGTGACCGCTATCGCCTCTTTTAAGGTGCCGGAGCGGTTGGCTTTGCGGTGCATGACATGGGCTTTTTCCAGGTGCAGGTGCCCTTCGACAAAACCCGGTATCAGCACGTTGCCGTGGCCTTGGATTTCCTGCCGGGCCCGGGCTGCGATGTTCGGCGCAACCTCGACGATGTGGCCGTTGTGCACCGCCACGTCCATCAGCGGTTGTGCGTCATCAATGCGTACGTTGCGAAAGATTAAATCCATGAATCCGACCCTCAATGTTGCGGCCCTCAGGCGCACCGGGCGCAACGGTAAAAAACAAACAATGGACGGCTCAACCGTTGGAGCAGCCGTTACCCATCACGTGGTATTCAAGAATGTGCTGCTGGCCCTTGGAGTCTTCGTAGGTCATACGCACCGGCACCACCGCGCAGACGTCCGGCACTTCGCTGGTGGAAATCACGCGGGCGATGTCCAGGTGCTGGGCATAGCTGTATTGCTCGACCGGGAGTGGCTCGTCGGCCATCGCCGCGCCGCAAAACACGCCGAGTATCAGTACAAGTAACGCTTTCATTTTCAGATGACCTCTTCGGCATCGTGAGGAAAGTCGAACCCGGCGCCTGTGCAGCGCCGGGCTCATGGGTAGCGGGATCAGAACGGTTTGGTCGGCAGGTATTTGCCATCCAGGGTGATCACGGCGCGGGAGCCACCGTCCGGGTCGTCGACCTTTTTAATGTCGAGCTTGAAGTTGATGGCGCTGATGATGCCGTCGCCAAATTTCTCGTGAACCAGCGCCTTGAGCGTGGTGCCGTAGACCTGAATCATTTCGTAGAAGCGGTAGATGGTCGGGTCGGTCGGGATACCGTTGCCGATGCTGCCGCGCACCGGGATGGTTTGCAGCAGGAGCACGGCATCGGCGTCGAGACCCAGGGTGTCGGCAACCACTTGGGCGGCGTGGGCCGGCAGTGGGTGCTGGCCGAGCAAGGCGGCGGTGACAAAAGCTTCGTGCAGGCCGGTGCCTTCGGCGATCTGGGCGAACGACAGGTCTTTGCGGGCTTTGGCCAGGAGGATGACGTCGGCCAGGGCAAGGCGAGTGTTTTGGCTGATTTGTGACTGGATCATGGGGTTATCTCCGTGGGTAAACAGTAAGGGTGAAACGGCTAGTGCCAATCGGGACAGCGCCGAAGATCAAGTGTGGGAGCTGGCTTGCCTGCGATGCAGGCAACTGGGTGTGCCAGGCAGACCGGGGGGATGCCATCGCAGGCAAACCCGCTGCCACCTTCAACTTTCTTCGCTTGCAGGGTCAGTACGAAACAGCGCGTACGGTCGGGTTGTCGGCCAGGGCCACGAACTTGCCGGTGCGGCCATCGAAGGCCTGGATGCAGCCGCTTTCGATGTCGTAGACCCAGCCATGCAGCGTCACGCGCTTCTCTTCGAGGGCCAGGCGTACCGAAGGGTGCGTCTGGATGTTGGCCAACTGCGCGATAACGTTTTCGCGGACCATGGAGGCGACCTTGGCGTGCTGGTCGACATGCTGGCGGGCCTCGTTCACGACTCGGCCGGAGTCGGCGTAGCGCAACCAGCCAGCCACGGCGGGCATGTGGTCCAGGCATTTGCAGGTGGCGATGGCGGTCATCGCGCCGCAGTCGGAGTGCCCGCAAATCACGATGTCGCTGACTTGCAAGGCGGCGACGGCGTATTCCACCGAGGCCGACACGCCGCCCGGCTCGGGGCCGTAGGACGGCACGATGTTGCCGGCGTTGCGGATGACGAACAGGTCACCGGGCTCACGCTGCGTGACCAGCTCTGGCACCAGGCGGCTGTCGGAGCAGGAGATGAACAGCGCCCGTGGGCTCTGTTGGTTGGCCAGGGCTTTGAACAGGCCGGCACGCTCGGGGAAGGCGTTACGTTGAAATTTCAGGAAACCGTCGATGATGTCTTGCATGGGTGACTCCATTGGTTCGCGATGCGATGGAGCAAAGGTTACGTAGCCCGTGCAATAAGGTAAAAGTCTCATATATGATCCAGCACATTAGATAATCTTATGGATGCATAACATGCTGGCACGACACATCCAGTACTTTCTCGCCGTCGCGCACCATCAAGGTTTCACCAAAGCCGCAGCGGCCCTGCATGTCTCGCAGCCGGCGCTGTCGCAGCAAGTGCGGCAGCTGGAGGAAAGCCTTGGCGCGCAGTTGTTTGATCGCTCAGGACGCAAGACGCGCCTGACCGATGCCGGGGAGGTTTACCTGCGCTACGCGCTGCGGGCGGCGCAGGAACTGCAAGAAGGCAAACGTGCGATCCATGACGTCGGCGACTTGAGCCGGGGGACGCTGCGGATTGCAGTCACGCCGACCTTCACCACGTACCTGGTCGGGCCACTGGTCGAGGCGTTTCACCGCCGTTACCCGAACATCACGCTGAACGTGCGCGAGGTCGCCCAGGAACAGATGGAGCTGCAATTGCTGGCCGATGAGCTGGATGTGGGCATCGCGTTTGATGAGGTGCATGCCCAGGATATCGACGCCTATCCCCTGCTGGTCGAAACACTCGCGCTGGTGGTGGGTAATCAGCACCCGCTGGCCGAGGCGCAGGCTATCGGGCTGGAGGCGTTGAATGCAGAAGCACTGATTCTGCTGAGCGCCGAGTTCGCCACGCGTGAGCAGATCGACCGCTATTGCAATCAACACGGCATCCGCCCGCGCGTGGTGATGGAGGCGAATGTGATTGGTGCGCTGACTGAGGTGGTGCGCAGGACCACGTTGTCGACGCTGCTGCCGGCGGCCATTGCGCGGGCGCATCCTGAGTTGGTGGCGATTGAGCTTGGGCCGGAGCGGCTGCAACGGACGGCGGTGCTGATGCAGCGCAAAGGGGTTTATCAGTCTTCAGCGTCTCGGGCGTTTATACAGGTGGCGAAGGAGGTCGCTGTGGCGCTGGGGGAATGAACCGCGCCTGGCCTGCCTTCGCTGTCGTCTCGAAGTGGAAATCCCCAGCCTACTTGGCGGGGTTCCAAACGATAGCCTGAGCCACCACGACGTGTTCGCCATTGAAGGTGGCCGCGGGCGAGCCATACAGCTGGTAGCCCAGCGCGAGGGCTTCGGAGACTCGATGACAGAACGATGCGTCATCTTTACCGGTTAGTAACCGGTAAACAGGTAAACCTTCGGGAGGAGTGGTTTGCATGGGCGTGCCTTCCTGGATCGACATGAAAATGATGAGGCCCAGGCTCGCCTTAAGGCCACCGGGCGAATCGACTGTAGCATCCTTGCAATGTCAACGAGCGGCACGACAATGTAGGGCGACGACAAGGGTGAACATGTGCAGGTATCGACGCCTTAACGCCGAGACCTGAGTCAGTGACTTAAGCTGATATCATTCAAGCAATTACCCGCTGAGTAGCACGTCATGAATCGCCAGAAAAAACTCAAGCAGCTCTTTAAGGCCAAAGCCAAAAAAGCCAGCGCCAAATTGGCGCCGAAAAGCAAAGATAAGTACATCAGCAAAGCCGACCGCGCGAAACTGGACGTTGAGGCTGATCAAGCCTCAACCAGCGCCGGCGACACGCCCAGCTGAAGGCGTCCCCGCTTCATATTTGCCCCAGATGCGCCGCAGATGGCGCGCCGAACCAAAGCCTGCGCGCTCGGCGACGGTTTCAATGTCCAGGGTCGACTCAACCAGTAACTCACGGGCCACGGTTAACCGCAGCGTGTGCAGATAGTCCAGCGGACTGATGCCGACATGCTCGTGGAACAAACGCGCCAGGTGCCGGCTACTGGTGCAGGCCAGGCTGGCCATGCGCGTGACGGTCCACACCTCACACGGCGCAGCGGCGATTGCGTCCTGCACCCGGTGCACGGCCGGGTGCAGGTGGTTGCGCCCGGCTATCCACGGCGAAAGCTGCGGATCGGCGCCGCTGCGACGCATGTACACCACCATATCCCGCGCGACGGCGCAGGCCAGCCGGGGCCCGGCCAGCTGAGCGACGAGGTGCAGCATCAGGTCGATGCCCGCTGTCACACCGGCACTGCAACTGACCGGGCCGTCGGTGACGTACAGGCGGTTTTCCAACACCCGGGCCTTGGGGGCCAGGGCTTGTAACGTCGGGCATAGCGCGTGGTGCGTGGTGCATTGGCGTCCGTCGAGCAAGCCTGCACGGGCGGCACTCAAGGCACCTGCGCAAACGCACACCAGCCGCTCACCCGACGGCGCGAATACATTTTGCAGCCACTGGGTCAGCGTATTGCTAGCCGACTCGAACGCCTGCCGGCGCTGCGGCGTAACCTTCGAGGTCGAGCCCACCAACACCACCAGCGTGCCCGGCGCCAGGGTTGACGGAAGCGGTGCCAGTCCCGTCAGGGGCAAGCCGATGGACGTTTGCAGGGATTGCACCGGGCTGACGTACTGTAAATCGAAGTCGATGGCCGCCGGGTCCTCGACTTGAGCGGCAAGGCGCAGCACCTCGGCCGGGCCCGCCAGGTCCAGCATCAGCACGTTGGGCAAGAGTACGAACAGCACCGGCACCGTCATGGATTCATCCCTCCAACGCCTGGGCCACCGTCACGATGCGCGCAAAACGCCCTTCCAGTGCCAGTTCAGTGCGCTCGCGAATCTCTGCCGGGGTGTAAACCCGACCGCTGCGGGCGTGGGTCATGGGGAAGGTCAACGTCGCCTCGCTGACGAAATCCACACTGAGGCCGCTGTCCGACGCCTGGCGCGTAGTGGTTTCACAGCACTGTTCGGTCCGAATGCCACTGATGATCACCGTGGTAACTCCCATCTCCGTGAGCCGGGCCGCCAGCGGCGTTCCGGCGAAGGCGCTGTGGTAGCGCTTGTGGATGATCAAGTCGGGGCTGATCGACAACTCGCTCAACGCCCTGACATTGCCCGACGCCAGCGAGAAATGCCCCTGGTCTTCGACATGGAAGACTTGTATCACCGGGATGCCTTGTTGAACACACCCGTCGATGAGCGCCTGTTGTTTTTCAAGGTAATCTGGCAGGTCATTTTCGGACCAGTAGGTTGAATGGCGAAACGAATGTTGCGCATCGATTACGACAAGGGCTTTACGGCTCATGATGTGTCCTCTGGGCTTGCATTACGGTGAGTGATGCAAGCCATGGTAGGCACACAAGCGAATGAGCAACAGACGCGTGCCGGACCACTTAAGGACCGATTCGGACATCAATGACAACCGGCAACGCATGTGCAATTACTTGGCGAAGAGCTGGCTCATGTCCTTGAACGCCTTGAACTCCAGCGCGTTGCCGCAGGGGTCGAACAGGAACATGGTGGCCTGCTCACCCACCTGGCCCTGGAAACGAATGTAGGGCTCGATCACAAACCGGGTTTCACGCGCTCTGAGCCGATCCGCCAAGGCTTCCCACTGGTCCCAGTGCAGGATGATGCCGAAATGCGGGACCGGTACGTCGTGGCCGTCGACCGAGTTGGCGTGCACCGATGCCTGGGATTCAGTCTTGGGGTGTTCGTGGATAACCAGCTGGTGGCCGTAGAAGTCGAAATCGACCCATTGGGCGCTGGAACGGCCTTCGGAGAGCCCGAACACGTCGCCGTAGAAGTGGCGAGCGGCGGCGAGGTCGTAGACGGGAATCGCTAAATGAAAGGGCGAAAGGCTCACGGTGGCTACCTGCAGGTTCTGTGGGTTAGCACTCGATTCTTCACCAGAACGACGAGGTGATAAAGCGGATATCTCTCACCCTGAGCCTCAATTTTTTCGATGCTCGCGCCCTACTTCGCAGCGTCCAGCACTTCCATGACGCACGCCCTGAATAACTCGAAGAGTGGCAGTTGGCGCTGGGTGTACTTGGTCAGCAGCACAATTTCACGAAAGAACGTGAGTTTGTCCAGGCGCAACACCCGCACGTCGCTGCCGTGCTCCAGCCACATGCCGGCCATGGGCACCAGGGAAACGCCAAGGCCGCTGCGGACCATCTTGACGATGGCATCCAGTTCGTCGAGTTCGAGGGTTGGTTGCGTGTGTAGCTTTTGCTCCTTGAGAAACTGCGTGACCTGGCGCCCGCCGAACGAGCCGCTGTCGTAACGCACAAAGGGCTGCTCGCGAAGGATTTGCAACGGGTCCTCGCCCTGCACGTCCCTGGCGGTGATCAGTACGAAGGGCTCGCGGGCAATGACTTCGACACTCAGGTCTTTGGGCAGGTTGAACGGCGGGCGGATCATGATCGCCAGGTCCAGCTCACCGGCGTCGACCTGGCTGAGCAAGTTCAGCGAAACGCCGGGCACCAGGTTGACCTCAATGAACGGCGCACGACGCTTGAGGGCCACCAGCGCCTGGGGCAGGAGGCCGGTTTGCACACTGCCGATGGCACCGATACGCAACGAACCCTGAAAGTTGTTCGCGCTGTCGGGGGTGCCCATACGCGAGAAGATATCGAGGATCTCCTCCGCCAGCGGCACCGCACGCTGCCCTGCGGAGTTGAGCGTGGCAGAGCGGCCGGTGCGATCGAACAGCTTGACCCCGAGCGCGTCCTCAAGGTGCTTGATCTGCGCGCTCACGGCCGATTGCGTCAGCCCCACGTGCTGGCCGGCAGCGGCAAAGGTGCCGCGCCGCGCAGCGCTCACAAAGGTCCTTAGTTCTCGAATCATGCGGGTACCCTACTGGTTGTTTTGCGCTCAGCAACCGCTCAACGCCACTTGCGGCCGCTCGCCCGCAAAGAACCATGGCCGCAACCGCACGCCCACGCTGTTACCGATAAACGCCGCCACCAACCATACCCAGCCATGCAGGCTGCCCGAGGCGATACCGCTGAAGTACGCGCCGATGTTGCAACCGTACGCCAGCCGCGACCCGTAACCCAGCAACAAGCCACCGATCACTGCCGCCACCAGCGAGCGCGCCGGGATGTTCAGGCTGGGGGCGAAACGCCCGGCCAGGCCTGCGGCCAACAGCGCACCAAGAACGATGCCGATATCCATCACGCTGGTGATGTCTTCCCATACCGGCGCGGCGAGGGCCTTGGCATTGCCCGGCATCTGCCAGAACGCCCAACTGGCCACATCAACCCCCAACCCGCTCGCCACCTTGGCCCCCCACAGCGCGAACGCCGAAGTAATGCCCCACGGCCGCCCGGCCAATGCCAGGGTCGCGTAGTTGAGCAATGCCAGGCCAATCGCGCCCCACACCAATGGCCATGGCCCGCGCAGGAAGCGGCGCAGACCGATGTGTTCGCTGGTTACGCCCGCCTCAAGCTGGCCATGCCGGCGTTTTTCCAGGCGTACGGTGATGGCGGCGATAAGGCCGAACGCAGCCAGGCTGACGACCAATGCCGGCAACACGCCGAAGCTTTTGACAATGGAAACCGCCGGGAACGCGGGCAACGCAAACCACCAATCAACATGGTGCGTAGCGATCAACGAACCGCAAATAAAGAACAACAGTGTCACCAGCATGCGCGCATTCCCGCCGCCCACGGTGAACAGCGTGCCCGACGCACAACCGCCGCCCAACTGCATGCCGATGCCGAAAATAAACGCCCCAAACACCACCGACACGCCGGCCGGCGCCACCAGCCCAACCACCGGCTGACCGAACAACGTGCCGGCCCCCAACGCCGGGAAAAACAACAGCACCGCCACGGCCAGCATCACCATCTGCGCACGCAAACCGGCGCCGCGCCGATCATTGATAAACACACGCCAGGCCGAAGTGAAGCCGAAAGCGGCGTGGTACAAGGTCAAGCCCAGCGCGGCACCGACCACCAGCAACAGCACTTGGCGCGGGCCAACGCTGTTTTGCAGGAACACGGCGCCGACTACCAGGATGATAAAGGCCACCAGCGGCGCGAAGGGCTTGCGCGCGGGCGTCAGGGGAAGCGAGGTGCTCATGGCGTATCTCAGTCTGTTTGAATCGGGTGGGTTGGATGACGGCAAGTATAAACCCAGACTGGTACCATTCAGGGCATGGCTCCTACGCCTGCAACGTTGAATGAACACCTGTCGCCCCAGGCAAACGACGAACTCGCCGCTGCGATGAAATGGCTGGAGCGCTTCGCTGATTTTTGAACGACCTGATTGAGGAAATAGCATGGCTGCCACCTCGCTGGACGCAACAATTGCTCTGATCATCGAAGCGCACGCCTACAGCCTGCAACACGTATTGCCCACGCCGGGCGAATCGGGCACGGCGCAGACCCTCCTCGGGTTGCTCAAAAAAAGGGGGAACTGAAGCCGTCATGAGTTTCCTCGGTACTTTCCGCTCCCTGCGCAGCCCCAACTACCGCATCTGGGCCGCTGGCGCATTGGTGTCCAACGTCGGCACCTGGATGCAGCGCACCGCCCAGGACTGGCTGGTGCTCACCCAGCTCACCCCGCACAACGCCGCCGCCGTGGGCATCGTCATGGCGTTGCAGTTCGGGCCGCAGCTGTTGTTGCTGCCCTGGACCGGTTTTGCGGCCGACCACTACGACCAACGCAAGCTGCTGATCACCACCCAGGCGGTCATGGGGATACTGGCGCTGACACTGGGGGTGTTTACCATCACCGGCTTCGTGCAGCTCTGGCACGTGTACGTGTTTGCGTTTTTATCAGGGTGTGCCTCGGCATTCGATGCACCGGTGCGGCAGATTTTCGTGGCGGAGCTGGTGGGCGAGAAGGACTTGTCCAATGCCATCGCACTCAACTCAACGTCGTTCAATATGGCGCGCATGATCGGCCCGGCGGTGGCGGGCGTGACCATCGCCTCGGTCGGCACCGGCTGGGCGTTCCTGCTCAATGGCTCGAGCTTTTTTGCGGTGCTGGCGTCACTGTTTTTCCTGCGGGTATCGGGCCTGCATGCCAAAGCGCGAGCCCCACGAACCAAAGGCAGCCTTACCGAGGGCATGCGTTATGTGTGGGCGCGGCCGGACCTGAAGGCAATCTTGCTGATGCTGTTTCTGATCGGCACCTTCGGCATGAACTTCCCGATTTTTATCTCGACCATGGCCGTCAGCGTGTTTAATGCCGATGCGCGTGGCTACGGCCTGCTGACGTCAACCCTGGCCATCGGCACCATCGCCGGGGCGTTGATTGCCGCGGGCAGTGAACGACCACAGTTCAAGTCACTGTTGACCGGTGCAGCGGTGTTCGGGTTTGGCTGTTTCCTGGCGGCCCTGGCGCCCAATTACTGGATGTTCGCGATTGCGCTGGTGATCATCGGCGTGGGTGCGATGACGTTCAGCAACACCACCAACAGCTTGATGCAACTCACCACTGAGCCGGCCATGCGCGGCCGGGTGATCGCCCTGCGCGTCGCCGTTGCACTGGGTGGCACGCCGATTGGCGCGCCCATCGTCGGCTGGGTGGCCGACCACCTGGGCCCGCGCTGGGCGCTGGTGGTCGGCGCGGTGTCCGGCATTCTGGCGGTTGGCGTGGCGCTTTACACCCTCAGGCGCCAGTTGGATAAGCCCAAGTAGCCGCCTTGAGAACTTCGCCGCAGCCGCCACGTTGCATAGGGGGGCGGGGTATGCAATGATCCGCCCCCTCATAGGTAGGGGGGGTATATTGTGGGCCACATCGCCGCAAACAAAGACAGCTTGATCAAGCGCGTCAAACGCATCGCCGGGCAGATCCAGGCGGTTGAAAGAGCGCTGGAGTCGGACCTCGACTGCGCCAAGACGCTGCACCTGGTCGCCGCCACACGCGGCGCCATCAACGGCTTGATGGAAGAAATTATCGAAGACCATGCCAGGGCGCATGTGGCCGATCCCGCCCTCAGCGAGGAGGCCCGCGCACGCGGCGTTGAAGAACTGCTGGAAGCCATTCGGCGGTACTCCAAATGAACGCCCTCCCTAGTGCTCACACGCACGAACATGTCTTCCTCGGTTCGGCCCATGACGAAAACGCCAAACGCACCCTGTGGGTGGTGATGCTGACGGTGGTGATGATGGTCGCGGAAATTGCCGCCGGGGCCTTGACCGGTTCCATGGCGCTCATGGCGGACGGCTTTCACATGGCTACCCATGCGGCGGCGCTGGGCATTGCCGCTGCGGCCTACGCCTACGCCAGGCGCAATGCGAGTAACTCACGCTACAGCTTCGGCACCGGCAAAGTCGGCGACCTGGGTGGCTTCGCCTCGGCGCTTATCCTGGCGCTGGTGTCCTTGGGCATTGGTGTCGAGTCGGTAATGCGCTTGCTGCAGCCGGCTGAAGTGCAGTTTGGTACAGCCACGCTGATTGCGGTGGTGGGGCTGGCAGTAAATGTCGTCAGCGCGCTGTTGCTGGGCCACGGTCACAGGCACGGGCACGACCACGACCACGACCATCATGGCCACGACAACAACATGCGTTCAGCCTACGTGCATGTGCTCGCCGATGCGCTGACCTCTGTACTCGCCATCGCCGCGTTGCTGGCCGGCCGTTATCTGGGCTGGGTGTGGCTGGACCCGGCGATGGGTATCGTCGGCGCGGTGGTGATTGCGCGGTGGTCCTGGAGCTTGATGCGTACGACCGCTGGCGTATTGCTGGATCAAACCGATGAACACGTCGCCGCAGAAATTCGTGAACTCGTCGAACAACCCGGTGATGCGACGATTACCGATCTGCACGTGTGGCGCGTCGGCCCCGACGCGCACGCGGCCATCGTCAGCGTGGTGGGCCGCTCGACCACCGATGCCGAAAGCATTCGCGAGCGCCTCAAACCGGTGCATGAAGTGAGCCACCTCACCGTTGAATTTCGTGCGGCCTAGCCGCGCGCCCCCTAGCAAACCCAGGTGAGACCTTGGCTAAAGATATTGAAAACCCCTGCATCTCCACCTGCCAGCTCAGTGGCGATCTATGCGTCAGCTGTGGACGGAGCAAGGACGACATCCGTAAGTGGAAGCGCATGAAACGCCCGGAGAAAATGGCCGCCGTACAACGCGCGACGTTGCGGTTGAAGGCGCTGAAGAAGGCCAAGTAAGGCTGGCGGTTCTGCCAGCCTTGGGGGTGTCACATCACGTGCGCCCCACCGAACCTGTGACCGGAAGATTACCCAGCAACTTGAGCCCGGTGCTTTTCACGAAGGTGTCGTAGTCCATCGGCTTTTGGATACGGGTTTCAGCATTGGGCAGCACGTAGGCCCAGGCGCGTTTCGACGAAGCGTCGTAGACCAGTTTGAACAGGCGCGTCGGTACCCAGACCTTGTTGTCACCGACGGTGCTGTAGCCCGCGTCAAACAGCGGCCCGGTAAACACAAACACATCGCCGCCGGCTCGCACGGCAAACTTGCGCACGTCCGCCTCGACCTTGCTCCAGATCTTGCGGTTGTTGGTGGGGTCTTGCGGCACCATGTTCGACAGCGCGAAAGACTGGGCCATGGCATTGGCGTTCGGCGCATCCGCGGCCGGGGACTGATGGCCACGATCCACGGCCGGTTGCTGGCCGCGATAGTCGCTCAATTCCGCGCGCGCGCCTTTGGGAATGCGCGGGTCCGGGTAGAACTGGTTGGTGCGCTCCTCGCCTTTGGCCTCCTTCAACTGGGCGGTATTCAAGCGTTCGACCACCACCAGCGGTGTCTTGCTGGTTTGCGAGTAGAGCACCGCAAAGTTGTCGGAACACAGGGCCAGGGGTTTCATCGTGGCGGGCACGGTGGCCGTGTTGATGGGCGTGGCGCCTGGGAACAGGTCGACGCAGCCGTCGAATGAAGGCTGTTTTTCTTTGCTGGAATAAAGGTCGAGGGCCGCGTGCTGGCTGATCGAGCCGGAGCGAGAGGCGTGTTCCGGGGCGGGTAACTTGATAAAGTCCAGCAGGCCACGGGCTTGTACCCCAGTGGAAAGCAAAACAAGGGCCGACAGCCCAACTGCAATTTTGCGCAGGTGCATGCATTACTTCTTCGAAAGGGAGTGAGGCGGCAGGCTCCGAAAAACGGAGCCAAGTGAATGATATTGCGAGGATTATTGACCCAATCAAGTCACATTAGTGCCCGGCCACGGCCGGTTTTTCTGTGTCACGTGCACCCGGTTTGAACCCGTGGGCATGAGCGCCCCAGGCGATCACAAACGATACCGCTATTAATACCACCATCGCCCAGGGAAACGAGGCGACGCCCCAGGTATCCAGCAGCACACCGCCGACCACACCGCTGCCGGCAATCGCACTGTTCCACGCCACCACATTCAGCGACAGCGCCACATCCGCGCCATCCCCGGCGGCATCCGCCAGCGCGGTTTGCAGCAGCGTGGCAGCACCGCCGAAGCTCAAGCCCCACACAGCCACGCCGAGGTAAATCACCCAAGGCACGCTGCCCGACACACCGAACACCACAGACACCAGCGCGAATGTCGCCAGGCTCACCAGTACGGTCTTGCGCAATAGCGGCTCGACCGCTTTTGCCGTCAGCCAAATCCCCACCAACGCAGCGATGCCAAATACCAGCAGCACTAGATCGACCCGATCGGCCAATCCCGCACGCGCCACGAACGGAGCGATGTAGGTGTACAGAATGTTGTGCGCCAGCATCCAACTGATCACTACCGCCAGCACCGGCCGCACGCCGGGCGTGGTCAGCACTTTACCCAGCGACAAACGCTGATGCGCCGCCTGTGGCGGATAGTCCGGGACTTTCGCCAGCACCCACACAATCAGCACCAAGGTTAGCGCCGACATGAGGCCGAACGTGGTGCGCCAGCCCACCAGGCCACCCAGCCACGTGCCGAGCGGTACGCCCAACGACAGCGCAATCGGTGTGCCGACCATGGCCAATGCGAGCGCCCTGCCCTGTTGCTCCGGCGCGACCATACGCCGGGCATAACCCGCCAGCAGGCTCCAGGCCAAGCCCGCCGCCACACCGGCGAAGAAACGCGCCACCAGGATGACGCCATAGTGGGACGACAGCGCAGTGATGGAGTTGAACAGCAGGAAGCCGACAATGGTCAGCAACAACACATTACGCCGACGCCAGCCCCGGGTCGCAATCGTCATGGGGATCACCGCCAGCACGGAGCCCAATGCGTAGGCGGTGACCATCTGCCCGGCTGCCGATGGGGAAATCGACAGGCCTTCGCTGATCAACGGCAACAGGCCGGCGGGCAGGGTTTCAGTGACGATGCAGATAAAGCCGGTCATGGCCAGGGCGAGCAAGGCGCCAATGGGCAGGCGCTCGGACGACGCGGATAAGCTGAGTGAGGGGGTCACGGGAAACTCCTTTTGAGCCACTTAAATACTGATCGATACAAATGTTGCGGGTAGGCTTGATGCATTGTCAACGACTTATGTATCGACTAGTATTTATCTCGTAATCCAGAGGACTCTTGAAATGGCACAGATGGGCCGTCCGCGTAATTTTGACCGTGACCAGGCCGTGGAGCAGGCCCTGCACTTGTTCTGGGAGCACGGCTACGACGCCACCTCACTCGCCCAGCTCAAGGCCGGCCTGGGCGGTGGTATCTCCGCGCCGAGTTTTTACGCGGCGTTCGGCTCCAAAGAGGCACTGTTCGATGAATGCGTGCAGCGCTACCTCGAGACCTACGCCCAGGTCACCGAATGCCTGTGGAACGAAAACCTGGCTCCACGCCAGGCCATCGAAACCGCGCTGCGCCAGTCAGCACGCATGCAGTGTGAGGACGGGCACCCCAAGGGCTGCATGGTGGCGCTGGGCGTGATGAGCGCACCCAGCCCTGAAAATGCGCGGGTGGCGGATGCCTTGACGCAATCGCGCGCACGAACGCGGGCGGGCATCGTGGCGTGTGTTGAGCGCGGAATCCGCGCCGGGCAACTCCCGGACACGCTTGGTGTACTGGCAATGGCGACGGTGTTTGACAGTTTCCTGCAAGGCGTTTCGCTTCTGGCGCGCGATAATGTGCCGCATAAGGTGATCGACGCGGCGATCAGCCAACTCCTGCTGACATGGGACATTGCCGCGTCAACGCTCGCCCCCGTTGCGGAACATATCGGCCATGGGGATATAGCAACGTAAACGGACGCGAGCGCCCCCGCCAAACGGTTCCGACACTTCCGTGAGCGTGCCGCCAGCCAGCTCGTGCTCGACGATACACTTGCAGGCCTGAAACAACCGCGCCCCAGGCTTGGCCAGCATATCGTCGGCACAAACGTGCCCTGCCTCCCCCAAACTCATGCGCCTTGCAGTCCTCTTGAAACAGCCAGGAAATGCGCGTGCAGCGGCAAACGTCCAGAGCCTTCCTACACGTGTTTAAGCAACAAAAATGAGCAGCCTCATTGCCAGCTCTATATAGTAACGCTTCGCATTTAGCGGTTTATCAAGGAACGCGCGCCCTCCTCCAGACGGTGTGCGTCATCGTTTAGAAGGATCTTTATGCAAAGCGCTACTCTCTTCCCGACGCGCCTGTTCGGTGCGCTGGCAGTGGTCATCGGCGGGCTGTTCAGCGTGCCGGCAAGTGCCGATTACACCGACCGCTCCCTGACTGTCGAAAAAAATAGCCAATCCTACGTGGTGAATGCCGACGGCAGTTTCGTGCTCGACTTCGAGCGGGTCTCGCGCATCAACGAGGAGCGCGCGATCAAGCCCAACGCGCAGTACTCGGTGAGTTTCAACCGCACGTTGGAAACCGTGGACATCGTGGACGCCTACACCCAAAAAGCCGATGGCCGTAAAGTGCCGGTCGCCGCCGACCAGATCAAGGAACAGCAGGAACAGGCCTCAGCCGAAGCGCCGATATTTCAGGACTCGCGCGTCAAGGTGGTGATCTTCCCGGACTTAGCCGTAGGTGACCGCATGGTGTTGCACTACCAGCGCCATCGCACCACCCCACTGTTTCCCGGGCAGTTTGAAGACCTGTATGCACCGAATTTCTACGAGAACCAACAGATCCACCTCTCCTACGACATGCCGGCCGACATGCCCTTGTTCGCTGACGTGAGAGGGTTCAAGGCCGCGGAAGCCACCATTGCCAATGGCCGGAAAGTCTACCGTTGGGACCTTGAGCCCATCGAGAAAAATCGCGTTGAAGTCGGCTCCGTCGCCTATACCGATTACGGGCAACGCCTGGCCGTGTCGACGTTCACCGACTACAAACAGTTTGCCCAAGCGTATGCCGCCAGGGCGCAGGTAGAGGTGACACCGGCCATCACCGAACTGGCCAATAAACTCACCACCAACCTGGACACGCCGCGCAGCAAAGCGCTGGTATTGAGTGACTGGGTGCGCAAGAACATTCGTTACGTCGCGGTGTACGTCGGCAATGGCGGCGTCGTGCCGCATTCGGCGCAGGCAGTGCTGGATAACCGTTATGGCGACTGCAAGGACCATGTTGCCCTGCTCGAAGCGCTGCTCAAGGCGGTCGCCATCGAAAGCTCGCCCGCGCTGATCAACCTGGGTGACGCCTATGTACTGCCCAAGGTGCCGACGCTGGGTGTGCTGAACCATGCAATCACTTACATCCCCACCCTCGACCTTTATCTGGACTCCACCGCTACTCCCATCGCAGCTGGTTACTTGCTGATTTCGGAATTGGGCAAAACCGTGTTGCTGACCCAGAGCGGCGAACTGGCTCGGACACCCTCAAACCAATTGGGCAAGGTAGACGGCACGCTGCACTTCAAGATCGACCCGAGCGGCGCGGCGGACTTCACGAACGGGACCACGGTGGAGGGCTGGGGTACGGAACTCAATCGTTTCCTGTTCAGATCCATGCCCATTGCCGACCGTAACCTGCTGGCCGAGAAGGTCCTCAGCCTGTACGGGCAAACCGGCAGCGGCAAAATCGAAACCGACGCGCTTGAAGGCAACGCCGCCACCTTCAAGTCCACGGTCAAGGGGCGAACCAACAACCTGGTCAACCTGCCTGGGCCTACCGGCGTGCCCGCGCTTAGCAGCCTGGCGGGTGGTATTGGCCATAACGTGTTCAGCTTCCTCTCGGAAAAGGACCGCACTCAAAACTTCACCTGTGCTTCCGGCACGATCGAAGAAAAGGCGCGCTTCGATTTCCCCAAAGAAGTGAACATCCTGGCGGTGCCCAAGGCCGTCGTCCTGAACACTGGCGGATTCAACTATAAGACCACTTACGTCAAGGAAGGCAACAGCGTACTGATCACCCGCAGCTACGCGTTTAACCACCCCGACGTGCTGTGCAGCCCGCAGGACTTCGTCGCCATGAAGCCGGCCATTGAAGGCATGCTCAACGACCTGAAAAGCCAGATTATCGTGCAGACGCTTTAACGCTTCGGTTCGCGCGCGACCGGCCAATGCGCCGGCGCGCGAGAATTGCGCCCTTAGAACTTCGCCTGCAACCCCACTCGTAACGTGCGCCCCGGCGCCGGCATGAAACTCTGCGCCAGCGGGTCGAGGTAGTAACGGTCAGTCAGGTTCTGCAACGACACATTGAGGCTGGCGTGTTCCTGTAACTTGTAGGTGAGGAACAGATCGACCAGGGCCACTTCGCGGTAATTCAATTGCGGTGTGGTGGCGCCCGTCTGCCAGGGCTCGTCGGCGGTGACAGTGGGGCCTGAGGTGTAAGTGATGCGCGTGCCGAGCGTAAGGCTCTGGTCGAAGAAACGCAGGCCGGTGGTCAAGTTGCCCGCAAACCGCGGCGGGTTTTGGGTGTTGGTGTAGGAACCCATGAAGCTGCCCGGCGTGCAATTCGGGGTGTCGCTCGTTTGCTGATAGCGGTTGCTGGTGGCGCGCAGTGTGGCGGCGAAGGCTGCATCGCAGGTTTCGGTCTTCAGGTAGTAGGTGGACGACAGGTCGGCAAACACCCGGCCGGCATCGTAACGGGTCTGCAACTCCAGGCCGCTGGTCTTGTAACTGTCGGTGTTGCTGAAGCGCATCAAGCCCCACAGGCCCGGGCTCGGGTCGTAGTAACGGGTGATGTAGTTCTTGATGGTGTTGTTGAAGTAGGCCAGCTTGATCGCCGCCGAGTCGTCATCGAACAACAGCCCCTTGTGCAGCGTGCTGGCACCGATCTCCCAGTTGCTCGAACGCTCGGGTTTCAGGCCTTTGCCGGGCATGGTCTGCAACACACCCTGGCTGGTTTCAAACAGCGAAGGCATACGAAAGCCCTGGCTGTAGGAGGCGTAGACGAAGGTGTCCGGCAGCACTTCGATATTAACGCCAAAGGCCGGAGCGAAGGCGCCCCCACTGTTGTTCGCCTTACCCGAATATTCATAGCCGGTGACGACGCTGCCGACCTCGGATGGGAAAACCCTCGAATCGACCGCGCCAAAGTCGTTGTAGCGAATGCCCTCGAAGGGATAGTTAGTGTTCTGGAAGACGATGCCATTATTCAGGCGCGGATCGGTGGCGTCGGTGTACTGGCCGTTCTGGTTCGGGAACCACATCATGTTGCCGGAGCCGCCGCCGTTGTAAACCCGCAGGTAGCGCAGGGCGCGATCCTCACGCAGCACCGTGGCATTGGCGATGTGGTCCTTGCTGCGATAGTGGGTGTAACGCCCGCCGCCCCATAACGTGAGGCTGTCCACTGGTTTGTACTCCAGCTTGCCATTGAAACTGAACTCTTGCCGCGACCCTTCGCGCAGCATGCGGTTGGCGTTGATATCGTCCTGGTTGGTGACCACGCCTTTTTGCGGGCGCAGCTCCTCAAGCTGGAACGAGCCGCCGAGGTCCAACTTCAAGTCGCCGTAGCCGGTTTCCCAGCGTGAGGTATTGGCCAGGCCGCCGCCAATGCGTTGGTTAGCCTGGCGACTCCAGGCCCGGTCCGAGCGATACGCCTGGGACGCCGGGGCTCGTACCGAAGTGAGTTGGCTGGTTTGCGCATCGGTCAGCCACAGGTCGGCGGTCAGGTCTACCAGCGGGTTGCCCGAAGGCAGGTAGTTGTAACGCGCGGTGTAGGTATCGATCTTGGTATGACCCAGGGGGTACTGATAGATGCCGCCGGTGCCGAAGCGGAAGATATCCGAGGGCATGATCTCGCCGATACGCCCGTCGTAGCGGCGATAACCCAAGTCGAACGTATGCCCGTCCGCCGGACGCAGGGTAGTCTTGAGCAGGAACGAGTCGGTCCTCGACGAAGAGTTCAGCACTTCTTCGCCGGCGTTGTAGGTGGTTGCCACACTGGTTTCTTCATCACCCCAACGGTCGTAGGTACGGTAGCGGTCCTGGCCCTTTTTGCCGGCGAAATAGTTGCCCTGGTTGCGCTTGGCGTAAGCCGCCACGACGTCGAAAAACTCATGGGTATAGGCAAACGCAACGCTGCCGGCCTGTGCCTCTGAGCCGAACAGCCCACCGCGGCTCTGGTGCGGTTCCGAGTACAGGTCTTCGGCCTTGGAATGAGGGTCTCGCGAGGGTGGAGCGACGCCGTTGTTCCACAGGTCGCCCTTGAGGCGCAGGCCGATGTTCTGGCCGTCCTTGAGGATGTCGTCGACCGTGAGGGTGCGCATCCTCACCGTGCCGCCGATGGCGCTGGAGGTCAGGCTGGGGCCCTTGTCGATCGTGATGTCGCTGATCAGGTCCGGGTCGATGTAACTGCGCTGCTGGGTGCCGGCGTAACCGCGATATACATCCAGTGCCTGCTGTGAGCCGTCCACGGTGACCGCCACCCGGCTCTGGCCCTGGATGCCACGGATATTCACATCCAAGCCGCCGCCATTGCGGCTGTCGCCGACCTGCACGCCAGGCTGGCCCTTGAGCACATCACCCACCGAGACCACGCCGAAGCGCTGCATGTCTTCGCCGGAGATATACACCGAAGAACGCGGCGCCCGGTAGACCTCCACCTCATCGAGGTTTTCGCCAATCACCTTTTGCGTCGGTAGGGAAATGGCCTGTTGGTGCGGGCGCAAGACATAGCCTCCGTCTGCCTGGCGCTGATAACCGAGGCCCGTACCAGAGAGCAACTGGGTCAGGCCCGACTCAGTATTAAAATCGCCCTGCAAACCCTGACTGGTCTTGCCGGCGGTGAGCAGCGCACTGCCCGCCATGCTGATCCCGGCTTCGGCACCAAAGCGCGACAGCACCTGGTCCAGCGGGCCGGCACTGATGCTATAGGCACGCTCGCCGGCCGCAAAAACCAGCTCGCCGTAGAGCGGCTGGAGACTGAGAAACAGCAAGCTGAATGTATGAGTACGCAAGACACGAGCGGGGGAAATCATGCAAGGCTCCTAAGGGTCGACACCCACCTGTGCCGGTGGGTAATACCTAAAGGCCAAGCCAGATCGAAAAAACTATCGCGTCGCTGAAAAAAAATTTCACGCGGGGACCACTGTCACCCAATAACGCGTTCTTCGTTCGATACGCACCGGCAAGGTATTGGCGACCAGCGCCAACGTCGCATCGGTATCGTCCAGCTGGAAACTGCCGGTGATGCGCAGGCCGGCCACCGCTTCGCTGCAACGCAGAAAACCTGGGCGATAGCGCGAAAGCTCAGCCAGCAATTGATCGAGGCGCATGCGCGCGGCGGGCAGGATGCCGCGCATCCAGGCTTGGGCCAGCAACACATCGATAGCGGTCGGGCGCCCCGCTCCGCGCTCATCAACCTGTAGTTGCCAGCCAGCCTGCAACGGTATAGGTGTTGGCTGAAGCCGCGTGCTCACCTGCGCCAGACCGCGCAAGACCGTCACCTGTGTGCCTTGGCGATCATGGCGCACCAGCAGATTGGCGCCATGGCTGTAGAGCACCGCGTTTGGGGTCAGCAATTCCAGCGACGCAGAACCCGCCGGCGTATCCAGGGCCAGTTCGCCCTCGACCAACTGCACGCTGCGCTGCCCTGCACTCAAGTCCAGGTTCACCGCACTGGCGGTGTTCAGCCACAGAGAATAACCGCCCGCCAAGGCCCACTGGCGGCGCTCGCCAACGCGGGTGCGATAACTCGCCAACGCCGAACGCACCAACGTGGAATCCGCCGCTTGCCAGGACATTCCACCAAGCAGCCCCAACGCCAGCAGGCACTTGAGCACCTGGCGACGACACTGCGGATCCGCCCCGGCCGACTGCAACGCCCGGCGCGCCGTGGCATCGACCAACAGGTTGGCGCCCGGTTGCAGCAACAGCGGCAAGCTACTGACCCGCTGCCACGCGTACTCATGCTCGGCACTTGCCTGGCGCCACCGCTGCAAGGCTTGATGGTCGCCGGCACTCATCAACCCGGACTGCATCCGCACCAGCCAATCGATGGCACTGTCGCGCACGCGCGGGTCGACAGCGGTGCCACTCATTCGAACCGACTCGCATAGCAAACACTGAAAGCCTTGCCCATGGCGCGCTGCACCTGAGCCACCGTCAGGCTCAACTGCGCGGCGATCTGCGGATAGGTCAAGCCATCGAGCTGGGACAAAAAGAAAATCTGCCGCACCCGTGCCGACAGCCCGACCAGCAGCGAGTCCAACTGCAACAAGATCTCGATCATCAGGTGGCGCTCTTCCGGCGAGGGCTCCTCGGCCACGGGTCGCGCTGCCAGCGCTTCCAGGTACGCCCGCTCGATCGCCTGGCGACGCCAGCGATTGATCAGCAAGCCATTGGCGATGGTGGCGAGAAACGCCATGGGCTGGCGCAGCTCGCGCACATCCTCCTTGGAGCGCAATACCCGGATAAAGGTGTCGTGTGCGAGGTCTTCGGCATCGGCACTGTGCCCCAACCGCCGATGCAGCCAACCCCGAAGCCAGCCATGGTGATTCGCATACAGGTTGGCGACGGGCGAGGCGATGCTGTCGTCGTGCATGTCAGATCCGCATTAAATGATAATGCTTCTCATCTTATGGCTTTGGGATGGGGGTTGTATAGGGGATAGGGTCGCTGTCTTCGGCCGAATCCAAGGCAAAAAAAAGCCTGCATCTCTGCAGGCTTTTCTCTATCTGGCTCCACGACCTGGACTCGAACCAGGGACCCAATGATTAACAGTCATTTGCTCTACCAACTGAGCTATCGCGGAATGCGCCGTATGTTACTGATTAAAAAGAAGAAGTCAAGCATTACGATGTAATTCGGCCGAAAACCCGCACAGAAGGTGTCCTTCACTGCACAGGGCTGGCCATTTCTTTGGCCAGGTCCAGCCATGCGCGGGCTGCGGGTGGCAGGTGGGCACTGGCACGCCAAGCCAGGGCGATGTGCCAATCGGTGTGCGGCTCGTCCAGGGGGATCAAGGCAATGCCGGCGTGCTGATGTTTGAGCGCGAGCATGCGCGGCAAAAAGGCGACGCCCAATCCGGCGGAAACCAGGTCGACGATAAAGTCGATTTGCCCGCTACGCGCCGTTACTCGTGGCGTGACGCCCTTGCGCTCACAGGCGGCGAGGATCTTGGCGTTCAGGGCGAAGCCGGCTTCGAACAAGATGAACGGGGAGTCGGCGAGGTCAGTGAAGTCGATGCGTTTGCGTCGGGCCAGTGGGTGGCTCATGGGTAACACAGCCATCAGCGGTTCATTGCGCACGGGCTGGTAGTCAAACCCTTGATCCGCTGGCAGCAGCAGGGCTGCGAGGTCGACCTCCCCGGCTTCCAGGCATTCGCGCAGCCTTTTGCTGCCGTACTCGGTGAGTTCGATTTCGATGTCGGGGTAGCGCGTGCGGTAGGCGGCGAACATCGCCGCAAACAGTACCCCGCAGCCTACCGGCGGCAAGCCTATGCGCAGTACACCGCGCTTAAGACCACGCAAATCATTGATCTCAGCCACCAGGTCGTTTTGCTCGGCGAGCAACACCAAGGCGCGGCGGTAAGCAATTTCCCCGGCGGCTGTCAGTTCACTCTTGTGACCCAGGCGGTTAAGCAGCGGCGTGCCCAATTCATCCTCCAGCGTCTTGACCGCCTTGCTCACGGTGGATTGAGTCAATGCCACCACGTCAGCCGCCTGGGAGAAACCGCCCTGGCGCACCACTTCAACAAAGGCACGCAATGTTCGCAGGTTCATTGGTATTCCTTTAGCGACTGGATACTAGTGATAAAAGTTGTTTTTATCATGCCAGCTTTTTGCTTATGGTGGGGTGACCAAGCTCTGTGGAGAACCCGTTCATGATCATCTCGTCCGCCTCCGACTACCGCGCAGCCGCCAAACGCAAGCTGCCGCGCTTCCTGTTCGACTATATCGACGGCGGCGCTTACGCCGAGCACACGATGCGCGCCAACGGTTCGGACCTGGCCGAGATCAGCCTGCGCCAGCGCATCCTGCGCAATGTCGACAACCTGAGCCTCAAGACCACGTTGTTCGGCAAGGAACAGGACATGCCGATTATTCTCAGCCCGGTTGGCCTGACCGGCATGTATGCGCGTCGTGGTGAAGTGCAGGCCGCCAAGGCCGCGGCCAACAAGGGCATACCGTTCTGCCTGTCGACCGTGTCGGTGTGCCCGATTGAAGAAGTGGCGTCGCAAAGCCCGCAGTCGATCTGGTTCCAGCTCTATGTGCTCAAGGACCGCGGTTTCATGCGTAACGCGCTGGAGCGGGCCCAGGCTGCCGGGGTGACAACACTGGTGTTCACCGTGGACATGCCGACGCCAGGCGCACGCTATCGAGATGCCCACTCGGGCATGTCCGGGCCGTACGCGGCGTCACGCCGGATGCTGCAAGCCATCACCAAGCCACACTGGGCATTCGATGTGGGATTGATGGGCCGCCCCCACGACTTGGGCAATATATCCAAATACCTCGGCAAACCGACCCACCTGGAAGATTACATCGGCTGGTTGGCGAACAATTTCGACCCTTCGATCAGCTGGAAAGACCTGGAGTGGATCCGCGAGTTCTGGAAGGGCCCGATGATCATCAAGGGCATCCTCGACCCACAGGACGCCAAGGACGCGGTAAGTTTCGGTGCCGATGGCATCGTGGTCTCCAACCACGGCGGCCGTCAGCTCGATGGCGTGTTGTCTACCGCCAAAGCGTTGCCGCCGATTGCCGAGGCGGTGGGCGATGACTTGACAGTGCTCGTGGACTCAGGCATTCGCTCCGGGCTCGACGTGGTGCGCATGCTCGCCCTCGGTGCCAAGTGCTGCCTGCTAGGGCGCTCGACGGTGTATGCCTTGGCCGCCGCCGGCCAGCACGGCGTGGAAAACCTGTTGGATATTTTCGCCAAGGAAATGCGCGTAGCCATGACCTTGACTGGCGTTACGTCGATTGACCAAATTGACCACACCACGTTGGTTCAAGCAGCCAAATAACTGACGCAGTTATTCAGCGACCGATTTTGCCTTTAAAAACGGTCGTTGATTTATAAGGCGTTTTTATTGAGTTGAGCAAAGTGGCATGAATCTCGCTCTATTACCATTGAAGCAGGTAAAGCGATGACAAGACGTGTGGCACGGTCCATGGGTTATAACCCATGGTAAAGCGGTTTAAACTGTTTCCAATGTTTTACGGAACTGAAGGAACAGTAAGACGCTTGGCATTTGCCACTCTCGTGCAGCCTGTAGGACAGTTATGTGCTTAGAGGCCGTCAGCTTATGAAATCACCTACCCAGACCAACGCAATTGACTTCGACAGTGCCAAATTGCAACGCCTGGGGTTTGGTCAGCCAGCTCTCCTTCCACGCCGTCCAGCCACCCTTGCCCAGCTTCATCAGCAACTGAGCCAGCAATTGCAAACCAGCCTGGAGCCGCAGCGTATCCTGGCCTTGTTCTTTCGTGAAGTTCAGCGCCTGGTCCCTCTGGACGCTCTGCAATATCACCATGAAGCCAGCGACTTGCGCCTCGAGTTCGGCCACCGCGGCCACCACTCGGTGAGCTATACCTTGAGCCATGAAGGCGAACACTTGGGCGAGCTGATATTCCGTCGCAACCAACGCTTGATGGAAGATGAGCTGGGCCAACTGGAGTCCCTGCTTTCAACCTTGCTTTACCCGATGCGCAACGCCCTGCTCTATCGCGCAGCCACCCGCAGCGCCCTGCGTGACCCATTGACCGAAACCGGTAATCGCATTGCGATGGACCAGACCCTGCAAAGGGAAATCGACATGGCCCGGCGACACCTGAGCCCGCTGTCCTTGTTGATGCTGGACATCGATCACTTCAAGAAAATCAACGACACCCACGGCCATGCAGCGGGCGATATCGTACTGCGCGCCGTGGCCGGTTCGATCAAAAGCCAGTTGCGCAACGTAGACATGGTGTTTCGATTTGGCGGGGAAGAGTTTCTGATTTTGCTGTCGAACACCGGCCGGGACGCGGCTGGCATGGTCGGCGAACGCCTGCGCCGGGCTGCGCAGGTTCAGGATTATTGGGCCGATGGCAAACGGATCGAGCTGACGGTGAGCCTGGGCTGCTCGACCTTGCTGGCTGCCGAGTCTGCCGAAAGCCTGTTGCGCCGGGCCGACAACGCCTTGTATGTGGCAAAGCGCGAAGGTCGCAACCGCTTGGCAATGGCGGGGTAATCACCCCGCCATCACGCTTACATCACGCCTCGCTGGCGACGCGAACCGGGCGTTCGCGAACGGCAGCTGACGCCTTTGCTTTTTCATTTTCCAACTGCATGCAGCTTTCCAAAAACAGGTACATGTAGTCATAGCTCTTGCACACGGCCTGGCGCAGCTCTACCTGCAGCGCTTTGCTCGGGTTCATCCCGGCCAGGGTGCAGATGATTTCCAGGGCTTCCCAAGGATGTGCGTCGTCGTACTGGGCGTGCATCTTCAACCACTTCATCGCGCGCTTGCGGTCTTCTTCAGGGAAGGCTGCCGCGTACACACCGGTCGAACACACCACGGCAGACCACTCCCCAGTCGCCCCCTCGATCGCGTAGTTGGTCGCGGCAATCGCCACGATCAAAGCATCGGCCGAGCTGGTGTGCCAGCACCAGTGACTCAGTGCGTGCAATTCAGGTGGTACGTTTTGCGCTTGCAGCTCTTCCAGGCTAACGCCATGCGCGCGCGCCCAATGTACCCAGTAATCGGCGTGGTTCAGCTCCACACGAATATTGCGCATCAGCCACCGACGCGCCATATCCTCCCCAGGATGGCGGGCAAACTTGGTCTTGGTGAGGTTCTGTGCCATGTACAAGGCAAACTGCTCCACCACTGGCCAGCCACCGATCAGGTAGTGGCGCATGGTTTTGGCGCTGAGCGTGTTATCACGCATGCGCTGGTACAGTTCGTGTTCGACAACTCGGCGCTTGCTCTCGCTACAGTCCTGGATCAATTGCTGCGCCCAGGCTGGGTAACTTGAGGCTTCCATAAGCGGGCCGGTTCGATTGAATGTGTCGATCACTGTAGGGCTCCTTTTTTAAGTGTGATTGTACAGACCAGCAAATGTTTCAGCGGAATGTGCCGGGCGCCTTGAATAACAGAGGCTGCGGCCGCACAGGTCGACACTGCAAGCTATCAAAGGTAAACAGTTGCGGGCGTTCAATCAGGTAGCCCTGAGCGTAATCCACACCGATCTCAAGTAAAGCCTGTTCGATCTGCGGTGTTTCAACAAACTCGGCAATGGTGCGTTTACCCATGACGTGGCCGATGTGATTGATCACTTCGACCATGGCGCGGTTAATCGGGTCGTCCAGCATATCCTTTACGAAACTTCCATCGATCTTCAGGAAGTCTACAGGTAAATGTTTCAGATAAGCGAATGAGGACATACCTGCACAAAAATCATCAAGGGAAAAATGGCAACCTAACGCTTTGAGTTCATTAATAAAGCGAATTGCACTGCCCAAATTGGCTATAGCGCTTGTCTCAGTTATTTCAAAACAAATCATTTCCGGCGGAATGCTGTAAGCCTCGAATTTCTCACGTAAAAAACCGAGAAAATCATCATCTCCAATAGTTATGCCTGACAGATTAATCGCACACATGGCCATAGGTCGCCCCGCACGCTCGTGCATACAACGGGCGATGATCTTGAATACGTTTTCCACAACCCAGCGATCCAGCGACGTCATCAATCCATAACGTTCGGCTGCTGGAATAAAACTGTCGGGCAGAATGATGCGGCCCGCCTCATCGTGCAGGCGCAACAGGATTTCAATATGGCCATTACCGCCATCAGTGTGGCCCAGCGGGGAGATTTCCTGGGAGTAGAGGCAGAAACGATTCTCCTCCAATGCCATGTGCAAACGCTGTACCCAGGCCATTTCGCCAAAACGCAGGGACAATTCCGAATCATCGGTATGGTAGACCTGCACACGGTTACGGCCCTTTTCCTTGGCCATGTAGCACGCCATATCGGCAGCACGCAGCGACGTTTCCAAGGTGGTCGGGGACTGCGAGATATGGACCAGGCCAATACTGACGGTGGTCATGAACGGTCGGCCCTTCCACACGAAATGCAGGTTTTGCACCGTATGGCGCAGGTTCTCGGCAATCTTTTCCGCCACCGGCGCCGGGCAGTTTTCCAACAGGATGCCGAACTCGTCGCCCCCCAGGCGCGCCAGGGTGTCGCCTTCGCGCAGGTCCGACTGCAGCAGCGCGCAGATATGCCGTAACAGTTCATCACCCGCCGCATGCCCGCAGGTGTCGTTGACCAGCTTGAATTGGTCCAGGTCGAGAAACATCAAGGCATGGCGTCCGCCTTTCTGGCGCCCCACGTTATGCAGCACCTGTTCCAGGCGGAATTCGAACTCGCGGCGATTGGCTAAACCGGTCAAGGCATCGTGGGTGGCTTGCCACGAAAGATTGGCAATGTACTGACGCTCCTGCGTCATGTCGTGCAGCACCAGCACCGCGCCGCTGACCTTGCCGGCGCTGCGGATCGGCGCGCCTACCAGGGTGACCGAGACCGTGCTGCCATCGAGGCGCTGGATCAGCTTGGAATGCTCGCTGCCACCACTGAGCCGGCCTTTGATGATGTGCTCGAGCAGGGTGAAGCCGTCGGGTTCGGCAGCCTCATCGAGCAGATTGAATAACGCCGCCAAGGGCAAGCCTTGGGCCTGGGCACTCTTCCAGTGGGTGAGTGCCTCGGCGGCCGGGTTCATGTAGGCGATGGCTCCGTCGACGTCAGTGGTAATCACGCCGTCGCCAATCGACTCCAGGGTGATCTGTGCCCGCTCCCTCTCGGCTTGCAAGGCCGTGGCGAACGCGTGGCGCTGACTCAGCAGCTTGTGGGTACGCAGCAACGCCAGGGCAATCAGGCCCAGGGCGGTGGCCAGGTTAGTGACCAGCAACAGCCGCAGAATCATCCGTGAACCTTCGCCCAAAGCATCGCTGAACGCTTTGGCAGACGGCGTGACGCCGTCATTGATGGCAATGATGCGTTCTTTCCACTCGCTTATATCGCCAGGGCTGACGTGATCACTGCGGATCGCCCGGTGCATTGCCTGGGCCAGGTCATCGAGTTGCACCAGGTAGCCATCGCCCACGGTCCACAGTTCGATGGCTTTTTCCAGGTAACTGAAATGGCGGAAGTTGAGGTACAGCCAAATCAGGCTGGAAACGTCATCGGGGTGGTTGCCGCCCTTGAGGATACCCAGGCGCGCAGCAGTGAGGTCGGGGGTGGAACGGTCCAGGGCGACGCGCAGTTCGTGCCCGCCCTGCGGGACGGCAATGGCTTGCTGGTACTTGAGGAAAGTGGTTTCGTCGCGGTTATCGGCGTAAAGCGTCAGGTAGTAGATAGCGTCTTTCTGACCCTTGGACCAAAGACTCTCGCCAGCCACATAGCCCCGCACCGCCGACAGCACATAGAGACTGACGCAGCCTAACAATGCCTGGAACAATACGACGGCGATAAAGGGCCAAACGATGCCCAACAGCCGTGGCGTTCCGAGAGTCCGCTTTTGCTTCATGAAGTCCCTTACACATGCACAGCTGAATACGCACGCGAAAATCCAATCCCGATAGCACAGACTAAGCTAAATCAACGCACTTGTTGCAGGTGTCCGTACAACTTGGCGTACAGCCCACCGTCAGCAATCAACTGCTGATGGTCGCCATCTTCGGCGATACGCCCGCCATCGAACACCAGCACCCGGTCAGCCTGCTTAACTGCCGAAAGCCTGTGGGCGATGATCAGTGTAGTACGCCCACTGAGAAACCGCGCCAATGCCTGGTGCAAGTTGTACTCGGTAGCGGCGTCGAGGGCGGAGGTGGCCTCATCCAGAATCACCACCTTCGGTTCGGCTAATACCATCCGGGCGATGGCCAGGCGCTGGCGCTGGCCGCCGGAGAAGCGCACACCAGAGCGCCCCACTACGCTGTCCAGGCCCAAAGGCAGTGCCTTGACGGTAGCATCCAGCTGCGCAATTTCCAATGCCTGCCAGCAGGCCTGGTCCGTGCGTGTGCGGCCCATGGTCAGGTTGGCGCGCACGGTGTCATTGAACAGCGCCGGGTGTTGCAGCACCACGGCGACGTTCTCGCGAATGGTCGCAAGACCGATTTCCTGCTGGGTTGCACCGCCAAAACGAATGCTGCCGGCCTGCGGCGTGTAGAGCCCCAACAGCAGTTGCACCAAGGTACTTTTGCCGCCGCCACTGGCGCCGACGATCGCGACCTTCTCGCCCGGCGCAATGGCCAGGTTCAACTGGTCGAGCACCAAGTCTTCGCCGTAGCCGAAGTTGAGCCCGCGCACCTCGATGCCAACGGTCTCATGCCCGGTGAACGGGTCTTCGCCCCCGGCATATTGCGGCTCATCGGCACGCGCCAGCAGCTCGTTGATCCGCGTCAGCGCGCCGCCCGCCGCGTAGTAGGCATATTGCAGGTTCAGCAGTTGCTCCACTGGGCCGATCATGAACCACAAGTAGCTGAACACCGCGAGCATCTGACCGATGGACAGGTCAGAAAACAACACGGTGAGCATCGCCGCCGCGCGAAAGATATCGATACCGAACTGGAACAACAGGCCACTGGCACGGCTGGAGGCGTCGGTTTTCCATTGGGAATGAATGGCGTAGTCGCGCACTTCCTGGGCACGTTGGCCAAGGCGCCCCAGGAAAAACCCCTGGCGATTGCCGGCACGCACTTCCTGGATGGCGTCGAGGGTTTCGGTCAGGGCCTGGGTGAAGCGCGAAGTGCTGTCGTTCTCGAGCTTCTTCAAGTGTTTGACGCGCTTGCCCAGCTGTACCGTGGCGTAGATCACCAACGGGTTGAACAGCAGGATCAGCAACGCCAATTGCCAGTGCATCCACACCAGGATTGCCGAGGTGCCGACCAAAGTCAGCATGGCCACCAGGAAACGGCTGAGGGTTTCGCCGACAAACTTATCCAGCGTATCCAGGTCCGTGACCAGGTGCGTGGTGACTGTGCCGCTGCCCAGGCTCTCGTATTCGCCGAGGGAAATACGCTTGAGCCGTTCTATCAGGCGCACGCGGATGCGATAGACAATGTCCTTGGCCAGCCGCGCAAACAGCCGCGCCTGCACGACGTTGAACACCAACGCGCCGCAACGCAAACACAGGGTCACCAGCAGCATCAGGCCGATATACCCGGCAGCCTTCTGCCAACCCAGGGGCAATGCGTTATTCATCACTTTGAGCGCGGCGTCGCCGTGGCCCAGCAGCACTTCGTCTACCAGCAAGGGCAACAGCAAAGGGATGGGCACGCTGCACAGGGTCGCCAGCACGGCAACGCCGTTGGCGATCCACAGGGATTTCTTGTGACGCAGGGCCAGGCGGCGAATTTCCGCCCAGGTCAGGCGATCTGTGCGTTTGGTCGGTTCGGAAATGTCGGGCTGATCATACACAGGTGGCTCGCTCCAACCAGCGGGCAAGCAACGGCGACAGCTCGGACAGCGGCTGGTAGCCGTTGGTCAGCAAAGCCAACTGGCCATTACGTTCGGCCAGCAAGGTCGGGAAACCGGCAATCCCCAAATCCTGCACCCAGGTGAAATCGGCGGCCGTCGCGGCGTGCTGCTCGGCACGGTCGAAGGCACCGGCAAACTCGATACGCGGTATGCCGGCTTCTTCAGCCAGCTCCACCAACACGCTGGCGAGGGTCACGTCCCGGCCTTCGACATAAAACGCGCGCTGGATCAGCCCCAGCAACGTCCAGGCGCAGTCCGGCGCCAGGCTGCGTGCAGTGACGATGGCGCGGCACGCAGGCTCTGTGTCGTAGACGAAACCGTCGGGCAATGCACCTTCACGCTTGAACGGCTGGCCGGTGGCCTCGGTGACTGCCTGCCAATGCTCCAGAATGTAGCGCCGGGTCGTCGGCTCCAACGCCGCGCCGCTGCCCGTGCGCAAACCGCCCACCACCAGGTGCAGCTCCACGCCGGCCGCCTGGGCCTGCTCAACCAGCGCCTGCGCCACCGGGGCAAAGCCCCAGCACCAGGAACACATCGGGTCCATCACATAGAGCAGGCGCGCGGGCATGGGTCAGGCCTCGGAGGGGGTTTGCTTGTAGTTGAAGCCAATCGGGTGCGGCAAATTGCGGGCCTTGGCCAGCTCGATCTGCTTTTGCCGGTCAATCGCGCTGCGGCGGGTCTTCTCCGGCAGCTTATCCCAGCAATGCGGGCAACTGATGCCAGCCACATAATGCTCGGACGCGCGGTCTTCTACGCTCACCGGTGTACGGCAGGCATGACATTGATCGTAGTCGCCTTCGCTCAAGTCGTGGCGCACGGTGACGCGATTGTCGAACACAAAACAGTCGCCCTGCCATTTGGTCTCTGCCTGCGGCACCTCTTCGAGGTACTTCAGAATGCCACCCTTGAGGTGGTAGACCTCACCGAAGCCTTCGCTGAGCATAAAGCTGGAAGCCTTCTCGCAACGAATGCCGCCGGTGCAGAACATCGCGACTTTCTTGTGCCTGGCCGGGTCGAAGTTGGCTTTGATGTAGTCGGGGAACTCGCGAAAACTGGTGGTCTTCGGGTCGATCGCGCCTTCAAACGTGCCGATGGACACTTCGTAGTCGTTGCGCGTGTCGATCAACAGCACTTCCGGGTCGCTGATCAGTGCGTTCCAGTCTTGTGGGTTGACGTAGGTGCCGACCTTTTTATTCGGGTCGACGCCTTCGACGCCCAGGGTCACGATCTCTTTCTTGAGCTTGACCTTGGTGCGGTAGAACGGCTGGTCGTCGCAGTACGACTCTTTGTGATCGATGTCGACCATGCGTGGGTCGTTCTTCAGCCAGGCCATCAGGCCATCAATGCCTTCGCGGCTGCCGGAAACGGTG
The DNA here is from genome assembly GCF_053345295.1 of Pseudomonas sp. M5A4_2d. Taxonomy (NCBI): domain Bacteria; kingdom Pseudomonadati; phylum Pseudomonadota; class Gammaproteobacteria; order Pseudomonadales; family Pseudomonadaceae; genus Pseudomonas; species Pseudomonas sp. M5A4_2d. The sequence goes on along the minus strand of NZ_JBKEZW010000001.1, from coordinate 582,769 downwards.
CCGTTGATGCCTTCTTCGGCGATCAGCAAGGTGCCTTTGATGCCGTTGTCGACCATTGCCTGCAGCAGGGGCTCGCGCAGGGCGACGTAATCTTCGAGGGTGACGAACTTATACAGTGCCGCCACGACAATCGGTTGGGTCATGGGTGTTCTCTCCAGGTGGCTACCCTCGTAAGGGGTGAACCGGATGCAAAAAAAACGCGCCGGCTAAGCGGCGCGTTGCGGATTCTAGCAAATGCGAGGTGTCAGAGACACCCGTGCGTCAGCTATGCCCGCCGGCGCAGGTCGGCGAGGCCGGGGCTGCGTCGATTTTCGCCCATTCTTCGGGCGTGTAGGTATGCAGCGCCAGCGCATGAAATTCGCTCATCAGGTCACCCAGGGTGGCATAGACCGTCTGGTGGCGCTTGACGCGGTTAAGCCCCTCGAACTGCTGGCTGACCAGCACGGCCTTGAAGTGGGTCTGCAACCCACGGCTGTGCATGTGGCTTTCATCCAGCACGCTCAAGTGTTGCGGGCTCAGGGCGGCGAGCGCCGTTTCGATACGCTGTTGCATGGTCATTCCTGCTTACTTCTTCTTGGCCGGTGCGGCGGCTTTAGGCGTCAGCTCGTTGGTCATGTCTTCCAACAGCTTGTTCACCACCGGTACGGCGCTTTCCAGTTTGGCCTGGGTCATCTGGGCCGATTGCTGGGTCAGTTGCGGCATTTTTTCCAGGACTTTCTTGCCCAGTGGCGACTGGTAGAACGCAACCAGGTCCTTGAGCTCGGATTCGCTGAAATTGGTGGTGTAGAGCTTGACCATGTCCGGCTTCAGCTTCGGCCAGCCAATGGCTTGGTCCAGAGCAGCGTTGGCCTTGGCCTGGTAGCTGTCCAGTACCGACTGCTTGGCGGCAGGCGCCTTGGTCTGTTCGAAACGCTGGGCGAACATTTGCTGCACTTGCATGTACACCGGGGTACCCAGCTTGTCAGCGTGGGCCAGGGTAAGGAAGGCTTCGGCACTGGCGTTATGGCTGGCGGTATCGGCAAACACTTGGCCGCTGGCGCAAACCAGAGCAACCGCGGTACAGATGGCACGAAGACGAGTCATCGAGTTTCCTTTTCTAGCAGGCGAGGTAAGACCCCAAGGGCGACCATTCTGCGCCTAAAAAACCTCGCGGCTCAACCCCGGGCCTTGTTCGGCCGGGATTTGCGGGACTTGCATCCGATGAAAAGTCTTTTATGGAACCCCACGGGCCCATCACGGCCTAAACTGCGCAAACGAACCTGAAGGAGTGTGCCCGATGAGCCGTATCGAAACCGACAGCCTGGGAGACGTTCAAGTCCCGGATGACGCTTACTGGGGCGCGCAGACCCAACGTTCACTGGTGAATTTCGCCATCGGCGAGCAACGCATGCCCCTGGCGGTACTGCACGCGCTGGCGCTGATCAAGAAAGCCGCCGCCCGGGTCAATGACCGCAATGGCGACCTCCCCGCCGACATCGCCCGCCTGATCGAACAGGCGGCCGATGAAGTGCTCGACGGCCAACATGACGACCAGTTCCCCCTGGTGGTCTGGCAGACCGGCAGCGGCACCCAGAGCAATATGAACGCCAATGAAGTCATCGCCGGCCGTGCCAACGAGCTGTCGGGCAAACCCCGTGGCGGCAAGAGCCCGGTGCACCCCAACGATCACGTCAACCGCTCCCAGAGCTCCAACGACTGCTTCCCCACTGCCATGAGCATCGCGGCCGTGCAAGCCGTGACCAAGCAACTGCTGCCGGCGATCACTTATCTGTCCGGTGGCCTGGCGGAACTGTCGGCACGGCATATGAAGCTGGTGAAGACCGGCCGCACTCACATGATGGACGCCACGCCCATCACCTTCGGCCAGGAACTCTCGGCGTTTATCGCCCAACTGGATTACGCCGAACGCGCGATCCGCAGCGCCCTGCCCCCGGTGTGCGAACTGGCCCAGGGCGGCACCGCCGTCGGCACCGGGCTCAATTCGCCCCATGGTTTTGGCGAGGCGATTGCTGCTGAATTGGCAGCCCTGTCGGGGTTGCCGTTTGTCACCGCGCCGAATAAATTCGCCGCCCTCTCGGGCCATGAGCCGCTGGTGACTCTGCACGGCGCGCTGAAAACCCTGGCGGTGGCCTTGATGAAAATCGCCAATGACCTGCGCCTGCTGGGCTCCGGCCCGCGTGCCGGGCTGGCGGAAGTCAAGTTGCCGGCCAACGAGCCAGGCAGCTCGATCATGCCCGGCAAGGTCAACCCTACCCAATGTGAAGCGCTGTCGATGCTGGCCTGCCAGGTGCTGGGCAACGACGTGACCATCGGCATTGCCGCCAGCCAGGGGCACTTGCAGTTGAACGTGTACAAACCCGTGATCATCCACAACTTGCTGGAGTCGATCCGCCTGCTGGCCGATGGCTGCAATAATTTCCAGGAGCATTGCGTGGCCGGCCTGGAGCCCGACGCCGGGAAAATGGCCGAGCACCTGGAGCGCGGGCTGATGCTGGTGACGGCGCTCAACCCGCATATCGGCTACGACAAGTCGGCGCAGATCGCCAAGAAGGCTTACGCCGAAGGGCTGACGCTAAGGGAAGCCGCACTGGACCTCGGCTACCTGACCGACGCAGAGTTCGATCAGTGGGTTCGCCCGGAAAACATGCTCGAAGCCGGGCACTAGTACGTCGTCGAAACCATCCGCGTCTACTGTCAGTTGTCACAGTTACGTGCGCCCGTCCTCCAGAGGTTCAATGCATAACAAACCTCTGGACGGACGATCCTCGCATGAAGCGAAGCAGCCTGTTTATCCTCTTCATGGTGACAGGGCTTATGGGGCTGGCAGCCTTGTACCCGGCCGACAGCTCCGCGTTGCGGGCGTTTCCCGTTATTCTGCCGCCCCCCTCGACAGCACCCGCCATGAACGAGCTTGTCATCTTCTACTCCGGTGACGGCGGCTGGGCACCCTTGGAGCAGGCCATCAGCCACAACCTTAACGAACGTGGCTACGGCGTGTTGGGCATCAGTACACTGGCGTATTTCTGGCATGAACAACCCGTGGCAGACTCGGCCGCACAGCTGGACGCCCTTATCACGGTTTACCGCAAGGAATGGGGTGCGCCCAAGATCTGGTTAATTGGCTTTTCTTTCGGGGCCAATGTCCTGCCATCACTCATCAACCAGCTTAAACCCGAGAACCGTGTGCGCATCTCGCAACTGACATTGCTGGAGCCTACCCAGGATGTGTTCCTGGAGATCGAACTGGAACACTACATCACCGTGGGCTGGCTCAACCGGATCACCCAGGCCTACCGGCATCTGCGCGAGCCAGTTACCCACCACGATCCATTACCGGCACTGTTTCAATTGAAAGGGCTGATGCCTGTTACCTGCTTGCATACCTCCGAAAATAGCACTGGGTTATGCCGTCAGCCCTCGCTTCCCGAGTGGGTAAGCGCAGCAGAAATCCCCGGCACTCACTATTTCAATGGGGACTTCACCCACTTGACTCGACGCCTTATCGAGCTACACCCAACCGCAGCCGCCGGGCCTTGAGCCCGGCGAGCAATGACGGCGCCAGGGCAACCATCGCCGAGCCCAGCACGACCACCAACGCCCCGGCATAACCGATGGCGTTAATCTCTTCGGCCTGCACAAAGTCCGGCCATAGCCACGCCGCCAGCGCCACGGCCACAAAGGTCACCAACGGCGTCAACGCCAGGGTCGCACTGACCCGCGAGGCTTCCCAGTGCGCCAGCGCCTCGGCAAACGCCCCATAAGCCACCAGCGTATTCATGCAACACGCCAGCAACAGCCAGCCTTGCAGCGGGCTCAGTTGCAGCGCCTCCAGCGGATGTGCCCACGGCGTGAGCAGCACGGCGCACGACAGGTAGATCACCATCATCACTTGCAGCGAGTTCCACACCGTCAGCAACTGCTTCTGGCCCAGGGCATAAAACACCCAGATAGTGGTGGCGAGCAGGATCGTCAGCACACCGGCCGTGTAAGTACCCAGCGACGTCAACAGTTCCACCAGACGCTGATTGAAGAACAGGCCGAAGCCGATGATCAACACCACCAGGCCCATGCCCTGCCCCAGGCTGAAGCGTTCCTTGAACACAAATACACTGGCGACCATCAGAAAGATCGGGCCCATCTGCACGACCAATTGTGCGGTGCCGGGGCTGAGCATTTTCAGGCCGACCAGGTACAGCACGTAGTTGCCCACCAGGCCACACACGGCCATGGCTACCAGCCAGCCGCCCTTGGGGCCGAGCACTTTGCGGCTGGGCAGGCGCCCGGTCGCGGCGAGGTAGAGGAACAGGCAGCCGCCGGCAACGGTCAGGCGAAACCAGGTGACGGTGATCGGGTCCATCACCTGCAGCACCTGCTTGAGCTTGATCGGCAGAATGCCCCAAAGAAACGCGGTCAGCAGGGTCAAGCCAAAGCCATAGACCCAGCGGCCGGAAGAGATGTGCATGAGTGCCCCGAATGCCTGAGGAAGTGGAACAGCCATTCTAGGGGGACCAAGGGGTGCCTTGGCGAGCGATATTTTCCAGCACACACAAATCAAAGCCGGGGCGTGTGTGGGAGCTGGCTTGCCTGCGATTGCATCACTGCGGTGTGACTGACACACCGCAGTGCCAGCACGCGGGCAAGCCCGGCTCCCACACAAGCCAGCGCCCACGTTGATCCAGTATTCCCAATAAAAACCTAGCGCACGGCTTCGAATAATCCGGTAGCGCCCATACCGCCGCCCACGCACATCGTGACGATGCCGTAACGCAGGTTGCGCCGCTGCAGCTCCCGCACCAAATGCCCGACTTGTCGCGAGCCGGTCATGCCAAACGGGTGCCCGATGGAAATCGAACCGCCGTTGACGTTGTACCGGGCATTGTCGATTTCCAGGCGGTTGCGCGCGTACAGGCACTGGGACGCAAACGCTTCGTTGAGTTCCCACAGGTCGATATCCGCCACCTGCAAGCCCTTGGCCTTGAGCAGCTTGGGCACCGAAAACACCGGGCCGATGCCCATCTCGTCAGGCGCGCAACCGGCCACGGTAAAGCCTCGGAAAAACGCCTTGGGCTTGAGCCCCAGTTCGAGGGCTTTTCCCAGGCTCATCACCAGTGTCATAGAGGCGCCATCGGAGAGCTGCGAGGAGTTGCCCGCCGTCACCGAACCGTCTTCGGCAAACACCGGCTTCAACCCGCTGAGGCTGGCCAGGGTGGTGTCAGGGCGGTTGCAGTCGTCGCGCTCAACCACACCCTCCAGCACCTGCACCTCGCCGGTGTGCTTGTCCTCGACCCTGTACTTGACCGCCATCGGCACAATTTCATCGTCGAACAAACCGTCGGCCTGAGCCTGGGCAGTGCGCTGCTGGCTTTGCAAGGCATACAGGTCCTGGTCTTCGCGGCTCACGTGATAGCGGCGGGCAACGATTTCGGCGGTCTGGCCCATGGGGAAGTAGATGCCCGGCACCTGCTCTTTAAGCAGCGGGTTGATGAGGTTGTCGGTGTTCACGCTTTTCATGGTCAGGCTGATGGACTCGACGCCCCCGGCGATGATGATGTCGCTGCAGCCCGACGCGATCTGGTTGGCGGCAATCGCGATCGCTTGCAAGCCCGAGGAGCAGAAGCGGTTGAGGGTCATGCCGGCCGTACCGGTGCCCAGTTGCGAGAGCACCGCCACATTGCGCCCGATGTTGTAGCCCTGGGCACCTTCGTTGGAGCCGGCGCCGACAATGCAGTCCTCGACAGTCGCCGGGTCGATACCATTGCGAGTCAGCAGCGCATTCACACAATGGGCCGCCATGTCATCGGGGCGGGTCTGGTTGAACTTGCCACGAAAGGATTTGGCCAGGCCGGTTCGCACGCTGTCGACGATCACTACTTCACGCATGGGCTACCTCGATCTTGTCGTTGTTGGGAGATGGATCGAGGATAGATCCAGGCCCTCCCAACCGCGACGATCATTCACCCCATAGATAGGCCTACTTCTTCTTGCCTTTCCTGTCGTGCTTGTCGGACTTGGCGAACGCCTCTTCCAACGCGAGGTTGATGGTGCGCAGCACCTTGACCCGCGCCCAGCGTTTGTCATTGGCTTCCACCAGGGTCCATGGCGCAACTTCGGTACTGGTGCGGTCGACCATGTCGCCCACGGCGGCGCGGTAGTCATCCCACTTGTCGCGGTTACGCCAGTCGTCTTCGGTAATCTTGAAGCGCTTGAACGGGATTTCCTCGCGGGCCTGGAAACGCTCCAACTGGGTCTGCTTGTCGATAGCCAGCCAAAACTTGACCACGATCACACCCGCATCGCGCAGTTGCTCTTCAAAGTCGTTGATCTCGCCGTAGGCACGCATCCAGTCCGCCGGAGTGCAGAAGCCTTCGACGCGTTCCACCAGGACGCGGCCGTACCACGAACGGTCAAACACCGTGAACATGCCGCGCGCCGGGATCTTTTGCCAGAACCGCCACAGGTAAGGCTGGGCGCGCTCGTCTTCACTCGGCGCAGCTATCGGCACGATATGGTACTGGCGCGGGTCCAGCGCCGCCGCGACACGCCGGATTGCCCCGCCCTTGCCCGCCGCGTCATTGCCTTCGAACACGGTGACCAGCGCGTGCTTGCGCATGCGCTTATCGCGCATCAGCCCGGAGAAGCGTGCCTGTTCGGTGATCAGTTGTTCTTCGTAATCATCCTTTTCCAGGCGCAAGGTCATGTCGAGGCTGTCCAGCAGGCTCTTGTGATCCACCGACGCCAGCAACGGCGCGGGGTTCATGCCGCTGGCCTTGCCTTTGGTCTGCTTCAAGGCGTTTTGCAGGCCCTCCAGCAGAATGTTGCCCACAGTGAGGCTGCGGTAATGCGCGTCGACCCCTTCAATCACATGCCACGGCGCGTAGTCGCGACTGGTGCGACGCAGGATGCGCTCACCAAAATGCACAAACTTGTCGTAAGTCTTGGACTGCTGCCAGTCCAGCGGGCTGATGCGCCAGCTGTGCAGCGGGTCGTCGGCCAGCGCCTTGAGCCGCGCCTTCATTTGCTTCTTGGACAGGTGGAACCAGAACTTGAAGATCAGCGCGCCTTCGTCGCAGAACATCTTCTCCAGGCGTTCGGCACCGGCGATAGCCTGGTCCAGGCGCGCATCCTTGATGTCACCGTGCACCCGGCCTTGCAGCATCTGGCTGTACCAGTTGCCAAAAAAGATGCCCATGCGGCCTTTGGCGGGCAGTTGCCGCCAGTAACGCCACGCCGGCGGGCGCGCCAATTCTTCGTCGGTCTGCTGGTCGAAGGTGCGCACCTCGATCAGGCGTGGGTCCATCCATTCATTGAGCAGCTTGACGGTCTCGCCCTTGCCGGCCCCTTCGATGCCGTTGATCAGGATGATCACCGGGAAGCGCTTCTGCTGTTGCAGCTCGTACTGCACCTCCAGCAAGGCTTCGCGCAAGGCCGGCACTTCGGCGTCATAGGTGTCTTTGTCGATGGCGTGACCGATTTCGGCGGATTCGAACATGGGCAGCTCCGTTTCAAGATGGCTCAAGACTAGCGGATTGGGCAGCACGCCGGTCAAGGAATTCCAACCGGCTTGCCGTGGATCAATCAGCGGGGCCGATGGCTAATTCCCGGGAACATGGCAAATGCCCAGGTCCTGCTGTTTCAACATCTGCTGTGTCAGGCGTTCCACTACGTCAGTGATTGCCTGCCCGCGAGGCGATCGCAGGGCTTCCATTTGCTTGAGGTACTCCCCGTCGGTGAGGTTCTGGCTGTTCTCGAAGAGTGTTTGTTGCTGCGCATCAAAGGGCGCCGTCGCGGACTGGAATGCCCCGGGAAATTGCTGTTCCAGGTGGATTCGCCAGAACGCCAATTGGGTAATAAAGCGCAAGAATGCGGGGGACAACTCTGCCGTGCGCACTTGGGACTGCGCCACCTCCAGCCCATCGCTGGTCACATTGGCAAAAAATGCAAAATTCATGTGCTTGGGCTGCCCCGGTAGTTCCAGGGCCTGGGCCAACCCGACCCGGAATGCCAGGCTGACTTCCAGGGGGTCCAGGGAGAAGTGCTCGACAGCGTAAGTCGCGGCAATCTTCTCCAATTCACTGAGGCGAAACAAACCACGGCCCAGGTTCAACAACGCGCCGGAGTTGCTGTGTGAGCGACCGGCCTGAAGAGTCGCTTTCTCGACCTCCTTCAAGACCTCTATCTGACTGAATATCTGTGCCGTCCCATCTGAACAGTTCGTCGGATGAGCCGCCAGTTGAAAGACCCGCTCGCGCAGCCCGACGCTGTCATGGGTCGCCTGCAACACCTCCCAGACGCGCCGGGTCAAGTCCTCGCGCACGTATTGACTGTCCGCAGTCCCGGTCAATTGAGCCAGCAACTCGAACAACGGTGTCGATTCCGGATCATCGCGCAAGTTGGCCCAAACCGTACGCTTGTGAATATCCCGGGTGGCCGTTTCCTGCGGCAACCATAATGCCCTGGCCCTCAACTCGGTCCTGCGTGGTTGATCGTCCCTCACGTAGCCCATGCCAATACCGACATCGTCGCGATAACGAAGGAGTGCCGTCACCGTCGAACTGGATAACGGGTTACCGCCCAGGTTAATCGACTGACTGAAACTACGCGGCGTCGCAAACAACCACTCGGGCAACACGGTAATCGCGTTGTCGCGCAAATCCATTTGCTCAAGCCGGGCCAGCCGCCCCAGACCTACGGGCAGGTAGGTGATTTTTGTGTCCTGCAATAACAGCGTATGCAAGTCACGCATCTTGCCGATATCCACCAGTTTTTCCAGCGGATTGTGGCTCAGGTCCAGCAGGCGCAACGCACTCAGGTCCGCCAGTTTCAGCCGCGTGTAGTCAGTCAGCGCCAATCGGTTATGGGCCATCGACAAACTCTCAAGTTCAAACATGCGTGAGAGCACTTCCGGTAACCGGGTCAGGTGGTTTCGGTCCAGGTCCAGACGCCTCAGCCCCTTGAAACACTTCAGGAAATAAGCGACGTCATCACCCAGTTGCATATTTTTGAGTGACAACTGTTGGACATGGTCGAAACGAATCTCGGCCGGCAGCGTCGGCAACGAACCAATGCGCATCCCGTCCAGGTTCAAACTGGCGATGGAGGTCTGGTGGTCGTCCAGAGCAAAGCTTTGACGCCGCCAACAGGCTTCAATGCGCTCTGCCACCTGCTGGCGGCTAATACGAATGTCACTCAGGCCCGGCTGCTTCTCCAGTTCCTGGACATCGTTCTTCCAATGTTTGAGCAGCGCTCGCAGATGCCCCAGCTCGGCCTTCAAGCGCTTTACCGCCCTTGCCCGCGAAAGAGGCTCAGCGCCCAGCGACATCAGCAGTGAAGACACTTGCGCGTCACTGAACAAGGGGTACAAGCGCTTCACCTTACGCACCAGCGCGCGCGGATGCACCAACGGCCCCGTCGGCAAATCGGCCATTTCACAGGGAGCCCCCTCTGACAGAGGTTCACTGACCCTGCAGGAAAACGCCTCGCCAGCCAGCTCCCGCTCCCCCTTGGCCTGCGAGCCGCTCATGTAGCGCAGGCGCCAAATGTTACTGGGCTCCTTCAGAGGTAATCCCAGTGCTACTCGCTGGCTGGCCGTCAGCGCTGAATCGATCGCCTCGAACAGTCCGTCCGGTCCGGCATAAGGCCCACCGAGGCTCAGGCCATGGTCATCAAACGCTTCGAACCCGGCGTTCGACCTGACCACTGCGCGCCGCACGCCAGCCCCGTTGAACGCGCCCAAGGCCAATAAGTCGCCCTGTGGTGAATCCTGGCGTAACTCGAGGCGCAGCGCCCTGCCCCACCCGGCCACGCGCGGCATGACTCGAACCGCGACCAGCGCGGTATCGAGGCTGGCCAATTCTGGCTGATCAAACCCCATCAAGGCGCGGTCCAGACGTTGTTCCCCAAGGACACGCTGCACTGACTCGGCCAATGCCATGGGAATTCGTTGGTTATCGCGCAGGGACTCACGCTGCACGGTTGATGTCTCGGCCATCAATTCGCGCATCAACGTGCAAGGCAATTGGGGATAGGTGCGCCTGAGCACCGCCCATTCGGGTGGTACGGGTCCGTCATAAGACTGATACAACTGCTCAAACAACGGCTTGCGATCCGCCTTCAGATACGCGAGCAACTGACGCTCCAGAACAGCGCGCTCCTGATCGGCCGCAATGCCCTCTCCCAACAGCCCAGTCTTCTGTGCCTCATCCAACCCGGACAACAGCGCATCAAACACTTTCCCGTCACTGAGCATCTGCTCGGTGACCGTCAAACGCTGGCCTGCAGCGTTAACCGTTGCGCTGGCGGGGTAGCGTGCCTTGACGCTGCGCTGGGCATCCAGCACCTCAAAATAGCGTCCTACGGGCCAACCTTTTAACAGGGGCAAGACGTGCATCTGCAAGGTCGAGTTTTCGACGCTGGGGGCGGCACCGCTTTCCAACTGCCAGATAAAATCGCGAATGGACTGATCCAGCTTGAAACGCTCGTACAGATCGCGAAAACGTGCGGGAAAGGGCAAGCACTCCTGCGCCTGATAAACGCCCCAATCATGGGGCTTATCCATAATGGCCTTGATCTGTACAAGCTTCCTCGGATGGAGCGAGGAACCGGCATCCGCCGGCTTCAACCGTGAAAACAGATACTCCGGACTCTCCCACTCGTCAGGCTTTTCGAACGCAAAACGCCAACATCCTTCGCCGTTATGCAGCAATTGCGGGCGATAAGCCGTGTGCCGCGACAGGTGACTGGCCCGCCATTGATCCAGTTTTGAGTCGAAGGAAACCCGATGGACACGATCATTGACCTTGACGTAGGAATGACCACCCACCTTGTAGATTCCTGACCCGTCCGCAACCTCATCGCCAACAACGCTCTGATCATGGACGTAATGCGTGACATCGGGGCGCCACAGCCGCAGGTTGCCATCCGTGGGGCGTACCACTTCAAACTTGCTGAAAAAACTATCCAGGTTAAGACCGCTACGGGTCATTGCCGAACCGACAACCTTGCTGCCTGCCGCGAACACCACCATCGAGGTGATATTTTCCGCTACCACCGCCAACTGCTTGAACGCCTCTTCCGTGTCACCACGGCGCCAGTCTTCAATCCCCTCATAGAGTTCACCGAGCATCTGGCCCACCGCCACACCGGTCATCAATAACCCCAACTCGGGGACGACCAACCCGGCGAGGTTGAGCACCGTCAACCCGGCGTCCAAATACGCCTGCAAGCGCTGCTCGCGAACCTCCTCATCCACATCGGCCACCGGCACCGCCAGGGTCCGCGCGTCGGCTTGCAGCTTTGCTGCGTAGGTATCAAAAAAGTGCCTCGCGAGGCTGACCGTAATGAGGTTGGCGTCCAGCATCCCCAGGGTACGGGCTTGATCAAAACGGTTGAAGAACCCGACCCGGTCGCCCTGGCTCAGGTACCGGGTAAAGAAGGCCCGATACGCGGCCACTTCAAGCTTGCCCTTTAGGTAGACCTGAAAGTCATCCAGCGAGGAATACTCAAAAAATGGCCGTTCCGGCTCATTGGGCATGTAAACCACACAGGGTTCTTGCGGGTATTGCGCAATCGACCGGCTGGAAAACACCAGGATGCTCCACAGGCAGCCGCCCTGTGTGTTCAGCCCTTGCCAAGTGACCGGCCGCCCTTGAAACACCACCCCTGCGGCCTGAGCCTGGGACGGTGTGAGCTGGCGGTCCAGCAACGTGCACACCATCTTGTAGGTGTCCTGTGAAATATCTCCCCGCATCAAGGCAATGTGGGCGTCGATTTTCACGTCCAGGGTTTTCATCCGACCGATATCGCTCGCAACAGCATTGACGTAGGGCTTATCGCTTGTGAGGTTACTGTCCAGTTTGAGCACTTCACTGAGGTGCTGCTGATACAAGCGGCCAAGGTCCAGGGCACGACAGCCTTGGGCAAACTCGAGGGGCGTAATGCCCATCACCCCACGAGCGCCGGACCCCGACTGCAACAGCGAGCCGGCCGGAAAGTATTGCGCTCGAGCTTCATCCTCGGAGAAATTCTGCATCGCCACCTGCAGCAGGCTGTCCTGCACCAGCCTCACGGTTTTCACGTACTTCAATGGCAAGACTTCTTTCTCGTATTCGTTGACCGCACGAATAAAAAGATCTTTTTTCGGCTCCACGGTCAGTTGCCATCGTGTCAGGCAATAGTCCTTGAGCCGCTCATTGCAAAACTCATCCAGCGCCCGCAATGGCTTCAAGCACTCGGCGACGGTTGCCTGGGCATCTGCCACCTGTGCGGCATCTCGGGTCAGTGCATCCAACACACCCGGCGGCGCGTTGACCATCCAGCCCGGCAGCTTCTTTTGCAGTACCTGGGCTTTGTCCAGATCACCCGTCATTTCCAGTAAGGCCGCTTGCAACTGGCTCTGGGTCAACTGGTTCAGCTTGTTGTTCAAATCATCCTGGGTGCGCATCAGCAATATCCTTTATTGCCTATAAATCAAGGCATTACGATACCGCGGCCGCCTGCACGGAATTAACGCTGATTGTTGATGGGTGGAAGGACGCGCGCAGCAGTTTTTTCCATGTAAAAACTATGGGGCTACCCCCTTCGGCTAGAATGGCCACCTTGCCTTTGCCCGCTTTTATTTTATGAGCCGCCCATGAACCCCGTAACCCACGCCCAGCTCGACTGGGATGACCAAGGTCGCCCGCACTCACGGGTCTTCGACGACGTGTACTTCTCCGACAAGTCGGGCCTTGAAGAAACCCGCTACGTGTTCCTTGAGCAGAACCGCTTGCAGGAGCGTTTTGCCGCCCTGCCCGTGGGTGGCAGGCTGGTGATCGGAGAAACCGGGTTCGGCACCGGCTTGAACTTCCTCTGCGCCTGGCAGCTGTTCGAGCAACACGCAGTGGCCGGTGCGCGCCTGCATTTTGTGAGCGTGGAAAAGTACCCACTGAGCCCCACCGACCTGCAACGCGCCCTGGCCCTCTGGCCGGAACTCAGTGCCTTCGCCGAGCCCCTGTTGGCGCAGTACATCGCGATCCATCAAGGCTTCCAGCGCCTGGTATTGGATAACGGCCGTGTCACCCTGACCCTGCTGGTCGGCGACGCCCTGGAGCAATTGCCGCAACTGGATGCACAGGTCGACGCCTGGTTTCTCGACGGCTTCGCCCCGGCGAAAAACCCCGACATGTGGACCGCCGAGCTGTTTGCCGAACTGGCGCGCCTGGCGGCTCCGGGCTCGACCATCAGCACCTTCACCAGCACCGGTTGGGTGCGCCGCCTGATCAATGCCGCCGGGTTCAAGATGAAACGCACGCCGGGCATCGGCCACAAGTGGGAGATCCTGCGCGGTGAGTTCCTCGGTTGGCCCGAAGACACGCCACCGCCGGCCAAACCCAAACCCTGGTTCGCCCGCCCGGCGACTATCGAGGGCGAACGCCATGCGATGGTCATCGGTGCCGGCCTGGCCGGTTGCGCCACCGCTGCGAGCCTGGCCGCACGTGGTTGGCGTGTCAGCCTGCTGGAGCGCCACGCCGCCCTGGCTCAAGAAGCGTCGGGCAACCCGCAGGGCGTGCTGTACCTCAAGCTTTCGGCGCATGGAACGGCACTGTCGCAGCTGATACTCAGCGGTTTCGGTCACACCCGGCGCCTGCTGGAACACTTGCACCGAGGTGTTGATTGGGATGGCTGTGGCGTGCTGCAACTGGCATTTGACGCCAAGGAAGCTCAGCGCCAGGCGCAACTGGCCGAGGCCTTTGCGCCCCAACTCTTGCACCTGCTGGACCGTGAGCAGGCGCAACAACGGGCCGGGGTCGACCTGGCTCAGGGCGGCCTGTTTTTCCCGGAAGGCGGCTGGGTGCATCCACCGGCGCTGTGCCAATGGCAGGCGGCACATCCACTGATTGAAGTGCTCACCCATCACGATGCCCTTGAGCTGCACCGGGTCGATGATCAGTGGCAGGCGCGCGACGCCGACCGCGTGCTGGCCAGCGCGAGTGTGGTGGTGCTCGCCGGCGCCGCCGAGATCAAGCGATTCCCCCCCAGCGCCGACTTGCCGCTCAAGCGAATTCGCGGGCAAATCACCCGGCTGGCGCAAACGGCAGCGAGTGAGGGGCTGGCCACGGTGGTCTGCGCCGAGGGTTACGTCGCACCCGCCCGGCTGGGTGAACACACCCTGGGCGCGAGTTTTGATTTCACCAATGAAGACCTCACGCCCACCGTCACCGAACATGCCGGCAACCTTGCGATGCTGCGGGAGATTTCCGAAGATTTGTTGCAACGCCTGGGCGCCGATCACCTGGCCCCTGAGCAACTGGAGGGTCGGGCGGCGTTTCGTTGCACCAGCCCTGACTACCTGCCGATCGTCGGGCCGTTGGCCGACCACGAAGCATTCCAACAGGCGTATGCAGTACTCGGCAAAGACGCCCGGCAAGTACCGGATACGCCTTGCCCCTGGCTGCCGGGTCTGTACATCAACAGCGGCCACGGCTCACGCGGACTGATCACCGCGCCCCTGTGCGGCGAGCTGATTGCGGCCTGGCTGAATGCTGAGCCGTTGCCGGTTCCGACCAGTGTGGCCGAGGCCTGCCACCCGAATCGGTTTGCCCTGCGCGCGTTGGTGAAAGGCAAGTCAGCGGCAAGCAAAGGGCGGCTTTAAAGCCATCACGGCTATTTGCCTTATAACTTATCGGTCTAAAACTCCACGGATAGCACTGGGTCAGTTTCTGGGTACGCGCCCTTTTGGCGCATTGAATATTGACCCCTCCCCAACGGAAAAACCGGTAAGGAATTTATGTGCGGATTAGCTGGAGAATTACGTTTCGATGCCCAACCTGCCGACTTGGCGGCCATTGAGCGCATCACCCATCACTTGGCCCCACGCGGTCCCGACGCCTGGGGCTTCCACGCCCAAGGGCCGATTGCCCTGGGCCACCGGCGCCTGAAGATCATGGACCTGTCGGACGGCTCGGCCCAACCGATGGTCGACGCCCAGCTTGGGCTGTCGCTGGCGTTCAACGGTGCCATCTACAACTTCCCGGAATTACGCAAAGAGCTGGAAGCCCTGGGCTACGCCTTCTATTCCGGTGGCGACACCGAAGTGCTGCTCAAGGGCTACCACGCCTGGGGCGAAGCACTGCTCCCCAAGCTGAACGGCATGTTTGCCTTCGCGATCTGGGAGCGTGACGCCCAGCGCCTGTTCATCGCCCGTGACCGTCTGGGCGTAAAGCCGTTGTACCTGTCGCGTACCGGCCAGCGCCTGCGCTTCGCCTCGGCGTTGCCGGCACTGCTCAAGGGCGGCGATATCAACCCGATCCTCGATCCGGTGGCGCTCAATCACTACCTGAATTTCCACGCCGTGGTGCCTGCACCGCGCACCTTGCTGGCGGGCATTGAAAAGCTGCCGCCAGCGAGCTGGATGCGCATCGACGCCAATGGCAAGACCGAACAGAAAACCTGGTGGACCCTGCCCTACGGCCCTCGTGAAGATGAGCAAAATCTCACCCTGGAAGACTGGACCGACCGCGTACTCGACAGCACCCGCGAAGCCGTGGCCATCCGCCAACGCGCCGCCGTGGATGTCGGCGTGCTGCTCTCCGGCGGCGTCGATTCGAGCATGCTCGTCGGCCTGTTGCGTGAAGTCGGCGTACAGGACCTGTCGACCTTCTCGATCGGTTTTGAAGATGCCGGTGGCGAGCGCGGCGACGAGTTTCAGTACTCGGACCTGATTGCCAAGCACTACGGTACCCGTCACCACCAACTGCGCATCGCCGAAAGCGAAATCATCGAGCAACTGCCGGCCGCGTTCCGCGCCATGAGCGAGCCGATGGTCAGCCACGACTGCATCGCCTTCTACCTGCTGTCGCGGGAAGTGGCCAAGCATTGCAAGGTGGTACAGAGCGGCCAGGGTGCCGACGAGTTGTTCGCCGGTTACCACTGGTACCCGCAAGTGGATGGCGCCAGCGACCCCTACGCCGCATACCGCGATGCATTTTTCGACCGCAGCTACGACGACTATGCCGCCACCGTTGCACCGAAATGGCTGACTGCCAATGACGCTGCCGGTGACTTTGTGCGTGAGCATTTTGCAATGCCAGGCGCAGACGCCGCCGTGGACAAGGCCTTGCGCCTGGACAGCACGGTGATGCTGGTCGATGACCCGGTCAAACGCGTGGACAACATGACCATGGCCTGGGGCCTGGAAGCGCGCACACCGTTTCTGGATTATCGCCTCGTCGAACTGTCGGCACGCGTGCCGGGTAAATTCAAATTGCCCGACGGCGGCAAGCAGGTGCTGAAAGAGGCCGCGCGCCGGGTCATCCCCAGCGAAGTCATTGACCGCAAAAAGGGCTACTTCCCAGTGCCGGGCCTCAAGCATTTGCAGGGCGACACCTTGAACTGGGTGCGCGAGCTGCTGCTGGACCCGAGCCAGGATCGCGGCCTGTTCAACCCCGCCATGCTTGATCGCTTGCTGACCGACCCGCAAGGCCAACTGACCCCGCTGCGCGGCTCCAAGCTGTGGCAACTGGCGGCGCTGAACCTGTGGCTCAGCGAACAAGGAATCTGATTGATGAAACCTCTTGCAGCGGCTTACAGCCAACGCTTGCTGAAGGGCCAGGCGCCGACCTACGAACGCCTGCAAGCCCGCCTGGCTGAAGATGGCAGCCCACTGGGCGCCGAGCCGATTGCCGTGCATTGCGGCTGGGGCCGGTTGTTGATCGGCCACACGTTCCCTGACCCTGCCAGCCTGGCCGAGGAGTTGCTGAACGAGCAGGCTGGCGAGCGCGATATCGCGCTGTACGTGGCGGCGCCCCAGCAGATCCTCGGGATTGATCCGCAACAGTTGTTCCTCGACCCGTCCGACACCCTGCGCCTGTGGTTCAGTGACTACCGGCCGGCGACTCGGGTGTTTCGCGGTTTTCGTATCCGGCGCGTACAAAGCGAGACGGATTGGGCCGCGGTCAACGTGCTCTATCAAGGGCGCGGCATGCTGCCGGTCGACGCTGAACGCCTGACGCCACGCCACCAAGGCGGCCCGGTGTATTGGTTGGCGGAAGACGAAGACAGCGGCGCGGTGATCGGCAGCGTGATGGGCCTCAATCATCAAAAAGCCTTTCACGACCCGGAAAATGGTTGCAGCCTCTGGTGCCTGGCCGTCGACCCGCAATGCACCCGGCCCGGCGTGGGTGAAGTGCTGGTGCGCCACCTGGTAGAGCACTTTATGAGCCGTGGCCTGAGCTACCTTGACCTGTCGGTGTTGCACGACAACCGCCAGGCCAAGAGCCTCTATGCCAAGCTGGGTTTTCGCGCGCTGACCACCTTTGCGATCAAGCGCAAGAACGGCATCAACCAGCCACTGTTTCTCGGCCCCGGGCCGCAGGCGGGGTTCAACCCCTACGCGCGGATCATTGTCGAAGAGGCCCATCGACGCGGCATTGATGTGCACGTGGACGACGCGAGTGCCGGCCTGTTCACCCTCAGCCATGGTGGACGCCGCGTGCGTTGCCGTGAATCCTTGAGCGACCTGACCAGCGCCATCAGCATGACCCTATGCCAGGACAAAAGCCTGACCCACAAGGTGCTCAAAGCCGCCGGTTTGAAACTGCCGCAACAACAATTGGCGGGCAGTGCCGACGACAACCTGGAGTTTCTCGACGAACACCAGCGCGTCGTGGTCAAGCCGCTGGACGGCGAGCAAGGCCAAGGCGTGGCGGTGGATTTGCAGACGATCGAAGACGTGCAGAAAGCCATCGAAGCGGCCCGCCAGTTCGATAGCCGTGTGTTGCTCGAAAGCTTTCACGAAGGCCTCGACCTGCGCATCCTGGTGATCGGCTTTGAGGTGGTCGCCGCCGCGATTCGCCGTCCTGCCGAGGTGACCGGTGACGGCCAGCATTCCATCGGCGCCTTGATCGAAGCCCAAAGCCGTCGCCGCCAAGCCGCTACCGACGGCGAAAGCAAAATCCCGCTGGACGCCGAAACCCAACGCACCCTGCACGCCGCCGGTTACGACTACAGCAGCATCCTGCCGCGCGGTGAAACCCTGGCCGTGCGCCGCACCGCCAACCTGCACACCGGCGGTTGCCTGGAGGACGTCACGGCGATTCTGCACCCGACGCTGGTGGACGCCGCCGTGCGTGCCGCTCGCGCCCTCGATATTCCCATGGTGGGCCTGGACCTGATGGTGCCCGCCGCCGACCAACCCGAGTACGTATTTATCGAAGCTAACGAACGGGCCGGGCTGGCTAATCACGAGCCGCAACCGACTGCGGAGAAGTTTGTGGATTTGTTATTTCCGCATAGCCAGCCGACTGCTCAATAACCCTGTGGCGAGCGGGCTTGCACCGCGTTGGGCTGCGCAGCAGCCCTGACCCAGGCACCGCAGTCTTTCAGGCAGAACTCATTGGCAGGTTTGGGGCCGCTTCGCGACCCAACGCGGCGCAAGCGCGCTCGCCACAACAAACCCGCTCGCCACACTTCATCAGGAGTCTTTATGAGCCGAACCATCCCCGAACCGGATCTCAACTACCTGCAAAAAGTGCTGCTGGAGATGCTCGCCATTCCCAGCCCCACCGGGTTTACCGACACCATCGTGCGCTACGTCGCCGAGCGCCTGGAAGAACTCGGCATCCCCTTTGAAATGACCCGGCGTGGCACCATTCGCGCGACCCTCAAGGGCCAGAAAAACAGCCCCGACCGCGCCGTGTCCGCACACTTGGACACCATCGGTGCCGCCGTGCGTGCGATCAAAGACAACGGCCGCCTGACCCTCGCCCCCGTGGGTTGCTGGTCCAGCCGCTTTGCCGAAGGCAGCCGCGTCAGCCTGTTCACCGATAACGGCGTGATCCGTGGCAGCGTGTTGCCGTTGATGGCCTCCGGGCACGCGTTCAACACCGCCGTGGATGAAATGCCGGTGAGTTGGGACCATGTGGAATTGCGCCTGGACGCCTACTGCGCGACCCGTGCCGATTGCGATTCCCTGGGCATCAGCATCGGTGACTATGTCGCCTTTGACCCGCTGCCCGAGTTCACCGAAAGCGGGCATATCAGCGCCCGACACCTGGACGATAAAGCCGGTGTCGCGGCCCTGCTCGCCGCGCTGAAGGCCATCATCGACAGCGGCGAACCGCTGCTGATCGACTGCCACCCGTTGTTCACCATCACCGAAGAGACCGGCAGTGGTGCCGCGGCTGCCCTGCCCTGGGATGTCAGCGAATTTGTTGGCATCGACATCGCCCCGGTCGCACCCGGCCAGCACTCCAGCGAGCATGCCGTGAGCGTGGCGATGCAGGACTCCGGCGGGCCGTATGACTACCACCTGTCCCGTCACCTGCTGCGCCTGGCTTCGGATAACGACCTGCCCGTGCGCCGCGACCTGTTTCGCTATTACTTCAGCGACGCCCACTCTGCCGTAACCGCCGGCCACGACATTCGCACAGCCCTGCTGGCGTTTGGTTGTGACGCCACCCACGGCTACGAGCGCACGCACATCGACAGCCTGGCTGCGCTGAGTCGCTTGTTGAGTGCCTACATTCTCAGCCCGCCGGTATTCGCCAGCGACGCGCAACCGGCGCAGGGTTCGCTGGACCGCTTCAGCCATCAGATCGAGCATGAGACACAGATGGAGAGCGACACACGCGTGCCGTCGGTGGACAGCCTGGTCGGCCAGAAGTCCTGACACTGGCAACTACGGTCCCGGCGCAGTAGGATCGCCGGGTTCCTACCTCTGAGGCTTGTATGCTGATTCCCTACGACGCACTTGAAGTCGACACCCTCACCCGCCTCATCGAAGACTTCGTTACCCGCGACGGCACCGACAATGGCGACGAAACACCGCTGGAAACCCGCGTATTGCGCGTGCGTCAGGCGCTGACCAAGGGCCAGGCGCTGATCGTGTTCGACCCTGAAAGCGAGCAATGCCAGTTGATGCTCAAGCACGACGTGCCCAAGCATCTGTTCGACTGAGGGGGGTTCAGGGATTGGGGACTGCCACCGGAGGGGTGGCGGTGCCTGGGCGGTCGAGAATTTTCTGGTAAACCTCGGAGCGATGGACGCGCACCCCAGCCGGCGCGTCGACGCCGAATTTCACCTGGGAACCGTTCAACTCGAGGATGTGCAACGTAATGTCATCGCCGATGGAAATGACTTCGCCCAGGGCGCGGCTTAAGACCAGCATGGCGGGGTATCCTTTTGGAGTGACAGGACGTTGACCATGCGTGATTAGCTGGGGAGCAGCAATGGCTTGCCTCTAAATCAGGCGAGACCTACATAAACGGGTAACTTGCCTGACAGACCACATAAAAATCCCAAGCAAAAACGCTTAAACAGGTGGGAGGGGGCTTGCTCCCGATAGCCGTGATAGGTTGACGATCACTGCGCCGTTGGGCGCAAGCCCTCTTTCAAATTTGGACCAGCATCAGCCCTTAACCGCCTGCGCCTTGGCCCGCATCTTGTCGGCCATCTGCGTCATCTCGTCATACAACAACTGCGGATTCTTCTGCTTCAACGCCCATGCCATGCGCCCCTGCTCGTGAGGCAAGATCATGAACTCGCCTTCAGCCACGCGTTGGTAGATGTAATCGGCGATATCCGCCGCCGAAATCGGCGAGCTCTCAAGCAACTTACCCACCTGCGCCTTCATCGCCGGTGTAGGCCCGCGAAACGAATCCAACAGGTTGGTCTGGAAAAATGACGGGCACACCACGTGCACGCTCACTTCCTGCTGCTTGAGTTCCACCAGCAAGCTCTCCGACAACGCCACCACACCGGCCTTGGCCACGTTGTAGTTGCTCATCGCCGGCCCCTGCATCAATGCGGCCATTGAGGCGATGTTGATAATCCGGCCCTGGCTTTTCTCCAGCAGCGGCAGGAACGCTTTGCAGCCCTTGACCACGCCCATCAGGTTGATCGCGATCTGCCAGTCCCAGTCTTCCAGGGACAACTCAGCAAAGAAGCCACCCGAGGCGACACCGGCATTGTTGACGATCACATCAATGCCGCCCAGCTTCACCTCACAGGCCTGGGCAAAGGCCGTGAGCTGGCTGTAGTCGCGCACGTCGCAGCGTTGGACAAACCCATCGCCACCCGCCTCGCGCACGAGCTTGAGGGTTTCAAGCAAGCCCGGCTCGCTGACGTCCGACAAGGCCAATTGCCAACCCTCGCGGGCCCAGCGCAGAGCGATTTCGCGACCCAGGCCGGACCCGGCGCCGGTGATCATCATGCGATTTTGCATAGGAAAGCTGCCTTGTGGTTCACGGAAGAAGTGATCGGCAGTGTAGCGAAGGTTTTTCCGCGACCCACGCACCATCCAATTGATGAATGCCTCGGGCAAACTTGAGGCCGGGTACGAGAGCGACTTATTGCGTAAGTTCAATCTTTTTCAACTAATACGCTGCAGGTGTGAACGCATTAAAAGAAATAAGCCGGCTTGCAAAATGCTTTAAAAAAACACGGAATCTTTTACCCCATGGCACAGTCGGATTTTATAAGGCGTCTGTCTTTAAACTGACAGGCCTACTGTTTAATCACCGGTCTTTTCAGAAGGCCTATAAGGAAAAAAACTATGAGCCTCATTCTGATCATTATCCTGATCCTGCTGTTGGTTGGCGGCCTTCCGGTATTCCCGCACTCGCGTAACTGGGGCTATGGCCCGTCGGGTATTCTGGGTGTCGTACTGGTGGTGTTGCTGGTGCTGCTGTTGCTTGGCCGGATATAAACACCGGACAAAAAAAGAGGCCTCACTGAGGCCTCTTTTTTTATGCCCGACTTATTAGTCCGGCTTACCGTCGACCACACCGGCGGTGTTATCCAACAGGCTCTTGGTCGCCGTCTGCAGGAACGACTCGAGTTTCTGTTTCAGCGCTGCTTCGTCCGGTGACTCGGGAATCACTTTACCGGTCGGCTCAGCGCCCAGTTCGTACTCCCACAGCTTCGGTGGCATGTCCTTGGGCAGTACCAGAATGCGGTCTGCGGTAACCAACGCTACGGTCTGGTCACTGCCCGACGGCTTGATCACGCCAAAGCCCTTGTCGCCTTCCGGCAGGTTCAGCAGGTCACGGCCCCAGCACTGGTGCAAGGTATCGCCACCCAGGCGGCCCATGATGGTCGGCACGATGTCGATCTGGGTGCCCACGGTGTGGTCACGCTCGCCGAACTTCTCCTGCATGCCCGGTGCAATCATCAGCATCGGCACGTTGAAGCGGCCCAGGTCCATTTCGGTGATTTGCTGTTCGTTACCGAAGCCGTGGTCACCCACGATCACAAACAGGGTTTCCTTGAAGTAAGGCTCTTTACGGGCCTTTTCAAAGAACTGGCCCAAGGCCCAGTCGGAGTAGCGCATGGCCGTCAAATGCTCGTTGAGGCTGCCACGGTCGGTGACTTTCTCGACCGGCAATGGCGTCGGCAATGCGTACGGCGTGTGGTTGGACAGGGTTTGCAGCAGGGCGTAGAACGGCTTGCCGCCTTCGCGGGCTTTGAGTTCTTCCAGGCCACGGTTGAACATGTCCTGGTCGGACACGCCCCACGTCGGGTCGGAAAACACCGGGTTGACGAAGTCGTTACGCCCGATGAAGTTGGTCATGCCCTGGTTGCTGAAGAAACCCGACTGGTTGTCCCAGGCGAAATCGCCGTTGTAGACATACACGTCGTCAAACTTGCGTGCACTGAGCAACTGCGGCAGGCCCGACAGCTTGTGGCTGCCTTCCGGGGTCTGCATCAGGTATTCGAAGCCCGGCAGGTTCGGGAAGCACGCCATGGTGGCGAACATCCCCTGGTGGGTGTGGGTGCCGTTGGAGAAGAAACGGTCGAACAGCAGGCCTTCCTTGGACAATTTGTCGAAGTACGGCGTGATGTTGCCCGGGCGGCCTAATGCACCCACCGAATGACCGGCGAAGCTTTCCATCAGGATCACTACGACGTTCTTGATCGGCAGGGTTTTTTCGGCCGGTGGCGTGTAGTCCCGGCGAACGGCAGCCGACTCCGTGTCCACCAGTTTCTCTTGTGGCAACACCAGCATGTCACGCACGGTCTGGGTCGCCAGCGGCTGGTCCAGGGTGGCTTTCCAGATGTTCGAACGCTCTTCGGAGAAGCGCGCCTTGGCGGCGGCGATCAGCGACAGAGTGCCGTTCAAGCCCAACTGGTTGGCGAAGTTCGAATCGGTGGTGTAGACATCACCCCAGCGCAGCGGCGGGCCCTGGCGCAGGGTGCCACGGATGGCGACCACGGCGATCAACAGGCAGACCACGAATACGGCGATGCGGGTATACCACGGCGCCACCTGGCGGGTGCCGACGGTGCCGCCGCTGAACGGGCCACGTGGGCGCGTCGCACGGTCGGCGCCTTTAAAGGCCATGCTCAGGATCAGCGTGCCCACGGCCCAGGCCAGCAGGTACCGCACCACCGGGAAACCGTACCAGAGCATGCTCATCACGGTTTTCGGGTCTTCCTTCACATACTGGAAGACCAGGCCGTTGAGGCGCTGGTGGAATTCGCGGTAGAAGTCCATCTCCATCAAGCCCAGGAACAGGGCAATACTCGACGCGACGGTCAGCCACAAACGGAAAAACCCGCGCGCCGCCATGGCCCGAACGCTGAACAAGGCCAGCAGCATCGGAACCAGCGCGTACATCACAAAGCGTATGTCGAAGCGCGTGCCGTTGACGAACGCTTCGAGGAACGTCGAGGCCGGCGTGTCGAGGATCATCTCGCGGTTGTAGACCAGCAGCGCCAGGCGCAGCAGGGAGAACATCACCATCATGACCAGCGCGCAAAGCAGCGTGTATGCCAGATGGGATTTGACGGTCGGTTGCAGCAGGCGATTAGAAGCTCGCTGCTGACTCAGGGCGTCCGGGTTTGCCATGTCGTTTCAGGACCCATTGGAAGTTTAAGTTTAGAAGTAATGCAGTGGCGCCCGTCCCTCGCCCAGGCTGGCTGGGGTAGGCGGTTAGCGCGGTGGCGCAAATGGTGCCCGATCAACGGCATCAACGCTATTAATTACTGAACATATGCCACGGCCATGCGGTTAATGGCACTGGATAGAGAGCCTTGGCAGAGCCTTAAAAACCGGCGAATTGTCTTGGACGAGGTGTGAAAATTTCGTGCACCGAATAATCTCGACACACAAATCTCAGAATACGCAGGAGACAAATAGGGAGCGGGCTTGCTCGCGAAAAGCGCTGCGTCAGTCAATACATCAGTGACTGAACCACCGCTTTTCGCGAGCAAGCCCGCTCCCGCATTTAGTGCAGTGCCCACTCCGGATTGGGGCGGGCCGGGTGATCAGATCCGCACATTCCCGCGCGGCCCGGCAATTGCCCAGATAATCAGGCCGAGTACCGGCAGCAACAGGATCAGCAAGATCCACAACACCTTGGCGCCCGTGCTCGCGCCGCTTTTGAACACGTTGATAATCGCCCAGATATCCAGCGCAAGGATAATCAGGCCAATCAGACCATTGAAAGTCGAACCCATGGTGTCGCTCCTAAAGTGAGGGCATGCCTCCTTAGGATAGTCAGCCGTGGCGGCGGTTCCGTTTTATTTCAGACGTGCACCGCAACACGCAGCGCTTCCAGGGCCGGCTCAGCCTTGATGCCAACGTGGGCGCACAGTTCCAGCACGCGCGGCAGGTCGTTGCCGTACACCAGCACGCTCTGGATCTCGTCATCGAGCAATTGGCTGAAGTTGAGCAGCACATAGCCGCCCTCTTCCGGGCTCAGGGCGCTCATCTGGATCTGGATGCGATTGAGCGCAGTGAGGTCTTCGGTCTTGGCCAACTGCTTGGGCTTGAGGTTGAACGCCACGCCCGGGCCGAAGGACGCGACGATCTGCGCAAACAGATCGCCATAGGTGTCGGCCTGGAACAGGACGGTGTCCGGCAGGCTGCCCACCACCACCCACTCACCCAATGGAATAGGGAACGAGTCGTCGTAGTTGATATCCGGATTGGCCGCCAGAAAGGCCGCAGGGTCCGCGTAGGCCTGGGCCGCTTCTTCGGCGATGCGCGCCACCTCGTCCTCGCCCATGACGCCGGCGCTGATTTTGCTGATGAGTTCGACGAGGGCGGTTTTCATGGGAAGGTCCTGTGGCGGGCTGGTTTTTAAGGGCGCGTAGCCTACACCAGTTTTTGCAACTGCGCCGCCGTATCCGCCGCGCCCATGGTTTGCGCTGCGGCCAATGCCGTCGCGCCCTGGGCGTCAGTCGCCTTGGGATTGGCGCCTTGCCCAAGCAGGTACTCGACCATTTCTACGCGGTTGAACATCGCGGCCATCATCAGCGCGGTACGCCCATCCGACGATGATGCATCAACCGGTGCGCCACCTTCGATCAGCGCCTTGACCACGGGCAGGTTGCCCTTGAATGCAGCACCGGCAATCGGCAGTTGGTTTTTGTCATTGGCGATCTGTGGGTCAGCCTTGAATTCCAGCAGCACTTTTACCGCATCGGCGTGGCCGTGGTAGGCCGCGAGCATGAGCAAGGTGTCGCCATTATGGTTGCGCAGATTGGGCGGCAAGCCTTTGGCCAGCAGCGCAGCGAGCATGGCGGCGTCACCTCGGCGAGCCACGTCAAAGACCTGTTCGGCAAATTCGGCAGCTTCGTCTTCGGTCATTTGTTTGGGCTGGTCTGACATGTGAGGGCTCCTGGTCTGGTGTGCTTTATAGGCGCCCAGTGTCGCGACGGAGTTCCCCACTGTCATGCCTTTTTTGCCAAAAGCGACCATAGCCAGAATCAATAACGAAACTGCCCGCCCTGGATCTGCGCCAACAGCTGGCCGGTGACCGGCACATAGCTGTCCGACCCAGGAAGCCAAACGTAGACCGGGTCATTACCGGCTTTTGCCGGGTCAAACGCTTCCTCCTTGAGCTTCACCTTCTGGTATTTGAAGGTGCCGGTGGTTTCCATCTTCACTTTGATGCGCAGAAACAACGGCACCGCGTAGTGCGGCAGTTGGCCGTGGGCGAACTGGAGCAATTCACGCATGTCCAGGGACGCCAGGGATTCGCTCGGGGTGATGGCGACCATCCCCGCCCGGCCGTTGGTGTTTTCGATCTCGACGCCATAGGCCACAACTTCGGCGATCTGCGGGTGTTGCAGCAGGACGTTTTCGACTTCGGTGGTCGAGACGTTCTCACCCTTCCAACGATAGGTATCGCCCAGGCGGTCAACGAACTGAGCATGGCCAAAGCCGATACTGCGCAACAAGTCGCCGGTATTGAAATAGCGGTCGCCCTTCTCGAACACATCCGTGAGCACCACCTTGCGGTTCTTTTCCGGGTCGGTGTACCCGTCGAAGGGTGACTTTTCATCAATCCGGGCCAATAGCAGCCCCTGCCCGCCCGTTTGCACCTTGCGCATCAAACCATCGCTGCCACGGATCGGTTCACCGGTGTCGTGGGCGTATTCCACCAGTGCCCAGTGCTGCAGGCAAAAGCCGATGGTGTTATCGAAATTCAGCACATTGGTGAAGCCGATATTGCCGTCACTGGCAGCGTACAGCTCGCAGATATGCTCAACGCCATAGCGTTGCTTGAACTGCGCCCAGACGCCGGGGCGCAGGCCATTGCCGACCATCTTGGTCACGCGGTTATCACGGTCCTGCGCGCTGGGCGGCTGATCGAGCAGGTAGCGGCACAACTCCCCGACATAACCCAGGGTTGTCGCGTTGAATTTGCGCGCATCGTCCCAAAACTGGCTTGCACTGAATTTACGCCGGATGGCGAACCCCGACGCGCCGACAATCGCCGAACCCCAACACACACACAGGCCGGTGGCGTGGTACAGCGGCAGCGTGCAATACAGGACATCTTGCGGCCCCATGTCCAAGGCGATGCTGCCGAAACTCACAGCGGTTTTGGTCCAGCGGCCGTGTTTCATGATCCCGGCCTTGGGCAAGCCCGTAGTGCCGGAGGTGTAGATATAGAAGCACGGGTCGTTGAAAAAGACTTGCGCGGTGCTGGCGGGGTTGCTCACCGCGCATTCGGCGCTGGCCACCATCAGGTCGATGTAGCCTTCAGGCACCGCACTTGATGGTTGATCGGCGACAAACCAGGTGCGGTCGGCCTTGATCGCGACGTGCTCACGCACCGCAGAAAAGGCAGGCACCAACTCCGCCCCCACGACAATGGCCACCGGGGTCACCAGATTCAGGCTGTGCACCAGCGCCGCCTGGGTTTGCGAGGTATTGAGCATTGCGCAGATACCACCCAGCTTCGCCACGGCCAATACATTGAGCAGTAATTCAGGCCGATTCTCGATAAACAGCGCAACCACATCACCCTTGCCGATGCCCTGCGCGTGCAGATGATGAGCGATACGATTGGCGCGCTGGTTGGCTTCGCTGTAGCTGAGCACACTGTCGCCGTACAACAACGCAGCACCGTCGGGGTTACGCAGCACAGCCTGCTCGAACTGCCACCCGAGGCCGCAGGGTTGCCCCGGGTCAGTGACATTCGCGGCACGCATCCCGCGTACCACGCGCGGCAGGGCGCGAACAATCGCGGGCACCTTTCGCAGCATTTTGCCCCAAGTGATCATGTCGTCTTGCGGATGGCTCATGGCGGAACGTCCTTTTTTCTTGTTCTTCGTATGATCCAGGATCAGCGGTGACCCAGTAGGCGGCACGCTGAATACCTTGCAGGAAAATACGCCTGCCATTCTTTGGCTGTACATGCAGGATTTGAAAAGTTTTGTATCCCGTGCCGGCGGCCACAAAAAAGGAATTTTGCGCAGCCATCAAAGTCATTATCAGTAATGAAGGGCTGAAACGGGTGGCCCGAACAACGCAAAATGCAGGATGCACGATGGCCATTCATGCATTTTGCACGAAACTGAAAATCTTTAAAATTTTCAAGTTGTTGATTTACAACGATTTTTTATAAATCCGAATACTGGCACAATCACTGCACCTATCTCTCCATGCTTGCCAACTTGAGCCAACGGAGCTGATAGACATGAGCCTGATCCAAGATAAATTCGCTTCTGTATTCTCCCAATACGACGTCACCACTCAGCCACGTCCTGACGGCGGTATCCTGCTGACCCTGCGCAACAGCGAAGGCAAACAAGTCAAGCGCTCGATCTCGTACCAACAGTTGCACACTGCTGACCAACTGACGTGGGTGATCAGCGCCATTCGCCGCGACTTGGCCGAACAAGCTAGCGATTTGCCTCAGATTTCGATGCTGCAAAGCCAGAACCGCTTTGCCCTGCCGACTTACCATTCGGCATAAGAAACACCGAAGCAACACCGATAAAAAAGGGCCGCGATGCCATTAAGCGTCGCGGCCCTTTTTTATACGTTCAGCACTGCCTTTTATACGTTCAGCACAGCCCTTGGCGCGTCGCTTCATTTATCGCCTGCACGCGGTTGGTGACGTCCAGCTTGCCGTAGATATTACGCAGATGGAATTTCACCGTGGCTTCAGAGGTGGCGCGAATCTGGCTGATTTCCCAAACCGTCTTGCCTTCAGCAGCCCACCGCAGGATTTCCAGCTCGGTCGGTGTGAGGGGTTTGCCGCCCAGGCTCAGACGTCTTCTAACGCCCACAGGCTCGGTCACCGGCGTACGACACGACTCCTCTCGGCCACTCATTGATCTCTCTCCTGTAGTAGTGGATGCCTTATCACCTTTCGGATTCCTGCTATTGACAGGTGATATAAACATCAAGTCAGGAGAGAGTTACATAACGAATGGAATCAAGGCATAAGTCGCCGCATAAACAGCGACGCCTTACAGATAATTAGGCTTATTCCCACAGCAACTTCCAAATTGTCGGGATTGCATATTTAAATACGTGTACTTAGTCGTCCAATCCGGGAATACGAGCAGCCATATCGCTGCCGGTGAATTCAGGCACTGCGCCGTCAGCGCTGTTGAACAGGCGCAGTGTCACACAGTGCGGATTCTCGCCCATGTCGAACCAATGGGGCGTTCCGGCCGGGATCACCAGCAGGTCATTTTTCTCACAGCGTACGGCGTATATGTACTCGCCCACGTGCACAGCAAACAGGCCTACGCCGGCGATGAAAAAGCGCACTTCGTCGTCGCTGTAACGGCGCTCCTCAAGGTACTGGGCACGCAGCTCGGCTTTCTGTGGATGGTCGTTCGTCACGCTGAGCACTTGCACAGAGGCGTAACCCAGAGCATTGATCTGCTCCTGGTAGGCCGCGATCATTTCAGCGTCGCCGGCCCCCTTCTCGATGGGGCTGGGCTGCCAACGTTCGAACCGCACGCCATGCTCGGCCAGGGCCGCAGCGATATCATCGAAATGGGTCAGGACCTTGTTCGGGATGTCCGGTGTGGCGACGTGGTAAACAGCTACATAACTCATTGCACGGTTCCTTGGTTCGGCTCTTGCAATCGAAGGCCAATGATAACGGCGGCGGCCAGGGCCGCGATGCTGGCGATGCTGAACGTCAGGGTCGGCCCCAGCAGATTCCAACTGTAACCGGAATACAGGGCCCCCAAGGCGCCCCCGGTACCGGCCAAGGCAGCATAGAGCGCCTGGCCCTGGCCTTGTTGTTTATCGCCGAAACTACGTTGCACAAAAGCAATGGCCGCCGCATGAAAGCTGCCGAAGGTGGCGGCGTGCATCACCTGCGCCAGCAGCAGCACCCAGAAGAATTCAGCGAATGAGCCCAGCAGCAACCAGCGTACCGACGCCAACAGGAAACTGGCTAGCAGCACCCGTCGCACCGAAAAGCGCGTGAGGATGCGGCTCATGGCCAGGAACATCAGCACTTCCGCCACAACGCCCACTGCCCAGAGCAGACCAATAACGCCACGGCTGTAGCCCAAATGCTCCAGATGCAGGGTCAGGAAGGTGTAATACGGGCCGTGGCTCATTTGCATCAACGCCACGCAGGCATAAAACGCCAGCACACCGGGGCTGCGCAGCTGCTTGAGAAAACCGTCGCCGGCCAAACGATTGCCATGGCTGACAGGCTGCGCATTCGGCACCCACAGGCTGGCGCCGATGATGCCGGCCATGATCACCACGACCACCACCGGGTAAATGTCCAGGCTCAGCCAGTCGAAAAGGCGGCCCATGATCACCACGGTGAGAATGAAACCGATCGAGCCCCACAGGCGGATCTGACTGTAGCGCGAGGTCTGCTTTTGCAGGTGCGCCAGGGTAATCACTTCAAACTGCGGCAACACCGCGTGCCAAAAAAACGCGTGCAACGCCATGACCAACGCCAGCCAGGCATAGGTCTTGCTGACAAAAATCAGCGAAAAACTTGCCAGGGTGCACACCGCGCCAAATCGCACGATGGCCAGGCGTCGGCCGGTATGGTCGCCCAACCACCCCCACAGGTTCGGCGCCACGCAGCGCATCAGCATGGGGATGGCCACCAGTTCGCCGATACGCGCGCTGGAGAACCCCAGGTGATCGAAGTACAGCGCCAGGAAAGGGGCCGTCGCCCCCAGCAGGGCGAAGTAAAACAGGTAGAAGCTGGAGAGTCGCCAGTACGGGAGCGCTGTCACGGTCAAGCCGTCACAGCTGGCCCAGTATCGGAGTGCTCACGCGCACATCGGCATTTTGCCCACGGTTGCGCAGCAGGTGATCCATCAACACGATCGCCATCATCGCCTCGGCAATCGGCGTGGCACGGATGCCGACGCACGGGTCGTGGCGGCCCTTGGTGATGACGTCGACCGGGTTGCCGTTGACATCAATCGAACGGCCCGGCGTGGTGATGCTCGACGTCGCCTTGAGGGCCAGATGCGCCACAATCGGCTGGCCGGAGGAAATACCGCCGAGGATGCCACCCGCGTTGTTGCTGAGGAAACCTTGCGGTGTCAGCTCATCGCGATGCTCGGTGCCACGCTGGGAGACACAGGCAAAACCGGCGCCGATTTCCACACCCTTGACCGCATTGATGCTCATCAACGCGTGGGCCAGTTCGGCATCCAGGCGGTCGAAGATCGGTTCGCCCAAGCCAGGCTTCACGCCTTCGGCGACGACAGTGATCCTGGCGCCGACGGAGTCCTGATCGCGACGCAACTGGTCCATGTAGGCTTCCAGCTCCGGCACCTTGTCCGGGTCGGGGCTGAAGAACGCGTTGTCATCCACACTGTCCCAGGTCTTGAACGGGATCTCGATCGGGCCCAATTGGCTCATGTAGCCACGGACAACAATGCCCTGGGTGGCCAGGTATTTCTTGGCAATGGCACCGGCGGCCACACGCATGGCGGTCTCGCGGGCCGAGCTGCGGCCGCCGCCACGGTAGTCGCGTTCGCCGTATTTGTGGTGGTAGGTGTAGTCGGCGTGGGCCGGGCGGAACAGATCCTTGATTGCCGAGTAGTCCTTGGACTTCTGGTCGGTATTGCGGATCAGCAAGCCAATGGCGCAACCAGTGGTGCGGCCCTCGAACACGCCGGAGAGAATCTCGACTTCGTCGGGCTCCTGGCGCTGGGTCGTGTGGCGGCTGGTGCCGGGCTTGCGGCGATCGAGGTCACGCTGCAGGTCTTCCAGAGACAGCTCGAGGCCGGGCGGGCAGCCGTCGACAATGGCGACCAACGCCGGGCCATGGCTTTCGCCCGCGGTGGTGACAGTGAACAGCTTGCCGAAGGTATTGCCGGACATGCAGGGCGCTCCGTGAAATCAGTTGAATCAAGTCAACCGTAATAACTTAAGGCCGCCAGTATACGCAGGCTAACCGACTAGTTCATCCTCGAAACCTTACCGGTAGACGTTGGTCCAACCGGCACCTTCCCAATGATGGCGCGATGATGCTGCGAGTTTTGCTTTTGACCCTTACCCTGTTTTCCAGTATTGGCTTCGCCGCCTCCCCTGTCGTGCTGCAACGGCCTATCAGCCTGGACACCGGCAGCGGCGAGCTGTTTGGCTCGCTTTTGCTGCCCAAATCCGACAAACCCGTGCCCGTCGTGTTGATCATCGCCGGCTCCGGCCCGACCGACCGTAACGGCAACAGTGCAGATGGCGCGCGTAACGACAGCCTCAAGCGCCTGGCCTGGGTACTGGCCCGCAATAACATCGCCAGCGTGCGCTATGACAAGCGCGGCGTGGCCGCCAGCCTTGCTGCCACCCCCGATGAGCGCAACCTGACCCTGGATGCCTACGTGGCCGACGCCGTCGCCTGGGGCAAACTGCTCAAGGCGGATAACCGGATGGGCCCGCTGATTGTGCTGGGCCATAGCGAAGGCGCGTTGGTCGCGGCCCTCGCCGCACCGCAACTCGACCCGGCTGGCGTTATTTCCCTGTCCGGCAGCGCACGACCGGTGGACCAGGTGATTCGCCAGCAACTGGCCGATCACCTGCCCCCTGCCCTGTTGCTGCGCAGCAATGAAATTCTCGACCACCTCAAGGCCGGCCAGGTGGATGCCGATGTACCGCGCCCGCTGGAAGGTATTTTCCGGCCCAGCGTGCAGCCTTATCTTATTAGCCTGTTTCGCGCCGATCCGTCGGCTGCCTTCGCCAAACTGAGCATGCCGGCGCTGATTATCCAGGGTACCAACGACATTCAGGTAGGCGTGGCCGATGCCCGACAACTGAAAAATGCCAAGCCGGACGCGCAACTGACGGTAATCGAAGGCATGAACCATGTGATGCGCATCGTGCCCAAGGACGTGAAGGAGCAACTGGAGTCCTACAACGATCCGAAACTGCCCCTCGCCGCTGAGCTGGGCCAGCGCATCGTGCGCTTTATCGACGGACTTCAACCCCATTAAGCGACTATTTGCCTCCAGTCCTGCAAAAAACGGCCGATAAGCCCAGGGTCAACAGTAAAAAGACTGTCGACTCGCAGGGCTTGGACAGGATCGCGCCGCATGACAACCACCGAAGCAACACCCGAATCGACCGCCGACACCCCGGCTGAACAAACCGAGGCCGTCGAGGCAGCGGCACTGCCGTGGGCGGACGTACAGGCCGAACATTTCAAGATGCTGCGCCTGGCGCCCCTGGCCACGGATCGCGCCACCGGCGTGCGGCCGTTGCGTTTCGTGCAATTCGGCTATGCCGAGCGCAATGATAAACACCACAGCCTGTTGCGCATGGTCATCCAACTGCCAGGCCAGCGAGTACGTCGCGAGCAGAACCACCTGGATATCTGGGTCGATCACGATACGCACCGCGTGCATTTCGGTCCGGGCAACAGCCTGGAAATCGAACCGGCCAACCGGGGTATCGGTCGTTTCCTCGTCGCACAAGGCGCGGCGTGGGCAAAAAAGAAATGGTCACATTACCGCGTCGACGGTGTGGACCTGGCTAACAAGGATGCACTCAACGAAGCTACGCGCCTGCGCCGCGATCACTTCCTGCGTATCCAGGGCTTTGATGTGGCTTATGCCGATGTACAGCACCTCAAAGGCAATGTGCAGCCGGGCAAGGTCAGCGAAGTGCTGGACAGCTGGAACACCGAGAAGGTGCAGTTCGTGGAAATCATCGAAGCTGCGCAAATGCTCCAGCAAGCTGAACAGAACCTCGCCGAGCAGGAAGTAAAGCTGCGCAAGGAAGAGGAAAAGGTCACCAAGTTCAAGCGTGAGGACAGCGGTTTGCGCTTTACCATCACCTGCCTGGTGGCGTTTACCGTGTTTCAGGCCGGGTTGCTGATCTGGATTGCGACACACCGCTGATAGCGGGGTGAATGCATTCAAGAATGTGGGAGCGGGCTTGCTCGCGAAGGCGGAGTGTCAGGCATTACATCTGCCACTGACACACCGTTTTCGCGAGCAAGCCCGCTCCCACATTTAGATCCAGTTTCTTCAGCTGAATCGGGTTAAACCCGCGCCGCAAACACTGCCTGATGTTCCCGGCACTGTTCAGCCGTCAACATGAATACGCCATGCCCACCGCGCTGGAATTCCAGCCAGGCAAAGTCCACTTCCGGGTACAACGTCTCAACGTGCACCTGGCTGTTGCCGACTTCGACAATCAGCAAGCCTTTCTCGGTCAGGTGGTCTGCGGCCTCGGCCAACATGCGTCGCACCAGGTTCAAGCCATCATCACCGCAGGCCAGGCCCAGTTCCGGCTCATGCTGGTATTCATCCGGCATGTCGGCGAAGTCTTCGGCATCCACATAAGGCGGGTTGGACACGATCAGGTCAAAACGCTGGCCGGGCAGACCATCAAAGCCATCGCCTTGCACGGTGTACACGCGCTCATCAACGCCATGGCGCTCGATGTTCTGGTTGGCCACTTCCAGCGCTTCGAAGGACAAGTCGCCCAGCACCACTTCAGCGTCCTGGAACTCATAGGCACACGCGATGCCGATGCAACCGGAGCCGGTGCACAGGTCGAGGATGCGCGCCGGCGGCTGGGCCAGCCACGGTTCGAAGCGGTTTTCGATCAGTTCGCCGATCGGCGAGCGCGGGATCAACACACGCTCATCGACAATAAACGACATGCCGCAGAACCAGGCTTCCTTCAACAGGTAAGCGGTAGGCACGCGCTCATGGATACGGCGGTGCAGCAAACGCTGCACGTGGGAGATTTCTTCTTCTTCAAGGTTGCAGTCCAGGTAGCTGTCGGCGATTTCCCAAGGCAGGTGCAAGGCGCCGAGCACCAATTGCCGGGCTTCGTCCCAGGCGTTGTCGGTGCCATGGCCGAAAAACAGGTCTTCCCCATGGAAACGGCTGACAGCCCAACGGATGTGGTCGCGCAACGTGCGCAGGCGGGATGTGATCACGGGGGCAAGCTCCTGGAAAAAACGACTGGCGATTCTAACAGCCTTCGCCTGTACCGACGATGGATGAAAACCCTTCGCCACCCGTCGGAATTCATCCAATTTGCCATCGTTGCACTAAACAAGCCGCCCACTTGACATGGCTGTGAGCCAACAACGGCGTACCTTACGATGGTAGCGATTCACAGAACCGCTCAGCCAGTGGACAATGTCACAAAAGCCCCCCTCACAGGAGCCCCAGAATGTCCGTTCCAAAGACGATGTTTCAACTCAGCGGTCGCGGTTATGCAGCAGCCAACCTGAACCATGCGACCCTCGTGATCATCGACGCCCAGAAGGAATACCTCAGCGGCCCACTCGCCCTCTCAGGCATGGACGCGGCGGTCGCCAACATCCAGCAACTGGTCGCCGCAGCGCGCAACGCCGGGCGCCCGATCGTGCACGTACGTCACCTGGGCACCGTCGGTGGCCTGTTCGACCCGCAGGGCGAGCGTGGCGAATTCATTCCCGGCCTGGAGCCGCTCGGTGACGAAACCATTATCGGCAAGCTGCTGCCGAGCGCTTTCCACGGCACCGGCCTGGAAAAGCACTTGCAAGACCTGGGCTCCCTGGACTTGATCGTCTGCGGCTTCATGAGCCACTCCAGCGTCAGCACCACCGTGCGCGCCGCCAAGAACCTGGGCTTTCGCTGCACCCTGGTGGAAGACGCCTGCGCCACCCGCGACCTGCCCTACAAAGGCGGCATCCTGAGTGCCGAGCACGTACAGCAGACTGAGATGGCCATCATGGCTGACAACTTCGCTACCCTCGCGTCAACCAAAGATCTGATCTGATCGCCCCTCGGATGAGCGGCGCGGCGTGTTTATTGCCCCGCTCATCCGCAAATGCCTGTCATTTGCTGCAATTGCCTCAGGCACAGGAACAACCTGTGTATCTTCCGGTCGAAGGGCCGATACCCTGGAGGAAAGGTCGGAATGAAGATATCCGATGGTTTTGATGCTCGTCGCTTGCGCCCAAAGGGGCCGAGCAACTGGCGTCTGCGCCTGGTGGCCGGCTTTGCCGCGCTGCTGGCAATTGTAGGTCTGCTGCTGGCGGGTGCCGGTGGCGCCGGTTTGTTTGGTCATTCGCCGGCCCTCGGCGAGCTGAATGCCAGCCCGGGCGGCTCGGCTATTCTGTTGGGAATCGGGCTGCTGGTGCTGTGGTTGGGCGTATGGTTGTGGCGTCGCAGCCGTCGGCGCATGCGCCAGCCGTTGTCGCTGAACATCGCTTCGCACCTGATGAAAAAGCACGACTGATGGCGCATGGATAGCGTTTCCTGCGCCCTGGCCGCCGCGATTTAGGTAAACTGCCCGCCCTTCGCGGAGGCTGACATGCAAGACGACGATTTTTCCCTGTTCAAAAACGAGCTGCGCGGCGTCAAGCCGATCAAGCACGACCGCGCCGACACCGGCAAACCCAAGACCGACCGGGCACAGATCGCCAAACTGCGCCAGGCTGCGACCGTGCGCACCGATGCCACTACCGTGGACGGCCTTTCGGACCAGTTCGTGATCGACGTAGGCCCCGAAGATGAGCTGATGTGGGCCCGCGACGGCGTGCAGGAAAGCCAGATGCGCAAGCTCAAGATCGGTCAGATCCCGTTCGAAGGCAGCCTCGACCTGCACGGTATGAACGTGGAAAAAGCCCGCGAAACCCTCTGGGCCTTTCTGGCCGAAGCAACCAAATTCGAAATCCGCTGCGTGCGCGTCACCCACGGCAAGGCCGTGCGGCTGGATGGCAAGCGGCCGATGATCAAAAGCCACGTCAACACCTGGCTGCGTCAACATGCCCAAGTGCTGGGTTTTACCTCATGCCAGGCCCGCCACGGCGGCGCCGGTGCGGTGTACGTGATGCTCAAGCGCACCATGATGGAAGGGCGTGACGAGTAACAAGTGCCATCGTCAGGCTTGCAGCGATGTGTCCGCCACCGTAACCTTGCGCTTTGCGAAAATCCCACAGGTAGTTTCATGTCCCTGGAACAGAATTACACCGCGATCCTCGGCCAGCTCGGCGAGGACGTTTCCCGCGAGGGCCTGCTCGACACGCCAAAGCGTGCCGCCAAGGCGATGCAGTACCTTTGCCGCGGCTATGAACAAACACTGGAAGAAGTCACCAACGGTGCCTTGTTCAGCTCCGACAACAGCGAAATGGTGTTGGTAAAGGACATCGAGCTGTACTCGCTGTGCGAACATCACCTGCTGCCGTTTATCGGCAAGGCCCACGTCGCGTATATCCCGAGCGGCAAAGTGCTGGGCCTGTCGAAGGTTGCACGTATCGTCGACATGTACGCCCGCCGCCTGCAGATCCAGGAAAACCTCAGCCGTCAGATTGCCGATGCGGTCCAGCAGGTCACCGGCGCTTTGGGCGTTGCAGTGGTGATTGAGGCCAAGCACATGTGCATGATGATGCGCGGTGTGGAAAAACAGAATTCGTCGATGATCACCTCGGTGATGCTGGGTGAGTTCCGCGAAAACGCGGCCACCCGCAGCGAATTCCTCAGCCTGATCAAGTAACAGGCTGCGCAGGAAAAAGCCGGCGTTCATCGCCGGTTTTTTTTCGCCTGCAGAATTAAGGTAAGCTGCGGCCCCTTCTGTCATGGGCAAGAGGTTTCAGCCATGTTCGTCAAAGCACTTCGAGTGGGCCTCGGCCACGTCATCATCGCGGGCGACTTCCTTACCCGCCCACGCAAAAAGCAGCGCCCTGCCGAACAACAGGCACAAGTCAACGCAGCGGCCAAGGACCTGACCCTCTATCAGTTCCACGCCTGCCCGTTCTGCGTGAAGACCCGCCGTACGCTGCACCGCCTGAATGTGCCGGTGGCGTTGAAGGACGCGAAGAACAACGCGCAAGACCGCCAGACCCTGCTGGAACAAGGCGGCAAGATCAAAGTGCCGTGCCTGCGCATCGAAGAAAATGGCCAGACCACCTGGATGTATGACTCCAAGGTAATCATCGACTACCTGGACAAGCGGTTTGCTGCGATCTGACAAACACGGGTATCCCTTGTGGGAGCTGGCTTGCCTGCGATGCAAGCGACTCGGTCTCTCAGGAGTACCGAGGTGATGCCATCGCAGGCAAGCCAGCTCCCACATTTGCTCTGTGGTGTTTTTAAGTGTGGCTTGTCACATCTAGATCCAATAAAGCCGAGCCCAGGCACTTGCCATGGGCATCCAGCGCCAGCGAACGGGTAACGCCGCCGCGCAGGATTCCGGGCAACACAAAGTTCAGCGCCTGCACGTTGGGCAACTCATAGCGCCGCACTGGCGCCGCGCCGGGTTCACGCAAGCCGGCAAAAAACTCGGCGACGCGCTCGGCCGTCAGCTGTTCACACAGCAGTGGGTAGTCTTCAGCGCGATAGGCAATGATCGAGATGTTCGAGGTGTCGCCCTTATCGCCAGTACGCGAATGGGCCAGCGTGTGCAATTTCATGCTTCGATCCTCGGTTTTACAGCGCTACGCGCCAGCAATAACGACGCCACCGCCACCACTTGCCGCACGCTCTTGCTCGCACCACCGCCGCCGGACGGGCCGTTGGTGTAGAGGGTTTCCACTTCATTGCCGACCCGCACCGCCTCGCTGCGTGCTTCACAGCGAGCGGCCACGCGCAGGCGTACTTCCCAAGGTTCGACGTTACTGCGTGGGCCGTGGAGCGAGTCCATGCCAATCAACTCGGCGCGCACGTCCTGCATGTTGACGCCCATCAACGCCAGGCGCTTGAGTACGACATCCCGTGCCAGTTGCGCCCGTGCAACAGCACCCGGTCCACCGTAGGACATCTGCCCTTCGCCGATCCAACCGTCCAGATAACCGACACTGACCTTCAACTGTTCGGGCCGCGCACGGCCGCCCGCACCTTGGGCGCGCACGCGATCAACGCCCTCCTCGACAAACCCCACCTGGGAAAAATCGGCCGTTACGTCCGGCGTGAGGTAAGCCGCAGGATCGTGAACTTCATAGATCAATTGTTCTGTACAGGTAGCACGGCTGACCCGCCCGCCCGAACCTGCCACCTTGGTGATCAAGGCTGCGCCGTCGGCATTCACCTCAGCCAGGGGAAAGCCCAGCCGCGCCAAATCCTCCACGTCCTTGAAACCAGGGTCTGCGAAATAGCCACCGCTGACCTGACCCGCACACTCAAGCAAATGCCCGACCAAAGTACCCTGGCCCAGGCGCTGCCAATCATCTGCCGCCCAGCCGAACTCAAACATCTGCGGCGCCAGGAACAGCGACGGGTCGGCCACACGCCCAGTGATAACCACATCGGCTTCGGCGTGCAGGGCCTCAAGAATGCCGTCGACCCCCAGGTAGGCATTCGCAGAAATCAGCCGCTCGCCCAGGGAACCCAGGGTCTGACCGTTATCCAGCAATTGCTCGGGCTGCAAGGTCGCCAACACGTCATCGCCCACCACGGCCACCACCTTGAGGTTCAGGCCCAACTCACTGGCAATCCGCCGCGTTTCCATGGCCGCCGACACCGGGTTGGCCGCGCCCATGTTGGTGATGACGCGCAAGCGGCGTCGACCGTCAGGCCGGCCGACAAAGGGCAACACCCGGCGCATGCGCTCACTCAGCAGCGGGTCGTACCCGCCCTGTGGATCACTGATGCGCGCCTGTTGCGCCAAGGCGATGGTGCGTTCGGCCAGGCATTCAAACACGAGGTAGTCCAGGTCACCCTGCTCGGCGAGTTCCACGGCAGGTTCAATGCGGTCGCCGGAATAGCCGGCGCCAGAACCGATGCGTAGGGTTTTCATCTCAAATCACTCCCAGGAGCAAAGCGGTCAGGGTCATCAACACCGACGCGGCAAATAGAAAAGGAATGGTGAAGCGCTGATGATCGGCCAGTTCGACCTTGCACAGCCCCACCAGCAGGAAGGTCGCGGGAGTCAGCGGGCTGACCGGAAACCCGGTGGTGTGCACACCCAGCAACGAGGCCTGGGCCACTTGCAGAGGGTCGACGCCCAGGGCCTTGCCGACTTCGGCAATCACCGGCATCACGCCGAAATAATAAGAGTCAGGGTCGAACAGCAGGCTCAGCGGCATGGAGATGAACCCGACAACCGCCGGGATCAGCTTGCCATGGCCGGCCGGAATCTGCGCCACCGCCACCTCGGCCATGGCCTTGAGCATGCCGGTGCCTTGCATGATGCCAGTGAATACCCCGGCGGCGAGCAGGATGCTGGCCATGGTCAACGCCGTCTTGGCATGTGCGTCAATGCGTGCGCGCTGCGCGTCCACATTGGGGTAGTTGATACACAGCGCGACCACGGTGCCGAGCATGAACATCACCACCGGATCGACCCAGCCGGCAATCATCACCACCATCACCAGCACGGTCAGCATCAGGTTGACCCAGAACAGGCGCGGGCGACGCAGCTTGATGTCATCGGCGCTGAGCACCCGTTGCGGCACCGCATCGACCGTGGAACCGGCCCCCAGGCCCAGGCGCTTTTCTTCGCGATGGCCCAGCCACCAGGCACAGGCGAATACGAAGATCAGACCGACGATCTGCACCGGAATCAGCGGTTGGAACAGGTCGGCCACCGGCACATGCAGCGCCGCCGACGAGCGCAGCACCGGGCCGGTCCACGGCAGGAAGTTGACCCCGGCAGCCATCGCGCAAACGCAGGCAAGGATGCGTTTGTCGATGCCCAGCCGCGTGTACAGCGGCAGCATCGCCGGCACCGTCACCAGAAAGGTCACCGCGCCGGAGCCGTCCAGATGCACCAGCAACGCCAGGGTCGCGGTACCGACGACAATCCGTGTAGGACGCGTCCCTACCGTGCGCAGGATGCGGTCAATGATGGGGTCAAGCATGCCGGCGTCCGTCATGATCCCGAAAAACAGAATTGCGAACACAAACATGCCCACCACAGGGGCGACGTTTTTGATGCCGGTAATGATGAAGGCGCTGGTTTGCAGGCCAAATCCGCCGAGCAACGCAGCGATGATCGGCAAGGCGATCAGGGCCACCAGCGGCGAGAGCCGCTTGCTCATGACGGCAGCGAGCAGGCACAGGATGGTAATGACACCCAGGGTAGCGAGCATGGGTTACTCCAGAGCGGCCTTTGTGGCCGGTTATTGTTTTCCCTGGAGTATTGGAAGCGCGTTAGTCTTTGTAAATTGGAATATTCAGCCGTCCAAGTTCGTAAAAACAAAACGATCGGATAACAACATGAAAAACTCGATCCAGCATATTCAAGCGTTCCTGGCGGTTGCCCGCACCGGCAGCTTTACCAAGGCGGCCAACGAACTGCATCTGTCGCCGTCGGCACTCACCGTACAAGTCCAGCAACTCGAAGACTGGCTGGGCGTCGCCCTGCTTGACCGCAGCCCGCGCCATGTCAGCATCACCGCTGCCGGAGAAGACGCCCGCGCACCCATGGAAAAACTGCTGCTGGACCTGGACAACATCGTCACCGGTTCACGCGACCTGGCCGCCTTGCGCCGAGGCGTGGTCACCATCGCCGCGCTGCCCTCGGTGTGCGCCGGCGCCCTGCCCCCGGCCTTGCGTCTGTTTCGTGAGCGTTTTGCCGGGATCGAAGTACGCCTGCATGACGTGGTGGCTCACCGCATTCACGCGCAGGTGCGGTCCGGCGAGGTGGACTTCGGCCTCGGTGTGCGGGCGCGGCTGAGCCATGGCCTGGAATTCGTGCCGGTGTTGAATGATCGGCTGTGCGCGTTTGTGCCGCTGGAGCATCCCCTCGCCCGCCATCGTCAACTGACCCTGGAGCAATTGGCGGCGCAGCCGATCATCCTCACCGGGCGCGACAGCAGTGTGCGAGAGCACGTGGACGCATTGTTTGATTCGACGCGGCTGACGATGAATGCGGGAATGGAAGCCAACTATATGTCGACCGTCCTGGCGTTGGTGCGCCAGGGCTTGGGGATCAGTGTATTGCCGGAGTCGGCGGCGGACAGCCTGGAAGGCTTGAAGCGCATCAACATCGATCATCCCGGGGTGAATCGGGAGATCGGGTTGATCAGTCGCAGCGGGATGCGCTTGAGCCCGGCGGCGCAGCGCTGTTTCGAACTGCTGAATACAGAACTGTCAGGCAGACCGCCAAGCTGAAGCGGGGTACGGCCCATCCGGGAGCTGGCTTGCCGGCGATGCAGGCAACTCGTTTGGCCAGATGCTGCACGGTGACGCTATCGCAGGCCAGCCAGCTCCCACCATTGCTCGGTGTGAATCAGTCCAGCATCGCCACATGCTTGGGATGGCTGGCCACGCGCTTCAACCACGCCTGCACGGCCGGATAAGGCGTCAGGTCAAAGCCACCCTCATGGGCCACATGGGTGTAGGCATACAGTGCGATATCGGCAATCGAATATTGCTCGCCCACCAGGTACGGCGTGGCTTGCAACTGACGCTCCATTACCTTCAGCGCCTTGTAACCGCCCTTATGCGTGGTTTTGTACTCTTCAAGACGATCTTCCGGCATGTTCAGGTAGAACTGGATAAACCGCGCCACGGCGATATACGGCTCGTGGCTGTATTGCTCGAAGAACTGCCACTGCAACACCTGAGTGCGCAGGCGCGGCTCGGTCGGCAAAAATTCGCTGCCATCGGCCAGGAAGTTGAGGATCGCGTTGGATTCCCACAGGCACGTGCCATCTTCCAGTTCCAGCACCGGGATCTTGCCGTTAGGGTTCTTGGCCAGGAATTCAGCGGTCTGGGTGTCACCGTTGAGGATGTCGACATCGATCCACTGGTAAGCGATGCCCAATAGATTGAGCATCAATTTGACCTTGTAGCAGTTGCCCGACCTGTAATCGCCATAAACCTTGTACATGAGGCTCCCCTTATGCCGCTTGCGCGTGCTGTGCTTGACGGACCACCGCGGCCAGGCGCTTGAGACCTTCGTCCAAACGGGCCGGGTCGATATGGCTGAAATTGAGCCGAAACGAGCCGAGGTGCTGGTCCGGCTCGGAAAAGAACGGTTCACCGGGCATGAACGCGACGTTCTGATCTAATGCTTGCGCCAACAAGGTGCGGGTGTCGAGCGGTTGTTTCAAGGTCAGCCAGAAGAATAATCCGCCCTGGGGCGTTTGCCAGTCGGCCAAATCACCGAAGTGGCGCTCGAGAGCGGCCTGAAATGCATCGCGGCGTTCGCGGTAAAAGCGGCGCAGTTCCACCAGATGTTGCTGGTAGCGCTCGGTGCCGATCCACTGCATTGCCTGCCACTGGCCGACGCGATTGGTGTGCAGATCCGCCGATTGCTTGAGCTTGAGCAGGTGCGGGAACAGGTCCGGGCTGGCGATCAGGTAACCAACGCGCAAGCCTGGCAACAAGGTCTTGGAGACCGTACCGGTGTAGATCCAGCTGGCTTTCTTCAGGCGGCCGGCAATCGGCTGCGAACTGCCGCCATCGAAAGTCAGCTCGCGGTAGGGTTCGTCTTCGATCAGGGTCACGCCGAACTCATCGAGCAAAGCGGCGACAGCCTCGCGCTTGGCCTCGCTGTAGCGCACGGCCGACGGGTTCTGGAACGTCGGAATCAGGTAGATGAACGCCGGACGCTGCTGTTCAAGCGTGGTCCGCAGCGCCGCCAGGTCCGGACCGTCGGCCTCCAGTTGCACGGTGAGGCAATCGGCGCCGAACAGTTGGAAAATCTGTAGCGCGGCCAGGTAAGTCGGGCCTTCCAGCAGGATCTTCGTACCCTGGTCGATGTACAACTTGGCCGCCAGGTCCAGGGTTTGCTGGGAACCGCTGACCACCAGCACCTGGCTGGCCTGGCAGGGCACGCCCAGTGCGCGCGCCTCGGCGGCGAGCAATTCACGCAAGTGCGGCTCGCCTTCGCTCATGCCGTATTGGCCGATGTTGAGCGGCATGCAGTCCCAGTTCAACGCGGGCAACATGGCTTCGGCCGGCAGGCCGCCGGCGAACGACATCACTTCCGGGCGCTGGGCCGCGGCGAGGATTTCACGGATCAAGGAGCTTTTGAGGCGCGTAACACGTTCAGAGAAGGCCATAAGGTCACCGGTGGCAAAGCGCGCAGGAAATACGTCAAACTACTTGACCGAAATTACGACGACCTGGGTAGATACGTCAATATGCTTGACCTTAAAAACCAGAGCAGCCAGCAGCAAGCCATGGAAGCCTTCTTCTTCGGCTATCAGGCGTTCACCGCCAAGGCCGATGAAATGCTGGAGCGCCGTGGCCTGAGCCGCGTGCACCAGCGCATCGTGTTTTTCATCGCGCGCTACCCCGCCTTGAGCGTGACCCAACTGCTGGAGTTGCTCGGCGTGAGTAAACAGGCGCTGAACATGCCATTGCGCCAATTGCAGGAAATGCACTTGGTCAACAGCGTCGCGTCCGAGACCGACAAGCGCAAACGCCTGCTGGAATTGAGTGAGGAAGGCGTGCGTTTCGAGCAGTCACTGCGCCGCGAACAAGTGAAGTTGTTGCAACGCGCCTTCAGCGAAGCCGGCGAAGACGCGGTGGCGGGATGGCTGGCGGTCAACCAGGCGCTGAGTGCCGCGAATTAGCCTTTCATCCCCTTTTGCGCACATAATAGAAAACATTATTTGCTTTATTTGTATACAAAAGCATAATTCGCTTCGTGCGAGTTCCTGACCTTATGGTCAACAAAACCCGCCAGTACCTCAAAGCGCCGTTGCCCACTCATGTGACCGGCGCTGGAAATAACAATAAAACTCTTGAGGAGTACTCGCTGTGGAAAGCCGCAAATCCGAAGCCCCAACGCTGGACCTGGCCGCACCGCAAGGCGGCTGGCTGGAACGCCTGTTCAAACTGAGCTTGCATGGCACCACAGTGAAGACCGAGCTGATTGCCGGCCTCACCACCTTCATCACCATGGCCTACATCATCTTCGTCAACCCCAACATCATGGCCGACGCCGGTATCGATCACGGTGCAGCGTTTGTCGCCACCTGTATCGCCGCCGCACTGGGTTGCCTGTTGATGGGCCTGTACGCCAACTGGCCGGTCGGCCTGGCGCCGGGCATGGGCCTGAACGCGTTTTTCACCTATACCGTGGTCGGCACCATGGGCTATCACTGGGAAACGGCGCTGGGTGCGGTGTTTATCTCGGGCGTGCTGTTCATGGGCCTGACCCTGTCCCGCG
This sequence comes from Pseudomonas sp. M5A4_2d, assembly GCF_053345295.1. NCBI lineage: Bacteria > Pseudomonadati > Pseudomonadota > Gammaproteobacteria > Pseudomonadales > Pseudomonadaceae > Pseudomonas > Pseudomonas sp. M5A4_2d. Next base: position 538,038 of record NZ_JBKEZW010000001.1, on the reverse strand, counting down.
TGCGTGAGTGGCTGCTCAACAGCATTCCAGTTAGCCTGCGCCACGCCATGGGTGCCGGTGTCGGGTTGTTTCTCGGCGTGATTGGCCTGAAAACCGCCGGCATCATCGTCGACAGCCCGGCCACGTTGATCAAACTCGGCTCACTGCACGAGCCCGCCCCGCTGCTGGCGGCGGTGTGCTTTTTGCTGATTGCGATCCTCAGCTACCACCGGGTATTCGGCGCCATCCTGATCAGCATCATCGCCGTGACTCTGGCCGGATGGGGCCTGGGCCTGGTGCACTACAACGGCATTCTCTCTACCCCACCGAGCCTGGCACCGACCTGGATGGCCATGGACGTGAAGGGTGTGTTCAATGTCAGCATGATCAGCGTGGTGTTTGCCTTTTTGTTTGTGCACATGTTTGATACCGCCGGCACCTTGATGGGCGTTGCACAACGCGCCGGCCTGGTCGGTGCGGATGGCAAGATTCATAACCTGTCCCGCGCGTTAAAGGCCGACAGCGCTTCCAGCGTGTTCGGTGCCATGGTCGGCGTGCCACCCGTGACCAGCTATGTGGAAAGTGCTGCCGGTGTAGCCGCCGGCGGTCGCACCGGGCTGACCGCCGTGACCGTGGGCGTGCTGTTTGTGGCCGCTATGTTCTTTGCGCCGCTGGCCGGCATGATCCCGGCTTATGCCACCGCAGGCGCACTGATTTACGTGGCGATGCTGATGATGGCGAGCATGGCCCATATCAATTGGGATGAAGCCACCGACAGCATTCCGGCGATTGTCACGGCAATCATGATGCCGCTGACCTTCTCGGTCGCCGACGGTATCGCCCTGGGCTTTATCACGTACGTGGCGCTCAAGGCCGGCACCGGCAAGTACCGCGAGATTTCCATCAGCCTGTGGGTGTTGTGCGCGATTTTCGTCGCGAAATTCATCTTCCTGTAGTTCGGGAATGGCTGAAAACCGCCTCACCTTCGGGTGGGGCTTTTGCACGAATGGAGGACTGTAAATGACCCTGGAAACCTGGCTGCTGTTCAGCGGCGCTGCTTTGATCGTGATCCTGATTCCCGGCCCGCTGTCGCTGCTGATGATCAGCAACAGCCTCAACTACGGCCTGCGCCGCGCGTACCCGGCGTTTCTCGGCGGCGTGTTTGCCTCAATTTGCTTGTTGAGTGCTTCGGCTCTGGGCCTGGGCGCTCTATTGCTGGCGTCGGAGCAGTTGTTCAGTGCCTTGAAGATCGTCGGTGCGCTTTACCTGTTTTATCTTGCCTGGCAAAGCTGGCAGCAATCGCGGCAACCGGCCCACGCTGCCGAAGTCCCGCAAGCACCGGCGGTGCCGCGCTTCAGCGCCTTGTTTGGGCGTGCCTTTGTGCTGGGCGCCAGCAACCCCAAGGACATCCTGTTTTTCGCCGCCTTCTTGCCGCAATTTCTCAACAGTCAGCAGCCGTTCCTGCCGCAGTTGCTGATCATGATCGCCACCTGGACCGTGCTCGACCTGCTGTGCAAGCTGACCTACGGCCTGGGTGCCCATGGCGCGGCGCGCTACTTGCGCAGCGGCGCCGGCCAGAGCTGGTTCAATCGTGTCAGCGCCGCGTTGTTCAGTTGCGCCGGTGTGGTGTCGCTGCTCAAGGCGAAGGCGCCAATTTAATGAAATAAACGGTTGGCGAGATGTCGCCTTTGATAGGCCACTGGATGCCCGCCAGGATCCGAACCAGGCGATTTTCCTGCAGCGCTTTGCTGACCGTAACCGCCAGCGCAGCATCTGTGTAGGACTTGAACCCTATATAAAACCAGCCATTCTTCAATCTGGTGTTCAAGCGGACATGGCCCATCTCGACCCATTCATATGAAATGTAATAGATGCGATCTGGCGAATTGGGATGAATAGCAACCGATTCATGAGTGGGCCTCATTCGGTAACGTTTAACCTGGAGGTCCTGAACAGTGAAACCCTGCTGCTCCAAAACAATTCGGACTGCCGCACGCTGCGCGGTATTTCTATCCGCCCCAACAGGTGTCCCGCCTCGGTGAAGCCCGGGCTGCAGCATGACCGGTGGCAGAAAGTCGATGCGTTCAAAACCCGGTGCCGCACCTTGGTAGCTGACAAGTGTTGATTGCCCTCCTCTTTGAATTGGCCGTAACATCCTCAGCAAATCATCCGTTTGACCCCGCCTGGCAGGGGCCGAGGGTAACCACCCGTCCAGCGTCGCATGGATGCCAAGCATGTGACTTGCCGTTACCGGGCGTCGCGGACCTGACAGCTCAATCATCCTCCTGACCATAAACTCCCGTGTTTTATTCGTCATGGTGGGAAAAGCCTCGCCCACATATTGCTCCAAAGGCCTGTCGAACAATGCCGGATGGTTTTGCCATCCACCTGTCGGGGTGCGTGATACTGGAATGGGCTGGTCGAGAATATCAGTGCTTGTCCAACGCACGATATCGACCTCAGCCAATGACACCAGGGGCTCATTTCGGGTGATAAACGAGATATCGGTCGACCGTGCTTGATGACTCTGGGGGAGCATCCTGTAAAAACCACTGTCCGGATCCAGGATGGAGGTATTAGGAGGAGCCACGCGCAAGAACCTGGCATTGAGCCCAGCCCCTGTTGGCGCCATACCCACCTCAAATACCCCGGGAACCGGGGAGCTCACTATTTGATTGGGATGAACTTGAGTACGCCAATCCAGCCAACGGGTATCCGTAGTGCGCGACTGAAGAATCCGCGGCTCAGTCGCCGTACGCGGGTCAGGTGGTTGCCAATCCGGCAAGGGAGCGCGCCATGGGTTAAGTACCCCTGAGCTCGGCCCCGGTTGCGGTGCGTCCGCTGCGAGCAACCACTCCCTGGGCTGGTGGATGTTCAGGATCAGTTCGTCTTGCCCCGGTGCCTGCTTGTTTTGCAGGCGAAACGACTGTTCGTTCCGGCGCCGATAAAGTGGGTAATGGTGTGTGTCATCCGCCACAAATGGCTCGGCATTTTTCACGTAAACACCGTTCTTACCCGGCCCTTTCAAGGCTACAGCCCCCTCAGGCACACCCTTGATTTTAAATGGCGCCAGGGCTTTGAGTTGAGGCACGGCTGACTGCGTTTGGTGAGGAACCTCGCTCGTCGTCATACGAAAACGGTGTATTCGCCCCAAGGCTGGCCTCAGTGCAGGCCGCGCAATGCGAGTCGCACCACCGCCCACCTTCTTGGGGCCAGGTACAAAGTTCGATAACAAATCAGTCGCCAAAAAGGCGCTCATAAAGCCCACATCGACCGCATCGTGGGGGTCTCCATAGCGGTGATAACGCCGCGCCACCAGCAACAGCTCATAGACGTCATTTAACAGCCCGAAAAAAGGACTGAAAAAACCGACCAACCTGCGTTTGGTGGCGTCGTGCTGTTCGCCAAGGCGGCGGACCCGGTATTCCTCAAGCGCCTTGCCGGAATGGCTGGCAGCCTGGGTTCGGCGTTGCAGTTCAAGCACGCTGGCGTGGTACAGCAACGCCTGAGCATTGCTGTGGGGCGTGGCGACAATCGCCAACCAGTCCTGCGGATCACTGGCAATCTGCTCAAGGGTTTGCTTTTCGATCTCATCAGCAAGCGCCGTCGGCTCCAGATGTTTGATGCGGAACGAGCGAATGAACTCAACCCCCTGCCAAATCCCTTTCACCAGAACATTGGCAGGCATGAGTATATTCCAGGCCGGGACGCCCTCATCGACGTTAGCCAGAGGGTAATTGAGCGCCTCAAATGCCCAGCCGGGTGCAACCTGCCGCGCCAGCGCCTTGGCGTTATCCGGCAATGCGCCGATACGGTTCAATTCAGCATGGGCCTGTTGCAGGCTGGTGTACTCGGTGAGGATCAACGCGTGCGTGGCCTGGGGCCAATAGACAAGGCACAGCCCGGAGCGCTTGTCGTGCACCAGCACTATCCCTGCGATATAGCGATCATGCTGCATCGTGTGACCCACCAGATGAACCACGTACAGTTGCAGTTCATGCTGGTTTTTCAGCAGGTCTTGCGGCGTTCGGGCCGCCATCGCGGTGCTGAATACGCTTTGTGCAACCGCCGTCAGCCCGCGTTGAATCGCCGAAAAAAGATGATGCGCAACGCCGGCTTGCAACGCGCGATTCAACAACTCGGGAATACGCCCTTCGCTGAGCGTGTGGTTGGCGCCAATACGCGGATAAAACGCCTGGTTGATCAACGCATCGTACTGGCCGCCGATATCCAGCGAGGACACCATACGGATCAGATAAGCGGCGTTGAGTTGTTGTTTCGCGTCAGGTTGCAGAAAGCGCGCGCGGTTCAATCGCCACTGCGTCCAGGGCGCCAACGGGTCCAGGTTATGCAGCACCAATTGCAGCAGACTGAAGGTTGTACGCGTAGGGCTCGGGGTCAGTATTATTTTGTTATCGCCCACGGGACAGGCGCTTGCTCCCCCACAAAAGCTGCCTTGAACATCATCAGGCATATCAATAAAGGGTTGGTCAATATCCCATTGCGGCGAGATACCGTCCTGACTCAAACGGGCGGTCAAGGCGCAGCGGGCGAACGTCTCCAGGTCGGGCAGATGTTGTTCAAGCCGGTTTTTATAGGCAAACACGCTACTCAGATAAAGACGCTGCGAGCGCCTGAATTTTTTACGCTGGGCACGCGTTGCATCCGGCAACCATGCCGGCCATTTTTTCGCTTCAGACGCAGCCTTGCGCAGCAACTCAATATTGGCCTGGGCCTGGCTCAGGGCACTATTGACGGGAACCTTCAGCTGTTCTTCCAGCTCAACCGTCAGCAGCGCGCGGCTCAGCTCGGCGTCCTTGACCTCACTGAAAATTCGCGTGATGTCCTCAGTGCTTTTGTGCAAGCGAGTGTAGGTCCCAAGCATTTTCTGCACAGCGGCCAGCGCGGGCTTGCGCTCGATGGGTAAGTAGCGCACGGCCAAGGTGTCACGCATCGCATGTGCGCGTAAGTCGTTACGTTTATCGCGCTCGACACAGCCCCACAGCACGGAGTCATCCCGACTGCTCAGGCTTGCCTTGATGCTTCGAGTCAATGCATCCAGCCCGGAAAAAGCCTGCACCCCACCCTTTACCCCGAAAGCGTACAGGACCACCGGACGCTGGCGGGTCGGAACCCTCACTGCCGCCGCTGTCGTCACCACCCACACGTTATGGAGTGAGTAGAAAGCGTCTGGCTCGCTGCCCACCGCGATCCATAGCACCTGGGTTTCACTGCCTGGGCGTTTAGACGGCAAAGGCTGTTCCACCACCTCCATAACCAAGTCCCGATGGGCTGCGCTTAACAGCTTGAGCCGGTGTTGCAACTGAACCTCACAGCGCAGCGCTTCGTTTTGCGCGTTCATGAACAGGGAACCACGCCTGAGCGTGCCCGCGCCACCGGGGCGCTCAGTCCAAAAAGCCAAATCGCGCAGCCGTGGCTGCGCACCCTGCATCAAGGTATCCAATGCCTGGGCATGGACCTTGAGTTGATTCACCAGCGACACGAATTCCTGATACGCAGGCGTCTCTGCGCTGGGGTCATCCGGATTCAACAGCGCAAGCAGTCCTTTTTCGTAACGCTTGACCTGCTGCTCTGTGGTGCGCAGCGCCAGGCCGGGCGCCGTGCTGGCAAAAATGATTTCTTCGCTTCGCCGTTGCTGGTCCCATTTGAGCAATTGCTCCCGAAGGACGCCGAGCCGAGCGCCACCGACCAGTTGCTTCCTGGCCTTCTCTACATGCGCGAGAAACGACACGGCCTCCAACGGCTGAGGCCGAGGCCGTTGTTTAGAAAATACGTGGGCGTGATTGATCATCACGGCACAGGCCAATTCGTTTCCCCATTGCTCACTCAGCAACGCCTGCGCGCCTAACGCCAGCGCATCACCCTTGATCTCCAGACCGCGGACAACACTGAGCGCCGGGGACAAGTCCGCAGGCCGGCATAACGCATTGCGACGACTTAACGGCAGGCACTGCCAGAGATCATGGAACAGCGATCGGTTCAGCGTCAGCACGCCACATTGAAGCAAGACGAAGGATGGGTACTCATAGAAGTGACGGGGCACACCCGGCAGGTAAACGACATGAGGCACACCGTCAGGGTCGCCCTCACGGTAAAAATGCAATGCTCCGGGGATCGCCACTGCAGGCGTACCGGGCCACATCACCTGGCCTACCCGCACGCAGGCCCACTCCCCACCTGCACGCTGGCGCGCCTCAGCGGTCGGGGCATCGATCACTGCCTGAACCAGGGCCATTCCTGCACTCGATAGCTCGTTCAGTTGCCGCGCCAGAAAGGCGCGGTCAGCGAAGAGTTCCGCGTGCAACTCACTCCAACGCTCCCGGCGTGTACGCCAGGAACCCTGCGCCAGCGTGTCCCAATACTCGGTATGCGCGCGGGCCAGCCGGTCAAAAAGCGTCAGCGCGACAACGCGCTCCAGTGCTTGCAACGGTGTATAAGGCAACCGACGACTCGGCTCGCCCTTGACACTCAAGCCAGTGAATAGATTGGTATTAATAGGCACCCAGGGCTGAACCAGCAGCAACAACGCTCGATCGGTCAAGCTGTCGACTTTCTCGGATACGCCTGGCGGGTTGGAGGGGCTGTGTTCGGTAAACAGCAGGCTGTCGGGGTCAATCTCAAATGCGTTGCGCAGTTCGGTACGGATCACCTTCAAGACTTTTGGCGAGCGCCCTATCAGGCGTATAAGCGCCTGCGTCGACGCGTGGCAGCGCCAGTCGGCAAGGCCGATCTGATTGATCAGGCGACTGGGGTGGGTAGACACATTAACCCGCTGCCTTAACTCATCACGAATGCCCTGCAACGCGGCTTCGGCAGCGACGTCAGCGTCGGCGTTGTCAGATGAATCGTCGGGATAATCTTGGGAAGAGGTCATGGTGTTTTCTCTCGATGAGGAAAACACCCAGCCTAGGCACCACCGAGGTTCCATTGGCACTAGATAGTTGCACGGGAACAGGCAAAAAAAAGCCCGCAGTGTGGGCGGGCGAAAAACCAACGAAGAGCTTTGGGGGTGTGAAGCGAGGTGACGCTCAGCTACCGCGATAGGTGGAGTAGCTGTAAGGCGAAATCAGCAGTGGCACATGGTAGTGATCCTGTTCGGCACTGATGCCGAAGCGCAGCACCACCACGTCGAGGAACGCAGGTGCAGGCAATTGCACCCCACGGGCGCGGTAGTAGTCGCCGGCGTTGAATTGCAGCTGGTAGACACCGCTGACGTAATCGTCGCCTTGCAGCAGTGGCGCATCACAACGGCCGTCGCTGTTGGTAGTGGCGGTGGCAACCAGCTCCAGCTGCGCGCCTTCGACGCGGTACAGCTCGACCTTGATGTGACTGCCGGGGCAGCCGTGTGCGGCGTCCAAAACGTGTGTGGTCAAACGTCCCATGGCGTCTACGCGCCTCCTGAAGTCAGTAGAAGAGAACCTGCACTTTTTCAGGGCATCGAAAAAGCCGGCGATGGCTGATTAAGACACTTTTTAAAAAAATTGTACACAATAAAAATCACAAACCTTGCGATCCTCCCGGTGGGGTTAATCGGTAGGGCAATTGATGGGTAATCCTTGCTTTCAAACGACCTTTTGTCCATTAGCTGACCAGTTAGGCAAGTTTCTTGCTACGCCATATTCACCGAACGCTGCAGAAAAAATGCAGAAATGCGGGCTTACAAAGTTAGCGATAAGTTGTATACAATCACTCATCGCTGTGACGCCACCCAGTCTTTTCACTGCCCGGACGCCACACACACCGCTACCACGAACAAGAAGGAAGACTGCAGTGAGCGCTGACTACCCACGCGACCTGATCGGTTACGGCAGTAACCCTCCTCACCCACACTGGCCGGGCAAGGCGCGCATCGCGTTGTCTTTCGTACTGAACTACGAAGAAGGCGGCGAGCGCAATATTTTGCACGGTGACAAAGAGTCCGAAGCCTTCCTCTCGGAAATGGTCTCGGCCCAACCGCTGCAAGGCGAGCGCAACATGAGCATGGAGTCGCTGTACGAATACGGCAGCCGTGCCGGTGTGTGGCGCATCCTCAAGTTGTTTAAAGCATTCGATATCCCGCTGACCATCTTCGCCGTGGCCATGGCCGCCCAGCGCCACCCGGATGTGATCCGCGCGATGGTCGCCGCCGGTCACGAGATCTGCAGCCACGGCTATCGCTGGATCGACTACCAATACATGGACGAGGCCCAGGAGCGCGAGCACATGCTCGAAGCCATCCGCATCCTCACCGAACTGACCGGCGAGCGCCCACTGGGCTGGTACACCGGGCGCACCGGCCCCAACACACGGCGGCTGGTGATGGAGGAAGGCGGCTTCCTCTACGACTGCGACACCTATGACGACGACCTGCCCTACTGGGAACCGAACAACCCCACCGGCAAGCCGCACCTGGTGATTCCCTACACCCTGGACACCAATGACATGCGCTTCACCCAGGTCCAGGGATTCAACAAGGGCGACGACTTTTTCGAGTACCTCAAAGACGCCTTCGACGTGCTCTATGCCGAAGGCGCTGAAGCCCCGAAAATGCTTTCCATCGGCCTGCATTGCCGCCTGATCGGCCGCCCTGCCCGCCTGGCTGCCCTGAAGCGTTTTATCGAGTACGCCAAAAGTCACGAACAGGTGTGGTTCACTCGCCGAGTCGACATTGCCCGCCACTGGCACGACACCCATCCGTACACGGGAGCGGCGAAATGACTGCGTTCCAAACCTTGAAACCGTCGACCCTGAGCCGCGATGAATTCATCAACGCCTTCGCCGACATCTACGAACATTCGCCATGGGTGGCCGAAAAGGCCTTCGACCTGGGCCAGGACGCCTCGATCGATGAGATCGAAACCCTGCACCAGCGCATGAGCGACATCCTGTTGAGTGCCGATCATGCCAGCCAGCTGGCGCTGATCAACGCTCACCCGGACCTGGCCGGCAAAGCCGCCGTCCAGGGCGAGTTGACCGAAGCCAGCACGAATGAACAAGCTGGCGCCGGTATTCACCAATGCTCGAGCGACGAGTTTTCGCGCTTCACCGAGCTGAACGACGCTTACAAAGCCAAGTTCAAGTTTCCCTTCATCATGGCGGTAAAAGGCAGCAACCGGCATCAGATCCTGGCCGCGTTCGAAACGCGCATTCACAACCCGGCAGACACCGAGTTCAAATGCGCGCTGGCCGAGATCAATAAAATCGCGTTGTTCCGATTACTGACCCTTTAGCAGACCGGGCCCGAGCGCTCATGACGCCCAGGGCCTGGCGAGCATCCCAAGCCACTTAACTCAAGGCAGACAAGAAGAATGAAAGCTTACGCCGTACCTTTCGAGAAGTTCGTCAACCTGGCCGACGCCCGTCTTGGCACCAAGATTCTTTCGGTGACCGATGACTGGTTCGCAGACGCCAACCGCCTGTTCCAGCCGACTCCGGCCGTGTGGAAGGAGGGCGTTTTCGATGACAACGGCAAGTGGATGGACGGCTGGGAGTCGCGCCGCAAGCGCTTCGAAGGCTACGACAGCGCGGTGATCCGCCTGGGCGTACCGGGCTCGATCAAAGGCGTGGACATCGACACTTCATTCTTCACCGGCAACTTCCCGCCGTCGGCCTCCCTGGAAGCCTGCTTCCTGGCCTCGGGCGATCCTGACGAAAACACCCAGTGGGTGGAAGTGCTCTCGGCCGTCGAGCTGCAAGGCAACAGCCACCACTACCACGAGATCAACAACGACAAAGCCTTCAGCCACCTACGCTTCAACATCTACCCGGATGGCGGCGTGGCCCGTCTGCGTGTGTACGGTGTGCCGTTCCGCGACTGGTCGTCGGTGGGTGACAACGAACAAGTCGACCTGGCTGCAGCCTTGAACGGCGGTCGTGCCCTCGCTTGCTCCGATGAACACTTCGGGCGCATGAGCAACATCCTCAACCCGGGCCGTGGCATCAACATGGGCGACGGCTGGGAAACTGCCCGTCGTCGTACACCGGGCAATGACTGGGTGATCGTCGCGCTGGGCCACCCGGGTGAGATCGAGAAAATCGTGGTCGACACCCTGCACTTCAAGGGCAACTACCCGGACACCTGCTCGATTCAGGGCGCGTTCGTGAAGGGCGGTACCGACAGCCAGATCGAAACCCAATCGCTGTTCTGGCGCGAACTGCTGCCGGCGCAGAAACTGGAGATGCACGCCGAACACACCTTCGCCGAGCAGATCAAGGCACTGGGCCCAATCACCCACATCCGCCTGAACGTGTTCCCGGATGGTGGTGTGAGCCGCCTGCGAGTCCTGGGCAAAGTCGCCAAGTAAGCGGTTAACCCGATCGCAGGCAAGCCAGCTCCCACAGGGTTACGCGGTTAAATGTGGGAGCCGGGCTTGCCCGCGATAGCAATAGACCAAACAACACAGCATTCGGATAAGAAGACAGCCATGCGCACACTGATGATCGAACCCCTGACCAAAGAAGCCTTTGCCCCTTTCGGTGACGTTATCGAAACCGACGGCAGCGATCACTTCATGATCAACAACGGGTCGACCATGCGCTTTCATAAACTGGCGACGGTCGAAACCGCGACGCCTGAAGACAACGCCATCATCAGCATCTTCCGCGCCGACGCGCAGGACATGCCGCTGACCGTGTGCATGCTGGAGAGACACCCGCTGGGCAGCCAGGCTTTCATTCCGCTGCTCGGCAACCCCTTTCTGATCGTGGTCGCGCCAGTTGGCGATGAACCTGTATCAGGCTTGGTCCGCGCCTTCGTTACCAACGGCAGGCAGGGCATTAATTACCATCGCGGCGTCTGGCACCACCCGGTGCTGACGATCGAAAAGCGGGATGACTTCCTGGTGGTTGATCGCAGTGGCACAGGCAATAACTGCGATGAGCATTTTTTCAAAGAGGATGAGCGGTTGATCCTCGCCCCCCACCAATAAGAGAAGGTCTGATCACTCGACAACAGAGTGACAGGCGAGAGGTAAAGACTGTGGAAGCACATTTGATGGAATGGCTGAACCTTAGCGTACGCTGGGTTCACATGATCACCGGCGTCGCGTGGATCGGCGCTTCTTTCTACTTCGTCTGGCTGGAAAACAACCTCAATCGCGTCAACCCCAAGGACGGGCTCGCCGGTGACTTGTGGGCGATCCACGGTGGCGGTATCTACCACCTGGAGAAATACAAACTGGCCCCACCGACCATGCCGGACAACCTGCACTGGTTCAAATGGGAAGCCTATTTCACCTGGATGTCCGGCATCGCGCTGCTGTGCGTGGTGTTTTACGCCAACCCGACCTTGTACCTGCTGGCCCCGGGCAGCAGCCTCAGCGGTCCGGAAGGTGTATTGCTGGGCCTCGGCTCGCTGTTGGCCGGTTGGTTCATCTACTCCTTTCTCTGCGATTCGGCACTGGGCAAGCGCCCCGCCCTGCTCGGCTTGATCCTGTTCGTGCTGTTGATTGCCGCTGCGTACGGCTTCAGCAAAGTGTTCAGCGGCCGCGGTGCGTACCTGCATGTGGGCGCCGTGATCGGCACTATCATGGTCGGTAACGTGTTCCGCATCATCATGCCCGCGCAGCGCGCGCTGGTGGCGGCGATCGCGGAGAACCGCACACCCGATCCGGCGTTGCCGGCCAAGGGTTTGTTGCGTTCACGTCACAACAACTACTTCACCTTGCCAGTGCTGTTCATCATGATCAGCAACCACTTCCCGAGCACCTACGGCAGCCAATACAACTGGCTGATCCTGGCCGGTATCGCCGTGGCGGCCGTGTTGGTGCGTCACTACTTCAACACCCGTCACAACAGCCAGAAATATGCGTGGACCTTGCCGGTTGGCGCGCTGGCGATGATTTGCCTGGCATACGTGACCGGCCCGAAACCCGTGGCAACTGCACCGGATGTCGCCAAGGCGCCTGCCGCGATCGAATACCAGCCATTGCCCGAAACCGCCTTGGGTGGCGGTTTGAAACCTGCCGCACCGGCAGCGCCTGCCACACCTGCCACACCTGCCGCCGCACCTGCGCCCGCCCAGGCATCGATTGATTTCGACAAGGTGCATGGGGTGATCCAGGAACGCTGCGCCGTGTGCCATTCGGCCAAGCCCACCAGCCCGCTGTTCAGCACGGCACCGGCTGGCGTGATGTTCGACACCCCGCAGCAGATCCAGCAAATGGCGCCGCGCATTCAAGCGCAAGCCGTGGCCAGCCAGATCATGCCGCTGGGCAACATCACCCAGATGACCCAGCAGGAGCGGGATTTGATTGGCACCTGGATCAATCAGGGGGCTCGCACCAATTAACTGATTCACAGAGCTCCAATGTGGGAGGGAGCTTGCTCCCGATAGCGGTGGTTCATTCACCGATATGTTGAATGACACACCGTTATCGGGAGCAAGCCCCCTCCCACGGGGGATTTGTGGTGCTTTGAAGATTGCGTTCCACCCGGCAATTGACTGCCGAACAACACAACAATAAAAAGATCCGAGGTGTTGCATGTCCCAGTTAGAAACGCAGACTCCTGCTGCGCCCGCCATGGTGCGGCTGCCCCTCTTGCAACTGATTCTGGTAGGCCTGCAACACGTCTTGCTGATGTACGGCGGCGCCGTCGCCGTCCCCCTGATCATTGGCCAGGCCGCTGGCTTGAGCCGTGAAGAAATCGCCTTTCTGATCAACGCCGACCTGCTCGTCGCCGGTATCGCCACGCTGGTGCAGTCGTTCGGTATCGGCCCCGTCGGCATTCGCATGCCGGTGATGATGGGCGCCAGTTTCGCCGCCGTCGGCAGCATGGTCGCCATGGCCGGCATGCCGGGGATCGGCTTGCAGGGCATCTTCGGCGCGACCATCGCCGCCGGGTTCTTCGGCCTCGTCATCGCGCCGTTCATGTCGAAGGTTGTGCGCTTTTTTCCACCGTTGGTAACCGGCACCGTCATCACTGCGATCGGGCTGTCGCTGTTTCCAGTGGCCGTGAACTGGGCCGGTGGCGGCAGCGCTGCCGCCACCTACGGCTCGCCGATTTATCTGGCGATTGCCGCGCTGGTACTGGCGACAATCCTGCTGATCAACCGCTTCATGCGCGGCTTCTGGGTGAATATTTCGGTGCTGATCGGCATGGCACTCGGCTACGGCCTTTGCGGCATGATCGGCATGGTCGACCTCAGCGGCCTGGCCCAGGCGCCGTGGGTGCAAGTGGTGACGCCGCTGCATTTCGGCCTGCCTAAATTCGAGTTGGCGCCGATCCTGTCGATGTGCCTGGTGGTGGTGATCATCTTCGTCGAGTCCACCGGCATGTTCCTCGCCCTGGGCAAGATTACCGGCCAGGAAGTCACGCCGAAGATGCTCCGCCGTGGCTTGTTGTGTGATGCCGGTGCGTCGTTCTTCGCCGGTTTCTTCAACACCTTTACCCACTCCTCGTTCGCCCAGAATATCGGTTTGGTGCAGATGACCGGCGTGCGCTGCCGCTCGGTGACAATCATGGCCGGGGCCTTTCTGATTGTGCTCAGCCTGCTGCCCAAAGCTGCGTTTCTGGTGGCATCAATTCCACCGGCAGTATTAGGCGGTGCGGCGATTGCCATGTTCGGCATGGTCGCGGCGACCGGCATCAAGATCCTGCAGGAAGCCGACATCGCCGACCGCCGCAACCAATTGCTGGTGGCGGTCAGTATCGGCATGGGCCTGATCCCGGTGGTGCGCCCGGATTTCTTCGCGCAACTGCCGCTGTGGATGAACCCGATAACCCACAGCGGGATTGCCATGGCCACCCTCAGCGCGTTGTCGCTGAATGTACTGTTCAACATCCTCGGTGGCTCTGAACGCCCTGTGGCCGCCCCTACGCATTGATTCCTGCCTGCTCTTGATAAGAACAACAAAAACAATAACGAACAGGGAACACCCGCATGCACACCCTTCACCTGGGGCCGGCCACACGCCGCGCCCCATTCTTGCCCCACGCGCTCTTTTACAGCGCACTTGAGCCAAGGCTTGTGAGCCAGTATTCTCCGCGCCCGCTCGAATCGACTCAAAAAAAACAGCCAATGTTAAAGCTGACTGCAAGGCCAACTTATCCCGGCCTCGCAGCAGCTGCCAACGTGCGCAAAAACCCTCTGAATTCGACTGCATCCGATGCAGCCGACGGGGATTTTTTGGCTTTTTAAACACCTTGGCGCAGCTCTTGCTAAAAGCATTAAAGCTGACCGAACAGACGATTTTTGCAGCGAACCAAAAGGCGCCACACCAGAGCGTCTGCGTAGAAGAAAAAACCATAAAACTTTAACTCGGGAGCAACCGAATGAAACCTATGTTCAAAGGCCTGATGCTGGCGGGATCCCTGCTGGCCGGTAGCCAGGCAGTGGCCGGTGATTTGTTGCAGTGGCAGAACAACAGCCTGACGTATCTGTATGGCAAGAGCTTCACCATCAACCCGTCGATCCAGCAAACCCTCACGTTCGAACATGCCGACTCATGGAAGTACGGCGACAACTTCCTGTTCGTCGACCGCATCTTTTACAACGGCAAGGAAGATGGCAACTTCGGCCCGAATACGTATTACGGTGAGTTCACGCCGCGCTTATCGTTCGGCAAGATTTTCGACAAAGACATGTCGTTCGGCCCGATCAAAGACGTCTTGCTGGCAATGACTTACGAGTTTGGTGAGGGCAATAACAATTCCTACCTGATCGGCCCAGGCTTTGACCTGAATGTGCCCGGCTTCGACTTCTTCCAGTTGAACTTCTACCAGCGCCACCCGGCAGGCGATCGCCCTGGCAACAACATCTGGCAGATCACCCCGGTATGGGCGTACACCATTCCCGTGGGCAGCTCCGATGTGCTGATCGACGGTTACATGGATTGGGTCGTCGACAACGACAAGAACCCACGCGGCACCTACCACGCCAACCTGCACTTCAACCCACAGGTTAAATATGACTTGGGCAAGGCGCTGCATTGGGGCGCGAAGCAGTTGTACGTCGGTTTCGAATACGACTACTGGAAGAACAAGTACGGGGTTGAAGACAGCGGCGCGTTCAGGACCAACCAGGACACCGCGAGCTTGTTGGTCAAGTACCACTTCTAACAGTTGACCGCCACTCCCTGTGGGAGCTGGCTTGCCTGCGATAGCGATACGTCTGTGCCGAATGCATTGACTGACACACCGCTATCGCAGGCAAGCCAGCTCCCACATTCAGCTCGGTGCCAGGCCCAGGAATCGTGATAGCTCCTCACGCTTGGCCAACGCATCTTTGCGCCCCAACTCAATCAACTCGCTGCAATACCCTGCCTCGAACAGCAAGTAACTCAACACCCCTGCCCCACTGGTCTTGGTCGCCCCCGGCCCGCGCAAGAACAGGCGCAACGCCGCCGGCAGCTCTTGCCGATGCCGCGCCGCGATTTCATCGATCGGCTGGCTGGGCGCAATTACCAGCACGTCCACCGCCGCCAACCCGAGCGCGTAATGGCTGAACGGGTTCAGACGCTCAAGCAGTTCGATATCACCTTCCAGGCTGTCAATGAACGTGCTGTTGAGCATGTGCCCACCGATCTGCGCCAGGGTGGGTTGCTGGCCGGTGTAAGTGCGTTGGGTCGACGGTTCATTACCCCGTGGGTTGCCACTCACCCCCACCACCAGCACCCGGTTTGCGCCCAAATGCAACGCTGGGCTGATGGGCGCCGACTGCCGCACGGCCCCATCGCCAAAAAACTCCTGGTCGAGTTTGACCGGCGCGAACAGCAAGGGAATCGCGGAGCTGGCGAGCAGGTGCTCGACCGTCAGTTGGGTTGGCAAGCCGATACGCCGATGACGCAGCCAGGCATTGATGGTGCCGCCACCTTGGTAAAAGGTCACCGCTTGCCCGGATTCGTAACCGAACGCCGTGACCGCCACCGCATGCAGGTGTTTTTTGCGGATGGCTTCGTCGATACCCTGCAGGTTCAACCTGTCGTTGAGCAAATCCCGCAACGGCGCACTGTTGAGCAATGCGACCGGCACTTGAGCGCCCAGGCCCAGCAGACTGTGGATAAGGAAACGACTGGCTTGGTGGATGACACCGGGCCAGTCGCTGCGCAATACCAAATGGCTGCGAAAGCCCTGCCAGAAGGCGGTGAGGCGCTGGATGGCGGCGGTGAAGTCCATGGCACCGCTGGCCAGGCTCACCGCATTGATCGCGCCGGCCGAGGTGCCGACAATCACCGGAAAAGGATTCGGCGCCCCCGGTGGCAGCAGTTCGGCAATAGCCGCCAGTACCCCTACTTGATACGCCGCTCGCGCCCCACCGCCGGAAAGAATCAAACCTGTGACCGGTTCGGCTGGGCGCATAGCGTCACTCCATGGGGGGAAAGGTAGTGTTATCGACGGCGCTTTTCGTACAGCTTAGCCTCACCCGGTGGCCGGCTCTTGAAGCGTCGGTGGGTCCACAGGTATTGCTCGGGGCATTCGCGTACCGAAGCTTCGACCCACTGGTTGATACGCAGGCAGTCGATCTCATCGGTTTCGCCAGGGAAGTCGGTCATCGGCGGGTGGATCACCAGGCGATAACCACTGCCATCGGCCAGGCGCTCCTGGGTAAACGGCATCACCAGTGCCCTGCCCAGGCGCGCAAACTTGCTGGTGGCGGTCACGGTAGCCGCCTGAATGCCGAACAACGGCACGAAGATACTTTGCTTGGCGCCGTAGTCCTGGTCCGGCGCGTACCAGATGGCTCGGCCCGAGCGCAGCAATTTGAGCATGCCGCGCACGTCGTCGCGTTCCACCGCCAGGGAATCGAGGTTATGCCGCTCACGGCCACGGCGCTGGATAAAGTCGAACAGCGGGTTGCCATGCTCGCGGTACATGCCATCAATGGTGTGCTTCTGCCCGAGCAGGGCCGCGCCGATTTCCAGGGTCGTGAAGTGCAAGGCCATCAGGATCACGCCCTTGCCGTCCAGATGCGCCTGCTTCAGATGTTCAAGCCCTTCGACATGGGCCAGGCGCGCCAGACGCGACGTAGGCCACCACCAGCTCATGGCCATCTCAAAAAAGGCGATGCCGGTGGACGCGAAGTTTGCCTTGAGCAACTGCTTGCGCTCTTGGGCGGACTTTTCCGGGAAGCACAGCTCGAGGTTGCGCGCGGCGATGCGGCGGCGATCACCGGCCACGCGGTACATGCCCGCGCCAAGCAATCGACCAATGGTCAACAGCGCCCGGTAGGGCAACTGAGTGATCAGCCACAGCAAGCCGAGCCCCAGCCATAGCAGCCAAAAACGCGGGTGAAGAAATACAGCTCGAAAACGCGGGCGATCCATTACAGATTCCGGTAAAGACAAGGGCCGCGCATTCTACAACGGTTCGACTCGGCTTGCGGCCCGTGGATGTTCTCGTTATAAGTCTCGACACTTTTCGTGACAAGCCGCTTTTGCCGACCATGAGCCAAACCGAACCGCTAGACCAAGATCCCGTGTTCCAGCTGAAAGGCAGCATGCTCGCCATCACCGTGCTGGAGCTGGCCCGCAATGACCTCGACGCCCTGGACCGCCAACTGGCCGCCAAGGTCGCCCTGGCGCCGAATTTTTTCAACAATGCCCCACTGGTGCTGGCCCTGGACAAACTCCCGGCCGGCCAAGGCGCGATTGATTTGCCCGGCCTGATGCGCGTGTGCCGCTCCCATGGCTTGCGTACCCTGGCAATTCGCGCCAGCCGTATCGAAGACATTGCCGCGGCCATCGCCATTGAACTGCCAGTACTGCCACCGTCCGGTGCCCGCGAGCGTCCGCTCGACCCGACGGAAGGTGAAGTGAAGAAAAAACCGGAAAAACCGCCGGAACCCACGGTCAAGCCTACAAAGATCATCACCTCCCCCGTACGCGGCGGGCAGCAAATTTACGCCCAGGGCGGCGACCTCGTGGTGATCGCTCCGGTCAGCCCGGGGGCGGAACTTCTGGCCGATGGCAACATCCATGTATACGGCCCGATGCGCGGACGTGCCCTCGCCGGCATCAAGGGCGATACCAAAGCGCGTATTTTTTGCCAGCAGTTGACCGCTGAGCTAGTGTCGATCGCAGGCCAGTACAAGGTTTCAGAAGATTTGCGCCGTGATCCGCTGTGGGGGGCCGGGGTACAAGTCAGCCTGTCGGGCGATGTGTTGAACATCATCCGTCTTTAACGGATACTGCCGCATTTTCCAAGCATCTCTAGACTCTGATAGCACAGCGAAACCGGCAAGACTTACGTAGGAATAATTAGAAGTTGGCTTTCCTTTTCGGGAACCACATCTTTTTCCTACAAAGGCTGTCCGCCTGCAGCGAGTTCCAAGAGATGTTTTTCAGGGACCGAAAAGTCCTTTTTCCTTAGGGGTGAAACACCTTGGCCAAGATTCTCGTGGTTACATCCGGCAAGGGTGGTGTGGGTAAGACCACCACCAGCGCCGCTATCGGTACCGGCCTCGCTCTGCGCGGCCACAAGACAGTCATCGTCGACTTCGACGTCGGTTTGCGTAACCTCGACCTGATCATGGGCTGCGAACGCCGCGTGGTGTACGACTTCGTCAACGTAGTGAACGGCGAAGCCAACCTGCAACAGGCCCTGATCAAGGACAAGCGCCTTGAGAACCTGTACGTGCTGGCCGCCAGCCAGACCCGTGACAAAGACGCGCTGACCAAAGAAGGCGTAGGCAAAGTTCTCGCCGAACTGAAAGAAACTTTCGAATACGTGGTGTGCGACTCCCCGGCCGGTATCGAAACCGGTGCTCACCTGGCGATGTACTTCGCCGATGAAGCCATCGTGGTGACCAACCCGGAAGTGTCCTCGGTACGTGACTCGGACCGCATGCTCGGCCTGCTGGCCAGCAAATCCAAGCGCGCCGAAGATGGCCAGGACCCGATCAAGGAACACCTGCTCCTCACCCGTTACAACCCGGAGCGCGTCAGCAACGGCGAAATGCTCGGCGTTGAAGACGTGAAGGAAATCCTCGCCGTGACCCTGCTGGGCGTGATCCCGGAATCCCAAGCCGTGCTGAAAGCTTCCAACCAGGGCGTGCCGGTGATTCTTGACGACCAGAGCGACGCCGGCCAGGCGTACAGCGATGCCGTAGATCGCTTGCTGGGCAAGACCGTGGAACATCGCTTCCTCGATGTAAAGAAGAAGGGATTCTTCGAGCGTATCTTTGGAGGCAACTAAACAATGAAATTTCTCGACTTCTTTCGCGCCAACAAAAAGCCAAGTACCGCGTCGGTAGCGAAAGAGCGTCTACAGATCATCGTGGCGCACGAACGCGGCCAACGCAGCACACCGGACTACCTGCCAGCCTTGCAAAAGGAACTGGTCGAGGTGATTCGCAAGTACGTCAATATCGGCAACGATGACGTGCACGTCGCCCTGGAAAACGACGGCAGCTGCTCGATTCTGGAACTCAATATCACCCTGCCTGATCGTTAATCGAAAAGGCGGCTGCCACGGCGGCTCGGTCACCTTGATCCCTTCGCGGGAACCGGGTGAGCGAGCCGCCGTTGGCGTTTGTTACGAGGCTGTTTAATGCCGCTGTCCAATATTCATATCCTGCATCAGGACGATGCTGTCCTGGTGGTGAACAAGCCGACCTTGCTGCTCTCGGTGCCCGGCCGCGCCGATGACAACAAGGACTGCCTGATCACCCGCCTGCAGGAAAACGGCTACCCCGAGGCCCGCATTGTCCATCGCCTGGACTGGGAAACTTCAGGGATCATCCTGCTCGCGCGGGACGCCGACACCCACCGCGAACTGTCCCGTCAGTTTCACGATCGCGAAACCGAAAAGGCCTACACCGCCTTGGCCTGGGGCCAGCCGGCACTGGACAGCGGCAGCATCGACCTGCCCCTGCGCTACGACCCGCCGACCAAACCACGCCATGTGGTCGACCATGAGTTCGGCAAGCATGCGCTGACCTTCTGGAAAGTACTGGAACGTTGCGGTGACTGGTGCCGCGTCGAGCTGACGCCGATTACCGGGCGTTCGCACCAGTTGCGTGTGCATATGCTGTCGATCGGCCACCCGCTGTTGGGTGATGGCTTGTACGCCCACGAACAAGCCCTGGCCGCCTGGCCGCGCCTGTGCCTGCATGCGAGCATGTTGAGCTTTACGCACCCGCAAAGCGGTGAGCGGCTGCGCTTTGAGTGCCCTGCCCCTTTCTGAGTTGGCAATGCATTAAAAATGTGGGAGGGGGCTTGCTCCCGATTAAGGTGTATCAGCCACTGAATAGTTCGCTGATACCCCGCTATCGGGAGCACCCCCCCTCCCACATTTGTAATGTGCACTTCTGGCCATCGAACGGTAAACTCCGCGCATTGCTGTCTGGAGCTATTTATGCGCGAAGCGTTGAATCAAGGCCTGATCGACTTCCTCAAGGCCTCCCCTACTCCTTTTCATGCCACTGCCGCCCTCGCCCAGCGCCTGGAAGCGGCTGGTTACCAGCGTCTCGACGAGCGCGAAACCTGGGCCACCGAGGCCAACGGTCGCTATTACGTGACCCGTAACGATTCCTCGATCATCGCGTTCAAGCTCGGCCGCCACTCGCCGCTGCAGGGCGGGATTCGCCTGGTCGGCGCCCACACCGACAGCCCGTGCCTGCGGGTCAAGCCCCAGCCGGAGCTGCAGCGCCAGGGTTTCTGGCAGTTGGGTGTGGAAGTCTACGGCGGTGCGCTGCTGGCCCCATGGTTCGACCGCGACCTGTCGCTGGCCGGCCGCGTGACCTTCCGCCGCGACGGCAAGGTCGAGAGCCAGCTGATCGACTTCAAGCAGCCCATCGCCATCATCCCCAACCTGGCCATTCACCTGAACCGTGAAGCCAACCAGGGTTGGGCGATCAACGCCCAGACCGAGCTGCCGCCGATCCTGGCGCAATTCGCCGGTGATGAACGCGTGGACTTCCGCGCCGTGCTCACCGAGCAACTGGCGCGCGAACACGGCCTGAACGCCGACGTGGTACTCGACTACGAGTTGAGCTTCTACGACACCCAAAGTGCTGCAGTGATTGGCCTCAATCGCGACTTCATCGCCGGCGCCCGCCTCGACAACCTGTTGTCGTGCTACGCCGGCCTGCAAGCCTTGCTCACCAGCGAAACCGATGAAACCTGTGTGCTGGTGTGCAACGACCACGAAGAAGTCGGCTCCTGCTCGGCCTGCGGTGCCGATGGTCCGATGCTGGAACAGACCCTGCGCCGCCTGTTGCCGGAAGGTGATGAATTCGTACGTACCATTCAGAAATCACTGTTGGTATCGGCGGACAATGCCCACGGTGTACATCCAAACTACGCCGAGAAACACGACGCCAACCATGGCCCGAAACTCAATGCGGGCCCGGTGATAAAGGTCAACAGCAACCAGCGCTACGCCACTAACAGCGAAACCGCCGGCTTCTTCCGCCACCTGTGCATGGCCCAGGAAGTCCCGGTGCAGAGTTTTGTGGTACGCAGCGACATGGGCTGCGGCTCGACCATCGGCCCGATCACCGCCAGCCATTTGGGCGTACGCACCGTGGACATCGGCCTGCCGACGTTTGCCATGCACTCCATCCGTGAACTGTGCGGCAGCCATGACCTGGCGCATTTGGTGAAGGTACTGGGTGCGTTCTACGCGAGCCGCGACCTGCCCTGAATTTGCAGGGCAACTCGGTCAAAAATGTGGGAGGGGGCTTGCCCCGATAGCAGTGGGTCAGTCAACATTTTAGTGACTGATAGACTGTCGTCGGGAGCAAGCCCCCTCCCACATTGGGTTTTGTGTACACCTGGCCTGCAAACTGACCTGCATCATCTGCACTTCTGATAATCCGACCTAGACTTGTCAGTATTCCCACTCTGACAAGGCCGTCGCCCCATGATCTCCATGTCCTCTTTCCACGCCATGCTTATCCCCATCCTGATCGGCATGATCCTGCTCGCGACCGGCTTCAACTTTCGCGACAAGCCCGTCGGCGTGTTTGGCATGTGGGTCGGTATGCTGCTGATCCTGGGAACCGTGGTTTACAAAATCCTCGCCAAACTGGCGGAATGACAAATGCACTCGCATTGGGCATAACGGCCTCGTACACTCGGTCAACTCGTCGTTTCCAAGGTTGACCGCCTCGTGCTTTCCCGTCTTCGTGCCCTGCCCTGCTGTTTCCTGATCGCCCTGCTGATGCTGCTGCCGCTCACGCCTGCCCAAGCCGTGGGCTTGCCCGGCTTGCTGGGCAGCACCAACAAGCCCCAACCCCAGGCCGATGTGCCGCTGGGACAGTCGCTGGACGAGGTCATCAAAACCCTGGAAAACGACCGGCAGCGCACCCAGTTGCTGAGCGATTTAAAGAAGCTGCGCGAAGCCACGCAAAAGGCCCAACCCGCCGCCGAACAAGGCGTTCTCGGGTTGATCGGCGGCACCCTGGCCGGCCTTGAGGCACAGTTTTCCGGTGCAGACAGCCCGCTGGGGCGCTGGTCCAACGAAGTTGACCTGGCCAAGGATGAACTCGGCGCGCTGATGATGCCGGCCAGTGAATGGCTGCCGATCATTTTCGGCTTTGCCGTGATCCTGGCGGTATGGAGCCTGCTGGCCGCCGCCCTGATCTGGCTCAGCCACCGCGTACGCGAGCGTTTCGGCTTGCCCGAGGAACTGCCGCAACACCCACGCACCTGGGACATGCTGCGCTTCGCCCTGCGCAAATTGGGGCCATGGCTGATTGCCCTGGTCATCACAGTTTACCTGAGCTATGTGCTGCCCTCGTCCCTGGGCAAATCCCTGGCGATGGTGCTGGCTTACGCATTGGTGGTCGGCACCTGTTTCTCGGCGATCTGCGTGATTGCCTTCTCCGTACTCGACGGCCCGCACCGCCACCGCGCGCTCTACATCCTGCGTCGCCAGGCCTTCCGCCCGCTGTGGCTGATCGGCAGCTTCGCCGCCTTCGGTGAAGCGCTGAGCGACCCGCGAATGATGCAGGCCCTGGGTCAGCACCTGGCCCATACGGCGGCGACCGTCGCCAATGTGATGGCGGCATTGTCCACCGGCGTATTTATCCTGCGTTTCCGCCGGCCGATCGCCCACCTGATCCGCAACCAACCGCTGTCCCGGCGCCTTACCCGCCGCGCCATCACCGACACGCTCTCGATTATCGGCAGCTTCTGGTATTTGCCGGCGCTGCTGCTGGTGGGCATCTCGCTGTTTGCCACCTTCCTGTCTGCCGGCGACACCAGCACCGCCCTGCGCCAATCGTTGTTATGCACGGTGTTGCTGGTGTTGTGCATGGTGATCAACGGGCTGGTGCGCCGTCATGCGCTCAAACCGCTACGCGGGCACAAGCGCCACGCGCTGTACTCCGAGCGCCTGAAAAGCTTCGTGTACACCCTGGCTCATTTGGTGGTGTGGCTGGCGTTTATCGAATTGGGCTTGCGCGTCTGGGGCCTTTCGCTGATTCGTTTTACCGAAGGCGATGGCCATGAAATCAGCGTCAAGCTGTTCGGCCTTGGCGGCACGCTGCTGTTTGCCTGGTTGATCTGGATCCTCAGCGACACCGCGATCCACCACGCCCTCACGCGCTCGCGCAAAGGCCTGGCCAACGCGCGCGCGCAGACCATGATGCCGCTGATTCGCAACGTGCTGTTCGTGACCATCTTTATCATCGCCGCCATCGTCGCCCTGGCGAACATGGGCATGAACGTCACCCCACTGCTGGCCGGTGCCGGTGTGATCGGCCTGGCCATCGGTTTTGGTGCGCAATCGCTGGTAGCGGACCTGATTACCGGCCTGTTCATCATCATCGAAGACTCCCTGGCCATCGATGACTACGTGGACGTTGGCGGCCACCTCGGTACCGTCGAGGGCCTGACCATCCGTACCGTGCGCCTGCGGGACATCGACGGCATCGTGCATACCATTCCGTTCAGCGAAATCAAGAGCATCAAGAACTACTCGCGGGAGTTCGGCTACGCGATCTTCCGGGTGGCGATCCCCTACAACATGGAAATCGACGACGCCATCAAGTTGATGCGCGACGTCGGCCAGAAAATGCGCAACGACCCACTGCAACGCCGCAACATCTGGTCGCCGCTGGAAATTCAGGGCGTGGAAAGCTTCGAGTCCGGCAGTGCGATCCTGCGCGCGCGCTTCAAAACCGCGCCGATCAAACAGTGGGAAGTGTCGCGGGCGTTCAACCTGTCGCTCAAGCGCCATCTGGATGAGGCCGGGTTGGATTTGGCCACGCCGCGCTTGAGTGTGCAGGTGGTGACCGCCGGCAGCGTGCAGGAGAAAGATCAACAACAATAAACTCAGGAGAGGTCTTTATGCGTTTGAATGGTCTGACACACCGATGGGTTTTAGGCGTGCTGTGCGGGGTCGCCAGCAGCGCGGTGATTGCCGCCAGCAGTGGCCAGGACAGCGCCCGCGAGGAAATCGCCACCCAGGCCAAGGCGCTGGAGCCGAGCCTGCTGGAAACCCGCCGCGATATCCACGCTCACCCCGAATTGGGCAATACCGAGACACGCACCGCCGAGCTGGTCGCCAAACAACTTCGCGACCTCGGCCTTGAGGTGAAAACCGGCGTGGCCCGCACCGGCGTCGTCGCCATCTTGAAGGGTGGCCTGCCCGGCCCCACCGTCGCCTTGCGCGCCGACATGGATGCGCTGCCGGTCAAGGAAGTCGCCGACCTGCCCTTCGCCTCGAAGGCCAAAGGCACCTATCTGGGCAAAGAGGTCGACGTCATGCACGCCTGTGGCCACGACGCCCACACCGCGATCCTGCTGAGCACAGCGAAAATTCTTACCGGCATGCGTGACCGCCTGCCCGGCACCGTGGTGTTTTATTTCCAGCCGGCCGAAGAAGGCCCGAGCGACTTTATCCCCGACGGCAAGAACACCTGGGGCGCGAAAATGATGGTGCAGGAAGGCGTGATGACGGCACCCAAGCCGGATGCCGTGTTCGGCCTGCATGTCTGGGCCGGCGTACCGGCCGGGCAGATCACTTACCGCCCGGGCCCGACCCTGGCCAGTTCCGATGACCTGCGCATCAAGATCCTCGGCAAACAGACCCACGCCGGCCGCCCGTGGGACGGCATCGACCCGATCACCGTTGGCGCGCAAACCATTGTCGGCCTGCAAACCGTGGTGAGCCGGCGTACCGACATCTCGTCGTTTCCGTCGGTGGTGAGCATTGGCACCATCAACGGCGGCACGCGCTACAACATCATCCCGGAGTCGGTCGACATGAGCGGCACCATTCGCTCCTACGATTACGGCATTCGCCAGAAGCTGCACGCGGATGTGCGCCAGACCGTGGAAAAAATCGCCGAGAGTGGCGGCGCCAAGGCCGAAGTCACCATCATCGAGAAGTACGACCCGACCATCAACAACCCGGCGCTGACCGAGAAAATGCTGCCAAGCCTGCGCTGGGCGGCCAAGGATGATGTGGTGCAAGGGCCGCTGGTTGGCGGTGCCGAAGACTTCTCGTTTTATGCCAAGCAAGCGCCAGGACTGTTTGTATTCCTGGGGGTGACCCCGAGGGATCAGGACATGAGCAAAGCCGCGCCGAACCATAATCCGGGCTTCTTTGTGGATGAGTCGGCGTTGGTGGTGGGAGTGCGGACACTGGCGTCGTTGGCGACGGATTATCTGTATACCAACACACCGCAATAGGGTTGTTCTGTGGGAGCGGGCTTGCCCGCGAATACGGTCTGCCAGTCACTGAATGGGCTGGCTGATACACCGCATTCGCGAGCAAGCCCGCTCCCACATTGGATTTGCGGTGTGTCAGCTGGCCAGCGCAGCAGCGTCCATCTTCTGACGCAGGCTCAGGGGGCGCATATCGGTCCAGACTTCTTCGATGTAAGCCAGGCACTCTTTCTTCATGCCGCTCTTGCCCACGGTGCGCCAGCCTTCCGGTACGACCTTGTAGTCGGGCCAGATGGAATACTGTTCTTCGTGGTTGACCACTACCTGAAACAGGATGTCGTCGCGGTCAAATACTGAGGTCATTGCTGTTCTCCATCGCTAAAAAGGCTGGCTGCGCACCACGCGCAGCGCTGATATCTGTAGAAACGTACCAAGCTTGCGAAAAATTAGAGGCTGGCGACCGCTGCCGCCAAAGCACGACCGAAGATCTCGGCAACCCGGTCGACTTCGACGGCCGTAATCACCAACGGTGGCAGGAACCGCACCACGCAGCCATGCCGACCGCCCAACTCCAGTATCAGGCCACGCTTGAGGCATTCACGCTGAACCAGCGGTGCCAGTTGGCGATGCACCGGCGGGTGTCCCTGAATATCCAGGGTGCCGTTCGGGTCCACCAGCTCCACGCCCAGCATCAACCCACGACCACGAATATCCCCCAGATACGCGAAGTCTCGCTGCAGGATGCGCAGGTGTTCGCCAAGGCGCTCGCCCATGGCGGCTGCATGACCGGCCAGGTCGTGCTCCTTGAGGTAGCGCATCACCGCCGAACCCGCCGCCATTGCCATCTGGTTGCCACGGAAAGTCCCGGCATGCGCGCCCGGCAGCCAGGTGTCGAGCCAGTCGCGATACACCACTACCGCCAGCGGCAAGCTGCCGCCGATGGCTTTGGACATCACCACCACATCCGGGATGATGCCGGCATGTTCGAAGGCAAACATCTTGCCGGTGCGGCCGAAACCGCTCTGGATTTCATCAACGATCAACGCCACGCCCGCCTGCTCGGTGATGCGTCGCAAGCCACGTAGCCAATCAAGGTCGGCCGGAATCACCCCGCCCTCGCCCTGCACCACTTCGACAATCACCGCCGCCGGCAGCAACACCCCGCCTTCCGGGTCGTTCAACAGATTTTCCAGGTAATGCAGATTGACCCGCACTCCTTCCGCGCCGCCCAGGCCGAAGGGGCAGCGGTAGTCGTAGGGGAAAGGCAGAAATTGCACGCCATTGCCGAGCAAGGCGCCCAACGGTTTTTTCGGCCCCAGGCTGCCCATCAGGCTGAGTGCGCCCTGGCTCATGCCGTGGTAACCGCCCTGGAACGACAACACCGTGCTGCGACCGGTGGCCGTGCGCACCAGCTTCAGCGCGGCTTCCACCGCGTCGGTGCCGGTGGGGCCGCAGAACTGGATTTTCGCTTCCTGCGCAAGCGCTGCAGGCAACAGGCCGAACAGGTCTTGTACGAACTGGTCCTTGACTGGCGTCGTCAGGTCGAGGGTGTGCAGCGGGAGCTCGTCGCTGAGTACCTGCTGGATGGCTTCGATCACCACCGGGTGATTGTGGCCCAGCGCCAAGGTGCCTGCACCCGCCAGGCAGTCGATGAAACTGCGGCCTTCCACGTCTTCCACGTAGATCCCCTTGGCACGCTTGAGTGCCAAAGGAATACGCCGTGGGTAGCTGCGGGCGTTGGATTCCTGCTGGCGTTGGCGGGCCAACAGTGGGGTTTCTTCAAATTGGTAAAGCGTTTCCGCAGGTGCCGGGTTGGCATACACCGGGGCGTCTTCGATACGGCTGGTAGCGACTGACATCTCTCGATCCCTCAATACGCGGGTGGGGGTGACCAAACTGCCGATCCGTGGTGCGCACGGATTTCATGTTCTGGAGACGCACCAGCGGTGGGGGGATTTAGGCTTGTTATGGTTTTTGATTGGATTCGCGAGCAAGCCCGCTGCCACCCTTGGATCTCAGTGCATCAGGTCGATGGGCTGCTACGACCACTCGAGCTCACACCGCCCGATACCGCTCATTCAACGCATACAAAATCGCGCACGTCTCCCCATCCAGAACCCCAGCGTAATCCCGGCTCCGAAAGTGCATCTGAAACGCCCGCGTCCTTAACTCAAAGGCCCTGCGATTCTGAGCCGGTTTATAGCCATATCGCTGAAACGCCCGCTCTATCTCAACCTCTGGCGGCAGTCCCAAAGAAAATCGCCGCTGATACATCACCCGCGTCGACTCATCAAACCAGGCCCCGATACCGGCCTCGAACAAACACCGCCAAGGTAGTCGAGGCCCTGGATCACTCTTGCGCCAATACGCCACATCCGAATGCCCAAGAATGTCAGTCGGGCCAATCTGCGGGTATCGCGCGAGTAGGTCGCGCACCAACGCAATCAACACCTCAACCTGCTCATCACCGTAAGCAGGAAAGGTCAATACGCCCCCATCATCGCGCGCCAAATTGACTATCTCGATGCCAATGGAGCGGCTATTGAGGTTATCGCGCCCACCCCAATGGCTCACCCCGGCATGCCAGGCGCGCTGGTCCTCGTGTACCAAGCGAAACGCGCGTAACTCTTCGTATCCGAGTGCCTGGTAGCCACTGTCATCGGGGTCCGGCACCAGATAATGAGCACTGACGCCATCCTGGGTGAGGGTACGCAGGGACGAGGCAAAGGGCGCCGCCGTGTAATGCAGGACCACTTGCCGCACGGTTTCACCGTCGCGTTGATTGAAATCCATGGCGGGGAAACTGCTGTCGATCACCAACATAAGAACCGTCCTTTTCAGTACAGGCCGAGTCATTCAGCCCGTTCAAGCGCAAAAAATTACCGCCATCCTGAACGTATGAAATCCAGGAGGGCGGTAACTATTTTTGCCACTTGAAAAAAAGTGATCAGCGCCGTAATGGCATGCCCAGGTCGACCCGCAGACCATCCGGCTGGCTGTCGAACTTCAAGGAGCAAGAGCAGCGTTGCACGATCGCCTGAACGATCGCCAATCCCAGGCCGCAGCCCTCGCTGCTGCCATTGCGCCAGAAGCGTTGGGTCAGGTATTGCAGGTCTTCGCTGGAGATTTGCTTGCCGTGGTCACGCACGCGGAACACTACCGTGTCGGCCGTGGTGAACACATTCAACTCCACACGGGTATCGTCCGGGGTATGGCGCAAAGCGTTGTCCAACAGATTGCGCAGGGCTGCGACGGCCAAGGCCACCGGCATTTCCACCGGGGTTTGCGTGAGGTTCTCCGCCAGGACCAGATCGATGCGCCGATTGTCGCCGGCATTCGCATCCTGGATCGCCAGCCGCGCGACTTGTTCAGCACTCGATTGCAGGCCGTCGTCGAACGACAGGCTGCCCTCCACCCTCGCCAACAGCAGCAATTGCTCCAACGTACGATGCAAGCGGTCGGCGCCTTCTTCGGCATGGGCCAGGGACTGGTCGCGCGCCGCGCCTTCGGTCATGCGCGCCACTTGCAGGTGGGTCTTGATCGCCGTCAGCGGGCTGCGCAGTTCGTGGGCGGCGTCGCCGGTGAGGCGGCGCTCACGCTCGATGGTCTTGGCGATGCGTTGCAACAGTTGGTTCTGGGTATCGAGCAGTGGTTTCAACTCGCTGGGTAACGGGTGAATCTGCAGCGGTTCGAGGGAATCAGCACTGCGGCGCATCAACGCATCGCGCATGCGGTTGAGCGGCAACAGGCTTTGGCCGATGCCCAGCCACAGCAGGCACAGGCAGCACAGCAGCGCCACACCCACCGGCACCGAAGCGGCCAGCAATATCGACAGGTTCAACGCCTCGCGCTCCACCTGGCGGTCGGCGGTGGTGATCAGCAAGTCGCCACGGGACAGGGTGAAACTGCGCCAGCTTACGCCGTCGATCACCTGATCGCGAAAGCCACTCTTGCGCGACTCAAGGCCTTCATCCGGGGTCATGTGACTGCGTGCGAGGATTTCCCCACGCAGGGAGCTGACCTGGCAGGCCATGCCGCCCGGCACGTTCAGTTGCTCGGTGCGCAAATGCGTACCCGCGCTCACACTGGCCAGGCCCGGCATCTGCTCGGTCAGCCCCGCCACCATACGCGCCGACGCCACCAGGCGCTGGTCGAGGGAAAACATCATCTGGTTGCGCAGATCGTTGAGCATCCAGGCCGCCGCCAGTACCCAGATCAGCACAAAAGCAGCGCCCAGCTTGAACGTCAGGCGCAGGCGCAGGCTCATCACGAAGCGTTGTCTCCTTCGTCAGCAACACCACCATCCGCCGTACCCAGGCGATAACCGAGGCCGCGCACGGTCTCGACGATGCCGTTGCCCAATTTGCGTCGCAGGTGGTGGATGTGCACGTTGAGGGCGTTACTTTCCAGTTCGTCGTTGAAGCCGTAGACACTGTCCTTGAGCTGCTCGCTGGACAGCACCCGGCCTTTGTTATGCAGCAGGGCCTGCAACAGCGCTTGCTCGCGACGGGAGAGGTCTACCGGCTGGCCGGCCAGGAAGGTTTCGCGACTGCTGGGATCGTAGGCCAGATGACCGTGTTCGATCAGGTTGACCCGGCGTCCTGCTACTCGCCGCAGCAGGGTTTGCAGGCGTGCGGCCAGTTCGCGCAGGTCAAAGGGTTTGAGCAGGTAGTCGTCGGCACCGGCTTGCAGGCCATCGACACGGTTGGTCACCGAATCGCGCGCCGTGAGGATCAGCACCGGAATTTCCAGGCCGTGGCTGCGCTGTTGTTGCAGCAGCTTGAGGCCGTCTTCGTCGGGCAAGCCGAGGTCGAGCACCATGATGTCGAAGTTGGCCGCCTTGAGCATCGCGCGTGCGGCAGCGGCCGTGGCCACGCGCTCGACGGTAAAGCCCTGGGCACCGAGCCCGGCCACAATGCCGCTGGCGATCAGTTCGTCGTCTTCACAGACCAGTACGTGCATGGTTAACCCTTCATGAATGATGGGGGGATTAAAGGTCCAGCGGATTAAGTGCCGATTATGCCGTGAAAAGAGGCGCGCTCAGCGCTGCCCTTCACTTTAGAATAGCGCCCGGTTAATCATCGGTTAATCAACACCACACATTGTGTGCCTAACTTGCATCGAACTAAGGCTTGACCATGCGGTATCTGTTTACCTTTCTGCTGGTGTTGTTTGCAGGGTTCGCCCAGGCCGCGCCGGGCAATCCCTTCGAGACCAAACCCGATTTCCTCCCGGTGGGCAAGGCCTTCACCTTTACCTCCGAGCGCCTGGAAACCGGCGAGACCCAGCTGTATTGGCAGATTGCCGACGGTTATTACCTGTACCAGCAGCGCATGAAGTTCGACGGCCTGGCTGAAAAACCGGTATTGCCCCAGGGTGAAGCCCATAGCGATGAGTTTTTCGGCGAGCAGCAAGTGTATCGCCAAGGCCTGGAAGTGAAGATCCCCGCCGGTGCCACCGGCCAGGTCAAGCTCGGCTGGCAGGGTTGCGCCGATGCGGGCCTGTGCTACCCGCCGCAGTCGATTACCGTGGATCTGGGCGGCACCCCGGCCATAGCGGGCACTGCGCAAGTGCAGGCCCAAGGCCAAGCCCAGGATCAAAGTCTGGCCAGCGGCCTGCAACAGCGCAGCCTGGGTTGGAGCCTGCTGGTGTTCTTTGGCTTGGGCTTGCTGCTGGCGTTTGCCCCTTGTTCGTTGCCGATGTTGCCGATCCTCGCAGGGCTGGTGGTGGGCAGTGGCGCCAGCCCGCGTCGCGGTTTTGCCCTGGCCAGCAGCTACGTGGTGTGCATGGCCCTGGTGTATGCGGCGCTTGGCGTATTGGCCGCGCTGCTGGGCGGCAACCTCGCCGCACTGCTGCAAACACCCTGGATTCTCGGCAGTTTCGCCGCGCTGTTTGTGCTCCTCGCCCTGCCCATGTTTGGTTTCTTTGAACTGCAACTGCCAGCCTTTGTGCGTGATCGCCTGGACAATGTCAGCCGCCAGCAAAGCGGCGGCAGCCTGGTAGGTGCCGGCATTCTTGGGGCACTGTCCGGCCTGTTGGTGGGGCCGTGCATGACCGCGCCACTGGCCGGCGCCCTGCTGTATATCGCCCAGAGCGGCAATGCGCTGCACGGTGGTTTGATCCTGTTCGCCATGGGCATCGGCATCGGTATTCCACTGTTGTTGCTGGTCACCGTGGGCAACCGCTTCCTGCCTAAACCGGGCAGTTGGATGGACGTGCTCAAAGGCGTTTTCGGCTTCCTGTTCCTCGGCACTGCGGTGCTGATGATTCGCCCGGTGGTCGGCGAAAGCCTGTGGATTGGCCTGTGGGGCGCATTGGCGCTGGTGATGGCTTACTGCGGCTGGACACTGGCCCGCGAGTACGGCCTGGCGGCCAAAGTGTTCGGCGCCGGTTCCCTGGTGCTGGGCCTGTGGGGCGCAGTGCTGATGGTGGGCGCGGCCGGTGGCAGTGACGACCTGTGGCAACCGTTGAAGGTCTACAGCGGATCAACAGTGGCGGCTGCGCCGAGCGCCCACGACGCCTTCATGACCATCAGCGACCCGACTGTGCTGCAAAGCCAACTCGACAGCGCCAAAGCCCAGGGCCAATGGGTGCTGGTGGACTACTACGCCGACTGGTGCGTGTCGTGCAAGATCATGGAAAAACAAGTGTTCGGCAAACCCGAAGTGATGGCCGCGCTGAAAGACGTGCGCCTGCTGCGCCTGGACGTCACCGCCGACAACGCCGCCAGCCGCGAACTGCTCGGCCGCTACAAGGTGCCAGGGCCACCGAGCTTCGTGTGGATCGGCCCGGACGGTGAAGAACGCCGCGCACAACGCATCACCGGCGAAGTGGATGCCGCCGCCTTCCTGCAACGCTGGACGCAAACCCGAGACGCACGCTGATGCTGACCCTGACCATCGGCACCTTCGCCATCGCCCTGAATCACATCCTGCTGATCAGCGCGCTGATTCTTGCCACGCTGGTGGGCTGGCGCGTGGCCAAGCGTGGCGGTGAAAACCCGGAATCGGTGCTGTTCAGTCTGTTTCTGCTGGGCATGCTGGTCGCCCGCGTCAGTTTTGTACTGATGTATTGGAGCGATTACAGCCGCGACCCATTGCAGATGGTTGACCTGCGCGACGGCGGTTTTCTCGCCTGGCCCGGCGTGATCGCGCTGGTGCTGGGTACCCTGTTGTACGGCTGGCGCCGCCCGGCCTTGCGCAAACCGTTAAGCGCCGGTGTGATCACCGGGCTGGTGTTCTGGGGCCTGACCAGCGTGTCCCTGAGCCTTTACGACAAGGGCGCACAACTGCCGGATATCACCCTGCGCAATGCCAATGGCGACGTGGTGCAACTGGCCGATTACAAAGGCGGCCCACTGGTGATCAACCTCTGGGCCACCTGGTGCCCACCGTGCCGCCGGGAAATGCCGGTGCTGGAGCGCGCGCAGCATCAACGGCCGGACGTGACCTTCCTGTTCGTCAACCAGGCCGAAAGCATGCAAAGCGTCAGCACCTTCCTCGCCACCCAAGGCCTGACCCTCGACAACGTGCTGTTTGACGCCAGCGGCCGGCTCGGCCAGGCCGTGGGCAGCATGGCGTTGCCGACCACCCTGTTCTACCAAGCCGATGGGCGCCTGATCAACAGCCACTTGGGCGAATTGTCCCAGGCCAGCCTGGCCCGCGCCATGGAACCCTTCGACACTGCCCCTGCCGCCACAAGGAAACCGACATGCCTCGACTCCGCCACCTGCTGACCCTGCTGCCGCTGACGCTCGCGGCCACCCTGGCCCAGGCCGAAGACTGGCCTGCACCGATCAAGCAGATTGAAGCCAAGGGCGCCAAGATCCTCGGCAAGTTCGACGCTCCCAGCGGCCTCACCGGCTACGCCGCGCAGTACCAGAACCGCGGCATGGCCCTGTACCTGACTGCCGACGGCAAAAGCGTGATCGCCGGCAACCTGTACGACGCCGAAGGCAAAGACCTGAGCAGCGCGCCCCTGGAAAAACTGGTGTACGCGCCGATGGCCAAGGAAGTCTGGGGCAAAATGGAAAACAGCAGCTGGATTCAGGACGGCGATAAAAACGCGCCACGTATCGTCTACCTGTTCAGCGACCCCAACTGCCCGTACTGCAACATGTTCTGGGAACAGGCACGACCGTGGGTAAAAGCCGGCAAGGTACAGTTGCGCCACATCATGGTCGGTATTATCCGCGAAGACAGCCCAGGCAAGTCGGCCGCCCTGTTCGCCGCCAAAGACCCGCAGAAAGCCCTGGAAGAACATGAAGCCGCCGGCAAAGGCAGCAAATTGCAGGCGCTGGACAAGATTCCGGCGCCTATCGAAGCCAAGCTCGACGCCAACATGAAGTTGATGGAGGAGCTGGAATTGTCGGCTACACCGGCGATTTTCTACCTGGATGACAAGGGCGGCTTGCAGCAACAGCAGGGTGCGCCGTCGCCGGAGAAGCTGGCCAAAATCCTTGGGCCCAAGTAAGCCGCGCCTGGGCTGACGCCTTCGCGAGCAAGCCCGCTCCCACCTTTGACTGTATTCACAGATCAAAATGTGGGAGCGGGCTTGCCTGCGATGAGGCCCTGACAGGCAACGAAGACTAAAGCCCTTCCAACTCCGCCATCAAATCACTCAACCGATCCACCTTCTCGGCACTGATCTCATTCGCCGCCAACCCATCAATGTACTCAGCCAACTCCGCCACCGTGCTGCACTCGAACATCGCCCGTAGCGGCACATCGCGTTGCAGGGTTTTCTGCACGCGGGAGGCAATCTGCGTGGCCAGCAACGAGTGCCCGCCCAGTTCGAAGAAGTTGTCCTGTACCCCCACCCTTTTGACTTTCAGCACCTCGGCCCAAATCGCAGCCAAGGTGGTTTCCAGCGCGTTGCGCGGTGCCAGATAGTCCTGGCTGTGCAACTGGCCGATCTCCAGTTCCGGCAGGGCCTTGCGGTCCAGCTTGCCGTTGGCGTTCAGCGGCAGGCGGTCGAGCCATAGCCAATGCAGCGGCACCATGTATTCCGGCAGCTCGCTGCGCAGGCGTTGCTTGATGCGGTCCAGGCGATCACTCGGGTTCAACGCTTCATCAGCCGCCACCAGATAGCCGACCAAGTGCTTGCCGTTAACGCCTTCCTGCACGCCGACGGCCGCGTCACGTACTTCCGGTTGCTCATGCAGGCGCGCTTCGATTTCACCCAACTCTATGCGATAGCCGCGAATCTTCACCTGATGGTCGATACGCCCCACATACTCCAGCACGCCATCACTGCGCCGACGTGCGAGGTCGCCGGTGCGGTACAGCCGATCGCCGGGCGCACCGAACGGGTTCGGCACAAAGGCTTGCGCTGTGCGCAGCGGGTCGCTGACATAACCTCGGCCGACACCGGTGCCGGCCACGCACAACTCGCCAACGGCGCCCTGTGGCACCAGCTCCAGCGCACCCTCGAGCACGTACAAACGGTTGTTATCCGTGGACGTGCCGATCGGCAGGTAGGTACCACGGGTCGACGCCAGGTCGACGCGGAAGAACGCCACGTCATCCGAACACTCCGCCGGCCCGTAGGCGTTGACCAAACCAATCTCTGGATAGCGCAACAACCATTGGTGCGCCAGCTCAGGCGGCATCGCCTCCCCCGTCGGCAACATCCAGCGCAGGCCGTCCAGGCTCATGCGCTCCTGGGCCAGCATGCCCTGGATCAGTGACGGCACGCTTTCCAGCACGGTAATGCCCTGGGCCTGCACATGCGCCAGCAAACCTTGCGGATCATGGGCAATGGTATTCGGCACGATAGCCACCCGCGCGCCGAACAGCGGCGCCGCCAGGAACTGCCACACCGAAATGTCGAAGCTTTGCGAGGCCGTCTGGGCGATCACATCGGTCTCGCTCAGTTGCAGGTACGGCACCTTGCTCAACTGGTTGTTCAGCATGCCGCGCTGCTCGACCATCACGCCTTTGGGCAAGCCGGTGGAACCCGACGTGTAGATCACGTAGGCAAGGTTGTCGGGGCCGCTGTAGACGCCCGGGTTTTCGCCACGGCCAGGCACGTCTTCCCACACCAGCATCTGGCAGGCCGTGCCCTCCAGCAACTCAATCGCCTGTTCGCGGCATGCCTCGGTGCACACCAGCAATGGCGTACGGCTCAGGTCGATGATGCGACTCAAGCGCGAGCGTGGCAGGCCCGGGTCCAACGGCAAGTAACCGGCACCGGCCTTGAAGCTGCCGATGAGCATGCCCAGCAAGTCGAGATTACGTTCGGCCAGCAATGCCACCGGTTGATCCAGCCCGACGCCCGCAGCGATCAGCGCGTGGCCCAGGCCGTTACTGCGGCGATTCAGCTCGTCATAGGTCCACTGTTGGTCGAGGCAACTGGCGGCGATGCGTTGCGGATGCTGCGCCACCTGCGCTTCGAACAACTCGATGTAACTGCGCTCCAGCGGGTAGTCATGCTCGCTCTGGTTGCAGCCTTGCACCAGGAACTCACGTTCCGGTTCGCCGATCAACGGCAGCTCGGCCATGTCGCCGTGGAAGCCCTGCACCAGCGCCAGCAGCAGGCGTTTGAACTCAGCGAGCATGCCTTGCACGGTGGTTTCGTCGAAATAACGCTGGTCGTAGGACAGGTGCAGACCGAGGTCGTCGCCCGGGTAGCACACCGCCGTCAGCGGAAAGTTGGTGTGGGTGCGACCGGAATCCGAGGTGGCATTCAGGCTTTGCGCATGGTCCAGCACCGAGACTTCCACCGGCGCGTTCTCAAACACAAACAGGCTGTCGAACAGCGGCTGGCCCTTGGGCACTTCGCTGTGCTCCTGGATAGTCACCAACGGCAGGTATTCGTACTCGCGCAGTTGCATGTTGCTGTCGAGCAAGCCGCTCAGCCACTGGCGCACACTGCAACGCTGGTCGTCCTCGGGCAGTTTCACCCGCAGCGCAATGCTGTTGATAAACAGGCCGACGGTACGTTGCATCTCCGGCATTTCCACCGGGCGCCCGGCCACGGTGACGCCGAACAAGACGTCACGATCCCCGCTCACGCGGCGCAGCACCAACGCCCATGCCGCTTGGGCGAAGGTGTTGACGGTCAGTTGATGGGCCTGCGCCAGTTCACGCAGTTGCGCACCGTCACGGGCATCGAGGCGCGTGTAACAGTCGCCCACCACCATTCCACCGCTGTGACCCGCATGCTCACGCAGGAACGGCCGGTCGCTGGGGATCGGCGTAGTGCGCTCGAAGCCTCGCAGGTTCTGCTGCCACCACTGGCGCGCTTCGGCAAGGTTCTGGCGTTGCAGCCAGGCGATGTAGTCGCGGTAGCGCGGCGGCGTGGCCAGTTGCGCATCGCGGCCTTCGCCGAGGGCCATGTAGATCTCGAAGAAGTCATTCATCAGCAGCGAACGACACCAGGCATCGATCAGGATGTGGTGGTTGCTCATCATGAACCAGTAGCGCGCTTCGCCGACGCGGATCAGGCGCAGGTGGAACGGCGCCTGGTTGAGCAGATCAAAACCGGCTTCGCGCTCCTGCTTGAGCAGGGCTTGCAGACGCGGTTCCTGTTCGCTTTCTGGGTCAGCGCGCCAGTCCAGATATTCAATCGGCGTACTGCCCGGTTTATGGATCACTTGCAGCATGTCTTCGCCGACGTTCCAGCAGAACGACGCACGCAAGGCTTCATGCCGCGCGATCACTGCCTGCCAGGCCTGCGCAAAACGCTCGGGGTCCAGCGCGCTGTTGATGCGGTAGCGGTCCTGCATGTAATAGAGGCCGGTGCCCGGCTCCAGCAGGGTGTGCAGCAGCAAGCCTTCCTGCATCGGGGTCAGCGGGTACACGTCTTCGATGGCGCTGGCCGGAACCGGTAAGGCGTCGAGTTGGGATTGGTTCAACTGCGCCAGTGGGAAGTCGGATGGCGTGAGGCCACCGGCCTCGTCGTTGAGGCAGTGTGCGATCAGGCTGTGCAATTCGCAGAGGTAGGCATCGGCCAATGCGCGAATGGTCTGCTGATCGTGGCATTCACGGCTGAAGGTCCAGCACAGTACCAGTTCACCGCCATAGACTTGGCTGTCGACGCTCAACGCATTGGGCAACGTGGCATCCGGGTCATGGGCCAGGCCCGCCGATTCATCCAGCGGGTGGAACAGCGCATCGGCGCCGAAGCCCTGATCAAACTGGCCGAGATAGTTGAAGGTGATGTCGGCGCCTGGCAGTGCGGCCAGGGTCTGCTTGCACAGGTCATCCGCCAGGTAGCGCAGCACGCCATAACCCAAACCTTTGTGCGGCACGCCGCGCAGTTGCTCCTTGATGGCCTTGATCGAGTCTCCCGGCCCGCCTTGCGGCGTCAGGCGCAGTGGATAAGCGCTGGTGAACCAGCCGACGCTGCGGGTCAGGTCGATGTCATCGAACAAGGGTTCGCGGCCATGGCCTTCCAGCTGGATCAAGGCCGAATCGTGGCCGCTCCAGCGGCACAGCACGCGAGCCAGGGCCGTCAGCAACAGGTCATTGACCTGGGTGCGGTAGGCGCTCGGCGCCTGTTGCAACAACTGACGGGTGTGTTCGGCATCCAGGCGCACGCTGACGGCGTCGGCATCGCGATGACGCAGCGAACCCTGTGGCCGATCCATCGGCAAGGCCACGTTCGGCCCGGCCAACTGGCCTTGCCATACGCTCAGCTCTTCGCGCAAAGATTCGCTGCTCGCATAGGCCTGCAAGCGCGCGGCCCAATCGCGCAACGCGCTGGTCTTGGCGGGCAGGCTGACGGATTGGCCGGTGCTCAGTTGGCGGTAAACCGTTTGCAGGTCCTCAAGCAACACGCGCCACGACACGCCGTCCACCACCAGGTGATGGACCGCGATCAGCAGGCGTTGCTGACCTTGCGGCCCGTCCACCAGCAAAGCGCGCAGCAGCGGGCCGTGCTCGAGGTCAAGGCTGCGTTGGGTGTCGGTGAACAGCGCGGTGCATTGCTGCATATCACGCACTTGCGCCTGCATCAGCACGCCGCCTTGCGGGACGGCCAGATGCTCGGCATGCCATTGAGCGTCGCGCGGGGTGAAGCTCAGGCGCAGGGCATCGTGATGTTCCAGCACCGCCAGCAACGCTTGCTCCAGGCGATGGGGCTCCAGCAGTTGCAGCGGTTTAAGCACCAACGCCTGGTTCCAGTGCTGACGATTCGGGACATCGGTATCGAAGAACCAATGCTGGATCGGCGTAAGGCCAGAGCTGCCAGTGAGCACACCTTGTTCAGCCGTGACCAGCTCGGAGCGGGTCGCAACGGCCGCCAGGGTTTGCACGGTCTGGTGCTGGAACAGGTCGCGAGGGCTGAAATGAATCCCGGCCTGTCGCGCACGGCTGACGACCTGGATCGACAGGATCGAGTCGCCGCCCAGCTCAAAGAAGTTATCGTGCAAGCCGACTTGCTGCACGTTCAGCACGGCGCACCAGATTGCCACCAGGGTTTGCTCGCGCTCGTTGCGCGGCGCGACGTACTGTTGGCGGTTGGCTTCGGGGTCCGGTTGCGGCAAGGCGCGGCGGTCGAGCTTGCCGTTGGCGGTCAGCGGCATGCTGTCCAACACGATCAGGTGCGCGGGCACCATGTAGTCCGGCAGTTGCGCCTTGAGGTGCGCCTTCAGCCCTTCACGCAATGTGCCGTGGCCTGCATCGCTGACCAAATAGGCCACCAACTGCTTGCCACTGGGCGAATCCAGCGCCAGCACCACCGCTTCGCGCACGGCTGCGTGTTCCAGCAGACGGGTTTCGATTTCGCCCAGCTCGATGCGGAAACCGCGAATTTTCACTTGATGGTCGATCCGGCCCAGGTATTCCACCAGGCCGTCGGCGCGTTGGCGCACCAGGTCGCCGGTGCGGTACAGACGGCCGCCATTCCCACTAAACGGGTCGGCGACAAAACGCTCGGCCGTCATGCCCGCACGCTCGTGATAGCCTTGGGCCAAACCGGCTCCGCCGACATACAACTCGCCGGTCGCACCTTGCGGTACCAGGGCCAGGTCGGCGTCGAGAATGCAGGCCACGCGGGCGCCGATGATGCTGCCGATGGGCACGCTGGCAGCGCCCTCCTCCAGGCACTCCGGCGCCAGACTGGCCAGCGGCATCACCACGGTTTCGGTCGGGCCATAGGCGTTGAAAAACACCTCCGGCTGGAAGGCTGCGCGGATACGCTGCAAGTGCTCGCCGGTCAGCGCTTCGCCACCGGTGATGCACATGCGCACCGGCAACGTCTGGTGCTGGGTGGCCAGCCATTGCGCCAACTGGCTGCCGTAGCTCGGGGTAAAACCAAGCACATTAATGCGATGGGTGCGGATCAGCGCGCAAATTTCTTCGGCATCCCACTGGCCCTGGGCGCGCAACACCACCTGCGCACCGCTGAGCAACGGCACCAGCAAACGTTCGGTGGCGGCGTCGAAATTGATCGAATAGAAGTGCAGCTCGCAGTCGTCCGGGCGCATGCCGAAGCGCTCGATCACGGCCTGGCAATGCATGGCGATTTCACCGTGGGAGACCACCACGCCTTTGGGCTTGCCGGTGGAGCCGGAGGTGTAGATCAGGTACGCCTGGTGTTGCGCCAGGCTGATAAACGGCAGCGCGTCGGCCGGATAATTGGCCAGCACCGGCAGGTCATCTTCCAGGCACCAGCAAGCCACGGTCGCCGGCAATTCGCCGAGGGCCTCGAACATGGCCGCATCACTGAGCAGCAGGCCGATGCCGCTGTCTTCGATCATGTAGTGCAGGCGGTCCAGCGGGTATTCCGGGTCCAGCGGCACATAGGCACCGCCCGCCTTGAGGATCGCCAACAGGCCGATGACCATTTCCAGGGAGCGCGGCAGCGCCAGGCCCACGCGCACCTGCGGGCCGACGCCACGCTCGCGCAGCATCCACGCGAGGCGATTGGCGCGGGTGTCCAGTTCGCGGTAACTGAGGGTTTCCCCGGCGAAGGTCAAGGCAGCGGCATCGGGACGGGCTGCTGCCTGTTGGCTGAACAGTGAATGCAGGCACTGGTCGAGGCGATGCACGCCGGGCTCGACGCCCAGGCTGTCGTGCAATGCGCGCTGCTCGACGGCAGTCAGCAACGGCAGTTCGCTGAGGCGCTGTTCGGGGCTTGCGATCAACGCCTCCAGGAGGTTGCGCCAATGTTCAGCCATGCGCGCAATGCGCGGTTCGTCGAACAGGTCGGTGCTGTAGGTCAGGCAGCAACCCAGGCGATGGTCGAGGTCGGTGACTTCCAGGTTGAGGTCGAACTTGGTCGCACGCGCATCGTTGGCCAGGTACTCGACGGTCATGCCGGCCAGTTGGCGGCTTTGCTGGAACTCCCAGCGCTGCACGTTGCACATCACCTGGAACAGTGGGTTGTACGCCGCGCTGCGCGGAGGTTGCAGGGCTTCCACCAGATGGTCGAACGGCAGGTCCTGATGGGACTGGCCTTCGATCACGGTGTGGCGCACGTGCTCGAACAACTCGCCAACCTGCATCTGCCCATTGAGCTGGCAACGCAGCACTTGGGTGTTGAGGAACGCACCGATCAACCCTTCGCTTTCCGGCCGAATGCGGTTGGCCACGGGCGCACCGATGCGCAGGTCGGTCTGGCCGCTGTAGCGGTAGAGCAACACCGCCAAGGTGGCGGTCATGGTCATGAACAGGGTCAGGCCACGCTCGGCATTAAAGGCACGCACGCGAGCGGCCAGATCGTCGCTCAGGTCGAAGCGGTACAACTCGCCCTGATGGCTTTGCACCGGTGGCCGTGGGCGGTCGCCGGGCAGTTCGAGCAATGGATGCTCGTGACCCAGTTGTGCGGTCCAGTAGTCGAGTTGACGCTGGCGCTCACCCGACTCCAGCCACTGGCGCTGCCACACGCTGTAGTCGAGGTATTGCACCGGCAGCGGCGCCAGTGGTGAGTCGCGCTCGTCGATAAAGGCTTCGTACAACGCGCTGAGTTCACGGGCAAAGATGTCCATGGCCCAGCCTTCGGTGACGATGTGGTGCAGGGTCAGCACCAGGTAGTGCTCTTGCTCCCCGGCTTTGACCAGGCATGCGCGCAGCAGCGGCCCGGTTTCCAGGTTGAATGGCGTGTGGGCTTCCTGATCGGCCAGATGTTGCAGACGCTGCTGGCGCTCGGTGTCATGCAGCGCCGAAAGATCCTGCCAGTCCATGCGCAAGCCGGTTTGCGGCGCGACCTTCTGATAAGCCACCCCGTCGATGCTCGGAAAAGTGGTGCGCAGGGTTTCGTGGCGCATGATCAGCGCTTGCAACGCCGCCTCAAAACGCCCCACATCGAGCACGCCACACAGGCGGGCCATGCCGCCGACGTTGTAGGCCGGGCTATCCGGCTCCATCTGCCAGAGGAACCACATACGCTGCTGGGAATAGGACAGCGGCACAGGCTGGCGGCGGTCGACCTTGGCGATGGCGGTTTGCTGGTTGCGCTGACCCGAGGCCTGGATAAGGCCGACTTGCTCGGCAAATGCGCCCAGCTCACTGGCTTCGAACAAGGTGCGCAACGGCAACTCGACGTCGCAGGCCTGGCGGGTGCGGGAGATGATTTGCGTGGCCAGCAACGAGTGGCCGCCGAGGGCGAAGAAGTCGTCGTGCAGCCCGATACGTGGCAAGCCAAGCACTTCGCGCCATATGGCTGCAATCTGCTGCTGCAACGGGGTTTGCGGCTCAACGTGTTCGCGGGTCTGCCACACCGGCTCGGGCAACGCGCGGCGGTCGAGTTTGCCGCTGGGGCTCAAAGGCATGGCGTCCAGGCGCATCAACAGCGCAGGCACCATGTACTCCGGCAGCTCAGCCGCGAGGGCCGTTTTTACGGCCGGCTCGCCCAACTCGGCATGGGCGGTGTAATAGCCGATCAACTGTGCGTCACGCACCAGCACCACCGCTTGGGCGATGCCGTCCAGCGCCAACATACGGGCTTCGATTTCTTGCGGTTCAACACGGAAACCACGCAACTTGACCTGCTGATCCAGGCGACCGAGGTATTCGAGCATGCCATCGGCGCTCCAGCGCACACGGTCACCGGTGCGATACAGGCGTGCGCCCGCCTCGCCCAATGGGTCGGCAACAAAACGCTCTGCGGTGAGCCCGGCACGGCCAAGATAACCGCGCGCCAGGCCAATGCCGCCAATGCACAGTTCGCCGGGCACACCGGCCGGTAACGGGTTGAGCTGCTCGTCCAGCACGCGGCAGATCACATTGCCCAGCGGCCGGCCAATCGGCGAACGCTCGCCATCTTCCGTGCGGCAATGCCAGTGGGTGACGTTGATCGCGGTTTCAGTCGGGCCATAGCGGTTGTGCAGTTGCACCGCCGGCAACGTCGCCAATACGCGATTACGCAACTCGGCGGGCAAGGCTTCGCCGCCGGAGAACACCCGACGCAGGCTGGTGCACTCGGCCACCAATGGTTCATCGATAAACAGCTGCAACAGCGGCGGCACGAAGTGCAGCGTGGTCACGCCATGCGCTTGCACCAGCTGCGCGATGCGGTGCGGATCGCGATGCTCGCCTGGCCCCGCCAGCACCAGACGGCAACCGGCAATCAGCGGCCAGAAGCATTCCCACACCGACACGTCGAAACTGATCGGCGCCTTTTGCAGCAGCACATCGGTGTCGTTCAGTTGATAGGTGGCCTGCATCCACTGCAAGCGTTCAGCCAGGGCTGCATGGGTGTTGCCCACACCTTTGGGTTGGCCGGTCGAACCGGAGGTATAAATCACGTAGGCGAGGTTGTCGCCATTGAGGGGCAGGCCCGGTGCCTGGGTGGGCCAGCTGTCGAGGTGCAGGCTGTCCATGGCGATCACGCTCACGCCCTCGGTCGCTGGCAGTAGCGCCAGCAGTGAGGTTTGGGTCAGCAGCAGATGCACGCCACTGTCCTGGAGCATGTAGGCCAGGCGGTCAGCGGGGTAATCCGGGTCCAGTGGCACATAGGCGCCACCGGCCTTGATGATTGCAAGCAGGCCGATCAGCAGTTGCGGTGAACGCTCGGCGGCGATGGCCACGCACACATCCGGGCCGACGCCTTTGTCACGCAGGTAGTGGGCCAGGCGGTTAGCCTGGGTGTGCAGTTGGGCGAAGGACAGGCTGGCGCCCTGCCAAACCAACGCGGTGTTATCCGAGGCCTGGCGGTCGAGCAATTCGGGTAACCAGCGTTGTGCCGGGGTGCACGGGGCTTCACTCCACAGCAGCGCTTGGTCTTTTTGCATCAGCATCAGGTCGCCGATGGCCTGCTCGGGTTGTTCGCACACGGCTTGCAGCAGGTTGATGAAGTGCTCGGCGAGGCTTTGGATCGTGTGGGGCTCGAACAGCTCGTCGGCGTAGTCGAATGACAGGCTCAACCGCCCATTACGGTCTTCTTCACTGTGCAGTTGCAGGTCGAACTTGGCTTCGCGGCTGTGCCACGGCAATTCATCGGCGAGCATGCCCGGCAGGCGGCGCAAGGCACTCAGGTCACGCTGCTGGTGGTTGAACATGACCTGGAACAAGCCTTGTTCACGGGCTTGCGGGAAGGCTTCCAGGAGCTGTTCGAACG
The DNA here is from genome assembly GCF_053345295.1 of Pseudomonas sp. M5A4_2d. Taxonomy (NCBI): domain Bacteria; kingdom Pseudomonadati; phylum Pseudomonadota; class Gammaproteobacteria; order Pseudomonadales; family Pseudomonadaceae; genus Pseudomonas; species Pseudomonas sp. M5A4_2d. The sequence continues at coordinate 493,996 of NZ_JBKEZW010000001.1, read as the reverse complement.
GCAGGTCCTGATGGGCCTGGGCCCCCAAAGCGGCCTGGCGTGTTGCCGCCAACAGTTGGTTGAACGGCAGGCGCCCGTCCAGCTCGGCGCGCAGTACCAAGGTGTTGATGAAAAAGCCGATCAGGCCCTGAGTTTCCTGGCGCGGACGGTTGGCACTCGGCACACCGATGCGGATATCGCGCTGACCGCTGTAGCGATAGAGCAAACTTTGGAACGCCGCCAGCAACAGCATGAACGGGGTGGATTCATTGGCTTGGGCGGTCTGGCGAATCGCTGCGCTGAGGCTTGCCTCCAGGCGCACGCTGTGGCGCGAGGCGCTATGACGCTGCTGCGCCGACCGTGGATGATCGGTGGCCAGGCTCAGGGTCGGATGCTCCTCGCCCAGTTGCGCTTGCCAATACGCCAGTTGGCGCTGGCCTTCACCCTCGGCCAGCCATTGGCGCTGCCAACTGCCGTAGTCAGCGTAGTGCAGGGCCAGTGGCGGCAACGCCAGGGTTTGGCCTTGAATCGCGGCGGCGTACAGGCGCGAGAATTCGTCGATCAGGATATTCAGCGACCAACCGTCGGCGATGATGTGGTGCAGCGTCACCAACAGTTGGTGGTCCTCATCGTCCAGGCGCACGAGGGTCACCCGCAGCAGCGGGCCCTTTTCCAGGTCGAACGAGGTGCACGCGGCGTCTTCGCGGAGCTGTTGCGCACGGGCTTCACGTTCGGCGGCGGGCACGTCGCCGAGGTCAATGACGTGCAGGTCGAACGCTACATTTGCATCCACACGCTGGAAGGCTTGGCCATCGTGTTCATAGAAGCGTGTACGCAAGGCTTCGTGGCGCTGAATCAATTGCTCGAAGCTGGCGCGCACGGCGTCTTCGTCCAAGGCTCCGCGTAAACGCAGGGCGCCGGGAATGGTGTAGGCGCTGCTCTGCGGGTCGAGTTGCCAGGTGATCCACAGGCGGTTTTGCGCCAGCGATTGCGGCAGGGCTTCGCGGCGTGACAGGGCATTGATCGCACCTTGGGCGACGCCGCCGTCTTGCTGCAATTGCGCGACATTCGCGGCAAAGGTCGCCAGGGTCGGCGCTTCGAACAGCATGCGCAGGTTCAGCTCCAGCCCCAGGGTTTCGCGCAGGCGCGCAACTACTTGGGTGGCGGTGATGGAGTTGCCGCCAAGCAGGAAGAAATGATCATCGCCCGTCACAGTTGCGACGTGCAACTGCTCGCACCAGATCGCCGCGATCCGGTTTTGCAGTGCGGATTCCAACGCCGCGTCACTCGCCTGCATGTGCAGGCCCGGAAACTGCGCGTAGCTGTCGAGGCTGCCATCGGCGTGACGAATGGCACACGCCGAACGCTGCACCTTGCCGCTGGACGTCTTCGGCAAGGCGCCAGGGTTGAGCAACACCACCACGCTCGGGGCTTGTTGATAAGCCTCGGCCACCGCTTGGCGGATCGCCTTGATCAGTGCTTCGGGCGGCAGGATTTTCTGCACGCTGCGGCTGATTTCTGCAGCAATGCCGATGCCTTCCAGGCCCTGGTCATTTACCGCAAACGCGGCGACGCGGCCCTTGCGCACCACTTCCACTTCGCGCTCGATGGTCTGTTCGATGTCCTGGGGGTACAGGTTGTGCCCGCGCACGATCAGCAGGTCTTTCAGGCGGCCGGTGATGTACACCTCACCGTCGCGAATAAAACCCAGGTCACCGGTGCGCAGCCAGGTGCGGCCAGCGTGTTGCACGAATGTCTTGGCGGTGGCTTCGGGGTTGCGCCAGTAGCCATGGGCGATGCTCGGGCCGGTGGCCCACAGCTCGCCGACCGTGTTATCGGACAGTTCACTCAGCGTATGGGGATCGGCGATCAGCACTGCGTGTTCCGGCTGGCTGGTGCCGCAGCTCATGATTGCACTGCCCTGCCCAGGCTCGGCGCGGTTGGCGGCGAGGGCCTGTTCGTCCAGGCGCAAGGCCGGGATGCCACGGCCACGGGAGCCGCCAGCGACAAACAGGGTCGCCTCGGCCAGCCCGTAGGAGGCGAAGAAGTTGTTCGGAGTGAAACCGCAGGCCGCAAACTTCTCGGCGAAGCGTTCCAGGGTGTCGAGGCGGATCGGTTCGGAACCCGAATACGCTACGCGCCATGCGCTCAGGTCCAAACGTTGCAGGGCAGATTCGCTGACCCGCTCACTGCACAGGCGATAGGCGAAATCCGGACCGCCGCTGATGGTGCCGCCGTATTCGCTGATTGCCTCCAGCCAGCGCAACGGCCGACCGAGGAAGTACGCCGGCGACATCAACACACACGGCACGCCGCTGAAAATAGGTTGCAACAAGCCGCCGATCAGGCCCATGTCGTGGTACAGCGGCAGCCAGCTGACGATCACGTCATCCGGGTTGAGGTCGATGCCGAAACCGCGACGGATCAGCACTTCGTTGGCCACCAGGTTGCCGTGGCTGACTTGTACGCCCTTGGGCAGCGCGGTGGAGCCCGACGTGTATTGCAGGAAGGCGATGTGGTCGGCGTGCAGCTCGGGTTCGATCCAGCGATCGGCAATCAGGGTGTCCAGGGTATCGACGCTCAGCACCGGCGGCGCGTTCTCGATCTGCGCCAGGCCATCGCCCAGGCTGGCGATGGTCAGCAGCAGGCGTGGCTCAGCATCGGCGATGATCGACAGCAAGCGCTCCTGGTGATGGCGACGCGTGGACTCCGGCGGATAGGCCGGCACCGCAATCACCCCGGCATACAGGCAACCAAAAAACGCCGCCACGTAGTCCGGGCCGCTGGGGAACAACAGCACCGCGCGATCACCCAACGCCGCGTTGGCCTGCAAGGCGGCGGCGATGGTGCGGGCGCGTTGGTCCAGGTCGCGGTAGCTGAGCACAACGTTGTGCTCGGCCGACTCGGCAAGAAAGCGCAGGGCCACTTGGTCCGGGGTCTGCGCGGCGCGGCGTTGAAGGGACTGGACCAATGTGCGTGGAAGTTCGAAGGCGTCCATCATGGGGTTCCTGCCTGAAATCGGCTTACGGGAAATCGGGAAATAGGGTGCTTTCAGCTGGCAGCCCGCGGCCGCGCCGCGCCATTGCGCCAGCGGGCCAGGTGTTCCTCGGCGTAGCGCCGCAGGCAACGCAGCACGGCGCTTTCGTGCTGCACGAGAAAGAAGTGGTGGCCGTCGAACATGTCGAGGGAAAAGCCGCTGGCGGCGTCTGCCTGCCAGTCGAGCAACTGGTCGACGCGCACGCTGTCTTGCTTGCCGCCGAACACATGGATCGGCATGCCCAGCGGCGCGCGCTGGCCGTAGGTGAAGCTGCCGCACAACAGGAAGTCGGCGCGCAGGATCGGCAGCATCAATTGCATCAGCTCGGGGTTGGCCAGGGCTTCTTCGGCGGTGCCCTGCAATTCGCGCAGGCGGGCAATCAGTTGCTCATCCGACTTTTCGATGGCGTACTCGCTGACATCACGGCGTGCCGGGCCGGCGGTGCCGGAGGCAAACAACGCGAGCGGTGCGGGCACGCCACGTTCACGCAGGGCGTGGGCCAGCTCGAACGCCAACAGGCCGCCAAGGCTGTGGCCGAACAAGGCATACGGGGCATTCAGGTCACGACTGATTTCATCGGCCAGCTGCGCAGCCAGGGCTTTGATGTCGCGCTGCAACGGCTCATCCATGCGCATGCCGCGCCCTGGCAACTCCAGCGGGCACACCTGCAACCAATCAGGCAACGCCCGGCGCCAACGCGCATACACCATGGCACTGGCCCCCGAATAAGGCAGGCAAAACAGGCGCAGTCGAGTCGAGACACTCATCGAATGAGGGCTCCAGACTTGAACACGCTGTATGCACGATAGAAACCCATGTCGTCCTCCTGCGGGCGCTGATCCTTGGCCGTTTGTTAACGGACCTGTCACCCATGAGAACGGACGGAGCGGGCAAATAATTAGTCGGTGGGGAGGAGCGAGACGGGGTTCACACCTTCAAGAACCGCGCAAGATTAGTTCGTCTTCTCATTTGACAATCATTATCATTAAGAATAATTTGTTGCACGATGTGCAGGAGGCCCCAGCACGGACGCCCTCCCCTACCTCTTTTGCGACAAGGTGATTTCCATGACGGAACAAGTATCCACAGGCAGGTGCGACTCACCCCTTCTGCAGGCGTTTGTCGACAATCGACTGATTCTGGTGAAGATCGCTGCACGTATTACCGGCTGCCGCTCGCGTGCCGAAGACGTTGTGCAAGACGCCTACTTCCGCCTGCAATCGGCGCCGACGATCACCTCATCGTTCAAGGCGCAATTGAGCTATCTGTTCCAGATCGTGCGTAACCTGGCAATTGACCACTACCGTAAGCAGGCCCTGGAGCTCAAATACTCGGGGACGGAAGAGGAAGGCTTGAATGTGGTGATTCACGGCGCTTCACCGGAAACCTCCCACATCAACTTCAATACACTGGAAAACATCGCTTGCGCCCTGACGGAGCTGCCACAGCGCACCCGCTACGCGTTCGAGATGTACCGGCTGCACGGCGTGCCGCAAAAGGATATCGCCAAGGAACTGGGCGTATCGCCAACCTTGGTGAACTTCATGATTCGTGATGCGCTGGTGCATTGCCGCAAGGTGTCGGGCAGCCACAGCGATACGTTTGCACGGCGGATTTGAAAACGGTGCCATTCCACCGTTTGATCTCTGTGCTGACTTCAGCGCACCGCGGTTACTTCAATACGATACGGCTCGAAGATCTTCAACATCTCCCCACTGTCGCGCAGCCGCTTGAGCAGCCCGGCAAACGCCGCGCCGGTAATCGGCGCCTTCGGCCGCACTAACGCATAGTGGTGATACACCTGGTCGATGCGCTCCGAGACCAGGAACTGCCCGGCCATGTCTGCATTGCGCACCATGAAATCACTCAAATACGAGCGTGTGACCAGCGCAATATCGGCCCGCCCGCGCGCAACCATCAGCAGGTTGCTGTCATGGGAATAGGTCAACGTGGCGTTGAAGTGTTCGGCCATGTACTTGGGGTCGGGGTTGAAGTTGGCGAAGGCGTAGTGATAACCGCTGAACACCGCCAGCCGCTTGCCGGCGAGGTCGGCGAAATAGCTTTGGTCGCGACCTGGCTGACGCTCGGCGACGAAGATTTCCGCATCTTCCAGGCCCATGTCGACGCTGGTATGGGGAATGTCCTGCCAGCCCCAGCTGGGGTTTTCAAAGATCGCCATGTCGACCCGGCCTTGTTCGAAATCTCGGAAGCGCCGTGGGATGGACGTAGGCACCAGCACAAACTGGTAGTCGGTTTGTGAGGCGTTCAGGGCTTCCACCAGTTGCGGCAGCAGACCGGTGTCGGCACCTTGCTCAGGCCGTACCGTATAGGGCGGAAAATGCGCGGCGCCAATCCTCACCAATTGCCCAGCCGAAGCCGGCACCCACCACGCGGTGCCCAATGCCCATAGAGTTAGTCCTGCAGCCAGCCGCCATGGCGAAAACATTGAGGCACGCACCGTTCAACACGTTGATGGCAATAAGCTAGGCGTTTTTGTCAGGTGAGACAACTTTCCACCGAAAAATTAATAGCTTGCGCCTCAATCGGCCTTCAGAACCATCAACAGCGCTTCTTCGGCCAGTTGCTCGAGTGTGAGGCTGCCTTCGGCGCGGAACCACGTGGTGGTCCAGGACAAGGCGCCGGTCAGAAAGCGCCGGGCGATAAACACATCGCCCTTGATGTAACCGGCGGCCTTGGCCTCGCCCAGCACCTGCAGCCATATCTCTTCGTACACATCACGTAGCGCCAGCACCTGGGCCTGGCCGTCGGCCGACAGCGAACGCCATTCGTAGACCAGCACTGCCATGGCTTCGCCGCTGCCGCCCATGATTGACTGCAATTCGCAGCGAATCAGCGCCAAAACACGTTCACGCACCGTGCTCGCTTCCTCAAGCGAGGCGCGCATCATCGCGGTGTTGTAATGGATGGTTTCCTCCATTACCGCCCGCAGGATCTCGTCCTTGCTCTTGAAATGATGAAAGATGCTGCCGGACTGAATGCCCACCGCACTGGCCAGGTCACGCACCGTGGTGCGCTCAAAGCCCTTGTTGCGAAACAGGTGAGCCGCGGTTTGCAGCAACTTGCCCCGTGCACTGTCAGGGTCGGTCAAATGACCGCCGTCGACCATGGTGCGCATCACCCGCAGGGCTTTTTGCTCATCCATGCTGCTCTCCTTCATTTCTACTGACGTCTTGGGCGGCAATTTAGGCCGTGGCCGCCACCCAAGCAAGCGCTTGGGCAAAACTTGTGAGCGGAGTTTACAAACCAAGCGCTTGCTTGGTAGTCTCGACGCCAGCCATTCGAGGAAGGATTTCTCATGAGCAAGACGGTTCGTATCGGCTGTGCCAGCGCCTTCTGGGGCGATACCTGCACCGCCGCCGCCCAGTTGGTGCACGGCGGCACGCTGGATTACCTGGTCTTCGACTACTTGGCGGAAGTCACGATGTCGATCCTTGCCGGCGCACGAATGAAAGATCCCCAGGCCGGCTACGCCACCGATTTCGTCGAGGTGCTCACGCCGCTGCTGGGCGATCTCCAGCGCCAGGGCATCCGCGTGATCAGTAATGCCGGCGGCATAAACCCCCAGGCTTGCGCCGCCGCACTGCAAGCAGCCTGTGACAAGGCCAACATTGCGCTGAAAATCGCCGTCCTGCTGGGCGACGATTTGCAACCCAGACTGAAACAACTGCCGGGCATTACCGATATGTTCAACGGCGCGCCGCTGCCGCCGATGTGCGTTTCCGCCAACGCCTACCTCGGTGCGCCAGGCATTGCCAAAGCCCTGGAGCTGGGCGCCGATATCGTCATCACCGGCCGCGTGGTCGACAGCGCCGTGGTCAGCGCGGCGCTGGTGCATGAATTCAACTGGTCATGGCAGGACTATGACCGCCTGGCACAGGCTGCACTGGCGGGGCACATCATCGAATGCGGCGCGCAGTGCACCGGCGGCAACTTCACCGACTGGCGCGACGTGCCGGACTACGAGCAGATCGGTTTTCCGATCATTGAGGTCAGCGCCGATGGCCAATTCACCGTCAATAAGGTCGACGGCAGCGGCGGGCTGATCAGCGAACTCAGCGTGGCCGAACAGCTGTTGTATGAAATAGGCGACCCGCGCGCCTACCTGCTGCCTGATGTGATCTGCGATTTCAGCCAGGTGAAACTGCAACAGCAAGGCAAACACCAAGTACGCCTGCACGGCGCCAAGGGCTTGCCACCTACCGACCAATACAAGGTCAGCGCCACCTACCCCGACGGGTTCCGCTGCACCGCCAGTTGCCTGATCGCCGGGATCGACGCAGTGGCCAAGGCCGAGCGGGTCAGCCAGGCAATCATCAATAAAACGTCGGCACTGTTCAGCCAACGTGGCTGGGCGCCCTACACCGAGGTCAACATCGAATTGCTCGGCAGCGAAGCCACCTACGGCGCCCATGCCCAGCGTCACGACTGCCGCGAAGTGGTGGTGAAACTGGCGGTGCGGCACCCGAGCAAACAGGCGCTGGTGCTGTTCGCCCGCGAGATTGCCCAGGCAGCCACCGGCATGGCGCCGGGGTTGACCGGGATCGTCGGTGGGCGACCAACGGTGTACCCGCTGATTCGGCTGTTTTCATTCCTTATCGATAAATCATCCTGTGAGCCGGTGATTGAGTTCCAGGGCCAGCGCCATGCCATTGAGCTGCCCGTGACTGCCCACCTGCTCCCACCGACCGCTGCCGTCGAGCCGCCCAAGCCCCAAGGCCGTGCGGATGCCAGCGTGCCGCTGGTGAAACTCGCCGTGGCGCGCTCCGGTGACAAGGGCAACCACAGCAATATCGGCGTCATCGCCCGCCACCCCGACTACCTGCCGTGGATCGCCGAAGCGTTGACCCCGGAAGTGATCGTCGACTGGATGAACCACGTGCTCGACCCGCTGCACGGCCGCGTCGAACGCTGGTACTTGCCCGGCAGCCACAGCCTGAATTTCCTGCTGGAAAACGCCTTGGGCGGTGGCGGCATCGCCAGCCTGCGCATCGACCCCCAAGGCAAAGCCTTCGCCCAGCAACTGCTGGAAATCCCCGTTGCCGTGCCGCAACACATCGCCGATCAACTTACCTAAAGGACTGTCGCCGTGGCCTTCGATTCGATCTTCAAAGCCGACCTGTTCCAGGGGCAAACCATAATTGTTACCGGCGGCGGCAGCGGCATCGGCCGCTGCACCGCCCATGAACTCGCCGCCCTTGGCGCCCGGGTCATCCTGGTGGGACGCAAGCCGGAAAAGCTTTCGAAGGTGGCGGCCGAAATTGCCGAAGACGGCGGCACCGCCCATTGGCAAGCTTGCGATATTCGCGAGGAAGACGCGGTGAAAGCGCTGGTGACGCAGCTCATTGATGACCATGGCCCGATCCATGGCCTGATGAATAACGCCGGCGGTCAATACCCGTCGCCACTGGCCTCGATCAACCAAAAGGGCTTTGAAACCGTACTGCGCACCAACCTGGTCGGCGGTTTCCTGATGGCGCGGGAAGTGTTCAACCAGTCCATGAGCAAGCACGGTGGATCGATCGTCAACATGCTCGCCGACATGTGGGGCGGCATGCCCGGCATGGGTCACTCCGGCGCGGCGCGGTCGGGCATGGACAACTTCACCAAGACCGCCGCCTTTGAATGGGGCTATGCCGGCGTGCGGGTCAACGCCGTGGCGCCGGGTTGGATTGCCTCCAGCGGCATGGACACCTACGACGGCGCGTTCAAGGCGGTGATCCCGACCCTGCGCGAACACGTGCCGCTCAAGCGTATCGGCACCGAATCGGAAGTCAGCGCGGCCATTGTGTTTCTGCTCAGTCCCGCCGCGGCGTTCATCAGCGGCAGCACCCTGCGCATCGATGGCGCCGCCAGCCTGGGCAGCCGGGCCTGGCCGCTGCCCAAGGCGCAACCACCGAACGAACCCTTCAATGGTTTCCACCGCGCCTACCTGCCGGATGTGCTCAAGGCGGAGCAATAACCTATGCCGCTCATTGAAACGCAGATCGACAGCCACAGCCCACAGTTCGCGCAAAACCGCGAAGCCATGTTGGCGGCCATCGCGCAATTGCGCCAACTGGAACACAACCTGCTGAGCAAGGCGCAGGAAGCCAAGCCCAAGTTCGACAAACGCGGCCAACTGCTGCCCCGCGAACGGCTCAACCTGCTGCTGGACCCCGGCGCGCCGTTCCTGGAATTGGCCAGCCTGGCCGGTTACAAACTCCACGACGACAAAGACGGCAGCGCGGCCGGCGGCGGCTTGATCGCCGGCATCGGCTACGTCAGCGGCGTGCGCATGCTGGTGGTGGCCAATAACAGCGCGATCAAGGGCGGCACCATTTCCCCCTCCGGCCTGAAAAAGTCCCTGCGCCTGCAACAGATCGCCATGGAAAACAAACTGCCAGTGGTGACCCTCGCCGAAAGCGGCGGTGCCAACCTCAACTATGCGGCCGAGATTTTCGTCGAAGGCGCACGCAGCTTCGCCAACCAGGCGCGCATGTCGGCCATGGGGTTGCCGCAGATCACCGTGGTGCACGGCTCGGCCACGGCGGGCGGCGCGTATCAGCCGGGGCTGTCGGATTACGTGGTGGTGGTGCGCGGCAAGGCCAAACTGTTCCTTGCCGGCCCGCCGCTGCTCAAAGCGGCGACCGGCGAAGTGGCGACGGACGAGGAACTGGGTGGCGCCGAGATGCACGCGCAAACCGCCGGCACCGCCGAATACCTGGCGGAAAACGATGCCGATGGCGTGCGCATCGTGCGCGAAATCGTCAGCCTGTTGCCATGGGATGATCGCCTGGCGCTTGCACCAAAACGGCCTTATACCGAACCGCTGCACCCCATCGAAGAGCTCTTGGGGCTGGTCCCTGACGACCCGAAAAAACCCTATGACGTGCGCGAAATCCTCGCGCGCCTGGCGGACGGTTCCAACTTCCTCGAATTTAAGGGCGAGTTCGATGCCCACACGGTCTGCGGCCATTTGCACATCCAGGGCCGCGCTGTCGGCGTGATCGGCAATAACGGCCCCATCACGCCCAAGGGTGCAAGCAAGGCCGCACAATTTATCCAGCTGTGCGACCAGAGCCGCACGCCGCTGCTATTCCTGCACAACACCACGGGTTTCATGGTGGGCACTGAGTCGGAGCAACAAGGCGTGATCAAGCACGGCGCGAAAATGATCCAGGCCGTGGCGAATGCCCGCGTGCCTAAACTGACCGTGGTGGTTGGCGGCTCCTACGGCGCCGGCAACTACGCGATGTGCGGCCGAGGCCTGGACCCACGGTTTATCTTCGCCTGGCCCAACAGCCGCACGGCGGTTATGGGCGGCGCGCAGGCAGGCAAAGTGCTGCGCATCGTCACCGAGGCCAAGCAACTCAAAGACGGTTTGGTGCCCGACCCCAGGGTGCTGGATATGCTGGAACAGGTCACCGCGCAGAAGCTCGACAGCCAGTCCACTGCACTCTATGGCAGCGCCAACCTGTGGGACGACGGGCTGATTGACCCACGGGATACCCGCACCCTGCTGGGGTTTGTGCTGGACATCTGCCATGAGGCCGAGGTGCGGCAGTTGCAGCCCAACAGCTTCGGTGTGGCGCGTTTCTAACAGGAGAACAAGAACAATGATCTTTACCCAGGAACATCAGGAACTGCGCCGCACCGTCCGCGCCTTCGTCGACCGCGAGATCAACCCGCACGTGGATGAATGGGAAAAAGCCGGACGTTTCCCCATCCACGAGATCTTCCGCAAGGCTGGCGACCTCGGCTTGCTGGGTATTTCCAAGCCGGAAAAATTCGGTGGCATGGGCCTGGACTACAGCTACTCCATCGTTGCTGCCGAAGAATTCGGCACCATTCGTTGCGGCGGCATCCCCATGTCCATCGGCGTGCAGACCGACATGTGCACCCCCGCCCTCGCCCGCTTCGGCTCCGATGAATTGCGCGACGAATTCCTGCGCCCGGCCATCAGCGGCGAGCAAGTGGGCTGCATCGGCGTCTCGGAAACCGGCGCCGGCTCCGACGTGGCCGGGCTGAAAACCCATGCGCGCAAAGACGGCGACGACTACGTGATCAACGGCAGCAAAATGTGGATCACCAACTCGCCCAGCGCCGACTTTATCTGCTTGCTGGCTAACACCTCCGACGACAAGCCGCACATCAACAAGTCGCTGATCATGGTGCCCATGAACACGCCGGGTATCAGCGTCAGCCCGCCCCTGGAAAAGCTCGGCATGCACAGCTCCGAAACCGCCCAAGTGTTCTTTGATGGCGTGCGCGTACCCCAGCGCAACCGCATCGGCCACGAAGGCGCGGGGTTCATGATGCAAATGCTGCAGTTCCAGGAAGAACGCCTGTTTGGCGCGGCCAACATGATCAAGGGCCTGGAATACTGCATCGACAGCACCATCGACTACTGCAAGGAACGCCAGACCTTCGGCAAGGCACTGATCGATAACCAGGTCATTCATTTTCGCCTGGCCGAATTGGCCACCGAAATCGAATGCCTGCGCGCGCTCGTCTACCAGGCCACCGAGCAATACATCAAAGGCCAGGACGTGACCCGCCTGGCGTCGATGGCCAAGCTCAAGGCCGGGCGCCTGGGCCGCGAAGTCAGCGACAGCTGCCTGCAATACTGGGGCGGCATGGGCTTTATGTGGGACAACCCGGTAGCCCGCGCCTATCGCGACGTGCGCCTGGTGTCGATTGGCGGCGGCGCCGACGAAATCATGCTGGGCATCATCTGCAAACTGATGGGCACCCTGCCCGGGAAAAAATCATGAACACCCTGCTGCTCGAACCGCATAACGGCGTGCTGCACATCACCCTCAACCGCCCCGCCAATCGCAATGCCATGAGCCTGGAAATGGTTAATGAGCTGCGTGCGGTACTGGCGCAATTGGACAGCCAGGTGCGTGCGCTGGTGATCAGCGGTGCGGGTGGGCACTTCTGTGCAGGGGCGGATGTGAAGGACATGGTCACCGCAGGCGGCAAGGCGCAGTTGCAGGCGCTGAACCGCGCGTTCGGCACCTTGCTGCAGGAGGTGGAAGCGGTGCCGCAAGTGGTGATCGTGGTACTGCAAGGTGCGGTGCTCGGCGGTGGGTTTGGGCTGGCCTGTGTCAGTGATATTGCGCTTGCCGACCATCAGGCGCAGTTCGGCTTGCCGGAGACCAGCCTGGGCTTGTTGCCGGCGCAGATCGCGCCCTTTGTGGTCAAACGTATCGGCCTGACCCAGGCGCGACGGCTGGCGCTGACGGCGGCGCGGTTTGACGGGGTTGAAGCCCATCGGTTGGGGGTGGTGCATTTTGTGGAGAACGACCCTCAGGCGTTGGCAGAACGCTTGGACGATGTATTGGGGCAAGTGCTGCGGTGCGCGCCGGGGGCGAATGGCCGAACCAAAGCCCTGCTGCTCGCCAGCGCAGAGCAACCAATCGGACCGCTACTGGATCAGGCCGCACAGTGGTTTGCCGAGGCGGTGACGGGTGTAGAAGGAATAGAGGGGACCCAGGCTTTTGTGCAGAAGCGTAAACCGGGGTGGTGCAAATGACGCCTTCGCAGGCAAGCCAGCCCCCACATTTTGCAACGCATTCCCCCTGTGGGAGCGGGCTTGCCCGCGATGAGGCCCGAGCACATACCCCATACGCCAAGGGATAATCCAATGCCCGCATTCAGCAAAATCCTGATCGCCAACCGCGGTGAAATCGCCTGCCGTATCCAGCGCACCGCCCATGCCCTGGGTTACCGCACAGTCGCCGTCTACAGTGACGCCGATACCCAGGCCCTGCACGTTCAAATGGCTGATGAAGCCGTTAATATTGGCCCCGCTCCGGTCAATCAGTCTTACCTGAACATCCCGGCCATCCTTGAGGCTGCCCGCAAAACCGGCGCCGACGCCGTGCATCCCGGCTACGGCTTCCTCTCCGAAAACGCCCAATTCGCCAACGCCTGCATAGACGCGGGGCTGACCTTTATTGGCCCAAGCGTTGAGGCCATCGAACTGATGGGCAGCAAACGTCTGTCCAAACTCGCCATGCTCGACGCCGGCGTCCCCTGCATCGCCGGCTACCAGGGCCACCGACAAGACGACGCCACCTTGCAGCAGGAAGCCAACCGCATCGGCTACCCGCTGATGATCAAAGCCAGCGCCGGCGGTGGCGGGCGCGGCATGCGCCTGGTGCACGACAGCACCCAACTGCTCGACCAACTGCGCACCGCACGCTCTGAATCCCTGAACGCCTTCGGCAGCGACGAACTGATCCTCGAACACGCCCTGATCGAACCGCGCCATGTTGAAATCCAACTGTTCGGCGACAGCCATGGCAACCTCATCTACTTGGGCGAACGCGACTGCTCGATTCAGCGCCGCCATCAGAAAGTCATTGAAGAAGCGCCCTGCCCTGTGATGACACCCCAGCTGCGCCAGGCCATGGGTGAAGCGGCGCTGAAGGCCGGGCGCGCCGTCAATTACGTGGGGGCCGGCACCGTGGAGTTCCTGCTCGACCGCAACGGCCGCTTCTTTTTCCTGGAAATGAACACCCGCCTGCAAGTGGAGCACCCGGTCACCGAATGGATCACTGGCCTGGACCTGGTGGACTGGCAACTGAAAGTCGCTGCCGGTGAACCGCTGCCCTTGAAACAGGCTGAGGTGACCCTGACCGGCCATGCGATGGAAGTACGCCTGTACGCCGAGGACCCCGCCCAGGGCTTTCTGCCGCAAACCGGCAATGTGCTGCGTTGGGAACCCGCCGCCGGTGTGCGAATTGACCATGGCGTACTGGAAGGCCAACGCATCAGCCCGTTTTATGACGCGATGCTGGGCAAAATCATCGCCCATGGGGCCACTCGCGAAGAAGCCCGACGCAAACTGCTGCGAGCGGTGGAGGACACTGTGCTGCTGGGGCTGACGACCAATCAGCAACTGCTGGTGGACCTGCTCAGGCAACCCGACTTCATCGCAGGCGATTTCAGCACCGGTTTTATCGCCGAGCACTTCAATGAAATTAACCGCCCGCCGGCGACGAACGAACAGGTCGCCCTGGCGGCCGCGCTGTTTTATCAATCCAACGCCAATGCCCACCGTCAGGGTTTATCGGGATGGCGCAACAATGCCAGTGTGCCTTGGACCTATCGCCTGGACATCAACGATGACGTCCGCGATGTCGCCGTCAGCGTGCTGGAGAACCATCGTCTGCACGCCAACGGCATCGACATCAGCCACCTGAGCACCGACGGCCGCTGGGCCACCCTGATGATCAACGGCGTTCGCCGTCGCATCGCCTATCACCTCGACGACACCCAGCTCTGGCTGCCCGGCTTGAAGGTCATTAACCGCACTCAACAAGTCGCCAGCCGTCAGGCAGACGCCAGTACCGGCATCGTCAAGGCGCCAATGGACGGCGCGATTGTCGACATACGCGTAAGCGTCGGTGAGACCGTCACCAAAGGCCAACTGCTGTTGGTGCTGGAAGCCATGAAAATGGAGCACCCACTGACCGCCGGCATCGCCGGTGTCATCAAAGGTATGCAGGTGGTTGCGGGTGACCAGGTGCGTAATCGCCAGGTTCTGCTGGAGATTGAGTAAGGCGCGGGTTGCATGAAAAAACAGCGCGGAACTACACAGTCGCGCTACGCTCTATCCCCAACAGGAAAGGACGAGTACGGGAACCTGCACGATGCCTCATTGGCTGATTATTGACCTTGAAGCCACAACGGATGAAGGCGGCTGGCCCGTGACGGAGATGGAAGTCATCGAGATCGGCGCAAGCCTGGTGAACCGCCAGGGCCGCGAGCTGGATCACTTCCAGCGCTTTGTGCGGCCGCTGCGTCGCCCATTGCTGACGCCTTTCTGCCGCCAGCTCACTCACATCACCCAGGCCAACATCGACGCTGCTGCGCCGATTACTGAGGTATGGCCGCTCTTCGAGCGCTGGCTGGGCCAACATCACTCACGCCTGGAAGGCTGGGCCAGTTGGGGTGACTACGATCGGGCACAGCTTGAGCTTGAATGGCAACGCCATGGCCTGGCCAGCGCGCTTGCCCAGACGCCGCATGTGAACCTCAAGCAGCGCTTCGCCAAGGCCCGGCGCCTGGACAAGCCGCTGGGGCTCAACGGCGCGCTGCAATTGGCGGGGATGCAGTTCCATGGCCAGCAACATCGGGCGCTGGAAGATGCGCGCAACACCGCACGCCTGCTGCCGTTGATTTTGCCGGTCTAGGCAGCTCCCCTCGCCTTGGGCATACTGGCCAACCTTTCCAGCCCCTTTCTTCCGAGGATTCCCCCATGTTCAAAGTCAACGAATACTTCGACGGCACCGTCAAGTCGATCGCTTTCGGCACCGCAGAAGGTCCGGCGACCATCGGCGTGATGGCCCCGGGTGAATACGAATTCGGCACCGCCCAGCGTGAAATCATGCACGTGGTGTCCGGCGCCTTGAGCGTCAAACTGCCTGACGCCAACGACTGGGAAACCTTCGCCGCCGGCAGCCAGTTCAATGTACCGGCCAACAGCAAGTTCCATCTGAAGGTCGCTGTAGACACGGCTTACCTGTGCGAATACCGCGGCTAAGCGTTCGCCCGGACAAAAAAATGCCCATCTCGCAGGAGACGGGCATTTTTTATGGGCGAATGAATTACTCGAGAATGGTCACCGGCATACCCACTTCCAGGTGCCCCAGGCCGTCGTTGACCAGGTTCTGGCCGAACATCACATCGCCGTCTTGCTCGCGGTAGGTCTTGAGCGTGGTCAACGGTTCGCGGTCGGCACTGCGCTCGCCGCTGGATGGGTCAATGGTGGTGAGGATGCAGCGTGAGCACGACTTGACCACGCGAAACTCCACATCGCCAATGCGCACACGCTTCCAACCATCTTCGGCGAAGGCCTCGCTGCCTTCTATCACCAGGTTGGGGCGAAACCGCAGCATCTCCATGGGGCGGCCAATGCGCTGGGACAAGTCATCCAGGGAGGCCTGACCGATCAACAGCAGCGGGAAGCCATCGGCGAATCCAACTTTGTCGTCATCCTTGCCGTAGCCATCTTGAGTGGTGCGCGCGCGCTCCACCGGCACTTGCACCAACCGCGTCGGCTTGCCGATAAAGTCGCTGACCCAGGCCGCCGCCGCGGCGCCCGCATCCGGCACGCGCAAGGTGTCGCGCCAGATAGTCACGCCGCGCAATTCGGCGTCGCTGCTCGGCAGAGCCACGTCCAGCGACGCAAAACCAGGTGAACTCAGGGTCAGGCCACCGGCACTGTTCCACAACGCCGACAACTGGCTCATCTTCGCCACCGCCCGCTGCGTGAGGAACCGCCCGCTGCCTTCGTCCACCAGCATCCAGCGTCGATCACCGGCCAGCCCGAGTTCATCCAGGCCGATATGCTGCAAGGTTTCGGCCTTGCCGGACTTCAAGGGATAACGGTAAAGCGCGCTGAGACGAAGCATGGGCCTGCATTCCTGAGGGGCAAAGCGTCACCCTAAGGTCATGCGGGCACTACGTCCAGCATCAGTCGCTGGCGCACCACATCCACCAGCTTGTCCGGCTGGAATTTGGACAGGAAGTTATCGCAACCGACCTTCTTCACCATCGAGTCGTTGAAGCTGCCCGACAACGAGGTGTGCAACACCACGTAAAGCCCACGCAGGCGCGGGTCGTTGCGGATTTCAGTGGTCAGGCGGTAGCCGTCCATCTCGGGCATTTCAGCGTCGGTGAAGATCATCAGCAATTTGTCGGTCATCACCTGGCCGGTGTCGGCCCAGGCCTTGAGCATGTTCAGTGCCTTGAGGCCGTCACTGGCGATATGCATCTTCACGCCCAGTTGCCCCAGGGTGTCGCGCAGTTGCGAGAGGGCCACATTGGAGTCGTCCACCAACAGCACTTCACGGCCACGGGCGCGTTCCAACACCGGGTCTTCGAGTTTTTCACGAGAGACTTTGGCGTTATAGGGCACGATTTCAGCGAGGACTTTTTCCACGTCGATGATTTCCACCAACTGGTCATCGACCTTGCTGATGGCCGTGAGGTAATGCTGGCGCCCGGCGCTGGCCGGTGGCGGCAGGATGGCTTCCCAGTTCATATTGACGATGCGGTCCACGCCGCCCACCAGGAAGGCCTGCACCGAACGGTTGTACTCGGTGACGATAATCGTGCTGTTGGGCCCCGGCACCAGCGGGCGCATGCCGATGGCCTGGGACAGGTCAATCACCGGCAGGGTCTGGCCACGCAGGTTGACCACACCGCACACAAATGGATGCCGCTGGGGCATCAGGGTCAACTTGGGCAACTGCAAGACTTCCTGCACCTTAAACACGTTGATCGCGAACAGCTGCCGTCCCGCCAGGCGAAACATAAGAATCTCCAGGCGATTCTCACCCACCAGTTGCGTGCGTTGATCTACCGTGTCGAGAATGCCGGCCATTGAAAGCTCCTGATGTGGGATTGTGCAGTTCACTAAGCTTGTTATCGGCGGCAAGCGCCAGACCTTGACCCTTGTAAAATGCCATGTAAATTCAT
This sequence comes from Pseudomonas sp. M5A4_2d, assembly GCF_053345295.1. Taxonomy (NCBI): domain Bacteria; kingdom Pseudomonadati; phylum Pseudomonadota; class Gammaproteobacteria; order Pseudomonadales; family Pseudomonadaceae; genus Pseudomonas; species Pseudomonas sp. M5A4_2d. The sequence continues at coordinate 476,484 of NZ_JBKEZW010000001.1, read as the reverse complement.
TGATGTCACACTGACATCATGGTTTACTGCAACCGCCTCTCCAAACGGCAGTACACCCACGTTGCGCGACCTAAAAATCGACGCGAGGTTCCGCTGTGTAAGGGATTCCCCTACGCACAATCAGGCCCAACCTGATATTCGCGATATCTAATAGCCATTAATGTGACGCCATTCTCATTGCATGAATGGAGTCAGGCTTTTGTTTGCCATCCCAAGCCCTCGGCCCACGGGTCTTCCAGACGTATACGTGGCGGCAGCCAAAGTTGTGCAAGCGGCCCGAATGACGAGGGCGTTCTACAGCTATCGCGATCATTCAAATAACGGTCCTACTGAAATTTCAGAACCAGGCTACAGATCTCAGTCATATTTCAGCGGTAGTTTTACGCCATTCACCCGGTGCGACATCTCACCACCCGACCTTATGTTGCGGAGACTTGCATGATGAACAATGCAAACGAATGGCAAACCGCACTTCCCGAATTTCTGCTCGAAGCCGAAATGCTCTTGGAAAAATCGCAAGAGTGCTTGAACCACCTTCATCTGATTCGCAACGACAGCGACGCCATCGACTGCATGAAAAGCAGCCTGGCCAACCTGGCTGAAAAAGCCGAAGGCCTGGCCCTGCAGGCGATCAGCGAATTCTCCCGGCATATTCAATACTTGATTGCGAATGCCGCGGGCCCCATGGAGTTGCATGACCAGGCGCTGAATGCCCTGCATGACTGCCTGACACTGCTGGCGTGGCAACTGGAGCTGATCGACACCCGCACCGGCGAACTGGCCCTGGATAAAAGCGAACAAACCACACTGATTGCGACGGTAACCTTGCAGATCCCACAAAAAGACTTCGCTAATAAACCGCAGCAGCGTGTGCATCACGCGTCTTGAGCGCTGACCAGGTCGTATTTGTCGCCAAGTTATCTAAAAACGACCGTTCCTTTAGCGGTCGATAAAGGTGCGCGAGCAAAAACATATCAATTAGCCATCAACGCAGTAACGATACCCGCCAACTTGATTTATATAACTATCCGTTTTTAACCTAGGGGTCCTTTGAACTATAGGACCAAGGCGCGGCGCATCTGGCCGGTTATTAAACCCGCCAGCGTGCGGCGCCAGGCGACCAACGGTAATAGTGGTGGTACTATGCCCCGCTCGAAGTGACTCAACTTCATCATGTATAAAAAAACGTTTCTGCACCGTATTCCAAATAGAGCCCTGTCAGCCGCCGTGACCGGTCTTCCCGCAGCGAACCTTCATTGGCTCCATCCGCTATGTACGCCAGCCTAAAGTCACTCATCGCAAGGTCCGTGTCCCGCAGCAATACACGTCGCTTGGTCCTCGCCCTGTGCCTTTGCTCACTGCTGGTCAGCCTGTGGGCCTATAGCCGCTCCGCGCCGTTGCCGTTACTGATTCTGCTGCTCAACCTGGCCACGCTGGTGGTGGTGGGCTTGCAGCAGTGGGGCTCGCGCAAGTCGATAAAATTCCAGCCACAGGAATTGGCCGACCGCCTGCTGCAAGTCCAGGAAAACGAACGTCACCGCCTCAGCCGCGAACTGCATGACGACATCGGCCAACTGCTCACCGCCGCCAAACTGCAAAGCGAATGGCTCAAGCGCCGCCTGCCGGACGACCTGCAGAGCCAATGCACAGTGCTGTGCAACACCTTGAATGAAACCCTGGCCAAAGTGCGCGACGTGTCCGCCATCCTCAACCCTCGGCAGCTGGCCAGCCTGGGTTTAGAGGCGAGCCTGCGCGCGCATTTGCTCAAGACCCTGGAAAACACCCCGATCCATTGGAGCCTGGAATGCCAGCAACGGCTGACCGGTATCCCGGAAGAAATGGCCGTGGCAGCGTTTCGCATCACCCAGGAAGCGGTGACCAATATGCTTCGCCATGCCCAGGCGCACAATTTGCTGGTACGCCTGCAACGCCTGCCCGAAGGCCTGTCGCTGATGATCTGCGATGACGGCCGGGGCTTTTCGCCCGCCATCAACCCGGGCCGGGAAGGCCAACGAGGCATGGCCGGCATGTCCGAGCGGATCGATCAACTGGGGGGCGCTTTGAAGGTCAGCAGCCAGCCAGGCAAAGGAACACGGATCGATGCGCTTTTCCCCTGGGCGCCCCGCGCCCTCGATCGGGCCAGTTCCCCTAAGGTTCTCGAGTGACCTGCACTTTACTCCTGGTGGATGACCACGCACTGATCCGGGCCGGCGTACGCGCGCTGATCCAGGATATGCCCGGCTATACCGTAGTCGGCGAGGCCAGCGATGGCGCGCAGTTGCTGGAGAAATTCAGCACCCTGCAACCGAATATCGTGCTGCTGGACCTGTCGATGAAATACACCGGTGGCCTGGACGCGTTACAGCAACTCAAGGCAACCTACCCCAAAAGCAAGGTGCTGATCCTGTCGATGCACACCGATCCGGAGTTGATCATGCGCGCGCTGGAGTCCGGCGCCCATGGCTACCTGCTCAAAGACACCACGGCCAACGAGCTGGAACACGCCCTGATGGCCTTGCGCAACAACGAGCGCTACCTGAGCCCCGCCATTGCCCACACGGTGATCAATCAGGCGCTGATCCGCAGCCAGGGCCCCATCGGCGCCGTCGCCGACAGCCACAACCTCACGGCACGCCAGCTGGAGATTCTGCGCTTGATCGTGCGTGGTAAATCCACCCGGGAAATCGCCCAGGGCCTGGGCTTGAGCATCAAGACCGTGGAGGCGCATCGCTCGCAGATCATGAAACGCCTGCAGATATTCGATGTGGCGGGCCTGGTGTTATTCGCCGTTCGCGAGCAGATCATCAGCCTGGACGACTAACGGCGACGCCAGTGGCAAGTGAACGCGCAGGGCTTTGGGCAATGCACTGAAGCGCAAGTCGTCACCTTTCAAGGGCTCACCATCCAGGTTGATGTACAGCCCTTCGGCCACCTTGATCTCGACCCACGGCAAGCGCGCCCGCACAAACATATTGTCCAGTCCCCAACCATCGCTCATCAGGGTGAGCAGCGTGCCGACCACTTCCTGGGGCGCCGGCAGGATGCTGATGTCCAGCAAGCCGTCATCGGCCAACGCGCCAGGGCACAACACATGCCCACCGCCCGCCTGGCGACCGTTGCCGATACCAAGGGCGAGCAGGTCACCCTTCCAGTGAAAGCCGGGCCCTTCCAACTCGCCATAAGCGGCCTTCAATTCGCTGAAACGCGTCAGGCCGGTGAACAGGTAGGCCGCGCCGCCCAGCACTTTTTTCAGGTCTTCGGAGGTGTTGGCGGTGACCTGGCTGCCAAAACCGCCAGTGGCCATGTTGAGGAATATTTGCCCACCGGCCTGCCCGAGGTCGATGGCCCTTGGCGGCACATCCAGCAGGGCCAGTGCGCGGGCAGGATCCAATGGCACACCGGCGGCGCGGGCGAAATCATTGGCGGTGCCCAACGGCATCAGCACCAGGCTGGCCTCGGTCTTGGCCAACGCCATGGCCTCGGCCACATCGCGCAGGGTGCCGTCGCCGCCACCGGCAATCAGGTGGGTATAGCCGTCAGCCAGCGCCTCATTGACCAGGCGCTGGGCGTCGCCGCCCTCCCACGTGACTCGCACCGCCAGCTCCCAGCCCAGTTCGCGCCGGGCCTGCACGGCGGCGCGCACATCCTCATTGAGGGCTTGCTTGCCGTGCAGAATCAGCAGTGCCTTGTGGGTGGTCATGTGGGGGATCTCCTGGGTTTAAAGGTACTTGAAGGATGTTGACCTTTGCCGGAGAGAAAAAAGCCATCGGGGACGCAAATTTATTGCCTGTCTAGAAGTTATCCATCGCGTTGCACATCGATACCTTGCCCTTGGGCACAGGTTCTACAGCGTCCCATTGCTTGCCGTCCGCAGACAGCTCATGCAACTGGATTGAACAGTCCGCATAAAGGGTCGCCTGCACCCTGTAGTCCACGCCAGGTCGAGGCACGAAGGTCATGCTGCTGAAGCATTGCCGGGCATACTGCAATTGCCCCAGGTAATGCAGCGCGATCGGTTGGTTCGCAGGCACCACCAGCTCCGTGGTCACCGCACCGTTCCAGGTATACACCGGCCCGGGCATGTTAAGGCTTTCGCCATTGTGGTCGGGGAAGCCGGATTTGGTCGACGCCATCACCCCGGCGCCCGGCACATTCCAGTCCAGGCAGTCACGCCCCGGCACTGCGCGCACCAAGCCATCGGTGATCAACCGCACGCGGGCGGTCTCGCCGGAATGCGGCGGGATATAGCCGGTGGACAGGGAACGGATGTTCGCCACCTGGCCGCACCCGGTCAGCAGCACCAGCAACGCAACGGGCATAACACGCAAACCGGTCATTTGCATTCAACTCGCGGAGAAAGAAAGGGCCGTTACGGCTGGCGACAATTCTGGTTTACCGACAACAGCGGCGCCGGATCGTACTTCACGCGCTGCAAACCATCGGCGCCCTGGAAGATGAAATACTTGATGCGGCAATCCTTGAACATCGTCGAGTAGCCTTCCGCGCGAAAGCCCTGGCCATCGACCTGCTTGATCACGGTATTGTTGCGGCTCACTACCGCGAGCACCTGTGCGTAGCTGTCCCCCATCTTCACCCCGGGCTCGCCGGTCTCGGTCATCGACGAAGCGCAACCGCCCAACGCTACTGCCGCCAGTATCAGCGCGGCGCCGTACCCTCCATTGCGTGTGGTCATCCCTGTTTCCTTTTGATAAAGCGTTAACGGCGGCCTTCGCACACCGGTGATTCACTGATGCGCCCGGTCTTGCACAGGTCGAGTTTGTCTTTGCGGTTGAAGCCCGCGTCCTTCATGCAGTAGAAGCGCGTCAGCCTGATATCGACAGGCGATCGGTCTCCCGCACCGTCCAGGTTGGTGTACCCGCAGGCACGCATGGCGGTTTTTACGCCGTCAAGGGATACACCGGATTTGTACCATTGCGAGAAGTCTGGGGGCGGCGGTTGAAAGGGGGTACAGGCGCTGAGCGCAAAAGCGCAGATGAGGACGCAGGCAGCAGCGCAAGACGGCCGCAAACCAACCGCTTTTATTCCAACGAGCGCGTGGAAAGACATTCTTCATCCTTGTGAGTGAACCGTCCTACAGGTGCAGGATTGGTCATCACACAGACGAGAAAGTGCCCTGACTATGCGAGGCACTTGTGACACGACCCGCAACGTCTCGGTCAACGGTGGGAGCTGGCCACAGGAAAGTCAGCCAGCAACGTCGGACAGATGCAGCAACCTACGTCAGCTCTTGTGCAATTTACTCATCAACTGCGCCTCAGCCTGGGTCAACCCACACGACTGCGTGAGCTCATCCACGGTCGCGCCCATGCCCACCAGCTTCGCCGCCTGGGCAAATGACAGGCTCGACGGGTCGCGCTGTTCGATCTGCGCCAGCTTGTCCGGCAACGGCCCGAGGATCGCGCGCAGTTCGTGCACCTCGTCCCCGACCTTCACCGCACTCTGCTGGAAGTGATCCACGCGCCTGACCAGGTCCAGAATGCGCCGGTCACGCACGCCGTCGCGCTCGGCCTGTTGCAGGGCCAGTTCGCGCTGCTGGCGCATATAGCGCAGCAGGAAAGCCAACGTCCCGGCCCACAACAGGGCCAGGACAATCACCGCCGCTTCAAGAAACAATCAGATGTTCTCCAGATCCGACCACTCTTCTTCGCTCATCATCTTGTCCAGCTCAACCAGAATCAGCAATTCGCCGTTCTTGTTGCACACGCCCTGGATGAACTTGGCCGATTCCTCGTTGCCCACGTTCGGCGCGGTTTCCACTTCCGATTGGCGCAGGTAAACCACTTCGGCCACGCTGTCGACCATGATCCCGACCACTTGCTTGTCGGCTTCAATGATGACGATACGGGTGTTGTCGTTGACTTCGGTCGGCGCCAGGCCAAAACGCTGGCGGGTGTCGATCACCGTTACCACGTTGCCGCGCAGGTTGATGATGCCCAGCACGTAGCTTGGCGCACCCGGTACCGGCGCAATTTCGGTGTAGCGCAGCACTTCTTGCACGCGCATCACGTTGATGCCATAGGACTCGTTGTCCAGTTTGAAGGTAACCCATTGCAGGATCGGATCATCCAAACTTTGTGCGGACGCTGACTTATTCATACCCCTGACCCCTTCAAATGCCGTTGTACACGGCGTGTGTGCTTCGCTGACCGCACTTGCATGCGGACCTTATTGTTCAATCAACTGCGTTTGTTCTGCGGCATCGCCTTGACGGCGCCACTGGCGATCAACTCGGCCAGTTCGGCGACGTCGAGCAAGGCGCACATGTGCTCAATCACGGTGCCCGCCAACCAAGGCCGCTGGCCTCGGTGACTGCGCCATTTGATTTCGTTCGGGTCCAGGCGCAATGAGCGACTGACTTGATGCACCGCCAGCCCCCACTCGTAGCCCTGCACCGAGATCACGTACTGCAAACCCTGGCGGAAGTCATCGCGGTAGCGGTCGGGCATCACCCAGCGCGCGGTGTCCAGCACCTTGAGGTTACCGGCCTGGCTGGGCAGGATGCCGAGGAACCACTCCGGTTGCCCGAACAGCGGTGTCAGCTCCTGGCCTTCAAGCGAATAGATCGAACCCAGGCACACCAGCGGCACCGCCAGGGTCAACCCGGCGACGTCGAACAGCAGGCATTCGAACGGCTCGGCGGCCCATGCCGGGCGGTCATCACCGCTCACCGGCGGCGGCGTGATGCTCGGCGGCAGGTGGACTTCCACCACCGGCTCGACCACCACGGGCGCCACAACTACTGGAGCTACCGGAGCTACCGGTGCGACAACCGGTGCGACCACAACGTGGGCATCACGCGCCTGTTCTTCCAGCACAGCCAGCTGGAATTCATCCAGCGTGCTTTCTGCTTCTACGACCGGTTCAAGTACCAGAATCGGTTCCGGCAGTTCCTCCTCGGTCGCATCCTGCAGCAGGGCATCCAGGTAGGATTCCAGTGCCAGTTGCGGCCGGGTCTTGAGTTTGACAGGACGGTTCATCACGCCACCTGCGCCACAAGCTGCTGCGACAGCAGATGCTTGAGCAAGGCGCGGTAGGCCAGCACGCCACGGCTTTTGCCGTCGAACTGCGAAGGCGTCAGGCCTGCACGGCTGGCATCACGCAGGCGCGTGTCCACTGGAATGTAGCCTTGCCAGATGGTCTCCGGGTAAGCATCACGCAACACACGCAAAGTGCCGAGGGAGGCCTGGGTGCGGCGGTCGAACAAGGTCGGCACGATGCTGAAAGGCAGCGCCTGTTTGCGCGATCGGTTGATCATCGCCAGGGTGCTGACCATGCGTTCCAGGCCTTTGACCGCCAAGTGCTCGGTCTGTACCGGGATCACCAACTGCTGGCTGGCGGCCAAGGCGTTGACCATCAGCACACCGAGCAATGGCGGGCTGTCGATGATCGCGTAGTCGAAGTCTTGCCACAGCTGCGCCAGCGTCTTGGCGATCACCAGGCCCAAACCGCTCTGCCCCGGCGACTGGCGCTCTAGGGTGGCCAGGGCGGTGCTCGACGGCAGCAGGGAGATGCTGTCGTTACTGGTGGGCAGCAACAGTTGCCCGGGCAAATCGCTCGGCACGCTGCCCTTGTGCAGGAACAGGTCGTAGCAGCTGTGCTCCAGCGCATCCGGGTCGTAGCCGAAATAGCTGGTCATCGAGCCATGCGGGTCCAGGTCGACCACGACGACACGCTTGCCCGCCTCGGCCAGCAAGCCGGCTAAGGCGATGGAGGTGGTCGTCTTGCCGACTCCACCTTTTTGATTGGCAACTGCCCAGACTCTCATTCGGTTGGTTCCTCCCGGCAGGCGATGGCGCGACCGAGACATTGCATAAAGTTATTGAGCCGGTGACGGAGAATTGACGGCGCTCTGACGAACCGACGGCTTAACGGTTGGCGGTGCAGTTTGTGTGCCAGCCCGCTTCAAGGCCGCATCCGGTGTTGCATTGGCGGTACCGGTGCCGGTCAGGCTGCGGCGTACATCCAGGTTGCGTGACACCACCAGCACCACGCGGCGGTTGCGCGCTCGGCCTTCGGCGGTGGCGTTATTGGCCACCGGCTGGAATTCACCATAGCCCACCGACGCCAGGCGCCCAGGGTTTATGCCCTGCATCGCGAGCATGCGCACGATGCTCGACGCCCGGGCCGACGACAGCTCCCAGTTGGTCGGGTACTGCGCAGTGCTGATCGGGAAATTGTCGGTAAAGCCTTCAACGTGAATCGGGTTTTCAAACGGTTTGAGGATCGCCGCGACCTTGTCGATGATGGTGAACGCCTGGTCGCTCGGCAATGCGTCGGCGCTGGCGAACAGCAGGCTGGAGTTCAGCTCGATTTCGACCCACAACTCATTACCGCGCACGGTCATCTGGTTGGATTTGATCAGGTCGCCAAAGGCTGCGCTGATGTCATCGGCGATGCTTTTCAGCGGGTCGCTGGTGCCACCGATGCCGGCGGCGATTTCATCACTGTCGTTGACCAGCGGCTTGGCCGGGGTCACGGTCTTGGGCCGCTCTTCACCAATCGGAATCGGTTTCAGGGCACGGTCGGTGTCATTGAACACGCCGATCAGGGCCTGCGAAATGACTTTGTACTTGCCTTCGTTGATCGACGAGATGGAATACATCACCACGAAAAACGCGAACAGCAAGGTGATGAAGTCCGCGTAGGACACCAGCCAGCGTTCATGGTTGACGTGTTCTTCAGGCTCGCGACGGCGACGGCTCACACTCAATACCTCCCATCAGTCCATGAAGCCCTGGAGCTTCAATTCGATGGAGCGCGGGTTCTCACCCTCGGCAATCGACAACAGACCTTCAAGCAGCATCTCGCGGTAACGCGACTGGCGCATGGCAACCGACTTGAGCTTGCTCGCCACCGGCAACAACACCAGGTTGGCACTCGCCACGCCATAGATGGTGGCGACAAACGCCACGGCAATGCCGCTGCCCAACTGCGACGGGTCGCCCAGGTTGCCCATCACGTGGATCAGGCCCATCACCGCACCGATGATACCGATGGTTGGCGCGTAGCCGCCCATGCTTTCAAAGACTTTGGCGGCGTTGATGTCGCGGCTTTCCTGGGTGAGAAAATCCACCTCCAGGATGCTGCGAATCGCTTCCGGCTCGGCGCCGTCCACCAGCAACTGCAAGCCCTTGCGCGCGTAGCTGTCGGGCTCGGCATCGGCCACGCCTTCCAGGCCCAGCAGGCCTTCCTTGCGTGCGGTGAGGCTCCAGTTGACCACGCGGTCGATACCACCGGGCAGATCAACGCGCGGCGGGAAAATAATCCAGATCAGGATTTGCATTGCGCGCTTGAACGAACTCATGGGCGACTGCAACAACGCAGCGCCCACGGTGCCGCCAATCACGATCAGCGCAGCCGGGCCGTTGGCCAAGGCGCCAAGGTGGCCGCCCTCGAGGTAGTTGCCGCCGATAATTGCGACAAACGCCATGATGATGCCAATCAGGCTCAATACATCCATCAGAGGCAGGCCTCCACCAGATGCTTGCCGATATCGTCCAGGCTATACACGGCGTCGGCCAGGTCCGCTTTGACGATGGCCATGGGCATGCCATAGATCACGCAGCTGGCTTCGTCCTGGGCCCAGATTGCACTGCCGCCCTGCTTGAGCAGGCGAGCGCCTTCACGGCCGTCGGCGCCCATGCCGGTGAGCACCACCGCCAGAACTTTGTCGCCGTAGGACTTTGCCGCCGAACCGAAGGTGATATCCACACACGGCTTGTAGTTCAGGCGCTCGTCACCCGGCAGGATTTTGATCGCACCACGGCCATCAACCATCATCTGCTTGCCGCCCGGGGCCAGCAGTGCCAGGCCAGGACGCAGGATGTCACCATCCTCGGCTTCCTTGACGGTGATGCGGCACAGCTTGTCCAGGCGCTCGGCGAAGGCCTTGGTGAAGGCCGCGGGCATATGCTGGATCAACACGATCGGCGCCGGGAAATTGGCCGGCAGCTGGGTCAACACCCGCTGCAGGGCCACCGGGCCGCCGGTGGATGTACCGATGGCAACCAGCTTGTAGGCCTTGCGCTTGGGCGCTGGCGAATGCGCGCTCGGCGCAGAAGCGCGCACCGGCGGTGCCACAGGGCGCGCCACTGGCGCAGGCGCTGGGCGAGCAAACGACGAAGTGGGCGCAGTGGACGCCGCCGGCGCCGCAACCGGTGCAGGCGCCGGCGCACTGAACAGGCTGCGACGGTTACTGCGCGAAATGCTGTGCACCTTCTCGCACAGCATCTGCTTGACCTTCTCGGGGTTGCGCGAGATGTCTTCGAAATTCTTCGGCAGGAAGTCCACCGCACCGGCGTCCAGCGCATCCAGGGTCACCCGGGCGCCTTCATGAGTCAGCGAGGAGAACATCAACACCGGGGTGGGGCAGCGCTGCATGATATGCCGAACAGCCGTGATGCCATCCATCATCGGCATCTCGTAGTCCATGGTGATCACGTCCGGTTTCAACGCAATGGCTTGATCAATCGCCTCTTTGCCGTTAGTGGCCGTACCGACCACCTGGATGGTTGGATCGGCGGAAAGAATTTCCGAGACGCGGCGGCGGAAGAAACCCGAATCGTCCACCACCAGGACCTTGACTGCCATAAACACTCCGTTAGGCGGGGCGGGCAAACCGCCCTGCCCCGCCAGAATCAAATACGCCGTGCGGCGTAACGCTTGAGCATGCTCGGAACATCGAGAATCAGCGCGATCCGACCGTCACCGGTGATGGTCGCACCCGACATGCCCGGGGTTCCCTGCAGCATTTTGCCCAAAGGCTTGATGACCACTTCTTCCTGGCCGACCAGTTGATCGACGACAAAGCCGATCCGCTGGGTGCCCACGGAGAGAATCACCACATGGCCTTCGCGCTGCTCTTCATGCTTGGCCGATGCCACCAGCCAGCGCTTGAGGTAGAACAGTGGCAACGCCTTGTCGCGTACGATCACCACTTCCTGGCCGTCCACCACGTTGGTGCGCGACAGGTCGAGGTGGAAGATTTCGTTGACGTTGACCAGCGGGAAAGCGAACGCCTGGTTGCCCAGCATCACCATCAGGGTCGGCATGATCGCCAAGGTCAACGGCACCTTGATGACGATCTTCGAGCCCTGGCCCTTGGTCGAGTAGATATTGATCGAGCCGTTGAGCTGGCTGATCTTGGTCTTCACCACGTCCATGCCGACGCCACGGCCGGACACGTCGGAAATCTCGGTCTTGGTCGAGAAGCCCGGGGCGAAGATCAGGTTGTAGCACTCGGTGTCGGTCAGGCGGTCGGCGGCGTCCTTGTCCATCACGCCACGCTTGACTGCGATATTGCGCAAGATCGCCGGGTCCATGCCCTTGCCGTCATCGGTGATCGACAGCAGGATGTGGTCGCCTTCTTGCTCCGCCGCCAGAATCACCTTGCCGTTACGGGACTTGCCCGAGGCTTCGCGCTCTTCCGGGGTTTCGACGCCGTGGTCAACGGCGTTGCGCACCAAGTGGACCAGCGGGTCGGCCAGGGCCTCGACAAGGTTTTTGTCGAGGTCGGTTTCTTCACCCACCAGTTCCAGGTTGATTTCTTTCTTGAGCTGGCGTGCCAGGTCGCGAACTAGACGCGGGAAGCGGCCGAAGACTTTCTTGATCGGCTGCATCCGCGTTTTCATCACCGCGGTCTGCAAGTCGGCAGTGACCACGTCGAGGTTCGACACCGCCTTCTGCATGGCTTCGTCGCCGCTGTTCAGGCCCAGGCGCACCAGGCGGTTACGCACCAACACCAGTTCGCCAACCATGTTCATGATGTCGTCCAGGCGTGCGGTATCAACGCGCACGGTGGTTTCGGCTTCACTGGCAGGCTTCTCGGCCACGGGTGCCGCTGCGGCACGTGCAGGCGCCGGGGCGGCTGCAGGGGCTGGAGCGGGCTTGGCGGCAACCGGGGCGGCGGCTTTGGCCGGCGCAGGTTTCGCCGCGACAGGCGTGGCGGTCGCCGCAGCAGCCGGGGCCACTTCGGTGAACTTGCCCTTGCCGTGCAATTCGTCCAACAAGGCTTCGAATTCGTGATCGGAGATCAGCCCGTCAGCGGCAGGCTCTGCGCTGGCGGCAGGCACGGCAGGCGCGACGACGGCCGTGGCCGCGACTTCCGGCAAGGCTTCGGCCGCAAAGGTGCCTTTGCCATGCAACTGGTCGAGCAACGCTTCAAATTCGTCGTCGGTAATGTCGGTGCTGGCGCTGGCGCTGGCAGCCGGAACTTCCGGCGTAGCGGCAGGTGCCACCGCGTCGGCAGCGAACTGGCCTTTGCCATGCAACTGGTCGAGCAGGGACTCGAATTCAGCGTCGGTAATGTCTTCGCTGGTCGGCGTTGCAGGCGGGGCGACCGCTTGCGGTGCTTCAGCTTCGGCCTTCACCGCACTGAGGGAGTTGAGCAACTGCTCGAACTCGCTGTCCGTCACGTCCGCTTCCGGCTCGGCCACAGGCGCCGCTTCCACCACCGGTGCAACCGAGGTGTCGGCAGGTTCTGCCAGGCGCGCCAGGGCGGCCAGCAGTTCCGGCGTGGCCGCCGTGATCGGTGCACGTTCGCGCACTTCACTGAACATGCCGTTGACCGCATCCAATGCTTCGAGAATCACGTCCATCAGTTCCGAGTCGACGTGTCGCTCACCCTTGCGCAGGATGTCGAATACGTTCTCGGCGATGTGACAGCACTCCACCAGCTCATGGAGCTGGAGGAAGCCGGCGCCCCCTTTTACAGTGTGAAAACCGCGAAAAATTGCATTGAGCAGGTTCGCATCATCCGGGCGGCTTTCCAGCTCGACCAGTTGCTCGGACAGTTGCTCTAAAATTTCGCCGGCCTCTACAAGGAAATCCTGAAGGATTTCTTCATCGGCGCCGAAGCTCATGTGGGTGCTCCTTAGAAGCCTAAACTGGATAACAGGTCATCTACGTCATCCTGACCTGACATAACGTCTTCACGTTTATCGGCATGAATCTGCGGACCTTCACCCTTGGCGAGATGTTTTTGTGGATCTTTTTCCGAGAGGATCGCTTCGCGGTCATGTTCGATGCCGGCAAAACGATCAACTTGGCCAGCCATGAGCACCAATTTGAGCAAGTTGCTTTCCACTTCGGTGACCAACTGGGTCACGCGTTTGATCACCTGACCGGTGAGGTCCTGGTAATCCTGGGCCAGCAGAATGTCATTGAGGTTGCTGGCAACCTTGCGGTTTTCCTCTTCGCTGCGCGACAGAAAAGCGTCGACCCGACGCGCCAACTCACGAAACTCTTCAGCCCCCACTTCCCGACGCATGAAACGGCCCCAGTCAACGCTGAGGGCCTGCGCTTCGGTCGCCATGCCATTGACCAGGGGCGTGGCGTTTTCCACCAGGTCCATGGTGCGGTTGGCCGCCGCCTCAGTCAGCCTGACCACATAGGACAGGCGTTCGGTGGCATCGGTGATTTGGGAGATTTCTTCGGCCTGGGGCATGTGCGGGTCAATCTGAAAATTGACGATCGCACTGTGCAGCTCGCGTGTGAGCTTGCCCACTTCCTGGTACAGGCCGCGGTCACGGGTCTGGTTAAGCTCATGGATTAACTGCACCGCGTCGCCGAACTGGCCTTTTTCAAGGCTTTCGACCAACTGGTGAGCATGCTTTTTCAGGGTCGACTCAAAGTCTGCCTGCGATGATTCTTTATGCTCCATAGCTCCCCCGTGGTGGCATCAGCCGTGGATGCGTTCGAAGATTTTTTCGATCTTCTCTTTCAAGGCCAATGCAGTGAATGGCTTAACCACGTAACCGTTAACCCCGGCTTGGGCGGCTTCGATGATCTGTTCACGCTTGGCTTCGGCGGTCACCATCAGCACAGGCAGGCTGCGCAGTTTTTCATCGGCGCGCACGTGACGCAGCAAGTCGATGCCGGTCATGCCCGGCATGTTCCAGTCGGTTACCAGAAAGTCGATGCTTCCGCTGTTGAGGATAGGAATCGCCGTCAGGCCGTCATCCGCCTCGACCGTGTTGGTGAACCCAAGGTCACGCAACAGGTTTTTTATGATCCGCCGCATCGTTGAGAAGTCATCAACGATGAGGATTTTCATGTTCTTGTCCAATTCGACCTCCAAGCAGTCTTAAACGCGCCCAGCACCTGGACGCGCCATTTCAATCAACAGGCGTTACACAAAAAGGACTGCCAGGGGTACCACGGAACGAACCCGCGAAAGACTTTTCACCTCTCGCCTAATTGCGCTGCAGTATCCCCACACTGCCTGTCAGCGCGCGCGCCACTCTCCCAATCGCCCCCGCAAGCGGGCTGCGCACTGGCTATGCAGCTGGCTGACACGCGATTCGCTGACCCCCAGGACCTCACCGATTTCCTTGAGGTTCAGCTCTTCGTCGTAGTACAGCGCCAACACCAGTCGCTCACGCTCAGGCAAATTGGCAATCGCCTCCGCCAACGCCCCCTGGAAGCGTTCATCTTCCAGGTCGCGCGACGGTTCGAGATGTGCACTCGCGCCGTCCTCGTGCAGCCCTTCGTGTTCGCCGTCCTGCAACAGGTCGTCGAAACTGAACAGGCGGCTGCCCAAGGTATCGTTCAAAATCCCGTAGTAATCGTCGAGACTCAATTGGAGTTCGGCCGCAACTTCATGATCTTTAGCGTCACGACCTGTTTTTGCTTCAATTGCACGAATTGCGTCACTGACCATTCGCGTGTTGCGGTGTACCGAACGCGGCGCCCAGTCCCCTTTACGCACTTCATCGAGCATCGCACCACGGATACGGATACCCGCATACGTCTCGAAACTCGCGCCTTTGCTCGCGTCGTATTTGGTCGACACTTCGAGCAGGCCGATCATGCCGGCCTGGATCAGGTCTTCAACCTGCACACTGGCAGGCAGGCGTGCCAGCAAGTGGTAGGCAATGCGCTTGACCAAGGGCGCATAGCGCTCGATCAATTCGCCTTGGCTGTCACGTGCCGAGTTTTTGTAAAGGTTATAGCCGCTGGCTGTCATAGCACCGGTCCTGCGCTCGTCTGATGCACCAATCGCTCGACGAAAAACTCCAGATGCCCGCGCGGGTTGGCGGGCAACGGCCAAGTATCGACCTTCTGGGCAATAGCCTTGAACGCCAATGCGCACTTCGAACGAGGGAACGCTTCATAGACTGCACGCTGCTTTTGCACAGCCTTGCGCACACACTCGTCATAGGGAACTGCGCCAACGTATTGTAAGGCGACATCGAGGAAGCGATCCGTGACCTTGGTCAACTTGGCGAACAGGTTTCGCCCTTCCTGCGGGCTTTGGGCCATGTTGGCCAGCACACGGAAGCGATTCATGCCGTAGTCACGGTTAAGCAGTTTGATCAGGGCGTAGGCATCGGTGATGGAGGTGGGCTCATCGCAGACCACCAGCAGCACTTCCTGGGCAGCGCGCACGAAGCTGACCACGGACTCGCCGATCCCGGCGGCGGTGTCGATCACCAGCACGTCGAGGTTGTCGCCGATGTCACTGAACGCCTGGATCAGGCCGGCGTGCTGCGCCGGGCTCAGATGCACCATGCTCTGGGTACCCGAGGCCGCCGGCACGATACGAATGCCACCGGGACCTTGCAGCAGCACATCGCGCAGCTCGCAGCGGCCCTCGATCACATCGGCAAGGGTGTGTTTGGGTGTCAGCCCCAGCAGAACGTCGACGTTCGCCAGCCCCAGGTCAGCATCCAGCAGCATGACCCGACGGCCAAGCTCTGCCAGGGCCAGGGACAAATTCACTGACACGTTAGTTTTTCCGACGCCACCTTTGCCGCCGGTCACCGCGATCACCTGTACGGGATGCATGCTGCCCATTTTATTTCTTTACCTTGTCTTGCTTAGACGCAGGCTACATGGCTTGGCCGCGTGAATCGCTTGCAGACCATCGATGTAGATACTTTTCACGGTGTTCATCCTGCCCTTCAACCCACCCGCTTTGCCGGGTTGTGGTAAAGGTCGGCGAACATGTCGGCCATCGCTTCCTCGCTAGGCTCTTCTTGCATTTGCACGCTGACAGCACGGCTGACTAACTGATGACGGCGCGGCAGATGTAAATCATCCGGAATCCGCGGCCCGTCGGTCAGGTAGGCGACCGGTAATTCATGACTGATGGCCAGGCTCAGCACTTCACCCAGGCTCGCCGTTTCGTCGAGCTTGGTCAGAATGCAACCCGCCAGGCCGCAACGCTTGTAGCTGTGGTAGGCAGCGGTAAGAACCTGTTTCTGGCTGGTGGTTGCAAGCACCAGGTAATTTTTTGACTTGATGCCACGCCCAGCCAGGCTTTCCAGCTGCATGCGCAATGCCGGATCACTGGCTTGCAGGCCGGCAGTGTCGATCAGCACCACACGCTTGCGCAGCAACGGGTCGAGCGCGTTGGCCAGGGACTGGCCCGCGTCGACGTGGGTCACCGACACATTGAGGATGCGGCCCAGGGTCTTAAGCTGTTCCTGGGCGCCAATACGGTAGCTGTCCATGCTCACCAGCGCGATATTCTGCGCGCCGTACTTGAGCACATAACGCGCAGCCAGCTTGGCCAGGGTGGTGGTCTTGCCCATGCCGGCAGGGCCGACCATGGCGATCACACCGCCCTCTTCCAGGGGTTCGATTTCCGGGGTGACGATCATGCGTGCCAGGTGGGCCAGCAACATGCGCCAGGCCTGGCGAGGCTCTTCGACTTCAGCAGTCAGTGCCAACAGGTCGCGGGACAACGGGCCGGACAGGCCGATGCGTTGCAGGCGACGCCACAGGTTGGCCTGGTGCGGTTTGCTGCCTTGCAGCTGGTTCCACGCCAACGAGCCCAATTGCACTTCAAGCAGCTCACGCAGGCCATTGAGTTCAAAACGCATCGAGTCAAACACGCGCTGGTCGACTGCGGCAGCCGGGGCTGGCGCTGCAGGACGCGGCGGTTCTTTGAACGTCGGCTCAACCAGCGGTTCGGCGGCGGTCAGCGGCAGGCCGGCGAACAACTGGCGACTGCTGGTGGAATCGCTGTCGCCACGCATACTCAGCTCAGCCTGGGCCGAGACAATGCGCGAAGCGGTCTTGCGCAGCTCGTCCTCAAGTTCCATGTTCGGCACGCGCGGCGCCAGCGCCGAGGGGGTGTAATCCAGGGCAGCCGTCAGCTCGACACCGCCGGCAATACGGCGGTTTCCAATAATCGCGGCATCGGCGCCCAGCTCATCACGTACCAGTTTCATGGCCTGACGCATATCGGCGGCGAAAAAACGCTTAACTTGCATATCCCACTACCTCAGCCGTTGGGCCCTACTGTCGCGACAATAGTCACTTGCTTGTTGTCAGGAATTTCCTGATAAGCCAAAACGTGCAAATTCGGCACTGCCAGACGTCCAAACCGCGACAACATCGCTCGGACCGGGCCCGCCACCAGCAGAATCACCGGGTGACCCGCCATTTCCTGACGCTGCGCGGCTTCGATCAACGAACGCTGCAGCTTCTCAGCCATGCTTGGCTCCAGCAGAACGCCCTCTTCCTGGCCTTGCCCTGCCTTCTGAATACTATTGAGCAATATTTGTTCCAACCTTGGCTCCAAGGTGATAACAGGCAGCCCAGACTCAACCCCTACAATGCTTTGCACGATTGCACGGGACAATCCGACGCGCACCGCAGCCACCAGCGCGGCAGTATCTTGACTCTTGGCGGCATTGTTCGCGATGGCCTCGGCAATGCTGCGAATGTCGCGCACCGGCACCTGTTCGGCGAGCAAGGCCTGCAGCACCTTGAGCAACTGCGACAGCGACAGCACGCCGGGCACCAGCTCTTCGGCCAATTTTGGCGAGGCTTTGGCCAGCAACCCCATCAATTGCTGGACTTCCTCGTGGCCGATCAGCTCGTGGGAGTGCTTGTAGAGAATCTGGTTAAGGTGGGTAGCGACCACCGTGCTGGCGTCTACCACGGTGTAACCCAAAGACTGTGCCTGGCTGCGCTGGCTGACTTCGATCCACACCGCTTCCAGGCCAAAAGCCGGATCTTTGGCGGTTATGCCGTTGAGTGTGCCGAATACCTGGCCGGGGTTGATCGCCAGTTCGCGGTCGGGGTAGATCTCCGCTTCGGCGAGGATCACGCCCATCAGGGTCAGGCGGTAGGCACTGGGCGCCAGGTCGAGGTTGTCGCGGATGTGCACGGTGGGCATCAGGAAGCCCAGGTCCTGGGACAGCTTCTTGCGCACACCCTTGATCCGCGCAAGCAGTTGGCCACCTTGGTTGCGGTCTACCAGCGGGATCAGGCGGTAGCCGACTTCCAGGCCGATCATGTCGATCGGGGTGACGTCATCCCAGCCAAGCTCCTTGGTTTCCTGGGCGCGGGCCGGCGACGGCAGCAAGTCCTGCTGGCGGGCGATTTCCTGCTGGGCCTGGACCTTGACGAGGTTTTGCTTGCGCCAGAACAGATAAGCACCGCCGGCCGCCATGGCCGCCATGCTCAAGAACGAGATATGCGGCATGCCGGGCACGATGCCCATGATCGCCATGATGCCCGCCGCCACGGCCAGCGCCTTGGGCGAAGCGAACATCTGCCGGCTGATCTGCTTGCCCATGTCTTCGGAGCCCGAAGCACGGGTCACCATGATGGCTGCAGCTGTAGATAACAACAGTGATGGCAATTGCGCCACTAAACCGTCACCGATGGTCAGCAAGGCGTACACCTTGCCCGCATCGCCGAAGGTCATGCCGTGCTGGAAGATGCCGACTGCCATCCCGCCGATCAAGTTGATGAACAGAATCAGCAGGCCGGCGATGGCGTCGCCGCGCACGAATTTGCTGGCACCGTCCATGGAGCCGTAGAACTCGGCTTCCTGGGCCACTTCCAGGCGGCGGGACTTGGCTTGGTTCTGGTCGATCAGGCCGGCGTTGAGGTCGGCGTCAATCGCCATTTGTTTGCCGGGCATGGCGTCGAGGGTAAACCGCGCGCTCACCTCGGAAATCCGCCCGGCGCCCTTGGTCACCACTACGAAGTTGATGATCATCAGGATCGCAAACACCACGATACCGACCACATAGTTACCGCCAATCACCACTTCACCGAAAGCCTGGATCACCTTACCGGCGGCGGCGTGGCCGTCCTGACCATGAAGCATCACCACCCGCGTAGACGCCACGTTCAGCGCCAGGCGCAGCAGGGTCGCAATCAGCAGGATGGTCGGAAATA
Organism: Pseudomonas sp. M5A4_2d; assembly: GCF_053345295.1. Lineage (NCBI taxonomy): Bacteria > Pseudomonadati > Pseudomonadota > Gammaproteobacteria > Pseudomonadales > Pseudomonadaceae > Pseudomonas > Pseudomonas sp. M5A4_2d. Next base: position 457,320 of record NZ_JBKEZW010000001.1, on the reverse strand, counting down.
CCGCAAAATCCAGCGGCCGCAGGGCATACACACAGACCAGGAGCACCACGACGGACAGGGCAATGTTGAAGGTAAAAAACACGTCGAGCAGGAACGGCGGCATCGGCAACATCATCATTGCCAGCATCACCAGCAACAGCAACGGCACACCCAGATTTCCCCGCGACAGGTCAGTCAGGGTGCCACGGGCCGTGCTGAGCATTTGAGAGCGATCTACCACCGGTATTCCTCGTGTTCCTTGAAGCAAAGTTTTGACGCTGGAGGGCGTCCTGAAGGCGGTATTGCAAGAAGCCTTCCAACTTTTGCTCTGAGGCTCAGATGACCGCACAAGCGACCACGCCTACCGGGTGTAAATCCATCCAAATGTGGGAGGGGGCTTGCTCCCGACGGCGGTGGTTCAGCGAGTACATTGCCGACTGACACATCGCCTTCGCGAGCAAGCCCGCTCCCACATTTGGATCTGTATGAACTCGCCGCCACCAAGGAAATTTCCGACAGGGTTTTAAGGTGCCCCTAGGAAACCCGCTCTCTAGTCTCCGTACACCGCTGCAAATACAGTGGTCGGGCGTCGCGGCTCGCAATATCAAGGAGAACTCTTATTCCTTACCAAGGAGCGACGCCATGTCCAAAACCACACAAAATTCCCCCACCGCGCTCTTCACCGTCATCGACGGCATCAGCACCGAAGACCTGCTGGTCAACCTCACCGAAACCCTGGAGTCCGCCCACGCGCTGGCCTGCGACTTCGCCTTTGATCTGGAAGGGTCGCGGCGAGAAGGCGCGCTGGGCATTGCGCAGTTGATTGAGGTATCGCGGTTATTGGCTGAGCGAGCGCTGGATGACATGGGGCCGCCGCCCGAGTCAGAACCCGGCAAATTCTAGGCAGAACATCAGATAACAGATCGTTCCCGCAGGTGGGAACGATCAAGTGAATCTTTACGCAACGCGCACATTCACAGCCTGGAGCCCTTTCAGGCCTTTCTCAACCTCGAACTCCACCTTTTGGTTTTCCGTGAGCGTCTTGAACCCCTCACGCTGAATCGCCGTAAAGTGAACGAAGACTTCAGCGCCGCTATCATCCGGAGAAATAAAACCAAACCCCTTACTGTCGTTAAACCACTTAACAGTACCTGTCGCCATTGCCGTTCTCCTGACCTCCGGGTCGATGAGCCACAGAGGTCGCTAGATAATTTTGATGTTGGTCGCAAAAATACCCGTGGGACGATGGATCCTCGCAAATTTCACCCGTTGCCCCTTTTCCAGCCAAATTCCGGCCGTACTCTTGAGATCGACACGCACGGGCTCATCACCGTCATCAAGGGCAATCACGCCTTCCCCGGTTTTTCGGCAATAAGATTTGATCGTACCCATTACCGCTTCCATCACTGCTCCCTCTGCATCTCTTAACTACCTGTGTGCAGTGTGGTGCCATGGAACCGCGGGAAGGCGGCGCTGACTACTGTCAGAGTTGACAGGTAGACGGTGATTAGCGACGAGTGGTAATGATTGGATCGCGGCTTAATTGTGGCAAGCGAGCTCGCCAAAGGAAGCAGCTCACCACCAGCCCAGTATCAGGAATCGCGGCGCAAATCCGGCGGAATCGGCAGGTCTTTGAGCGGATCAGGCCGCTTGCCCTTGCCCGCGCGGTATTGGCGGATTTGATAGACATAAGCCAACACCTGCGCCACGGCCAGGTACAGCCCCGCAGGGATTTCCTGATCGAGGTCGGTGGAGTAGAAGATCGACCGCGCCAGCTCCGGCGACTCCAGCAAGAGGATGTCGTTGGCCACGGCAATTTCGCGGATTTTCAGCGCGGTAAAGTCGCTGCCCTTGGCCAGCAGCATCGGCGCGCCGCCCTTCTCCGGGTCGTACTTGAGCGCCACCGCGTAGTGCGTCGGGTTGGTGATGACCACGTCGGCATCGGGCACCGCCGCCATCATCTTGCGCTGGGACATTTCGCGCTGCAGCTGACGAATACGCTGCTTGACCTCGGGGCGGCCTTCCTGGTCCTTGTGCTCGTCGCGCACTTCCTGCTTGGTCATCAGCAGTTTCTTGTGGCTTTCCCACAGCTGGATCGGCGCATCCACGGCAGCGATGATGATCAGCCCGCAAGCCATCCACAGCGCGCTCCAGCCCACCACCTGCACGCTGTGAATGATCGCTGACTCCAGCGGCTCATGGGCAATGCGCAGCAAGTCGTCGATGTCGGACGACAACACCGTCAGTGCCACAAACAGGATCAGGATGAATTTCGCCAGCGCCTTGAGCAACTCCACCAGCGCCTTGGCGGAAAACATGCGCTTGAGCCCGGGCCCGGGGTTCATCCGGCTGAACTTGGGTGCCATGCTGCCGGCGGCAAACAACCAGCCGCCGAGGGACACCGGCCCGATCAACGCGGCCAGCAAGAGTGTGATCAGCACCGGCTGCACCGCCAGAATCGCGATTTTGCCCGAGTGCAACAGGTATTGGCCCATGGCGCCGGGGCTGAGCAGCACTTCGCGGGGCAGTGAGAAGTTGAGTTTCATCAACTCCATCATGTCCAACGCCAAACCACCGCCGTAAATCAACAGGCCGCCGGAACCGGCGAGCATCACGGCGAGGGTATTGAGCTCTTTGGAGCGGGCAATCTCGCCCTTTTCCCTGGAGTCCTTTTTGCGTTTCTCCGTGGGGTCTTCTGTTTTGTCCTGACCACTCTCGCTCTCGGCCATGGCTCAGCGCGCTCGTGCCAGGTCACGTAGGAACTGCAAGGCGTCGGTCGCCAGCGGTTGATACTGATTGAGAATGTCGGCCATGCCGATCCAGAAAATCCCCATGCCCAACACCAGGGTCAACGGGAAACCAATCGAGAAGATGTTCAGTTGCGGCGCCGCGCGGGTCATCACGCCAAAGGCGATGTTGACCACCAGCAAGGCGGTGATTGCCGGCAATACCAGCAACAACGAAGCGCCCAACACCCAACTGAGGCGCCCCACCAGTTCCCAGAAGTGACTGACCACCAACCCCGAGCCCACCGGCAGGGTGGTGAAACTTTCGGTCATGACCTCGAACACCACCAGGTGGCCGTTCATGGCCAGGAACAGCAACGTCACCAGCATGGTCAGGAACTGCCCGATCACCGCCACCGACACGCCGTTGGTGGGGTCGACCATGGAAGCGAAGCCCATGCCCATCTGGATCGAGATGATTTGCCCGGCAATCACAAACGCCTGGAAGAACAACGTGAGCGAGAAGCCCAGCAGCGCGCCGATCAGGATCTGCTCGGCAATCAGCAGCAATGCACTGAGGTCCAGGGCATTCACCGGCGGCATCGGCGGCAGCCCGGGCACGATCACCACGGTGATGGCGAAGGCGAAATACAAACGGATACGCCGCGGAACCAGGGTAGTGCCGAACACCGGCATGGTCATCAGCACCGCTGTGACGCGGAACATCGGCAAGATGAAAGACGCCACCCACGTGCTGATCTGGGTGTCGGTCAATGCCAGCACAGATTGCATGGGGTCAGCCGATCAACTGCGGAATACTGCCGTACAACTGCAGGATGTATTCCATGAAGGTTTGCACCAGCCACGGGCCGGCGACAATCAGGGTGATCAGCATCACCAGCAAACGCGGGAGGAAGCTCAAGGTTTGTTCGTTGATCTGCGTCGCGGCCTGGAACATGGCCACCAGCAGGCCGACCAACAGGCTCGGCACCACCAGCACGGCGACCATCATGGTGGTCAGCCACAACGCTTCACGAAACAGGTCGACGGCGACTTCTGGGGTCATTGGCCTACACTCCGCCGAAACTGCTGGCCAGCGTGCCGATAATCAGCGCCCAGCCATCCACCAGCACAAACAGCATGATCTTGAACGGTAACGAGATAATCAGCGGCGACAGCATCATCATACCCATGGCCATCAGCACGCTCGCCACCACCAGGTCGATGATCAGGAACGGGATGAAAATCATGAAGCCGATCTGGAACGCGGTCTTCAACTCGGAGGTGACGAACGCCGGCACCAGGATGGTCAGCGGCGCCTGATCCGGGGTGGCGATGTCGGTGCGCTTGGACAAACGCATGAACAGCTCAAGGTCGCTGGAGCGGGTTTGCGACAGCATGAAGTCCTTGATCGGGCCCTGGGCCTTGTCGATCGCGTCCTGAGCCGTGAGTTTTTCCGCAAGATACGGTTGCAGCGCTTGCTGGTTCACCTTGTCGAACACCGGCGCCATGATGAACAGCGTCAAAAACAGCGCCATGCCGGTGAGAATCTGGTTCGACGGCGTCTGTTGCAGGCCCAGGGCCTGACGCAAAATCGAGAAGACGATGATGATCCGCGTGAAGCTGGTCATCAGCATGACAAACGCCGGGATAAAACTCAGCGCGGTCATGATCAGCAGGATCTGCAGGCTGACCGAATATTCCTGGGCGCCGGCAGCGTTGGTGCCCAGCGTGATCGCCGGGATCGACAACGGGTCGGCCGCCAACGCCAACGGCGCCGCCAGCAACAGCATGAGCGTCAATAAAACGCGCATTACTTCTTATCCTTCTGATCCTTGCCCAGCAACTCCATCAGGCGCTGGGCGAATTCTGGCGTGGCGGCCTCGGTCCTGGCCACTTCGACCGGCGACTTGAGCACGTGCAGCGGGGTGATGCGGCCAGGCGTGATGCCGAGCAGAATCTGCTCCTCGCCGACTTGCACCAGCACCAGACGGTCACGCGGGCCGAGAGCACGCGAACCGATCATCTCGATCACCTGGCCATTGCCCGGGCCGATGCGCTGCACGCGGCGCATCAACCAGGCCAATACAAAGATCAACCCCACCACCAGCAACAGACCGAGCACCAACTGGGTCAATTGCCCGCCGATGCCACTGCTGACTACGGGCGCCGCAGCCGCCGCTTGCGCGACCGGCTCAGCCGCCAGGGCGCTCAATGGCAGCGCCAGAAACAGTCCCGCCATCGAATACTTCATATCAGCGCAACTTCTTGATGCGTTCGCTCGGGCTGATCACGTCCGTCAGGCGGATGCCGAACTTCTCGTTGACCACCACCACCTCGCCATGGGCGATCAGCGTGCCGTTGACCAGCACGTCCAGTGGCTCACCGGCCAGGCGATCAAGCTCGATCACCGAGCCCTGGTTGAGTTGCAGCAGGTTACGAATGTTGATTTCGGTGCTGCCGACTTCCATGGAAATAGACACCGGAATGTCGAGGATCACATCCAGGTTCGGGCCGTCGAGGGTCACCGGGTCGTTGTTCTTCGGCACACTGCCAAATTCTTCCATCGGCAGGCGGTTGCCGGCCGGCGCACTGGCGGCGTCGGCGGCCAGCAGCGCGTCGATATCGTCCTGGCCAACATCGCCGGTTTCTTCCAGGGCCGCAGCCCACTCGTCAGCCAGGGCCTGGTCTTCGGCGGAAGTGTTTTCGTGTTCGGTAGCCATTACATGTCCTCGGCGGAGCAAACATTCATCAAAAAATAGGGGCGGATCAGCGACGGTTGATCGGTTCGATCACTTGCAACGCCAGGTTGCCCTTGTGGGAGCCGAGCTTGACCTTGAACGATGGCACGCCATTGGCGCGCATGATCAGTTCTTCCGGCAATTCCACCGGAATCACGTCCCCCGGCTGCATGTGCAAAATATCGCGCAAACGCAGCTGGCGACGGGCCACGGTGGCGCTCAAAGGTACGTCGACGTCGAGCAGGTCTTCGCGCAGCGCCTTGACCCAACGCTCATCCTGGTCGTCCAGGTCGGACTGGAAACCGGCGTCGAGCATCTCGCGCACCGGCTCGATCATCGAGTACGGCATGGTCACGTGCAGGTCGCCGCCACCGCCATCGAGTTCGATGTGGAAGGTGGACACCACAATCGCTTCGCTGGGGCCGACGATGTTGGCCATGGCCGGGTTCACTTCCGAGTTGATGTACTCGAAATTGACTTCCATGATCGCCTGCCAGGCTTCCTTCAAGTCGATGAAGGCTTGCTCCAGCACCATGCGCACCACGCGCAATTCGGTCGGGGTGAATTCACGGCCTTCAATCTTCGCGTGACGGCCGTCGCCGCCGAAGAAGTTGTCCACCAGTTTGAACACCAGTTTGGCGTCGAGGATGAACAGTGCGGTACCGCGCAACGGCTTGATCTTGACCAGGTTGAGGCTGGTGGGCACGTACAGCGAGTGTACGTACTCGCCGAACTTCATCACCTGCACACCGCCCACCGCCACGTCCGCCGAACGGCGCAGCATGTTGAACATGCTGATACGGGTGTACCGGGCGAAGCGCTCGTTGATCATTTCCAGCGTCGGCATGCGTCCACGGACGATGCGATCCTGGGTGGTGAGGTCATAACTTTTGACGCTGCCGGGCTCGGCAGCCAGTTCGGTCTGTACCAGACCATCGTCGACGCCATGCAACAGCGCGTCAATTTCATCCTGGGACAGCAGGTCTTGCACGGCCATCTCGTGATCCTACTGCAATACGAAGTTAGTGAAGAGCGCCTGCTCGACCACGACTTTGCCAAGCTCTTTCTGGGCCACTTCCTGCACACTGGCAGTGACCTTCTGGCGCAGCATTTCCTGGCCGACCGGCGTGGCCAGGCTTTCGAAGCTCTGCCCGGAGAACAGCATCACCAGGTTGTTGCGGATAACCGGCATGTGCACCTTGAGAGCATCCAGGTCCGCCTGGTTACGCGCCAGCAAGGTGATACTCACCTGAAGGTAGCGTTGACGGCCGTTCTGGTTGAAGTTGGCGACAAAGGCCGGAAGCATCGGCTCGAAGATTGCCGGTTGTTTGGCGTTACTGGCGGTTTCGGCGGCGGGGGCCGGTTTGCTTGCACTGCTGTGCATGATGTACCAGGTACCGCCCACCGAAGCGCCGATGGCCAGGAGCAGGCCCAGCACAATCAGCAGGATAAGCTTGAGCTTGCCCTTGCTTGCGGGGGGTGTTGCTGCGTCGTCGCTCTTCGCCATGCCAATAATCCGTCACTATTCGGGAATTCATAGATCTACGGAAAGGCAAGAGCAAGTGTTATGCCAGAGTTGTCAGATGATCGGGGATAGATGCAACACCACAGGTCCCTGTGGGAGCGGGCTTGCTCGCGAATGCGGTGGGTCAGTCGATGAATCCTTTGACTGACATTGCGCTTTCGCGAGCAAGCCCGCTCCCACCTTTAGAGCTGCGCTGGGCTGGAATCAGGCGTAGTAATCAACGGCACTGGAGCCGACGATGGTCTGGGTCACTGGCGCGACTGCCGCAGCCACTTCAGCATGCTCACCCGCGTCACCACCCTCACTCCGCCCACCGCTGCCACTCACGCCGCGAGCCTGGTTCTGCTGCTGTTGCTCCTGCCCTTGCCCCTGCCAACCACGGGACTGATCGGAGACGTTAACGTCCACCTGCCCCATGCCCTGCTGGGCAAACATTTCGCGCAAACGCCCGGACTGGCTTTCCAGCGCTTCGCGCACCACGGCATGACCACTCATGAACGTAACCTGGGCCTGCTGGTCCGCCGTCATGTTGACCTTGATATCCAGGCGCCCCAGCTCAGCCGGCTGCAATTGGATCTCTGCCGACTTGAGGTTGGCGCTGGACAAATACATTACGCGGTTGACCACTTCGTCGGTCCAGCCGCTCTGGTGCATGGCCAGTGGCGCATTCGCGACCGGCGGCAAGGCATTCGCCGTTTTCGGCGTGGCAGCCTGGGTCAACGCGGCCAGACGGCTGGCGAAGTCATCGACACGGGTGTCACTGCTGGCGTCTTTCAAATCCTTGAGCCCCCCTTCGATCAGCCCGCTGAAGGCTTTGTCGCCGCCTTGGTCAGTGCTGTCCTTGGTGGCTTGCTGGTCAACCATATTTGCCAGACCGGCGGCAAAATTCTGCGCGGAGGTCAGTGGGTCCTGAGTCGTCGGGGCGGTTTTCTGCGGTGTCTGGCTGCTGGCCGAGACGTGACCGCCCTGCTCCATCGCCAGGCGCACGGCCGGCATCGAATCCAGCGGGTCGGCTGCAGGGTCGAACGCGGGTTGCTTGGCCTCATCCGTGGCCGCAACCGGTGCCGCGACGACAGGCTGGGCATTGTCGTCCTTGGCGGCCACAGGCGTCGGTGTTTCCACGGGGACAGGCACGACAACCGGCGTGACCGTGGCAATCAATGCCGGATCAACGACAGGATCAACCGGGGGTTGCTGCGCCACGGACGGGTCGGTGGGTTTGTCGTCTTTGCTGCTGGTGTCGGTACTGGTGCTGGCGTCGGACGTGGCGGCCGGCTTGGCAGGCAAGGGATTGCCGCTATCGGCAACGGCTGGCGAACTGACGGCAGGCTTATCGTTACCGGTCATAGGCTTGGTGCTGGTGTCGGAAGACTTGTCGCGCGTGGGTTTGGCCGGCGCGACGTCGATCTTCGCCGTCGGTTTCGCACCTTGATTGGCAAACACTTGAGCGAAGCCAGGGCCCTTGTCCCGTGGGTCCGCAGCCACCACCGGGGGTGCGGCGGCAGGCGCTTGAGGCTTGGCCACTGGGGCAGCCTGAAGGAGCGAATTCGGGGCAACTGGCATAGGTAAAGGTCTCCACTGCATTGAGGGTCGGGGATGCAGTCAGAGGTGATATAGCAAGAGTCGGGCCACGTTTCCGAGGCCCTTCAGTCAAAGCTGAAACCGCTGGCGCTCATGCTCGTACAACGGCCGGACCAGAGCGAACTCCTGGTCAATCTCATCGATCAGTTCACCGAGGTCCACGCGAAAGGGTTCGGCAGAGCCGTCTTCCAGCCGGCGGCAAAGCTCTGCCAACCGCACCGCGCCCAGATTGCCGCTACTGCCCTTGAAGCTATGCGCAATCCGCCCCAGCGCCTTGGCATCATCACGCGCCTTGCGCAACGCCTCGACACGCTTTTGCGAATCGTCAAGAAAGGTATCGAGCAGCTTGGGGTACTCGCTCTCCATAACCTCTTGCAAACCCGACAACACATCAGGGTCCAAATGAATCTCAAGCACTTGTTCGCTCCTTGATCAAGAATCGGCGGATTATGCCAGAGCCCCCCAGCAAAACTCCACGCAGACACTGCGCCCGCCATCCGACCAGCGTACATCGCTGCTCAGTTGGCGCACCAGACTCAAACCGCGGCCAGACAGACGGTCGACATCCAGCGGGCGCGCCAGCACCTGCTCCACGTCAAACCCGGGGCCGCTGTCGTCGATGCGCAGCGTCATTTTGCCACCCATGGGGGTCGGCACCACCAGCACGTGCACACGCACATAACCACTGTTCAATTGCACGAGGCGCTCATTGCGCAGGTGGTAATACTCGGCAAAGCCCCTTGCATCACGCTTGAGTCGCGAATCCAGCCCCAGCACGCCATGCTCCAGCGCGTTGGAATACAGCTCGGCCATCACACTGTAGAGCGCCCCGCTCTGCTCGCGCAGGCCATGGATCTCCAGCAGCAATTGCAGCAAATACGGCAGCGGGTTGTAGCTTTTAAGGGTCTGCGCGCGAAATTCGAAACTCACCGACCAGTCCAGCGGGCTCGACTGGCCGCTGTCGGCATACATGGGCTCCGCCGCACGCAGCGGCTGGCCGGCCTGCAAGGTGATCTCGACCATGCTGACGTCATCCCGCGCCTGACCCCGAAATGCCGCCAGGGCCTGTTCGATATCTTCAAACAGGCGGTCAGGCTTGCGGTTGGTGGCGAACACCTGCTGCAAGCGCTCGGCACCGAACAGTTGGTCATTGGCGTCGGCGGTGTCCAGCACGCCATCGGAAAGTAAGAATACCCGGTCGCCCAGGACCATGGGCCAGACTTCCGTGCTGTCATCAAACGCCTCGGCCGACAGCACGCCCAACGGCAGATGCCGCGACACCAACGGCGTGCGCTTGCCCGTGGCGACCTCATGCACATAGCCTTCGGGCATGCCGCCGTTCCACACCTCCACCACGCGCCGCTGGGCACTCAGGCAGATCAGTGTGGCGCAACAGAACATGTCCACCGGCAGAATACGCTTGAGCTTGGCATTCATCTCCCGCAGGGTTTGCGCCAGGCCGTACCCCTTGGCCGTCATGCCGTAGAACACTTCCGCCAGGGGCATGGCGCCGACGGCTGCGGGCAGACCATGGCCGGTGAAATCGCCGAGCAGCACGTGCATGTCACCCGACGGGGTATACGCCGCCAACAGCAGGTCGCCGTTGAACAGCGCATAGGGCGATTGCAGGTAGCGAATATTCGGCGCCGCGTTGATACAGCCGGAGTGCGCCACCTTATCGAACACCGCCTTGGCCGCCCGCTGCTCATGCAGCAGGTAATCGTGGTGCCTGGCGATCAGGTCACGCTGGCGCAGGACCGTGGCCTGCAGGCGGCGCAGACGGTCCATGGCATTGATCTTGGCTGCCAGGATCAGTGGGTTGTAAGGCTTGGGCAGGAAATCATCCCCCCCGGCGTCCAGGCACCGGGCCAGGGCTTCACTCTCACGCAAGGAGGTGAGAAAGATGATGGGCACCAGCGCCTCCCCCGCCAGCTGTTTGATTCGGCGCGCCGCTTCGAAGCCGTCCATCACCGGCATCAGTGCATCCATCAACACCAGCTGCGGGCGCTCGCGGGTAAACACGTCGACGGCTTGCGCGCCGTCAGTCGCCGTCAGCACCTGATGGCCCTGACGCCGGATGATGGTCGACAGCAACAGCAGATCGGCGGCACTGTCTTCGGCGATCAGGATCGTCAGCGGTTCAAGGACGGGGGCCAGGCTGCTCAACTGATGTCGAACAGTTTGTCGAAGTTGGAGATACCGAGGATCTTGCGCACATCGGAGTTGCTGTTGACCACCTGCACCTCGGCAGTATCGCCACCGGCATGGTCACGTAACAGCAGCAGCATGCCCAGGGCCGAGCTGTCCATGTAGGTGGTGTCTTTCAAGTCCACCACATAGACCTCGGGCACCTTGTAGAAGCGCTCATACGACTCGCGAAATTTCTGGTGGCTACCGAAATCGAATCGGCCCTTGACTGTAATCGTCAACTTCGTCCCATCCAGGGATACTTCTGACTCAACTGACATGCGACTGCTTCCTTGTCATTGGCTATGTGCAACAAGGTTTAGCAGGTGAACCAGAAGTGAGCAACATCGAGTACTCAATGTGGGAGCTGGCTTGTGTGGGAGCTGGCTTGCCTGCGATAGCATCACCGCAGTGTCACTGGTACACCTCATCGCCTGCATCGCGGGCAAGCCCGGCTCCCACACAAGCCGGCTCCCACAGTGGGACGGTGGTGGCCGTTAGTACGGCGATTGACGGGGAAGACGTTGTGATAGCTCATCGAGCAACTTTTGCTCGCGTTTGTCTTCAATCGCCCGCGCTTCGTCGATATAGCGCTGCACCAGCTTGCGCAAACCTTCCACACGGGCAAATGCCGCCTGCCAGCTCTCGCGGGCTTTATCGAGGTTGTTCTGGTGCCAGGCCAGGCTCTGGCGCTGCTGGCCGACGGCGGTTTCCAGCTGGTTGAGAAAGCCCTGGTAGCCCATCAGCCACTGGCCGGACACGCCCTTGCTGCCGCGGTCGATCCACTGCTGCTGGTATTCGCCACGAAAGCGCTCCAGGTCGCCCAGCTTGCTTTCCGCCAGGCGTACCTGGCCCTGGAAGTAACCCAGGCGCTGGACAGCGGCTTTTTCGGCTTTTTCAGCCATGTCCACCACCGGCGCGAGGCGCGACGAACGGGTACTGGCCATGGCTTAGCCGCCTGGCGCCGGGGCGAAGATTGAGCCCAGGTGCGCTTCGCTTTCACCCATGCTGATCTTGTCGTTGAGGCCCTGGCGCAGGTAGGTCACCAGTTGCGGTTGCAGGGCAATCGCCAGGTCGGTTTCGCGATCGCCACCGGCCACGTAGGCGCCGACGCTGATCAGGTCGCGGCTCTGCTGATAACGCGACCACAGCTGTTTGAAATGTTGCGCGCGGGCCATGTGCTCCGGCGTGACCACGGCCGGCATCACCCGGCTGATCGACGCTTCGATATCGATGGCCGGATAGTGCCCCTCCTCCGCCAGCCGCCGCGACAGCACGATGTGCCCGTCGAGCACGCCCCGCGCCGAGTCGGCAATCGGGTCCTGCTGGTCATCGCCTTCGGACAACACGGTGTAGAACGCCGTTATCGAGCCGCCCCCGGCCTCGGCATTACCGGCGCGTTCCACCAGCTTGGGCAGCTTGGCAAACACCGACGGCGGGTAGCCTTTGGTGGCAGGCGGTTCGCCGATGGCCAGGGCGATTTCACGCTGGGCCTGGGCGAAACGCGTGAGCGAGTCCATCAGCAACAGAACATTCTTGCCCTTGTCGCGAAAATATTCGGCGATGCGTGTGCAGTACATCGCAGCGCGCAAGCGCATCAGCGGGGCATCGTCCGCGGGGGACGCCACCACCACCGAGCGCTTGAGGCCTTCTTCACCGAGGCTGTGCTCGATGAATTCCTTTACTTCACGGCCCCGCTCACCGATCAGCCCGACCACGATGATGTCGGCCTCGGTAAAGCGCGTCATCATGCCGAGCAGCACGGACTTACCCACGCCAGTACCGGCAAACAGGCCCAGACGCTGGCCGCGACCGACCGTCAATAAACCGTTGATGCTGCGAATACCCACGTCCAGCGGCACGCTGATCGGGTTGCGATTGAGCGGGTTAATGGTCGGGCCGTCCATCGGCACCCAGTCTTCGGCCTTCATGCCGCCCTTGCCGTCCAGCGCGCGACCGGCGCCGTCCAACACTCGGCCGAGCATGCTCATGCCCATCGGCAGGCGGCCGGTATCGGCCAGCGGCACCACGCGGGCGCCGGGGGCGATGCCCGCCAGGCTGCCGACCGGCATCAGGAAAATCTTGCTGCCGGAAAAGCCCATCACTTCGGCTTCGACCTGCACCGGGTGGTAGCTGTCGTCGTTGATCACCAGGCAGCGGCTGCCCATGGCGGCGCGCAGGCCTTCGGCTTCGAGGGTCAGGCCGACCATGCGCAGCAGGCGCCCTTCAAGAATGGGATGGCCAGGCAACTCGGTGGCCTCGGCGTAGCCGCCCAGGCGCTTGGCGAAACTGGTGCGATCAAGGCGCATCGGGGGCGTCCAGGTCCACGCTCAAGTCTGGCTCGGCCGGGTGCAAGACCTGTTCATGGAGTTGATCGAAGAGCTTGGCCATGATCTGGCTGATACGGGTTTCCACCGTGGCATCGATGCGGCTGTGTTCGGTCTCGACGCGGCAACCACCGGGCTGCAACGCCGCGTCCTCGACAATGCGCCAGGTTTCTTCATGGCGCTCGCGCAGGGCTTTGACCTGTTCGAAATCCTGGGGATTGATGTACAACCGCACATTGCCAACACCCAAGGGCAGCAGCTTGAGAGCTTCGCGCATCACGCTTTCGATTTGGCTGGACTCGAGCACCAGCTCGCGCTGGATCACCTGGCGAGCGATGTGCTCAACCAGGCCGACCATGGATTTTTCCAGTTGCGAATCCTGTTCGGCGATTGGGTCGAACAGGCTGCCCATCAAGCGTTCCAGACTGGCCAGCTTGACGCTCAAGGCCTCTTCGGCTTCCTGGCGCACCTTGAGCGTGGTGCTGCGAAAACCGTCTTTTTCACCCGCTGCAAAACCTTCGTTGTAGGCCTCCTGGCGGATGGCTTCCAATTCTTCAAGGGTCAGTGGCTGGACTTCATCCAGCGGCACTTCTTCCATTTGCGCAGGCGGTTCTTCGACCAGCTCTGGTTCCGGCACGGGCACATGCGGGTCGAAACTGGGCAACGACCAGATGTCGAACCCGCCGACATCCCGCGCGCGAATCAGATCGCTGGGCGTCTCATCTTTGTTCGACATGGGAAGCGCCTTAGATCATTTCTTCGCCGCCCTTCCCGCCGAGAACGATTTCTCCGGCTTCGGCCATACGGCGGGCAATGGTGAGGATTTCCTTCTGGGCGGTTTCCACGTCGCTGACGCGGACCGGGCCTTTGGCTTCCAGGTCGTCGCGCAACAGTTCGGACGCGCGCTTGGACATGTTCTTGAAGATCTTCTCTTTGACACCTTCGTCCGAGCCCTTGAGGGCCAGTACCAAAACGTCGGACGAGACCTCACGCAGCAACGCCTGGATGCCACGGTCGTCGACATCGGAGAGGTTGTTGAACACGAACATGAGGTCTTCGATCTGGCCGGACAGGGTGTCGTCGATCTCGCGGATCGAGTCCATCAACTGGCCTTCGACCGAGCTGTCGAGGAAGTTCATGATGTCGGCCGCACGCTTGATGCCGCCCAGGGTGGTACGCGAGGCATTCGAGTTGCCCGAGAACTGCTTCTCGAGAATCGTGTTGAGTTCTTTCAGCGCGGCCGGCTGCACGGTGTTCAGCGACGACACGCGCAGGATGATGTCCAGGCGCACTTTATGGTCGAAGTGGCCGAGCACTTCACCGGCCTGGTCCGGGTCGAGGTAGGCCACCACGATGGCCTGGATCTGCGGGTGCTCGTAGCGGATCACATCAGCCACGGCGCGCGGCTCCATCCATTTCAGGCTGTCGAGGCCACTGGTGTTGCCGCCCAGCAGGATGCGGTCGATCAGGCCGTTGGCCTTGTCTTCGCCCAGGGCCGAGGTGAGCATCTTGCGGATATAGCTGTCGGAACCGACGCCCAGGCTGGTCTGGTCGCCGACAATCTCGACGAACTCGCTCATCACCTGCTCGACTTGCTCACGGTGCACATTGCGCATCTGCGCCATGGCCACGCCCACGCGCTGAACCTCTTTGGGGCCCATGTGGCGCAGCACTTGTGCGGCGTCGGTCTCACCCAAGGACAGCAGCAGGACTGCGGCTTTATCGACTTTGGTGAGCTTGGCAACAGCGGCTCGATCATTCATCTGCGTTAATCCACTCTTTCACGACCTGAGCCACACGGCCCGGGTCTTCTGCTACCAGACTCTTGATTGCATTCAGCTGAGCGTCATAGCCTTCGCTCGGGCTTGGCAACAGAATACTTTGCGGGCCGCCCAGGCTGACGCGGTCGTTGGCCAGTTCGCCGTCCAGGCCGCCCATGCCACCCAACTCGACGTCGCTTCCTGCAAGAGCAAGCTGCTTCTTGCCGTGGCCGGTGATGTTGTTGAGCACCGGACGCAGCACGCCGAACACCAGCACCAGGATGAACAACACACCCAGCACTTGCTTGACGATGTCCCAGAACCACGGCTGCGTGTAGAACGCAGGGTCAGTGATGACTTCGCCACGCTCGACCGAGAACGGCATGTTGATCACGCTGACGCTGTCACCCCGGCTGGCGTCGAAACCTACCGCGTCCTGCACCAGGCGAGTAAAGCGCGCCAGTTCGTCGGCACTCCACGGCGCACGGGTAACAGCGCCGTCAGCGGCGTTGACCTTGACTTGGTCATCGACCACCACCGACACCGACAGGCGATTGATTTTGCCCTGCTGCTGCTTGGTGTGGCTGATGGACCGGTCGAGTTCGAAGTTCTTGGTCGACTGGTTACGCTTGTCCGCCGGGTATGGCGCGAGCATCGGCTGGCCGGTGGCCGGGTCCATGATCTGCTGACCGTTGGCGTCCAACAATGGCTGGCCAGGCTGGATCGCACCGGCGGTCGCAGCGGCGCCACCGGTGGTTTGCGGCGCCGAGGCAGGCGCCGGTGGCTGGTTGCTCAGGGCACCCGGCACGCCTTGCGGGCCATTGCTGGCGGTGCGTTGTTCGCTGGTGGACTGCTCGCTGCGCAGGGCCGGCTGGTCCGGGTTGAACTGTTCAGAGGTCGATTCGACCGCGCTGAAGTCCACGTCGGCAGACACTTCAGCCTTGTAGCGGTCGTTGCCCAGCACCGGCTGCAGAATGTTATGCACGCGCTGGGTGAGCATGCTTTCCATGCGGCGGCTGTAGTCGAACTGCTTGCCGGCCTGGGACAGCGCGGAATTTTCCGCCATGTCCGACAGCAGGTTGCCCTTCTGGTCGACCACGGTAATTTGCGATTTGCTCAATTCAGGAACGCTGGTGGCCACCAGATTGATGATCGCCAGAACCTGGCCAGGCTCCAGGGAGCGGCCGGAAAACAGTTCCACCAGCACCGAGGCGCTCGGCTTGCGTTCATCACGCACAAACACCGAACTCTTCGGAATCGCCAGGTGCACGCGGGCGCCTTTGACGTTATTGAGGCTTGAGATGGTGCGCGCCAGTTCGCCTTCCAAGCCACGACGGTAGCGAGTGGCTTCCATGAACTGGCTGGTACCCAGGCCCTGGTCCTTGTCGAGGATTTCAAAACCGATATTGCTGTCGGACGGTGTCACGCCGGCGGCGGCCAGCTTCATGCGTGCACGGGCGACGTCGTCGGCCTTGACCAGCAAGGCACCGGAGTTGGGTTCTACGGTGTAGGCGATGTCGGCGGCGGCCAGGGTTTCCATGATCTGCTTGGAATCCATGCCGGCCAGGCTGCCGTACAGCGGGCGGTAATCAGGTTGCTGCGACCACAGCACCACGGCAAAACCAATCGCCACGCTGGCAGCCAGGCCGACCATCAGGCCCACCTGACGCAACATGGTCATCTCGGAGAGGTTTTCCAGGAACGACAAACCAAACAGCGGCGGCTTGCCGTCTGTCTTGGCGGGTACGTTGTCCACGACTGCTTCTGCCATGACTTAAATCTCGTCCTTAAACCGGCATCTGCATGATGTCTTGATAAGCCTGAACCAGCTTGTTACGCACTTGGGTCAAGGCCTGGAAGGAAACACTGGCTTTTTGCGAGGCGACCATCACGTCGGTGAGGTCCACGCCGCTTTTGCCGATTTCGAAGGCGGTCGCCAACTGGTTCGAGGCTTGCTGGGTATCACTGACTTTGTTGATTGCCTGACCGAGCATGTCGGCAAAACTGCTTTGGCCCAATTCCGGCGCTGGCGCGACGGATTTCGGTTGAGCCATGGCATCCATTTGCATGGAGCGCATATCCAACATCAACCGATTGAACTCAATACCCTGGCTCATGACCTTCTCTCTCCGACGACCCGCAATTTTTTGACACTACGCAGCGGTTACTAGAGTGGTAGCAACAAGGGTGCCAGATCCGTGGCGATTCGTAAGAAAAGGCGACAAACCCTGTCGGCCTAGTTGTAAGGCGCGGTTGTCAGGTCGCGAAAAGGTAGGCTTCCACATCCATCCCGGCATCGCGCATCTGCGCCAGCTTGTAGCGCAGGGTGCGCGGGCTGATGCCCAAACGTTCGGCCGCTTCTTTGCGGCGGCCGCGCTCGGCACGCAGGGTGTCGATGATCATCTGGAATTCGCGGCGCCGCAGGTCATCACCCAACGCACCGCCGGACTCGGCTTCGGCAACCGCCACAGGCGACGGCGCAAGGCTCGGCAAGGGTGCCGCGCCACTGCCCATGGCGAGGCAGAAGTCTTGGGGCTGGATCAAACCGCCCTGCTGCAAAATCAACGCACGCTGGATCGCGTTGTCCAGTTCCCGCACGTTGCCGGGCCATGGGTAGCTGATCAGGCAGGCCTGTGCTTCAGCCGACAGCCGTGCCTGGGCGTGCTTCATTTTTTTGACGTGGTTGTTCAGCAGGCGTTCGGCCAGCGGGATGATGTCCGCCGGGCGCTCACGCAATGGGCGCCAGGCCAGAGGAAAGACTGACAGCCGGTAAAACAAATCTTCCCTAAAGCGCCCCGCTGCCACTTCGCCCGCCAGGTCACGGTTGGTGGTGGCGACCACGCGGATATCCAGCTGGATCGGCTTGCGCGCACCGACGCGCTCCACTTCACGCTCCTGCAACACCCGCAGCAGCTTGGCTTGCAGACCCAGGGGCATTTCCGAGATTTCGTCGAGCAGGATGGTGCCGCCGTCGGCCTGTTCGAACTTGCCGGCCTGGGCCGCAATGGCGCCGGTGAACGAGCCCTTTTCATGGCCGAACAAGGTGGCTTCGAGCATGTTGTCGGGGATGGCCGCGCAGTTGATAGCGATGAAGGGTTGCTTGGCGCGACCGGACTGCTGGTGGATATAGCGTGCCAGCACCTCTTTACCGGTGCCGGACTCGCCGGATATCAGCACGGTTGAATCACTGCGCGCCACACGGGCGGCCAATTCCAGCAACTGTGCGCTGGCAGGTTCGAAGGCAATCGGGCCTTCGCCTTCGGCAGCCGAGATCACGCCCAGGGCATGCCGGGCGACCAGCTCGATCAGGGCTTTGGGCTCAAACGGTTTGACCAGGTAATCCGCCGCGCCCTGGCGCATGGCATCCACGGCCCGCTCCACGGCGCCGTGGGCGGTCATCAACAACACCGGCAGTTGCGGCTGGCGTGCGCGTAGCAGGCCGAGCAACTGATGGCCGTCCATCCCGGGCATGTTCACGTCGCTGACCACCAGGCTGAAGGACTCCTGATCAACAGCCTCCAAGGCCTCCTCGGCAGAACCGACCGCCCGGTAGTCATGGCCCGCCAACAGCAGCGTGTCAGCCAATGCTTCACGCAGGGCGCGATCGTCTTCCACCAATAAAACCTTGATAGCCATAGTCCTTTTACTCCGCGCTTGCCGCGCTGGAAAACAGCGGCAAGGTCATCAATGCACACGTGCCACGCCCCAACCGGGAATGCAGTTGCAATTCTCCCTGATGGGCCCGTGCCACCGCCTTGACCACGGTCAGGCCGAGGCCAGTGCCGTTAGTCTTGGTGGTAAAAAAGGGTTCGCCCAGGCGTTGCAACACCACCGGGTCGATGCCACTGCCGCTGTCGCTGATACACAGGCGCAAGGTTTGCTCGCGGCTGTACAGGTGCACCTTGAGGCGTGCACCGGGGCCGCTGGCCTGGGTGGCGTTTTCGATCAGGTTGAGCAAAGCACCGACCAGCGTGTCGCGATTGCACAGCAACTCGCCGAGGTGGCTGTCGCACTGCCAGCGCACATTGACATCATGGATATGGGTAGCTGCCGCCGATTGCAGCGACTGCAGCAACTCGGACGGCGTGATGCGGTCGGTCAGCGGTAGTTCGCCGCGGGCAAACACCAGCATGTCGCGCACCTGGTGCTCCAATTCGTGCAGGCGCTCCTTGAGGCGGCCGGCAAATCGTTGGTGGGTGGCGGCCGGCAGTTGCTCATCAGTCAAATGACTGGCGTAGATCAACGCCGCCGAGAGCGGCGTACGGATCTGATGCGCCAAAGAAGCGACCATCCGCCCCAACGACGACAAGCGCTCATGGCGCGCCAGTTGGTCTTGCAGGTGACGGGTTTCAGTCAAGTCGTTGAGCAGCACCAACTGGCCGGGCTCGGCGTCCAGGGAGCGCGTGGCGATGGACAGCCGACGACCATCCTTGAGGGAGATTTCGTGACCGTCGTCCTCACGCGGTGCGAAGCATCGGGTGATGACGTGGCGCCACAGCTCACCTTCCAGCGGTTCGCCCAACAAGTCGCGCGCGGCCGGGTTGGCTTCGCGAACATGGCCCATTTCATCAATGACGATCACGCCACCGGGCAACAGGTCGAGGAGATTTTGCAGACGGTTGGCCAGGCGCTCTTTCTCGGCCAGCTCTTCCATGCGCTGGGCGCTCACCACCGCCAGCTCGCCTTTGAGCTCGGATACCCGGGCTTCCAGCAAGCTGTAGGAGTCAGTCAGTTGACTCGACATCTGGCTGAACTGCGAGAACGCCTGCTCAAGACCCTGCCGGGTAAGCGGCTCTGCGGACGGAACGAGCCCCGGGATAGCAGGGGCTGAAGAAAGTTGGGCGGCGTGGGGCATCATGCTCTCTCGCTTGGCTGACCGTCAGTTAAACGGAACGTTGCGAGGGCTGTAGCAATACCCGTGCCTAAAATAATAGGCTTATTTTTCAGTCACTTGAAAAACAGGCGTCAATCATCCGCCTGTTCATCACCTTCTCGACGGCTCATACCGTACTTGCGCATCTTCTCAACCAGGGTCGTGCGACGGATGCGCAGGCGCTCGGCGGCGCGCGCGACGATACCGTTGGCATCGTCCAGAGCCTGCTGGATCAGGCCTTGTTCCAGGCTACCGAGGTAGTCCTTCAGGTCCAGGCCTTCCGGCGGCAGCATGGCGGTGGAGCCGAAGTCCGGCGTGTGGCCGTTAATGGCAACGCGCTCTTCGAGGTCGGTGCGCAGGCTGTCCACCAGTTGCTCGTCTTCGTCATCGACGTAGCGGAATTTCTTCGGCAACTCGACCACGCCGATCACGCCATAGGGGTGCATGATCGCCATGCGCTCCACCAGGTTGGCCAGCTCACGGACGTTGCCCGGCCAGCCGTGACGGCACAGCGACATGATCGCGGCGGAGTTAAAGCGGATCGAGCCGCGCTTTTCGTGCTCCATGCGCGAAATCAGTTCGTTCATCAGCAGCGGGATGTCTTCTACGCGCTCACGCAGCGGAGCCATCTCGATTGGGAATACATTGAGGCGGTAGTACAAATCTTCGCGGAAGCTGCCGACCTCGATCATGCTTTCGAGGTTCTTGTGCGTAGCGGCGATGATGCGCACGTCGACGCTCTGGGTCTTGTTGCTGCCCACGCGCTCGAAGGTGCGCTCCTGCAGTACACGCAGCAGCTTGACCTGCATCGGCAGCGGCATGTCGCCGATTTCATCGAGGAACAGCGTACCGCCATTGGCCAGCTCGAAACGCCCCGCACGGCTGGTGATTGCCCCGGTAAAGGCGCCCTTCTCGTGGCCGAACAATTCGCTTTCCAGCAGCTCTGCCGGGATCGCCCCGCAGTTGACCGGCACAAAGGGTCCGTCGCGGCGCTTGGAGTGATAGTGCAGGTTGCGCGCGACCACTTCCTTGCCGGTGCCCGACTCGCCGAGGATCAAAACACTGGCGTCGGTATCGGCCACTTGTTGCATCATCTGGCGCACGTGCTGGATCGCACGACTGGTGCCGACGAGGCTGCGGAACAGGTTGGGTTCACGATGACGGCCACGCTCGCGGGCCTGGTCGTACATCTCGCGATAGACCTGGGCACGGTGCAGGGAGTCGAGCAATTTGCTGTAGCTGGGCGGCATTTCCAGGGTGGAAAGCACACGGCGGCGCTGGTCTTCCGGCAGATCCACGGAAGAAATATCACCCATTAGCAACACCGGAAGGAACTCATCCCAGGTCGACAGTGTCTTTAACAGGCCTAGAACTGCGCCAGGAGCGTTTACCGTCCCGATCAGCACACAAATGACTTCACGGCTCGATGACAACGAGCTGACCGCCTGCTGCCAATCATGGCTGCCGCAGGGCAAATTTTCTTCGCCAAGAAAATTCAAAATTACCGCTAAATCGCGGCGGCGGACGCTATCGTCATCAATCAGCAGAATTTTGGTTTCACGCCACATGCAATAGCAACTTCCCTAGTAAAACGCTCTGCCCCAGAGTGAGGGCAATCTAGACGCCTGTAAGACTTCTTACATTACTAGACGTCTGAAATCTGAAAACAGCACTAGTTAAGTCAAAAATGCTGGCACAGTCAAATATATGACGCGCCGTTCGGATTAACTGAGCCCATTCAGCCGAACAGATGGTAAACCTTTGACGCACTTTGCGCTCGATTGATCTGCGACATCTCTTCGAAAATCGCCTGGCGCTCGCCGGTCGTTACCTCAAGCAATTGCTGATATACCGCCAGCAGACTCTCCAGTTTTTCCCGCAGGGCGTCTTCGTCCACCGGCGCATTATTGAGCGCCTCATCGATCACCGCACGGCAACCCAAATCCAGTTCGCCGATAGCGTCCCAGTTACGTTTGGCCAATGCATCGACCAAGGCTTCGCGGGTCTCGTCAATCCGTTGCAGGGCGTGGCTCATGACATCATCCTCAGGCCCAGAGGCCTACAGCGTTGCAATACCGTCCCAGCCTTCCTTAAGCGTAATCATCAGGCCGGCTACTTCGTCGATCATGGCGACATCGCTTTTGCTGTTTGCTTCCAGCAAGCGCGTGGTCATGTAGGCATACAGGTTATCCAATTGCTGCAACGCGGCCGGATCATCGGTTTTTTCCGGGTTGAGGCCGTCACGCAAACCAATCAGGATGTCGATCGCCTTGCCCAGCAGCAGGCCTTTTTGCGCGATATCACCACGAGCCATGGCGCCCTTGGCCTGAGCCATGCGATCCAACGCG
Source organism: Pseudomonas sp. M5A4_2d (assembly GCF_053345295.1). Lineage (NCBI taxonomy): Bacteria > Pseudomonadati > Pseudomonadota > Gammaproteobacteria > Pseudomonadales > Pseudomonadaceae > Pseudomonas > Pseudomonas sp. M5A4_2d. The sequence continues at coordinate 435,273 of NZ_JBKEZW010000001.1, read as the reverse complement.
CCTTCCATCAGCATCTGGACCAGACGGTGTGGAGTGGCCTCGGAGACCTGGGCATGGGAATTGACCTTCTGATATTGGCGAAGGGCTCTCATGGGATTCATGTTTCTACCTCGTGACAGGCAACACTAAAAGAAAGGGTTCTGACTATTATGTCGACGGCGTCGCAAAAAACTTTAAGCCGGTGGTCTTGCGAAGGTCACGCCCGACAAAGTTAATCACCTCGCCGGGCGGCCTCATTGAGGATCAACTGGTCTTCGGACTATTCAGCGCGTTAAGCGTGGTCATGACGCTGGAACGTTGACTGGTGAGCTGGGCAACCAAGTTGTTCATCGTGGTGTATTTGGCGGTCAGGCTCGTCTTCAATGCAGCCATGCGCGCAGTCAGGGTGTCCTGCTGGTTTTGCAGGTCCTTGATGTTTGCCGACAGTGTCGACGTACGCGTGGCGAGAACCCCGGTGCCACTGAGCGCATAGCTGTCGGTCGCGGACTTCATCCGAGCCAGCAGCCCCGTGTCACCGTTGAAAATGCCGCCAATGTCAGTGGGGTTGGTCGCGATCGCGGCACTGAACAACTTATCGTCAATGCTGAGCTTGCCGGTCTTCTGGTCAGTGTTCACACCAAACTGGGCCAAGGACTTCAACGCCCCCGTACCACCCAACGCGTTCAGCTCGCTACGTACGGCCGAGGACAGGGTACGTAGGGTAGCGTCGCCCGTCAGCGCAGCAGACGTCGTGGAACCATCGGCATTGGTGGTCACGGCGGTCTCAGTGTTCATCGCCGTCATCAAGGCGTTATAGGTGTCGACAAAGCCCTTGACCGAACTCTTGAGGGTGTCAGTGCTTCGCGCGATGGTAATGGTCGAACTCAGGCGCGTAACGGTGGAGCCTGCGGGCAGCGGATCTGTAGAACCGGCAGGCAGAGGCGACACAGCCGTCAACTTGATACTCACGCCACTGATCGCGTCGCCCAAGGTGTTGCTCTTGGATTCCTGAGCGGTGCCGTCAATGGTGTACTGTGCATTCTTCGGCACGGTCACGACGGACGTTCCGGCTTCCAGGCCAGAGTTACCGCCAAGGGTAATGTCGGTACCGACGCCGGTATTGGTCGACGTCATGACCAAGCGGGAACCGGTGGCGTCAGTCAGGATGTTGGCACTCAAGCCTGCACTGCTGTATTGCGCGTTGATCGAGTCACGCACCTGCTGCAACGTCGCACCTGGCGGAACGCTCACACCATAGCTCTTGCCGGACTGGGAGATCTCCAGGGTGGTCGACGTAGTGCCGGTATTGACGACAGCCTTCGTCCCGGCTGCAAAAGTCTGGGTAGCGACCTTCGAGGCCGTCGCCAACTGATTGACCACCAGTTGGTAACTACCGGCGGAGGCACCGGCCCCCAGGGTGATGGCCGATACGTTGTTATCCGAGGTCGTGGCCGACAAACCGCCGATACTGGCGTCTTTGGCCATGTTGTCCATGGCCCCGCGGAACGCATCCAATGCCGCTTGAATCTTGCCGATCGAGGACAGCTGAGCGGTCGACGTCTGCGTCTGCTTGTTGATCTGCGACTGCTTGGGTGCTTGTTCCGCGTTCACCAATGCCGTCACGATCGACTGGGTATCGATGTTCGTAACTGGGCCGCTAACCGTAATATCACCCATGACTGTTCTCCTGATCCGGGGCTGGCGCTTTCTTGACGTACGACGCCTCAAGCAGCTACAGCAACAAAATTCATGCCAGCTCAGACTTTGGCGTCAAACAACACGCTGCTGGCGTCGTGAAGGCTTTGTGCGAGTTTCAACGCAGTTTCCGAAGGGATCTGCCGAATCACCTCGCCGCTGTCGGTCGCAATGACCTTGACCACCACCTGATGGGTGGTGTCATCAATGGAAAAATCCAGGTTGCGCTGGGCAGCCTGGACGAATTTGCGAATATCCGTGACCGCCTGTTCAAGGTCGGACGGCTTCGAGTCCTGCTTGGGTTCGACCGTGGCAACCGTAGGGTCTACCTTGGTTTTCTGCGGACCGGCACTTACTGGAGCAGGAGCACTTTGCGGCGCCGCTGCCGGATAAGACAGGTTCAACTTGACGCTCATGTCCATGTCCAATCTCCTCATCACGCAAAAGACAAAAGGGCACGTAAACGCGCCCTTCCGTCAGTCATCTACCCATTGCTATTACTGAAGCAGCTTCAGTACAGCGGATGGCAGTTGGTTGGCCTGAGACAGGATCGCAGTGGAAGCCTGTTGCAGGGTTTGTTGCTTGGTCAACTGAGCAGTTTCAGCAGCGTAGTCAACGTCCTGGATCTGACCGCGAGCGGCGCTGGAGTTGTCGGAGATGCTCTGCAGGTTGGCAACGGTGTTGTCGAAACGGTTTTGTACAGCACCGAGGCCGGCACGCTGGGAGTCGATGTCCGAGATCGCCTGGGTGATCACGTCGATCGCGTTTTGCGCGTTGGCAGCGGTAGTAACGTCGGTGTTGTTGACGGTGGTTTTGGTGGAGTTGGCAGCGGTAGCAGCACCGGCAGCGAACACACCGGCTACACCAGCGCCGTTCAGCGCGTAGCTGCTGGAGGAGTTCAGCGAAACAGCACCGGTAGCAACGATAGCGGTGGCGGCCAGTGCAGTAGCAGTACCGTAGGTACCGGTGCCGTCTTTGGTTGCAACCGAGATACCAGCAGCACCGCCGTCACCAGCGTTGAAGGTCAGGTTCTCACCGGTGTCGGACTTGACCGACAGAGCGTTGGTCGACGAATCGTAGTTAACGCTGATGCCCAGCTTGGCAGCGTTGGACGCCAGTTGGCTAGCCAGGTCGGAAGTGCTGGTCACGCCAGTGAACTGAACGGCTGCACCGCTGCCCACTTGCAGGGTGAAGTTAGCGTTCGGAGGAGTAGCCGCACCAATGGTAGCCGCGTTCACGGTGAACTGAGCTTCGGTGCTGGCGGTAGCAGCCAGGCCGCCGACGGCGCCGTTCATTTGAGCAGCGATCTGCTTGGCGGAAGCGCCAGCTGCCAGGGTAACGGTTGCAGACTGGCCACCACCGGTAACGGTGATCGCGCCACCAGCAATACCTGTTGCCGAAGGCGTCAGGGATTGGGTTTTCAGCTGCTGCGAACCAATGTTGTTGGCTGCAACGTTACCGATGCTCATGTCGATGGTCTGGTTGGCGTTGGCGCCGACCTGGAACGAAGTGGTACCGAAAGAACCGTCCAGCAGGTTCTTGCCACCGAAAGTAGTGGTGGTAGCGATACGGGTCAATTCAGCAGTCAGTGCTGCGTATTGAGCCTGGTTCGACTTACGGTCGTCAGCGCTTGGCGAGCCGTTGGCGGATTGCAGAGCCAGGGTACGCATGCTTTGCAGGATGTTGGTGGACTGCTGCATGGCGCCTTCAGCGGTCTGAGCAATCGAGCTGCCGTCGTTGGCGTTCTTGATTGCAACGCCCAGGCCGTTGATCTGGCTGGTCAGACGGTTGGAGATTTGCAGGCCGGCCGCATCGTCTTTGGCGCTGTTGATACGCAGGCCGGAGGACAGACGCTGCATGGAGGTTTGCAGGGCACCGGAAGCCTTGTTCAGGTTGTTCTGTACGGTCAACGAAGCAAGGTTAGTGTTTACTGTTAAAGTCATGACGAAATCCTCGTGGGTGGTGTACTGCGGCTTCCGGCCCTGGCAACCGCCGGGTGTGGCCTAGAGAACCTTCGTAATAGTTATCGTCGTGAATGCAAGTTGCTTGAGGACTTTTTTGATTTTTTTTACTAGCACGGGGCCACACTTTGTAATTCAAGCGTTTACGATAGCTCAATGCCCAGCAAATGCTGGGTTTTTTGGCGCCAAATAAAAAACGCCCAGGCTTTTTCAAGCCTGGGCGTTTTTTGTGCAACCTATCAAGGCATCACGGGCGATAGAGAATCGCCGAACCCCACGACAGGCCCACACCAAACCCGCTGATGGCAACCCGCTTCCAGTCGCCATCCATCATGTGCTTTTCCAGCAGCAGCGGAATGCTCGAAGACACCGTGTTGCCGGTCTCGACCATGTCCTTGATGAACTTCTCCACGGGCGCATCTTCGAAACGCCGCGCGACGGCGTCGACAATCGCCGCACTGCCCTGATGGATGCAGAACGCGTCAATTTCGTCAGCCTTAAGGTCAGACTCATTGAGCAGCTCGTGCAAATGCGCCGGCACCTTGAGCAACGCGAAGTTGAACACTTGGCGACCGTTCATGAAAAACACGCCGTCGCTGACCTTCAAGTGCGGCGCGCCGGAACCGTCGGTACCGAACTTCGACTTGCCCAGCAACCAGGGCGCGTCTTCACCCATCCAGGTGGCGGTGGCGGCATCGCCGAACAGCATGGTGGTGTTGCGGTCTTCCGGGTCCACGATCTTCGAATACGGGTCGGCGGTGATCAACAGGCCGTTTTTCAGGCCGGTGGCTTCCATGAAGCCCTTCATCGCATAGATGCCGTAGACATAGCCGGAGCAGCCCAGGGAGATATCGAACGCAGCTACGTGGGTCGGCAGGCCCAGCTTGTCCTGAACGATAGCAGCGGTGTGGGGCAAACCCTCTTCGTCGCCGTTTTGCGTTACGACGATCAGCGCGTCGATGGATTCGCGCTTCAAATCCGGGTTAGCCGCAAACAAGGCGTTGACCGCCTCGACACACAGATCAGAGGTTTCCTGCGCAGCATCCTTGCGCGGCAGGAACGCCGAACCGATCTTGCCGATGATGAAATCTTCATCCTTGGCGAATTTGGCGCCCTGGGCGTAGTTATCAACCCCGTCTGCCGGCACGTAACTGGCGATGCTTTTTATGCCAATCATTGTGGCTTCCCAATACTAAATAGCTGGATAACGCCCCTCGGGCTACGCCGGGAGCGCTGACAATAAAGGGGATAACCCCATAAAAATATCGCTGAAAGCCGCCGCGTAAAGACCCGAAGACGACTTATCCTTTTCACACGATACAGTGAAGATGCGCTTTATGACTCACAGGTCACTCAATTTTGTGCGCTTTGTGCAAAACCCTGCAACATTCCCGGCAGCAGAAACGACAACGGCCCACCCTGCTTCCAGGGTGGGCCGCTTGCGCTGCCGCCGATTACATCCGGCTGAACAGGCTCAACTGGGAAATCTTCACGAAGGCCAGTTGTGAGGCTTGCAGCATGGTCTGTTGCAAGGTCAGGTCAATGGCAGCCTGGCCCATATCGACGTTGGCCAGCGATGACATGGTGGAGGTGTTGGCCAAGCCCAGGCTGGTGTTTTCCTGGCCCTGAATATCCAGCGCATTCTGGCGCGCACCAATCGAACCACGCACTTGGTCAATCTGCGCCGAAGCGTTCGTCAGGTTGCCGATGGTGGTGTTGATAACATCCTTGAGGTTGTTCTTGGCGACCTGGTTGCCATCGGCCGGCGTTAGCAGCGCCTGGCGCAACTGGCTCAGGGTATCCAGGGCGTTCATGTTCTTGTTGCTGGTGGCGCCGATGGAAAACTGATCACCAGCCCCCGGCGTACCGCTCACATCGAACGTCACCCCGGCAGCGGTAATCGACGTCGCGCCTGCGGCCATGGTGCCCGAGGCAATCGACTTGCTGTTCGGCGTGTACGGCTGCGCATACACGTCGTAAGCACTGCCGCTGGTGAACTTGATCACCGCCCCCGAGTTGGGAAAGGTACTGGCGTAGCTCGCCTGATCCGTGACCCGGCCGCCGGTCAGTTGCGCCGTGGACGGATTACTGGCGGTACGCGAGCTGCTGAACGTATCCGGCTTGCTTTCCAGGGTGAACGCCTTGCCCGCCACCAATGCATCAGAAGGAGCACCCGATGCGACGTCCGGACCGAGGTTCAAGCTGATGTCAAACTTGACCCCGCGCAGGTTGACGCTGGCGGCGCCTTCCTTGGTGGAGTCAAACGTGCCGTTACCGGTGATCTCGGAGGTAACGTCGTTACCGTCCTTGTCGCTCACGCTGTATTGGGTACTGCTGGAGAAGGTCAACTTATAGGGCTGGCCATCGGAAAAACTCTTGGTGTAAGCGGTGCCGGAGGTGATCAGGCCCGCCGAGATCGCAACCTTGCCGTCATTCACTGCAGGCGGCAACAAGGTAGCCTGGGTGCGACCGGTATTGGAGGAACTTTCCAGCAACGTCTTGCCGGTATCACCCGCAGAAATCGTCAGGTTGCTCGACACTTGCAGGCTCAGCGGCGTCTCATCACCCTGGTAGGTGTAGGTGCCATCGTTGTTACGGCTGTAGGGCGGCGTGTCGGTCTTGGTCCCGGAAAACATGTAGTTGCCGCTGGAGTCCTTGGTGTTGAGCAGGCCCAACACCTGGTCTTCAAGCGCACCTATCTGGCTGGCGATCGCCTTGCGATCATCATCGCTGAGCTTGAGGTTACCGGCCTGCAATGCCAGGCCCTGCGCGCTTTGCAGGGTAGTGTTGATGCTCGCCAGGACACTTTCTTCGTTGGTCAGCGAGTTTTGCAAGGTCGTGATGTTGCCGTTGTATTGCCCCAGCATGTCTTTCTGCTGTTGCAACAGCAGCAATTGGGCGGCGGCTACCGGATCGTCCGCTGCGGTCTGCACACGCACACCGGAACTCGCCTGGTCCTGGGCCTTCACCACACCCGAATAGTTATCCTGATACTTGCTGGAGCTGGTGTCGAAATACTGCTGTGTAGAGATACGCATCGTTCCAGACTCCTTTAAAGGGCGTTAATCAGTGTGCTGAAGGTTTCTTGCGCAGCCTTGATGATCTGCGACGACGCGGTGTAGTACTGCTGGAACTTGATCATGTCGCCCGCCTCCTCATCCAGGTTGACCTGGGACACGGAGTTGCTGGCCGCCTTGTTCGCCGCCAGCAAGGCGCCGGTGGCGGTGCTGTCGGTGTTGGCCTGGGCCGCCTTGGAGCCCACCTGCGACACCAACCGGCTATTGGCACTGACCAGGCTGACGCCCGCGTTGCCATCCACCGCGCCGACCGTCGCCTTGGTCTGCAACCCCAGCAATTGCTGGGCGTTGCGGCCATCGGAGGTCGCACCGCTGTTGAACGAAAAGGTCGTGCTGTCGCCATTGGCGGGCGCACCGGACACCGTGGTATCAAAGCTGAAGCTCTTGCCTGGGATCAACGTGCCAGTGGCATCGCGCATCGGCACATTGATGGTGACCTTGTTGCCCTGCCCCGGGATGATACTGCCGGTGCCGATCGCGTTGCCCTGGGCATCGTTGACCGTGTAGGACTGGGTGCCATCCGCCGCAGGCTTGCCGAACACCATCTTCACCGGCATCGAGTTTTCGATCCCGGCACGCAATTGAGCAGTGGCGGCGCCGCCGTTGATATCAATCGGCACGGTTAATGTCGGTTGCGTGAACGCGCCGGTGCCGGTGTTGGTTTTGCTGGCATTCCCCGCCAAGGGTGCAGCGAACGCAAGTTTGTTCGGGTCTTTGAGGTCGACACTAATGTTGCTCGCACCCGTGGCGGTCGGGCTGACCTTGAAGCTGTCACCGGCAGCGACCGGCCCCTTGCCATTCAAGGCCAGGGTGAAACCGTCAATCACCGGCGGCGGCGTGGTGGTGGTGTCGAACGAACCCATGGCTTTGCCATCGGAACGCACCACGTTGTACTGGTTGCCGCTGGTGAAGGTGACTTTGTAGTCGAAGGTCGACAGCTTGCTGCTGTCGGCAATCGTCACGTTCAGGTTGCCGGAGCCTGCGCTGTTACCCGAGGCGGCCTGGCTACGTTGAGTAATCGCTGTCGCACTGTTGATGTCGCTGAACAGCGAAGAGCCGAAATCACTGTTGAGGTCCAAACCCTGACCCAACTGACTGTTGACGCTGTCCGCCGTGGCGATGGCGATGCGGCCCAGGTCGTTGATGGCCGGCATCAGCGCATCACTGCGGTAACGCAACAAGCCGCCAATGCTGCCACCGGAAACGACATTACCGATGTCCATCGGTGTGTCGCCCATATTCAGCTGGATGGTGTACTGGCTGTTGTCGGTCTTGCTGGGCACGGCTGAAATCGTGTTGGCGACATTACCCTCGACGAGCGACTGCCCCGTGCCGGTGGTGATGCTGACCTGGCCGTTCTTCTCGGTGGCCGTGACACCAATCAGTTCATTGAGCGAACGTACCGCCTCGTTACGCGCATCCAGCAGGTTGGCCGGCGCGCTGGTCGAGGAGCCCTGGGCCTGGGAAATCTGACCATTGAGCGACGCAATCGACGACGTCAGCTTGTTGACCTGATCGCTCATGGTGGTCAACTGGGCGTTGATGCCTTCTTTCTGCTGAGTCAATTGCGTGGAAATCGCGTTGAAGCGGTTGCTCAAGGTCTGGGCGCTGGTCACCAGCAGTTGCCGGGCGGACACGTCGCTGGGCGTCGCCGCGGCGGTCTGCAGCGAGGCAAAAAATGCGCTGAGCACCGCAGACATGCCGGTGGATTTGTCCGACAAGGTCTTGTCGATCGCTGCGGCCTGGCCCGCGTAGGCAGTGGCATCGCTATTGAGCGCCGTGCTGCTCTGGTAGGCGGCGCCCAAAAAGTCGTTATAAATGCGGCGCACATCCGCCAGCGTCGTGCCGCTGCCGATAAACACGCCGCCATAGGGGTTGCTGGCATTGGCGTTCTGAGTGGTCTGCTGACGCGAGTATCCCGGGGTGTTGACGTTGGCAATGTTGTTACTCAAGACCGACAGCGATCCTTGAGCGGCGTTGAGCCCTGACATCCCGATACTGAGCAAACTCATGATTCAGACCTTATAAATGTGTGGTAGCGCCAGCGGCTGCGTAATTCTGGTAACTGTTCATCGTTTTGGCGATCTGCGAAATCTTGCTGGCGTAAGCCGGATCGGTTGCATAACCGGCTTTCTGCAACTCGCGTACAAACTGCTCCGGGTTGTCGGCTGATTTCACAACTTCTTTATAGCGATCATTGCTTTGCAGCAGTGTCACCAGGTCATGGAAGCTGTCCTGGTAAGAGTTATAGGAACGGAAATGCGCCGTCTCCTTGACCATCGCCCCATCGCGAAACTCACTGGTGATTGCGCGGGCCTGGGCACCCTGCCAACTCTGACCGGCTTTGATACCGAACAGGTTGTGGCTGCTGCTGCCGTCTTCGGCGCGCATCACCGACTTACCCCAACCGGTTTCCAGCGCGGCCTGGGCCACCAGGTACTTCGGATCGATACCGATACGCGCGGCGGCCGCCTTGGCCATCGGCAGCATGGTGGCGACGAATTCATCCTGCGAGCTGAAGGCCTTCTTCGCCGGTGCCAAGGGTGGCTGGGCAACGGCGCGACCATAAACCTGCATGCGCCCGCTCGGTACGGCAAAGCTGCGCGCCGCGCTGTTGATCACCGTGTCGGCGGCGACACTGTTACGCAGTGGCGCGCTTGCCGGGGTGGTGGCAGCGGTAGCGTTTGGCACGATGCCAATGAGCAGGCGATCAGTCAGCTTGCTCGGCAAGGAGATACGGCGCTGGTTCATCAGCGCCACGTCGTTGGCATGAGTGTTGGTGCCTTCAGGGACCGCCACACGGAACGCCCACAGAGGCCGCTGCCCATTGGAGCGACCCAGCGGCCCATTCGCCTTGGTACCCGCCGCGATTTCCGTCGGCACATCCGCTTTCTTCACCGGCTCGGCAGCCGCCGGGCCTTGCAAGGTAGCGGCCTGGGCGTCCACTGGCTTGTTCTTCTGCATCTGGCGCATCAGCACGTCGGCCAGGCCGATACCGCCGCCTTCGCGGGACATCGAGACCGCCAGTTGCTGGTCGTACATTTCCTGATATTGCTTGGCCGCCGGAGTGTTCAGCGGGTTGTCCTTGCCGAGGGCCTCGGTGGCCGAGCGCATGGACTTGAGCATTTCGCTCAAGAACAACGACTCGAACTCCTGCGCCACTTTGCGCATGTTGCCGTCGCTGTTCTTGTCGGCACCGACCTTGAGCTGGTTAAGCCGGTTCAAGTCGGAGTAAGACCCCGAGTCCGCCGTGCTGCTGATCCCGCTCTTGCGCATGTCCATGGCGATGGCCTCAGATCACAATCAGGTCGGCTTGTAAGGCGCCGGCCTGTTTCAAAGCTTCGAGGATCGCCATCAAGTCGCCTGGGGCCGCGCCCACCTGGTTCACCGCACGGACAATCTCGTCCAGGGTAGTGCCGGGGCCGAACTTGAACATCGGCTTGGCTTCTTGCTGAGCATTAACCCGCGAGCGAGGTACCACCGCCGTCTGGCCATTGGACAACGGCCCAGGCTGGCTGACGATAGGGTCTTCGGTGATGGTGACAGTCAGGCTGCCATGGGTCACCGCTGCCGGCGACACTTTGACGTTCTGGCCGATAACGATAGTGCCGGTACGCGAATTGATGATGACCTTGGCCACCGCCTGGCCCGGGTCGACCTCAAGGTTTTCCAGGATCGACAGGTAATCGACACGCTGGCTTGGGTCCAACGGTGCCGTCACACGGATCGAGCCGCCATCGATGGCCTGAGCCACGCCAGGGCCGAGCATGTCGTTGATCTTGTCGACCACGCGCTTGGCGGTGGTGAAGTCAGAACGGTTGAGGTTCAACGTCAGGCTGTTGCCCTGGTTGAAACCGCTGGGCACGGTGCGTTCCACCATGGCGCCACCCGGAATCCGTCCGGCAGACGGCACGTTCACGGTAATTTTCGAGCCATCACGGCCTTCGGCATCAAAACCACCCACCACCAGGTTGCCCTGGGCGATGGCATAGACGTTACCGTCGATACCCTTGAGCGGCGTCATCAACAGCGTGCCGCCGCGCAGGCTTTTCGAGTTACCGATAGACGATACGGTGATGTCCACCACCTGGCCCGGCTTGGCGAACGCCGGCAAGTCAGCACTGATGGACACGGCCGCGACGTTTTTCAGCTGCACGTTGCCCGAACCCGCCGGCACCTTGATGCCGAACTGCGAGAGCATGTTGTTGAAGGTCTGCAGGGTGAACGGGGTTTGGGTGGTCTGGTCACCCGTGCCATTGAGCCCTACCACCAGGCCGTAACCGATCAACTGGTTGGAACGCACGCCGGAAATGCTGGCGATGTCTTTGAGGCGTTCGGCCTGGGCGACAGCGCTTAAGAAAAGCAGGAGTGCCGCCGCCATCAGCTGTTTGAATTTCAAAGTGGTCACCTAGAAAGGGAACAGCGGGCTAAGGAAGAAACGGTCGAACCAGCCCGGCTGACTGGCATCAGCAAACGAACCCGTACCCGAGTAGGTGATGCGTGCATCGGCAATCCGCGTCGACGGCACAGTGTTGTCAGTGGCAATGTCATCGGCCCGCACCATCCCGGCAATACGCACCAACTCATCACCGGTATTGAGGGTCATCCACTTTTCGCCACGGATGGCGATGATGCCGTTGGGCAACACATCCGCGACGGTCACGGTGATCGAACCGGTGAGGCTGTTACCCTGCCCCGCCGCGCTCTTGCCATTGGTGGCGCGGTCGCCGCTGTAGCCGGCATTCAAGCTCAGATCACCACTGCCCAATGGGTTATTGGTATTGGGGACGCCACCAAACAACGAGGTCAAGCCAATGCTCGTCTTGCTGGTCTTGCCCACCTGCGAGTTGGCGTTTTTGCTGGCTTGGGTCTTCTCGTTCAAGGTGATGGTGATGATGTCACCGACCCGGAACGCCTTGCGGTCGCTGTACAGGTTCTGTTCGAAACCGGCCTGGTAGATCGAGCCATTGTTGGCCGCCGCAGGCAAGGGCGTGCGCGGCAGCACCGGCGCGTAGTACGGGTCATTGGGTTTTGGCGTCGGGGCGACACAGCCCGCGAGCACGGCGATCCCACTCAATGCCAGAACAGAAACATAGCGATTCATGACCCTTACCTCACGGTGTTGCAGGCGCCGTCGAAGGCGCCCCATAGACTTGATTACAGATTCTGCGTTACGAACGAAAGCATCTGGTCGGCGGTGGAAATCACCTTGGAGTTCATCTCATAGGCGCGCTGGGTGGTGATCATGTTGACCATCTCCTCAACCGTGCTGACGTTGGACGTTTCCAGGGTGCTTTGCAGGGTGGTGCCGAAACCGTTCAGGCCAGGGGTGCCGATTTGCGGCGCGCCACTGGAAGCGGTCTCCAGGAACAGGTTGTTACCAATGGCTTGCAGGCCGGCCGGGTTGATGAAGTCGGCGGTTTGCAGGTTGCCGATCACTTGCGAAGCCGGGTTGCCGGCAACGGTGATGGACACGGTGCCGTCGTTACCAACGGTGAAGGTCTGGGCGTTGGCGGGTACGACGATCGCCGGTTCCAAGGCAAAGCCGTTGGAGGTAACGACCTGGCCATTGGCGTCCAGGTGGAACGTGCCGTCACGGGTGTAGGTGGTGGTGCCGTCCGGTTGCAGGATCTGGAAGAAACCTTTGCCGTTGATGGCCATGTCCAGCGGCTGCCCGGTTTGCTGCAGGTTACCCGCGGTGAAGTTCTTCTGGGTGCCGACGATTTGCACACCGGTACCCAGTTGCAGGCCCGACGGCAGTTCGCTGTCCTGGGTCGACTGGGCACCTGGCTGGCGCTTGATCTGATAGAGCAAGTCCTGGAACTCGGCGCGGTCACGTTTGAAGCCCGTGGTCGACACGTTCGCCAAGTTGTTGGAAATGGTGGTCAGGTTAGTGTCCTGGGCGGACAAACCTGTTTTGGCAACCCATAGAGCCGGAAGCATGCTGTTCTCCTTCGTGCGCCTGTTTGTTGGCGCTGCGCTGCAAAATTAGTGTTCAGTCAGGGACGGCTATCAGCTCATCGCCAATACGCGGGTCATGGCCTGGTCGTCTTCTTTAGCGCTGTTCATCATTTTGATGTGCAGCTCGAACTGCTTGGAAAGCGACAGCACTGCGGTCATTTCTTCAACGGCATTGACGTTGCTCGCCTGCAGGAAGCCCGAGGTCAACTTCACGTTCGCGTCGGCCTGGGCGGGTTGGCCATCCTTGGTGTGGATGGTGCCGTCCAGACCTTTGGTCATGTTCTTGAGGTCCGGCTGGACCAGCTTGATGCGGTCCACTTCAGCCATCACCCGTGGGCCTTCGCCCATCGCGCGGATGCTGATGGTGCCGTCGGCACCCACTTCGATTTTCTGCTGGGGCGGCACGGCAATCGGGCCACCGTTGCCCATGATCGGCATGCCGTTGCCGGCACGCAGCACGCCCAACGCGTCGACGTTCATGCTGGCGCTGCGCACGTAGGCTTCGCTGCCATCCGGCGTTTGCACGGCCATCCAGCCATTGCCGTTGACCGCCACATCAAGGTCACGACCGGTTTCGATCATGGCGCCCGGGGAGAAATCGGTGGCTGGTCGTTCGGTCATGGCAAACGCCCGCGCCGGAAAGCTGTCACCAAACACCGGCATCGAACGCGCCTGCTCCAGGTCACGCTGGAAACCGTTGGTGGAAATGTTCGCCAGATTGTTGGCATGGGCCTTCTGCGCCAGTGCATTCTGGCTGGCGCCGGTCATTGCCACATAAAGGTACTTGTCCACGCTCTATCCTCTCTCTGACGGACGCTTGCCGCCCACCGCTGTACTGATAAGGCTTAAGCAATTTGCGAACCAACTTTTTAAAAGACGGAAAAGTCCAGGCAGCGCGGGGGTTTGCGGGGAGGCGTGAGGATTTCAAGGCGGGGAGAGAGTCGAAAAAACGGCGGACTACTGCCGCCTGCGGCAAGCACTGGTCTTGAAGATGACAAAGATCAAATGTGGGAGCTGGCTTGCCTGCGATGGCGGTGGGTAAGTTGGCTTATGTGTCACTGATACACCGCCATCGCACGCAAGCCAGCTCCCACAGTTTTAAACCGTGTTTAGCCTGGTGCCTTATTTATCGCCCTTAAGAATTTCGTAATCGCGCAACTTATTGGCGATGGTGGTGTGCGACACGCCCAGGCGCTTGCCTAATTGACGACTGCTCGGGTGCTCGGCATACAAGGCTTCCAGAACCGCCTTTTCGAAACGCCCGACGATGTTTTCCAACCCGCCCTCCAACGAAAAATCGCCAAGCGGCTGACGCACCCTGTAATCCGGCAAGCGAATATGCTCCGCCTTGACCGTGCCGCCCTCGCATAACGACACTGCCTGAAACAGCACGTTTTCCAACTGCCGCACATTGCCCGGCCAATGGTAATGACTGAGCCGATCCATTGCCGCCGGTGCCAACCTGGGCAGTGGGCAGCCAATCTGCCGACTGGCTTGATCAAGAAAATGCTCAACCAAAGGCGCCAAACCATCCAGGCATTCACGCAAGGGCGGGATGTGCAACGACAGCACATTAAGGCGGTGATACAGGTCCTGGCGAAACTCGCCCCGGGCGCACAGTTCCGACAAATCGACCTGGGTGGCGCAGATCACCCGCACATCCAGATACACCTCCTCATCACTGCCCACCCGGCGAAAGCAACCGTCCTGCAGAAAACGCAGCAACTTCACCTGCAACCGCGCGCTCATTTCTCCCACACCATCGAGAAACAACGTACCGCCCGCCGTCAGTTCCAGCAGCCCGAGCTTGCCTTCCGCGCGCGCGCCTTCAAAGGCACCCGGGCCATAGCCGAACAGCTCGGTCTCAGCCATCGACTCTGGCAGCCCGGCGCAGTTAAGCGCCATCAACGGCGATTGCCCGCGCGGGCTGGCCAGGTGACAGGCGCGCGCCAGTAACTCTTTGCCGGTGCCGGTTTCGCCTTCTATTAATAGAGGCGCATCCAGGGGCGCCATGCGCCGTGCCTCACGAACCACAGCCGCCATGACCTTGGAGCTCTGGAAAATACTGTCGAAGCCGCGCAGTTCCTGCTTGCGCACATTGTAGATACGCTCACCCACGCGGTCGGCGCGGTGCAGGGTCAGCACTGCGCCGGCCATGGCTTCGCTGTCATCGTGCTCGGAGGATTGCAGCGGCGCGATGTCCGCCAGGAATACGTCACCCTTGACCTTGACCCGCAAGCCATTGATCCGCGACTTGCTCGCGCGCACCAGCTCCGGCAGATCGAAGTCCTCGGCATAACGCGACAACGGAATCCCCGGCACCTCGTCGACCCGCACCCCAAGCAACTGCGCCGCCGCACGGTTGGCGGCGACGATGGAGCCGCCCATGTCGATGGAGAGCACCGGAAACTCCAGCGCACCGAGCAACGCATTGAGCTCCATATGCCGACGCTCGCTGGGCATCAGCCCTACTCGCTTGACGCCAAACACCCCGGCAATCGCCTCGAATTTCGGGCGCAATGCCTGGAACTGCATGTTCACCAGATTGGGGCAAAACAGGTAAATCGCGTTGCCATGCTCACCGCCAACTTCGCCTTTGGCGACGTTGACGCCGTACTCCACCAACAGGTTGAGGATGTCCCGCAGGATGCCGATGCGGTTCTGGCAGTGCACTTTGATACGCATGAAAAGGCCCGAAAGGTGGGAAGGCGCCGCGTCTTTTTGCCGCTGGGCGCAGATAGTCGTCAAGATTATGTGACAGAGCGCGCGCTTTTCACAGCCCAAGACACAGAAGAACCGAGCGATCGTAACGAATACTTTACGGAAATCGGTAACTTTTCCTACAAGCCCAAGCCAGAGCTGGATGGAATCCGCCGCCTTCCGCGTTATCAATAGGCCATACGCCGAACATAACAAGAACGAATGCCTAGCAGGAGAGCCGTATGAAGCAGACGCAATACGTGGCCCGCGAGCCCGATGCGCAAGGTTTTATCCACTACCCGCCCGAAGAACACGCGGTGTGGAACACCCTGATTACTCGTCAGCTGAAAGTCATCGAAGGTCGCGCCTGCCAGGAATACCTGGACGGCATCGACAAGCTCGGCCTGCCCCTGGACCGCATTCCGCAACTGGGTGAAATCAACAAAGTGCTGGCCGAGACCACCGGCTGGCAAGTCGCCCGCGTGCCGGCGCTGATCCCCTTCCAGACCTTCTTCGAATTGCTCGCCAGCAAACAGTTTCCCGTGGCGACCTTTATTCGTACCCGTGAAGAACTGGACTACCTGCAAGAGCCGGACATTTTCCACGAGATCTTCGGCCACTGCCCGCTGCTGACCAACCCCTGGTTTGCCGAATTCACCCACACCTACGGCAAGCTCGGCCTGGCAGCGACCAAGGAGCAACGGGTGTACCTGGCGCGCCTGTACTGGATGACCATCGAGTTTGGCCTGGTGGATACGCCGCAAGGTCGGCGCATCTACGGTGGCGGCATTTTATCGTCGCCCAAGGAGAGCGTGTATTGCCTGTCGGATGAGCCCGAGCATCAAGCCTTCGACCCGCTGGAAGCCATGCGCACGCCGTATCGTATCGACATCCTGCAACCGCTGTACTTCGTACTGCCCGAGCTCAAGCGCCTGTTCGAAGTGGCGCAGGAAGACATCATGGGCATGGTCGAGCGCGGGATGCAGTTGGGTCTTCACGCGCCCAAATTCCCACCCAAACCCAAAGCGGCCTGAGCCTTACGTTTTGACGCCAGGTGAGTCTGTTCCCTGGCCCCGCGTTGCTTTAGGGTGACGCTACTGACGACCGTTTTTCAAACACTCGAATTCAGGACACACACATGACCACCTTGAACCAAGCCCACTGCGAAGCCTGCCGCGCCGACGCCCCGCAAGTCAGCGACGAAGAACTGCCGGTACTGATCAAGCAGATTCCCGACTGGAACATCGAAGTCCGCGACGGCGTGATGCAGCTGGAAAAAGTTTTCCTGTTCAAGAATTTCAAATTCGCCCTGGCCTTTACCAACGCCATGGGTGAAATCTCCGAAGCCGAAGGCCACCACCCAGGCTTGCTCACCGAGTGGGGCAAAGTCACCGTGACCTGGTGGAGCCACTCGATCAAGGGCCTGCACCGCAACGACTTCATCATGGCCGCGCGCACCGACGAAGTGGCCAAGGACGCCGAGGGCCGCAAGTAATGCATTTCGATGCCATTGGCCGCGTGCCCGGCGACCCGATCCTCGGGCTGATGGACCTGTATGCCCAGGACAGCAACCCGAACAAGTTCGACCTGGGCGTGGGTGTCTACAAGGACGACCAGGGCCTGACCCCGATTCCGCACTCGGTGAAACTCGCCGAACAGCGCCTGGTGGACACTCAAACCACCAAAACCTACATCGGCGGGCACGGCGACGCAGCTTTCGGCACGTTGATCAGCGAACTGGTGCTCGGCGCCGATTCAACGTTGATCCGCGAACGCCGTGCCGGCGCGACCCAGACCCCAGGAGGCACCGGCGCCCTGCGCCTGAGCGCCGACTTTATCGCCCACAGCCTGCCCGGCCGTGGTGTATGGCTGAGCAACCCGACCTGGCCGATCCACGAAACCATCTTCGCCAAGGCCGGCCTCAAGGTCAGCCATTACCCGTACGTGGGCGCTGACAATCGCCTGGACGTGGCGGCGATGCTGGCGACACTCTCCACGGTACCGAAGGGCGACGTGGTGTTGCTGCATGCGTGCTGCCACAACCCGACCGGTTTCGACCTGTCCCGGGATGACTGGCGCCAAGTGCTGCAAATCGTACGCGAGCGCCAACTGCTGCCGTTGATTGACTTCGCCTACCAGGGCTTCGGCGACGGTCTGGAGCAGGACGCTTGGGCGGTACGGCTGCTGGCAGCCGAGCTGCCGGAAGTGCTGATCACCAGTTCCTGCTCGAAGAACTTCGGCCTGTATAGCGACCGTGTCGGTGCGTTGATCGTGTGTGCGGCGGATGCCGAAAAGCTCACGGATGTGCGCAGCCAATTGGCCAATATCGCGCGTAATTTGTGGTCGACACCGCCGGATCATGGCGCCGCAGTGGTCGCGACCATCCTCGGTGATGCCGCGCTTAAGCAGGTGTGGAGCGACGAAGTCGAAGCCATGCGTTCGCGGATCGCACAGTTGCGCTCCGGGTTGGTGGAGGCGCTGGCGCCACACGGGCTGTCCGAACGGTTTGCGCATATTGGTGCACAGCGCGGGATGTTTTCCTACACCGGCTTGAGTGCCGAGCAGGTGAAGCAACTGCGGGAGAAGCACAGCGTGTATATGGTCAGTTCGGGACGGGCTAACGTCGCAGGTATTGATGCGACACGCTTGAGCCTGCTCGCCCAAGCCATCGCCGACGTTTCCAACTGAAGCAGCCGGAAGTAAAGGCAGGAGCGGGCTTGCTCGCGAATGCGGTAGATCAGTCGCCAGATGCATTGACTGACACACTGCATTCGCGGGCAAGCCCGCTCCCACATTTGGATCGCGCCCGGCTTTAGCCCGCGACCATTTCAGCTTTTAGCTGTGCCTCTTTTGCCTGCGCATCCGCCAACCGATACAACTCGATATGCCCATCCCAGTGCTCGATCAACGCCGTGCACGACTCCACCCAATCCCCGCAGTTGAGGTAATCCACCTCACCGACCTTGCGAATCTCCGCATGGTGGATATGCCCACAGACCACGCCATGCAGCTCACGCTTGGTCACTTCGTGGGCGATCGCCTCTTCGAAATCACTGATAAAGCTCACCGCCGTTTTGACCTTGTGCTTGAGGTACGCCGACAGCGACCAGTAGCCATAGCCATACCGCGCACGCCAGTGATTGAGCCAGCGGTTCAGCGTCAGCGTGAACTCGTAAGCCGAATCCCCGAGAAACGCCAACCAGCGATGGTAACGGGTAATCACATCGAATTGGTCGCCGTGAATCACCAGCAGGTGGCGGCCATCAGCGGTGACGTGCACAGCCTCGTCCACCAACTGGATATTGCCCAGGATCAGCTTGGAATAACGCCGTAGAAATTCGTCATGGTTGCCGGTGACGTAGATCACCTCGGTGCCGCGCTTGGCCATGGTCAGCAGCCGGCGGATCACGTTGGTGTGGGCCTGGGGCCAATACATGCCGCCACGCATCTTCCAGCCGTCGATGATGTCGCCGACCAGGTACACCTTGTCGGCGTGATAGCCCTTGAGGAACTGTGACAAGTGCTCGGCCTGGCAATCCCGGGTGCCCAGGTGCACGTCGGAAATCCACAGGGTACGCACCCGTTGCTTACGGCTGGGCTTGACGAACTCGGCACTGGTCATGGGCATCCCTCGACGGTGTTTTCGCGAGCTTGCACCCTTGCGATTAATAGCCCATGACAGGCCTGCGTCAATCTGATGACAGCGTTTGCTGGCCGCAAAGCGTTGTAGACTGGCGCCATGCTGCCCAGGAGACCGCGATGAGACCGACCCTCACGCTGCGCCACTACATCGAAGCCCCCCTCGCCCACAGCCATGACCACGCGCAGTTGGTGTTCGGCCTGTCCGGGCACCTGGACCTGGAAGTCGACGGCCATGGCAGCCAAGTGCATGAAAGCAGCGTGATGGTGCTGCCCTTCTCCGCCCACCATACCTGCGGCAGTCGCGATGGCAGCCGCTGCCTGGTGCTGGATGTGCCCACCGAACACTGGGTGGTGCAATCCTTGGGAGACCATGCCGACGCCAGCCGCCGCCTGCTCAATCAACCGGCGCGCCTGGCCCTGGACTCCCGGCAAAGCCAGTTGGTGCAATGGCTGGCGCACAGCCCGGTGGATGATCCGCTGATCGTGCAGCAAGGCGCAGTGTTGTTACTGGCCAGCCTCAATCACCCGCTGGCCCGCCCGATGCAGGGCAAGCGCCTGCCCTATGCGGCATTCAACGCGCACATCGAGCGGCACGCCGCGCGCCCGCTGCAGGTGGCCGACCTGGCACGGATTGCCGAGCTTTCAGTGGCGCGCCTGCATGCACGCTTTATGGCGGAGTGCGGACAAACGCCGATGGACTATCTACGCAGCCGTCGCTTGCACATGGCGCTAGGGCTTCTACGTGAGACACCCCTGGCCATTGGCGACATCGCCGAACGCGTCGGCTATGCCTCGCAAAGTGCATTCTCTGCCGCCATGCTGCGCGAATTCGGCGCCTCACCCGGCGCGTTGCGGCGGGCGGCCTGACAAGAGCCTTGCGTTAATCACCGCGAGAGTCGCGACAGACACCAGCGCTTTCAACCCACTAGACTGCGACGCTGACACTCCGTTGTTTCAAGGATCGCAATGACTCCCCGTTCAGCCCTCGGCGCCCTGCATATCGGCGCATTGATGTTTGGCCTTACCGGCGTATTCGGCAAGCTGGCGGCCGCCTCGCCCGCCATCATTGTGTTTGGCCGCGCCGCCTTTGCCGTGCTCGCCCTGGCGGTGTTTGCGCGATTCGCCAGCAATACCACCTGGAAAAAACTGCAGATGCGCGACTGGCGTCGGCTGCTGGTCAGCGGCGTGTTGCTGGCGGCGCACTGGGTGACCTTCTTTATTGCAGTCAAAGTCGCCGGGGTCGCCGTCGCCACGCTCGGCTTTACCGCATTCCCGGCCTTTACCGTGATTCTCGAAGGGCTGATCTTCCGTGAGCGCATTCGCGCCAATGAAATCCTGCTGGTGGTACTGGTCAGCATCGGCCTGGTGTTGGTGACTCCAGACTTCAACCTTGCCAGTGCCGCCACCGGCGGCTTGCTGTGGGGCATCGCCTCAGGGCTGCTGTTTTCACTGCTGTCGCTGAACAATCGCGCCAGTTCTGGGCGCATCCCGGCGGTGCAGGCAGCGCTGTGCCAGAACGTCGTGGTTGCGGCCTGCCTGTTGCCCGTGGCAGCGCCGGGGCTGGCGGATGTGCGGGCCTTGGACTGGTTGTGGATCGGGCTGCTCGGGGTTTTCTGTACGGGCCTGGCCCACAGCCTGTTTGTCGCCAGCCTCGCCGTGATCAAGGCACGCACGGCGTCGGTGGTGTTTGCCATGGAGCCCGTCTACGGCATCACTGCGGCGTGGCTGCTGTTTGCCGAAACCCCGACGTTGCGCATGATGCTGGGGGGCGCACTGATCATCGTCGCCATCGTGCTTTCGGGGCTGATGGGCAGTGCCAGCCAGGCCAAACAGCCCGCTGCAACGGCATGACCTTCAGGCGTTACGATCGTTGTGGCCCAAATCCCGCTGCGGGTCGATCTGATCGCGCACGCGCTGTTTAAGCACTTTGGCTTCAGGGAAGCCACCGTCCGCCTTGCGCTCCCAGATCTGCACGCCGTCACAGGTGATACGAAACGCGCCACCGGTGGCCGGTTCCAGCGTCACGCGCCCGAGGTCGTCGCAGAACGTGCTCAACAACTCCTGGGCCAGCCACGCGGCGCGCAGCAGCCACTGGCACTGGGTGCAATACGTAATGACGATCTCGGGTTTGCTTGCAGACATAATTTGAGAGGTTCCTGGCGTAACGGGCTCGGAGGATCGAGTGGCTATAATACCGGCCTTTATCACCCAGCCCGAGATACATGATGCGCCGCCTGTTGTCCTGCCTTTTCCTGTGCCTGATCCCGCTCCTTGCCAACGCCGTTGAAACACCACGCCCCAAAATCGGCCTGGTGTTGTCCGGCGGCGCCGCCCGTGGCCTGGCGCATATTGGCGTGCTCAAGGCCCTGGAAGAGCAAGGTATTCAGATCGATGCCATTGCCGGCACCAGCATGGGCGCGGTGATTGGCGGTTTGTACGCCTCGGGCTACAAAATAGATGAGCTGGAAAAGCTCGCGCTGAATATCGATTGGCAGCAGGCACTGTCCGATGCGCCACCGCGCGAGGATGTACCGTTTCGACGCAAACAGGATGACCGGGATTTCCTGGTCAAACAAAAACTCAGTTTCCGCGACGACGGCAGTCTGGGCCTGCCGCTCGGCGTGATCCAGGGCCAGAACCTGGCCCTGCTGCTGGAAAGCATGTTCGCTCACGCCAGCAACACGCGTAATTTCGACAAGCTGCCGATCCCGTTCCGCGCAGTGGCCACCGACATCACCACCGGCGAAAAAGTGGTATTCAACAAAGGCCACCTGCCCCAGGTGATCCGCGCCAGCATGTCGATCCCCGCCGTGTTCGCCCCGGTGGAATTGGACGGACGGCTGCTGGTGGACGGCGGCATGACCGACAACATCCCGCTGGATGTGGCCCGGGAGATGGGTGTCGACATCGCTATCGTGGTGGATATCGGTACGCCGCTGCGTTCACGTAAACAACTGGCGACAGTGGTGGACGTGCTCAACCAGTCCATCACCCTGATGACCCGACGCAATTCCGAGGAGCAACTCAAGGCCCTGCATCCGAAGGACGTGCTGATCCAGCCGCCCCTGGCTGCCTATGGCGTTACGGACTTTGGCCGCGCCAAGGACATGATCGACGCCGGCTACCGCGCCACCCGCGCGCTCGATGTACGCCTGGCACATCTGCGCCCCGCAGAGCCGGTCGACCCGCAACTGGTGGAGGCACGCACCCCTGGCGAACGCACGCCGATAATCACCGCGATCAAAGTGGAGAACGACTCGAAAGTCAGCGATGACGTGATCCGCTATTACATCCGCCAAACCCTGGGCGAGCCGCTGAACCTGGACCGCCTGCAAACCGATATGGGCACGTTGTACGGCCTGGATTACTTCGAGCAGGTGCAATACCGCGTGGTGAAAAAGGGCCCGGACAACACCCTGGTCATCAGCGCACGCGGCAAACGCAGCGGCACCGATTATCTGCGCCTGGGCCTCAACCTGTCGGATGACATGCGCGGCGACAGCGCCTACAACCTCGGCGCCAGTTACCGCATGAACGGCATCAATCGTCTCGGCGCCGAATGGCTGACACGGGTACAGATTGGCGATCGTCAGGAACTGTACAGCGAGTTCTACCAGCCACTGGATGTGGGTTCACGCTACTTCGTCGCGCCCTATATCAGTGCCCAGGCGCAGAACGTTGATCTGGTTCTGGACAGCGACCCCATCGCCGAATACCGCCTGGAGCGCTACGGTTTTGGCCTGAATGTGGGGCGACAGATTGGCAACAGCGGCGAAATTCGCTTCGGCGTCGGCGAAGCCTGGGGCAAGGCGGATGTGCGCATTGGCGAGCGCGACCTGCCAAGCGTGAGCTTCAGCGAGGGTTTCTATGAGCTGAAATACTCCTTCGACTCGCTGGACAACGTGTACTTCCCCCACACCGGCGAAGACATCGGCCTGGCCTTCCGCGAGTTCGCACCTGGCCTGGGCTCGGACCAACGCTACCGCCAGTGGGAGTTCAAGCTGGACAAGGCCATGAGCCACGGCCCGGACACGCTGATACTGGGTGGTCGCTACGGGCGCACGCTGGATAAATCCGACGTGGTGATTTCCAGCTTCCTGCTCGGCGGTGCACGGCAATTATCGGGCTTTCGCGAAGACTCGATCTCGGGGCAGAACATCGCGCTGATGCGTGCGGTGTACTACCGTCGCCTGACACCGCGCTCGTACCTGCCACTGGATTTCCCGCTGTACCTCGGCGCCTCGTTGGAACGCGGCCGCGCGTGGAACAACGACAATCAGTTCGACAGTGGGTATATCAATGCCGCGAGTATATTCCTCGGGTTTGATACGCCGCTGGGGCCGCTGAATTTCAGCTATGGGTTCAATGATGATAAGCAGCAGGCGGTGTACCTGAACCTGGGCCAGACCTTCTAACGCTCAACACACATCAAATGTGGGAAGAGCTCGTGTGGTGAGCGGGCTTGCCCCGCTCGCCACAACAACCCTGCCCGACATTAGTCAGGCGCTACCTCAGGGCTTTTCCAGATTCGCCAAAATATGCCCGTGCACACGCATGCACACGCGTAAATCCTCTTCATCCACGCCCACAAATAACTCGTGGCGTAAAGCCGTGGCAATGGTTTCAATTTGTTCGATCAAAGGGCGGGCGGTGTCGCACAGCAGAATGCGCTTGGCTCGCCGGTCTTCCAGCACGGCTTGGCGTTGCACCAGGCCCTGGCCTTCCAGGCTGTCGAGCAGGCGTGCGAGGGTCGGGCCTTCTACCCCGACACTTTGTGCCAATTCGCGTTGGGTCGGTGCTTCCTCGAAACGGGCCAGGTGCAACAGCACCAGCCAACGCGCCTGGGACAAACCCAAGCCCGCCAAACGGCGGTCCAGCTCGGCGCGCCAACCTCGGGACATTTGCGCCAACTGCATGCCAAAGCGGTGTTGATCGGTTAAAGGCATAAAAAACTCGTGGGTTAGACTGAAAATAAAGTGTGGCTAATTATTAGTCAGCTAAGCATGAGCCATGCCATGAGGCAAGAGTTGCTATGTTCTGATTCGTTACATTGTCGTAATTGGCACATTAAATTTCGAATTCCGACTGTAAAGCGGCACGCACGCAATACAAAACACCTTCCGGAACACGCCCGGTAAACAGCGGCGCGATCTCCGCAACAGGTGGCAATTCGCCTTCTCCGTCGAGGAAGGCGTCCTGGATTTCACCGAGCAGATCTTCCGGCAAATCAAGGGCCTGCTCCAGCGACAACTGCTGCTTGCCAATGGATTCAGCCAGCAAGGTGTAGACGTTTTTTTCCGAGCATTGCAGTTGGCCGGCGATCTGGATCGGAGTCATGCCGGCACGCGCCAGGCTGATCAGTTCGTGGCGAATATCGGCGACTTCCTTCGGCGCTTCGGCCTGGCCGCCGAGCACTTCAAGGAATGCCTGCCCGTAGCGTTCCAGTTTGCGTGCACCCACGCCACTGACCCTGCCCATTTCTGCCAGGGTGGTCGGCTGTTCGCGCAGCATCTCCAGCAAGGTGGAGTCGGGGAAAATAACGTAAGGCGGCACGCTGTGCTCTTGCGCCAGTTTGCGCCGCAGGGTGCGCAAGGCTTCCCACTGCTCGCGTTCTTCGCCACGCACCAACTGGCTGGCCTGGCTGGTGCTGCTTTTGGCGGTGGTCTGCGGCTTGAGGTCGCGACGCAGTTCAAGGCTCACTTCGCCCTTGAGCAAAGGCCGGCAACTGTCATTCAGGCGCAGGCCGCCATAACCTTCCAGGTCGATATCCACCAATCCGCGCGCGACCATCTGCCGGAACAGTGACCGCCACTCGCCCTCTGCACGGGCCTTGCCCACGCCGTAGACCGAGAGTTTTTCGTGGCCGAAGCTGCGTACCTTTTCGTTGTCCTTGCCCAGCAATACATCCACCAGATGGCCAACGCCATAACGCTGGCCGGTGCGGTAGATGGCCGAGAGGGCCTGACGCGCCGGCTCGGTGGCGTCCCAGGTCTGCACACCATCCACGCAGTTGTCACAGTGGCCGCACGGCTCGGGCATGTCCTCGTCGAAGTACGCCAGCAATGTTTGGCGGCGGCAGCGGGTCTCTTCGCACAATGACAGCATGGCGTCGAGCTTGTGCTGCTCAAGGCGCTTGTGACGCTCGTCGCCTTCGGAGTTCTGCAGCATCTGCTTGAGCATCACCACGTCTTGCAGGCCATAGACCATCCAGGCATCTGCGGGCAGGCCATCACGGCCGGCGCGACCGGTTTCCTGGTAGTACGCCTCAAGGGATTTGGGCAGGTCCATGTGCGCCACAAAACGCACGTTGGATTTGTCGATGCCCATGCCGAAGGCGATGGTCGCGACCATGATCAGGCCTTCCTCGTTGAGGAAGCGTTTCTGGTGCGCAGAGCGCGTTTCATTCGGCAGGCCCGCGTGGTACGGCAGCGCTGGGTAGCCTTGCTCGCAGAGGAACGCGGCCACTTCATCCACCTTCTTGCGCGACAGGCAATACACAATGCCCGCATCACTGCGCCGCTCGGACAGGAACGCCAGCAACTGCTTGCGCGGCTGTTCCTTGGGCACGATGCGGTAGAAAATATTCGGCCGGTCGAAACTCGACAGGAAGCGCTCGGCATTCTGCAAATGCAGACGCTCGACGATTTCTTCACGGGTCCGTTTGTCGGCGGTGGCTGTCAGCGCGATACGCGGCACGTCAGGGAACAGCTCGGCCAACTGGCCCAGTTGCAAATATTCGCGACGGAAATCATGGCCCCATTGCGACACGCAGTGAGCTTCATCAATGGCGAACAGCGCGATCTCCAGGCTCTGCAAGAAGGCCAGCATGCGCGGCTGCACCAGTCGCTCGGGGGCCAGGTAAAGCATCTTTACTTCACCGCGCTTGATTCGCGCGGCCAGGTCGCGCTGTTGCTCAGCGCTGAGGGTGGAGTTCAAGGCCGCCGCGGCAACGCCGAGTTCCTCAAGGGTGGCAACCTGATCGTCCATCAACGCAATCAGCGGCGACACCACCACGGCCAAGCCATTACGCAACAGCGCCGGCACCTGGAAGCACAGCGATTTACCACCGCCGGTAGGCATCAGGACCAGCGCATCACCGCCACTGGCCACGCGCTCAATGATCGCACCCTGGCGGCCACGAAAACTGTCGTAGCCGAAGATGTCCTTGAGGACGCGTTGAGCCTGCTCGAGCATGTAAAACTCCAAAATGGTGCCGAAATCCCTCTGTACAGGCTGGCCGAAAAAACGCGGGGTCACGGGAAATAATCCGTAAGCGAAGTTTTCTCGGGTTGGCGCTTGGCCTGCAGGGGCATCACAAAACGCGGCAGTATACCCGAGCGTTACCCCGCAAAGGGCACCGCTGACGAATAGCGGCTGCTATCTAAAACCTGGCAAATATGCAGTGTGGCTGGCCTGGGCGCTCAAGAAAGCCTAGAATTCAGCATCGTTTATTCCCAAGGTAGCCCTTCAATGTCCTTCGCTGAGCAACTAACCCGCCTGCAAGCCTTCCTCGACGCCGATGAGCTGCATGACGAGGCGCTGGACTACGTGGCCGCTCACGGCTACCTGACCGCCCTGTCGATCTGCTCCGAAGTCGTGCCTGACCGTGAATGGATCGACGCGCTGTTCGCCGAAGAACCTCACTACGCCGATGCCGCCCAGCGTGAGGAAATCGAATCCACCCTGCTGGCCCTCAAGGCCCATATCGGTCGCCAACTGGCTGCCGATGAGGAATTTGAACTGCCCTGCGACCTCGACCTTGGCGAAGAGCCGGATGATTCCGACCTGCGCGGCTGGTGCATCGGTTTCATGGAAGGTGTGTTCCTGCGCGAAGCCGCCTGGTTCGAAACCGCCGAAGAAGAAGTCAGCGAAATGCTGCTGCCGATCATGGTGGGTTCGGGCCTGTTCGATGACCAGCCGGAATTCGCCGACATCGCCGCTGACGCCAACCTGATGGACGACATGATCGTACAGATCCCGGAAGCCCTGACCGCCTTGTACCTGCTGTGCAACGCGCCTGACGAAAAACCGGCGATCCTCAAGCCACGTCACCACTGAGTCGTTTGCCCGTGGCACCCATGGGCAACCGCTCGCTGCTCCTGCGTTACGTGCTGCTGGCCATCGGCTGGCTGAGCGTAGCGCTTGGGGTGATCGGCATATTCCTACCGGTCTTGCCGACCACGCCCTTCCTCTTGCTCGCCGCCGCCTGCTTCGCTCGAAGCTCCCCGCGTTTCTACCACTGGCTGGTGGAACACCCGCGCCTGGGCCCATGGATCAAAGACTACCTGGACGGCAATGGCATTCCGCTCAAGGGCAAGGTCTATGCAATCGGCTTGATGTGGCTGAGCATCGGCTTCTCCTGTTACCTGGTGCCGCTACCGTGGGCACGCGGGTTTATGCTGACCAGTGCCGTTCTGGTAACGCTCTATATCTTGCGTCAGAAGACCTTGCCACCGCGATAACGGTGGGCGCTGGCGTGTGTGGGAGCCGGGCTTGCCCGCCAGATCCTACACACGACCTTGGTCGACACTGACTAACCCCGAGCATCATGCGAGACTGTCCAACCGGGCCTGGAATGCCCGGGTGTTCTTATGCTCGGAGTTACCATGACGCTGTCCAGCGGGCTGATCGCCGCCGTTGCCCTGGCCTATATGGCCATTATGTTTGCCATCGCCTTCTACGGTGACCGCCGCCACGCGCCGCTGCCACCACGGGTGCGCGCCTGGGTGTACAGCCTTTCTCTGGCCGTCTACTGCACCAGTTGGACCTTCTTCGGCGCTGTAGGCCAGGCCGCCGAACAACTGTGGGCATTTATACCGATCTACTTGGGACCGGTCCTGCTGCTGGTGCTGGCACCTTGGGTGCTGCAGAAGATGATTCTGATCAGCAAGCAGGAAAACATCACCTCCATTGCCGACTTTATCGCCGCGCGCTACGGCAAGTCCCAGTCCCTGGCGGTGGTGGTGGCGCTGATCTGCCTGGTTGGCGTACTGCCCTACATCGCCCTGCAACTCAAAGGCATCGTGCTGGGCGTGAATCTGCTGATCGGTTCCGGCCCCGACACCACCGGCACGCGCGCTCAGGACACCGCGCTGATTGTGTCGCTGGTTCTGGCGCTGTTCACCATCGTGTTCGGTACCCGCAACCTCGACGCGACCGAACACCACCGAGGCATGGTGCTGGCGATTGCGTTTGAATCCCTGGTCAAACTGTTCGCCTTTCTCGCCGTCGGCGCGTTTGTGACCTACGGCCTGTACGACGGTTTCGGCGACCTGTTCAGCCAGGCGATGCTCGAACCACGCCTGGAGGAATACTGGAAAGAAACCATCAACTGGCCGTCGATGGTGGTGCAAACCGGTGTGGCGATGATGGCAATCATCTGCCTGCCCCGACAGTTTCACGTCACCGTGGTGGAGAACATCGACCCGCAGGATTTGCGCCTCGCCAAGTGGGTGTTCCCGGCGTACTTGATCCTCGCCGCGCTGTTCGTCATTCCCATCGCACTCGGCGGCAAAATGCTATTGCCTGGCTCGGTATTGCCGGACTCCTACGTCATCAGCCTGCCCATGGCACAGGCGCATCCAGCCCTCGCCGTGCTGGCATTTATCGGCGGCGCATCAGCGGCTACCGGCATGGTGATTGTCGCGAGTATTGCGCTGTCGACCATGGTTTCCAACGACATGTTGCTGCCCTGGCTGCTGCGGCGCTCCAGCGCTGAGCGGCCGTTTGAAGTGTTTCGCCATTGGATGCTGTCGGTACGCCGGGTCAGCATTGTGATCATCCTGTTGCTGGCCTACGTGAGCTATCGCCTGCTTGGCTCCACCGCGAGCCTGGCGACCATCGGCCAGATCGCTTTCGCCGCCGTGACCCAACTGGCCCCGGCGATGCTCGGCGCGCTTTACTGGAAGCAGGCCAACCGGCGTGGCGTGTTTGCCGGATTGGCGGCCGGCACCTTTTTGTGGTTCTACACGTTAGTCCTGCCGGTGACGGCGAAAAGTCTCGGCTGGTCGTTCAGCCTTTTCCCCGGGCTGACGTGGATGCATTCGCACCCATTTGGTTTATCCGTCACCTCACTCACGCTGGGCACCGTGTTTTCCCTGGCGGGTAACTTCACGCTGTTTGTCTGGGTCTCGATGCTGTCGCGCACACGCGTTTCCGAGCATTGGCAGGCCGGGCGTTTTATCGGCCAGGAAATCAGCCAGCGCGCCAGTGCTCGCTCGATGTTGTCAGTGCAAATCAGCGACTTACTCAGCCTCGCCGCGCGTTTTGTCGGTGAAGAACGCGCCCAGCAGAGTTTTATCCGCTTTGCCTATCGCCAAGGCAAAGGGTTCAACCCCAACCAGAATGCCGATAACGATTGGATCGCCCACACCGAACGGCTATTGGCCGGTGTGCTCGGTGCATCGTCGACACGCGCTGTAGTAAAAGCCGCGATTGAAGGGCGGGAAATGCAGCTGGAGGACGTCGTACGGATCGCCGACGAAGCCTCCGAGGTGCTGCAGTTCAACCGTGCGCTGCTGCAGGGCGCCATCGAAAACATCACCCAAGGCATCAGCGTGGTCGACCAGTCACTCAAGCTGGTGGCCTGGAACCGGCGCTACCTGGAGCTGTTCAACTACCCGGAAGGTTTGATCAGTGTCGGGCGACCAATTGCCGACATCATTCGCTACAACGCCGAACGCGGCCTGTGCGGGACGGGCGAAGCCGAAGTGCACGTAGCGCGACGCCTGCACTGGATGCGCCAGGGCCGCGCCCACACGTCCGAGCGCTTGTTCCCGAATGGGCGCGTGATTGAGCTGATCGGCAACCCGATGCCCGGCGGCGGGTTTGTCATGAGCTTCACGGACATCACCGCGTTCCGGGAAGCCGAGCAGGCACTGACCGAGGCCAACGAGGGCCTTGAACAACGGGTGACCGAGCGCACCCATGAACTGTCGCAACTGAATGTGGCGCTCACCGACGCCAAAGGCGTGGCCGAATCCGCCAGCCAGTCGAAGACGCGCTTTCTGGCAGCGGTGAGCCATGACCTCATGCAACCGCTGAACGCCGCACGGCTGTTCTCCGCCGCCCTCTCCCACCAGAACGACGGTTTGTCCAGGGAGGCGCGGCAGTTGGTGCAGCACCTGGACAGCTCGCTGCGCTCCGCCGAAGACCTGATCAGCGACCTGCTGGATATCTCGCGCCTGGAAAACGGCAAAATCAACCCGCAGCGACAGCCTTTTGTACTCAATGAACTGTTCGACACCCTGGGCGCGGAATTCAAGGCGCTGGCCCACGAGCAAGGCCTGCGTTTTCGCCTGCGCGGCAGTCGTTTGCGGGTGGACAGCGACATCAAATTACTGCGCAGGATCTTGCAGAATTTTCTGACCAATGCATTCCGCTATGCCGACGGCCCTGTGCTACTTGGAGTCCGCCGGCGCAAGGGCGAACTGTGCCTGGAGGTCTGGGACCGTGGCCCTGGCATTCCGCTGGATAAACAGACGGTCATCTTCGAAGAATTCAAGCGCTTGGACAGCCACCAGACACGCGCGGAAAAAGGTCTGGGCCTGGGCCTGGCGATCGCCGACGGCCTGTGCCGTGTGCTGGAGCATAAACTGAGCGTGCGCTCGTGGCCGGGCAAAGGCAGCGTGTTCAGCGTGAGCGTGCCACTGGCGCGCAACCAGGCCAGCCCGCTGGTCAAGACCGCGCAGGACAGTGGGTTGCCACTCAGCGGTGCGCAGGTGCTGTGCGTGGATAATGAAGAGAGCATTCTGATTGGCATGCGCAGCCTGCTGACGCGCTGGGGTTGCGAAGTGTGGACCGCCACCGACCAGGCGCAGTGTGCGGCGCTGCTGGCCGAAGGCATACGCCCACAACTGGCGCTGGTGGATTACCACCTGGACCACGGCGAAACCGGCACCGAGCTGATGGGTTGGCTGCGGGCGCAATTGGCGGAGCCGATTCCCGGGGTGGTGATCAGCGCGGACGGACGGCCGGAGATGGTGGCCGAGGTGCATGCGGCGGGTTTGGATTACCTGGCCAAGCCGGTGAAGCCTGCGGCGTTGCGTGCGCTGTTGAGTCGGCACCTACCCCTGTAGGAAGCCTGAACACAATAACCTGTGGGAGCTGGCTTGCCTGCGATAGCGGTGGATCAGCCACCCCCACTACCGCAGGCACGCCAGCTCCCGCATCAGCTGCGCTCTATTCCGGCAGATGCGCCACACCGTCTGCATCCGTCATTGCCCGCTCAAGCAAATCAGCCGGCAGGCTTTTACTGGCGCGCGCGCCGAGCAACCTTAATTGCTCAGTACGACTGACGAGGTTTCCGCGTCCATCCGTCAGCTTGTTTCGTGCTGCACTGTAGGCTTTATCCAACTGTTGCAGACGGTTGCCTACCTCGTCCAGATCCTGGATAAACAGCACGAACTTGTCGTAGAGCCAGCCGGCCCGCTCGGCGATTTCCCGTGCGTTCTGGCTTTGGCGTTCCTGCTTCCACAGGCTGTCGATCACCCGCAGGGTGGCCAGCAAAGTGGTCGGACTGACAATGACGATATGGCGGTCGAAGGCTTCCTGGAACAGGTTCGGCTCAGCCTGCAGCGCGGCGGAAAACGCCGCCTCGATAGGTACGAACAGGAGAACGAAATCCAGGCTGTGCAGGCCCTCCAGGCGCTTGTAATCCTTGCCGGCCAAGCCCTTGACGTGATTGCGCAGGGACAGCACATGCTGCTTGAGCGCTGCCTGACCAATCACATCATCCTCCGCCGCAACGTACTGCTGATAAGCCGTGAGGCTGACTTTGGAGTCGACCACCACCTGCTTGTCGCCGGGCAACATGATCAACACGTCCGGCTGGAAACGCTCGCCATCCGGGCCTTTGAGGCTGACTTGGGTCTGATACTCGCGGCCTTTCTCAAGCCCCGCATGTTCCAGCACCCGCTCAAGGATCAGCTCCCCCCAATTGCCCTGGGTTTTCTGGCCCTTGAGGGCGCGGGTGAGATTGGTGGCTTCGTCGGACAGACGCAAGTTCAGTTGCTGTAGGCGTTCAAGCTCTTTGGCCAGGGAAAAACGTTCACGCGCCTCATTCTGATAGCTTTCTTCCACACGCTTTTCGAAGGATTGAATTCGCTCCTTGAGCGGATCGAGCAACTGGCCCAGGCGTTCCTGACTGGTTTCGGCAAAACGCTGTTCGCGCTCGTCGAAGATCTTCCCGGCGAGCTCGGCGAACTGCGCGCGCAGCTCGTCACGCGAGCCCTGCAGGTCGGCAAGGCGTTGTTGATGGCTTTCCTGCTGTTCGCGCAGTTCGGCGCGCAAAGCCGCTGACAACGCGTCGAGCCGACGCAGCTCGGTTTCTTTGGCGCTGCGGTCAAGGTTCCAGGCGTGCGCCGCGTCGCGAGCGTTGTCGCGGTCGATCTGAAGCAGTTCGACCTCACGGCGTACGGCGGCCAGGTCAGCTTGTTTGGCAGCGTTGGCCTGGCTGAGGTCACTGATCTCGTCGCGGCTGGCGTCGAGTTGCGCCGCCAGTCCTTCCTGGGCCAGTTGCGCAGTGGCCAGGCGCTCTTCAAGCAACTCCCAGCCCGTGATGCGCGCGGTCAGCCGCCGTTGAATCTGCCAGCATATGGCCAATAAAGGCACTGCAGCGCCAGCAAGACCCAAGGCAATACTGGTCCAGTCAAAAGCCATAGCCATTTCTGCCATTACCGAAAAAGAGCAAGGTTAACCAAGCGCAGGGCTTGAGGACAGCTCAGTCTTCGACCTGCCCCAGTTCGCGCTGCGCGCCGCGGTCACCGGCGCGGGCGGCCAACCGTAACAAGTCGTGGCCGATGCGACGATCGCGGGCGTTGCCGCACTCACGGCACATCAACTGGCCCAGGCGGCTCTGTGCGGCGACCACCCCTTCACGCGCCGGCTGCTTGAGCAAACACCCGGCAAAGTGCTTGACGCTGGTGTTATGCCCCAGGCGCGGGCTGTCGAGCAGCCACAAGGCAACTTTCAAGGAGAAACGCTTGGGTGCGGTAACAGTTTGAGGGGTGTCGGTAACAGAAGGTGATACTGAGCGAAACTTCATAAAGCACTGTGGGACAGAACGGAAGGCGCGCCACTCTACTCTTTTTTTCGCAGACGTAAAGCCAGAAAAAACTCACACGCCCGTTCTAGAGCAAGCGCTTGGGACAATCCACAGAAGCTGTGGATAACTCAGTGGACAACCCGCCTTGAACTCGCTCAAAGCCCCATGGAACGGGGGCCGCAGTCAAACTGACGATTTTTTCACCAATAAAAAAAAGCGATATTTTTCATTGACTTAAATTTCCATTACAGGCAAACGCCGGTGCCCCAAGGCAGTTGACCGAGTGGTTACACACCTCGCAACTAATGTGCACAAGTACCGACCCATTGGCTATATCGCGGGCGTTTTTTGCTTCAACCCGCCCAAAAGATGTTACCGACAGGCCAAACCAGTGGCCTTTTCAAAAGTGCCCGGGCTCGCCACACTGCTCGACCCAGGACGCAACCATCAGGTAGGGGCAGATGAAAGGAATCCTGTTATTCGCCTTATTGCTGCTCGCCATCTGTGCGACCTCATTGGGAGTCAATGCGGCCCTGCCCTCCCCCGATGGTGCTTTGTTTGCCATCGCTATCCTGTTATCAGCAGCGTTTACAGCAGTGAGCCTGTGCATCGAGTTGGGAGAAGGCAGGATCAATGACATGCGTGACGTGATGAAAATCATCGAGACCGGCCGCTCGTGGCGCCTTACCCTTGCGGCCTACGGGCTGGGCTGCTCACTGGCGGCCGCCGCAACAGTGCTGGTGTATCGCGGATTGTTAGGCGCCTGATTAAAGTTTTTTGGCTAGCACACTTCCCTTCCCTGCTTCAATCCGTTACTATCCGCGGCGTTAGTACCAAGCTGAAAGTCAATTCTGGTCGAACAACTCCCTTGAACAACACGGGATCGACCACCTCGATGGTTTCCAGGTATTTCTTGCGACGACACTGCCTTTGAACAAGCAAAGGGTGTCGCGAAGTTTCAATACTCTGACCGAACCAACCTGCAAATTGATCAGGATCTTCACCCTGGGCCCAGAACCTTTGCCCTTGTTGTGTTGCCTGCCCTCCTAAGTACCTACCTGCCAGCCCAAGCGCGCCTAACTTATTAGCGCTTCAAACTGGCTGCTTTGTTCCAGTCGGGTTCTTCGTTCGATCAATGGTGATCGACGTTACTGGAACGTTTTAACGTTGCACGGTTCTTATCCGTGTCATTTGTAGGAACACCAATAATATGTCCACTCAAATCCACACTCAGGATGCCATCCGCACCCTCACTAACGCTTTTGCACCAATGAACTGCCTGATCATGGCCGCTCGCAAAGGCTGCTTCAGCTTCACCCTGGTCAACGAACACGGCATCGCTCGTCACAGCGAACGCCTGTACCCCGATCAATACTCCAGCGCTGAACCGCTGCAGGCTGTGATCGAGCGTACCCGTCAGGCACTGGTTGCCTGATCGACCCGAGTCGCTGAAATACAAAAACCCTGTTTAAAAAGCAGGGTTTTTTATTGCCTGGCTTTTAAGTCCGGGCGTTTTGACTAAGTACGAATAGATATAAACGTTATAACTAAATGAAGAAGATGTTTTAAAAACAGTCCTTTACATCGTGAATATGACACTACACTTCAACTCAAGCGGCATGATCCGCTTGCGACGAGCCTGAGTCCGATTCACCGCTGCCAAGCTCCCCCTCTCAGGTTTCGTCGACCACTTTCATGGATTGAGGCCTGTATGGGTATCGCCGCCAGCGAATTGTGTCGTTATGTGATCAGGCCGACCTTGATTTACCTCGGCCGCCATCATCCGACCGCCGAATCCCTGCTGCTGGGGATTGCCGCCAGCCAATCGGAACTTGGCTCCGCTCTGCATGACAGGCGCGGCCACGGCCTGTACAGCATCACCGAACCTCGCCACCGCGCCCTCTGGGACGAATACCTCGCTCGCGACCCCGAGCGCGCCAGCCTGGTGCGCGGCCTCGCCAGCCAGCATGCATTTCTGAGTGCACCCCAGTTGGAGCTTACGGTGAACCTGCGTTACGCCACCGCCATCGCCTGGCTGCTGGTAGAACAGCATCGCACCACATTGCCACAGCCGGGCGACGTACTGGCCATGGCGCGTATCTGGAAGGAAATATTTCACCCTCAAGGCCGGCTGCGAGATTTCACTCAAGCCTGGCAAACCTGTGTTTCACCCCAGAATCACGTCACTTGTTGATCAGGCTTTTTGCAAGATTCGGCTAAAAACGTTGATTTTGGTCGGATTGTCCTACAAAACCGCTCTATCTCCTACATTACAACCTATAGCGCTAACTTAAAATTGTTGATACTTTCCGCAGCGGTGATCACCACGGAGTTCTAATAATGAAAAAAGTAATGCTCAAGACCACACTTAGCCTCGCCGTTACCATGGCATCCTCCCAACTGTTCGCAAGCGGCTTTGCCCTGAACGAACAAGACGTCGCCGGCATGGGTACGGGTTTCGCAGGCCGCTCTTCTTCTGCCGATAACGCAAGCACCGTCTATGGTAACCCTGCCGGTATGGCTCGCCTGGAAGGCCAGCAAATCACTGGTGGTGTTGCAGCGATCGATGCAACAACCGACATCAAAGACGCCAGCGGTCGCTCGCGCGGCAGTAACAAAGGCGACATGGTCCCGTTCACCGCGGTCCCTTTTGGCTTCTACACCAATAAACTTAACGACCAGTGGGCAATCGGCTTCGGTGTTTACGCACCGTTCGGCCTGAAGACTGACTACGAACGTGGCTTCCAGGGCCGTGCTTTCGGCAGCAAAAGTGAAGTGGCGGTCATTACCTTCCAGCCGACTGTCAGCTACGCCTTCAATGACAAGGTGTCGATCGGTTTTGGTCCAACCATCAACCGTATTTCGGGCACCCTTGAGTCGCAGCCAAACCTAGGTTTGCTGCCGCTTCCTGGGCTGGCAGGCACCGGTGACAGCAAAGTCAAAGTCAAAGGCGACGATACCGCCCTTGGCTTCAACGCCGGTATCCTGGTGCAAGCCACCGACACCACCCGCGTTGGCCTGACTTATCACTCGGAAGTGAAATACAAGCTCGAAGGCCACACTGACGTAACCCCGGGCACTGGCGTTCCACCTGCCTACCTGGGTGCAGGCCGCTACGATGCATCGCTGAAAGTTGACACCCCTGAATCCTGGGATGCTTCGGTCACTCAAGACCTGAGCGATGCCTGGAAGGTCTACGGCGGTGCAACCTGGACGCGCTGGAGCCGCCTGAAAGACATTACCGTCAACAACGAAGGCGTGACCCGAGCCGGTGGTGCACTCGCACCTCAGATCGTCGGTCAGATCCAAGAGCCGCAAAACTGGCACGACACCTGGGCCTACGCCCTGGGTACCTCGTACCAGATCACCAAACAAGTGGTACTGCGTACCGGTCTGACCTTCGACCAGTCGCCTACCAACAACACTGATCGTTCGCCGCGTATTCCTACCGGTGACCGGACGATCTTCAGTGTCGGCTTGGGCTACGCGGTGATGGATAACATGACCGTCGACCTGGCTTATTCCTACCTCAAGGAAGAGCCGGTCAAGGTGAACAAGCAGAACGCGCTGGGTCAGACCTACGCTTCCAAGTACGAAAACAGCGCCAACGGCTTCGGCCTGGGCGTGACGTACAAGTTCTGATTTAAGCCGTAAAAAAAGCCCCGCGTTCCTGCAAAGGAAGCGGGGCTTTTTAATGGCCTACGATCAAGGTTTGGAGGCCAACGCCTCTTCCACTGCCTTGATCAAATCCGGGCTGTCGGGTTTGGTCAAACTGGAGAAGTTGGCAATCACCTTACCCTGGCGGTCCACCACGTACTTATAGAAGTTCCACTTCGGCGCGCTGGTCTGCTGCGCCAGAATCTTGAACAGGTGCACCGCGTCCGGCCCTTTGACTTTTTGCGGCTCGGTCATGGTGAAGGTCACGCCGTAATTCACGTAACAGACCTTGGCGGTCTCCTCACCTGTCTTGGCTTCCTGTTTGAAATCATCGGACGGCACGCCGATCACTTCCAGCCCTTGGCCCTTATAGCGCTGGTACAAGGCTTCGAGGCCTTTAAACTGTGGCGCGAACCCACAGAAGCTGGCGGTATTGACGATCACCAGGGGCTTGCCGGCGAAGCGCTGGCACAAATCAATGGATTCCTTGGCCCGCAGCTTGGGCAACTGGCCCGCCAGCAGCGGTGGGCAATCGGCGGCCATGGCAACACTGCCAATCGCCATCAGGATGGGTACTGCAAGCCAGCGCATCTGCATGTCGTGGTCCTTGAAAGTTTCCAGACGACGAACTTAACAGATCGACATACCCAGTTGCATCAACGCCAGCCCGCCGCGCTGCCAACCCCACCACGCCAAAAGCAGCAGAAGCGTCACCGCCCCTGCCCCGCCAAGCCAGTACCTGTTGAAACTCATGCCGCCTCCATCTGCGTCTGCAATCGCGCCACTGGTCGCTCGCGCACCGGCCAGTTGAGGGCCGCAGCGAGCAGGCTCAACAGCACCGCCACCTGCCAGATCAAATCGTAGCTGCCGGTTCGATCATAGACCACCCCGCCCAACCATCCGCCGAGGAACGAGCCCAGCTGATGGAACAGGAACACAATGCCGCCCAGCATCGAGAGGTTTCGCACACCGAACAACGTCGCGACGGTGCCGTTGGTCAGCGGCACCGTCGACAGCCAGAGGAAGCCCATCGCCATGCCGAACAGGTAAGCCGTGACTTCAGTGACCGGCGCCCACAGGAACAACACGATCACCACCGCGCGCAACAGGTACAGGCCGGTCAGCAAGCGCGGCTTGGACATGCGCCCGCCGAGCCAGCCGGCAGTGTAAGTGCCGAACACGTTAAACAGTCCGATCAAGGCCAGCACTGTAGTGCCTACCGTCGCTGGCAAATGCTGGTCGACCAGATACGCCGGCAGGTGCACACCGATAAACACCACCTGAAAACCGCAGACGAAAAAGCCGAACGCCAGCAGCCAGAATCCAGAGTGGGAGCAGGCCTCCTTCAATGCTTCACGCAGGGTTTGCTGACCCGCCATCACCGGCAGCGGCTTGTCCTTGAGCATCGCCACCAGCGGCAAGATCAATGCCACCATCAGGCCCAACGCCAGCAAGGCGGCGGACCAACCCAGCCAGCCGATCAACCCCAAGGTGCCCGGCACCATGGCGAACTGACCGAAGGAACCTGCAGCGCTTGCGATGCCCATGGCCATGCTGCGTTTTTCCGGCGGCACGGCGCGGCCGACCACACCGAGAATCACCGAGAACGAGGTGCCCGAAAGGCCAATCCCGATCAGCAAGCCAGCACTTAGCGACAACGACCACGCCGAATCGGACATGCCCATCAGCACCAGCCCCACGGCGTACAGCACGCCACCGACAAACACCGCTTTGGTAGCGCCGAAACGGTCGGCCAAGGCGCCGGTAAACGGCTGTGCCAGGCCCCAGATCAGGTTCTGCAGGGCGATAGCGAAGGCAAAGGTCTCACGACCCCAGCCGAATTCGTTGCTCATCGGCGCCAGGAACAGGCCAAAGCCATGCCGTACGCCCAAAGACAAGGCCAGGATCAGCGCACTGCCCAAAAGAACCCAACCACTGGTGCGCCACATCGAGGTCATTTCTTATTCTCCGCTCGCGGGTATATACCC
This sequence comes from Pseudomonas sp. M5A4_2d, assembly GCF_053345295.1. Lineage (NCBI taxonomy): Bacteria > Pseudomonadati > Pseudomonadota > Gammaproteobacteria > Pseudomonadales > Pseudomonadaceae > Pseudomonas > Pseudomonas sp. M5A4_2d. The sequence continues at coordinate 396,569 of NZ_JBKEZW010000001.1, read as the reverse complement.
GCTTGTAGTCAAAAAAACTCGCGCTCAGGCGAGTTCATCCAGCAAGGCCAACAACGTTTCGCGCTTTTCGGCGCCTAACCGATCAATCAACTTCTGCTGCGCCGCTTCCCACGCCGGCAAGGCGGCAGCCAGTCGTTCTTCGCCGGCTTGCGTCAACAGCACCAGGCGGTTGCGCAGGTCATCACCCTCGACCAACAGCACCAGCCCCTCTCCCTCCAGCACCCGAAGGTTACGCCCCAATGTGCTGCGATCCAGCCCCATGGCGTCGGCCAGGCTGGAAATGCTCGGTTGGTCGAGGCGCTGCAAGTTGCACAGCAAGGAATACTGGGCGACGTTGATCCCGAAGCCGTCGAGAGCGCCGTCGTAATGCCTGCTGACGCCACGGGCGGCGCGTCGCAGGTTGGTGCATAAACATTGGGAGGCAAGCATAGAGCGTGTATATACCCGGGATTGAGGAAATGCAAGAAAGTGTTACAGCGCCAAGCCAACCAAAACCGCGACTTCCAGAAGCTCCAACAGCGCACCCGCCGTGTCGCCAGTGGTGCCGCCGAGCCGATTGACCATAAGCTGGCGCAGGCCGATAAAGCAAAGCGCAGCCAGCAAAACCGCAATACCGCCACTGAAACCGCCGATCAAGATGCAGGCCAGACCGCTGAGGATCAGCACCTGTTGGCCGACTATCCTTGGTAAATGATCCGACAATGCCTGGCCCAAACCTCCTGCACGCACGTAGCGCGTAGTGAGGAACAGCGCCAACATCGAAGCACGCCCGATCAGCGGCGCGAGGATCAACGCCGCGCCGTTGTGCTGCTCGATCAGGGCCACCAGCGCCGTGAACTTGAGCAACAACACCAAGCCCAACGTAACCACGGCAATCGGCCCGCTGCGGGGGTCTTTCATGATGCTCAGCGTGCGCTCGCGATCGCCAAAACCACCGAGCCAGGCATCGGCGCTGTCCGCCAGGCCATCCAGGTGCAGGCCGCCACTGAGCAGTACCCACGCCGTCAACAGCAGTGCCGCATGCAGCAACAGCGGCGCGCCCATCAGCACGGCATTCAGGCCCCACAACAGCACCCCGAATAACACGCCCACCAGCGGATAAAAGAGCAACGAACGCCCCAGTTCCTTAGGCTGCGGCATGCCCGGCAAACGAATCGGCAGACTGCTGAGAAATTGCAGGGCGATCCAGAACGGCAGCATCGTCAGATTCCTTCCTTCAACACACCATCGGCAGCGACCTGCAGGCTGAACAGCCCACCGTGACCGACCTCGACATTCAACAGTTGCTCGCGCGGCAAACCGCGCGCCCGAGCCAGCAGCAGGCGCATCACGCCACCGTGGCTGATCAGCAACACGCGCTCACCGGCATAAGCCTGATGCAAGCGTGAGACGGCGCCTAGAACACGTTCGGAAAACTCGCTGACAGGCTCGCCATCAGGCGGCGTAAAGCTGTAAGGATCGGCCCAGAACAAGCCCAACCCTTCAGCGTCGGTTTCCATCAACGCCGCTGCACTTTGCCCTTCCCAGGCGCCGAAGTGCAGTTCCTGCAGAGCCTTTTCCAGGCTCACCGGCACATTGAGGCGTGCGCCCAACTCACGTGCAAACAGCGCGCAACGTTGCAACGGCGAGCTGATCAAGCGATCCCACGGCCCCTGCTCCGCCACGGCAGCGCGCATCTGCTCCCAGCCCTTGGCGGTTAACGCATCGTCCAGGCTGCCGCGCAGGCCGCCGCCCAATTCGGTTTCGCCGTGACGCAGCAGGTCCAGGTGCAACGTCATGCCGGGCGATCTGCCACGGCCGCTTCTGCGAACGTCGCCATCTGCCCGTGCAACGCGCACGCCAGGCGCAGTAACGGCACCGCCAGCGCCGCACCACTGCCTTCGCCCAGGCGCAGGCTCAGTTCCAACAGCGGTTTGGCGTCGAGGCTTTGCAGCACATGCCGATGACCCGGCTCAGCACCACGATGGCCGAACACCAGCCATTCGCGGCACGCCGGGTTCAAGCGTGTGGCGACCAACGCGGCGACGGTGCAGATAAACCCATCCACCAGCACCACAATGCCTTCCTGGGCACAGGCCAGATAGCCGCCGACCAGCGCGGCGATTTCAAAACCGCCGAGGTTGAACAAGGTTTGCAGCGCGTCGCCACGTTGCCCTGCATGCAGCGCCAGCGCGCGCTCGATGACAGCCACTTTGTGGCTGACGCCCTGGGCATTCAAGCCGGTGCCCGGGCCAGTCAGGTCACTCACCTTGCAATCGAGCAACGCACACGCCAACGCACTGGCGGCAGTGGTGTTGCCGATACCCATCTCGCCGCCGATAAACAGCTGCGCGCCGCTTTGCAGTGCACGGCGTGCACTGTCTCGACCGGCTTGCAAGGCCAGGCGCCCCTGCGCCTCAGTCATCGCCGGGCCGTTGACGAAATTCGCCGTGCCCGCGCCAATGTTCAGGTGGCGCACACCCGGCAAGCTCAGCGACGGCGTCACGGTGCCAAGGTCGACCACTTCCAGCTGCGCGTCCAGCTGTCGCGCCAACACACTGATAGCCGCGCCACCCGTCACAAAGTTATGCAGCATTTGCCCGGTCACTTCCTGGGGAAATGCCGACACGCCTTCAGCGACGACGCCATGGTCGCCGGCAAAAATGGCGATCCACAGCTGCTCCACCGACGGTTTGACCTGGCCTTGCAGGCCGGCCAATTGCACCGCCACGGCTTCCAACTGGCCGAGCGAGCCGGCAGGTTTTGTCAATTGCTGCTGGCGAGCCAGGGCGTGTTCGTACGCCACAGCGTCCATGGCCTTGCAGGGGTTGAGCCACCAGTTGTCAGTCATAACGCAGTACCTTTCAAAGTCAGGGGCAGGCCGGCAACCGTCAGGACAACACGCTGACACCGCTCGGCCAAGGCTTGATGCAGCCAACCGGCTTCATCCACATAGCGGCGAGTCAATTCGCCCAGCGGCACGACACCCAAACCGGTCTCGTTGCTGACAAAAATGATTTCACCCGGCAGCGAGGCCAGGGTTTCCAGCAGGTATTCACGCTCAAGCGCCAGGCGTGCCGGGTCTTCGAGCATCAACAGGTTGGTAAGCCACAGGGTCAGGCAATCCACCAGCAGGCAGCGATCGGACGACGCGTTTTCACGCAGTACGCGCGCCAGTTCGATGGGCTCTTCAATCAGGCCCCAATGATCGGGACGGCGCTGGCGATGAAGGGCGACGCGCGCGTTCATCTCACCGTCCAGCGGTTGGCTGGTGGCGATATAGATGACGGGCAACGCGCTGTCAGCAGCGAGCTTTTCGGCAAGGCGGCTTTTGCCGGAACGGGCGCCGCCGAGGATCAACTGATGCATGGAAAACCACCTTTTTCGGCCGGCGGATGTTCTGATGCAGGCCCGCGCTCACATTGGGATGACGTGCACACCGTTAAACCCCACATAGCGTGCGCAATAAATCGGTGTCCAGGTGGTTCTCCACCAGGTCCGCCAAGCGCTCGATATCGCGCTCGCGCAGCGCGTGATAATCCACCTCCTGCACATCCTGCAACCCCGCCCAGCGCAACAAGGCACTGCAAGCGGCCGGGGTCTCGAACAGACCATGCAAATACGTGCCGAAGATCTGGCCGTCCTCACTCTGGGCACCGTCACTGCGGCCGTCATCCAGCAGCACGGCGGCTTTCGACAGCGCTTCGCCGGAGGTCACACCCGCGTGGATCTCATAGCCACTGACCGGAGCGTCCTCCAGCAACAAGTGCCCACGCACATTGCGCAACTGTTTCTCTTCGGCAAGCGTCGTACTGAACGCCAGCAACCCAAAGCCTTCGCTTGACCCTGGCGGCCCTTCCAGCCCAAGCGGGTCATGCACCTGCTCACCGAGCATCTGCAACCCGCCGCAAATCCCCAGCACCTTGCCGCCGTAGCGCAAATGCCGAGCCACAGCGGTGTCCCAGCCATTGGCGCGCAGGTACGCCAAATCGCTGCGCACACTTTTTGAACCCGGCAGGATAATCAGGTCGGCGGCCGGAATCGCCTGGCCCGGCCCGATGAATTGCAGATCTACCTGAGGATGCAGGCGCAGCGGGTCAAAATCGGTGTGATTGCTGATTCGCGGCAACACCGGCACCACCACGTTTAACACCTGCGCCGCCTTGTCGATCTGACGCGCGTCGATGCCGTCTTCGGCCTCCAGGTGCAGGTCCATCACGTAGGGCAACACACCCACTACCGGTTTGCCGGTGCGGGCTTCCAGCCAATCCAGGCCGGGTTGCAACAAGGCGATATCGCCGCGAAAACGGTTGATGATGAAGCCCTTGACCCGCGCTTGCTCCGTGGGCGAAAGCAACTCCAGTGTGCCGACCAGGTGGGCAAACACGCCTCCACGATTGATATCGGCGATCAACAGCACCGGACAATCCACCGCTTCGGCGAAACCCATATTGGCGATGTCATTGGCGCGCAGGTTGATTTCCGCCGGGGAGCCCGCGCCTTCCACCATCACCACCGGGTAGGCGTCGCTCAACCGCGCGTGGGAGGCCAGCACCGCTTGCATCGCGATGGCTTTATAGTCGTGATAGGCCACGGCGTTCATGGTGGTCACGGCTCGACCATGGATGATCACCTGCGAGCCGGTGTCACTGTTGGGTTTGAGCAGCACCGGGTTCATATCGGTGTGAGGCGCGAGATTGGCCGCCTGGGCTTGCACCGCCTGGGCTCGGCCGATCTCACCGCCCTCGGCAGTCACGGCACTGTTGAGTGCCATGTTCTGTGGCTTGAACGGCACCACCGCGACGCCCTGGCGAATCAGCCAGCGGCAGAGCGCGGTCACCAGAGTGCTTTTACCCGCGTCGGAGGTGGTGCCTTGCACCATCAGCGTACTCATATGGCTTCCTTGTAGGCGGCCAGGGCTTCATCGAGTCGCAGCCAGTGCGCCTCGGTGTCGGGCAAACCGAAGCGCAGGCTGCTGTCGTGGACAAACAGGCGCAGCAGGATGCCGCGCTGAGCCATGAATTCGTGCATGTGTTCGGCGTGCGGTGTAATCAGCCACTGGAACAAGGCGCAGCCACCGTGGGGTTGAAAGCCATGGCGCTCAAGCAGGTCAAACAAGCGTTGGCCCGCTTCGATACAGCGCTCACGCTGGCGGGCGTGCCCGGCTATATCGCGCAGGCATACTTGGCCGAGCACCCGTGTCGGCCCGCTGACCGACCATGGGCCGAGCTGTTCGGCGAATAGCTTGAGCAACTTGCGTTCGGCCAACACAAAGCCCAAGCGAACACCGGCCAAACCAAAGAATTTACCGAACGAGCGCAACACAATCAGGCCGACTTGATGGGCGTGGCTGGCCAGGCTTAATTGCGGGGTGACGTCCATAAAGGCTTCATCCACTACCAGCCAACCGCCGCGCTGGGCCAGCCGCGCATGCCAGTCCAGGAGGCGTTGCGGGGTCAGGCTAAGGCCGGTGGGATTGTTCGGATTGACCACCACCAACACGTCGAGGCCATCGAGAAAGAAGTCGACTTCCTGCTCCTGCACTTCGCGCACCACGTAACCTGCGCGACGCCAGGCTTCGGCGTGCTCGGCATAACACGGCGACAACACCCCGACCTTGCCGGAGCGACGCAAGCGCGGCAGCAATTGGATTGCTGCCTGGGAACCCGCGACCGGCAACACATGGGCGGCGCCGTAATACTCGCTGGCAGCCTTTTCCAAGCCGTCATCGGTTTCCGGCAAACGCGCCCAGGCCCGCAACGGGATCTCGGGGATCGGCCAGGGCCAGGGCGCCAGGCCGCTGGACAGGTCGAGCCAATCCGCCTCGGCGATTCCGTACTGAATCACTGCCTTTCGCAGGCGACCACCGTGTTCAAGCATAAAATTGCGCCCCCGCGCAGAGGATCAGCAGCCATAACCATACGCCGCGCTGCACCAGTTGCCAGCCTCGATCAATAGAATCGGCATCGGCTGGCGGGCCTTCGCCCAATGGCGGGCGCTGATGTAACTCGCTGTGATAAATCGCCGCGCCACCCAACTCGACACCCAATGCGCCCGCGCCAGCCGCCATCACCGGGCCGGCATTGGGGCTGTCCCAGGTCGGGCCCTGGGTGCGCCAGCATTTAAGCGCCAGGCGGGTTTTGCCCAGCACGGCGTAGGTCAAAGCCACCAGCCGCGCAGGAATGTAGTTGAGTACATCGTCGATCTTGGCAGCCGCCCAGCCGAAACGCTCAAAGCGTTCGTTGCGATAGCCCCACATGGCGTCGAGGGTGTTACTCAAGCGATACAGCACCACGCCCGGCACACCGGCGACCACAAACCAGAACAGCGCGGCAAACACCGCGTCGCTGCCGTTTTCCAGCACCGACTCCGTGGCGGCGCGGGCGACTTCGGTGCGGTCCAGCTCGCTGGTCTGGCGGCTGACCAGATAACTCACGCGTTTGCGCGCTTCATCCAGGTCATCACTGCGCAACGCCTGGGCCACCGGGATCACGTGCTCACCGAGGCTGCGCATACCCAGCGCGCAGTACAGCGCTAAAATCTCCAGCACCCAACCGATATAAGGCGCCCACGACAACGCAGTGGCCATCAGGGTCAGCGGCACCACCGCGATAACCCACGCGGTCACGCCGTGGCTGCGCCAGCCACGGCCTCCGGTATTGAAACGTTGCTCGATGCGCCCGGCGAAATTGCCGAATGCCACCAGCGGATGCCAGCGCCTGGGCTCGCCCAGCAGCGCATCCAGCGCCACCGCAGCGACACACAGCAAGGCCACACTCATTGACTCACTCCCCACACATTCTCATACAACATGTCACTCAGCGGCCGTGGTTCGGCCCAGCCTTCGAGCTGCAACATCGGTGCCGGATAGAACCCGGCTACCGGCCCCAGGCATAGCACCGCCAAGGGTTTCGCACCGGCCGGCAAACCCAGCAGGTCGGCCAGGGCCTGCGGCTCGAACAGCGAGACCCAGCCCATGCCAAGGCCTTCGACGCGGGCTGCCAGCCATAGATTCTGGATCGCACAGGACAACGATGCCATGTCCATTTCCGGCAAGGTGCGACGGCCAAAAATGTGGCGCTCGCGATCATCCATCAGCGCTGCCACCAACACTTCGGCGCAGTCATGGATGCCTTCGACCTTGAGTTTCATGAACTCATCGGAACGCTCGCCCAACGCCTCGGCGGTACGCACGCGCTCTTCTTCCACCAGGTGTTGAATCTGCCCACGCAACCGGCGGTCACTGATACGGATAAACCGCCAGGGCTGCATCAAGCCGACACTGGGCGCCTGGTGCGCAGCCTGGAGCAGGCGGTGCAGCAGTTCTGGGGCGACCGTGCCGCCGATAAAGTGGCGCATGTCGCGGCGTTCGGCGATGGCGCGATAGACGGCCTGGCGGTCGGCATCAGGAAAGGCGTTGTCAGTCATGGCTTCTTCGCGAGCAAGTCGAATCGTCGCGCCGCCGCTTCCACATTGTGATCGGTGAACCCGGTCGATGAGGGCGCTGGCCTGCCTGCGATAGCAGTCTGATGGCTCGGCGCAAACAATGCGGCCACTGCCGTCGGGTTGGACGGGAAATAGAAGTGCACGTAGGAAGCCGTCATCCGCCCCTGGCGGTACACCGCTTCGGCACCGCGCCCACCGTTGGGGCTAAGGCCACGGGCAATCGGCTGCCACTCGGTGCTGGTCAGGGAGTGGTGATAGGTGTGACCGCGCAGTACGCCTTCCGGCAACTCGACGCTTTGCAGGGCCAGGGCCGCGAGCTTCTTCTGCATCACCGCGTCCCCCTGCAGCAAGCCAACCAGTTCGGCACGGGTACCGTCGACATCGGTGAGCGAGTCCAGCAGGTACAGCATGCCGCCACATTCGGCGAGCAACGGTTTACCCGCCGCGTGATGAGCGCGAATAGCGTCGAGCATCGAAGTGTTTTCAGACAATGCCCGGTGGTGCAGTTCCGGGTAGCCGCCCGGCAGGTACAAGCTATCGGCTTCGGGCAATTGGCGATCATGGATCGGCGAGAAGAAGCGCAATTCGGCGCCCATCGCCCGCAGCAGGTCAAGGCTGGCGCCGTAAGTGAAGGCAAAGGCCTCGTCGCGGGCCACCGCAATGCGCACGCCGGCGAGCAACGGTTCGGCCTCGATCTCTTGCGGGGCGGCGAAGGTCACCGGCGGCGGCAACGCGACTTCGCAACTGCTGCCCAGGGCTTCGGCAGCGGCGTCCAGGCGCACATCGAGGTCATTCAGTTCGCTGGCTTGCACCAGGCCCAAGTGGCGGCTGGGTAATTCAATTCCGGTTTCGCGAGACAACGCGCCATACCAGCGCAGGCCTTCGGTGAGGCTGCCTTCCAGTAACTGTGCATGGCGCAGGGTGCCGACGCGGTTGGCCAACACGCCAGCGAACGGCAAGTCCGGCTGATAGCGCGCCAGCCCCAAGGCCAGGGCGCCGAAGGTCTGGGCCATGGCGGTGCCGTCGATCACACCGAGCACCGGCACACCGAAGTGCCGCGCCAGGTCGGCACTGGAGGGCGTGCCGTCGAACAGGCCCATCACGCCTTCGATCAGGATCAGGTCAGCCTCGCCCGACGCTTCCCACAGCAAGCGGCGACTTTCCTGCTCGCCGACCATCCACATGTCCAACTGATACACAGGCGCACCGCTGGCACGCTCATGAATCATGGGGTCGAGAAAGTCCGGCCCACATTTGAACACGCGCACCTTGCGCCCCAGGTTGCGGTGCAAACGCGCCAACGCAGCGGTCACGGTGGTTTTGCCCTGGCCGGACGCCGGTGCGGCGATCAGTACGGCCGGGCAATGACGGGGCTGATTCAAAGTTCGACGCCCTTCTGTGCCTTGATACCGGCCTGGAACGCATGCTTGAGCATGCCCATTTCGGTGACGGTGTCGCCCATTTCGACCATTTCAGGCTTGGCGCCACGGCCGGTGACCACTACGTGCTGCTTCGGTGGGCGGGCTTGCAGGTCGCTGAGCACTTGATCCAGGTCGAGGTAACCGTGCTTGAGGGCGATGTTCAGTTCGTCCAGCACCACCAGGCCAATGGACGGGTCTTGCAACAATTCGCGGGAAACCGCCCAGGCCGCTTCAGCGGCGGCGATGTCGCGCTGGCGGTCCTGGGTTTCCCAGGTAAAGCCTTCGCCCATCACGTGGAAGCGCACTTGCTCTGGGAAACGGCGGAAGAACAATTCTTCGCCCGTGCTGTGGCGCCCCTTGATGAACTGCACCACGCCGCACTGCATGCCGTGGCCCATGGCACGGGCCAGCATGCCAAATGCCGAACTGCTCTTGCCTTTACCGTTGCCGGTCAGTACCAGCAGCAATCCGCACTCGTTCGGGGAATTGGCGATGCGCTCGTCGATCACGGCTTTTTTGCGCAGCATGCGCGCCAGGTGGCGTTCGTCGCGGTCGGGGGAATCAGTCATGGCAGCTCTCCGTTGGGGCTGGACAAAAACGGCGGGCAGGAAAAAGAAAAAACAGACAGCCAAGCATCGCCCACCGTGATGCTGTTGGATGATCCAGGCCGGTCTCCGGACTCATAAGTGGCGCTGTTGCTCATCGAGCGAGCAGGCCAACGGCGCGCCTTCCCATATCACACGGATACAGTGGCAAAAGGCACCGTTTTGACTCATTTACCGTTGCGGGGGCAGCGCCGGGATCGCGGCAGCACTGTGTACAAGTGCGCTCACTCACCGGCTTCCCTGTTTCACTCTGTCGGCGTATCCGCCACAGAGCACCTGGAACAAGCTGCGAAGGTTAGTGGGTTGGGGGTGGAGCGTCAATTAAAGCTGGCCTTGCACTTGAACCATCGGACTATCTCACTCCTCTACCCTTACAGGTATTAAGGAGAAAACCATGCATAAAACCAGACTCGCCTTACTGATCATGCTGGCAGGCACCCTCGCCGCCTGCGGCGAAAGCTCCACGTTGAAGGTCTCCGATGGCACCGGGCCTTCGCCCAAACTGCCGGAGCCGAACAAAACCCTGATCCCCACCGTAAACATTGCCCCGGCCATCGGCTGGCCCGACGGCGCGAAGCCAACCGCCGCCGCCGGCACTCAGGTGTCGGCGTTTGCCGAAGGCCTGGACCACCCGCGCTGGCTGTATGTTTTGCCGAATGGCGATGTGCTGGTGGCGGAAACCAACGCCCCGCCCAAGCCGGATGATGCCAAGGGTATTCGCGGCTGGGTGATGGAGAAGGTCATGGGCCGCGCAGGCGCAGGCGTGCCGAGCCCGAATCGCATCACGCTGCTGCGCGATGCCGACCACGACGGCGTCGCCGAGACCCGCACGGTGTTCCTGGAGAATCTCAACTCACCGTTCGGCATGACGCTGGTGGGTAACGACCTTTACGTGGCCGATTCGGACAAGCTGCTGCGCTTCCCCTATCAGCCAGGCGAAACCTCGATCAAGCAAGCGGGTACCACAGTGGTCGACCTGCCGGGCGGCAGTATCAACCACCACTGGACGAAAAACGTGGTGGCCAGCAAGGACGGTCGCAAGCTGTACGTGAGTGTCGGCTCCAACAGCAACGTGGGCGAGAACGGCCTGAAGGCAGAAGAAGGTCGCGCGGCGATCTGGGAAGTCGACCGCGCCACAGGCCAGCACCGCATTTTTGCCTCCGGGCTGCGCAACCCCAACGGCATGGCCTGGGAACCGCAGAGTGGCAAGCTGTGGACGGCGGTTAACGAGCGCGACGAGATCGGCAGCGACCTGGTGCCCGACTACATTACCTCGGTCAAGGATGGCGCATTTTACGGCTGGCCCTTCAGCTACTATGGCCAGCATGTGGACGTACGCGTCTCACCGCAAAACCCCGACCTGGTTGCCAAGGCGATTGCACCGGACTATGCCGTAGGGCCTCACACCGCGTCCTTGGGGCTGACGTTCGCAGAAGGCAGCAAACTCCCTGCGCAATTCAGCAACGGCGCATTCATCGGCCAGCATGGCTCGTGGAACCGCAAGCCGCACAGTGGCTACAAGGTGATTTTCGTACCGTTCGAGGGCGGGCAACCCAAAGGGCAACCCGTGGATGTGCTGACCGGATTCCTCAACAGTGACGAGAAAGCCATGGGCCGGCCGGTGGGCGTGGTGATTGATCAGCAGGGCGACTTGCTGGTCGCGGATGACGTGGGAAATAAGGTGTGGCGGGTATCGGCGGCTAAGTAGCCGGCCTCAAAAACAGCGCAAAACCAAATGTGGGAGGGGCTTGCCCTCTCCCACATCTTATTCTCTGTTCAGCCTTAAGGATTGCGCGCCAGATGCTCAGCCGGCAACACGCGCTTGGCGCTCAGGTAGGCGTTCTGCCAATAGGCTTTGGACAGCGTATCCAGTTTCACCGTACCACCGGTTTGCGGGGCATGTACGAATCGCCCTTCGCCGACGTAGATCCCGGCGTGGCTGACCCGCGAACCGCCACCGGTCGCAAAGAACAGCAAGTCACCGGTTTGCAGGTTCTGCTCGCTGACATCCTGCGCACGCATCACGATCAGTTCACGCGTGGTACGCGGCAAGGAGATGCCCGCGGCGTCGCGGTATACAAAGCCGATCAGGCCACTGCAATCAAACCCGGAGTCCGGCGTATTGCCGCCCCAGCGATAAGGCGTGCCGACCAGGCCCAGCGCTCGGAAGAGTACGTCTTCGGCAGCAGGCGAGAAACTTTGGCTGGAATAGTTGAACACCGGTTTCGGCTTGACCGCTACCGGGGCAGGCGGCGGTGGACGGCTTGCGCAGGCGCTGAGGAGCGCGGCACAAACAAGAAGAATGAGGCGGGCTGAGGTCGACATGGGCAGAACAATCCTGATCTGGATGCGGCTTTCGCTGCCGAACGCTGAAAACCAGAACGCGCAAGCAAAGCTCGCGCGAACGGATTACAACAATGTCCAGAGATTCTAGCGCTTACACGTCAAACTTCAAGTATCACTTTAACTTTACTTGCTAGCGGTAACGGTAGTCGGGGCCATGGCGAGTGCACGCTTGGCTTCGATGAAGGTTTTGCTCCAGTAGCTGTCACCCAGGTTGTCGACTCGAACACCGCCACTGCGACGACTGCTGGAGTGAATAAACTGGTTATCGCCCAAGTAGATACCGGCGTGACTTACGCGACCACGACCTGCAGTACTAAAGAAAAGCAGATCGCCGGGCTTGAGGTTATTGCGTGCGACCAACGGTGCATCCACGTTGATCATTTCGCGTGTCGAGCGAGGCAGGTTCATGCCGGCTTCTTCGCGAAACAGGTAGCCGATGAAGCCACTGCAGTCGAAACCGGCTTCAGAGGTACCGCCGAAACGGTAACGGGTACCAATCAGGGACATGCCGCGTTCAAGGATGCTGTCGGCCAGAACTGGAAGCTGGTAAGGCTTGCTGCCGGAGAAGTCGGCCAGTTCTTTTTCAGTTGCGAGCTCTTCCTGGTAAACAGTGGAAGACTGCGATGCAACGAACTTTGCCTGGGACTGTTGTTGAGTCTTTTGCTGCTCAGCCACGTTTTGAGTGTGGGTGGCGCAACCAAACAACAGGGTAACGAGTGCGAGAGGCACGAGGGGTGCGAAGCGATTTAGCATGGGCACGACCGTGGCTGATGTGTAAAGAAGTCGAGACTATGCCCTCTATCACATCGATTTGCAAATTCAATCGTGATCGATGTGACTTCTTGTTTCGACGATGACATCTAAGCCCTTAACACCCCCTACATGCCTTTTGCGTGGCCAAACCAGCCCAAACGCAGGTTTTCTGGCGCCTGAAATTTGCCGAGAGCCGCGAAATACAAGGGCTGGCTACCAGCCGAGAGTTTCCTTGAGGAAAGGAATGGTCAGCTTGCGCTGAGCCTGCAAAGAGGCCTGATCGAGCTGTTCAAGCAAATCGAACAACGCGCTCATGCTGCGGGTGCCGCGCGTGAGAATAAAGTGCCCGACTTCATCGGTCAGGTGCAGGCCGCGACGGGATGCACGTAATTGCAGGGCGCGTAACTTGTCTTCGTCAGACAACGGGCGCATCTGGAAGATCAGCGCAAGGGTCAGGCGTGACTTGAGGTCGGCCAGCTTCACCGGCAGCTCTCGCGGCGACGTGGATGCGGCGATCAACAGCCGTCGCCCGCTGTCGCGCAGACGGTTGAACAGGTGAAACAAGGCTTCTTCCCAATCCGCCTTGCCGGCGATCGCCTGCAGATCGTCCAGGCAGACCAGCTCGTACTGCTCAAGGTGGTCGAAGATGCCGATGCCACGGTCCATCAACTCAGCCAATGGCAGGTAAACCGCCGGCTCGCCCATTTGCTCGAAGCGCAGGCACGCGGCCTGCAACAGGTGGGTACGCCCCACGCCGTGCTTGCCCCACAGATAGATCAGGCTTTCAGTCCACCCGGCGTCGGCTTCGCAGAGCCGCTCGACATAGCCGAGTGCAGCGGCATTGGCGCCTGGGTAGTAATTGATAAAGGTGGCGTCGTCACGCAGACGCACACCCAAGGGCAGCTGAATCGGTTTCATGCTGACTGAACGGCTCCAAACGAACCGTTAGTGGCCTCTGTGTAAAGTTTGCAAAGTTTATACCCGTGACGCCGGGCGCACAATGCAGCAGACCACAAGCAAAATCAAAGGTTTGCGTTAGCTTGGGTCAATTTTCGAAAATTGTTTGACACCACGGCTGCATAAACAACAAACCCGGCCTGAGCCGGGTTTGTGACGAAGCGGTTACAGATCGGGGTCTTCAACCCCGGTGTACACATCCGAATCCTTATAAAGATCGTGAACATGGCGCACCAGTACCATGATCACTGCCGCCACCGGCAGTGCCAGCAGGATGCCAGTAAAGCCAAACAGCTCTCCGCCCGCCAGGATCGCAAAGATCACCGCGACCGGGTGCAGACCGATCCGGTCACCCACCAGCAGCGGCGTCAACACCATGCCTTCCAGGGCCTGGCCGACCATGAACACCGCAACAATACCCAGCATCGGATACAGATCGCCGCCAAACTGGAACAGACCGGCCACGAGTGCCGCGCCGATACCAATCACGAAGCCCATATACGGCACGATCGCAGCCAGACCGGCGATCAAGCCGATCAACAGGCCCAGCTCCAAGCCAATCGCCATCAGGCCGGCGGCATAGATAATCCCCAGGGCCAGCATCACCAGCAACTGGCCTCGCACGAATGCGCCGAGCACCTCATGGCACTCCTCCGCCAGAGACACGATGCGCTCTTCGCTGTTGCGTGGCAGCAGGCTGCGGATCTTGGCCATCATGATGTCCCAGTCACGCAGCAGATAGAACGCTACCACCGGAATCAGCACCAGGTTGGTCAACCAGCCGATCAGCGCCAGGCTGGACGCCGTGGCCTGGCTCAGGACAACACCGACGATATCGGTGGTCTGGCCCATATGCTCACTGATCGCCGCCTTGACCTTGTCGAACTTCCAGAAACCATCCGCCAGCCCCAGCTTGGCCTGAGCCCACGGCATCGCCGTGTGCTGCAACCAGTCGAGCATCTGCGGCGCCAGTTCATACAGGCGAAACAGTTGCTTGGCCAACATCGGCACCAGCACCAGTACCAACGCGGTGATGATCAACGTGAACAAGGCAAACACCGTCACTACGCCCAAGGTGCGCGACAGGCCGGCTTTCTCCAGGCGATCCACCACGGGATCGAATAAATAGGCCAGGAGCAACGCCACCAGAAACGGCGTCAGGATCGAATGCAGCAAGAATACAAACACGCACAGCAGGACAATCCCGCCAAGCCACACCCAACGACGCGTATCCGCCATAAACCACTCCATCTGTTATTTGCTACCTTCCTTCTATATAGAAGAAGAAAGAATATTTACCAACGAAAACGCAACTGCGCCTGGGGCTCAGGAGCAGCGGCTGGTTGTGTACCACCCTCCACCGGCGGCAACACCTGCGTTTCACCAGCAGGCACTTCCTGCAACTTGGCCAGACTCAACTGCGTACGCAATTGCTCGGCACTGCCGTTGACGCGATACACAATGCGATTGCCATCAACCCGCTGCGGTTGGCCACCAAAAGGTTCAAGCAGATGACCAAGGGCAGCGTAGCGCTCCAGGTTCATGCCCTGCACTTCGAGCAATTGCTCGCTGCTCACACCGGGCTTGACGGCAAAGCGTGGCGCCAGCTTTTGGCTGACCGCGAGCAATACGGCATCGGCTACCGCTGCGGTGTCTGCGCCCTGGGCGGTGCCCTGCTCACTTTTGTCGCCCAGCCACAGGCGCCATTTGGCCTGCCATTGGTTGCCTTCCTGGCGGGCGTGCACAGCGAGCAAAGCGTCGGCGCCATAGCGCTCGGAGGCTGCACGCAATGGCGTGGCGTCGGCGCTTTCGAGATTAGGCGCAGTCGCAACCACCTGTTCATCCAGATCGCCCAGCGGCAGACGCAGCGGCAAGCCTCGGTGTTGCGCCGCCCGACGCAGCGCGCCGGCGACCGCTTGACCATCACCGACCAGGCTGCTGCCTTCGGTGGAGTCGTTCAGCCACCAGCCAAGAATTGACGGCCGGTTGCTGCCCCAGATCGACAGACCCGCTCCACGCAGGGCGCGGTCGGTGCTCACCGGGTCGAAGTCGACTTGCAGGCTTTCCGGTGGGCCGGCGTCATAGCCGTACTGGCTGATGATTTGTTGCGGGTCTTTGCGAATTGCCGCCAGGCCCGGGCCGTCGGCGGCCTTGGCGTCGCCGGTCAGGCGGATCACCAGGGTTTGCACGGCGCGTTGGGTGGCAGCGTCGCGCTCTTGAGGCGATTGGCTGCTGACCGGTTCAAGCACTTGATAAAGGCCATTGAGGGTTTCGGCATGACTCGCCAGGCTGACCAACGACAAGCAGCCTACAAAGAAGAATTTACACAGACGCATGAAAGATTCCCGAACGACAAATTTAGCGGCTGGAACAGACCGCGTGAACTCGGCTTGGCAAGGCTGTGACCACAGCGACCGGTAAAACATTCACAGGGCCTTGGCAGTTTTTGTACTGTCATAACGATAGCGGGTTAAAGGCTATACCTTAATACACCCCATAACAGGCCCGATTAGCATTTTTTTAACACCATATGCCCCTGCCCGTCGGCCCGAGGATGGCCGCTGCCCCTCAAGCCTGATAAAATCGCGCGCCTTCGCAGACCGTCAACGGCAAGGCCTTTTATCCAAAGCCCCTGCCCGCTCGGTCGTTACCCCTGAATCCCCCCTAAAGGCCTGGATCATGAGCAAGCAACCCTCCCTGAGCTACAAGGACGCCGGTGTAGACATCGACGCCGGTGAAGCATTGGTCGAACGCATCAAGAGCGTCGCCAAGCGCACTGCGCGCCCCGAAGTCATGGGCGGCCTGGGCGGTTTTGGCGCCCTCTGCGAAATCCCGGCCGGCTACAAGCAGCCCGTATTGGTCTCCGGCACTGACGGTGTGGGCACCAAGCTGCGCCTGGCACTGAACCTGAACAAGCACGACACCATCGGCATCGACCTGGTTGCCATGTGCGTCAACGACCTGGTGGTGTGTGGCGCAGAGCCGCTGTTCTTCCTCGACTACTACGCCACCGGCAAGCTGAACGTGGACACCGCGGCACAAGTGGTGACGGGTATCGGCGCTGGCTGCGAACTGTCGGGTTGCTCGCTGGTGGGCGGCGAAACCGCTGAAATGCCAGGCATGTACGAAGGCGAAGACTACGACCTGGCCGGCTTCTGCGTTGGTGTTGTCGAAAAAGCCGAGATCATCGACGGCTCCAAAGTCGCTGCCGGCGACGCCCTGCTGGCTCTGCCGTCCTCCGGCCCGCACTCCAATGGCTACTCGCTGATCCGCAAGATCATCGAAGTGTCAGGTGCCGACATCGAGAACACCCAGCTCGACGGCAAACCGCTGACCGACCTGCTGATGGCCCCAACCCGTATCTACGTGAAGCCGCTGCTCAAGCTGATCAAGGAAACCGGTGCCGTTAAAGCCATGGCCCACATCACCGGTGGCGGCCTGCTGGACAACATCCCGCGCGTACTGCCAAAAGGCGCCCAGGCGATTGTCGACGTGGCCAGCTGGCAGCGTCCTGCGGTATTCGACTGGCTGCAAGAGAAAGGCAACGTCAACGAAACCGAAATGCACCGCGTGCTGAACTGCGGCGTGGGCATGGTCATTTGCGTGGCCCAAGAGCACGTTGAAACGGCGCTGAACGTTCTGCGTGAAGCGGGCGAGCAGCCTTGGGTCATCGGCCAGATCGCCACCGCTCCGGAAGGCGCGGCCCAGGTTGAACTGAAGAACCTTAAGGCGCACTGATGCCTGCAACCTGTGATGTCGTGGTGCTGCTTTCCGGCACCGGCAGTAACTTGCAGGCCTTGATCGACAGCACGCGCACCGGCGACAGCCCGGTGCGCATCGCTGCGGTGATTTCCAACCGCAGCGACGCATACGGCCTGCAACGCGCCCGGGACGCTGGTATCGACACCCGCTCTCTGGATCACAAGGCTTTCGAAGGCCGTGAGGCCTTCGACAGCGCCTTGATCGAACTGATCGACGCCTTCAACCCCAAGCTCGTGGTCCTCGCCGGTTTCATGCGCATCCTCAGCGCTGACTTCGTGCGGCACTACGAAGGGCGCCTCCTCAATATCCACCCTTCCCTGCTACCCAAGTACAAAGGCATGCACACGCATCAGCGCGCGCTTGACGCTGGCGACAGCGAGCACGGCTGCAGCGTGCACTTTGTGACCGAGGAACTCGATGGCGGGCCTCTGGTCGTACAGGCAGTGGTTCCGGTAGAGTCTGCAGACTCAGCGCAGACACTTGCGCAACGGGTTCACACCCAGGAACACAGGATTTACCCGCTGGCTGTTCGCTGGTTTGCCGAGGGACGATTGATTCTCGGCGAACAGGGTGCATTATTGGACGGTCAGTTACTCGCGGCCAGCGGCCACTTGATTCGAACCTAGGAGATTTTATGCGTCGCGCCTTGCTCTTCGCTTTTGCGCTGTTCGCCTTGCCCGCCGTGCAAGCAGCAGACCTTCACCCGTTCTCCGCCAGCTACACCGCCGACTGGAAACAGTTGCCCATGAGTGGTTCGGCCGAACGCAGCCTGACCAAGAATGACAACGGCTCGTGGACCTTGAATTTCAAGGCGTCCATGATGATTGCCAGCCTTACCGAGACCAGCGTGATCAGTTTGGACAAGGACACCCTGCAACCGAAGAGCTACACCTTCGAGCGTGGCGGTCTGGGCAAGGCGAAAAAAATCAACCTGGATTTCGACCACGCGACCAACAAGGTCACCGGCTTCGAAAACAAGGACCCGGTCAACGTCACCCTCGAAAGTGGCATGCTCGACAAGTCGACCTACCAGCTTGCCCTGCAGCGTGACGTCGCCGCCGGCAAGAAAAGCATGAGCTACCGCGTAGTCGAGGGCACCGACGTCGACACCTACGACTTCCGCGTAATCGGCCCTGAAAAGGTACAGACCAAAGCCGGCGCCATTGACGCGATCAAGGTTGAGCGCGTGCGCGACCCGTCGCAGAGCAAGCGCATCACCCAGATGTGGTTTGCCAAGGACTGGGGCGGCATCCTGGTTGCCCTGCGTCAGGTAGAAACCGACGGTAAGGAATACAACATCATGCTGCTGGACGGCACCGTTGACGGCAAGGCTGTCAAAGGTAGCTGATAGGCTGATGAGCTGGAAAAGAGCCTCGCTGAATGCGGGGCTTTTTTTCGTCTGCAGGTTTTGTGCTGGACGCTCTACCGCTATCGCAGGCAAGCCAGCGCCCACATTGGAATGATTTTCAACGGTGGGAACTGGCTTGCCTGCGATGACATCAGCACGGCTGACCTAAGCTTGAAAGCCCTCTGAAACATGAAACTTTTGTCATAAAACTCAGCACCCTGCGACGCAATGCCGCGGTTTACGCGGCCTGCGGGAATATTGCGTTTCCTGCAAAGAATTGTTGCGCGCAAAATCAGTTTACTTAGCAAGCTAACAAAACATATAAAAGAGGCCTGCGACGACTTGCCGCAGATCAACCAGAGATTGGAGCAAGCAGATGACTGTAAAAGTAACTGAACGCGACGATGCACACATGTCTCATGAAGCACTGGGCCATGGGATTCACATCTGGGATGTACATCAACAAGACCAACTGGTCGGCATGTTCCACGACGAGAGCGAAGCCCACAATTATAAAAACGAGCTCGAAACTCTTGAGATGAAACGCCAGGCACAAAGCTCCTGAAACTCTGATATCGCGTAGACGCCCGGCCCCACGCAGCCGGGCCGCCTACACAGAAAACCCGCCCACATGGCGGGTTTTTTGCGTTTCATAAGCAGCGACTTCCCCTGCGCCTCAGCGCTCGTACAAAAGCAGACACATCCTACAAAGCACCAGCGCGTTTACTACAGGCCATTCCAAACCCCCAGAACTCGCCTGTTCTAGACGCCTCCAGGCCATCTCACCGCGCCTGACTGATCACCTTACTCACGCGCAAACCCCGCCTTCCACCTTGCTTGAATAAACGTTTGTGCAAAAAGCGTAACAACAAATAGACATTTGGTAATAGTTCTCGATACCATTCGCGCGCCTTTCACCCAGGACCGCGGATAAGGAATTCGACTTGATGCATGGACACAACAGCACGCCGGAAAAATCACTGCTTGAGCGCTGGAGTGAAGCACTGGCCACGCCGCAATTCCTGGCCAATCACCTCACCCTTGATTCCCTGATCAACACGCTGGCGCCCGCCGCCGAACGCAGTTTCCAACGCCTGATCCAGGCACTGTTTCGTGAAGGCCTGCTGGCCCCGAACACTCGCAGCTATGACGAACTCGGCCACTGCTGGCTGGCACTGCCTGACCAAACCCGCCTGCGCTTCGATCACCTGCGGCCCGGCCGAATGGGCAGCTGGGACCTGCGTGGCCAGGTCACACTGCTACGTAACGACCAGACCGAGCAGAAAATTCAATTCCCGTCGCAATTACTGACGCTGCTTAACAACAGCCTCGAATCATCGGCCGATCTGAACGTCTTGAGCCGTCTCAACAGCGAAATCGATGACAGCTTTGTCAACGACACGCTGTGCCTCGCCTTTCACGAGCAGTGGACGCTCAAGTTGCACGCAGCAATGGACCCGGCACATCAGAATAATCTGCTGAGCCACCTCAAGAACGATGCGAGCGTCACCAACGCTACGTCCGTGCTTGAACAATGGGGCACGCTGGGCCACCCATGGCACCCCAACTACAAGACCAAGTTGGGCTTGGCTACCGACCAGGTCATCGATTTCTCACCGGAGTTCGAAGCACGCTTCCCGGTATTCCTTTGCGCGCTCCACCGCCAATACGCGCATGTCGAAGTATTGGCCGATAGCGCAGATTACTGGCAGTGGTGGCAGCAGCATTTTCCACAGGCTGCCCGGCAATTGACCGTAGCGCTTGCAGCGCAGGGGCTTGAGGCGGCTGACTATCTGCCGCTGCCTGCTCACCCTTGGCAGGCACGCCAGGAGCTACCGCAACTGTTCGCCAACGAAATCGGTGACAAGCTGCTGGTGCTGACCGATATCGTCGCGTTTACCGCCCACCCGACCATGTCGTTCAGGACCGTGCTGCCTGAAGGCAGCTGCGACGCGCCGATGGTCAAACTCCCGGTCTCACTGCGCCTGACCAGTGTGCAACGAACTGTTTCACCACGCTCGGCGCGCATGGGCCCGCGGATCAGCCATTTGCTGCTGACGATCCTTGAGCGCGAGCCCGCAATTCAGCGAATCCTCAGCATCGTCCCCGAGCGGATAGGCGTGCATTTCAAACCCCAACCGGCCAATGATGAGCACTCCCGCCACCTGGCCGTTCTCTACCGCGACAACCCGCAGAGCCTGCTCCAACCGGGCGAAATGGCCGTGCCGGTAGGCAGCCTGTTTGCCATCGACCAGCACGGCCAGCCGCTGCTGAGGCAATGGGTACGCCTGAGTAAAGGCCTGGACGACGCCGATGCCATGCTTGCGTTCTTTCGCGACTATGCCGCGATCGCCGTACCGGCACTGTTGGGTATGTACCTGCGCTATGGCGTTGCCTTCGAGGCCCACCAGCAGAACTCGTTCATGGTCATGGCCGCAGACGGCCAATTGAGCCGCCTGTTGTTGCGTGACTTCGGTGATATTCGAATCGACCGCAAGACCTTGCACGCCCATGGTTTGGATATCGAACTGCACGACCCCAAGATGACGCTGTACGACGACGCGGGCTTTGTACGTGACAAGCTGCTGCACACCGTATTCATGTGCCACTTGGGCGAACTGGTATTGCTCAGTGCCCGCCACTTCGATATCCCCCAGGCGTTGCTGTGGAATGAACTGTCGGCCCACGTCAGCCAGTGTTTCGACGACTTGCGCAGCCAGGTCGAACCACAGCGTTGGGCAACCGAGCGCGAAGCCCTGCTGGAACAGGACTGGCCGGCCAAGTCGTTCATGCGCATGCGCCTGCTGGAGAGCCATGCCGATATCGTCGGGCGGCTGCCCAACCCGTTGAGTGCCGCCGCCAATGGCAGCTAACCACACCGCCCTGCGGCTGCTGGTGGTGATTCAGCTGGTGTCGATGGGGGCCATGGAAATGAGCGGCCCCTTCTGGCCCTTGCAGATCCAGAAGCTGCTCGGCGTGGCCAATGCCCAATACACCGGCCTGCTGTCTTCGCTGGTGTATGCCGGGCCGATGATGGCAGCAATGATCCTGACGCCAATGTGGGGGCGCCTGGGTGACCGTACCGGCCACAAGCCGATGATCATTCGGGCGCTGCTGGCGTTGGCGGTGTGCCAGGCGTTGGCCGCTATCACCTTCGATCCGTGGCTGCTGGTGGCGATCAGAGTGGCGCAAGGCGCGCTGGCCGGCTTTATCGCAGCGGCCCAAGCCTACGCACTGGCCTGCTGCGGTGATAGTGGGCGCGGGCACATTCTGGCGCGACTGCAATCGGCAACCGCGGTGGGGTCACTGGCTGGGCCGGTGTTGGGCGGCTGGCTGATGGATGTCTCGGGCTTCGCACTGCTGTGCTACAGCGCCACCGCCGTCTGCCTGGGCTGTGCCGTGATCAGCGTGTTCCTGCCCAGTGATGCACCGCGCTCGCGGCCAGCGCGCACGTCCACACCCGCCGCACTGCCCAAAGGCTGGCTCGGCGCAATGCTGGGGATCATCGTATTGATTCAGGCTGCCAAGATGATGCCTCAGCCGTTTTACGCCCTGTACGTCGCCGATGTTTTACAGGCGCCCGCCTGGTTGATCGGCGCCAGCTATGCCGCCAGCGCACTCACGCTGGCACTGTCCGCCCCGCTTTGGGGGCGGCTGTTTGACCGACATCAACCCGCACACACACTGCGCATTATCGAATGGGTCACGTGGTCCTGCGCCTTGACGCTTGCCTTCACAGCGATGGCCAACGAATGGCTGGGCTTCCTCGCCAGCCGGTTGCTGTGGGGCGTGTGGCAAGGAGCCCTGCTGCCCGTCGCCTACACGTTGATCGCCAATACCGTTGCGCCCAGCCAGCAGGGTTTTGCCTTGGGCATGGGCAATAGCGCCGCCAAGGCCGGCGCGCTGTGCGGCGCCTTGATGGGCGGCATCAGCATGGGAATGGTGGGCCTGGCGCACAGCTTTTGGCTGGTCGCGCTCACTTATGCCTTGGCTGCCCTGGGTATCCGCGCCATCCGTTCGTTCACCCGAACACCCGATTCATCCGGTTTTTCTGTCAATACTTCTAATAACTGAAAGGCAAGGTCATGAACAAATTGCAACTGGCAGCCCTGCTGCCCCTGCTCGGATCTATGAGCGGCCCAGCCTGGGCCGATCAAGTTGAAGAAACCCAAGCAGCGCCTACCAACCTGCAATTACAGGCAACGGTGGTTTCGGCCACACGCAATGAAACGAGTATCGCGGCGATTCCAGGCTCTGTGCAGGTCATCAGCGAAGACCAGATCCGCCAGCAGACAGGTGCAGGACGCCGGGTTGCGGATATCCTCGGGCAATTGGTGCCGGGCATTGCGCCCTCCAGTGGTGGCATGAGCAACTTCGGCCAGACGCTTCGCGGGCGCAATACGCTGATCCTGATCGATGGCGTGTCCCAGAACGCCACACGCGATAACTTCCGCCAGCTCAACAGCGTGGCACCGGAAAGCATCGAACGCATTGAAGTGATTTCCGGCGCCAGCAGTGTCTACGGCGCAGGTGCGTCAGGCGGGATCATCAACATCATCACCAAGCGCAATAAAGGTGAAGACCTGGCCTTCAGCAGCAAAATCGGCATGACCGCCGGCAACAACCTCAGCCACAAAGGCTTCTCCTACGAAACATTCCAGAGCGCGACGGGCCGTCAGGGCCCTGTGGACTGGTATCTTTCCGGCAACTACGTACAACGCAACGATCAGTTCGACGGCAACGGAAAACGCATTCCCCAGGACACGTCCCAGGGCAGCAACATGGACACCGACACCTACGACCTGCAAGGTCGCTTCGGCTACGAGCTGGATGACGACAAGAAGATCAGCCTGTCACTGCAAGACTACAAAGACGAACAAGACACCCGTTACACCAAGGACCCACGCAACACCAATAGCGCCGTCGCGGTGAAAGGCCTGGACCTGGATGACCAACCTTTCACCCACAACCAGGCGGTCAACCTTAACTATGCCGACAAAGATTTCTACGGCCAGGGCTTGCAGGTCGAAAGTTACTGGCGGCGTGCCGACGCGCTGTTCTTCCCGGACCTGTCGCGTGGCCGCGCCGGGGTATCCGACAACAACAGCGTGCAGGATGTCTACGGCCTGCGCGCGGCGATTGATACGCAAATGCCGGACATCGGCCCGGCCACCGGCAATCTGGTCTGGGGGGCGGACTATGACCATGAAACCTCACGCCAGCGCGGCGACCAATACCGCGTCAACGGCCTGAACTACACCAAGACCGGCACCACGTTCGAATTGGGCCCGGACATCGCGACCACCACCAAAGCCATCTTTGGGCAACTGTCCTACGACATCGATGACTGGACCTTGCGTGGTGGCGTACGCCGCGAGTGGATCGAAAGCGAGGTTTCCGACAGCATCGCTTACGGCGAAATCGTCCAGACCGGCAATCGCGCGATACTGCCGGGTGGCACGCTCAAATACGACGACACTCTCTATAACCTCGGTGCGGTGTATCACCTGAGCGAAAACCAGGACGTGTTCGTCAACTTCAGCCAGGGCTTTTCCCTGCCGGATATCCAGCGTTTCCTGCGTGACGTGAACAGCAAGTACGACATTCAAAACCTGAATGCCCAAGCGCTGAAGGTCGACAGCTACGAGCTGGGTTGGCGCGGCAATTGGGACAAGTGGCTGGCCAGCGTCACGGCGTATGAAAACACCTCGGATGTCACCCAGTTCTATGACGCCAATGACCGTGTACTGCGCCTGATCAATCAGAAAGAGCGTGTGCGCGGCGTTGAAACCAGCCTGACGTACAACTTCACCGATCAATGGTCGGTAGGGGGTACTTACGCTTACGCCAAAGGCGAGACCCAGCAGAACGGTAAATGGATCGACCTGCCTGCCACACGCATCTCTCCCTCAAAGACCACCGCCTTTATCGGCTACGACCGTGGTGACTACAGCCTGCGCCTGCAAGGTATGCGCCTGGCCGACTATGACGCCGCGTTCAAAGACAACAACGGCCGCGACATCAAAGGCTACACGCTGGCCGACCTATTGGGTTCGGTGAGGTTGCCGGTAGGTCGCCTCGAAGGTGCGGTGTACAACCTCACTAACCGCAACTACCAGAACATGTTCGCCCAGGCCAACGCGCGTGCACCGTACCCGAATGCCGAAGGTCGTACCTTCACCCTGAGTTACGCAGTGGACTGGTGAGCGGCTGACGCTACTGGTTAAAACACAAACCCCGCCTTTTGAGCGGGGTTTGTGTTTTCTGGCAGGGGCAAGCCCTTCACCACAGGAATGTTTTTTACAGCCTTACCACATCAGATCATCCGGGATCTGGTAGGCAGCGTACGGATCATCCTCATCCGGCACCTGGCTTTCGGTGAGGATGTTGAGCTGCACGATGCGCTCGGGTGCACGCTCCTGGATCTTCAACGCCGCCTCGCGCGGGATGACCTCATAACCGCCGCCGTGGTGCACGATCGCCAGGGAGCCGTTGCTGAGCTTGTTGCGCATCAGCGTGTTGACCGACAGGCGCTTGACCTTCTTGTCGTCCACGAAGTTGTAGTAGTCCTCGGTGGTCAACTTGGGCAGGCGCGAGGTCTCGATCAGTTGCTTGACCTGGGCCGTGCGGGCCTTGGCCTCGGCTTTTTCCTGCTGCTGACGGTTCAGTTCCTGGTCACGCTTGACCTTCTCGGCCTGTGCCTCAGCGGCCAGGCGTGCCTGGGTGTCATCCACCTCGGCCTGGCCTTTGTGGACCAGGCGCTGCTGCTTCTGTTTCTCTTTGCCGACCTGCTTGGCCTGCTTTTGGTTGACCAGACCTGCTTTAAGCAACTGGTCGCGAAGGGAAATGCTCATGGTGCTTACTCACTTAGGCCACTGCTCAACCGCAGCTGGACAGATTCTTTTCCTGACGTTTGGCTTCGCCCCACAGGGCGTCCAACGCTTCGAGGGTGCAATCTTCTATGGATTGGTGCGTGTCGCGCAATGCCTGTTCGATAAATCGGAAACGTCGTTCGAACTTGGCATTGGCGCCACGCAGCGCAGTTTCCGGGTCAACCTTGAGGTGACGTGCCAGGTTGACTGCAGCAAAAAGCAGGTCACCGACCTCATCGGCAATCGCCACCGAATCGTTATCAGCCATGGCTTCGAGCACTTCATCCAGCTCTTCGCGCACGTTGTCCACCACCGGCAACGCGGCAGGCCAGTCGAAACCGACCTGGCTGGCGCGCTTTTGCAATTTGGCAGCACGGGACAATGCAGGTAAGGCCGCAGGCACATCGTCCAGCAGGGAAAGTTGCTCCGGCGCGTCGGATTTCTCCGCACGCTCCTCGGCCTTGATCTGCTCCCAGCGCGCCTTGACCTGCTCTTCGCTCAACTGCGGGATATCCAGCGGCGCATACAGATCCCCCGTGGGGAACACATGAGGGTGGCGGCGGATGAGCTTGCGGGTAATGTTGTCGATCACCCCGGCAAATTCAAAGCGCCCCTCTTCCCGCGCCAGTTGGCTGTAATACACCACCTGAAACAACAGGTCACCCAACTCGCCTTGCAGGTGATCAAAGTCGCCACGCTCGATGGCGTCGGCGACTTCATAGGCTTCTTCCAGGGTGTGCGGAACGATGGTCGCGTAGGTTTGCTTGATGTCCCACGGGCACCCGTATTTGGGGTCGCGCAGACGGCTCATCAGGTGCAGCAGGTCTTCAAGTGAATACATCAGTCTCTTCCGCTGAAGTGGGAACGCTGAAGATCAAATGTGGGAGCGGGCTTGCTCGCGAAGGCGGTGGGTCAGTCAAAGCATCTTGCACTGACACACCGATTTCGCGAGCAAGGCCGCTCCCACATTTTCAGTCCGCGCTCATCCAGCTACTCATGGTGTGCGATTACGCCGCGTCTCGATGATGTTCGGCAACTGGGAAATCCGCCCCAGCAACCGCCCCAACGCATCCAGCCCCGGGATCTCGATCGTCAGGGACATCAACGCCGTGTTGTCCTCTTTGTTCGAGCGGGTGTTGACCGCCAGCACGTTGATCCGCTCGTTGAGCAGCACTTGCGATACATCACGCAGCAATCCGGAACGGTCGTAGGCGCGAATGATGATGTCCACCGGGTAGGTGAGCACCGGCACCGGGCCCCAGCTGACCTGGATGATCCGCTCCGGCTCGCGCCCGCCCAGTTGCAGCACCGAGGCGCAATCCTGGCGGTGAATGCTCACGCCACGGCCCTGGGTGATGTAACCGACGATGGCGTCGCCCGGCAACGGCTGGCAGCAACCGGCCATTTGTGTCATCAGGTTGCCCACGCCCTGGATCTGGATGTCGCCGCGCTTGCCCGGTTTGTAGCCGGTGGCTTTGCGGGGAATCAGTTCCAGTTGCTCGCTGCCGCGCTCCGGCTCGACCAACTGCTGGGCCAGGTTGACCAACTGCGCCAGACGCAGGTCGCCGGCACCAAGTGCCGCGAACATGTCCTCGGCGATCTTCATGTTGGCCTTTTCGGCCAACTTGTCGAAGTCCACCTGCGGCAGGCCCAGACGCGCCAGTTCCCGTTCGAGCAAGGTTTTACCGGCCGCGACGTTCTGGTCGCGCGCCTGCAATTTGAACCAGTGCACGATTTTTGCCCGGGCCCGCGACGTGGTGATGTAACCCAGGTTCGGGTTCAGCCAGTCGCGGCTCGGTGTGCCGTGCTTGCTGGTGATGATCTCGACCTGTTCACCGGTCTGCAGGCTGTAGTTGAGCGGCACGATGCGCCCATTGATCTTGGCGCCCCGGCAGTTGTGGCCGATTTCGGTGTGTACGCGGTAGGCGAAGTCCAGCGGCGTAGCGCCCTTGGGCAAGTCGATGGCGTGGCCGTCGGGGGTGAAGATATAGACCCGGTCCGGCTCGATATCCACCCGCAGCTGTTCGGCCAGGCCGCCGATGTCGCCGAGTTCTTCGTGCCACTCCAGCACTTGGCGCAGCCAGGAAATTTTCTCTTCGTACTGGTTGGACCCGGCCTTGACGTCAGTGCCCTTGTAACGCCAGTGCGCGCATACCCCCAGCTCGGCCTCCTCGTGCATGGCGTGGGTGCGGATCTGCACCTCCAGCACCTTGCCCTCGGGACCGATCACTGCGGTGTGCAACGAGCGATAGCCGTTTTCCTTGGGGTTGGCGATGTAGTCGTCAAACTCCTTGGGAATGTGCCGCCACAACGTGTGGACGATACCCAGCGCGGTGTAGCAATCGCGCATTTCCGGCACCAGTACGCGTACCGCGCGCACGTCATAGATCTGGCTGAACGCCAGGCCCTTGCGCTGCATTTTGCGCCAGATGGAGTAGATGTGTTTGGCACGGCCGCTGATGTCGGCGTCGACGCCGGTGGCCTGCAACTCGGAACGCAGCTGGCCCATTACGTCGGTAATGAAGCGCTCACGGTCGAGCCGTCGCTCGTGCAGCAGCGTGGCAATCTGTTTGTATTGATCGGGTTCGAGGTAGCGGAAGGACAAGTCCTCCAGCTCCCACTTGATATGGCCGATACCCAGGCGGTGCGCCAGCGGCGCGTAGATGTCGAACACCTCGCGGGCCACACGGTTGCGCTTTTCGTCATCGGCAGTCTTCACCGCACGGATCGCGCAGGTGCGTTCGGCCAGCTTGATCAGCGCGACGCGCACGTCGTCGACCATCGCCACCAGCATTTTGCGCAGGTTCTCGACCTGGCCCTGGGTGCCCAGCACCAGGGACTGACGCGGGCTGAGGCTGGCGCTGATCGCAGCCATGCGCAGCACGCCGTCGATCAATTTGGCGACCACGGTGCCGAAACGCTGGCTGACCAGCGGCAACGCAATATGCCCTTCACGTACGCCGCGATAAAGCACGGCGGCGATCAGCGAATCCTGGTCCAGCTTGAGATCGGCGAGGATTTCGGCGATTTCCAACCCGGTGCGAAAGCTTGACGTGCCCTCCGCCCACAGGTTCTTGGCGGCATTGTCTTGCTGTTCAGACTCACGAGCGAACTCGCAGGCCGCTTTCAAGGCTTCACGGTCCAGTGCCGGGTCGACACTGACGGCATGATCCAGCCATGCCTCGAGATTGATACTGCCGTCGGTGTTGATCGGCTGGTGTGCTCTCACCTGTACCATCTTGCTTACCTTCCCTACGACGCACCTTTAATGCGCCAAAAATCATCGCTGACCTGCTGCGTAACCCTAGTTGTGCAACCCTAGGCTACGTACAACTCCCTGACAGGTCACGGCCCAGGAGACTACAGGCCAGTCGGATTAAACGGGCATCCTAGCCCGCTTCAAATAACGCCATGGCCTCGACATGAGCTGTCTGTGGAAACATGTCGAGGATCCCGGCACGTTTTAGCCGGTAGCCTTGCTTGACCAACTCAACCGTGTCCCGCGCCAGCGTGGCTGGGTTGCAGGACACATACACCAAGCGTTTGGCCCCCAGCGTGGCGAGCTTGCGCACAACCTCCAGGGCACCATCACGGGGTGGGTCCAAGAGTACCGCAGAAAAGCCCTGCTTGGCCCACTCCGCGTCAGTCAAAGGCTGGGACAAATCGGCCTGAAAAAACTGCACATTATGCAAATTGTTGCTGACGGCATTCTGCGCCGCCCGGTCCACCATGGTCTGCACGCCTTCTACCGCGACCACTTCGCGCACCTGGCGCGCCAGTGGCAAGGCGAAATTGCCCAGGCCACAAAACAGGTCCAGCACCCGATCGTCGAGCTGTGGCGCCAGCCATTCCAGGGCTTGCGCGACCATCGCTTCGTTGACGCCGGCATTGACCTGCACAAAGTCGCCGGGCCGATAGGCCAGCTCCAAACCCCACTGCTCCAACCGATAACCGAGGGCCGTATCCGCCTCGACCGGTTCCGGCTGACCCTCGCCATGCAGCCATAATTGGGCTTCATGGAAAGCGCAAAACTCTTTCAACACCAGCAGGTCCGCCTCGGACAGCGGCGCCATGTGCCGCAGCAGCACAGCAATGGAGGAGCCACTGAACAACTCCACATGCCCCAACGCCTGTGGTTTGCTCAGGCGGCGCAACATATTCGGCAAACGCTGCATGATCGGTTGCAAGGCCTGTACCAGCACCGGGCAATCGTCGATGGCGACGATGTCCTGGCTGGCCACGGCGCGAAAACCCACTTCGAGTTTTTTCGCCTTGGCATCCCAACGCACCGCGACGCGGGCGCGGCGGCGGTAGCCGAATTCCGGCCCACTCAAAGGGGCAGCCCACTCTTGCGGTTCGACACCGGCCACGCGGGACAGTTGCTCGGCGAGCATGCGCTGTTTCAGGGCGAGTTGTTCGTCGTGGGGCAAGTGCTGCACGCTGCAACCACCGCAGCGGCCAACGTGTGCACACGGCGCAGGCCGGCGCAGTTGACTGGCGGTGAAAACGCGTTCGGTACGGGCCTCGACCACTTTACCGTGGGTGCCCAATACTCGCGCTTCGACTTCTTCGCCAGCCAGCGCGCCATTCACGAACCAGGTACGGCCTTCAAAGAACACAATGCCCCGGCCATCGTTGGCCAGGCGCTCGATGGTCAGGCGTTGCTTCTTGCCCACCGGAATCTGCGGGGCCCGGCTGCCGCCCGTCGGTTGGAAGCGCAGGCCTCTCTCGTGCTTGGCCATCAGTTGGGTTCGTCGAAGATGCCGGTCGACAGGTAACGGTCGCCTCGGTCACAGATGATCGCGACGATCACCGCGTTTTCCACTTCTTTGGACAAGCGCAACATACCGGCCACGGCGCCACCGGAAGACACGCCGCAGAAGATGCCTTCTTCGCGCGCCAGACGGCGGGTAGTGTCTTCGGCTTCACGCTGGGCCATGTCGATGATGCGGTCCACGCGCGTCGCGTTGTAGATCTTCGGCAGGTACTCTTCGGGCCAACGGCGGATGCCTGGGATGGATGCGCCTTCCATCGGTTGCAGGCCGACGATCTGGATCGCCGGGTTCTGCTCCTTGAGGTAGCGCGAGTTGCCCATGATGGTGCCGGTAGTGCCCATGGAGCTGACGAAATGGGTGATGGTGCCCTGGGTCTGGCGCCAGATTTCCGGGCCGGTGGTGGTGTAGTGCGCCTCGGGGTTATCGCCGTTGGCAAACTGGTCCAGCACCACGCCACGGCCTTCGGCGGCCATGCGCTCGGCAAGATCGCGCGCGCCTTCCATGCCTTCTTCCTGAGTGACGAGAATCAGCTGCGCACCATAGGCGGTCATCGCCGCCTTGCGTTCGGCGCTGCCGTTGTCGGGCATGATCAGCACCATCTTGTAACCCTTGATCGCCGCGGCCATGGCCAGGGCGATCCCGGTGTTACCCGAGGTGGCTTCGATCAGGGTGTCACCGGGCTTGATCTGCCCGCGCAGCTCGGCGCGGGCGATCATCGACAGCGCCGGGCGGTCCTTGACGGAACCGGCCGGGTTGTTCCCTTCGAGCTTGAGCAACAGGGTATTGCTGGTTTCACCCGCCATGCGTTGCAAGCGGACCAGGGGCGTGTTGCCGACGCAATCGGCGATTGTAGGGTACTGCAAGGTCATGGCGTATTCGCAATCCAGACTGCGGGGGCGAACATCATACCGGGAAAGGCCGGCGGGCCATATCACGCAAAGTGCGGTGCTTATGGCTTATAGGAATAAGCGAGTGATGTGTTGATCGGGAGGACGCTCTCGCGGGCAAGCCCGCTCTCACATTTGGCCTTCAGTGGTCCCGTGTGGGCGCTGGCTTGCCAGCGACAGCAGCACCTCGGTGAACCTGCTAACCCAACGGTCCATCGCCGTGATTTCGCTGAAACACCTCATCCCCCATTGCCGCGATTTGCCCCTCGATCAACGCGTCGAATGGCTTGAGCAAAGGCTCAAAGGATGTCGGCGCTTCCAACACCTGCAATGCCTGCACAATGGCCTCTACCGTCGACAACGCCCCTGGCCCCGGTGCCTTGCGCAGCCGATAGCGCGAAACGCCACCCTCGGCCAAGGTTACCCGGGGCAATGCAGCCAACAATGGATTGAGGTGCAACAATTTGCGCGCCTTGCGCCAGGTGCCGTCGGGCACCACCAACAACAGTGGCGGGTCCTCAGGTGCATACACTTGCAAAGGCTGAGCGTCATCAGCGGGAAACAGCAGGCGCGCCTGATAACCGGGCGGGTTCAACAACGTGGCCAAGTCCTCGAATACCTCGCCAACCACCAATTGCGCATTGTTCAGCCCCAACGCCGCCAACCGCGCGGTATTGAGCGCGTGGTTGACCTCGCTTGGGTGCTGCAACAGCAACACGCGGGTGCGGCTGTCGAGGCTGGGGATCAGCGGGCACAGGCAATGGGTGATGGGCCTGAGGCACCGGGAACACTGGGGTCTGGACATGATTTTCAGGCCTGGTTGAGCTGGGCTTTGAGTAGGTCGCGGAAGGTCTGGATCAGCGGTTCGCGGCTACGCCCCCGGCGCATGATCATCGAGAATGGCGCCTGGTAGCCGAAGGTCGCCGGCAGCAGTACACGCAGGTCGCCCTTGTCGGCCCAGGCCTGGGCGTAGTGTTCGGGCAGGTAGCCGATATAGGCGCCGGACAGCACCAGAATCAACTGCGCCTCCATACTTTCCACCGTCGCCGCGCTGTGTTTGAAGCCGTGACGCGCCAGTTCGGCCTGGCTCCAGTAGCCACGACCGACCATGCGTTGCTGGGTAATCACTTGTTCGGGGATACGCCGTTCGTTGAATAACGGGTGTCGCGTGCTGCAATACAGCCAATGCTGCTCGCGGTACAGCGGCATGTAGATCAACCCACTCATGCGGTTGGAAAAGGCGCCGATGGCCAAGTCCAGGCGGTTGTCCTGCACGCCCAGCTGCAATTCGTATGGGCTCATCACCGACAAATGCAGGTGCACGGCCGGGTGTTCCAGGCTGTAGGCGCCAATGACTTCGGCGAACGGCAGGGCCTTGTCGCTGACCGTGGAGTCGAGCACGCCGAGCTTGAGTGTGCCGCGCAACTCGCCTTTGAGCGCGGCAGCATATTGCTCAAAGCCTTCGAGCTCGCCGAGCAGACGCAAGGTTTCCTGATGGAACAGCTCGCCCTTGCTGGTCAGGCTGAACCCGCCGCGACCGCGATGGCACAACACCAGCCCTAACGCTGACTCCAGCTGACTCATATAAGTGCTGATGGCCGACGTCGACAGGTTGAGTTCGTGCTGGGCGTTGGCGAACCCCTGGTGCCGCACAACGCTGACGAAAATGCGCAGGAGTTTCAGGTCGGGCAAGGCGTTGGCCATGGGTTCTCCAGATTCAGCTAATGCGCCGCGATCCCACATTTGGACGGCGTTCGTCAGGAAGGATCGGTCAATCCCAGCACAGACTGGGGAGTTTACCTCAGGCATTAGTTTAGAAAAATCTGAACTAAGTATTTGCGCCTGCCGATTCTTCCCGTCCCGGGCTTTTCGCAGAATCGGCCCCTAATAAACAAAACAATGATGAGGCAATCCCGTGGACAAGATTTTCCACCAACCACTGGGCGGCAACGAAATGCCGCGCTTCGCCGGCATCGCCACCATGATGCGACTTCCCCACCTGCAAACGGCCAAAGGCCTGGACGCCGCCTTTGTCGGCGTGCCGCTGGACATCGGCACCTCGCTGCGCGCCGGCACCCGCTTCGGGCCGCGTGAGATCCGTGCCGAATCGGTGATGATCCGCCCCTACAACATGGCCACCGGCGCCGCGCCGTTCGACTCGTTGTCGGTTGCGGACATTGGCGACGTGGCGATCAATACCTTTAACCTGCTCGACGCCGTGCGCATCATCGAGGAAGCCTACGATGAGATTCTTGAGCACAACGTGATCCCGATGACCCTGGGCGGCGACCACACCATTACCCTGCCGATCCTGCGGGCGATCCACAAGAAACACGGCAAGGTCGGGCTGGTGCACATCGATGCCCACGCCGACGTCAACGACCATATGTTCGGCGAGAAAATCGCCCACGGCACCACCTTCCGCCGCGCGGTGGAAGAAGGCTTGCTCGATTGCGACCGTGTGGTGCAGATCGGCCTGCGTGCCCAGGGCTACACCGCCGAAGACTTCAACTGGAGCCGCAAACAGGGCTTTCGCGTGGTCCAGGCTGAAGAATGCTGGCACCACTCTCTCGCGCCGCTGATGGCCGAAGTGCGTGAAAAAGTCGGCGGCGGCCCGGTGTACCTGAGCTTCGACATCGACGGCATCGACCCGGCCTGGGCGCCCGGCACCGGCACCCCGGAAATCGGCGGGCTGACCACCATCCAGGCGATCGAAATCATCCGTGGCTGCCAGGGCCTCGACCTGATTGGTTGCGATCTGGTAGAAGTTTCGCCGCCCTACGACACCACCGGTAACACCTCGCTGCTCGGTGCCAACCTGCTGTACGAAATGCTCTGCGTACTGCCCGGCGTGGCGCATCGTTGATGAGCACGCAAGCCGTGCTGCAAGCCGCAGCCGCCCTGGTGTCAGCCTTCGCGCGCAATGACCGCGCCGCCTATTTCGGCGCGTTCACTGTCGATGCCAGTTTTGTGTTCTACACCCTCCCCCTGCCGCTGCTCAGCCGCGACGCCTATCAGGTGTTGTGGGACAGCTGGCGTCGGGACGAGGGGTTTGAGGTGCTGTCCTGCACCTCAAGCAACGCCTTTGTCAGCCTGCAGGGTGACGTGGCGGTATTTATTCATGACGTGGCCACCGAACTGCGCATGAACGGGGAGCAATTTTTTAGCCAGGAGCGCGAGACCATTGTCTTCACACGGCAAGGGCGACGCACAGAACAACAAGAAGGCCTGTGGCTGGCCTGTCACGAACATTTGTCCGCTATGCCGGAAGGGCTGCCGCCCCCTTAGCCAATGTGATCGGAGCTGATCATGAATAATAAAAACAACGAAAACAGTATTCGCAAAATAGAAACCAACGGGGTCGAACAGATCCCGGACCATGAGCGCACCGCCAGCCCCAAGGATCTGTTCCGACTGATCTTCGGCGGTGCCAACACTTTTGCCACCGCCGTGCTGGGCGCGTTCCCAGTGCTGTTTGGCCTGTCGTTCCAGGCCGGCGTCTGGGCGATCGTGCTGGGCGTGCTGGTGGGCGCACTGATCCTGGCGCCCATGGGCCTGTTCGGGCCGATCAACGGCACCAATAACGCGGTGTCTTCCGGTGCGCACTTTGGTGTGCACGGGCGAATTGTAGGCTCGTTTCTGTCGCTGCTGACGGCGATTGCCTTCTTCTCACTGTCGGTGTGGAGTTCGGGCGATGCGCTGGTCGGTGGTGCGAAACGTCTGATCGGCCTGCCGGAAACCGACCTGACCCTGGGCCTGGCTTACGGCGTGTTCGCCATGCTCGTACTCACCGTGTGCATCTACGGCTTTCGCTTCATGCTGTGGGTTAACCGCATTGCGGTATGGGCGGCGAGCCTGCTGTTCCTGTTGGGGATCTTCGCCTTTGCACCGGCGTTCGACAGCCACTTCGCCGGCACGGTCGCCATGGGCCAGACCGGTTTCTGGGCCGCGTTCATCGGCTCAGCACTGGTGGCCATGAGCAATCCGATTTCCTTCGGTGCGTTCCTCGGTGATTGGTCGCGCTATATCCCGCGTGAAACACCGAAAATGCGCATCATGTTGGCCGTGGTTGCCGCCCAGATCGCCACCTTGATCCCGTTCCTGTTCGGCCTCGCCACTGCGACCATCGTGGCCATCAAGGCGCCGGACTACATCGCGGCCAACAACTACGTCGGCGGGCTGCTGGCCGTCGCGCCCAACTGGTTCTTCCTGCCGGTGTGCCTGATTGCGGTAATCGGCGGCATGTCCACCGGCACCACGTCGCTGTATGGCACGGGGCTGGACATGTCCAGCGTGTTCCCGCGCCTGCTGTCGCGGGTCAAGGCCACGTTGCTGATCGGAGTGATGTCGATTGCCTTCATCTTCATCGGACGTTTCGCCGCCAACCTAGTGCAAAGCGTATCGACCTTTGCCGTGCTGATCATCACCTGCACCACACCGTGGATGGTGATGATGATCATCGGCTTGATCGTACGCCGAGGCTTTTACTGCCCGGATGACCTGCAGGTGTTTACTCGCGGTGAAACCGGCGGCCGCTACTGGTTCAGCCATGGCTGGAACTGGCGCGGGCTAGGGGCCTGGATCCCGAGCGCACTGGTGGGCCTGTGCTTCGTCAACCTGCCGGGGCAGTTTGTCGGGCCATTGGGCAACCTCGCCGATGGCATCGACATCAGCTTACCGGTGACGCTGGGGCTGGCCTCGGTGGTGTACCTGACCCTGCTTCGCATGTTCCCGGAACCGGCTGCCGTCTACGGCCCAGCCGACCCTCGCAGCAAGCGCATGGATGCGCGCGTTAAACCGGCGCTGCAACAAGCCGCCTGATCGCCCATAAAAACGATAATCGGAGACCCGCCGTCATGGCTTTGGATTTATTCGTCGTACTCATCTACGCCGCCGGCATGCTCGTGCTCGGCTATTACGGCATGCGCCGCGCCAAGACCCACGAAGACTACCTGGTAGCCGGTCGCAACCTGGGCCCGTCGCTGTACATGGGCACCATGGCCGCCACCGTGCTGGGCGGTGCATCCACCGTCGGCACTGTGCGCCTGGGTTATGTGCACGGCATTTCCGGGTTCTGGCTCTGCGCCGCGCTGGGCGCCGGGATCATTGCGCTGAACCTGTTCCTGGCCAAACCGTTGCTGAAGCTGAAGATCTTCACCGTTACCCAGGTCCTGGAAAAACGCTATAACCCCATGGCCCGCCAAGCGAGTGCGGTGATCATGCTGGCCTACGCGCTGATGATAGGCGTGACCTCGATCCTGGCCATCGGCACCGTGCTGCAAGTGCTGTTCGGCCTGCCGTTCTGGGTGTCGGTGCTGTTGGGCGGTGGCGTGGTGGTGGTGTATTCGACCATCGGCGGCATGTGGTCGCTGACCCTGACCGACATTGTGCAGTTCGTGATCAAGACCGTCGGGCTGATGTTTATCCTGCTGCCGATCTGCCTGTACCGCGTCGGCGGCTGGGACCAACTGGTGGCCAAGTTGCCCGCGTCGAATTTCAGCTTCACCGAAATCGGCTGGGACACGATCATCACCTACTTCATGATCTACTTTTTCGGCATCCTGATCGGCCAGGACATCTGGCAGCGGGTATTCACTGCCCGTGACGAAAAGGTCGCCCAGTACGCAGGCACGTTCGCCGGCTTCTACTGCATTCTTTACGGGCTGGCGTGCGCGTTGATCGGGATGGCGGCGCATGTACTGCTGCCGAACCTGGACAACGTCAACAATGCCTTCGCCGCCATCGTCAAAGCCTCGTTGCCGGATGGCATTCGCGGCCTGGTGATTGCTGCCGCACTGGCCGCGATGATGTCCACTGCCAGCGCCGGCTTGCTTGCAGCATCGACTGTACTGACCGAAGACCTGCTGCCGCGTTTGCGGGGTGGCAAGCAGTCCAGCCTGAATATCAACCGTCTGTTCACGATGTTGACGGGTATTGCCGTGCTGGGTATCGCACTGGTGGTCAATGATGTAATCAGCGCCCTGACCCTGGCCTACAACCTGCTGGTGGGCGGTATGTTGGTCCCGCTGATGGGGGCAATTTTCTGGAAGCGTGCAACAACGTCGGGGGCTATTGCGTCCATGACCTTGGGCTTCGTGACCGCGCTGGTGTTCATGTTCAAGGATGGGCTGGATGCGAACACGCCCATCTATTACAGCCTGGCGGCCGGGCTGGTGAGTTTTGTGGTGGTGAGTATGTTGTCGCCACGGCCGGACGCATCGGTGGCTCGGGCGGTTTGAGCTATAAAATAATTTAGAGCGGTTTCTTCAGCGGGTGCGACGTCGGATGTCGCACCCGTTTTTTTATTCAACGCTCGACTTTTAGCTATCCCACCCTTTAAGCCGGCGCTCTTGCGCAGATGAGTTCCTGGACCAAAGAGGCCCATACCAATCCCTGTGTTGTGCCTGCGGCATACGTTGCCCCGGCCACAATTCGATTGTAAGCGGACCCATAAACGATTGAGAGCCCATCTACAGTGCCGGGCCTGGCACATTCGATAACTTGCAGGTCGCCCCTTTCGATTGCCCTGCGGTAGGCGTTTGGAAAGTGCCGAGCAACAGCGGCCAGGCAGGCCGCCAGTATTGACGCCTTATTCTCCGGTGAAGAATCGGCCGGCACCTGCCCGCCTGAGACCAGAATGAAACCCCCGTCCAAGCGGCAATTCATGACGCCGATTGGCAGATCGTACTGCAGCTTGAGCCCGCGCATGCCGGCACCTTCATCACCCACAGCGCGCAGCTTGAAAAACCAGCCAATGATCGCGACCGCCTCCGGCTCCTCGACGCCCATGGCAGTGACGACGAAGTGTTCTCGGCTCAGATCAGCAATTTGAATCGGGTTCAGGCGCTGGGGCAGGAACTGAACCCCCGAGCGCTGCAAAAGCGCCTCTATTTCATCTTTTAGCGGGACAAATTCCAGATCGTAACCCGATACCTCAATCGCTCGACCGATGCCAGGCATTGCGTAACGTGCCTGAAATTGCAGTTGATTAATCTCTGCAAGTTCACCTCCCGGCTTGCCACTCGGCCAGGGTCTGTTTTCAATATCGCGTTGCTCGCGGATAGCGGGCTCTATACCCATGGCGTCGTCCCTATAGGCTCGTACAATCCGCGACCGCGCGAATCGTGCCAGGGACGGGTTGTCGGCCAGGAGCTTTTCAAACAATTCAATGCCTGCGCGATTGCACTCGACGGCCAAATACTGATTACCGGGCGTTAGATAATCGTTATTCAGCGGCTTTGCAGTGGTCTCCGTTGCTGACAGATGGCGCATGTTCACCTGCTTATGACTGGCGCCATCGCTCTGCTGATTCCCTCCGAATACCGTGACCTGATAATTGGCCAGGCGAAGCATCACGGCTTGGAGAAGGCCGTTGATACCTCTGCCGATGATCGACACGCGTGGCGCACCGGCATACACCTGCTGAGGGGGGATCATCAGAGACTGTGCAAGCTTGCGGCTGACCAGGCCACGCAGGGCGATCTGGCTCAGCTGAACCGCGACCGCATAGTCAAGGTCGCGATTGCAGGCTTGCGTGGTTGCTGCCTGTGTAGTCAGTGTCGCCGGCTTGCACCACGTGGAGACACTACAACCGAGTGTTTGTGTGCGAATCCGAAACGCATCCAATGTTGCAGGCCCGTAGTCCAATACGAGCTGGATGTCTTGCGCCGTTGCCAGCGCCTGCAAAGCATCATCGCTAAAGACACCCGGCTTGGCGACACAGACCAGGCGAGCTTGTCTGTGCATGCACTGGATCAGCGCCCGATCAATACGATGAGCGGATTCGTCATTCAGGGATACGCATACGGCGACAGCACAAGCCCCTTGCAGCGCCTCAAGCCAGTCTACGAAAAACGACACTCTGGATTCTGAACTGGCGTTCCCGACAGTGTCCGGCGTTCGACCGAATCGCCCCAACACCTTAATCCGAACATTCGGGTCTCGATCAAGTAACAACTTGACGAGCGCCTTTCCCACATTGCCGTACCCCAGCACACAGACTTCATGGGGTATGGAGCAATCAGACATTGTCAGCCAGTGTGCGATATAGGCAGCAACATGCGGTGCATTGACCCCTGGCGTATTAACTACCCGAATGTTATTGGCGTGGCATAGATCCAACCGCACCTTATCCAAACTCGTCCCTCTGCGGACCAGATAG
Source organism: Pseudomonas sp. M5A4_2d (assembly GCF_053345295.1). Lineage (NCBI taxonomy): Bacteria > Pseudomonadati > Pseudomonadota > Gammaproteobacteria > Pseudomonadales > Pseudomonadaceae > Pseudomonas > Pseudomonas sp. M5A4_2d. The sequence goes on along the minus strand of NZ_JBKEZW010000001.1, from coordinate 357,257 downwards.
AGCTCCCCAAAGGGATGGGATGTACGCCATTGGTCAATAACCTCTGCATCGATAGTCTGGTCTGCGACGATGAGCATGGATGGCCGCAGGAGCCCGATCTGTAAGAGCAGAGCTTGCCGGGTTAATGTCGGAGGGAAGAACACTACGTTGCGCGGGGCGTCAGCCTTCCAACCTTTCGACACCGGTGCGATATGTAAAATAATCTCGGTGGTGGCGATGAGCGACGTGGTAACTGGCGCAACGGAAGAGAGCACCATGCTTGTCTCCAACAATTCTGACTTAGCGCCTCGGGCATCTAGATTTTCACAGGTAAAAAATCGCAAAAACCCTGAAGTTTGCTATTCATACTTGGGTACTTTTCAGGAGAGGGTAGAAACGCAAACGATACAAACATTCCCCTGTCGGAGCTCAACCTACGCGTATGTTTAGAACTAAATAAGCCAGCCGATTCTGATAGCCACGCAGTCCAATTCCCACACACAAACGCAATGCCTGACTGACGTGCGAGTATTGGACGACCGTGTAGATCACCCTGGCGATTGAGTTGGCGAGTTTGTTGTCGCGCCGGCCAGCAGTGTCGGTGGCGCAGGCGACTTGGGGGATACGGGATTTAGAGCGATTTCTACAGCGGGCGCGACGCGTGATGTCGCAGCCGTTTTCTTTGCATTGCGCAAAAATACTGTGGGAGCGGTCTCAATCGCGAATGCGGCGCACCAATCAACTTTTTATCGACTGATACAGCGGATTCGCGAGCAAGCCCGCTCCCACACTTAAGCTGAGTCGGCCGAATGCTTAGCGGCGACGCGGACGGCGCTGCTCGTCATCCGTGCGAATTGGCACCGGTTGCAGCGGAGGCTCTATCAAGCCGAGCGCGACGCCAACGTCATGGAGCCAGTTCTGGATTTTCTCTTTCATGGTTGCCCCCTTTGCGGGTAATGCGGGTCGGCGGGAATTCTGTCGCCTTTTCCTACAGTGATAGTAGCCCTAAGTCCTACGTAATGCTTGAACGAAACCACAACGAACTATTACTGAATTGATCCAAATCATCCCGGATCGTTCAAGCAATCGCGCGCGCGTCCTGCAAAAACCCGGCTTTACCTTCCTGTTGCAGGTCAATCCACGCATTGAGGTTAGCGCCGAGCATACCCTTTCGCCACATCAGCCAGGTCGTCGCAGTAGCAAAAGGCCCTGTCAGCGGATGAACGGACACGCTGTCCTTGCCCGGCAAGCTGTCGAGCATGGATTCGGACATCAATGCCACGCCGGAGCCCGCGATCACACAGGCGAGCATACCTTGGTAGGACTCAATCTCGATGGCCCGCCCCATGGCCACGCGCTCGTGGGAAAACCAGGTTTCCAGGCGCGTGCGGTAGGCGCAACTGCGTCGGAAAGTGAACACCGAGCGGCCGGCAACATCCTGCGGCCCGCGCACGGGTGGGTGATCGGCTTCGCAAATGATCACCAGGCGCTCTTCGCACAGCGGCACCCCGTCCAGCGTGGCGATGGTCAGCGGGCCATCCACCAACGCCGCGTCCAAGCGCCCGGTAATCAAGCCCTCCAGCAGGTCACCACTGGGCGCCGACTGCACTTGCAGGTTCACCATCGGATAAGCCTTGTGATAGCGCGCCAGCAACTTTGGCAAATGAATCGCGGCGGTGCTGTACATGCTGCCCAACACAAAATCGCCGGCCGGCTGACCGCCTTGAACGGCGCCATGGGCCTCATCATGCAGCGCGATCAGACGGGTGCTGTAGTCCAACAACACTTTGCCGGCAGGAGAAAGCTGCAACCGCTGGCGCTCGCGCACAAACAGGTCCACGCCGAGCTGCTCTTCCATTTGCTTGAGCCGTGTCGACAGGTTCGACGGCACACGGTGCAGGCGCTCGGCCGCACGGGTGATGGAGCCCTCTTCCGCCACGGCCTGGAAAATGCGCAATTGACTGAACTCCATACCTTTCTCCAAAACTGAACAAGTTACTCACTATTATTCATTTTTACAGAAAGTCAATCCGCTTTAGCCTGAAGGTCTTCGCTTCCTTGCAGGAAACCTGAACATGTCACCGCTGATTCGCTTACTCGCCAGCTTTATCGCCCTGATGATGGCCATGGGCATTGGCCGTTTCGCCCTTACGCCGCAGATGCCGCATTTGCTCAGCGAGGGGCAGATCGACCTGACCGGCGCCGGGCTGATTGCCGCTGCCAACTACCTGGGCTACTTCGTCGGTGCGGTGGATTCGATTTTTGCCCGCAGCCATCATCATGTCCGCGGGCGTCTCTATGGCGGGCTGTGGTTGTGCGTACTGCTGACGCTGGCGTCGTATTGGGCGCATGGGTTCTGGCCCCATCTGCTGCTGCGCTTCGGGACGGGGGTCGCGAGTGCCTGGGCGCTGGTGATGATCACCAGTTTGAGTCAGCCGCTGGCGATTGCCGCCGGGCGCCCACGCCTGGGTGCCTTGGTATTTGCCGGGCCGGGGCTGGGGATTTTACTGACTGGTTTGCTGGCCCTGGGCTCGAACTTGCTGGGGCAAAGCTCTGCCACGCTGTGGCTCGTCTATGGCGTGGTGGCACTGGTTATGCTGCTGGCAATTCTGCCGTTCTTGCCGCAGACAACTACCACGGTTGCTCCCACCTCCAGCACGGGCAGCAACGAAAGCATCGCGCATTTGTGCTGGATTTATTTCCTGTACGGCCTGGGCTACATCATCCCGGCGACCTTTCTGTCGCAAATGGCCAGCGCGCAATTCCGGGGTGCGTGGCAAGCCGATCTGTTCTGGCCATGCTTCGGCCTCGCTGCCGCAATCGGGGTCGTGGTGGTGAGCTTACGCCGGCATCACCCACACACCACCCGTCGATGGCTGATGACCACCCTGTGGCTGCAAGCAGCTGGCGTGTTCGCCTGCTTGCTGGGCAATGGCTGGGGCCTGGCGCTGGGAGTGTTGCTGTGCGGTACGCCGTTCCTGGCGTGCATGATGCTGGTGATGCAACGCTTGCGGGACGTCGCGCCCCACGGTTACCAGCGCAGCACCGGCTTGCTGACGGCGAGCTTCGCCATCGGTCAATTGAGTGGGCCGTTGCTGGCCTCGGTGAGCAGTCATCTGAGCGGCGGCCTGCAACCGGCGCTGGTGATTGCAGGTGCAGGCCTGTTGGTGGCGGGCGCGGTGTTACTGCGCCCTGCCGCTGCTGTCAGCCAGCAACCATTGGCGCGGGCAGGCGAACCTGCTCTCGCCGCGCCAGGATCAGGAAAAACAGCCCACCCAGGAAACAACCGGTAAACCAGGCAAAGTTGGCCATGCCCTGCAACGCCGGCGTGAATGTGATCGCAACGCCCACCAGCGTCGCCGCTAGCAGCGCTTTGACCGCCGTCCAGTTCACACCGCCATCGAAGTAATAGCGCCCGCTCGGGCTGTCATCAAACAGGGCATCCACATCGATTTTCTGTTTTTTGACCCAATAGAAATCCACCAACAGGATTCCAAACAGCGGCCCGATAAAGGCGGCGAGGATATCCAGGGTGTAGTGGATCATCAGCGGGTTATTGAACAGGTTCCACGGCGTGATAAAGATCGAGGCCACCGCCGCGATCATGCCACCGGCACGCCAGCTGATTTTGCTCGGCGCAACGTTGGCGAAGTCAAACGCCGGAGACACGAAGTTGGCGACGATATTGATGCCGATGGTCGCCGTCACGAAGGCAAAGGCACCGAGCAGCACAGCCATGCTGTTGTCGATGCGCGAAACGGTGGCAATCGGGTCGTGCAACATTTCGCCAAACACCGGCAAGGTGCCCGAAACGATTACAACCGTCACCAGCGAGAATGCCAGGAAATTCACCGGCAGCCCCCAAAAATTGCCGCGTCGCACGTCCTGCATGCTGCGGCAGTAGCGGCTGAAATCACCGAAATTCAGCGTAGGCCCCGAGAAGTAAGACACCACCAGCGCCGTCGCCACAATGACTTGGCCAAAAGCCTGCCAGCCCGACAGGGATTTTTCCGCAAGGGTAAAGCTGATATTCGCCCAGCCCGCCTTCCACACAATCCAGCCAGCCAGGGCAAACATCACCGCATAGACCACCGGCCCCGCCCAGTCGATAAAGCGGCGGATGGATTCCATGCCGGCCCAGAACACAGCGGCCTGCAACACCCATAAGCTGAGGAAACCAAACCAGCCCAAATAGGACAGACCTGCGAAATGCGGTTCTGCATACACCGCCATTTGTGGGAAGAAGCGCAGCACCACGATGATCAAGGCACTCGACGCCAAGTACGTTTGAATCCCGTACCACGCCACTGCGATCAAGCCGCGAATCACCGCCGGAATGTTCGCACCGAACACCCCAAAGGCCAGCCGGCAGATGACCGGATACGGCACTGCAGCTTGCTGGCTCGGCCTGGCAACCAGGTTGGCGATCAATTGCACGATGCAAATACCCGCAAGCAAGGCGATCAACACCTGCCAGCTGGCCAGCCCAAGGGCAAACAGGCTGGCGGCGAATACATAGCCGCCGACGCTGTGCACGTCGCTCATCCAAAAGGCGAAAATGTTGTACCAGGTCCACTTTTGCGGCAGTGGGCCCAAATCCTGGTTGTACAGGCGCGGGCTGTAGCCGTTGGGCAATTGTTCGGTCATCGCTGGGCTCCTCGAAATACCGGCTTGCGCTTCCGTAACACGGTGCATACGGGAGGCGGCATGGTTTGTATACGAGGCATTCAGCAGAATGCGTGCCAATGGCACACAATCCCTCTGAAACTGCGTCCCAAAGGGGTTCAGCGTGGATTAAAGACGGGGACTACGCTCAGCAACGGTGCACCTAAATCCTGTACACAATCAGTGGTGCACCTGATGTGCACACAGGTAGCCGACAGTGCAGCATGCGGCCGTCAGAAACATGCCCCAGGCCATGTCCATGATCGCCAGGCCCGCGGACCAGCCTTGCAACGTGGCCCAATTGCTCAAATCGTAGGTGCCATAGGCGACCAACCCGAGCAAGGCACCGAGGCGCGCAGCACGCTGCCAACTGCCGCTTGGCAGGACTACAAACACCACGCAACCGATGACATAGAGCAGATAGAACAACACGGCGGGCAACAGGCGCGGCTGATCAAGCATCAGCGAACCCAGCAGGGACTTGTAGGTCGGGCCCATGAGGACGCCGAGCCAGAGGCCGTCAAGCACCAGGAAAGCCAGCAAGGTGCCGAGATAGGCGAACAACGATTTTTTGGACATTCGCACCACCTCTGCAGGAGCACATTTGCTCCTACAGAAGAGCAAACCCCACTCAGCTTAGTTCAATGCGGTCGGCATGAATCACAATCTGACCCTGCTTGTAGAGCGCACCAATGGCCTTCTTGAAGTTGCCTTTGCTGACGCCGAACAAGTTGCTGATCACTGCCGGGTCGCTTTTATCGCTGACCGGCAAGGTGCCGTTGTTTTCACGCAATTTGGCGAGGATTTTCGAGTTCAGGCTGGAGGCCGCTTCCTGGCCGACTGGCTGCAGACTCAGGCTGATGTTGCCATCGGCACGAATCTCTTTGATAAAGCCTTTCTCTTCCTTGCCCGGGCGCAGGAACTTGAACACTTCGTTCTTGTGGATCAGGCCCCAGTGCTTGTTGTTGATGATCGCCTTGAAGCCCATGTCCGTGGCTTCAGCCACCAGCAGATCGACTTCCTGGCCTACCTGGTAGTTGGCAGGCGTCTTGTCCAGGTAGCGGTCCAGCCGTGCAGTGGCGGTGATGCGCTTGGTGTGCTTGTCGAGGTAGACATGCACGACGCAATATTCCCCGGCAGTCAGCTGACGTTTTTCTTCCGAATACGGCAGCAACAGATCCTTGGGCAAACCCCAGTCGAGGAATACGCCAATGCTGTTGACTTCCACTACTTTCAAACTGGCAAATTCGCCAACTTGAACTTTCGGCTTCTCAGTCGTCGCGATAAGTTTGTCATCGCTGTCCAGATAAATGAAAACGTTAAGCCAGTCTTCATCTTCACTGGGAATATCTTTTGGGATATACCGGTTGGGCAAGAGGATTTCGCCATCTTGCGCACCGTCCAGGTACAAACCAAAGTTAGTGTGTTTAACCACTTGCAAGCTGTTGTAGCGCCCGACTAAAGCCATTTCCAAATACCCTCGTTACGTGGGCAGCATTCTACCCGAGTTGCGCTCGGCACGCGCGTTCCCCTGAAAAATCGAGGGCTGGCGTGGCGTTTTAATGGCAGCGCCCCGCTCGTCTGATCAATCATTTCAATTTCATCGGGGACGAGCGGCCATCCGCCCTATCGTTTCCAGTTAAAACAGCAAGTTAGGGGGTTATTTCAACGCCAAACTTTGGCTGAATATGAGCGCACCCATTATTCCCGGGGGATATTTACCAAGCAATTGTCAAGTATTTCCTGTACGATGCCTGGCCAAGTTAATTTTCTACAGGTTAGTGGCCGCCATGCGCGTAAAAGCATCCAACAGCAAAGCAAAGCCAGCTCCAGCCGTTGAAACCAGCGAATCGATCAACAGCCAGATTGCTGCGTTCCTCAAGTCCGGCGGTGAAATCCAGCAAATTGCCAAGGGCGTGAGCGGCCAGACTTTCGGCCCGTCCAAGCAGATCAGCCTGGGCAAGAAGTAACACCCGCGCATTACACCTGGTCCCTAAGCGTCTTGTCTTCAAGGCGCTAGGACTAGAGCCCGAGACACCCTTTCTGCATCACACCGTATTGCGCTAATCGACGAACGGGGCTCACCGCCCAGCTTTCGCCGGTATGCTTGCACACGTCTAGTACGGGCATCTGCCCGATTTCCCCTGTCACTGCTCCTCGCTTTTCATGGAGTGAAGCATGCTCAAGCCCTGCTTTTTTCTGATCGCTGCCCTTACGGCCAGCCCCCTTGCGCAAGCGCAGATTTTTCAGCGCGAGTTAGGCGATTTCGACCTGAAATTGGGCACCACACCAAGCCGCAGCATGGCCCAGGGTCTGGTCAAACCCACCTCGCCCGGTAGCGATTCGTTCCACGGCGGGTTGGACCTGAGTCACGACAGCGGCGTGTATTTCGGCCAATTCTCACCGAACATGGGGCTGTCATCAGCCAACAACCTCGAAGTCGATTCCTACATGGGCTTCAAACACCCCTTCGACCAAACCCTGGGCTTCGAAGTGGGCATGATCCACTACAGCTACCCCAAGCTCAGCCCTCTGGACAGCCAGGAGTTCTATGGCGGCCTGAACCTGCTGGGCAATCGCTTCGGCGCCTCCTTCAGCAACGACCCCGACCGCCAGGACAGCACGCTCTTTGCCGACCTCGGCGGTACACAACCCTTCGGCATCGGCGTCAGCATGAAGTACACCACTCATCAACTGGGCACCCCGGCCTCGGTGGAGGGTGGCTCCATCAGCAGCTTCAGCGACTGGTCGGTACAATTCTCCCGCGCCTGGAAGGGTGTTGACCTGGACTTGATCTACAGCGACTCCAGCCTCAGCGGCGGAAGCTGCTCAGCCTACTCGGGACACAATTCGCAATGCGATGGTCTGTTGACCTTGAAGGCTGTGCGGTCGTTTTATTGATGGGCTGAACTGTCGCGCACCGCGCAGGTTCACATGCATTAACCCCATCTGCGCAAGGACCTGCCCATGCTGCGTCGGCTCAAACTTCTGGTGGTACTGCTGACCTTGAGCCTGGTACTCGCCGGCTGCAATCGTGTAGGCCTCGCCTACCGCAACCTGGACGTGATTATCCCCTGGACCCTCAGCGACTACCTGGACATGCATGCCGGGCAGAAGAGCTGGTTCAACGACACACTCAAGCAACACCTGGCCTGGCACTGCACCACGCAATTACCAGGCTACCTGGACTGGCTTGATCGCTTGCAACAGATGGTCGACAACAACCAGGTCACCGATGCCGCGCTACAGGCCCGTACCGTCGAAGCCAAAGAAGCGATTGCCGAAGTGGCGCGGCAAATCACGCCGTCAGCCATCGAATTGCTCAAAGGCCTGGATGATCAACAGGTCAAGGACATGAACGACGCCCTGGCCAAGGACCTGCGCAAGCGCCAGGACGAATACCTCAAGCCACCGCTGGAACAGCAGATCAAGGAACGCGCCCAGCGCATGAGCAAACGCCTGGACGCGTGGATGGGCCCGCTCAGCGCCAGCCAGCAAAACCGCGTCACCGCCTGGTCGATTGCGCTGGGTGAGCAAAATGAGCAGTGGATCGGCAACCGCGCCCGCTGGCAGGCGCAATTTATCGCCGCGGTGCAGCAACGCCAGAGCGCCGACTTCCCACAGAAAATTGAGCAATTGCTGGTGGATCGAGAGAGCCTGTGGCCCCCGGAATACCGGGTTGCCTATGCCCAGACTGAAGCAGCGGCACGCAGCCTGATTGTGGATTTGATGGCTGAAAGCACCGTGCAGCAACGGCTTAAGCTGACACAGAAGATCGATAGCGTACGCAACGATTTCAAGGCACTCAAATGCCTCAAGGCTACCGCCATTTAAAATGTGGGCTTGCTCGTGAATGCCGTTGTTCAGTCGATCTATCGTGTGACTGATTCACCGCATTCGCGAGCAAGCCCGCTCCCACATGGGCCTGCGTAGTGCCTTTAAGCAATCTGCGCCTTCGAAGCTACTTCATCAAACGTCGCCGGCTCCAGCGCATCCGCTTGCTCATCCAGCACCTGACGCGGGTGGTCATTGCCCGGAATCGAACTGTCGATCAGCGCCAGCAGTTGCGCACCTCGCGCAGTCAAAATGAAGTTCTCACCGTTGCCGCCCTCTTCCTCGGGGCGCGATTCAATGAACTCACGCTTGAACAACAACGCCTCATAGTCGGCAGCGGTCTTTTTAAGCGTGTCCAGATTGCCGGTGGACTCGCCTGCAGTCGCCTTCTCGGCAGCCTCCTGCTCGGCATATTTGCGCGGTGCAAAGCTGCCCTCGCCATTCTGCACTTCATGCAGCAGACGTTCGATCAAATCCCAGTTGTAAGTCGTCATCCTGATTCCTCCTGCAGGCCGTTGGAAAAGTAGCCCGTCTAAAGGTGTGACATGCCCCGTGACTGGCCGTTCAGCCGAATGGACGGGCGTCATTTCTCTGAACTTTCCAGACGTTCGCGCCATCAACTGAACTCCACTGCCAAGGACGTCCAACCATGAAAACCCTGAAGAACCTGGCCATCGCCGCCACGTTGATGACCGCCCTGCCCGTTTGGGCGTGCACACCGGAAGAAGCTACGGCGAAACGCGAGCAACTGGCACAGGAAGTGACCAAGCTCACGAAGCAAAACCCCACCAAGGCCAAAGAAATAAATGCAGAGCTGCAGAAAATGGATATGGACACGACCGCTGCCGATTTACCCGACAAATGCCAATTGATCGATCAACGCCTGAAAGACCTCGACGAAGCCGCCGCCAAGGCGAAAAACTGAAGGCATAAAAAAACCGGACATCGTCCGGTTTTTTCATATCAACGCAACCTTACTCGGCAGCAGGCGCTTCTGGCTTGCGACGCTTGAGCGGCGCCATGCCGTCCTTGCTGACGAGCGACAGGTTGTCGGTCTTCGGCCGATTGGCGATCTTGCGCTTGGTCGGCGACTTGGCGCCGGCCTTTTTCTTGTCGCCCTTGGCATCGACTTTTTTCTTCTTCACGCCGACGGCTTTGCCCGACGCCTTGACCTTCTTCGGCCCGGTGTAAGTGCCTTTGACTTCCTTGATGGTGCGGCGCTCGAACGACTGTTTCAGGTAGCGTTCGATGCTCGACATCAGGTTCCAGTCGCCGTGACAGATCAGCGAGATCGCCAGGCCATCGTTGCCGGCACGTCCGGTACGGCCGATACGGTGCACGTATTCGTCGCCGCTGCGTGGCATATCGAAGTTGATGACCATGTCCAGGCCATCCACGTCCAGGCCGCGGGCAGCAACGTCGGTGGCCACCAGGATTTTCACGCCGCCAGCCTTGAGACGGTCGATGGCCAGCTTGCGATCCTTCTGGTCTTTCTCACCGTGCAGCACGAATGCCTTGTAGTCCTGCGCGACCAAGCGACCGTAGATACGGTCGGCAGCGGCGCGGGTATTGGTGAATACGATGGCTTTCTGATAGGTCTCGTTGGCCAGCAGCCAGTTGAGGATCTGTTCTTTGTGCACATTGTGGTCGGCCATGACGATCTGCTGGCGCGTGGTCGCGTTCAGATCGCTGACGTTGTTGACCTGCAAGTGCTCAGGATTGTTCAGGACCTTGGCAACCATGTCGCGCAGGGTCGAACCGCCGGTGGTGGCGGAAAAGAGCATGGTCTGCTGGCGATTGACACACTCGGCCACCAGGCGTTGCACATCGTCGGCAAAGCCCATGTCGAGCATGCGGTCGGCTTCGTCGAGTACCAGTACTTCGACTTCCTTGAGGTCGAGGTTGCCGGCATTGAGTTGCTCGATCATGCGGCCTGGGGTGCCGATCAGAATATCTGGCACTTTGCGCAGCATCGCGGCCTGGACCTTGAAGTCTTCGCCGCCGGTGATCAGGCCGGACTTGATGAAGGTGAACTGCGAGAAGCGCTCCACTTCCTTCAAGGTCTGTTGGGCCAGCTCACGGGTCGGCAGCAGGATCAGGGTCTTGATGCTGACACGGACTTTGGCCGGGCCAATCAGGCGGTTCAGAATCGGCAGGACGAAAGCGGCAGTCTTGCCACTCCCGGTTTGAGCCGTCACCCGCAGGTCACGCCCTTCGAGCGCGAGCGGGATGGCCGCAGCTTGCACAGGCGTAGGCTCGACAAATTTAAGCTCGGCCACGGCTTTGAGCAGGCGTTCGTGCAGGGCGAATTGGGAAAACACGGGTGCTACCTCGAAGAAATACAAAATATCAGCTGCATAGGGTAACGGTTTCGGGCGTCCAAACCGAGTTTCTTTACGCGAACAGCGCGAATCAGCTGCTTTTTTGTTAAGACATTTGTCCGTAAAACCAACTTTGTTGCACTTAAATGCTCTAATCGGCCCGTGTTGTCTTATAGAAGAATCGGTTTCACCCATGGATATCAAACAGTTCTGGCTCAACCTCCAAGACCTTTGGGGCGCCCTCGACCAACACCCGTTGCTGCATTCCGGCCTGGGCCTGCTGGTGTTGCTGGTGGTGGCCCTGCTGCTCGGACGGGTAGCGCGTTACCTCATTCTCCACACCGTCAAATTGCTTGGCCGACAACCGGCGCTGCATTGGCTCAATGACCTGCGGCACAACAAAGTCTTTCATCGCCTGGCGCAGATGACGCCGTCCCTGGTGATTCAGTTCGGCCTTTACCTGGTGCCAGGCCTGAGCAAAACCGCCACGTTGTTTATCGGCAATGTGGCGCTGGCGTTCACCATCCTGTTCATGACGCTGGCGGTAAGCGCCCTGCTCAACGCCTTGCTGGATATCTACGCACGCACCGAGCATGCCCGCACCCGCTCGATCAAGGGCTATGTGCAACTGACGAAAATGGTGCTGTTCGTGTTTGCCGCGATCATCATCGTCGCCACCCTGATCGACCGCTCGCCGTTGTTGCTGCTGTCCGGTTTGGGTGCGATGTCGGCGGTGATATTGTTGGTCTACAAAGACACCCTGCTGTCATTCGTCGCCAGCGTGCAACTGACCAGCAACGACATGCTGCGGGTCGGCGACTGGATCGAAATGCCTCAGGTCGGCGCCGACGGTGACGTGGTGGACATCACCCTGCACACGGTGAAGGTGCAGAACTTCGACAAGACCATCGTCTCCATCCCGACCTGGCGCCTGATGTCCGAGTCGTTCAAGAACTGGCGCGGAATGCAAGCGTCCGGCGGGCGCCGCATCAAGCGCAGCCTGTATATCGACGCCAGCGGCGTGCGGTTCCTGCGCGACGATGAAGAAGCCCGCATGACCCAGGTGCACCTGCTCACTGACTACATCAGCCGCAAGCAGGCCGAACTCAAGGCCTGGAATGAAGCCCAAGGCAACAGCGCGCAACTGTCGGCCAACCGCCGCCGTATGACTAACCTCGGCACTTTCCGCGCGTATGCACTGGCGTATCTGAAAAGCCACCCGGACATCCAGCCGAACATGACCTGCATGGTGCGCCAGATGCAAACCACCGCCCAGGGCGTGCCGCTGGAAATCTACTGCTTCACCCGCACCACAGCGTGGGCGGATTACGAGCGTATCCAGGGGGATATTTTTGATTATCTGCTGGCGGTGTTGCCGGAGTTCGGCTTGAGCGTGTATCAGCAGCCGAGCGGCAATGATTTACGCGCAGGTGTTTTGCCCGCGGTGTTGGGGGCCAGTCATTTGCCCGCACTCGAACGCAGCGCTGTATAACGCCACCCTTCTCCTGTGGGAGCGGGATTGCCCGCTCCCACAGGCGGTCAGCGCTGGATCGCTTGCTTGCGTACACCCAACCGACTGATCCACACCGCCCCCAGAATCACCAAGCCACCCAGCGCCAAGCGACCCAGCGGCTCGTGCTGGTTCCAGATCAGCAGGTTCAGCAACAGCCCCACCGGCACATGCAGGTTGTTCATGACCGCCAGGGTGCCACCATTGACCATGCAAGCGCCCTTGTTCCACCAGTACATACCCAGCGCGGTGCTGACCAACCCGAGAAACACCAGCACGCCCCATTGCAGTGGCGCTTGCGGCAGGAAGTCGGCTTTGCCGAACAGCAGGAATGCCGGCAACACCACGATCAATGCGCCCAGGTAGAAGTAGCCAAACCGTCGGTAATGCGGCAAATCACTCGGATAACGCGCCACCAGATGCTTGTACATCACCTGCCCGGCCGCGTAGGTGAAGTTGGCCAGTTGCAGCAGCAAGAAGCCGCCAAGGAAGTGCGGGGTGATCTGGTCGAAACGGATCACGGCCGCGCCGCCCACCGCCACCAGTGCAGCGACCAGCGCCCAAGGATTGAAGCGTCGATTGAGGGCATCTTCGATCAGCGTCACGTGCAATGGCGTGAGGATGGTGAACAGCAACACCTCCGGCACCGTGAGCACGCGAAAGCTCAGGTACAGGCACACATAGGTCACGCCGAACTGCAGCGCGCCAATCACCAGCATGCCGCGCATGAACCTGGGTTCTACCGAACGCCAGCGGGTCAGCGGGATAAACACCAACCCGGCCAGCACCACGCGCACCAGCACGGCGAAGTAGCTGTCGACATGACCGGCGAGGTATTCGCCGATCAAGCTGAAGGAAAATGCCTGAATCAGGGTGACAACCAGTAGATAGCCCATGCGCGCCTCGTTTCGAATGGGCGCGACTTTAAGGGTTTTCGGTGTTTGACGGAACTCGGGGCAAAAAAAACCCGACCTCGCTATAGCGGCAGTCGGGTAGGAGCACTCAGGAGCAACAAGTGCAAAGGGAGGTTCGATACGCGTACTTGAAGGGTTTGCGTGAAGCGATATAAACACCCCGCGATTATGTGACGATTAAACGTTTACTCGGCTCATGCCACGAGTTGCGCCAGCAGCGCTTTGGCGTGGTTAATGCCTTTTTCCTGGAAGTCACCGCTCAAGTTCACCCCTTCGGCATGAATGAAAGTGACGTCATGAATCCCGATAAAGGCCATGACCTGGCGCAGGTAAGGTTCCTGGTGATCGGAGCTGGCACCGGTATGGATGCCGCCGCGAGCGGTCAGCACAATGGCGCGCTTGCCGTTCAGCAAACCCTGTGGGCCAGTGGCGGTGTACTTGAAGGTCACACCGGCACGCAACACGTGGTCCAGCCAGGCCTTGAGGGTGCTGGGGATAGCGAAGTTGTACATCGGTGCAGCCATCACCAGCACGTCGGCGGCGAGCAATTCGTCGGTCAATTCGTTGGAGCGGTCCAGGGACGCCTGTTCGATAGTGCTGCGCTGTTCGGCGGGCTTCATCCAGCCGCCGAGCAGGTTGGCATCCAGGTGCGGCACGGGGTTGAGCGCCACGTCACGCACGGTGATCTGATCCGCAGGGTGAGCATCCTGCCATTGGCTGATGAACTGTTGGGTCAGCTGGCGGGAGATCGAATCCTGCTGGCGGGCGCTGCTTTCGATGATCAGAACGTTGGACATGGCTAGGTAGGCTCCATCTGCAAATGCTGTAAGGCGATGGAGAAAAGATTAGCCAGGGCTCATTCGATAAAAAAGCGCAAAAAACTGCTATAACCAATCTATAAATTTGTTTATAAGCGGAGTATTGCCGTGGGCATGCTCCGCTGCTGCGTTATTTTGGAGCGCAGGTCAGCTTGATGCGCATTTTGATAATGCTCCGGCTGAAATTGACCGTGGTGTTGGTGCTTTTGCCCGCTTCGACCGTGACTTTACGCGCACGCGGTGCCTCCGGGCCGTTGGTGAAGACCATTTTGCATACCGCGTCGTTGGCTCCGTAGTTGGTCAATCGAATCGAACTGATATTGCTGTCGATGTCGGACGCGCTGTAATCGATCTTCACCCCCTGAATATCTTTGGAAACATCAGTGGTATAGGCAAACGCAGTCAATGGCAGCAACGCCAGCAGCACACAACAGAATTTTCTCATTCGGCAGTCTCCAATAAGGACTGCCAGCTTAGGACAAGAGGAGCTCATCTTGAAAGCGCCCCGCGTTACCCTCGATCAATGGCGCACGCTGCAGGCCGTGGTCGACCATGGTGGCTTCGCCCAGGCGGCTGAAGCGCTGCACCGTTCGCAGTCCTCGGTGAGTTACACCGTGGCGCGCATGCAAGACCAGCTCGGCGTGCCGCTGCTGCGCATCGACGGGCGCAAGGCCGTACTCACTGAAGCCGGTGAAGTGCTGTTACGGCGCTCCCGACAACTGGTGAAAAACGCCAGCCAACTGGAAGACCTCGCCCACCATATGGAACAAGGCTGGGAAGCCGAAGTACGCCTGGTGGTGGATGCCGCCTACCCCAATGCGCGCCTGGTGCGCGCCCTCACCGCCTTTATGCCGCAAAGCCGTGGCTGCCGCGTTCGCCTGCGCGAAGAAGTGCTGTCAGGCGTTGAAGAGCTATTGATGGAGGGCGTGGCCGACCTGGCCATCAGCAGCTTCATCATCCCGGGCTATTTGGGCACGGAAATGAGCGACGTGGAGTTTATTGCCGTGGCCCACCCCGAGCATTCCCTGCATCGCCTGAACCGCGAGTTGAGTTTCCAGGACCTGGAGAGCCAGATGCAGGTGGTGATCCGCGACTCCGGCCGCCAGCAGCCACGGGACGTCGGCTGGCTCGGCGCCGAACAGCGCTGGACCGTCGGCAGCCTGGCCACCGCCGCCGCCTTCGTCAGCAGCGGCCTGGGTTTTGCGTGGCTGCCCCGGCACATGATTGAGCGCGAACTCAACGAAGGCCTGCTCAAGCAGCTACCCTTGGAAAAGGGCGGCAGCCGCAACCCGACGTTCTACCTCTATGCGAACAAGGACAAACCTCTGGGCCCGGCCACGCAGATTCTTGTGGAGTTGCTGCGCACCTTTGACACCGCCCCTCTGGACGCGCCTTTCGCCGCCCCCCAACAAGCCTGAAACGGAGTTCGTGCATGGCCTGGTTCGACCATGAAGGATGCAGCCTGCATTACGAGGAATACGGCCACGGCACCCCGCTGATTCTGATCCACGGCCTGGGTTCCAGCAGCCTGGACTGGGAGCTGCAAATTCCAGTGTTGGCCAGGCATTACCGCCTGATCGTAGTGGATGTACGCGGTCACGGTCGTTCCGACAAACCGCGCGAGCGCTACAGCATCAAAGGCTTCACCGTCGACCTGATCGCCTTGACTGAACACCTGAACCTGCCACCGGCCCATGTGGTGGGCTTGTCCATGGGCGGCATGATTGCCTTTCAGTTGGCCGTGGATGAACCCCGCCTGGTCAAGAGCCTGTGCATCGTCAACAGCGCGCCCGAAGTCAAAGTGCGCAGTGCCGATGACTATTGGCAATGGGCCAAGCGCTGGAGCCTGGCGCGATTGCTTAGCCTGGCGACCATCGGCAAGGCGTTGGGCGACCGATTATTCCCCAAGCCGGACCAACACGACCTGCGTCGCAAGATGGCCGAGCGCTGGGCAAAGAACGACAAACGTGCTTATCTCGCCAGCTTCGACGCAATTGTGGGCTGGGGCGTGCAGGAACAACTTTCCAGAATTACCTGTCCAACCCTGGTCATCAGCGCCGACCACGATTACACCCCCGTGGCGCAGAAAGAAATCTATGTAAAACTGCTGCCCGATGCGCGGCTGGTGGTGATCGAGGATTCCCGCCATGCCACGCCCTTGGATCAACCCGATGTCTTTAACGCTACCTTGCTCGATTTTCTAAAGACAGTCGAAACCACTACCCAGGATCACTGACCCATGCTGAAAAAAATCGCCTTCTTTGCCGGCTCCGTACTGTTCGCGGCCAACCTGATGGCTGCCGAGCCCGCCAAGGCCCAGCACGTACTGATCACCACCACCAATGGCGACATTGAAATCGAACTGGACCCGGTCAAGGCCCCAATCAGCACCAAGAACTTTCTGGCCTACGTCGACAGCGGTTTCTACACCAACACGATCTTCCACCGGGTAATCCCGGGCTTCATGGTCCAGGGCGGCGGGTTCACCGCGCAGATGTCGCAGAAGGAGACCAAAGCGCCCATCAAGAACGAAGCCAGCAACGGCTTGCATAACGTGCGGGGCACTTTGTCCATGGCGCGCACCAATGATCCGAACTCGGCCACCAGCCAGTTCTTCATCAACGTGGCCGACAATGCGTTCCTCGACCCGGGCCGTGACGCCGGTTATGCCGTGTTCGCCAAAGTCGTCAAGGGCATGGACGTGGTAGACGTCATCGTCAACTCGCAGACCACCACCAAGCAGGGCATGCAAAACGTGCCTATCGATCCTGTTTTGATCAAGTCGGCCAAGCGCATCGACTGAGGTCTGCAGGTGTTTCCGTGCGGTGCTCACAAGGCACCGCGCGCATTTGAACAGGAGAGCCCGCCAGGCGGGCGTCAACCTAATGCTCTATCGTCGCTTTGAACAACTGATTGATATCTTCCGCGACGCCCCGAGCGCCGCCCCTCCCGACAAAGTCCTGCCCTTCTACCTCTACTACCTGCGCCAGGTGTGGCCAAGTTTTGCCGCCTTGCTGGTGGTGGGCCTGATCGGCGCGCTGATCGAAGTGGCGTTGTTCAGCTACCTGAGCCGCATCATTGACTTGGCCCAGGGCACGCCGCCCGCCAACTTCTTCCAGATCCACAGCACCGAGCTGATCTGGATGGCCGTGGTCGCCCTGTTGCTACGCCCGATCTTCAACGGCCTGCATGACTTGCTGGTGCACCAGACCATCAACCCGGGCATGACCAGCCTGATCCGCTGGCAAAACCACAGCTACGTGCTCAAACAGAGCCTGAATTTCTTCCAGAACGATTTCGCCGGGCGCATCGCCCAGCGCATCATGCAAACCGGCAACTCGTTGCGTGACTCGTCGGTGGCGACGGCGGAAGCCATCTGGCACGTGTCGATCTATGCGATCAGTTCGCTCGTATTGTTTGCCGAGGCCGACTGGCGGCTGATGATCCCGCTGATCAGCTGGATTATTTGTTACAGCGTTGCACTGCGCTACTTCGTGCCCCGCGTGAAGGAACGCTCGGTGATTTCCTCCGAGGCGCGATCGAAGTTGATGGGCCGTATTGTTGACGGCTACACCAACATCACGACCTTGAAGCTGTTCGCCCATACGCAGAATGAGCAGGAATACGCCAAGGAAGCGATCATCGAGCAAACCGAAAAAACCCAACTGGCCGCACGCGTGCTCACCAGCATGGACGTGACGATCGCCATCTTGAACGGCCTGCTGATTGTCACCACCACCGGCCTGGCCTTGTGGCTGTGGACACAGTCACTGATCTCCGTCGGCGCGATTGCCCTGGCCACCGGCCTGGTGATTCGTATCGTCAACATGTCCGGTTGGATCATGTGGGTGGTCAACGGCATCTTCGAAAACATCGGCATGGTGCAAGACGGTCTTAAAACCATCGCGGCGCCGCTGGCGGTGACCGACCGCGAGAATGCCCCACGCCTGAACGTGCCCCATGGCGAAGTGCGTTTCGAGCAGGTGGATTTCCACTACGGCAAGAAGAGCGGGATCATTGGTGGCCTGAACCTGAACATCAAGGCCGGGGAAAAAATCGGCTTGATCGGCCCGTCCGGTGCAGGCAAGTCGACGCTGGTCAACCTGCTGCTGCGCCTGTACGACCTGCAAGGCGGGCGTATCCTGATCGACGGTCAGAACATCGCCGAAGTCGCCCAGGAAAGCCTGCGCGCACAGATCGGCATGATCACCCAGGACACCTCGCTGCTGCACCGCTCGATCCGTGACAACTTGCTGTACGGCAAGCCGGATGCCACCGACGAGGAACTCACTGCCGCCATCCGCAAGGCCCGCGCCGATGAATTCATCCCGCTGCTGTCGGACGCTGAAGGCCGCAACGGCCTGGATGCCCATGTGGGTGAGCGCGGCGTGAAGCTCTCCGGCGGGCAACGCCAGCGCATCGCCATCGCCCGGGTACTGCTCAAGGACGCGCCGATTCTGATCATGGATGAAGCCACTTCGGCGCTGGACTCGGAAGTGGAAGCGGCGATCCAGGAAAGCCTGGAGACCCTGATGCAGGGCAAGACGGTGATTGCAATTGCGCACCGGCTGTCGACCATTGCACGGATGGACAGGCTGGTGGTGCTGGAGAAAGGCCAGATCGCCGAGACGGGCAGCCATGCCGAGCTGCTCGCCCATGGTGGGCTGTATGCCAGGTTGTGGCAGCACCAGACTGGCGGGTTTGTCGGCATCGATTAATGCGTTGGGGCTCAGCCAAGCCCCTTCTGCACGAACTCAGCCCTGCCGATAAGGCAGGGCTGCCCTCGCCTCTTCGGCATACGCCAGAATTCCCACGCGCTCGCGTTCCAGAAAATCCTCGACAGCACTCTTCAAACCCGGGTGGCGCAGGTAGTGCCATGAGCGCGTAATCACCGGCTCAAATCCGCGAATCAACTTATGCTCGCCCTGGGCGCCCGCGTCGAAGCGTTGCAGGCCTGCGGCGATGGCGTAATCCATACCCTGGTAGAAGCAGGTTTCGAAATGCAGGCGGTCGAACTCCGCCAGGCAGCCCCAATAACGTCCGTAGAAGCTGTCGCCACCGATCAGGCTGAATGCCATGGCCACCGGGCGTGACCCTTGTTTGGCCAGCACCACGCGAATCGCCTCGGGCATACGCTCGGCCAGTAGGCTGAAAAACGCACGGGTCAAGTAGGGCGATTGGCGGCGCACCGCGTAGGTGTTGGCGTAGCAGGCGTAGACAAAATCCCACTGCGCTTCGCTCAGTTCATGGCCTTGCAGCCATTCGAAGTCGATGCCCTGCCCCGCCACTTGCTCGCGTTCTTTGCGCATCTGTTTGCGCTTGCGCGAACTCAAAGCGTCAAGGAAGTCCTGAAAGTCGCGGTAGCCACGATTTTGCCAATGAAACTGGCAGCCCAAACGTTGCAACCAGCCCGGTTGTTGCGACAACGCATCGTCGGCCAGCGGGTCGGTGAAATTGATGTGGGCGCTGGAGAGCCCTTCGATTTCCAGATAGCCCGGCAGGCTGTTGAGCAGTTCAAAACCGTCCTCGACGTTCCTCGCCAGCAAGCGCGGCCCACTGACCGGACTGAACGGCACCGCCGTCAGCAACTTGGGGTAGTAATCAATGCCCGCACGCTCACAGGCATCCGCCCAACCGTGATCGAACACGTATTCGCCGTAGGAATGCCACTTGCGATAACTCGGCAGTGCCGCCACCAGGTGATCGCCCTCCCAATGCAGCAAATGCTCAGGTTGCCAGCCCGATTGCGGGCCGAGGCTGGCGCTGTCTTCCAGGGCACTCAGGAATGCATGCCGCACAAAGGGCTGCGCCTGCGGCACCAGGGCATCCCAAACATGGGGGGCGATTTCGGACAGGTTGTCCAGGCGTTGCAACGGCATCGGCATCCTCACTGTTTGTTGGCGTGAAAGCTTCGCGAGTATCGCCTATCACAGCGCTGGGCACACCTCGAACCACGCCGGACAAACCCAGAAACAATTGGTTCCGTTATTAAATAATTTGTCATCTTCACGACATCACTTAGCCACTGTCTCGTCATAAGTGATCGCGATACTGACGCCTGTTTTTTAGAGCGCCTGGTTCTAGCAGGCGGCTATTTTCCGTCCGTCATCGGTCGGTTGTGTCCTGGATGGTTTGCCATCCCTCCTCACTTTCGGAGATTGATATGCGTCTTGCTTCCACTAAAACTGCGGCGGTCCTGTGTGGCGGCCTATTGCTGGCCCTCAGCGTTCCGGTCAGCGCTGCAGTCGACGCTAAATTGCTCGACATGCTCAAGGCCAACGGCCAGATCACCGCTGCGCAGTACACCGAACTGCAAGCGGAATTGGCCAAAGACCAGAAAGAAAAGCAGATCGCACAGCAAGCTCAACAAGAGACCAACGAACAGATCGCGGCCACCGCGAAAAAAACCAACGACCTGAGCGTGTTCGACCAGAAGCTGGCGTGGGCCGCCCGCACCCAACTCAAGGGGGACGTGCGCTTCCGTCAGGAAACCGTGAAGATTCAGGGCGAATCCAACAACGGTGGCCGTGACAAGGACCGCCAGCGCATCCGTGCCCGCCTGGGTGCGTACACCGAAGTCAACTCGCAAGTGGACACCGGCATTCGCATTGCCACCGGCAGCAGCGACGACGCGCGGTCCACCAACCAGGACCAGGACAACTACTTCGACAAGAAGTCGATCTGGCTGGACCTGGGCTACATCGACTATCACCCGGATCAGATCAAGAACCTGCACGTGATCGGCGGCAAGATGCTGCAGCCGTGGGTGAACATGGGCGATGTGATCTGGGACAGCGACATCAACCCGGAAGGCCTGGCCCTTACCTACAAATACCCATTGGGCAGCAGCGCAGAGCTGTTCGGCAGCCTGGGTAACTACAACCTCAAGGACAACGTCGACGGCGACGGCGTGCAATTTCGCCACGACCTGCGCCTGACATCCGGCCAGTTGGGGACGCGTTTCTCGGTCACCGACAACCTGAAAATGACCCTGGGCGGCAGTGTCTACGCCTACCAGAACGACAAGGACAGCCGGTGCACGACGACCACTACGCCTTGCGCACTGGCAGTCAACGGCAACTCGGCCGACAACCAATTCCGCCTGTATGAAGGTTTCGCCCAGGCTGACATCGGCGGCCTGGCAGTGCCCCTGGCGTTCTACGGCCAGTACGTGAAAAACAACGATGCCGTGACCGATCAGGACACCGCGTGGTTGATCGGTGCCAAGTCCAAGGTGTTCGGCTTCAACCTGGACTACAACTACCGTGATATCCAGCGTGACGCCGTGGTTGGCGCCTTCACCGACTCGGACTTTGCCAACGGCACCACCGGTTCGCGCGGTCACAAGATGAAGGTCAGCTACGACATCGACAAGAACTTTGCCCTCGGCGCCACGTACTTCCTGACCAAGGCTGACTACGCCAGCCGCACCCAGCGTGATGCCAACACCAACACCCTGCAGTTGGATGCTGAAGCCAAGTTCTAAATGTGTGTGTAACAAGCCTTGGGCCAGGACGGCCCGAGGTGATTTCAACAGCTTTGCGTGGGTGGGCCGATCCCCCTCATCCGTTCGACTCACCCACGCGAGTCTGCCTCTGCCCCGCCGTTACTGATCTTTCAACCGTTCGGCCGCGAGCCGTTCAGCCAATGCATCAGCATCTTTCACCGGCGCCTCCGGCATGATTTTCAGCGTCGCCTGCATCAGGCGCATCTGGCGGATAAATCGCCGGCAATTAGGGCAGAACATCAAGTGATGACGCACCAGCAGACGCTCACGAAAGGTCAATTGCCCATCGAGATAGTCACTGGACCGCGCCACTTGCTCTTTACAGGTCAACATTCGCCCGTTTCCTCAAAATGCTCCACCGTGGCGAAGACTTTAAGCCGTGCTCGATGCAACAGCACACGAACATTGGAGAGCGAGAGCGTCAGAAGATTACAAATCTCCTCCAACTCCAAACCTTGGCGCTCACGCAGCACCAGCACACTGCTTTGCAACTCCGACAAACTCAGCAACGTATGCTCGAGGCATTTGCGCAGCTCATCCTCGGTCAGCAGGGCTTCCGGAGTGTCCTGGTGCCAGGCGTAGGGGGCGACAGCCCAGTGCCCGTCGTCGGGGACGAAGCGATCGTCACCGATGGTGCCATGGGGTGAGGGCAAATCGTCGAGCAATACTTCCCGTCGATTTTGTTTATAGCGGCCCTTGGCCGAGTTGGCCGTGATGGTCAGCAGCCAGGTCTTGAGGCTGGAGCGCCCTTCGAACTTGGCCAGGTTGCGCACCACCGACAGCCAGGCGTCCTGCACGACTTCGTCGGCGTGACGCTGGCCGACAATCGCATAGGCCACCGCGCGCATGGCGCTCTGGTAGGTCGTGACCAATTCTTTATAGGCCCGCTGCTCGCCTTTGAGCAGCCGTTCAAGCAGGTGCGCGTCGTCCGCTGCCGCCATTGGAACCTCTATTTCAAAGTGCAAACCCAGTCAGTGTGGCAAACCCGATGCCACATTGACCACGTTTAGCGCTTGCGCAGGATCACGCTGCCGATCGAATAGCCCGCACCAAACGAACTGAGCACTGCCACGGAGCCTTTGGGCAAGTCATCCTGGTAGGTGTGGAACGCAATCACCGAACCGGCCGAACTGGTGTTGGCGTAGGTGTCGAGAATCACCGGCGCCTCTTCCACCGAGGCTTCACGGCCCAGCAGTTTTTTTACGATCAGGTGGTTCATGCTCAGGTTGGCCTGGTGCAGCCAGAACCGCTTCACGTCGGAGACATTCAACTGGTTTTCTTCAAGGTGCACAGCGATCAGTTCGGCGACCATCGGGCAGACATCTCGGAAGACTTTGCGGCCTTCCTGCACGAACAGTTTGTCTGGCGCGCCGATACCCTCTTCCGCCGTGCGGTTGAGAAAGCCGAAGTTGTTGCGGATGTTGTTGGAGAACTTGGTCAGCAGCTTGGTGCTCACCACGTCGAACTGATGCTCGGAGGTCGCCAGGTCGGCGCGCTCGAGGATCACCGCAGTGGCCGCATCACCAAAGATGAAGTGGCTGTCGCGGTCGCGGAAATTCAGGTGACCGGTGCAGACTTCCGGATTGACCATCAGGATCGCCCGCGCCTGGCCCAGCTGGATGCTGTTGGCGGCGTTCTGGATACCGAAGGTGGCCGAGGAGCAGGCCACGTTCATGTCAAAACCAAACCCCGCGATGCCCAGGGCTTCCTGGACTTCGATGGCGATGGCCGGATAGGCGCGTTGCAGGTTGGAGCAGGCAACGATTACGCCGTCGATGTCGGCAGCCGTCTTGCCGGCGCGCTGCAGGGCTTGCTCGGCAGCGCCGATGGCCATCTGGCAGAGTACCGACCACTCGTCATTGCTGCGCTCGGGCAGGCGCGGCGCCATGCGCTGCGGGTCGAGGATACCGTCCTTGTCCATGACAAAACGGCTCTTGATGCCGGACGCCTTTTCGATAAAGGCCGCACTGGACTCGGTCAGCGCCTGCACGTCACCGCGCTCGATGGCGGCAGCGTTGTCGCTGTTGAACTGCTGCACGTAGGCGTTGAAAGACTGCACCAGCTCTTCGTTGGAGATGCTGTTGGCCGGGGTGTACAGGCCAGTGCCGCTGATGACGACGTTATGCACGGTCGTTCCTCTAAATCTGTCAGGCAGAAGATATTGGTACCGTCGTACCAAACTTTAAGTCGTTCGATCCCGTCCAGCGGGCATCAAACTGGCAACGCTTTATTCCATCGCGCCGCGGCTGCGCACCAGCCCATTACGACGATCCCGGCATTTATAACCGCGAAGTTTGCCACAACCCTGGGGATTTGGCGCCATTTGCCGGATAAACCCACGATTCATCTGTGGGAACTGGCTTGCCTGCAATGGCATCGACCCGATATCAATCAGACACCGGGGTGTCAGCATCGCGGGCAAGCCAGCGCCCACATTGGATGGGGTGTGTCGGGTTAGCCAAGAACCACGTCAAGCCTCCACCAGGCTCCATTGCTTGCTCAAACGTTTGTCGGAAATCGGCACTTTGGTGCCCAACTGCTGGGCAAACAACGACACCCGATATTCCTCCAACCACCAGCGATAGAGTGCCAACTGGGGGTCGCGCTTGCCTTCCTGGGCGTGTTTGTTCAGGCGGTTCTGGTACTGCGCCCACAGGCCGCCCAGCTCAGCGCTCCAAACGCGATCTTTTTGCACCTGGCTTGGCAACTTCTCCAGGCGCAGCTCGATGGCCTTGAGGAAACGCGGTAATTCCTTGAACCACTGCGCCGGCGTTTCCCGGACAAAACCGGGATAAACCAGGTTGCTGAGCTGTTGCTTGATATCGTTCAACGCCACAGCCTGGGCCAGGTCGATCTTGCCTTTGAAACGCTTCTGCAAGCCGTGCCACAGTTTCAGCACCTCCAGGGTCAGGCGGGCCAGGCGCTCGGCGTGTTCGGTCCAGCTGCCACGCTTGCGCTCGGCCAGGGCGGCCAGGCCCGCGCCGTCTCGCGGCAGGCTGGCTTCGCCGTCCAGTACGCAGGTGTCGAGGCTGGCCAGCAAAATATCTTCCACCAACGCGTCAATGCGCCCCAATTCGCGGTACATCAGGCCCAACTCGGTCAGCCCGGGCAATTTGCCACGCAGGAACTTGGCCGGTTCCGCCAGTTGTTGCATCAGCAGGCGTTGCAAGGCGCGGCGGTGCTGGAACTCGGCTTCGGCGGCCGTCGAAAAGCGCCCTTCCTTGACCGTAGCGTTCTCTTCGACCAGCGCCGGGTAGACCGTCATCGACAGGCCGGCGATCTTTTGCTGGGTCTTCTCCGCCACCGCCGCGAACACCTTGGCCTCAACCGGCTGTTGGCTTTTCGCGGTTTGCGGCACGGCCAAGGCAGCCTGGCTGGCCTCGGCAAAGCGTGCAGTCAGCTCGGCCAAGTCGCGGCCTTCGCCGAGGAACTTGCCCTGGCCATCGACCACTTCCAGGTTCATCTTCAGGTGGTTTTCCACCTGCTGCGCCGCTTCGGCCCAGGCTTCATCGCTGACCCTTGCGCCCGTCATGCGCAGCAATTCGCGCCCGAGCGCCTGGGGCAGTGAACCCTGGCCAAATTCGATACGTTGCAGCGCCGCCTTGACGAAATCCGGCACTGGCACAAAGTTTTTGCGCAGCGCCTTGGGCAAGTTGCGCACGAGCGCGATGCACTTGGCTTCGATCACCCCCGGCACCAGCCAGTCCAGACGCTCCGGCGGCAGTGCCGGCAGCAGCGGTGCCGGCACACGCAGGGTCACACCGTCGCGCGGGTGGTTGGGTTCAAAGTGATAGCTCAGGGCCAGGGCCAAGTCGCCCAGGTGAAGGGTGTCCGGGTAATGCGCGGCGGTGACTTCACTGGCCTCGCGGGCCAGCACGTCTTCCTCGCGCATGATCAGCAATTGCGGGTCTTTCTGACTGTTGACCTTGTACCAGCTGTCGAAGGTGGCCGTCTGGTGGATCTCCGCCGGCAGCCGCGCGTCGTAGAAGGCGTAGAGGGTTTCTTCGTCTGCCAGAATGTCGCGACGCCGCGCCTTGGCCTCCAGTTCATCAAGCTGCTCCAGCAGTTGCTGGTTCGCCGTCAGGCACTTGGCCCGGGATTGAATCTCGCCCCGCACCAGACCTTCGCGGATAAACAGCTCGCGCGACACCACCGGGTCAATCGGCCCGTAATGCACCGGCCGCCGCCCGACCACAATCAACCCGAACAGGGTGATCTGCTCAAACGCCACGACCTGGCCGCGCTTCTTCTCCCAGTGCGGTTCGAAGTGGTTTTTCTTGATCAGGTGCCCGGCCAGGGGCTCGATCCAGTCCGCATCAATTTTCGCCACCATGCGCGCATACAGCTTGGTGGTTTCCACCAGTTCAGCGGTCATCAGCCATTGCGGGCGTTTTTTGCCGATACCCGAGGACGGGTGAATCCAGAAGCGCCGCTGACGGGCGCCGAGGTAATCGCCGTCTTCGGTCTTCTGGCCAATTTGGCTCAACAGACCGGACAGCACGGCTTTGTGCAGTTTCGCAAAGTCCGCCGGCTCTTTGTTAACGGTCAACTGCATATCGCGGCAAATCAGGCTGAGCTGGCGATGGGAATCGCGCCACTCGCGCAGCCGCAGGTAATTCAGGAAGTTCTTGCGGCACCAGTTACGCAACGGGCTGGCGGTGAGTGCCTGGCGCCGCTCTTCAAAACCACGCCACAGGTTAACCAAACCGGCGAAGTCGGAATCCACATCCTTCCACTGTGCGTGGGCCTGATCGGCGGCTTGCTGACGCTCGGGCGGGCGCTCGCGCGGGTCCTGGATCGACATCGCACTGGCGACAATCAACACCTCCTGCAAGCTGCCGAGCTTGGCAGCTTCGAGCAACATGCGCCCCATACGCGGGTCCACCGGCAGACGCGCCAATTGGCGACCCAGTGGCGTCAGTTGGCTGTTACGGTCTACCGCCGAGAGTTCTTGCAGCAGGTTGAAACCGTCGCTGATGGCCTTGCCATCCGGCGGCTCGATAAACGGGAAGTCGGTGATTTCGCCGAGGCGCAGGTGCAGCATCTGCAGGATGACGGCAGCAAGGTTGGTGCGCAAAATTTCCGGGTCGGTAAATTCCGGGCGCCCAATAAAATCCTCTTCGCTGTACAAGCGGATGCAGATGCCCGGCTCAACACGGCCACACCGGCCTTTACGCTGGTTGGCGCTGGCCTGGGAAATCGCCTCGATCGGCAGGCGCTGCACTTTGGCGCGATAGCTGTAGCGACTGATACGCGCGGTGCCGCTGTCGATCACATAACGAATGCCCGGCACGGTCAGCGAGGTTTCCGCCACGTTGGTCGCCAGCACTACGCGCCGACCCGGGTGGGACTGGAAAATACGCTGCTGTTCGGCCGGTGACAGCCGCGCATACAGCGGCAGAATTTCGGTGTGTTTGAGCTGGGCCTTGCGCAGCATGTCGGCGGCGTCGCGAATCTCGCGCTCACCCGGCAAAAACACCAACACATCACCGGGGCTGCGCCGTTCGCTGCGCTCATAGGCGGCAATTTCATCAAGGGTGGCGAGGATTGCCTGGTCAACGGTCAAATCGTCCTCGACACGGTTGCCCTCCTCGTCCTGCTCCAGGGTCAGCGGGCGATACCAGGTGTCCACCGGGAAAGTGCGGCCCGAGACTTCGACAATCGGCGCATCGTCGAAGTGCTTGGAAAAGCGCTCCAGGTCGATGGTCGCCGAGGTGATGATGACTTTGAGGTCCGGACGACGCGGCAGCAGGGTTTTCAGGTAGCCGAGCAGAAAATCGATGTTCAGGCTGCGCTCGTGGGCTTCGTCGACGATAATCGTGTCGTAGCGTTCCAGATAGCGGTCGTTCTGGGTTTCCGCCAGCAAAATACCGTCGGTCATCAGCTTGATCAGGGTGTTGGAGTCACTCTGGTCTTCGAAGCGCACCTGATAGCCAACCAGCGCGCCCAGCGGCGTCGCCAGTTCTTCAGCGACACGGCTGGCGACGCTGCGCGCCGCAATTCGGCGCGGCTGGGTGTGGCCGATTAAACCGTACTGGCCGCGACCGATTTCCAGGCAGATCTTCGGCAACTGGGTGGTCTTACCCGAGCCGGTTTCGCCCGCAATGATGAGCACCTGATGCTTGAGGAGTGCCTCTTTGATCTCGTCGCGCTTGGCGGCAATCGGCAGGCTGTCGTCATAACGAATCACCGGCAGGCTGGCACGCCGCGCCGTCACCTGGGCGCAGGACGCCTGCATGCGCGTAACCCACTGCGCCAGCTTCTCCTCATCGGGCTTCTTGCGCAGTTCAAGCAACTGGCGCCGCAAGCGGTGGCGGTCGGCGAGCATGGCGTGATCGAGGTTTTTCAGCAGTTGGTCGATAGCGGGCGCTTGGTCAGTCATCAGATGCGTTTGGGTCGTCTATTTATGCAGGGGGCGGATTGTCGCAGAAAACCGCCAATGCGCGCGCCCCTCATTCGCTATCACGGTCTTTGCGCCGGTACGGGAACACGTCGATGACCTTGCCGGCGCGAATCGCCTCCTGCAGGCCTTTCCAATAATCGGCGTTGTACAACTCGCCATGCAGCTCATTGAACAGCTTGCGCTGGCCGGCGTCGGCAAACAGAAAGGGCGGGAATTCCTCGGGGAACACGTCGAGCGGGCCGATGGAGTACCAGGGCTCAGAGGCCATTTCATCCTCGGGGGTACGCGGTGCGGGGATATGCCGAAAGTTGGCCTCGGTGAGGAAGCAGATTTCGTCGTAGTCGTAGAACACCACGCGACCGTGTCGGGTAACGCCGAAGTTCTTCAGCAGCATGTCGCCGGGGAATATGTTCGCCGCCGCCAGTTGCTTGATGGCCAGGCCATAGTCCTCAAGGGCTTCGCGCACCTGGGCGGCGTTGGCGTTGTCGAGGTAAAGGTTGAGCGGGGTCATGCGCCGTTCGGTCCAGCAGTGGCGGATGAGCACGCTGTCGCCCTCCACTTCCACCGTACCGGCAGCGACTTCAAGCAGCTCGGCCAGGCACTCGGGCTCGAACTTGCTCAGGGGGAAACGGAAGTCGGCGAACTCCTGGGTGTCGGCCATACGCCCAACCCGGTCGACGCTTTTTACCAGGCGATACTTCTCGATCACCGTGGCGCGATTGACGTTTTTCGACGGTGAAAAACGGTCCTTGATGATCTTGAACACGGTGTTGAAGCCCGGCAGCGTAAACACACTCATGACCATGCCGCGCACGCCGGGTGCCATGATGAATTGATCATCGGTGGTGGCCAGGTGGTTGATCAGCGCGCGGTAGAACTCCGACTTGCCATGCTTGTAGAACCCGATGGAGGTGTACAACTCGGCGATGTGCTTGCCGGGCAGGATGCGCTTGAGAAAGCCAATGAATTCCGCCGGCACCGGCACGTCGACCATGAAATAGGAACGGGTGAAAGAGAAGATGATCGACACATCGGCTTCGTCCGTGATCAGCGCGTCGATCTGGATGCCGCGCCCTTCGCGATGCAGCAGGGGAATAACCAGCGGCCATTGTTCGTCGCGGGTATAGATGCGCCCTACGAGGTAGGCGCCTTTATTACGGTAGAGCACCGAGGAAAACAGCTCGACGTTGAGGTCCGGGTCTTTGCATACCCAGTCCGGCAGGTTCTCGCGCAGTTGGGCTTCGAGCCGGCGCACGTCGGCCGCCAGGTCCGCATAGGGTTCGCTGAAACGGTAATCGGCGAAGATCTGCGCCAGCGTCAACGCCAGGTCGCCCGTCGGTTTATAGGTCCTGGTCTGCGCCGCACGCGCACGGCGCAGGCTGGGCCGTGTGGTGTGGATGAACATGCAGCCATCACTGATCAGGTCATGGCTGAACAGGCCGCAGAAGATCGAGTTGTACCAGGTCTCGGACAACTCATCGTCAAAGCGCAGGTCGATCAGGCCGATATACGCGCTCTTGACCAGGGGCCATGTGTCGATCTCCAGCAAGGCAGCCTCGTCGAAGCCGGCCCGCAGGCGCGCCGTCACTTCAGCCACCTTATCTTCATACAAGTTGATACGCGCCGCCGAAGCCGCCTGCCCCTGCTGCCACTGGGCCTTTTCGAAACGTTCGCGGGCGCCGTCGGTGATCTGGCGAAAGTGCTCACGGTAATCGTCGAAGCCATCGAGGATCATGCGGGCGATGGCGAGGGCGGATTGCGACATGCGGGAAACCTCGGACGGGCATCTGGAAGCCCTGAGCTTAGCCAGTGAAACGAGGCAGGAGAAGGATGATTTTCAGGGCGTATCTGTACACCTTCGCGTGACTTGTACATTTATTTTCAAATTTCACAACTCGACCAAGCGGTCAGTAAATACACCGAAAAGTCCCCTGGCACACCGCTGTAGACCCATAACCGCGTGGCTTGGCGCTGGCGCTGGAAAAAACCTGTGCTGTCACAGATTCACAACACCTGTAACCGCTTTGATACACCGTAAGGGAAACCCTGATTACCACCTTGATGGCACTTTGATATATAGCGCGCCCTCTCCCACCCTAACAAGGTCAGAAGACCGGTCCGGGAACAGATTCTAATCGCCTAAGGAGCACCAAGATGTCATTGAGGAATATGCGAATCGGTCTGCGCGCCAGTCTGAGTTTCGGGGTTTTGGCCAGCATGCTGGTGATTGTCGGTCTGTTTGGCCTGGGCCAGATGGCCAA
Source organism: Pseudomonas sp. M5A4_2d (assembly GCF_053345295.1). Classification (NCBI taxonomy): domain Bacteria; kingdom Pseudomonadati; phylum Pseudomonadota; class Gammaproteobacteria; order Pseudomonadales; family Pseudomonadaceae; genus Pseudomonas; species Pseudomonas sp. M5A4_2d. Next base: position 327,045 of record NZ_JBKEZW010000001.1, on the reverse strand, counting down.
GCTGCGTGAAAGCGCGCTGATCATCGAAGAGTCGTGGATGCCGAGCATCGAGAATATCCACGACGCTGCTGCCTGCATTGCCAGCATCCGCCTGGAATCCATGCGCATGGCGACTACCGACGAGTCCCGGATCCGCGACAACAGCAAAAGCCTGATCGCCAGCCAACGCAACGAACTCAAAACCCTGCTTGAACACCACGAAAGCCTGCTCAGCGGTGATGAAGAACGGGCGATGCTCAAGCAGCTCAACGTTAACGTGAACACCTACAACAGCATCGTCAGCCAGATGGTTGAACAGGTCGACAAGGACCAGCAGCAAGACGCCATTGACCTGCTCACCACCCGCCTCGGTCCTCAGGGCACCGTCCTCAATAAAAGCCTGGAGGACATGATCACTTTCAACCAGAAAGGCGTGGAAGCCGCGGCCGACTCGGCAGCGCAGATGTACGCCAGCGCGCAATGGGTGGTTGGCCTGATCATCGTGTGCGCATTTATTGCGACCTTATTACTGGCCTGGCTACTGACCCGCAGCATCACGGCACCGCTCGGCCAGGCGCTGGCTGTGGCGCGCACCATTGCCGGTGGCGACCTGAGCCGGCCGATTGTAGTGAATGGCAGCGACGAGCCGGCGCAATTGCTGACGGCCCTGGCCACCATGCAGGACCAGCTTAAAACCACCATTCGCGGTATCAGCGAGTCGGCGCAGCAACTGGCCTCTGCCGCCGAAGAGATGAGCTCGGTGATGGAACAGAGCACCCGCGGCCTGCAAGCGCAGAACGATGAAATCGAACAGGCCGCGACCGCCGTCAACGAGATGAGCGCAGCCGTGGATGAAGTGGCGAACAATGCGGTGTCCAGCGCCGAGGCGTCCAAGGCGTCCGACGAAGACAGCAAGCACGGCCACTACCAGATCAGCGAAACCATCAGCGCGATCCAGAACCTGGTGGACGAAGTGCTCGGCGCGTCGAACAAGGCCGAGGGCCTGGCGGTCCAGGCCCAGGACATCAGCAAAGTGCTGGAAGTGATCCGCGGTATCGCCGGGCAAACCAACTTGCTGGCACTCAACGCCGCCATCGAAGCTGCCCGCGCAGGCGAGGCCGGGCGTGGTTTTGCGGTGGTCGCCGACGAGGTGCGCTCCCTGGCGCAGCGCACACAGGATTCCACCGAAGAAATCGAGCAGATGATCAACGGCATCCAGCAAGGCACCCAGGGCACCGTCGACGCGCTCAACAGCAGCGCTGAACACGCCGGCCAGACCTTGCAACGGGCCAATAGCGCCGGCAGCGCCCTGGAAAAAATCACCGCCGCCATTTCGCAGATCAGCGAACGCAACCTGGTCATTGCCAGCGCCGCCGAACAACAAGCGCTGGTCGCCCGTGACGTCGACCGCAGCCTGGTGAACATTCGCGACCTGTCCACCCAGACCGCCGCCGGCGCCACCCAGACCTCGGCGGCCAGCCAGGAGCTGTCACGCCTGGCAGTGGACCTCAATGGCCTGGTCACGCGGTTTGCCCTGTAATTAGCGATTGTGTCAGGCAGGCCTCTAGGCAACACTCGCCGCCTTATTGATGTAGGAGTGTTCCGTGAGACCTGTCGACACGCTGTACCTGTTGGGGCTGGCTGCCATTTGGGGCGCGAGCTTCCTGTTCATGCGCATCATCGCGCCGGAAATCGGTACGGTGCCGACGGCGTTTTTTCGCGTCTCGATTGCAGCGGCGGGCTTGCTGGTGATCCTCACGTTGATGCGCGTGAACTGGGACTTCCAGGGCAAATTCAAGACCGTCCTGCTGTTGGGCGTGATCAACTCCGGGATTCCCGCGACCATGTACTCGGTGGCGGCCCAAGTGTTGCCGGCGGGTTATTCGGCGATCTTCAATGCCACCACGCCGTTGATGGGTGTGTTGATTGGCGGGCTGTTCTTCAGTGAACGCCTGACGCCGTCGAAAATCGCCGGGGTCAGCCTGGGCTTGTTTGGCGTAGGCGTGCTGACGCGCGCGGGGCCGGTGGCGTTTGATTTGGAATTACTGATGGGCGCATTGGCCTGCCTGTTGGCCACTACCTGCTATGGCCTTGCCGGCTTCCTCGCACGGCGCTGGCTCGATCAACGTGGCGGCCTGGACAGCCGACTCGCGGCGTTGGGCAGCATGCTGGGCGCTACCCTGTTTTTGCTGCCGTTCTTTGCCTACAGCGCCATCACCCACCCTCCAGCAAGTTGGGGCGGCTGGCAGGTGTGGGCGTCACTGCTGGGGTTGGGACTGGTGTGCACAGCGTTTGCCTACATCCTGTACTTCCGCTTGCTGTCATCCATTGGGCCGGTCAAGTCGATGACGGTGACCTTCATGATTCCGCCATTCGGGGTGTTGTGGGGGGCGTTGTTATTGAATGAGCCGTTGTCGATGGCGCACTTGTATGGCGGGGTGTTGATTGCGGGGGCACTGTGGCTGGTGTTGCGACCGGGGAAACTATTGGTCGGGGAACGCCGCTGATTGCGTTGGCAACGTCAGCGGCGTAACTCACTGGCAGTAATGACTGGATCGCACTCAGCTGCGGCCATCAAGCCCCAGTAATCAGCGTTTTGAACTCGTCGTAATTGCGAATCTTCATGCCAAACGCTCGGAATAGTTCTTCTCGATCCTTTCGCGGTAAGAGCCGGACTGACTATTGATGACGGGTTCATCCGTCCAGACGATTAACTCGCGAGCAACCTGGCCACCGCCCAATTCAGTAAGCCGACAGTATAGAGCCGCAACCACGGCAAGGTGGCCTGCATGGACATTTAACGTTTAGCCAAGGCAGACGCGAACCCAATGACGAGCCAACACCGCACCACGAAGCGCGTCGCGATTTGCATAAAAAACGAAAAACAAGCAACGACCCAATAAAAATAATGTAATTTGCGAATATCGATAGATCAATTCGCAAAATGCGACAAAGGTCATAATGCCCAACCCAGACTTTTTCGGACTGGATGCGCCCATTGTTTGGGATACGCACTCAGCCTACCAGCACCTTCACGCACTCGAACAAGCCGACACCAAGCGCACGGCCGAACGAAGACTGCACGAGCTTGGCCTGCTGCCCGCCGAGCTGACGGTGCAAATCCTGGAGGATGAGCTGGGGCGCCCACCCACTCACGCGGTCCTGACCTGGGACATTGAAAGGGCCCGCGCCAAGCGCAGGCTGGTGATATTCGCGCAAGTGTTCCGCACCGCGGACGGGCAAGACTTTTTGCACGCCAACGACGCCCGAGGCGCACGCTACTGGCTGCCACTCGGCGCCGTACCGCTCGATGCGCAGGCGCTGGCCATCGCCCTGCAACGTTTGCAAACACATATCGCCAAATTCATCGTTATCTTTCCAAGCGGGCGCCTCACCGCTGTGTGCAGGCACACCGACGCACCCGCCAACGTAGAGTTCGGACTGCTGAGCTATGCGCCGGTATTGGACGAAAGCACGTTCAACGCGTCACGAGCGCGTACAAGCCCCCTTGCGCCTCATCTCAAACGGCTTGAATCGGAGAGTGTGCAAATCATCCGCGAAGCCGTGGCCGAGTCCGAGAACCCGGCCATGCTGTATTCCATGGGTAAAGACAGTGCGGTCATGCTGCACCTTGCCCGCAAGGCCTTTTACCCCTCGCTGCCGCCGTTTCCATTGCTGCATGTCGACACACGCTGGAAGTTTCAGGAAATGTACCTGTTCCGCGACTACATGGCGCGTGAGAGCGGTATGGACCTGCTCGTGCATATCAACCCCGATGCGGTCAGCAAAGACATTAATCCCTTCGACCATGGTTCTGCGCTGCACACTGACCTGACCAAGACCGAAGGCTTGAAGCAAGCCCTGGATAAATACAAGTTTGACCTGGTATTCGGTGGCGCCCGCCGCGACGAAGAAAAATCCCGCGCCAAGGAGCGCATTTTTTCGTTCCGCAGCCAAAGCCATCAATGGGATCCAAAAAACCAGCGGCCAGAGGTGTGGAACCTCTACAACACACATAAAAACCCTGGCGAGAGCATTCGCGTATTTCCGTTGTCCAACTGGACAGAACTCGACATCTGGCAATACATCCACCAGGAAAATATCCCATTGGTACCTCTGTATTTTGCAAAACAACGGCCTGTCGTCATCCGTAACGGCGTGGCACTCATGGTGGATGATTCACGCATGAAGTTGCTGCCGGACGAAAAAATTGAAGCGCGCAACGTCCGTTTTCGTACCCTGGGCTGCTACCCACTCACCGGCGCGGTGGAGTCGAACGCCCTCACCGCCGCCGATGTATTGCTGGAGCTGGCTGGGTCCACCCGCTCGGAACGCCAAGGCCGAGCGATTGACAGCGACTGCGCGTCGAGTATGGAAAAGAAGAAAAAGGAGGGCTATTTCTAATGGCACTCGAATCACTTGCGCCCTCTACCGATCCAACGATCGAAGACTATCTCGCGCAACAGCGTGACCAGGACCTGCTGCGCTTCATCACCTGCGGCAGCGTGGACGATGGCAAAAGCACATTGATCGGACGCTTGCTGTGGGATGCACAGCAACTGACCGACGACCAGTTGACGGCCTTGCACATCGACTCGAAAAAACATGGCACTCAGGGCAAGGATCTCGACTTTGCGCTACTCGTCGATGGCCTGTCCGCAGAACGTGAGCAAGGCATCACCATTGATGTTGCCTACCGCTACTTCTCTACCACCAAACGCAAATTCATCGTCGCCGACACCCCTGGCCATGAGCAGTACACGCGCAACATGGTGACAGGCGCGTCAACCGCCGATGTGGCGGTGATTTTGATCGACGCCCGCCAGGGCGTGCTGACACAAACACGTCGGCATGCGTACCTGGTGTCGCTGATGGGCATTCGCCAAGTTGTCGTGGCCGTGAGCAAAATGGACTTGATCGGGTTCGACGAGACGGTTTTCCGCCAAATCACCGATGAGTTCCGCCAGTTCTCGCAAAGCCTGCGCTTCGACAAGATCATTGCGATCCCACTCAGCGCGCTGAAGGGCGACAACATCACGCAACGCTCTACCAACACACCGTGGTACAGCGGCCCCACCTTGATGGGCTGCCTGGAAACGCTGGAGATCCCTTCCTCTGAATCCAAGCGCCTGGTATTCCCCGTGCAAGGGGTCAATCGACCGGATGCCTCGTTCCGCGGGTTCAGCGGGTATGTCGCCGAGGGGCAGGTATGCGTGGGTGACGAGATTCGCGCAAGCCTTTCTGGGCAAACAGCGGCGGTCACCGACATTATCGGCATGGATGGCTCGGTACAGTCCGCCGCAGGCGGAGACGCCATCACCCTGAAGTTGAACAAGGAAATCGACGTCTCGCGCGGCGACACTCTCTCCCTGAGCCAAAGCCCGCTGGAGGTGAGCGACCAGTTTGAAGCGGTGCTGATCTGGATGAACGAAGACGCGGGCCTGAACGGGCGCAGTTATGACATCAAGCTGGCGACACAATGGGCGTCCGCCTCCATCACCAACATAAAATACCGCATCGACACCAACACCCTTGCCCGTGACGCCAGCAGACACCTTTCGCTGAACGACATCAGCGTGTGCACCCTCGCGACCAGCAAGCCCTTGGTATTCGATAGCTATCAACAGTCCAAAACACTGGGCAGCTTTATCCTGGTCGACCGCGTCACCCACGCCACCGTCGCGGCGGGCATGATCAATCACAGCTTGCGACGGGCGCAAAATGTGCACAGGCAAGCGCTCTCGATTGCCCGGGAAGACCGCGAAAAGCTTAATGGCCACAAAGGCAAAGTCATCTGGTTTACCGGGCTGTCAGGGTCGGGCAAGTCAACGCTGGCTAACGCGCTGGAACTGGAACTGCACGCCAAAGGCTATCGGACCTATATTCTGGACGGCGATAACGTGCGCCAAGGTTTAAACAGAGACTTGGGCTTCACTGACGCCGACCGCGTGGAAAACATCCGACGTATTGCCGAAGTGGCCAAACTGATGATGGATGCAGGGCTGATCGTCTTGACGGCGTTTATCTCACCGTTCAGAAGAGAGCGGGAAATGGCGAAGGAACTGATTGGGGCGGATCGGTTTGTCGAGGTGTATGTGAGTACAACACTTGAAGTGTGTGAGGAGCGGGATGTGAAGGGCCTGTATAAAAAGGCCAGGGCCGGGCAATTGCCGAACCTGTCTGGCGTGGGCAGCCCTTATGAAGCGCCCATCGAAGCGCACCTTGAAATCGATACGGCGCACACCGACCTTGAACAGGCACTCACCCGCCTGCTGGACATTATCAAATAACCAACGTGGTACAACGTGGACAACACCTACCTTGCGGGTCACAGGGTAGGTGTTTTTCCCGGTCACTAATGCAGACACCATTAACGACGAAGGCTCACAAGCAGCTCAATGCCCGCTTGTGTCTGCAGCTCAATCCACTTTCAAACCGGGCTTATTTAGCCGCAATTTTGAACTTGGATGGGGAGGTGCAGTTGTAACGGAAGTTGCCTTCCTGCTGGATGACTTTGATCGAGTAGGTACCCGCTTCCAGCTTGCTGATGTCGAGCTTGGCGATAAAACCAGAGTTCGCCAGGTCAGGCTTGTCGAACGCCTTGGCAACGTCTGGACGAGGAGCACGGGTTGCCGGCGTCGTCAGGACAACATCGTTTTTAGCGTTGATAATTTGCAGAGTCACGTCTTTAGGGACAGTGCCCGCCACAACGTTATACGCCCAGCCCCACGGCTCGAACGGAACGTTGGACAGTACTTGGGTGCCCGTAGCCGGGCTGTCCAGCGAGCATGAGTTATTCGACGCAACATCTTTCATCTTGTCTGCATCACAGCCAGCAAGAAGACCTAGGAGAGCAACAGCGGGTAGATAGAGAGAACGCATAAATCTTCCTTTTTAAATTTCTATTTTCAAACCAGTTAAGAGTTGAAAAGCTTCACATACAGACTTTTCAACCCCGCGATTTTATTGCCAATCACTGCCAAAACTTTCGGGCGCAGCACGTCGACATCCTGCATCTTGCGATGATACCAACCGGCATCAATCTTGTAGTCCCTTGCCAGCACTTCTCGATGCCCATCCAGGCTGAGAAGCCGATTGAGCTCGAGAATACCTACCATCTCATATGCCTTGCCCAAGGCTCTGTTCGGCACGAAAAAAAGCAGCGCTTTCTCGATATCAAGATGCATGTCACCAGGGACATCAGGATATCTCAGTAGGTCAGAAAAGCCATCCTTGAGTGTTTGCGCCCCGACGTTCCGAAAGAAAGAAGTGGCAATCAAGTAATGCTCATTCATCGTGCGCACAGCGTTAGCCACCGTATGGCTACTGGCGCTTTGCCCCGGCAACACGCGGAAGCTGATCAGTTCACGCTCAGAGATATGAATCTGGAATTTTTTTACCAGTCGAACCCACATATCAAAGTCAGGCAGCTGTCGAAGGTTATTATCGTAGACACCGACCTCATCATAACATTCACGCCGGATGAGCACCGTTGGGTGACAAATACAGTTGCCCTGCTCGAAAAAAAAGCGCAACCACTCACCTTGCGACCGATTCCGCTGGTCGAACACCGCACCAAAGGTCAACCGATTCTTGCTGATGACGTCGCCGCGCTTATCAATGAAACGGGCTCGTCCGAAGGTCGCCCCTAATTGGGGATTCTCAAGCAATATCTGCAGTTGATAAGCCAGCTTGTCGTCGTCACACCAATAATCATCCGAGTTGATCAGCGCAATAAACTGCCCCTTTGAACGCGCGATCAACTCGTTGGTCACCGCGCAGGCACCACGGTTTTCCTGATGGGGGAAAAAACGGATCCTGGGGTCGACAATCGACTCGACGACCTCCCGCGTACCGTCAGTGGAACCGTCGTCTGCGATCAAAAACTCCAGTTCAACGCCGCGCTGCTTCAATACGCTGGCGATGGCTTCCTTGACGTAACTCGCATGGTTGAAGGTCGCCATTATCACGCTGATCAAGGGGCTGCTCATAACCCCTCTCCACGGCGGATGATCCTCAGGAATATCTTTTTAATAACCGGAGGCATCAGCGCGTCGAAAACCATGAGCACTACGGGCGGTATGAACTGCTCAATGTTGGCCGCACTCCATGCCGCAACTCTGCCTAACGATGGGCCGCGACGCGATAGCACTATCGCTCGGCGCAAGCGGCGTTGCAGCTTCATGAAGCTGGCATGAAACAGTTGATTCGTAAGCTGGTCATACGCGGGAATCAGGCTGAGCTGCAGTTCCAATTGCCCGGTATGGGCAACGTGAGACCAGGCGCCTCCCGAATGCACGCGATAAACCGACATTGGCTCTTCGATAAAGCCGATCAGGCTGTTTCTCGCCACGCAGATATTGACGATCCAATCATAAGACTTGAGTTCGAACAATTCGGCCGGCAGCGCTTGCAACGCTGACGCCCTATAAAGGCAGGTGGAGAAGTTACCCACCAGATTATCGGCAATCAGTTCGCGCGCGGTTAACAGCCGATAGCCGTCACCGCGCTCGACCCGGCTGACAACGCTGGCATCATCTTCATTAAAAACGAAGTAGTTGACAGAGCAAAGGTTGCATTCCCAATGTTCATCGAGAAACGTGACCTGGCGCGTGAGCTTATAGGGACTGCTCCAGTAATCATCACCTTCGAGCACCGCGACATAGTCGCCGGAACAGGCGGCAAAACCGCGTTGATAGTTCCGGGTAATCCCCACGTTCGCCGATTGCGAGAGGTACTTAAAAGTAAACCGGGCGTCTGTACCTTCATAACGCTGGATACATTTTAGCGTGGTATCCGAGGAGGCATCGTCAGCAACAACGAGCTCGACAGAGCCACAGAAGTCCTGGCTGAAAAGCGAGTCCAAGGCACGCTGTATATACAGCTCATGATTATAGGTAACCAACAGCACCGATAAGTCGAAGCGCGAGCTCGCGTCGGACATTACTTCACCAACAGCCTGGCAGGGTTGCCCACTACCGTGGTGTAGGGCTCAACATCTTTGACAACCACCGCGCCCATGCCAACCACCGCTCCCGCACCGATCTTTAACGGAGCCCCGTGCCTGCCTTGCTTGATCAGAGCGCCAGCGCCGATGTAAGCATGGTCACCAATCGTGACGTTTCCATTACATTTCACACCAGGCCCGAACGTTACAAAATCACCGATGACGCAATCATGTGAAATATTGCATTGGTTATTGACCTGAAAAAACCGACCGATTTTTACATTCGAGGTAATGATCGTCTGCGCGGAGATCATGACCCCTTCACCGATCTCGTTACTGTCCAATAACATCGCGCTGGGGGCGATTAACGAAAACGGCGAGATATCACCGGCCATGCAAACATCCGCAATCCTCTGCCGTGCCTTGGAGTCACCAATTGCGATGTTGAATCGCTTGATGCCATCGAGCTCGAAAAAGGCCTGCAGGCTGATCGCGCGATACCCGTTGATCTGCGTTGGCGCTTCAAGGTTTTCTACGACGAATAATAACTCAGAGTTCGATTCGGCCGGCGTGCCCTTGATCATTGACCGCAGCATCGGCATCACTTCCCGGCCGTGTCCACCTGCGCCAATAAGACCAAAAAATGTTTTCATAATGCTCTCTGAAAGATTATCCGCTGTCTCGACAGACGCGCGCTGATGCGCGCGCCTGCCTGTCTACTTTTAACCTGATGGCCCTAAGCGCTGATCCGCTGCAGCTCTCGGCGTAAACGGCGCACTACGCGTTTTAAAAAGTAGATAAAACGGCCCTGGACCGACGTGTTCGCACCCGCCCCTTCCACCGAGATCGGCGCGGGAACAGAAGCATAATGGGCGGCCATCAAGTAATGCCCAAATCCGCTTTGGCCGCTTATCCGGTAGAAATCAAAAACCGAAAACATGTACTCATCGCGTAGCACACGCTCGAATTCAGGATCCGCACACCGCTTGATAAACACGGACAGTGCCGCCGCTCTACCGGAGGCGGGTACGAAAGCACTGTCTAGCAGCAAAAAGAACTTCTCGGCTTCCAGCCTGGCCTGTGTGGCTGGCACCCCTTTGAGCCGGAAGTGTTCAGAAAACCCGTCAATGAAGAGCTCATCCGAAAGCGATTCAAAAAACGAACCAAATATCTCAACCAGTTCGGTCAAGTTTCGCGCTGAGTTTTCCGGGGAGACCGCGCTGGTATTATTCCCGTCTCGTAGATGCCCAACCAGATTCTCTTGAATGACATGAATCGGAAACTGTTTGACCAGCCGGATCCACATATCGAAATCCGGCAGCTGCCTTAGGCCAGGGTTGTAATAGCCGAGCGTCTCGAACACTTCCTTACGCGCCAACATGCTCGGATGGCAGATGCAGTTGCCCTTCAGGAAGAAGTGCTTCAGCCATTCGCCTTGCGTACGGTTAGGCTGCCTGAACACATCATTCCAGATCGCCTCAGGACCGGAAATTTCCTGCCCCGTACCGTCCACCAAATCCGCCCATGTAAAGCAAGCCCCCAACTCGGGTTGAGCGTCGAGGACTGCTACTTGCTTACCGAGTTTCGACGGGTACCAAGCATCATCGGAGTTTAGCAGGGCAACATATTTGCCCCGCGCCTGCTGGATCAGAAATACCAGGTTGCCGACAGGCCCAAGGTTTCTCTCCTGCCGGAACGTCCGAATACGCTTATCCGTGAAGTTGGAAATCACTTCCCAGCTATTGTCCGGCGAGCAGTCATCGGAAATCAGCAATTCAAAGTTAGAAAAGCCCTGGCCCAATACACTGTCAATAGCCTTGCTGATATGTTTTGCGTGGTTATAGGACGGCACCACAACACTGACCAATGGCAGGTCATCAGTGCCCGGTACTGTATCCACTTTCTCAAGAGACATGGCGAGCCTTCCAAAGGCGATACACTTTTTTGATCGGCTCAGGGCAGCACTTACGCAACGTACTCAGTCTGCCGCGCGGCCCTGGCGCCACCGATTGGGAGGCCACATCTTTCACGCTTTCGCTCGCAGGCTCTACGTTTTGCATGACCAGCGGCAACGGGTCGACGCTTGCCGACGAAATCACAGGGTTACTGATGACCTGACGCAGCAATTCGATCCGTGGCGCAAGCTGTGCCTCATGGCTGTAAAGCGCTCGAACACGGCCAATACCCGCCTCGCCCACTGCTTTCAATGCCGCAGGATCGGCACGGTACTTCTCAACCAATCTGACGATATCCCACAGGTCGTACTTGAGCAGTACGATATCTTCACCGTCGGTGAAGCGGCCCTGCGCGGAGTTGAATTCGTCATACGCGAAAATCGCAGTACCACGCAGTGCAGCTTCAGTGCAGCTTGCAGTAGGGAAACCATCAAACGAGCCAGGGAAGATTTTCCCACTGATATTCGGCGACATGATGATGTCCATGTCCTGGAAGAAGTCATCAAACTCCTCCGGGTTCAGTGAACCATGGAACGTGATCCGGTCACTGAACGTACCGACATCAATCACCGACTTGTTGTAGGGGCCAACCACATGGAAGAAAATGTTGTCATAGCGCTGGCGTAGAATACTCGCAGCGTTGATAAAGACGTCATAACCTTTGTCTTCACCATACGTCGTGTATTTATGCGCCATGAAGCAAACATCCAGACGATCCTTGCCAAACCCCCAACGGTTTTTCTTCAGCGGTGGTCGTTCATTGGCCATTTCAGGCATCACCACGCCGAAAATCATCTCGATCTTGTCAGCCGGGCACAGGTGCTTTTCAGTGATGTAGTTGTAAATCACTTGCTGGGTAACGATGACTTTCTGGAAGCAAGGAGAATCAAAGATGCGCTTTAGCTTCTTGTCACATTCGATACTGTTCAAGGCAAAGCCGCCACCTGGGTACAGTGTGAAGACGAACGGAATATTCAATGCTTCAGCAGACGGCAACAGCGCGTAAGCGTTGGAAATGAAGGTGACATACAGCAGCTTGCCAATGGCCAGCGGGAATGCCTCATTCTTGAGCATGACCCGGTTACCCAACTCTGGGTAGGTGTGCTGGTATTCGCGAATCACACTGTTGATCGATGCCGTTTCAAGCACGTGCAACGTGGCGCCGGTGGTCAGCACCAACGAACGCTTGAACGCTTTCAGGTACGCAGTGAACTCAACGTGACGGAAACCACTTCGACGCGAAGGGAACACGTCATCGACGATAATCAAATCAAGCTTTTCAAAGCTGTCGGCGTATTTGCCGTCTACCCAGGAATACAACTCAAAGTTGTACTTCTGAAAGCCTTCGTCGTAGTTGAAATCGATAAATTCGTTGTACTGATCGATCAAGTCGATCAGGGTTGTTGCCTTGTCCAGTTCTTTACGCGCACTCCATTCGCCGCCGACATGTTGACGGTAGACCGACAGCGGCTGCTTGAGATGAGCAATACTGCCAAACTGAGCGCAGTAAATATTAAAGAACCAATCCACCGTGTAAATATCGAATATTTCGGCGGGGATAACGTCCAGTAACGGGCCGCGATAGAAACACGCAGTAAAATTCCCGATGAGGTTATGTTCGGCCATTTCAAGGCCGGTGATCGTGTCACGCTCAAGATTTTTATGTACCGAAAAAATCTCGCGCGAAGATCCATCAGACACACACAGCTCAATCGAGTTGAACGACATCACCGATTCCGGGTGCGTCGCCAGCAAATCAATGTGTTGTTGAATACGCGTGTCTGATGTCCAGAAATCATCGCCCTCACAGAACGTCAGGTAGTCACAGCCTTTGGCAAGCTCTACCGACGTCGCCAGGTTCCCTACAACGCCAACGTTCTTTGTGTTCGCATGGAACTCAATGGAGATACGCTCGTTTTGCTGATTTTCGATCGTGGACCGAACAACCTGCGCCGTGTTATCGGGCGACACATCGTCAATCACGATAATGCGCATGCGGAACGCACCTTGCTGGCGCAGTACCGAATTGATGCATTCTGCAATGTAAGCTTCATGCTTGTATGTCAGGACGACCACTGTCACCAATGGCAGGTGCTCAGGCCCCTTGCTAATCAAGCAACTTTTCTGGAAGTGAAGCTTCCTGAGATACAGATCAACTCGATAGCGCGCGCTGCGAATCGAACACTCACCACCGGGTTTCGCGAAGATCGAAAAGCCCGGCACGATCAGTACCGGTTCGAATGCATGGTGCAGGCTCTTCAGCACTGCGGGCGCGGCATCTTTTGATTCGATACAGACGAGCCCTCGCCCCGAGAGCAGATTGAAAAGCTTAGCCACGGCAGCGTCGGACTGTTGCGCCGGAATCGAATCCAGTAGCAGCAGGTCAATTTTTTTCCCGCGCAGCGAATACTGCTTGGCGATGAACCGGGCCGACAATGCAACGTCGGCCCCTTTCAACACGAGTGGCTGCTGAAGACCGAACTCCTGCATGAGAAAATTCAGCAAACCGAGCTTATCCTCGTCGCTGAAATGATCACGTTTAAAGAATCCAGTACCACTCACGTTCGTATCCCCGCCTGCGTATTCACTAGTATTTACAGCCATTTCAAATATCCCTATTCACAAAACTGCTGGTCACGACAGGTCTTGTTTTACCAGCCGACAAATCATATCCACCTCTTCCAGAGAGAGGGAGTGATACAGCGGCAAGCATAGAATTCTGCGGGAAATGTCTTCTGCGATGCTCGCACTCTGCCCGTGTACATAAGGCAGCTTTGTCAGCGACGGGTAGAAATAACGACGCGGGTAGATGCTGTTCAGGTTCAGAAAATCAATCAGCTTCAAGAGCACTGCTTCGCTCTCGAATATCACTGGAAAATACGCGTGGTTATATTCGGTCTTCGGCAGGATTTTCTGGAAGGTAACCGGCAGGCCTTCCAGGTTTTGTACATAACGCTCGCACAGCTGCCGGCGTACCTTCAGGATATCGGGGACGTGCTTGATGTTGCACAAGCCCATCGCCGCGTGAAACTCCGAGTTCTTGCCGTTGATGCCAACGTCGCCAAAATCAGTGGCCGAGGAGTGGCCAAAGTTTCTCATCATTGCCATGCGCTTGGAGACATCTGCGTGCGGGCTGATCACTGCGCCACCTTCCACCGTGTGGAAAAGCTTGGTGGAGTGGAAACTGCACGTCGATACGTCACCGTAGGCCAGCAGGGATTTGCCCTTGTGCTGAGTGCCAAAGGCGTGCGCCGCATCGTAGATCACTTTCAAGTTATGCTTTTTGGCAATAACTGCAATCGCCTCTACGTCGCACGGGTTGCCAAAGACATGCGTCGCAAGGATGGCAGTGGTCTTTTCAGTGATGGCCTGTTCGATCAGGTTCACGTCAATGTTCAGCGTGTCCCGGCAGATATCGACCATCACAGGCTCGCAGTGCTCCCAGACAATGCTGGAAGTGGTCGCTACGTAACTGAACGGCGTGGTGATGATCTCGCCCTGGAGCTCAAGAGCGCGGATTGCAATCTGCAGCGCAACGGTGCCGTTGCTCAAAAACAGCAGATTATCAACCGACAGGCATTCTTTGAGCTTGATTTCCAGCTCGTTCAGGAGAGGGCCGTTGTTCGTTAACCACTCGCGAGACCATATACCAGCCAGGTAGCTCTGATAATCGGCGTACGGAGGCATAAAGGGTTTGGTGACTGTAATATTCATGAAGTTCTCAAGCGAAAATTAATAACATCTCATTTAGAGAGACGTTTTCTTAGGATTCCATACCACGAACGCTCAAATTCATTAAGACGGCCTTCCAAATCCTCGATCAATAGTTTCTGATCGGCGATTTCCTGAACGAGTTGGGAGTTCGTATTAGCACTGACAACACCATCAAACATAAGCTGTTCGATTTTTTCTGCCTGTTGCTGACTCGTTGAATTTAATGCTTCAAGAGAAGCCGTCAGTTGTTGAATCAAAGCCTCTCGGGTAGCGAGATACTTTTCGGCAACGCCGGACTGCTCTATCTGTTCGGCCAGTAATCGTTCAAGCACATTGATGCGCTCGTCACGATCTGCACTGTCTTTCTTCAAAGCCTCATTGGCTTCGCCTGCCTGCTCCAGCAAGTGTTCACGTGCCTGCAACGCTTGCTCAAGTACCCTCTGCTGCTCTGCATGAGCCGTCAGGGCATGCTCAACCTGCAGTACCTGATTCGTACGATTATCAATTTCTTGTTTCAAACCGTCTATTGTCTGCCCCAGCTCGTTAGACTCACTTTGCTGAGCGGCAAGTGCTTGCTGTAATGTCTCGTTCAGTTCAGCACCGGACGCAAGCTCTCGCTCCAGCGCTTGAAACTTCTCGCCCAACTCGTCAATCAACTCACCACGCGCTTGCCACTCGTTTTTGATAAACGAACCGTGTTCAACGTGTCCCGCGAGCGTTCTCTCCAGGGTGAGAATTTTTTCGAAGCGCTCGGCATTTTCCTGTTCCAGCGCATGAATGGTGCCGGCCAATTGCTCCAGCAACTCACCGCGCGCAGCCCAGTCATTAGCCACCACGCTGGCGTCGCCTAAATGCTGAGTGCAATCGGCAACCGACTGCTCCAGCGCTTGAATATAGTGAGACTTCTCGAGATTTTCCTGTTCCAACACATTCAGGTTGTACTCGCGAAGGTGAACATTTTCCGCTTCGGTATCATCTGGTGTCTCGACCGGGTAACCGTAATGAGTCAACCAATTGGAGATCTCCGGCGGCAGGCTCTTATCAAAAGCACCGTCATTTTTACGCCAGGCTTCAACGCTATCGGTGAATACGGTTTTACTTTTTTGCTTGCGCCATGCCGAGTAGGCCTGCGACGACACCAGGCCGAGGTCGAATTTACAGAACTGGTCGTAATCGATGAACGCCTGGGGGTCCAACATCGTCGGGTCGAAATCGACACCGAGGAATGTGCAGATTTTTTTCAGCTCTGCAGTCGTGTCCGCCACCAGGTTTTCATATTTGACTTCCAGGTAAGCCTCGGGCTTCAGCAAAAGCTTTGCATCCAGCGCAATTTTTTTGATCTCCCGCTGCCATCTTGAGAGGTTCAAACGCGCGGATCGGTGCCACCACATGGTACGTGAGAACGACAATGCGACATCACGCCCATCCCGCACCACATGAATGAACTTTGCATCAGGAAACAAAGCTGTCACTAAATCGAGGCGTTGCCCGTACCACGGTGTCTGCTCGATAAGCCAGCGTTTACTGTGGCTTTCAGCAACCGCTGCATAGAAGGCGGTGACGAATTCACGAAATGAACGCTTTGGCGTACTGTCCTGACGGCAGAACTCGGGGTAGTCAAAAAACTGGTCGAGGTTGTGCGGACAGCAGCGCTCAATGATCGAGATCAATTGATCACTGTCGAGCCCCTGCTCGTTGGCGAGCAGGTACTCTTCATGCAGCCGGTTGCCATTGCTGGAGTATTCGAACAACAACTGAATTTCCGGAGGCACGCAAAGCACCGGATTGCTGTTCAACATCTGGGCAAGCCAGGTGGTGCCGCAGCGTCCGGTACCGATGATAAAGGCCTGTTTGATTTTTTCGCTCACAGCAGCTCCTCAACCCTCAACTCTGCGAACTGATGGACTTGGGACCAAATCCGGGCCTTCTCCCAACGAGCAACACGGAAAACGACGGCATCATTGATCAAGTCAATAAACTCTGCCGATTCATTTTCAATAATTACCGACGATATATTGATACGCAACGAGTAGTGGCCTTCCTGCAAAGGCATCTTGAACAGGTACTCGGCAACGTATTTGCCTCCCGGCTTCGTCAGCAGGTAAGGCTGATCGACATGCTGGAACCCACAGCCGGTGATGTTGTTCTTCTTCTCGTCAAAAACACTGACATTCAAAGTAACGGATTTCTCGGCGTAAGCCTCGAAATTCACCCTGATCTTGACCTGCTGGTTGAAATCAAGAAAAGTCGTGGGCTCATCGTTCATATCCAGCAATTCGACAGAGCGCGCCCTCACCTCGCCCGTACCGTAACGGAATTGAGCGACTCGTGCTTCGAACGCGTGATCGATCTGGAAGACCTTTTCCTCGACGACCGGCAGGCCCAACGGCGGCTGAACCGGCTCGGCAGTCTCGGCCGTCTCGGCAAACGGTTTGGAAACGCGCGAAAACTTGCGATGTTCCGCGTTCATCTCCTCGCGCATCGAACGCACGTATAGCTCAGTCACATCGGCCGATGGCCCAACCGCAACCACTTTACCGCCGTCAAGGTACACACAGCGCGAACACAGGCTTTTAACCGTGCCCACGTCGTGACTGACAAACAGAATCGTCGCGCCACGCTCTTTGATCTGCGTCAGCGCCGTCATGCACTTGGCCTGGAAATTCATATCGCCGACGGAAAGCGCCTCGTCGACAATCATGATTTCAGGGTCAGACATGATGTTGCAGGCAAAAGCGAGCCGCACGAACATACCGCTGGAATAGGTTTTCACCGGCTGCTCGAGGAACGCTCCGATATCGGCAAATTCCGCGATTTCGTCAAAACGATCTTCGATTTCCTGCCGGCTCAAACCCAGGATCGCACCGTTCATGTAAACGTTTTCGCGCCCGGTGAACTCCGGGTTGAACCCGGAACCCAGCTCAAGCAGGGCTGCAATACGCCCATTGGTCTGGATAGATCCGGCAGTCTGGCTGAGCGTTCCGCAAATAATCTGCAACAGTGTGGATTTGCCACTGCCGTTGCGACCGATGATGCCTATGGTCTCGCCTTTCTTGATGTCGAAAGACACGTCCCGCAACGACCAGAACTCGTTGAAGTACTGCTTTCTCTGCAGGCCGAAAGCCCCTTGAATACGGGGATAAAGCGACTGCTTCAAGCGGTCGTGTGGCTTAGCGTAAATCTGAAAGCACTTGCTAAGATTTTGTACTGAGATCGCGGTATCAGAGGACATCTGCAAACCCTTTGCGAGTTTTCTGGAACCAAGCAAAACCCAGCCATGCAATAAAGAGGGAGCCGACAAAGTAAATGGCAATGAACTTCAAATCAGGCACCACACCCCAGAACAGTACGTCACGCCCACCTTCCACAACGGAAGTCAGAGGGTTAAGCAGCAGCAGTATCTGAAACCGCTCAGGCAGAGCACTCGCCGGAAAGAAGATCGGAGACAGGAACATGGACACCGTGGTCAGGATGGCGACGAACTGCGTGACATCTCGCAGGTAGACCCCCAAGGATGCCAGGAACCAGGTCACCCCCATGATTAGAAACAGTAACGGCAGCACCACAATTGGCAGCAACAGCACCGTTAAATGGGGCACTCCGAAAAGGATCACATAGGCCGTCAGCCAGACGATAACGCCCACTGCGGCATGGAACAGTGCGACCCCCAATGAGACCCATGGCAGCACCTCAAGCGGAAACACCACTTTTTTGACGTAATTGACGTTCGCCAAAATGAGCGCAGGGCCTTTGTTGACGCATTCAGCAAAAATGTTGAATACGATCAACCCCACAAACAGGACCATGCCGAATTCCGTCACCGAGGTACTGCCCGAACTCCAGCGCGCCTTGAAGACCACGCTGAAGACAAAGGTGTACACCGCCAACATCATGATCGGAGTGATGAATGACCAGAGCACGCCCATGATCGAGCCCCGATAGCGCCCCAATACGTCGCGCTGAATCAGGGTCCGGATCAATTGGCGATTACGCCACAGGCTCCCCACCATCTCCCGGGGAGACACAGAAAAATTCTGCATCAGTCAAACACCTCGGCAGCCGACAACAACTGCCCTTTGGTATCTTTTTCCGAAAGTGTCGGGGTGCCATCGATTGGCCACTGGATTGCCAGGCTTGGGTCATCCCAGGCGAGGCAACGCTCGTGAGCCGGTGCGTAGTAATCAGTGCTCTTGTAAAGCAGTTCCGCTGACTCGCTCAACACCACAAACCCGTGAGCAAAGCCTTCCGGGATCCAGAGCTGACGCTTGTTTTCTGCGCTCAGCACTTCACCTACCCACTGACCGAACGTCGCGGAGCCTTTACGGATATCGACAGCCACATCAAAAATCTCGCCCGACACCACACGAACCAACTTCCCTTGTGGCTGACGGACTTGATAATGAAGACCACGCAATACGTTTCTCACAGAGCGGGAGTGATTATCTTGAACAAACTTGACCGAGCGGCCTATGGCGCTCTCAAACTGCTCTTGATTGAAACTCTCAAAAAAGAACCCACGTTCGTCGCCGAAAACTCGGGGCTCGATTAGAACGACGTCTGATATCGCTAGCTCTGTGTGCTTCATTAATAAATCTTCTCGGTCAGCAGACGTTTCAGGTATTGGCCGTAACCGTTTTTGAGCAGCGGTGCGGCCAGGCGCTCCAGTTGCTCTGCATCGATCCAGTTCTGACGGAAGGCGATCTCTTCAGGGCAAGCCACTTTAAGGCCCTGACGGTGCTCAAGCGTGGCAATGAAGCTGCTGGCTTCGAGCAAGGAATCGTGAGTGCCGGTGTCCAGCCATGCATAGCCACGGCCCATGATCTCGACCGACAGCTTGCCGCGCTCCATGTAGATGCGGTTGAGGTCGGTGATTTCCAGCTCGCCACGCGGCGACGGCTTGATGCTCTTGGCGATTTCAACCACGTCCTGGTCGTAGAAATACAGACCGGTAACGGCGTAGTTCGACTTAGGTTTGAGCGGCTTTTCTTCCAGGCTGATCGCCTTGCCCTGGGCATCGAACTCAACCACGCCATAACGCTCAGGATCGTTCACGTGGTAGGCGAACACACTGGCGCCGTCCTGACGCTGCGTTGCGCTTTTGAGCAGCTCGTTGAAATCATGGCCGTGGTAGATGTTGTCACCCAACACCAGCGCCGACAGATCGTTGCCGATAAAGTCTTCACCGATGATGAAGGCCTGAGCCAGGCCATCCGGGGAGGCCTGTACGGCGTAGGAAAGATTCAAGCCCCAGTTGCTGCCGTCACCCAGCAGCTGTTCGAAGCGCGGGGTGTCCTGCGGCGTGGAAATGATCAGGATGTCGCGAATACCCGCCAGCATCAGCGTGGTCAGCGGGTAGTAGATCATTGGCTTGTCGTAAACCGGCAGCAATTGCTTGGAGATTGCCAAGGTTGCAGGGTGCAGGCGTGTGCCCGAACCACCGGCCAAAATGATTCCTTTACGTTTAAGCATGGTCATTTCTCTAGAATTTCTTTAAGCATCCGTGCCACGCCGTCCTGCCATTCAGGCAGGCGCAGTGAGAAGGCATTCTGCAGTTTTTGAGTGTTGAGTCGGGAGTTGCCAGGGCGCTTGGCCGGCGTCGGGTAGGCCGCGGTGGTGATCGCGCCCACGTTGGCCGGTTCGACCTTGAGCTGCACACCCGCCGCTTGCGCCTGTTCGAGCACAAAGCGGGCATAGCGGTGCCAGGTGGTCTCGCCCGCAGCCGCGAGGTGATACACCCCGCTCAACTGCGGGTTTGAGCCGAGGATGCGGATCGCGTGAGCGGTGACGTCGGCCAGCAGGTCCGCCCCGGTGGGCGTGCCGAACTGGTCGTCAATCACGTTCAGGCTGTCACGCTCGATGGCCAGGCGCAGCATGGTCTTGGCGAAGTTGTTACCGCGTGCTGCGTAAACCCAGCTGGTACGCAAGATCAGGTGCGCACAGCCACTGGCCTGAATGGCCTGCTCGCCCTGCAGCTTGGTCGTGCCGTAGACGCTCAGCGGGCCGACAGGGTCGCTTTCCAGCCAAGGTGTGTCGCCGGTGCCGGCGAACACGTAGTCGGTGGAATAGTGCACCAGCAAGGCATTCAGCTTCAGCGCCTCGGCCGCCAGTACCGCCGGAGCTTCTGCGTTGACACGCAGCGCCTGGGCGGGCTCGCTTTCGGCTTTGTCGACGGCGGTGTAGGCCGCGGCGTTGACGATGACGTCAGGCGCAAACCGCTGCACAGTCGCGGCCAGCCCCTGCAGATCGTTCAGGTCGCCGCAGTAGTCCTGGCTTTTCGAGTCGAGCGCAAGCACCTGGCCCAAAGGGGCCAAGCTGCGTTGAAGCTCCCATCCCACCTGGCCATTTTTGCCAAGTAGAAGGATCCTCATGCCGAACGCTCGGCGTAGTTCTTTTCTACCCACTCGCGGTACGAACCCGATTGGATATTGCTCACCCAATCCTGGTTGTCCAGGTACCACTCCACGGTCTTGCGAATACCGGTCTCGAACGTCTCGGCCGGCTTCCAACCCAACTCACGCTCCAGTTTGCGTGCGTCGATGGCATAACGGCGGTCATGGCCAGGGCGATCCGTCACGTAAGCGATCTGGTCGCTGTAAGGCTTGCCATTCGCTTGAGGGCGCAGCTCATCGAGCAAGGCGCAAACGGTGTGGACGATGTCCAGGTTTGGCTTTTCGTTCCAGCCGCCCACGTTATAGACCTCACCCACAGTGCCAGCTTCCAGTACACGACGGATGGCGCTGCAGTGGTCTTTTACGTACAACCAGTCACGAATTTGCTGACCGTCGCCGTACACCGGCAGTGCTTTGCCTGCCAGTGCGTTGACGATCATCAACGGAATCAGTTTTTCCGGGAAATGGTACGGGCCGTAGTTGTTCGAGCAATTGGTCGTCAGTACCGGCAAGCCATAGGTATGGTGGTAGGCACGTACCAGGTGGTCGCTCGCAGCCTTGCTCGCCGAGTAAGGGCTGTTAGGCTCGTACTGATGAGTTTCGGTGAACGCAGGATCGTCCTTGGCCAGGGAGCCATAGACTTCGTCAGTCGACACATGCAGGAAACGGAAAGACTGCTGTGCATCCGCATCCAAACCTTTCCAGTAGGCGCGCACCGCCTCCAGCAGACGGAAGGTACCGACGACGTTAGTCTCGATAAAATCTTCCGGACCATGAATAGAGCGGTCAACGTGCGACTCGGCGGCGAAGTTCAGGATAGCGCGCGGCTGGTGTTCAGCGAGCAAGCGCTGGACCAACTGGGTATCGGCGATATCGCCCTGTACGAACACGTGGCGCTTGTCACCCTCGAGCGAGCTGAGGTTCTCCAGGTTGCCGGCATACGTCAGCTTATCCAGATTAATGACCGGCTCATCCGCCTGGGCTACCCAGTCCAATACAAAGTTTGCACCGATAAAGCCAGCACCGCCGGTTACTAAGATAGTCATTGAGTCAGATCTTTTTCAGTAGTGTTGCAAGAATTAGCCCGAGGTTACCCATGAACGTCTGCCGATATAAACCGGCCGACCGGAACCCCAGCACTCGTCTAAATAACGTTTGACTCCGCGCACCTTTAAAGCGCGCAAGGGTCGTTCGATGCTCTTCGCAAAGACGATGCTGCATGGCTTCGAGTGCACGAATGTTCTGTTCGTTCCACTCGTAAAAACGTCCTTGAAAGATCATCCGTAGCCGAACCAGGCGAGCTGCCCAGCTGGAGTTGCTGCCAATCAGATTTTCATCATGCTGGCGGTACTGCATTCTAGGCTCGGGATCGTAGTGAACGACGCCTCCCGCACCCGTGACGAGCTGATACGCCCACCAATCATGAGAAGGGACTACGACATCCAGCCCTGCCTCCATGATCAACTCGCGAGCCGCCTGGTTGAACACCATCGTATTGCCGCCCGCAATGCTCTGAACGAGCGCGTTCGAGAAGTGAGGAGGCAACGTGAATAGCGGCGAATAACCAAGCGTGACACCCGAGTCACTGACCAGTTGAGTGCGGCCACAGTAAAGGGCCGGAACATCTGAGGGCTGGGTCTGCAACCACTCAATGGCCACCTGCAGCTTCTCGTCATTCCAGATATCGTCTTGATCGCACCATGCAAAATAGTCTGCCTGGATATCGGCGCGACACGTGAGCGACAGAAAATTGGCGACAAATCCTTTTTGAGGACCCGCCACGACGCGCAAGCGGTCGCTGCCCCAACGATTGCAGTACTTCTGGAAGATCTGCGAAGTACCATCTTTGGAACCGTCATCAGAAATGACTAATGTCCAGCCGCTATAGCTCTGCCGCTCAATGGAGTCGAGCTGTTCAGCAAGGAACGCTTCACCATTGTACGAGCACATCAATACCGCGACGTTTGCCAGGCAAACATCGTTCGGCAGAGCATTGGAAAGGCTACGCGATGCGAAAATAGACACAATATCCCTTTGCGAGCGTACTACATATCCTGTAGGGAGGTAGGATATAGGCCACAATAAGGTCGGAATTATTACAGCATTACATGGTAAGAGCAATCTTACTGGTGACCAACGGTCGACAGCCTCGCCCCCCTCAAAGGCTCTAGTATGAGGTGTTGCGCCTCTAGACCGGGGGTTTGTAACGTTACGCTGCCTAAATAGCTGGATGGCATCAATCCCAGACCCGTCCGACATGGCGAGCTAATGTGAATGCGCCATCGACTCATCAACCCAACAGCATCGACCTGCCCCACACGCAGCGACCCGAAAAACCTATTCATCCCAGCCGCCCACCCTGCAACGCCGAGGCAGGTATAGTTCATATTCAGCTATGATGCGTCGACAACGCCTATCGGGAGTGCGACTGATCTATATCAACGAACGCTGAATGGCCGCAGTTGCGTACTGGATGACGAACCCGATCCACTTCATTATCACGCTCATACAATCCATCGGTCGACTCTACACATCACTTATCGGCTCTTATTCAAAAAGAGCAATAGAACAACTTTGTCAAATGAAAAATGAGCAGCGTTGAAACTGGAGCTGGAATGAATACCAAGACCATCGCGATTATCGGCGCAGGCTTCTGCGGCTCGACGCTGGCAGTACATTTATTGCGCCACCCGCCGGTCACCCCTTTGAAAATTCTGTTGATCAGCCGGCCTGGCAGCATGGCCCGGGGTGTCGCCTACAGCACCCGTGCCCGTGCGCACGTACTCAACGTGCCCGCAGGCAGAATGAACGCACTCGCCGGCGAAGACGACAGCTTTTATGACTACGTAAAACGCAGCACCCCAACGGCTACACCCGGCTCCTTTGTAGAGCGGCGTGTGTATGGCGATTACCTGGAAGCGCTGCTTAACGATGCAACCCGCCGCGCACCGCTGGGCTGCGAGCTGCAAGAAGTTATTGGGGAAGTGGTGAAAATAGTTCCCCAGCCCAATGCACAGGGTGCACTGCTCTTGATGGATAACGGAGAGCATTATCGGGCCGACACCATCGTTTTGAGCATTGGTAGTTGTGCACGCCAAGCACCTTCTATTGCCCCCCAATATCGACAGTTCTACGAAAGCCCACGCTACGTGCATGACCCATGGCAACCCGGCGCACTCGATGGCATCAGTGCAAATGACCCTGTCTTCCTGATCGGTAGCGGGTTGACGATGCTGGATGTCGTGCTCGACTTACGTGATCGGGGCCACAAAGGCACTATTCAGGCCGTCTCACGCCGCGGCCTTCTGCCACAGCCCCACCGTGAGTTGAATGCACATCCTGCTTACGACGAAGGGCTGTCACAGCACATGTTGACCGATTGCAGGGTGCGTCATTACGTGCGCGCAGTCCGTGATGCGGTCAGGCTGCACGCACAAACCGGAGGAGACTGGCGCGACATCATCGGTGGGTTGAGGTCTGCCACCCTGCAGTTGTGGCATGCATTGCCGCTCGATGAACGCCGGCGATTCTTGCGGCACATACGCCCCTACTGGGATGCCCATCGGCATCGTTGCGCGCCCCAACCGGGAGCCCGCCTGCACGAAGAACTTGCCAGCGGACAGCTCAAGCTGCTGGCCGGGCGCATCGTCGGCTACGCGTCCAATCCTCAGAGCGTAAGCGTGTCGGTACGCCGTCGTGGCGCAAGCACCGAGGAACAGTTGGAGGTCAAAGCGGTGATCAATTGCACGACGCCGGCACTGGACCTTCGCCAATTGGACGACCCCCTGCTCAAATCCCTGCGTGCAGATGGGCTGTTAGTGCCTGACGCACTCGGAACAGGTATGGATATCGCACCGTCAGGCGCACTGCTCGATTGCAATGCAGTGCCGTCAGACCGGCTGTATTACGTCGGCCCCTTCCTCCAGGCGCGCGACTGGGAAGCCACCGCAGTGCCTGAACTGCGCGAGTATGTGAAAAGCATGGCGCAGACGCTGACGGCTGCACTCACTCGACAATAGATCGCAGGCCTGACGGGCGCCCGTTTTGGCGGGCTCCCGTCAGGGTTGATTCAGCGCTCAGCGCCACACTCAACGTCTACGAAACACAAACCCCAACCCTATGATGATCAACCCCATCCCCAGCACGCTCAACAGCGCGAGCCGATTGCCAAAGATCAGGTAATCCATCACCGCCGTCACCGCCGGCACCAGATAGAACAAACTGGTGACATTCACCAGATTGCCGCGCGCAATCAGACGGTACAGCAGCAGCGTCGCCAATAACGACACCACCAGCCCCATCCACAGCACCGGCAGGTAAAAGCTGGCGCTTTGCTCAAAGTGGAAAGGCTGGAACGGCACAAACACGGTACACAACAGCAACCCCGCCAGGTACTGCACGGGCAACGTGCCGAGAGGGTTGTCGGTGATACGCTTTTGCATGATCGAGCCGAACGTCATGCTCGCCAGCGCCAGCAAGCCGAACACCATCCCGGCCAGGGACATGCCCGACACTCCAATGCCCTGATAGACCACCATGATCAATCCCGCCAGCCCCAGCCCAAGACCGAACATCCGGCTTAACGAACGCTGACGCTCCACCAGTACCACCGTGAGTATCGGCTGCACGCCCATGATGGTGGCCATCACCCCTGGCGTGACTTTAAGGTCCAGCGCCAGCAGATAGAAAATCTGATACGCGCCTAACAGCACCAGCCCCGTCGCCGCCGCATACAGCAGGGGCTTGCCGGGACGTGGCAGTTTCAACCTGAGGATCGGCACCAGAACCACCAACCCCGCCAGGGCGATGGCAAAACGAATCAGCAGAAAGGCAAAGGGCGAAGCATGGGCCAGACCCCACTTGGAGAAAATCGCCCCGCTGCTCCACAACAGGACAAACAGGCTCGTCGAGGCCGCCGCGGCCACGGATTGTTTCGAAAGAACAGACATGGTTACCACCTGTCATCAGGCAAAAAAGCCAATTCAGCCAAGGCTGAAACTCAGTAGGTTTTTTTCAGGCGGGCACAGGGCACAGCGATTCGCTGATCAGCCCGTAATGCCAACACCCGGCGGTGATACGACTGCGTACACCGGCGTGCGACTGACAGGTGGAGGGTAGTGACTGATCTGCGCAGGCTGCTTATTCCCGCACGGCACGACCACAGCGTTGACCGCTGAATCGACTACCGCTATGCGCAGGGAAGCTGGCATGTGCTGATCTTTTTTGAAGGGATAAGGACGCGACGACTATAACCAGCCGCCTTGCAGTTATGCAATCACTTCCACAAGGCGCTGTGCGTGGAAGAGTTTTCATGCCTGCGAACAAGCACGGTCGCTATAATGCCGGCCAGTTTTTTTGAAGGATTTCACATGATCGCTTTGCCCTGGCTGTACCTGGTGCTTCTTTCCATTGGCTATGTACTGGCCTTGACCTACGGGCAATTGGGCATTCTGGCGGCGGTCTCCGTGGCCATGCTGCTGATCGCCGGGTACGCCGTACGCCAGCAACGCAGCCCTTGGGCGCGCTACCTCGGGCATGGATTGTTCGTGGTGCTGGCATTGGGCCTGGCGATGCACTGGCTGCCGGGTTTCTACAACGGCCGCGGCATCGCGCCCGAGCGCCTTACACCGGACTCGGTGCCGTTCTCGATGTACCTGAACCAGGACAAACCGCTGATTGGCTTCTGGCTCCTGCTCGCTTGCCCATGGATTGTGGCGCGGCGTTCGTTGCGCCTGTCGATTTATGTCGCCGCCCTGGCGGTGACCCTGACGGCGGTCGCGGCCTTGGGTGGCGCCGCATTGCTGGGGATGATCAGCTGGGCACCCAAATGGCCGGAACAGGCGTGGCTGTGGGTGCTGAATAACCTGCTGCTGGTGACCCTGGTCGAAGAGGCGCTGTTTCGTGGCTATATCCAGGGCGGCCTGAGCCAACGCTTCAAACACCTGCCCTACGGCGAGAACCTGGCACTGCTATTGGCCGCGCTGTTATTCGGCCTGGTGCACCTGGGCGCAGGCTGGCATTGGGTGCTGCTGGCGAGCATTGCAGGCGTCGGATATGGGCTGGCCTATCGCTTTGGCGGCTTGGGTGCAGCAATCGCCACGCACTTTGGCTTGAATCTGCTCCACTTCGGGTTGTTTACCTACCCGATGCTGGCGGGCTGATTGTTGCAAAAATAAGTTAAATAAATGCCCGCAATGGCCGACAACCCATGAAAGCCTTGCGGATTGAACAATCATGCGTAATAACCAACCCGTTACCCAGCGCGAACGTACCTTCCCCGCTCAGCAACGGTTGATCTCCACCACAGACGCCAAAGGCGTGATTACCTACTGCAACGACGCCTTCGTCGAAATCAGTGGGTTCACTCGCGACGAGCTTATCCGTGCCCCGCACAACCTGGTGCGTCACCCGGATGTGCCACCGGCCGTGTTCGCGCACATGTGGTCCACGCTCAAACAAGGCTTGCCATGGATGGGCATTGTTAAGAACCGCTGCAAGACGGGCGATCACTACTGGGTTAACGCCTACGTGACGCCGGTCTTCGATGGCAACCAGGTGATCGGCTACGAATCGGTGCGCATCAAGCCCACCGCCGAGCAGATCCGACGGGCCGAAGCGCTCTATCAACGCATCAACCAGGGCAAGTCGGCCGTGCCTCAGCGGGACAAATGGCTGCCGGTGCTGCAAGACTGGCTGCCGTTTATTCTGGTCAGCCAGTTGAGCTTCATGATCGGTGCTTCGCTCAACTCCCACTGGGGCTTTGCCCTTGCGGCGGGTTTGTCGGTGCCGCTGGGCCTGCTGGGCCTGAGCTGGCAGCAGCGCGGCCTCAAGCGCTTGCTGCGCCTGGCTGAGCAGACCACTTCCGACCCGTTGATCGCGCAGATGTACACCGACAGCCGTGGCGCACAAGCGCGGCTGGAGATGTCGATCCTCAGCCAGGAGGCGCGTTTGAAGACGTGCCTTACACGTTTGCAGGACACTGCCGAGCACCTTAACGACCAGGCGGCGCAGTCCAACACCCTGGCGCACAACAGCTCCAGCGGCCTGGAACGTCAGCGTGTAGAAACCGAACAGGTGGCCACCGCAGTCAACCAGATGGCGGCGACCACCCAGGAAGTCGCCAGCCATGTGCAGCGCACCGCCGACGCCACTCAGGAAGCCAATCGCCTGACCGGTCGCGGCCGCGACATCGCCGGGGAAACCCGCGAGGCGATTCAGCGTCTGTCGGTCGCCGTGGGCGAAACCGGTGTGACCGTTACGCAATTGGCCAAGGACAGCGATGAAATCGGCGGCGTAGTCGATGTGATCAAAGGCATCGCCGACCAGACCAACCTGCTGGCGCTGAACGCTGCCATCGAAGCGGCGCGGGCCGGTGAGATGGGCCGTGGTTTTGCGGTGGTGGCCGACGAAGTCCGTCAACTGGCACAGCGCACCGCTGAGTCCACCGGGCAGATCCATGCCCTGATCGCCAAGCTGCAGCAGACCGCCGCCGCTGCGGTGCAAACCATGGACGCCGGGCATCGCCAGGCCGAAGAAGGTGTGGCGCGGGTGATGGAGGCGGATCAGGCGTTGGTTGGCATCAGTGAGGCCGTGGCCAATATCACCGACATGACCACCCAGATCGCCGCTGCCACCGAGGAACAAAGCGCGGTGGCCGAAGAGATCAGCCGCAACATCAGCACGATTGCGCTGTTGGCGGATCAGACCTCGGAACAGGCGATGAACTCGGCTCAGTTGAGTGAAGAGTTGACGCATACCGCCAATACCCAGTATTCGCTGGTAGAGCGTTTTAACCGGTAAACCGCTTTCGCGAGCAAGCCCGCTCCCACATTTGAAATGCATTCCAAATGTGGGAGCGGGCTTGCTCGCGAAGGGGCCCTAACAGGCACCCAGAAACTCAGCGACTTTCACCGCCGCAGCCTCCAAATGCTGCTCATGACTAAACCCCGACGCCTTCAACGGCTTCAAGTCATGATCACCTGCCACCAGCCACATCACCTCGATGCTCGGCGACAGCTCATACCCCTCCACCGCCGCTCGATTGCCCAAGGCATCGCGCTCACCCTGCACAATCAACGTCGGCGTCTTCAGCCCGGCCAGATGCGCAACCCGGGGCTTTTCCGGCTTGCCCACCGCGTAAAACGGATAGCCCAGGCACACCAACCCATCGGCGCCCAACTCATCGGCCAAAATACTGGCCATGCGCCCGCCCATGGACTTGCCGCCAACCGCCAATTTCCCAGCGACATGACGTCGCACCTCGGCATACACCTGATGCCAGGCTTCCAGCAGTTTCGGCGCCGGGTTCGGCGGGCGTTTGCCACCGTCCAACCGGCGCTGAGCCATGTATGGGAACTCGAAGCGCAATACGTTCACGCCGTGCCCGGCAAGGCGTGCAGCCATGTCGCTCATGAAGGATGAGTCCATCGGCGCACCCGCGCCATGAGCCAGGATCAGCGTCACCGGCGCACGCGCGATAGACCCGGTCGCGGCATCCCACAACCAGCCATGCTCGCGCACACACTGCGCCCATTGATCCCCGTCAATACTGGCCTTGTGCTCTTTGCCCATGCTTGCCTCGCTTTTTAGTCTGCCTATAACTCCAGCCCAAGTGCCGCATTTGCTTGGGTTGAACCGTGGATGGGGAACCATGAACACTACTTTAAGTACCGCCTATAACTACAAGGTGGTCCGCCAATTCGCCATTATGACGGTGGTGTGGGGCATCGTCGGCATGGGGCTCGGGGTTTTTCTCGCCGCCCAATTGGTTTGGCCTGCACTCAACTTCGACTTGCCCTGGACCAGCTTCGGCCGCTTGCGCCCGCTGCACACCAACGCGGTGATCTTCGCCTTCGGCGGCTGCGCACTGTTCGCCAGCTCCTTCTACTCGGTGCAACGCACCTGCCAGACACAGCTGTTCGCACCAAAAATTGCCGCGTTCTGCTTCTGGGGCTGGCAATTGGTGATTGTGCTGGCGGCCATCAGCTTGCCGCTGGGCTACACCACTTCCAAGGAATACGCCGAGCTGGAATGGCCGATCGCTATTCTTATCGCCATTGTCTGGGTTGCCTACGGCATCGTGTTTTTCGGCACGGTGATGAAGCGCAAGACCAAGCACATCTATGTCGGTAACTGGTTCTTCGGCGCGTTTATCATCACCGTGGCCATCCTGCATATCGTCAACCACGCCTCCCTGCCGGTGAGTTGGACCAAGTCCTACTCGGCCTATGGCGGCGCGACAGATGCCATGGTGCAGTGGTGGTATGGGCATAACGCGGTCGGCTTTTTCCTCACCGCCGGCTTCCTCGGGATGATGTACTACTTCGTACCGAAACAGGCCGAGCGGCCGGTGTACTCCTATCGCCTGTCCATCGTGCACTTCTGGGCCCTGATCACCCTGTACATCTGGGCCGGCCCACACCACCTGCACTACACCGCACTGCCGGACTGGGCACAGTCGCTGGGCATGGTGATGTCGCTGGTACTGCTGGCACCGAGCTGGGGCGGCATGATCAACGGCATGATGACCCTGTCGGGCGCCTGG
This sequence comes from Pseudomonas sp. M5A4_2d, assembly GCF_053345295.1. Taxonomy (NCBI): domain Bacteria; kingdom Pseudomonadati; phylum Pseudomonadota; class Gammaproteobacteria; order Pseudomonadales; family Pseudomonadaceae; genus Pseudomonas; species Pseudomonas sp. M5A4_2d. Next base: position 296,517 of record NZ_JBKEZW010000001.1, on the reverse strand, counting down.
CATAAGTTGCGCAGCGACCCGATCCTGCGCTTCTTGGTCGTCTCCCTGGCCTTCTACGGCATGTCGACGTTCGAAGGGCCGATGATGGCCATCAAGACCGTCAACGCCCTCTCCCACTACACCGACTGGACCATCGGCCACGTGCACGCCGGCGCCCTCGGTTGGGTGGCGATGATCTCCATCGGTGCGCTCTACCACATGATCCCGAAAGTCTTCGGCCGCGAGCAGATGTACAGCCTCGGCCTGATCAACGCGCACTTCTGGCTGGCCACTATCGGCACCGTGCTCTACATCGCCTCGATGTGGGTCAACGGCATCGCCCAGGGCCTGATGTGGCGTGCGATTAACGAAGACGGCACGTTGACCTACTCCTTCGTCGAAACCCTGGTGGCCAGCCACCCTGGCTTCATCGTGCGACTGGTGGGCGGGGCGATCTTCCTCAGCGGCATGTTGCTGATGGCTTACAACACATGGCGCACCGTGCGTTCGGCGTCATCCCTCCAAACCGCCGAACACGCCACCGCTGCGCAGATGGCCTGAGGAGTCAGTGATGAAACACGAAACGATTGAAAAGAACGTCGGCCTGCTGATGCTGCTGATGGTGCTCGCCGTGAGCATCGGCGGCCTGACCCAGATCGTCCCGCTGTTCTTCCAGGACGTCACCAACAAACCGGTGGAAGGCATGAAGCCCTACACCGCGCTGCAACTGGAAGGCCGCGACATTTACATCCGAGAAGGCTGTGTGCAGTGCCACTCGCAGATGATCCGCCCGTTCCGCGCCGAGACCGAACGCTACGGCCACTACTCGGTCGCCGGCGAAAGCGTATGGGACCACCCGTTCCTGTGGGGCTCCAAGCGCACCGGGCCGGACCTGGCGCGCGTCGGCACGCGCTACTCGGATGACTGGCACCGCGCGCACTTGTACAACCCGCGCAACGTCGTGCCGGAATCGAAAATGCCGGCCTATCCATGGCTGGTCACCGCCCCCGTCGACAGCAGCCACACCGAGACCAAATTGCACGTAATGCGCACGCTCGGCGTGCCGTACACCGACGAAGACATCAGCGGTGCAGTCGCCAGCCTCAAGGGCAAGACCGAGATGGACGCGCTGGTTTCTTACCTGCAAGTGCTCGGCACTGCCATCAAGAGCAAGAGGTGAGCCATGGGATTTGAATTCGATGCGGGCACCATCCGCGGCCTGGGCACGCTGGTGGTCGCCATCGCCTTTATCGGCCTGTCGCTGTGGGTGTTCAACAACCGGCGCAATGAAGAGTTCGAGCAGGCACGCCTGCTGCCTTTCGCCGATGAACCTTCCCCATCCGACGCTCAAGAAGAGCCTGCAACAAGGAGCACTCGCCCATGACTACCTTCTGGAGTACATGGATCTGCGTACTGACCCTCGGCAGCCTGATCGGCCTGACCTGGCTGTTGATCGGCACCCGCAAGGGCGAGACCAAGGGCAGCGTCGACCAGACCATGGGCCACGCCTTCGACGGCATTGAGGAATACGACAACCCGCTGCCCCAGTGGTGGTTCATGCTGTTCGCCGGCACTTTGGTGTTTGCCGTCGGCTACCTGATCCTCTACCCGGGCCTGGGCAACTGGAAAGGCGTGTTGCCGGGCTATGAAGACGGATGGACCTCGGCCAAGGAATGGGACAAGGAAATGGCCAAGGCCGATACCAAGTTCGGGCCGATCTTCGCCAAGTTCGCCGCCATGCCGGTAGAAGAAGTCGCCAAGGACCCGCAAGCGCTGAAGATGGGCGGTCGCCTGTTCGCCTCCAACTGCGCGGTGTGCCACGGCTCGGATGCCAAGGGCGCGTATGGCTTTCCGAACCTGGCGGACAACCTCTGGCGCTGGGGCGGCTCGGCTGAAGCGATCAAGACCACGATCCTGAATGGTCGCCACGCGGCGATGCCGGCCTGGGGCGAGATACTGGGCGAGGACGGTGTGAAAAACGTCGCCGCCTTTGTGCGCCACGACCTGGCCAAGCTGCCATTACCCGCTGACAGCACCGCGGATCTGGCGGCCGGTCAAGCCGCCTTCAACACCACCTGCGTGGCGTGCCACGGGCCACAAGGCCACGGCACGGAAGCCATGGGCGCGCCGAACCTGACCGAGCCTGCCGGCTTTATCTACGGCACCAGCCTGGCGCAGTTGCAGCAGACCATCCGCCATGGCCGCCAAGGCCAGATGCCGGCGCAGGACGCACTGCAAGGCAATGAGAAGGTGCACCTGCTCGCCGCCTATGTTTACAGCCTGTCCCACAACGCTGATGGCGCAATGCCAGAAAGCCAGGCTCAGTAACCTTTGACTGCCGCACCCATTCGGGGCGGCAGCTCTACTGTTTTACGCGACCAAGTGTCGCACCCTTCCCCACCCCAACTTTCCCCTCCTGCCATTCGGGTCTACGCTTGTTCCCACAGTGGATCGGTATTGACCGGTCGATGGCCGATTTGCACTCGATGGGTTGAACATTTTTGCAGGGTGACAGGCGCAAAGGCTGGCAGTGGCCGGCTATCGTGCCACTGACCACTCGTCACCTCGAGAGCGTGTTTACACACACCAAGTTACAAGTCCCCGCCAGCAATAATATTTCCTGTCCACTCGATCAGCTTTCTATTTCCGATTTTGTCCTTACGCAAAACATGGAAAGGGCGCAGAATCTGGCGTGGAACGCATTGATACAGGTCAGCCATTGCGTTGCAATGGCCCCTCGCTTTCTACATACTTGCGGCCGTTTTATACCTATAAAAAAACCTAAACCGTGGAACCTTAGAATGAGCACAGCAATCAGTCCGACTGCTTATAACTATAAGGTAGTCCGCCAGTTCGCCATCATGACGGTGGTCTGGGGGATCCTTGGCATGGGGCTCGGGGTGTTTATCGCCTCGCAACTGGTTTGGCCGGAATTGAATTTCGGTTTGCCATGGACGACCTTCGGCCGCCTGCGCCCGCTGCACACCAACCTGGTGATTTTTGCCTTCGGTGGCTGTGCGTTATTTGCCACTTCCTACTATGTCGTGCAGCGAACCTGCCAGACGCGACTGATCTCCGACGGCCTCGCGGCCTTCACCTTCTGGGGTTGGCAAGCCGTCATCGTCGGTGCGGTCGTGACCCTGCCGCTGGGCTACACCACCACCAAGGAATACGCCGAGCTGGAATGGCCGATCGCCATTTTGCTGGCCATCGTCTGGGTGACCTACGCCGTGGTGTTCTTCGGCACCATCGTCAAGCGCAAGACCAAGCACATCTATGTCGGTAACTGGTTCTACGGTGCCTTCATCCTGGTGACGGCGATGCTGCACATCGTCAACCACGCGTCCCTGCCGGTCAGCCTGTTCAAGTCCTACTCGGCGTATGCCGGTGCGACGGACGCGATGATCCAGTGGTGGTATGGCCACAACGCCGTAGGATTCTTCCTCACCACCGGTTTCCTGGGGATGATGTACTACTTCGTGCCGAAACAGGCCGAGCGCCCCATTTACTCGTATCGCCTCTCTATCGTGCACTTCTGGGCGTTGATCACCCTGTACATCTGGGCCGGTCCTCACCACCTGCACTACACCGCGCTGCCGGACTGGGCGCAATCGCTGGGCATGGCGATGTCGATCATTCTGCTGGCCCCGAGCTGGGGCGGCATGATCAACGGCATGATGACCCTGTCGGGCGCCTGGCATAAGCTGCGCACCGACCCGATCCTGCGCTTTCTGGTGGTGTCGCTGGCGTTCTACGGCATGTCGACCTTCGAAGGGCCGATGATGGCGATCAAGACCGTCAACTCCCTGTCCCACTACACCGACTGGACCATCGGCCACGTACACGCCGGCGCCCTCGGCTGGGTGGCGATGATCTCCATCGGCGCGCTGTATCACATGATCCCCAAACTGTTCGGCCGTGCGCAGATGCACAGCGTCGGGCTGATCAACACCCACTTCTGGCTGGCCACCATCGGCACCGTGCTCTACATCGCCTCGATGTGGGTCAACGGCATCACCCAGGGCCTGATGTGGCGTGCGATCAACGATGACGGCACCCTCACTTACTCCTTCGTCGAAGCGCTGCAAGCCAGCCACCCGGGCTACATCGTCCGCGCCATCGGCGGTGCGTTCTTTGCCAGCGGCATGCTGTTCATGGCCTACAACGTCTGGCGCACCGTGCGTGCTTCCGACCCGGTAGAAGCCGAAGCCGCCACCAAGATCGCCGTTGTGGGAGCTCACTGATGAAGCATGAAGTAGTCGAGAAGAACATCGGCCTGCTGGCCTTCTTCATGGTAATCGCCGTGAGCATCGGCGGCCTGACCCAGATCGTTCCGCTGTTTTTCCAGGACGTGACCAACAAGCCGGTCGAAGGCATGAAACCGCGCCCCGCGCTTGAAGTTGAAGGCCGTGACGTGTTCATCGCCAACGGCTGTGTGGGTTGCCATTCGCAAATGATCCGTCCGTTCCGCGCCGAAACCGAACGTTACGGCCACTACTCGGTTGCCGGTGAAAGCGTCTGGGACCACCCGTTCCTGTGGGGCTCCAAGCGTACCGGCCCGGACCTGGCCCGCGTCGGCGGTCGTTACTCCGATGACTGGCAGCGTGCGCACTTGTACAACCCGCGCAACGTGGTGCCTGAGTCGAAAATGCCAGCGTATCCGTTCCTCGTGGAAAACAAGCTCGACGGCAAGGACACCGCGAAGAAACTCGAAGTCCTGCGCACCTTGGGCGTGCCCTACACCGATGAAGACATCGCCGGTGCAGCCGCCGCCGTGAAGGGCAAGACCGAAATGGACGCACTGGTGGCCTACCTGCAAGGCCTTGGCACCATCATCAAAAGCAAACGGTGATCTTCATGGATATCGGGATGATTCGAGGCCTGGGCACCGTTGTCGTGATGGTGGCCTTTATCGGCCTGGCGTTGTGGGTGTTCAGCCCACGGCGCAAGTCGGAGTTTGACGACGCGACCATGCTGCCCTTTGCAGATGATCCCGAAGCCATCAAGCACGTCGAGCAAGCGTCTAGGAGTAACAAAGAATGACTACGTTCTGGAGTCTGTACGTCACAGTCCTCAGTCTGGGTACCATTTTCGCCCTGACCTGGTTGCTGCTGTCGACCCGCAGGGGGCAGCGCGCCGAGCAAACAGACGAGACAGTCGGCCACTCGTTCGACGGCATCGAGGAGTATGACAACCCGTTGCCGAAATGGTGGTTCATGCTGTTCGTCGGCACCATCATCTTTGCCCTTGGCTACCTGGCGCTGTACCCCGGCCTGGGTAACTGGAAGGGCTTGCTGCCGGGCTACAACTACCTCGACAACGACAAACAAACCCCGTTCGCCAATGGCCAGACCGGCTGGACCGGCGTGCACGAATGGGAAAAGGAAATGGCCAAGTCGGACGCCAAGTTCGGGCCGATCTTCGCCAAGTTCGCCTCAATGCCGATCGAAGACGTCGCCAAAGACCCGCAAGCCTTGAAGATGGGTGGCCGCCTGTTCGCCTCCAACTGCTCGGTATGCCACGGTTCCGATGCCAAGGGTGCCTACGGCTTCCCTAACCTGACCGACGCCGACTGGCGCTGGGGCGGCGAGCCCGCCACCATCAAGGAAACCATCATGAAAGGCCGCCATGCAGTGATGCCGGCCTGGGCCGAAGTCATCGGCGAGCAAGGCGTGGCCGACGTGGCAGGCTTTGTGGTGACCAACCTCGACGGCCGCAAACTGCCCGAAGGCGCCAAGGCCGACGTCGCCAACGGCGCGAAACTCTTCGCCGCCAACTGCGTGGCCTGCCACGGCCCTGCGGGCAAAGGCACCCCGGCCATGGGCGCGCCGGACCTGACCCACCCGGGTGCATTCATCTACGGTTCGAGCTTTGCGCAACTGCAGCAGACCATCCGTTATGGCCGCCAGGGCCAGATGCCTGCGCAGGAACTGTTGCAAGGCAATGACAAAGTGCACTTGCTGGCAGCGTATGTTTACAGCCTGTCCCATGGCGATAAGCAGGCTGAAGCGCAGTAAGGCAGACGCCAATAGAAGGAGGCTCTGTCAGCCGTCGCTGACAGGGCCTTTTTTCTGCACACACCACAGATCCAGTGTGGGAGCGGGCTTGCTTGCGAATGCAGTGTGTCAGTAATGAATAAGGTGACTGACACCGCGAATTCGCGAGCAAACCCGCTCCCACATTCGAACTGTTTGTTGTTAGACCTCGGTCTCTTGGGTGGAGGGCTTTAAGACTCGTACGACCACCACAACCGCCAAAACCGTCCATACTTGCCAAGTCAATTGATCCAGATCACGTACACCATCAATTGATTTCCCCCAACGCGACCAAAGGTCGCACCCTTTGAGCAGGACCGGAGGCGTATCATTACGCCACTGCAAGACCCTATTTTTGACCCCGGTTGGCACGTACTGGCCGAGGCAAATCTCCACCGCCGTGGGATGCAATGATGAGCAACCAGATACCGGTAAACGACGTTACCCCGCCTGCCAAAAACGCCAGCAACACGGTCGACCTCTATGCGCCGCGAGAGAAAATCTACACCCGCGCCTTCACCGGCCTGTTCCGCAATTTGCGCATGCTCGGTGGTGCCGGTTTGTTCCTGCTCTACTTCGGCACCGTGTGGCTGAATTGGGGTGGCCACCAGGCCGTTTGGTGGAACCTGCCGGAGCGTAAATTCTTCATTTTTGGCGCGACCTTCTGGCCCCAGGATTTCATCCTGCTCTCGGGCATTCTTATCGTTGCCGCCTTTGGCCTGTTCTTTATCACCGTGTATGCCGGGCGCATCTGGTGTGGGTATACCTGCCCGCAAAGCGTGTGGACGTGGATCTTCATGTGGTGCGAAAAGGTCACCGAAGGCGACCGTAACCAGCGTATCAAACTGGATAAAGCGCCAATGGGCGCCAACAAATTCCTGCGCAAATTCAGCAAGCACACGCTGTGGCTGTTGATCGGTTTTGTCACCGGCATGACCTTCGTCGGCTACTTCTCGCCGATCCGCGAACTGGTGTTTGATTTCTTCACCGGCCAGGCCGATGGCTGGTCGTATTTCTGGGTCGGTTTCTTTACCCTTGCCACCTATGGCAATGCCGGCTGGCTACGCGAACAGGTGTGCATCTACATGTGCCCGTACGCGCGGTTCCAGAGTGTGATGTTCGATAAAGACACCCTGATCGTGTCCTACGACCCGCGCCGTGGCGAAGAGCGTGGCCCACGCAAGAAAGGCATCGACTACAAGGCCGAGGGTCTGGGGGATTGCATCGATTGCACCATGTGCGTGCAGGTGTGCCCCACCGGTATCGACATCCGCGACGGCCTGCAAATCGAGTGCATCGGCTGCGCCGCGTGTATCGACGCTTGCGACAACATCATGGACAAGATGGATTACCCGCGCGGCCTGATCAGCTACACCACCGAGCACAACCTGTCCGGGCAGAAAACCCATAAGTTGCGCCCGCGCCTGATTGGGTATGCCCTGGTGTTGCTGGCAATGATCAGCCTGTTGGCCGGCGCATTTTTCATGCGCGCGCTGGTGGGGTTCGACGTCAGCAAGGACCGCGTGCTGTACCGGGAAAACGCTGAAGGGCGCATCGAAAACGTCTACAGCCTGAAAATCATGAACAAGGACCAGCGCGACCACACCTACGTGCTCGACGCCTCGGGCCTGCCGGACCTCAAGCTGCAAGGCCGACGCGAAATCAAGGTCGCCGCCGGAGAAATTTTCAGCATGCCGGTGGAGCTGTCCAGCGCGCCGGAGCAACTGCCATCGAGTACCAACGAGGTGAAATTCATCCTCAAGGATGCCGATGACGACAGCGTCCACATTGAAGCCAAGAGCCGATTCATCGGCCCACAAGTCCGTTAAACATAAAGTTCGCTAACTAGAGAGCACAACAATGCCCGTAGCTACTGCCGCAAGCCCTTGGTACAAGCACCTCTGGCCCTGGATCATCATTGGGATCCTGACCTGCTCGGTGACCTTGACCTTGTCCATGGTGACCATTGCGGTGAAAAACCCGGACAACCTGGTTAACGACAACTACTACGAAGCCGGCAAGGGTATCAACCGCTCCCTGGACCGTGAACTGCTGGCCCAGACCCTGCAACTGCGGGCCAATGTGCACCTGGACGAACTGACCGGTGAAGTCGAGTTGCACCTCACCGGCAACAGCAACCCGAATACCCTGGAGCTGAACCTGATTTCCCCGACCCAGCCGGAAAAGGACCGCAAGATCAACCTGGCCCGCAGCGACAGCGAGCCCGGCCGCTACGTCGGCCAGGTTACCGACAAGGTCGAAGGCCGACGCTTCGTGGAACTGCTGGGTGTGGAAGGCGACAAGACCTGGCGCCTGTTTGAAGAAGAACAGGTCAGCCACGATAAGGACTTGCTGCTGGGGGATGAGCCGTTGCAAGGTGCGGAAGACCTGAAAAAGTAAGCAACCTGCGCTTCGCGCATCGCGGGCCAGCCCGCTCCCACAAGGACACCATGATCCAATGTGGGCGCCGGGTTTGCCCGCGATGAGGCCCTCCCAGCCATCAAAGATCCAAATCATGACCAGCCCGATTCCCTGCTACCACTGCGCCCTGCCCGTCCCTCCCGGTAGCCGGTTTACCGCCGTGATCCTCGGCGAACGTCGCGAACTGTGCTGCCCAGGCTGCCAGGCGGTGGCCGAAGCCATCGTGGCCGGCGGCCTGGAAAGCTATTACCAGCACCGCAGTGAAGCCTCGGCCAACCCCGAGGCGCTGCCAGTGCAGCTGGTGGACGAGTTGGCTCTGTACGACCGCGCCGATGTGCAAAAGCCTTTTGTGCGCCACGACGGCGAGCTCGCCGAAACCACGCTGCTGATGGAAGGCATCAGCTGCGCTGCCTGCGGCTGGCTGATCGAGAAACACCTGCGCAGCCTGCCCGCGGTGGCCGAGGCACGGTTGAACCTGTCCAACCATCGCCTGCAGGTGCGCTGGGCCGACGGGCAATTGCCGTTGAGCCAACTGCTCGCTGAGCTGCGCCATATCGGCTATGCCGCCCATCCTTACCAGGCTGATCGCGCTGCCGAGCAACTGGCCGGCGAAAATCGCCTGGCTTTGCGCCAACTGGGCGTGGCGGGGTTGCTGTGGTTCCAGGCGATGATGGCGACCATGGCCACCTGGCCGGAATTCAATATCGACCTGAGCCCGGAGCTGCACGTGATCCTGCGCTGGGTGGCGATGTTTCTTACTACACCCATCGTGTTCTACAGCTGTGCGCCGTTTTTCAAGGGCGCCCTGCGCGACATGCGCACGCGCCACCTGACCATGGATGTGTCGGTATCCCTGGCGATTGGCGGCGCCTATTTCGCGGGTATCTGGACGGCCATCACCGGCGTTGGCGAGTTGTACTTCGACGCGGTGGGCATGTTCGCGCTGTTCCTGCTGGCCGGCCGCTATCTTGAGCGCCGGGCGCGGGAACGCACGGCCGCCGCCACCGCGCAATTGGTCAACCTGTTACCCGCCTCCTGCCTACGCCTCAACGCTGACGGCCAGAGCGAACGCATCCTGCTCAGTGAACTGGCGTTGGGTGACCGGGTGCTGGTGCATCCCGGCGCGGTACTGCCGGCGGACGGAGTGATTCTTGACGGCCAGTCCAGCATCGATGAATCCCTGCTCACCGGTGAGTACCTGCCTCAGCCTCGGCACAGCGGTGATGCAGTCACCGCCGGCACGCTCAACGTCGAAGGCGCACTGACCGTCGAGGTCCGTGCCCTGGGCCATGACACGCGCCTGTCCGCCATCGTGCGCCTGCTGGAGCGCGCCCAGGCCGAGAAACCGCGCCTGGCACAAATCGCTGACCGTGCGGCGCAGTGGTTCCTGTTGTGTTCACTGATTGCCGCCGTATTGATCGGCCTGGTGTGGTGGGAACTGGATGCCTCGCGGGCATTTTGGATCGTGCTGGCGATGCTGGTGGCGACCTGCCCGTGCGCGCTGTCACTGGCCACACCGACCGCCCTCACCGCCGCCACCGGCACTCTGCACAAACTCGGGTTGCTGTTGACCCGTGGCCATGTGCTGGAAGGCTTGAATCAAATCGACACTGTGATTTTCGACAAGACCGGTACGCTGACCGAAGGCCGCTTGGCGTTACGCGCGATCCGCCCCTTGAGCGCACTGAACAGTGATGAATGCCTGAGCCTCGCCGCCGCCCTGGAAAACCGCTCCGAGCACCCGATTGCCCGGGCTTTCGGCCGAGCGCCGCTGGCCGCCGATGAAGTCCTCAGCGCCCCGGGGCTCGGCCTGGAGGGTCGCGTAGGCGAACGCCGGTTGCGCATCGGCCAGCCCGGTTTTGTCTGCGAATTGAGTGGCTGCCCGATTCCCGATTCGCCGGATGAGGCTGGCCAATGGCTGCTGCTGGGCGACCGTACTGGCGCCCTCGCCTGGTTCGTGCTGGACGACCGCCTGCGCAGTGACGCGCCAGCACTGCTGGCCGCGTGCAAGGCGCGGGGCTGGCGCACGCTGCTGTTGTCGGGCGACAGCTCGCCGATGGTTGCCAGTGTCGCGCTGGAGCTGGGCATCGACGAAGCCCATGGCGGCCTGCGTCCCGACGACAAGCTGCAGGTGCTGCAACAACTGCACAGGGATGGCCGCAAGGTGCTGATGCTCGGCGATGGCGTCAATGATGTGCCCGTGCTCGCCGCCGCCGATATCAGTGTGGCAATGGGCTCGGCCACGGACCTGGCTAAAACCAGCGCCGATGCTGTGCTGCTGTCCAACCGCCTCGACGCGCTGGTGCAGGCGTTTACCCTCGCGCGGCGCACACGCCGGGTAATCATCGAAAACCTGTTGTGGGCCGGGCTGTACAATGGCCTTATGCTGCCGTTTGCCGCCCTCGGCTGGATCACCCCGATCTGGGCGGCGATCGGCATGTCCCTCAGCTCGTTGACCGTGGTGCTCAACGCCTTGCGCCTGACTCGCCTGCCGAGCGCGCAGGCTAAAAGCGCCGCCTTAGTAACCCGCCCGCTGCCGGCTTGAGCCGCACAGGCATGGAGTGCAGATGCCAGCTCTATACGTGATGATTCCGGCGGCGCTGCTGTTAGTAGGCGTAGCCATTTACATCTTCTTCTGGGCGGTGGACAGCGGCCAGTACGACGACCTCGACGGCCCGGCTCACAGCGTGCTGTTCGACGACCAGGACCCGAACCACCTGGCCGCCGTCGACGAAGCCAACGGGCCCGAGCAACCGCCCGCGCCAAAAGAACCACCCCATGCTTGAGCTGGCGCCGCTGCTGGTCTCCGCGCTGATCCTCGGACTGCTCGGCGGCGGCCATTGCCTGGGCATGTGCGGCGGGCTGATGGGAGCGTTGACCCTGGCCATTCCAAAAGAGCAACGCAGCCGCCGCTTTCGCCTGCTGCTGGCGTACAACCTCGGCAGAGTGCTCAGCTATGCCACCGCAGGGTTATTGATTGGCCTGGCCGGCTGGGCGGTGGCCAACAGCCCGGCGGCGATGTTCATGCGCGTGCTTGCCGGGTTGCTGCTGATCAGCATGGGGTTATACCTGGCCGGCTGGTGGAGCGGCCTCACCCGAATCGAAAGCCTCGGGCGCGGCCTGTGGCGCTACCTGCAACCCGTCGCCAACCGTTTGCTGCCAGTGTCCAGCCTGCCCCGAGCTTTGCTGCTGGGGGCGCTATGGGGCTGGTTGCCGTGTGGGTTGGTCTACAGCACCCTGCTGTGGGCCGCGAGCCAGGGAAATGCGCTGGACAGTGCATGGCTGATGCTGGCTTTCGGGCTGGGCACCTGGCCGGTGTTGCTCGCCACCGGGCTGGCGGCCGAACGTGTCACGGCGTTGCTGCGCAAACGCAGCGTGCGCGTGGCCGGGGGGTTATTGGTGATTTTCTTCGGTGTCTGGACGCTGCCCGGTCCGCATCAGCACTGGTTGATGGGCCACTAAACGCCCATGTGGCATAGCGCCGCTCCCCGTTGATACAAGTCAACATGCCATTGCGGCCATGCCCCTAGACTCGGTCCACTAGCCTATCCGGGGGACCACCCGCATGCTCGACGCCATTCGTTGGGACACAGATCTGATTCACCGTTACGACTTGGCGGGGCCGCGCTACACGTCCTACCCCACCGCCGTACAATTCGACAGCCAGGTCGGCACCTTCGACCTGCTCCACGCCCTGCGCGACAGCCGCAAGGCCGTGCGCCCGCTGTCGCTGTATGTGCATGTGCCGTTCTGCGCGAACATTTGCTACTACTGCGCCTGTAACAAGGTCATCACCAAGGACCGTGGCCGCGCCCAGGCCTATCTGCAACGACTGGAACAGGAAATCCAGCTGGTGGCCTGCCACCTCGACCCGAAACAGCCGGTGGAGCAACTGCACTTTGGCGGCGGCACCCCGACCTTTCTCAGCCACGACGAACTGCGCCAGGTAATGACAAGCCTGCGCCAGCATTTCAATTTGCTCGATGACGACTCCGGCGACTACGGCATCGAAATCGACCCGCGTGAAGCCGACTGGGCGACCATGGGCCTGCTGCGTGAATTGGGCTTCAACCGCGTGAGCATTGGCCTGCAAGACCTCGACCCCGAGGTGCAACGGGCGGTCAACCGCCTGCAAAGTCTGGAAGAAACCCGCGCAGTGATTGATGCGGCGCGCACCCTGCAATTTCGCTCGATCAATGTCGACCTGATCTACGGCCTGCCCAAGCAGTCGCCGTTGAACTTCGCGCGCACCGTCGAAGAAGTCATCGGCCTGCAGCCGGATCGCCTGTCGGTGTTCAACTACGCACACCTGCCGGAGCGTTTCATGCCTCAGCGGCGGATCAACGCCGACGACCTGCCCTCCCCGGCAGAAAAACTGCTGATGCTGCAAACCACCATCGAGCAGTTGACCCGGGCGGGCTATCGCTACATCGGCATGGACCACTTCGCCCTGCCGGATGACGAACTGGCCGTTGCCCAGGAAGAAGGTAGGCTGCAACGCAATTTCCAGGGCTATACCACCCACGGGCATTGCGACCTGATTGGGTTGGGCGTATCGGCAATCAGCCAGATCGGTGACTTGTACTGCCAGAACAGCAGCGACCTCAACCACTACCAGAACGCGCTGGCCGGCGCGCAGCTGGCGACCAGCCGTGGCTTGGTCTGCACCACGGATGATCGATTACGGCGGGAGGTGATTCAGCAGTTGATCTGCAATTTCAGCCTGGGGTTCGAGCGGATCGAACAGGCTTTCAACATCGATTTTCGAGGTTATTTCGACGAGCTATGGCCGCAACTGGAGACGATGGCCGCAGACGGCCTGATTGAACTGGACGCCCGTGGCATTCACGTACTGCCCGCCGGGCGATTGTTGGTGCGCTCGGTGTGCATGGTGTTCGATGCCTACCTGGAGCACCAGAACAGGCAACGATTCTCGCGGGTGATCTGAGCGCCGTTACTTCATCGCCAGGCTCATGGCTTCCAACTGAGCCGCTGGCGGCTCGCCCTTCATGGACTTGCCCAACTGTGTCTGGGCCGTGGTCAAGCCAGCCTGCAATGTCATCACATCTCCCTGCAGTCTGGCTATCTTGGCCTGCCGCGCTTCGGGGCTCATGGAAGTGTCAGCCATGGCCGCGGAAAGCTCGGCCATTTTCTCGGCAAGCTGCTTTTTCAGTTGGCGGATCATTTTCAACAGTTGCTTGACGCTGTCGCTCAAGCTGCTGTTGTCAATATCGCTGTTGGACGATTGCTCGGCCTTCGATGCGTCCATCCCCGCACCGGAAATGACGACCTTCACGCTTGCGGTGGCCGCAGGCTCAGCAGCCTTGGCTTCGGTTGGCGCCTTGGTGGTGGCGTCTTTATCCTTCGCCGCATCGGCGGACTTCCAAACCGATACCGCCGCCACGTTGATAGTCGGGTTTTGGATCGTACTGACTGACATGATCTGAGCTCCGGCTCATGGAGATATCTGCATGTATCGGCGCTGATACACAAACCTTTATACCGTTGCTGCTTTTTTGCACACGCTGGCCTCACTGCCCCCCAGTGCGTTACCCTTACGTCTTATGTGTGTTTTCCCACAAGGATTTAAGAAATGTCCGAGCCTGTCAAACTGCGCGCTCACAGCCAGACTCACTGCAAGGATTGCAGCCTGGCCCCGCTATGCCTGCCACTTTCATTGAATTTGGAAGACATGGAAGCGCTGGACGAAATCGTTAAACGCGGTCGCCCGCTGAAAAAAGGCGAGTTTCTGTTTCGCCAGGGCGACAAATTCGATTCCGTTTATGCAGTACGTTCGGGAGCGTTGAAGACGTTCAGCCTGAGCGACGGCGGCGAAGAGCAGATCACCGGTTTCCACCTGCCCAGCGAGCTGGTCGGGCTGTCCGGCATGGACACCGAGATTCATCCTGTGTCGGCCCAGGCGCTGGAGACGACATCAGTCTGCGAAATCCCCTTCGAACGCCTGGATGAGTTGGCTCTGCAATTGCCGCAACTGCGTCGCCAGTTGATGCGCGTGATGAGCCGCGAGATTCGTGACGATCAACAGATGATGTTGCTGCTGTCGAAAAAAACCGCCGACGAGCGCATCGCCACGTTCCTGGTCAACTTGTCGGCACGTTTCCGCGCCCGCGGGTTCTCGGCCAACCAGTTCCGCCTGAGCATGTCGCGCAATGAAATCGGCAATTACCTGGGCCTCGCGGTGGAAACCGTGTCCCGCGTGTTCACCCGTTTCCAGCAGAACGAATTGATTGCCGCCGAAGGCAAGGAAGTGCATATCCTTGACCCCATCCAGCTGTGTGCGCTGGCCGGTGGTTCGCTGGAAGGTTGATGCAGAGGCTTGCGGTTGCGCCAATCGGCGAGGCCGCAGGTATACTTCGAGTCCGTTTTCAGCCCTCAGGACTCTTCGACGATGACCTTCGATTCGTTCGACATCAAATCCCTGATTCGCCCCGTCATCGACTTCCCCAAGCCTGGGGTGATCTTTCGTGACATCACGCCCCTGTTCCAATCGCCCAGGGCCCTGCGGCTGGTGGCAGACAGCTTTGCCCACCGCTACGTCGAGGCCGACTTCACCCACATCGGCGCAATGGATGCACGCGGGTTTCTGATCGGTTCGATCATCGCCTACCAACTGAACAAACCGCTGATCCTGTTCCGCAAGCAGGGCAAGCTGCCGGCCGACGTGCTGGCCGAGGGTTACCAGACCGAATACGGCGAAGCCTTCCTCGAAGTGCACGCCGACAGCCTGTGTGAAGGCGGCTCGGTGCTGATGTTCGATGACTTGATTGCCACCGGCGGTACCTTGATCGCTGCCGCCAATCTGGTGCGGCGCATGGGCGCAACCATCTTCGAAGCGGCGGCGATCATCGATCTGCCGGAGCTGGGTGGCTCGCAGCGCCTGGAAGACATGGGAATTCCGACGTTCTGCCTGACGCAGTTTGCGTTGACCGAACGTTAATCATTGCCTGAACCGGCCTCATCGCGGGCAAGCCCGACTCCCACATTGGTATGCGATCACCTGTGGGAGCCGGGCTTGCCCGCGATGGGGCCTGTGAGACCCCCCACCTTACAACCCCATCTGCTTGCTGATGATTTCATTCATCACTTCGCGGGTACCGCCGCCGATGGACAGGATGCGGTTGTCACGATATAGCCGCTCCACCAGGCTGCCGCGCATGTAACCTTGGCCGCCGAGGATCTGCACCGCGTCGTAGGTAACGCGATCGGCGGTGTCTGTGGCGAGGTTCTTGGCCATGGAGATCTCCTTGATCACACTCATGCCCGCAGCCATTTTCGCTGCCTGGCGATACGTGAATTCCCGCGACACCTCCACCGCCGTCGCCATCTCCGCCAGCCGATGTTTGAGCACCTGGAATTTACCAATGGGCTTGCCAAAGGCTTCGCGCTGGGCGGCCCACTTGAGGCTTTCCTCCAGCGCCAACTGCGCGGTCATATTGGCCATCAACGCCAGGGCCAGGCGTTCACTTTGGAAATTGCCCATGATGCAGGCAAAGCCCATGTTCTCGACACCGATCAGGTTGCCCACAGGCACCTGGCAATCGTCGAAGAACAACTCAGCCGTGTCCGACGCCCACCAGCCCATTTTCTTCAACGGCTGGCCGACCGTGAAACCGGGGGTGTCTTTTTCGATGAGCACTAAGCTGATACCGCCAAAGCCCGGCCCGCCGGTGCGGACGGCTACGGTGTAGAAGTCGGCACGGATGCCGCTGGTGATAAAGGTTTTGCTGCCGCTCACCCGGTAATGCTCGCCATCACGCACAGCGCGGGTTTGCAGGTTGGCCACATCGGAGCCACCACAGGGCTCGGTAACGGCCAGGGCGATGATCTTCTCGCCGGCCAACACCTGCGGCGCGACACGTTCGCGCACCTCGGGCCGCGCCCATTTGACGACGGGCGGCAGGCCGATATCCAGCGAACCCAACCCCGCCACCACACCACCGGAACCACACCGCATCAACTCTTCGCTGGCGGCAACCTTGGCAAACAGATCACCTTCGTGACTGCCGCCCAGGCTCTCCGGGTAACCGATGCCGAGAATCCCCGCAGCGCCTGCCTTGAGGTACAGCTCACGGGGGAAGCTTTCGGCCTCCTCCCATTGCTCGATGCCCGGCAACATCTCGCGCTCGACAAAACGACGCACGCTGTCGCGGACCAATTGGTGGCTGGGGTCGAAGTAGTCCTGGTAGGCAGACATCGGCAAGCTCCACGGTGAGGTGGAACGAAATTACCAAGCGCTTGCTTGGTTATCAAGCTATGCGGATTTCACAAAACACTGTGGGAGCTGGCTTGCCTGCGATAGCGGGGGGATTTTTGGTGACTGTGAGGGCCTCTTCGGGAGCAAGCCCCCTCCCACATTTTGATGTGTGAACCCAGTCAAATGTGGGAGCTGGCTTGCCTGCGATGGGGTGTCAGTCAGCAGATGTATTGACTGAACCAGCGCATTCGCGAGCCCGCCCGCTCCCACATGTTGAACTGTGATGGTCTTTAAAGGGCGATCGGTTTGCGACCTGCAAACGAATGCGCCAACGTGCCGCCATCGACCAACTCCAACTCACCACCCAGCGGCACACCATGGGCGATACGCGACGTCACAAGGCCTTTATTGCTCAACAACTGGGCGATGTAATGCGCGGTCGCCTCACCTTCCACCGTCGGGTTGGTCGCCAGGATCACCTCGGTAAAGGTGCCCTGCTCTTCAATGCGCGCCACCAGTTGCGGAATGCCGATGGCTTCCGGCCCCAGCCCATCCAGCGGTGAGAGGTGCCCTTTAAGCACAAAGTAGCGCCCGCGATAGCCGGTCTGCTCGACCGCGTACACATCCATCGGCCCTTCCACCACGCACAGCAACGTGTCGTCACGGCGCGGGTCGGCACATTGCGGGCAGAGGTCTTCTTCGGTAAGGGTGCGGCACTGGCGGCAGTGGCCCACACCGGTCATGGCCTGGCTCAAGGCCTGGGCCAACCGGGTGCCGCCACTGCGATCCCGCTCCAGCAGTTGCAGCGCCATGCGCTGGGCGGTTTTCTGACCCACACCCGGCAAGGTGCGCAGGGCGTCGATCAGTTGGCGAATCAGAGGGCTGAAGCTCATGGGGCAATGGTCCGACAAAACAACGAGACGCGGTTTATACCCGCGCCCCGGATTAGCGTCAAATGGTCAATCCTGCGCGACGCGCACCACCAACTTGCCGAAGTTGCGCCCTTCAAGCAAACCAATAAAGGCTTCGGGCGCCTGCTCCAGGCCCTCGACCACGTCTTCGCGGAACTTGATCT
The DNA here is from genome assembly GCF_053345295.1 of Pseudomonas sp. M5A4_2d. Taxonomy (NCBI): domain Bacteria; kingdom Pseudomonadati; phylum Pseudomonadota; class Gammaproteobacteria; order Pseudomonadales; family Pseudomonadaceae; genus Pseudomonas; species Pseudomonas sp. M5A4_2d. The sequence continues at coordinate 278,792 of NZ_JBKEZW010000001.1, read as the reverse complement.
TGCCATCACGCACCCACGGCGCCATGGCGCTGAGGAATTCAGGCTGGCGATCACCGTAGTCATCGAACACGATAAAGCCCTGGATGCGCACGCGCTTGGTCAGCAAGGTGCGTTGCAGCGCCGGCAGACGGTCAGGGCCACTCGGGGCTTCATGGGCGTTATAGCCGGCGATCAAGCCGCACAGGGGAACCCGCGCTTTGGGGTTGAGCAACGGCAACACCGCGTCGAACACCTTGCCGCCGACGTTTTCGAAGTAGATGTCCACGCCGTTGGAGCAGGCCAGGGCCAGCTCATTGGCAAAATTGGCGCTCTTGTGATCGATGCACGCGTCAAAACCCAGCTCGTCCACCACGTAGCGACATTTGTCCGCGCCACCTGCGATGCCCACCACCCGCAAGCCCTTGAGCTTGGCCACCTGGCCCACCACCGAACCGACGGCGCCGGACGCTGCGGCGACCACCAGGGTTTCCCCTTCCTTGGGCTGACCGATATCCATCAGGCCCATGTACGCGGTCATACCCGGCATGCCCAGCACACCCAGTGCCATCGACGGGCTCGCCAGGCCATTGGGCACCGGGATCAGATTTTGTCCATCGGAAACGCTGTGGCTCTGCCAGCCGGTGGAACCAACTACCAGGTCACCCACTTCGAATTTCGGGTTACGCGATTGCTCGATACGGCTGACAGCGCCACCGGTCATAACCTCGTCGATTTCAACCGGAGCGGCGTAGGACGGTGCGTCACTCATGCGGCCACGCATATAGGGATCGAGGGACAGGTACAGCGTTTTCAATAGCACCTGGCCGTCCGCCAACTCGGGCAAGTTCACGCGTTCCAGGCGGAAATTTTCCGGGGTCGGTGCGCCTTGAGGGCGCGAGACCAGCACGACGCGCTGGTTCAGAATCGGTTCTTCAGACATCAGGGAACTCCTTTATCGAATTCATCGGTATAGGGTGCAGACCCTATATGCCGCGCCAGGGTTCATATTGAACGCAGTGCGTCCTCGCGGCATGACGTTACTGCCCAGCGGACGATTACGGCACAAACAAAAATGCCAGGCTGGATGCCTGGCATTTTTATTAAAGCAAACGCTCACCGATCAGAACGGCAGCTTCATGCCCGGCGGCAGTTGCATGCCGGCGGTCACGCCAGACATTTTGTCCTGGCTGTTGGCTTCGATCTTGCGCACGGCATCGTTGACGGCCGCCGCGAACAGCGCCTCAAGCATTTCCAGGTCATCTTCGCTGGCGCCTGGCAACACGCTTGGGTCAATGCTCACGCGCTTGATGTCGTGACGACCGGTCATCACCACGCTGACCATATCGCCACCGGCCTTACCGGTGACTTCGGCGTTGGCCAGTTCTTCCTGCATCTTGGCCATCTTTTCCTGCATCTGCTGCGCCTGCTTCATCAGGCCGGCCATGCCACCTTTCATCATGGGAATCACCTCAAAAGTACGTGGATCAATAAGTAGCCCGGTTTTATGACGCTTGGGGCACCGGGGCGTCGACAGGTTCAATAGTATCTTGGCGCACGACCGCACCAAACTGTTGCATCATTTGCTGGATGAGCGGATCAGCCTGGATGGAGTTTTCCGCTTCTTGCTGACGGTTGATGCGTCGGCGTGTCGCGGCCTGGGCCGGGGTTTCCTGCTCGGGCTTGATCAACTCGATGGCGATGGTCAGCGTGCGCTCATGGTACTGGTTCAGCGCATCGTTGAGCCGGCGTTGCTGGGTCGCGTTGAACAGCGCGCTGTGGGCCGGGTCCAGGTGCAACAGCCAATGGTCGCCATCGATGGCGATCAAGGTGCAGTTGGCCGCGATGCTGCCGGTCATGCCGGAGATCGGCAATTTCGGGAACAGTTCCAGCCACTGTAACGCCAGGCCGGTGGCCGGGGCCGCAGCGGGTTCCGCCTCGGGCTCGGGCGCCGGGTCGGCGGTGTGCTCGCTGGCTAGGTCATCCAGGTAGCTGTAGGCCGAATCCATGTCCGGCTCGATGTAGTCTTCGTCCAGTGGCGGCTCGTCGTCGAGGTCGATACCCGGAGTTGCAGCGTCGACCTGGGCGACAGTCGGCTCGGGCACCGGCGCAGACACCCACTCGGGCGCGGCCGGCACAACACTGTCCGGCGTCGGTGCAGGCATCGGCGTCAGCTCGGGCTGCTCGCCGGTGGTTTCCAGTACGGGCTCCACGGCAGGCTGTAGCTCGACTTCAGGCTCGGCGTCTACCGGATCATTCCAGGGCAGGTCGACCACCGGGGCGGGTTCGGGCTCAGGCTCAGGCTCGATCACAGGCGCAGGCTGCGGCGCTGGCTCGGCCACGGGCGCGGCAACCACTGGCGCAGGTGCCGGAGCAACCGGCGCAGGCGCAGCAACCACTGGCGCGGCCACCGCTGCGCCAGCCACTGGTTTGGCGGAATCAACTGTGGCCTGGCTGATCCCCACTGGCTTTAGCGGCTGTCTCGGTGCGTCTGCCGTATCGGCGGGCCGGAAGGCCAGCATCCGCAGAAGGACCATTTCAAAGCCACCACGCGGGTCCGGTGCCAAGGGCAAGTCCCTACGGCCGATCAGGCCCATCTGGTAGTAAAACTGTACGTCTTCGGCCGGCAACGCCTGGGCCAGCGCCAATACGCGGTCGCGGTCGCCATGGCCGTTGTCGACACCTTCAGGCAAGGCCTGGGCGATGGCGACGCGGTGCAGCACATTGAGGATTTCCGAGAGCACACCGTTCCAGTCCGGCCCTTGCTCCGACAAGTGGCGCACGGCTTCGAGCAAAGCCTTGGCATCACCTTCGATCAGCGCGTGCAGCACGTCGAAGACCTGGCCGTGGTCGAGGGTGCCGAGCATGGCACGCACATCGGCGGCCATGACCTTGCCTTCACCAAAGGCGATGGCCTGGTCGGTGAGGCTCATGGCATCGCGCATCGAACCATCGGCAGCACGGCCAAGCAGCCACAGTGCGTCGTCTTCGAACGGTACGTTCTCGACGCCCAGCACGTGGGTCAAATGCTCGACCACACGCTCGGGGGTCATGTTTTTCAGGGAGAACTGCAGGCACCGCGACAGAATCGTTGCAGGAAGTTTCTGCGGGTCGGTGGTGGCCAGAATGAATTTTACGTAGGGCGGCGGCTCTTCCAGGGTTTTCAACAGTGCGTTGAAGGAATGACTGGACAGCATGTGCACTTCGTCGATCAGGTAGACCTTGAAGCGGCCACGGCTCGGCGCGTACTGCACGTTGTCGAGCAACTCGCGGGTGTCTTCGACCTTGGTGCGGCTCGCGGCGTCGATTTCGATCAGGTCGACAAAACGCCCTTCGTCGATTTCCCGGCACACCGAACACGTGCCGCAAGGCGTCGACGTGATGCCGGTTTCACAGTTCAGGCATTTGGCGATGATGCGCGCAATGGTGGTCTTGCCCACCCCCCGCGTACCGGTGAACAGGTAGGCGTGGTGCAGCCGTTGGCTGTCCAAGGCATTGATCAGAGCCTTGAGCACATGGGTCTGGCCGACCATTTCGCGGAACGAGCGCGGACGCCATTTACGTGCAAGAACCTGATAACTCATCGAAAACCGTCGCAACTGGGAAGCGGAAGCCGGTAATGCTAGCGGAGCAAGGGGGAAATTGCATCCGGCACGCTCGCCTAATCTGACTAAGCTTGCGTGACTGGCCCCACGAAGGCCTCAACCCGGAGAGTGTATGCGCGGAATCCTGGGCGCTTTATGGATGATTTCCCTCACCTGCCTCGCGGCACCCGCGCCGTTGCGCTTCTCGATTTCCGACAGTTGGGCAATGCCCATGGCCGAAGTCGAAAACAACCGGCCCACCCAGGGCATTTTGTATGACTTGATGTTGAGCCTGGCCACTCAGGTCGGGCGCCCGGCCGAGTTCCACGTACTGGCCCGGGCCCGCATCGCCGGTGCCATGGCGCACGGCGACATTGACGTGCGCTGCTATGTCGCCCAGGACTGGGTCGATAACCTGTCCGGCGACTACACCTGGAGCGTACCCCTGATGGTGCAACGCAATGTGATGGCGAGCAGCCCTGCAGCGCCGCAACCGGTGCACGTGAGTGAGCTGGCACCCCAGTCGATCGGCACGGTGCTTAACTACCGTTATGCCGTCCTCGACCCGCTGTTCGCCAGCGGCCAGCTGACCCGTGACGATTCCCGCAGCGAGGCGCTCGTGCTGCAAAAGTTGGTCGCCGGGCGCTTTAAATACGCCGTCATCAATGATTGGATCCTGGACCGCTTCAACCTCAACCTGCCTGCGAGCCAGCAGTTGCACAAGGGCGCAGTGATCGACGAGCAAAGCCTGGGCTGCATCGTGCGCAATGATCCGAACGTGCCGGTGCAGCGGATCTTGCGCACGCTGCTGCGGATGAAAATGTCAGGGGAGATCGATGACATCATCAAGCTGTACACCGGCGAGAATGCGCAACCGCTGCCGACTCCTGACAAGAACTGACAGGGCCCTCCCCTAGACTGGCCTCACTCAACCGCCCGTTCTCAAGGAGCCTGCATGAACACCGTCGCCCATTACTTCCTGCTGTACGTAGACAGCCCGGCCACCAGCGCCAACTTCTATAGCCGCCTGCTGGACAAGCCCCCGGTGGAGCTGAACCCGACGTTTGCCCTGTTCATCCTCGACAACGGTGTGAAGCTGGGGTTGTGGTCGCGGCACACCGTCGAGCCGGCGGCCCAGATCACCGGCGGCGGTGGCGAGGTGGGCTTTTCCCTGCCCGACCATGCCGCTGTCGACGCCCTGCACGCTCAGTGGGTAGCGCGCGGCGCGACGATCATCCAGTCACCGGCCACCCTGGACTTCGGTTACACCTTTGTCGCCCAGGACCTTGATGGCCACCGGCTGCGCGCGTTCAGCCTGAGCGACTGATCGCCAGCGGCCCTCCAGGCTGATGGCAGCGACGCTGGCCAACACAATCACGCCGCCCAGCACTACCTGCACGGCAATGTGTTCGCCCAGCAACGTCGCGGCCATCACCATGGCGACCGGCGGAATCAGGTACATCGCCACCGAGGCACGGCTGACCTCGATGTGTTTCAACACATAACCCCACGCCAGATACGCCAGGGCACTGGGAAAAATACCCAACACCAGCACCGCCAGGTTTTCCGGCAACGGCGCCTGCCCGACGGCATTGGCCAAGCCCGGCAGGTTCACGCAAAGCATCAGCGTGCCCGCCCACACCATGTAGCACGCCATGGTCAGCGGGCTATAGCGGTGGGCATAGTGTTTCTGGATGGCGAAGTACACGCTCCACGAGACGGCCGCCAATAGAATCAGCAAACCGCGCGGGTCGATGCCCCCTAGGCCATGATCGCCCCAGATCACCACCAGCACGCCGATCAACCCCAACAGCACGCAGCCCCAACGCCAGGCACTGACCCGCTCCTTCAAGCCAAAAAACGCGATCAGCACACTGAACAGCGGCGCCGACTGCGCGAGCACACTGGACGCCGCCGCCGTCACCCATTGCTGCCCATAATTGAGGCTGGTGTGGTGCAGGAACACCCCGAAAAACCCCAACACCAGCAGCCACGGCAGATCCTGCAAACGCGGGCGGGCAATGCCCACCACCACGGCCACACCCGCCATGAATACCGACGCGATCAAGAATCGCAGCAACGCCAACTGACCGGGGCTATAGCTGTGCAGGCCCATGTGCACGCCAATCGGCGAGTAAGCCCAACAGAGGATGACGCCGGCGATGACTAGCGTAAGCTTTAAGGATGACGGGGTATTCATCGACGGCGCCCAAAACTGAGAAGGAATGCCGTCAGTCTTGGCCTGGGCAAGGCGTAGGACAATTAACCGTTTCTGACTTCTGAAATCACTGGAACTGAGCAATGGAACTGGCCCAACTGAAAATGGTGCGAGCCGTGGCGCAAACCGGCAGCGTGGCCCAGGCCGCTCTGCAATTGCACTGCGTACCCTCCAACATCACCACACGTATCAAGCAGTTGGAAGGCGAGTTGGGCACGCCGCTGTTTATTCGTGCGGGCCGTGGGCTGGCGATCAGTGCCGCCGGTGAAATTTTCCTGGACTACTGCGAGCGCATCCTAGCGTTGGTGGACGAGTCCAAACGCGCGGTCGATGCCAACGCCATTCCGCGCGGCACCTTGCGCATCGGCGCGGTAGAGTCCAGCGCCAGCGGCCGCCTGCCGCCATTGCTGGCGGAATACCATCGCCGCTACCCGGACGTCACACTTGAGCTGGTCACCGGCGCCTGGGCGCAACTGCTGGACGACCTGCAACACCATCGTCTCGACGTGGCGTTGGTCGCCTCCGGCGGTAAACGCGCCAAGCTCGAACGCAGCGTGGTCTACAGCGAGCGCCTGGTGCTGATTGCCAGCGCGTCCAGCGCGCCGATCAACAGCGCCGAAGACCTCGCGGGCCGCACGCTGCTGGTGTGGCCACCCGGCTGCCCGTATCGCGCCGCGCTGGAAAACTGGATCAAACCCCATGACTTCAAGCCAAGCATCGCCAGCTATGCCAGCTGGGGCACGATCATCGGCTGTGTCAGCGCAGGTATTGGCGTGGCCCTGGCACCGGAAGGCATCCTGGCCCGCTATGAGCAGGCGAACCAGCTGACGTCCTACCGGTTCGAGGAGTTGCAGGCCGTGGACAACCTGCTGTTCTGGCACACAGACACCCAACGGCACCTGGCGCGGGATGCGTTTGCCGAGCTGCTGCGGGAGACGTTTGGTTAGTGGTTGTTGAATTTTAGTCCAATACCGATTTCTAGAGTGGAATTGGTAGATATCCTCTGAGAGCATTCATAACAACCCAGCTCAACTCCGGCTAAAGAGTACGAAATAGCAACTTAATCTCACCACTTATTAGACGCCTAATATGCCTCATCCTATCCTTGTGCTTTTCGCGCAACCTCTCACTATAAACCAAAGGCCTAGGATACTTTAAATGCGCGACTATGGCTTCATCTGAAAACTGAGAACACTCTACTCGCAGCCTTCGAATTCCATGCCCCCCAACAAGACCCCCCCCATAGTAAGCCAACTTAAGATATGCCGCCGCCAATTCTGTTTTTTTGAATTCCGCACCCAACATAACAGCCAACATCTGCTCTCGCACTTTACGCCTAGGCGTTTTTTCATAGCGCTGAGTAATTGTTCTTACCAACTGCTGCTCTACAGTGCTGGCTCCTTGTTTTTTTCCGTAAAAAAAACGCATAACCAATGCTCGCACAATCGCGACCGGATCAACCCCATAATGAGAGTGATTCCGATGATCCTCCGCAACAAATAATGTTAAAATTAACGTCTCAGAGATATCTGATGCAAACTTATACCTCATTTCTTCAACAACAATTTTACAGCAATCAAAATCTCTCAAAACAGGAGTGTAAGAAAAAAATCTTACAAAACCTATTCCTATGTAGACCGGAGCGGTGAGCAGCCACATGGATGCTCGTTGAATTTTTCTCTGCCACACAAGACGCTTCCTTTCGAATTAGATGCTGTAGTATAAAACTTTCCATACATAGGCGAATTGCCAAGCGAAAATCGCGACATAGGTATCGACATATACGTTGTAATCTCCCTATTCAAACCCTGCTCTACTATATGCAAATTCATAACACTAGACCTTATATAATTCCTTTCAATCCGACCAGCTACAACTCCTCGAATTTTACCGCCCCCAACATATTCACACCCCCCTCTTAAATCATTATCACCCGTCTTTTCCGAGGTACCAGAGACAATATAACCATCAGAAAAAAGAACAAACGTATGAAAAACCTCCATCCCTTTATGCGGATTATACTCCGTCAATTCAACTATACTTTTCGTAAAAAAAACCCCTGAGCATTTCGACGCATTGTTGGAAAACTCCTTTACAGCAAATAATGCCGTCGCCGCCAAGAGTGTTGCAACGAGCGAGCCGTAGTTCGAAGACAAAATACCAAAGGCATGTATGCTACTGGGGATTGATAAAATAAAAACAAACATATCAGAAAAGAATTGCTCCAACCCTATACAAAGAGACATAGAAACCTTCCAGCCATAGACTAAAGACTAAATAGCGAACACCTACTGAAAGCACCGTTTCAGATCGGTCTTTTTCCGCTCCACAACAACCAAAGGCAATCATATATTTTAAAACGAAGAAACGCCATCAAATAGCCATTACGCGTCGCAATCTTCGTCAGCCAATAGGCCAATCGGGTCTTGGGATTTTGAGGCCGTAAGAGGATAAAAATAAGCGAATAGCGAAGATCGCCACCCCATCATCAGGCTGGGTAGCAGGAAAGAATTGGAAGCTTTAGGAACACAATAAGGAAGAGCGTTATGGAGGCAACCCCACCAGCCACACCCCGGCACACAATGTTCCCGCTGTGGCTGCTGCCTTCCGGCTCTGACCAGGTTCACGGGTAATCGTTGCGGGGGGACCGATGGGGTCACCATAACGACGCTAGCCTCTCGGCAAGCAGCGCCATTGTACCGATCTCATCGGAAGTTACAACCGTTGGTGCAGGATTAAAATATGAAGGGGCTCAAGCACTTGCCATAACCTTCAGCGTCGCCCCTGTCCCATGTGGGAGGAGGCTTGCTTCCGAAAGCAGTCTGCCAGCCAGTCAGGCCGGTGACTGATCCACGCTGTTGGCAGTAAGCCTCTCGCACATTTTGATCATTGTGCCTTCAGGACGTCATCGGCCCTGCCACCCTCTTCCTGGATCACCAGGTGAATAAAGTGCAGCTTGGCGATCACTGCCGGCGGCAATACAAAGGGATAAAAATCCGGCTGGCCCATGCTGCGCGACAGTTCGTTGAGCATGCCGGCCAGTTCGATCCAGGCGTTGACGAACGACAGGAAGGCCGGCCCGCCAGGGTGCTCGGGGTCGTAGAGCGTGGTGAGCGGGAACGGTTGATAATCCAGGTCCATCTCACGGGCGCTCATGCCAAAGCCCAGCGCGGTGTCGACGGCGTCCATCATGTGCAGGTAATGGGCCCAGGTTTCGGCCCAGTCCTCCCAAGGGTGCATGGTGGCGTAGGCACTCACGCAGGTTTGCTGCCAGTCGGGGCGTGGGCCGTTTTGGTAGTGCTGGTCGAGCGCCTCGGCGTAACTGGCGCGCTCGTCGCCGAACAGGCTGCGAAACGGTTCAAGCCAGTGGCTGTTGGCGATCAGTCGATCCCAGTAGTAATGGCCGACTTCATGGCGAAAATGGCCGAGCAAGGTGCGGTAGGGTTCACGCATCTGCACACGGATTTTTTCGCGGTGCGCGTCGTCGGCTTCCTTGATGTCGAGGGTGATCAGACCGTTGGCATGGCCGGTGGTGGGCGCGTTGCCTTCCAGGTCGATGCCGACGAAGTCGAAGGCCAGGCCGATGTCTTCGTCAACGCTTTTTGGCACGACTTGCAGGCCCAGGCTGATCAGTTGTGCCACCAGCCGGCGCTTGGCGGTTTCTACCTTGCGCCAGCGTTCGGGGTTTTCCGGCACGGAAAGGTCCGGAATGGTGCGGTTCAGGCTGCACGCCACGCACAGCGGTGCGGTGCTGTGGGCGGGAATCAGCCAATTGCAGGCGGCCGCAGTGTCGAGGTTGGCGCAGCGGCGGAAGGCGCCGGCGTCGAGGTTATCGTCCTGTAGCCAGGTGTCGGCGACGGGCCCGGGCTGTAGAGACGACAACCGGCTTTGTTGCGGTTGGTAGCCCAGCAACGCCTGACAGGCCAGGCACTGGCTGTTGCGAAAGAACAGCGCCTGGCCGCAGCGGCATTGCCACACCTTGCTGTTGCGCGAGGATCCGGCCATGAACGGTGCGGCGATGCGCGAACTGAGTTGCTCGAAGTAGCGGAACATGGCGATCTCTCCCTGGGTGCTTGCCAATACTAGAGCATCGCCAGGAAGAGATCGTTCAGTCCAAATCAGACCGTAATGTTGTGCTTGGCCAGGAACGCGACAAATGCCTCCTCATCCAACACTTTCAGGCCCAGTTCGCTGGCCTTGGCCAGTTTAGAACCGGCGCCCGGGCCAGCCACCACGCAGTGCGTTTTCGCCGACACCGAACCGGCCACCTTGGCGCCGAGGCTTTCGAGCTTGTCCTTGGCCACATCGCGGCTCATCAGCTCCAGTGAGCCGGTGAGCACCCAGGTATGCCCCGCCTCCGGCAACCCTTCGACCACCTTCTTCTCGCTCTGCCAGTGCATGCCAAAGTCCTTGAGCTGCTGCTCGATGGCCAGGGCGTGGTGGGCATTGTCGGGGTTATCGAAAAAGTCGCGCACGGCCTTGGCCTGCTTCTCGGGCAGCGCCTGGCGCATATCCAGCCAGTCGGCCTTGATCACGCCTTCCAGGGAGCCGAACTTGTCCGCGAGTTTCTGTGCGGCACCCGGGCCAACGCTGGGTACGTGCAGCTTGTCGAGCAGGCCGCCCAGCGTGGTGCTGGCGGCAAACTCGGCGCTCAGGTCACCCTGATCCTGCAATTGCAGCGCGCATTCGTCCGGTGACAACAGGGCACCAATCACGTCCTGGTTATGGCCGTCTTCGAAGAAGCTGTGAATCTCGTGCGCCACTTCCAGGCCCACGTCCGGCAAGTACGTCAGCACCTCCGGCAACGCCTTCTGCACCCGCTCCAGAGACGCCAGCGAGCGCGCCAGCACCTTGGCGGTCTCCTCGCCTACGTCCGGAATACCCAGCGCGTAGATGAAGCGCGCCAGGGTCGGCGTCTTGCTGTTTTCGATGGCGGTGATCAGCTTCTTGCTGGAAATATCGGCAAAGCCTTCCAGGTCGATGACCTGCTCGTACTTGAGCTTGTAGAGATCGGCCGGCGAACCGATGAGCTTTTCATCCACCAGTTGCTCGATGGTCTTGTCGCCCAGACCGTCGATGTCCATGGCGCGGCGCGAAACGAAATGGATAATCGCCTGCTTGAGCTGCGCACCACAGGCCAGGCGCCCGACGCAGCGGTACACCGCGCCTTCGCTGACGGTTTCCTTGCCCTTGCTGCGCTTGACCAGCTGCGTGCGCTCCACGTGGGAACCACACACCGGGCAGCGCTCGGGAATCTGCACCGCGCGGGCGTTTTCCGGCCGGCGCTCGGGCACGACGGAAACGACTTGCGGGATCACATCACCGGCCCGGCGGATGATCACGGTGTCGCCGATCATCAGGCCCAGACGCGCGACTTCGTCCATGTTGTGCAAGGTGGCGTTGGACACGGTGACACCCGCAACTTTGACCGGTTTCAACCGCGCCACGGGCGTCACGGCGCCGGTGCGGCCGACCTGGAACTCCACGTCGAGCAACTCGGTAAGCTCTTCCATGGCCGGGAATTTATGCGCGATCGCCCAACGCGGTTCGCGGGCGCGGAAGCCCAGTTCACGCTGCGAGGCGATGCTGTTGACCTTGAATACCACGCCGTCGATTTCATAACCCAGGCTGTTACGCCGCTCGCCGATATCGCGGTAGTAGTCCAGGCATTCCTGGATGCCTTTGGCCAACTTCAACTCGTGGCTGATCGGCATGCCCCACTTCTGCAACTGCTTCAAGTTGCCGATATGGGTGTCGCTGATATCTGCGGTCACTTGGCCAATGCCATAGCAGCAAAACTCCAGCGGGCGACTGGCGGTGATCTTCGAATCCAGCTGGCGCAGGCTGCCGGCCGCGGCATTGCGCGGGTTGGCGAAGGTCTTGCCGCCGACTTCCAGCTGCGAGGCGTTCAGCCGCTCGAAACCGGCTTTGGACATGAACACTTCTCCGCGCACTTCCAGGGTGGCGGGCCAGCCAGTGCCCTGCAGCTTCAGCGGGATATTGCGCACGGTGCGCACGTTGACGCTGATGTCTTCACCCGTGGTGCCATCACCCCGGGTAGCACCGCGCACCAGCTCGCCATCTTGATACAACAGGCTGACCGCCAGGCCATCCAGCTTGGGCTCGCAGCTGTATTCCACCGCCGCGCCACCGCCAAACAGATCGCCCACCGGCAGGTCGAGGCCTTCGGTGACCCGGCGATCAAACTCGAGCATGGTGGTTTCATCAAAGGCGTTGCCCAGGCTGAGCATCGGAATTTCGTGGCGTACCTGGGTAAACGCCGACAACGCCGCACTGCCGACCCGCTGCGTCGGCGAATCACGTGTCACCCATTCCGGGTGCTCGGCCTCAAGGGCCTTGAGCTCATGGAACAACCGGTCGTACTCGGCGTCCGGAATGCTCGGCTCGTCGAGGACGTGGTAACGGTAGTTGTGCTGATCCAGTTCAGCGCGCAGTTCGAGGATGCGGGTATGGGCGGCGGTCATGGGTGTTCTCTCATAAAGCAAAAGAGCAGCCGAAGCTGCTCAATATGTTAGTGCACGGATTCTACAGACAACGCTTAAGATCGAACCTCAGCGTTTCTGTGTCAGGGCGCGACGCTCGAACTCGACGATGCGCTGACGGTAGTGTTCGATGGTCTGGGCCGTGAGGACGCTGCGTTGGTCGTCCTTGAGCTCGCCGTTGAGTTCCTGGGACAGCTTGCGGGCGGCGGCCACCATCACGTCGAACGCTTGTTTCGGGTGACGTGGGCCTGGCAAGCCGAGGAAGAAACTCACTGCCGGGGTGCTGAACAGGTCGATATCGTCCAGATCGAAAGTGCCCGGCTTGACCGCGTTAGCCATCGAGAACAGCACTTCGCCGTTACCGGCCATGCTTTCGTGACGGTGGAAAATATCCATCTCGCCAAAGCGCAGGCCGCTTTCGAGGATGTTCTGCAGCAGCGCCGGGCCTTTGAAGCCGGCGGCGTCGCGGCAGATCACGCTGATCACCAACACTTCTTCGGCGGCCGGCTGATCGTTTACCGATTGGCGTGGCGCGCTTTTGGTCGGGGTCTCGTCAGGGAAGTCGTCATCGCGGCTGCTGAAGCTCGGGCCTTCATCGACGTCGAGGTTCAGGTCGCCCTGATGCGGCTCGGCCACCGGCGCACTGCCGCGCTTGCCACGCTTGGAGGACGGCTCCCGCGCTTCACGCATTGGCGCGCTCATCGACGGCAAGTCGTGCTCGTCCAGCTGCGGCTCTTTATGAGTATCCAGCACACGGGGCGGCCCCAGCAGCTCGGCGCTGCCGTCGTCGTCGGGCAAGTTGGACAGGTTACGGTCCAGACGGAATTTGAGCTTGCCCTTGCCACCGCGCATGCGGCGCCAGCCATCAAAAAGAATACCGGCAATGACAATAATGCCGATGACGATCAGCCACTCGCGCAGACCGATTTCCATGTAATCCCGTGCCTCTAATAAAAAATGCTGAAAAATAAGGGGTTTAGCACCGTGCAAACCGCTTTAAAACGTGGCGCCAACTCTATGTTCTGACTGACGTTTTGCCCACGCATACGAAAAATTGACATTAAACTAGCACGACCCAAGATAACTTTACACCGTCTGTCAAAATGCCTTGAACAAATATGTCCATTTGCCACTTTCGCCAGACCGGTCCATCTCCTGTTACGGGCTAAAAATCTGCTCTGCCAGCGCGGTTCAGGACTCCACCATCGCCATCGCTTCCTCGACATCCACTGCCACCAATCGCGAACAACCCGGCTCGTGCATCGTTACACCCATCAATTGGTCCGCCATTTCCATGGCGATCTTGTTGTGGGTGATATAGATGAACTGCACGGTCTGGGACATCTCTTTCACCAATCGAGCGTAGCGTCCAACGTTAGCGTCATCCAGCGGGGCGTCAACTTCGTCGAGCATACAAAACGGCGCCGGGTTCAACTTGAAGATGGCAAATACCAGAGCCAATGCAGTCAGGGCCTTCTCGCCGCCGGACAACAAATGGATGGTGCTGTTCTTCTTGCCCGGAGGCCGCGCCATGATCGTTACCCCTGTATCGAGTAGATCTTCGCCCGTCAGTTCCAAGTAGGCGCTGCCTCCACCGAAAACTTTCGGGAATAACGCCTGTAAACCGCTATTAATCTGATCAAAGGTATCTTTGAAGCGATTACGGGTTTCCTTGTCGATCTTGCGAATCACGTTTTCCAGGGTGTCGAGGGCTTCCACCAGGTCGGCGTTCTGAGCATCCAGATAACGTTTACGCTCGGACTGCTGCTGGTACTCGTCGATGGCCGCAAGGTTGATCGCACCGAGCCTTTGAATACGCGCAGCAATCCGCTCAAGTTCTTCTTCGGCGTCTTTTTCGTTGGCCTGGGCGGTCAAGGTATCGAGCACGCCGTGCAGATCGTAACCGTCTTCCAACAACTGGTCTTGCAGGGTCTTGCGGCGCACGGTCAGGGCTTGCCATTCCATGCGTTGCTGTTCGAGTTGGCCGCGGATCAATTGGGATTGCTGCTCGGCCTGGGTCCGCCGTTTTTCTGCGTCACGCAGTTCGCGGTCGGCGTCCTCCAGGGCGATCTGCGCAGTCTTGAGTTCTTCGTCGACGGTCATGCGCTTGTCGAGCAATTCTTCGAGCTTGAGCCGCAACTCTTCCAGCGGCGCTTCGCCCTCCTCCAAATTGAGGCTCAGTTGTTCGCGCTTTTCGGTGAGGCGCTCGGATTGCATCTCCAGGCGCTCAAGGGCCTGGCGCGTGGAATCGTGCTGGGCGCGCAAAGAGCCGAGGCGCACCGCCAATTGGTGGGCGTGGTCCTTGTGCTGGCGGGCTTCCTGACGCACGCGATCGAGGCGCTCGCGCAGGCTGTCACGCTGGGCCAGCAGCAGTTCGCGCTGCTCGGTATCGAGGGCCATGCTGTCGAGGGCTTCTTGCAATTGCAGGCGCGCTTCGCCGATTTGTTCGTGTTCCAGGGCACGCTGCTCGCCCATCTCGACCACTTCGTCGTCGAGGCGGGAGCGGCGCAGTGTCAGTTGCTCGGCCTTGGCCTTGCTCGCCGACAGCTGGGCTTTCAATTCACCTTGCTGGCGCGCCTCATCCTGCAACAGGCGGCGCAAATGTTCGCGACCGGTCTCTTGCTGGCGCTGGGTAGCGCGCAAGGTTTGCAGTTCGGTTTCCAGGCGTTCGAGGGTGGCTTCGCGCTCCTCGCGCTCGGCGGTCAGGTTGACGATTTCCTGGCCACGGGCCAATACGCCGCTTTCCGCTTCGCTGGCACGGCGCACCCGCAGGAAGTGCCGGCCAACCCAGTAACCGTCACGGCTGATCAGGCTTTCACCGGCGCCCAGCTGACCGCGTTGGGCCAGGGCCTGCTCCAGGGAATCCACCGGTTTGACCTGGCCCAGCCAGGGCGACAGATCAATTGCCGCCTCGACCTTGTCCAGCAGACTACCCGGCACGCGGGTGCCATCGGCTGCCGGGCTGAGTAAGCGCAGATCGCCCTGGGCAAAACCGGCCAGGTCGAAGCCGCCAAAATCATCCACCAGCACGGCTTGCAGGTCGGCGCCGAGCACGGTTTCCACCGCCAGCTCCCAACCGGCCTCAACCTTCAAGCCTTCGGCCAGGCGCGGGCGCTCGGCCAGATGCTGGTCGCGCAGCCACTCGGCGGTGCCGGTGCCCGGGTCCAGTGCGGCTTGCTGCAAGGCTTCAAGTGACGCCAGCCGACCGTTGAGCCGCTGCAAGTCGCCCTGGGCCTGCTGCTGGGCCTGGGTCGCCTGTTGCAACTGCTGACGCAATTGCTCCAGGCGCTCCACTTGTTGTTCTTCGCTGGCTTCCAGCTCTTCGAGCGTCATTTCGCTCTCGGCCAGTTGCTCGCTGAGCTCCATGATCGCCGCGTCTTCCGGGTCGGCGGCAAGCAACACACGCTCTTCCTGCAGACGGCGCTGGCGCTCGGCCAGGCGTTCCATGCTGGTTTCCAGCTGCTGGATACGCGACTGCTGCACCTCAGCCTGACGGCGCGGCTCGGCGGATTGCAGGTTGAAAGCGTCCCACTGTTCCTGCCAGCCGTGCATGGTGGTTTCGGATTCTTCCAGCGCAGCGGCCGCTTCTTCGGCGGCGGCGCTGGTGATTTCCTGCTCGGGGGTGAGCATGTCGAGCTCTTCGCCGAGGGTCAGCAACAAGGTGCGGTCATGGCCCAGGTGCGATTCGGTTTCCAGGCGCGCGCGTTCGGCTTCCTTCAAATCATCCTGCAACTGGCGCAGACGCTGCTGGCCGTGCTGGATGCTCTGCTCGACCCGGGCGATATCCCCCCCCACCGAGTAGAAACGGCCCTGCACCAGGTTGAAGCGCTCGGACAGGTCATGGTGCCCATCGCGCAGGCGCTCAATGCTGGCGTCGGCATTGCGCTGCTCGGCCACCAGCGCTTCAAAGCTGATTTCCTGGGTGCCAATGATCGCTTCGCGCTGGCCGACCTGATCATTCAGCGCCTGCCAACGCAGGGCCGACAGCTGCGCCTTGAGCTGACGCTCCTCGCCTTTGTATTCCTGATACTTCTCGGCGGCCTGGGCCTGGCGGTGCAGGCGCTCCAACTGGCGCTCCAGCTCTTCGCGCAGGTCGGTCAGGCGGGCAAGGTTTTCATGGGTGCGGCGAATACGGTTTTCAGTCTCGCGGCGGCGCTCCTTGTACTTGGAGATGCCGGCCGCCTCTTCGATAAAGTTGCGCAGGTCTTCGGGCTTGGCTTCGATCAGCTTGGAGATCATGCCCTGCTCGATGATCGAGTAGCTGCGCGGGCCCAAGCCTGTGCCGAGGAAGATATCGGTGATGTCCCGGCGCCGGCACTTGGTGCCGTTGAGGAAATAACTGTTCTGGCTGTCGCGCGTCACTTTGCGGCGGATCGAGATTTCCGCGTAGGCCGCGTATTCACCGACCAGGGTGCCGTCGGAGTTGTCGAATACCAGTTCGATGCTGGCCTGGCTCACCGGCTTGCGGCTGGTGGAGCCGTTGAAGATGACGTCGGTCATCGACTCGCCACGCAGGTTTTTTGCCGAGCTCTCGCCCATCACCCAGCGCACGGCGTCGATGATGTTCGACTTGCCGCAGCCATTGGGCCCGACCACCGCCGCCATGTTACTGGGGAAGTTCACCGTGGTCGGGTCGACGAAGGATTTGAACCCCGCCAGTTTGATGCACTTGAGCCGCACGCTTAGGCGTCCGCCAACGCAGCGATCACCAGCGAGGAACTGCGCTGGCCATAGGCCGACAGTACCTGGCGAATCTGCGCCAGGTCACGGGCCAGCACGGCGGCGAGCAGTTGCTCGAACAATGCCAGGTACTCGCTCATGGACGCCTTGCGTTGATCCAGCGCCAGGTAATACGCGCGGTTCATCGCCGGCTGCAGGTTCTCGACGGTTTCCTGCAAATACGGGTTGTTGGCGAAGGGGTACGCGGCGCGCATCACGTTGAAGCTTTCTTCGACGAAGGCACGGATGTCCTCGCGTTCAAAACTGGTCACCAGTCGCTGCTGGATTTGCAGGAACGGCGCCATGTCGGCCTGAGTCCGCCAGCCATCCGCCACTGCATTACCGAGCAGGATGTACAACTCGCTCATCAACGTACACAGGCTCTGCACCTTGTGCGCGGTGAGTTCGGTGACGTGGGCGCCACGGCGCGGCAGGATCGCGATCAGGTGGCGGCGCTCAAGGATCAATAAGGCTTCACGCACGGAACCACGGCTGACATTGAGCGCCAGCGTGACTTTCTGTTCCTGGATCCGCTCCCCAGGCTTGAGATCGCCGCGAATGATACGTTCGGCGAGGTGGTGAGCGATTTGCTCGGCGAGACTGTCCGGCGCCTTGAACGTCATGTTTTTCCTTCAAAATCGTCTATCGGTACAAGCGCGGCAGTGTAGCGCATTGGCCAGCTGATGGCGCTACGCCCACGGTGGCGAATTTGGCACGAAATAAGCAACGATGAACAGCCAGAAGCCGCCAAAAACGCCGGTTCCAGAAGACTGGACCATAATTGAAAGTGTTGCGATCGCATTTTCTTGACCTGTAGGTCAGAAAACCATTGACCGAAAAGTCAGATATGACTAGATTCGGCGCAAAGCGGTTAACAACAATAATGAGTCTGCGAGGCCTTCCGTGATCCAGTTTTTACTTAACCAGGAACTCCGTAGCGAGCACGCCCTGGACCCCAATCTGACCGTGCTCAGCTATTTGCGCGAGCATGTGGGCAAACCCGGTACCAAGGAAGGCTGCGCCAGCGGCGATTGCGGTGCGTGCACCGTGGTGGTCGGCGAGCTGCATACCAATGAGCAAGGCGCAGAGCAGATTCGTTATCGCAGCCTCAATTCGTGCCTGACCTTCGTATCGTCGTTGCACGGCAAACAACTGATCAGCGTCGAAGACCTCAAGCATCAAGGCCAGTTGCACAGCGTGCAGCAAGCCATGGTTGAGTGCCACGGCTCGCAATGCGGCTTTTGCACGCCGGGTTTCGTGATGTCGTTGTTTGCCCTGCAAAAGAACAGCGACGCCCCCGACAGCCAAAAAGCCCACGAAGCCCTGGCCGGCAACCTCTGCCGCTGCACTGGCTACCGCCCGATTCTTGCCGCTGCCGAACAGGCCTGCTGCAATAAACCGGTGGACCAGTTCGACAGCCGCCAAGCCGAGACCATCGCCCGCCTCAAAGCCATTGCGCCGACGCAAACCGGCGAGCTCAACAGTGGTGATAAACGCTGCCTGGTGCCGCTGACCGTTGCCGACCTCGCCGACCTCTACGACGCCTACCCACAAGCCCGGCTGCTGGCTGGCGGCACCGACCTGGCGCTGGAGGTCACCCAGTTCCACCGCACGCTGCCGGTAATGATCTACGTTGGCAATATCGAAGAGATGAAGCGCATCGAAAACTTCGACGACCGCCTGGAAATCGGCGCTGCCACTGCGCTGTCCGATTGCTACAGCGCGCTGCATCACGAGTACCCGGACTTTGGCGATCTGCTGCACCGCTTCGCCTCCCTGCAAATCCGCAACCAGGGCACCCTGGGCGGCAATATCGGCAACGCCTCGCCGATTGGTGATTCGCCGCCGCTGCTGATCGCCCTCGGTGCGCAGATCGTGCTGTGCAAAGGCAACACCCGCCGCACCCTGGCGCTGGAAGATTACTTCATCGACTACCGCGTTACCGCGCGCCTGGACAGTGAGTTCATCGAGAAAATCATTGTCCCCAAAGGCCATTCCCTGTTCCGTGCCTACAAGGTCTCCAAGCGCCTGGACGATGATATTTCCGCCGTGTGCGCCGCCTTCAACCTGAAGATCGAAAACGGTGTGATCAACGAAGCACGCGTCGCCTTCGGTGGCATGGCCGCCACGCCCAAACGTGCCAAGAGTTGCGAAGCCGTGTTGGTCGGCGCCACCTGGAACGCCGCCACCGTGGAGAAAGCCTGCGCCGCACTCGCCGAGGATTTCACCCCGCTGTCGGACTTCCGCGCCAGCAAGGAATACCGCCTGCTCAGCGCACAGAACCTGTTGCGTAAATACTTCATCGAGCTGCAAACACCGCACATCGAGACTCGGGTGACCGCTTATGTCTAACCATCACGCCGTCGTTAAAACCCAGGCCGAACTCGCCGCACTGTTTGCCCAGGACCTGACCTCCGGCGTCGGGCGCAGCGTCAAGCATGACAGCGCCGCCAAGCACGTCAGCGGCGAAGCGCAGTACATCGACGATCGCCTGGAATTCCCCAACCAGTTGCACCTGTATGCGCGCATGTCAGACCGCGCCCATGCCAGAATCCTCAGCATCGACACCGCGCCCTGCTATGCGTTTGAAGGCGTACGCATTGCTATCACCCACGAAGACGTACCGGGCCTGAAAGACATCGGCCCGCTGATGCCCGGCGATCCACTGTTGGCCATCGACACGGTGCAGTTCGTTGGCCAAGTGGTACTGGCCGTCGCCGCCCGCGACCTGGAAACCGCGCGCAAAGCCGCCATGGCGGCCGTGATCGAATACGAAGACCTGGACCCGGTGCTGGACGTGGTCGAGGCCTTTCGCAACAAGCACTTCGTGCTGGACAGCCACACCCACCAACGCGGTGACTCAGTGGGCGCGCTGGCCACGGCGAAAAACCGCATCCAGGGCACGCTGCACATCGGCGGCCAGGAACACTTCTATCTCGAAACCCAGATCTCTTCGGTGATGCCCACCGAAGACGGCGGCATGATCGTCTACTGCTCCACGCAAAACCCCACCGAAGTGCAGAAACTGGTGGCCGAAGTGCTGGACGTGTCGATGAACAAAATCGTCGTGGATATGCGCCGCATGGGCGGTGGTTTTGGCGGCAAGGAAACCCAGGCGGCCAGCCCGGCGTGCCTGTGCGCGGTGGTCGCGCGCCTCACCGGCCAGCCGACCAAGATGCGCCTGCCGCGCGTCGAAGACATGCTGATGACCGGCAAGCGCCACCCCTTCTACATCGAATACGACGTGGGCTTCGACGACAGCGGCCGCCTGCATGGAATCAACCTGGAACTGGCGGGTAACTGTGGCTGTTCGCCAGACCTCTCGAACTCGATTGTCGACCGCGCGATGTTCCATGCCGACAACTCGTATTACCTGGGCGACGCCACCGTCAAGGGTCATCGCTGCAAGACCAACACTGCCTCCAACACGGCTTATCGAGGCTTCGGTGGCCCGCAAGGCATGGTCGCCATCGAGGAAGTGATGGACGCCATCGCCCGCCATCTGGCGCTGGACCCATTGGCCGTGCGCAAGGCCAATTACTATGGCAAGACCGAGCGCAACGTCACCCACTACTACCAGACCGTCGAGCACAACATGCTCGAGGAAATGACCGCCGAGCTTGAGGCCAGCAGCCAATACGCCGAGCGCCGCGAAGCGATTCGCCTGTACAACGCCCACAGCCCGATCCTGAAAAAAGGCCTGGCGCTGACGCCGGTGAAGTTCGGCATCTCGTTCACCGCGAGCTTCCTGAACCAGGCGGGCGCCCTGATCCATATCTATACCGACGGCAGCATCCACCTGAACCACGGCGGCACCGAGATGGGCCAGGGCTTGAACACCAAGGTCGCGCAAGTGGTGGCCGAAGTGTTCCAGGTGGAAATCGACCGCGTACAAATCACCGCCACCAACACCGACAAAGTGCCCAACACCTCGCCGACCGCGGCCTCCAGCGGCGCCGACTTGAATGGCAAGGCTGCGCAGAACGCCGCCGAAACCATCAAGCAACGGCTGGTGGAATTTGCCGCGCGCAAGTACGACGTGAGCGAAGCGGATGTGGAATTTCACAACGGCCATGTGCGCGTGCGCGACCAGATCCTGACCTTTGAAAGCCTGATTCAGCAGGCGTATTTCGCCCAGGTCTCGCTGTCGAGCACCGGGTTCTACAAGACCCCGAAAATCTTCTATGACCGCAGCCAGGCAAAGGGTCGGCCGTTCTATTACTTCGCGTTCGGCGCGGCCTGCTGCGAAGTGATCGTCGACACCCTGACCGGCGAATACAAGATGCTGCGCACCGACATCCTCCACGACGTGGGCGCCTCGCTGAACCCGGCCATCGATATCGGCCAGGTCGAAGGCGGCTTCATCCAGGGCATGGGCTGGCTGACCATGGAGGAATTGGTGTGGAACAACAAGGGTAAGTTGATGACCAATGGCCCGGCCAGTTACAAGATCCCGGCCGTGGCGGATATGCCGCTGGACCTGCGCGTGAAGCTGGTGGAAAACCGCAAGAACCCGGAAGACACGGTGTTCCATTCCAAGGCTGTGGGTGAGCCGCCGTTTATGCTCGGGATCGCCTCGTGGTGTGCGATCAAGGATGCGGTGGCGAGTTTGGGTGAGTATCGCCATCAGCCGAAGGTCGATGCACCGGCCACGCCGGAGCGGGTGTTGTGGGGCTGTGAGCAGATGCGGCAGTTGCAGGCGGCGAAGGCTGTTGAGACTGACGCCGAGATGGCTTCGCTTTAGGACCGAGGTGCTGCCATCGCAGGCAAGCCAGCTCCCACATTTGACGGTGTTCACACTCAAAAAAGTGGGAGCGGGCTTGCCCGCGATAGCGGCCTCACAGACACCACAAGAGGTGACTATGAACAACTGGATCAGCGCCCTCGCCGACCTGCAGAACCAGGGTGAACCCTGCGTGCTGGTGACCATCATCGAAGAGCTCGGCTCCACGCCGCGCAATGCCGGCTCCAAGATGGTGATCAGCGCCGCGCAGACCTTCGACACCATCGGTGGCGGGCACTTGGAATACAAGGCGATGCAGATCGCCCGCGACATGCTCGTGCGTGGCCAGCAGAACACCCATCTGGAGCGCTTCAGCCTCGGCGCGAGCCTTGGCCAGTGCTGCGGTGGCGTGACAGTGCTGCTGTTCGAACCCATGGGCCAGGTACAGGCGCAGATCGCCGTATTTGGCGCCGGCCATGTCGGTCGCGCGCTGGTGCCACTGTTGGCGAGCTTGCCGTGCTGGGTACGCTGGATCGACTCCCGTGACCAGGAGTTTCCGGAACATATCCCCCAAGGCGTGCGTAAAATCGTCAGCGAAGAGCCGGTCGACGAAATTGCCGACCTGCCAGCAGGCAGTTACTGCATCGTCATGACCCACAATCATGCGCTGGACCTGGAACTGACCGCAGCACTGCTCAAGCGCAATGACTTTGCTTACTTCGGCTTGATCGGTTCGAAGACCAAGCGGGTCAAGTTCGAACACCGCCTGCGTGACCGCGGCTTCGATACCGCACAGTTGCAACGCATGCGCTGCCCCATGGGCCTCACCGAGGTGAAGGGCAAATTACCGGTGGAGATCGCCATCTCCATCGCCGGCGAAATCATTGCCACCTATAACGCGAATTTCGGCCAGCACACCGCGAGCGCCGAACCCATTGCCAAACTGCTGCCGGTATCACGCCGCAGCCAAGCTATCAGTTGAGATGACCATGCCTTTGACTCGCAAAGCCTACCGTGCCGCCATCCTGCACAGCATCGCCGACCCTGCTGAAGTAGGGATCGAAGCCTCCTACGAGTATTTCGAAGACGGCCTGCTGGTGATCGATAACGGCCAGATCAGTGCCTTGGGCCATGCCAGCGATTTGCTGCCGACGCTGCCCGCCGATATCGACGTCACCCATTACCAGGATGCGCTGATCACACCGGGCCTGATCGACACCCACATCCACCTGCCGCAAACTGGCATGGTCGGCGCCTATGGCGAGCAACTGCTGGATTGGCTCAACACTTACACCTTCCCATGTGAAAGCCAGTTCGCCGACAAGGCCCATGCCGAAGAAGTCGCGGACATCTTCATCAAGGAACTGCTGCGCAACGGCACCACCACCGCGCTGGTGTTCGGCAGCGTGCACCCGCAGTCGGTGAATTCATTCTTTGAAGCGGCCGAGAAACTCGACCTGCGCATGATCGCCGGCAAGGTGATGATGGACCGCAACGCACCGGACTACCTGACCGACACCGCCGAATCCGGCTACCAGGAAAGCAAGGCGCTGATCGAGCGCTGGCACGGCAAGGGCCGTTTGCACTACGCGGTCACGCCGCGCTTCGCACCGACCAGCACCCCTGAACAACTGACACTGGCCGGGCAACTGCTGGGCGAGTACCCGGACCTGTACATGCAGACTCACATCAGTGAAAACCTGCAGGAAGTGCAATGGGTGAAGGAGCTGTTCCCGGAGCGCAAAGGCTATCTGGATGTGTACGACCACTACAAACTGCTGGGCGAGCGCTCGGTGTTTGCCCATGGTGTGCATCTGTGTGACGACGAGTGCGCGCGGCTCGCAGAAACGGGTTCGGCCGTCGCGTTCTGCCCAACGTCGAACTTCTTCCTCGGCAGTGGTTTGTTCAACCTGCCGATGGCCGAGAAGCACAAGCTCAACGTGGGCCTGGGCACGGACGTGGGTGGCGGTACCAGCTTCTCGCTGCTGCAAACGTTGAACGAAGCCTACAAGGTCATGCAGTTGCAGGGCGCGCGGTTGAGCCCGTTCAAGTCGCTGTACCTGGCCACGTTGGGCGGTGCGCGGGCACTGCGCCTGGAAGACAAGATCGGCACTTTGCAGCCGGGCACCGATGCGGACTTTTTGGTACTGGATTACAACGCCACGCCGCTGCTGAGCTATCGCTTGAAGCAGGCCAATAATATTGCCGAGACGTTGTTTGTGTTGATGACGCTGGGGGATGATCGGGCGGTGTTGCAGACGTATGCAGCGGGTCAGCTCGTGCACCAGCGCTAATTTCAGGGCCGCCATAAATCAATGTGGGAGCGGGCTTGTGTGGGAGCCAGCTCCCACACAAGCCCGCTCCCACATTTTTAGTCCCAGGCGAACCTGGAAAATTACAGTTTTACTGAAGAACGCCCTGGCTTCTTGGTCTGCAACAAATGCGAGAACACTGCATGCAAATCATCCGACGCGCTTTCCTCATCGAGGTTGAGCTTGCTGTCGATATGATCCATGTGATGCATCATCAGATTCACCGCCAGCGTCGCGTCCCGTGCTTCGATCGCATCGATCAGCTGAGTGTGCTCATCGTAGGAACAGTGCGAGCGGTTGCCGCTTTCGTACTGGGCGATGATCAACGATGTCTGGGAAACCAGGCTGCGCTGGAAGCTTATCAGCGGCGCATTCTTCGCCGCTTCGGCCAGCTTGAGGTGGAATTCGCCGGAAAGACGGATACCCGCACCGCGATCACCGCGTGAAAAGCTGTCGCGCTCGTCGTTGACCATCTGGCGCAACTCGGCCAGTTGCTCAGCCGTGGCGTGTTGCACCGCCAATTCAGTGATCGCCCGCTCGACCAGACGCCGGGCCAGGAATACCTGGCGCGCTTCTTCTACACTTGGGCTCGCCACCACTGCGCCGCGATTGGGCCGCAGCAACACCACGCCCTCATGGGCCAGGCGCGACAGCGCGCGGCGAATGATGGTGCGGCTGACGCCGAAGATTTCGCCCAGTGCCTCTTCACTCAATTTGGTTCCGGGCGCCAGGCGTTGTTCGAGGATCGCTTCGAAGATATGCGCATAGACGATATCGTCCTGGGTTCCGCTGCGACCGGCCTTGCCGGCTCGCGGTTGTTTCTTGAGAGGTTGCAACTGTTCGTTCATGGGCACTCGGGTAGGGAGAACGGCGGCGAATTAACGGTAATACGGCAACAGCGTGTCGCTGGCAAGTATCACCTAAAAACAGGGCACATTGTACACAACCGAGTGCGCCAACACACTGTACGGCTGTTTGCGGCCTCGGCTGTATTGCAATGAGTCGTTACGTTTGAGTTTAGGCTTGAATCCGGGCCTTCACCGGCAAACACCCAGGTAAAAGGAACACCCTCTCCATGACTGATGCCATCCAAGCGCCCTTGCGCCCGCTGGCCGACACTTCAACGTCGGCCGTCGTCGCCGGCTTCATCGCCATGATGACCGGCTATACCAGCTCCCTGGTGTTGATGTTCCAGGCCGGACAAGCCGCCGGCTTGACCACCGCGCAGATTTCCTCGTGGATCTGGGCCATCTCGATCGGCATGGCGGTGTGCAGCATTGGCTTGTCCCTGCGTTATCGCACGCCCATCACCATTGCCTGGTCGACCCCCGGCGCGGCGCTGCTGATCACCAGCCTGGGCGGCGTGAGTTACGACGAAGCGATTGGTGCCTACATCACCTGCGCGGTGCTGGTGACGCTCTGCGGGCTGACCGGCAGCTTTGAAAAACTGGTCAAGCGCATTCCCGCGTCATTGGCGGCGGCACTGCTGGCGGGGATTCTGTTCAAGATCGGCAGCGAGATTTTCGTCGCCGCGCAACATCGCACCGGCCTGGTGCTGGGGATGTTTTTCACCTACCTGGTCATCAAGCGCGTGTCGCCACGTTATGCCGTGCTGGCCGCGTTGGTCATAGGCACGCTGCTGTCGGGCCTGATGGGGCTGCTGGACTTCAGCGGTTTTCATCTGGAAGTGGCAACGCCGGTCTGGACTACCCCGCACTTCTCGCTGGCGGCGACCATCAGCATCGGCATCCCGCTGTTCGTGGTGGCGATGACCTCGCAGAACATGCCCGGCGTCGCCGTATTGCGCGCCGACGGCTACACCGTGCCCGCCTCGCCGTTGATCACCGCAACAGGCCTGGCCTCGCTGGTGCTGGCGCCCTTCGGTTCCCACGGGATCAACCTGGCAGCGATCAGTGCGGCCATCTGCACCGGGCCGCATGCCCATGAAGACCGCAGCAAGCGCTATACCGCGGCCGTGTGGTGCGGGGTGTTCTACGGGATTGCCGGGGTATTTGGTGCCACGTTGGCGGCGTTGTTCGCAGCCTTGCCCAAGGAGCTGGTGCTGTCGATTGCGGCCTTGGCGTTGTTTGGCTCGATCATCAATGGCTTGAGCATCGCCATGAATGAGCCGAAGGAACGGGAAGCGGCGCTGATCACCTTTATGGTCACCGCGTCAGGCTTGACGTTGTTTTCCATCGGTTCGGCGTTCTGGGGGATTGTGGCGGGGGTGTTGACGCTGCTGATTCTGAATGGGCGCAAGGCTTGATTGTTTAAGACTGCGCAACGAAAAAGCGACCCGGGAGGGTCGCTTTTTTTTGACATCAGACTGCCGGATTGATCGGCTTTTCTGGGTGCCAAGCGTCCAACAGGGCGCTGACTTCAACGCGGGTCAGCTCTGGACGAGCCTTCAGCCACGCTTCAACAGCTGCACGCTGCTCTTCGTTGACCGAACCACGGGTGGCTTTGCAAACCAGACCGAAGTCATCGCCGCCGACGTAGTCCAGGCCGTTGCCGTCCATTGCTTCAGTCAGGAATGCTTCGAGGAAAGCGTCTACCGCTTCATCGTCCAAACCTTCTTTGAAGTCCAGGTTCAGTTCGAAACCCAGCTCTTGAAATTCATCAACGCACAGTTTTTTGCGCAGACGCCGGGAACGGTTAGTCGCCATTGGAACAATCCTCATAAGTAATAACGGGCGGCACTTTAGCAGTTTAAGGCGGCAATTGCCCGACTCTCTGGGACAGGCGGCTATGCGCCAGTTAAAAAAACGCCGATTACCAGCTATCGTTGAGCTACAAGTGGCTCCAGGTTGGGGCATAATGCCGACACTTTCGTGACCAATGAGGGATTTTCTTCCATACCCCTCGCCTTTTTCACCCTCCTCTGCCGTAGGGTTTTATTCCTTATGATCAACTCTTTTCGTTCCCATTCTTTACGTTCAATGTTGTTTGCCGGTTTTTTGCTGCCACTGGCCTTTTCCGTTACCGCTGCGCCGATCAATAACACCCTGCCACCCAATGTTCAGCAAGCCCTCCAAAAAGCCAAAATCCCCAA
Organism: Pseudomonas sp. M5A4_2d; assembly: GCF_053345295.1. Taxonomy (NCBI): domain Bacteria; kingdom Pseudomonadati; phylum Pseudomonadota; class Gammaproteobacteria; order Pseudomonadales; family Pseudomonadaceae; genus Pseudomonas; species Pseudomonas sp. M5A4_2d. The sequence continues at coordinate 251,705 of NZ_JBKEZW010000001.1, read as the reverse complement.
TACTTCGCTGTCCCTGGTGATGCTGCCGCTGACCGGCCCCGGCACTCCGACCGTGTTCAACGCCGATGTTTCGGTAAACCCGGCGTCCACCATGAAACTGGTCACCACCTATGCGGCCCTGGAAATGCTCGGTCCCAACCACCAGTGGAAGACCGAGTTCTACACCGACGGCACCCTCAGCGGTGGCGTGTTGCGCGGCAACCTCTACCTTAAGGGCGGTGGCGATCCCAAGCTGAACATGGAAAAACTCTGGCTGCTGATGCGCGACCTGCGCGCCAACGGCGTGCAACAAGTCACCGGCGACCTGGTGCTGGACCGCAGCTTCTTCAACCAGCCGCAATTGCCCGAATTCAATGACGACGGTAACGACGAGAACAAGCCGTTCCTGGTCAAGCCCGACGCCCTGCTGGTCAACCTCAAGGCCCTGCGCTTTGTTACCCGCAATGATTCGGGCCGGGTGATCGTGTCGGTCGAGCCGCCGATTGCCAGCATCCGTATCGACAATCAGGTCAAGGTGTCCAACGCCAAACAATGCACCGGCGACGTGCGCTACAGCCCCGTAACTGCCGCCGATGGCAGCGTCACCGTGACCGTCAGTGGCCAGTTGGGCGATGGTTGCAGCTCGCAGACTTACCTGTCGCTGCTCGACCATGCCACTTACACCGCCGGCGCCGTGCGCGCGATCTGGCAGGAGTTGGGCGGCACCATCCAGGGCCGTGATATCCAGGCGCCGGTCCCCAAGGACGCCAAGGTGCTGGCCCGTGCATTTTCGCCGGACCTGGCGGAAATCATTCGCGACATCAACAAATACAGTAACAACACCATGGCCCAGCAGTTATTCCTGAGCCTCGGCGCGCAGTTCCGAAACGATGCCGATGGCGATGATGCCAAGGCCGCACAACGCGTTGTGCGTCAGTGGCTGGCGAAGAAAGGCATCACCGCACCGCACCTGGTGATGGAAAACGGTTCCGGTCTGTCCCGCGCCGAACGGGTCAGCGCCCGCGAGATGGCAGCCATGCTGCAAGCCGCCTGGAAAGGCCCGTATTCAGCGGAATACATCAGCTCGCTGCCGATTGCCGGCACCGACGGCACCATGCGTAAACGCCTGAAAACCACCGCCCTGCGCGGCGAGGCCCACGTCAAGACCGGCACCCTGAACACGGTGCGCGCCATCGCCGGGTTCAGCCGCGATAACAACGGCAATAGCTGGGTGGTGGTGGCGATCCTCAACGACTCGAAGCCTTGGGGTGCTTCGTCGGTGCTGGATCAGGTGCTGCTGGATTTGTATCGCCAGCCTAAGCTGACGGCGGCGGCCCCGGTACTCTAAAGGCAACACAGATCAAGTGTGGGCGCTGGCTTGCCTGCGATAGCGGTGTATCAGTATCAGATGCATCGACTGACACTCTGTAATCGCAGGCAAGCCAGCCTCCCACCTTCAGGCACGCAAGCGCTCGGCTTCCACCCGGTCGCGCCCCGCCTGCTTGGCCACATACACCGCCGAATCCGCGCGCAGCAGCAGCTCATCTACGCCTTCATCGACCCGCCAACTGGCCACCCCGAAACTGGCGGTCACGACCCCCACGGGGTCCATCGACGTAGTGCGCAGCGACTGCCACAACTCCATCGCCAGGCTGTAAGCCTGATCACAATGGGTGTGCGGGCACAGCACCACGAACTCTTCGCCACCCAGGCGACAGAACACGTCCGTGCGACGCAGGCGCTGGCTGATGCGCTTGCACACTTCCTGCAGGGCACCATCCCCCACCGCATGCCCATGCTGGTCGTTGATCCGCTTGAAGTGATCGATATCGAACATGATCAACGACAGCGCCCCTGCAGTGCGGTTGAGCCTGAGCATCTCGGCCTGCAGGCGATCCTGAAAATAGCGTCGGTTATAAATCCCCGTCAGCGAGTCGGTAATGGATAACGCGCGCAGTTCCTCCTCTACCCGCTTGAGATCGGAAATGTCCGAAACGTAGCCGTGCCACAAGGTGCCGCCGCCGGGTAACTCCTCCGGCGTCGCTTCGCCGCGAATCCAGCGCAGACCCCGTTGCGGCAATACCACGCGATACTCTTCGCGCCAATGGCTCAACTGCAACGCCGACAGCCGCATCGAGAGTCGTACCCGCTCTACGTCCAGAGGGTGGATACGTTCAAAAACCTTAGTCGCGTCGTGCTGCAAGACGCCGGGTTCGATTTCATAGATATCGCGCATGCCATCGCTGGCGTAGATAAAGCGCCCGTTTCCCTGGGGGTCCAGGGTGAACTGGAAGATTCCGCCGGGCACGTGGGCACTGAGTTTTTTCAGTAAGCGGTCACGTGCGGCCCGCGCTTCGTAGGCGCGCTTCTGCTCGGTGACATCCAGGTATATCGCCAAGTGCCCAACCCACAGGCCATAGTCATCCAGTAAAACAGTGGTCAGCATATTCACCGTCAAATGGCTGCCATCCTGGCGCAGAAGTGTCCATTCCCGCGCCTCGAGCAGGTTGTCCGGACTTTCCACCAGCATCGCCTGACTCGGCGCAATACGCTTGCCCAAGGCCACGCTTAAACTGGCGGCGCGTGATTCGAGCTCGAAGGCCAGGTGCAGGCTCTCAAGCGTCAGCCGCCCCACAACTTCGTCGGCCTTGAACCCAAGCATCTGCTCGGCACCGGCATTGAACGTGTTGATCACGCCTCTGAGGTCAGTGGCAATGATCGCAACCTGGGTGGCGGCATTGAGCACGCTGCGCAATTGCCCATGCGCCCCACGCAACTCCAGCTCACGCAGGCGCAACTGTTCTGTGCGTTGCTCCACCAGTTCCAGCGCGCGTTGGCGCTGGCTGACCAGCACATACAACAAAACACTCAGCAGCAGGCTGAGGAGCACGCCCATGGTCAGGATCGTGCTCTTCGAAGAATGGTTAGCCTGGTCGAAGACCTGGCTAGCGCGAATACTCAGGGCGTACACATGGTCGCCAAGGGTCAGACGGCGCGCGGCAATCAGATCACTCTCGCCTACCGCATTGCTGGACGCGTACAGCACGCGCTGTTGAGTGTCGGAGGTGTCGATGATCTGCATCACCAGGTTGTCCCGCTTCGGCTTGGGCAACCCATCGGCGACCAGCTGGCGCATGCTGATCACCGCCATCACAAAACCGAAAGGCTCTGCGCCAACCGGCTTGCTGACGGGCGCCACCAGCAACACACCGGCAGCATAAGCCGGCTCCACGCCCACCAGTTGCATGGGTTGAGACACCGCCGGCTTTCCACTTTTTTGCGCACGTTCAAGCGCCGAGCGACGCAGCGGCTGGGCCAACAGGTCAAAACCCAAGGGTGAGCCCAGCAGGCTTTGAGTCTGGCTGTACAGCACCGGCACGTATTCATCGCGCTCCGCGGCAGGCGCCAGCTCACCCGACGCACTCAATTCACGGATCGCGAAGGGCACGCCTCGCTGGCGGGAAATTTCCTGCTCAAACGCGCTGCGCTGATCGTGCGATATCCGTGGCGCCCAGGCATAGGCGCGGGCGCGCAACAACAAGGGTTGGGCGAAACCATCAAACTCGGCGCGGGAGACACCACTGGAATTGACGAAGAAACGTTGCAGGCTTGCCAGGCGTTGCTCCTGGTCTTCAAAACGTTCCTGAAGGCGGGCGTAGCGCTCATTGACCAGCAACTGGAAACGCTGGCGAACCTGCTGCTGATAAAGGTCGGCAGCCCCCCAGGCAACGATGATCGTCAGCGTGCAACCTGCCAGTAATACCGCCAATGCCACCAGCCAAGCCGACGCCTGTTCACTGATAAAGCCTAGGATTTTCGGGCGAACAGCTTGTAACGTCATAGGCAACACTCACAACGCCAGCGTGCGGGGGTGTCACTTTGGCTAGGCGTTAAGTTATAGCCATGAGGCCGGTATTTGACCAGCGCAAAAAAGCCGCAAGCCCGGTTTAATCCAGGCTTGCGGCTTTTTGGTGCAACGTGATGCGTCGTGGTGCAGCGATCAGCGCGCGGTGATTTTCCATGCACGGTGGATCTTCGCATTACGCGCGAAATCCGGGTCGAGCGTCTTGTCGCTGATTTCCTCTACGGCATAGCGTTCACTGAGGTTGTCCTCAAGCACGAACTTGCGGAAGTTGTTCGAGAAGTACAGGACGCCACCCGGTGCCAGGCGGGCCATGGCCAGGTCGAGCAACTGCACGTGGTCGCGCTGCACGTCGAAGATGCCTTCCATGCGTTTGGAGTTGGAGAAGGTCGGCGGGTCGATGAAGATCAGGTCGAACTCATCGCGGCTGGCTTCCAGCCACGCCATCACGTCACCCTGCTCCAGACGGTTCTTGTCGGAAAAACCGTTGAGCGAGAAGTTGCGACGCGCCCAGTCCAGGTAGGTTTTGGACAAGTCCACGCTGGTGGTGCTGCGCGCGCCGCCCTTGGCAGCGTGCACACTCGCGGTGGCGGTGTAGCAATACAGGTTGAGGAAACGCTTGCCGGCCGCTTCCTTCTGGATGCGCATGCGCATTGGGCGGTGGTCGAGGAACAGACCGGTGTCCAGGTAGTCGGTGAGGTTGACCAGCAGCTTCACGCCTCCTTCGCTGACCTCGGTGAACTTGCCCTGGGCACTCTGGCGCTCGTACTGCTTGGTACCGCTCTGACGCTCGCGACGCTTGACCACGACGCGGCTCTTGTCGACGTTCAGCGCCTGGGGAATGGCCGCCAGCGCATCGAACATGCGTGCGGAGGCTTTTTCCGGGTCGATGGACTTAGGCGCAGCGTATTCCTGGACGTGAACCCAATCGTGGTACAGGTCGATGGCCATGGAGTATTCCGGCATGTCGGCATCGTACACACGGTAGCAATCCACCCCTTCACGCTTGGCCCACTTGCCCAGCAGCTTGAGGTTCTTCTGCAAGCGGTTGGCGAACATCTGCCCGCCTTCGCTCAGGCGCGCCTGCTCGACCACCGGAGCCGGTGCTGGCTTGATCGGGTTACCGTTCTTGTTGTACTGGCGCTCTTGCGGCTCGGTCGGGGCTTGATCGTAAGCGGCTTGCTCACGCTCGGCCTGACGCTGTTCCGGGGTACGGCGCTCGCCGGTGACGAACTGGTCCGGGTTGACCTTGATCAGCAGCAATTTGCACGGCAACGCGCCGTTCCAGAACGAATACTGTTTGTGGCTGCGAATGCCCATGCGCTTGCCCAGGTCCGGCGCGCCGGTGAACACCGCCGCTTCCCAACCCATACACGCCTGGCGCAGACGCTCGCCAAGGTTCTGGTAGAGGTACAACAGGCTGGCTTCGTCACCCAGGCGCTCGCCGTAGGGTGGGTTGCAGATCACCAGGCCTTTCTGGTTCTGGTCCGGGCGCGGTTCGAAGGTGCCGACTTCGCCCTGGTACACCTTGATCCAGTGGCTCAAGCCTGCGCGTTCGATGTTGTTGCGGGCTGGCTGGATCAGACGCGGGTCAGCTTCGTAACCACGGACCCACAGCGGCGGTTTGTTCATGCCGATGGCGGCACGCTCACTGGCTTCGGCGTGCAGTTTCTTCCACAGCGCCGGGACGTGACCGAGCCAGGTGGTGAAACCCCACAGTTCGCGGTTGAGGTTGGGTGCCATGTCGGCCGCGATCATTGCGCCTTCCACCAGGAAGGTACCCACGCCGCACATCGGGTCCGTCAGCGCGCCGCCTTCGGCAGCAATGCGCGGCCAGCCGGCGCGAATCAAAATCGCGGCGGCCAGGTTTTCCTTCAACGGTGCCGCGCCCTGCTGCAGGCGGTAACCGCGCTGGTGCAAGCTGTGGCCGGACAGGTCAAGGGAGAGAATCGCTTCGCCACGGTCGAGGCGCAGGTGGATACGCAGGTCCGGGTTGATTTTGTCGATGGACGGGCGTTCGCCGGTCGGGGTGCGCAGCTTGTCGACAATCGCATCCTTGACCTTCAGCGCGCCGAAGTGGGTGTTATCGATGCCCGAGCCGTGACCGCTGAATTCTACCGCCAGGGTGCCGTCCGAGACCATGTGGTCAGCCCATTCGATATCCAGCACGCCGTGGTACAGGTCTTCGGCGTCCTTCATCGGGAAGCGCTTGAGCACCAGCAATACGCGGTTGGCCAGGCGCGACCAGAGACACAGGCGGTAGGCAGTTTCCATATCGGCCATGCCGCGCACGGCCGAAGTGTGCTCGCGGGCTTCTTCAAGGCCAAGCCCGACGGCTTCCTCGATCAGCAGGCCTTCGAGGCCCTTGGGGCAAGTGAGGAAGAGTTCAAAACGGTCCGACATGGGCATTCCAGGCTTTTCAGCAATAAATGAACGGGCGACGCATCGCCGGCTCGGTTTTCAATCAAGCACTTTTCTTGAAGAGTGCTCGCGTGGCACGAATGTGCCGTTCCACCCCGGCTGCCGGGCCTTTCGGCCAAAATTTCCGGGGCAGATAAACAATTGTTTGCAACAAAAAGAAATATTCCGACCCTTCGTCGAATAATAACCGACTGCAACGAGCGGGCATTCTCACTAAAGGATTAAACCCATCCTCTTTGCAAGGCACATCATAGCTGGCTTTGCCCAATAAATGGGGCGAAAAGCCATCCCAGCTTATGGCTATAGCATCGTTATCGTTACGTGCTTATGACAAAACGATCATTGAATCCATGTGACCTATTGGTTAGAACTCAACACAGGTTGGCGCCGTAACGACGCCGACACATTGGCTCGCCACGCCGGCAGCGAGCCCACCAACGGCAGAAAAACTCTGCCCGGCCTCAGACGAGGCCGAAGGATATCTACACAGTCAACAAGTGAGGGAAACACCCTATGAGAAGACTTAAGCGTGATCCGTTGGAAAGAGCATTTTTACGCGGATATCAGTATGGCGTTCATGGCAAATCCCGTGAGCTTTGCCCATTTACTCTACCGTCGGTACGCCAAGCCTGGATCAACGGCTGGCGAGAAGGACGCGGCGACAATTGGGACGGTATGACCGGCACTGCGGGGATACATAGACTCAACGAACTTCACGCCGTCGGCTAACACAGGGCACTTAATCCGACATACCACCTAGAAGATTATGTAACGACTTAACCACGCACGTCCTATCCGGGCGGCGGGCTTCGGCCCAGGGGGCTCCTAATGGAGCCCTTTTTAATGGCCGATACTTTCAGGCCTTCGGCAACGCGGCAATCGCATCCACCGACTCGCGAATCAGCGCCGGCCCCTTATAGATAAAGCCGGAGTACAACTGCACCAGGCTCGCGCCCGCCGCAATCTTCTCGGCGGCGTGCTTGCCTTCGGTGATGCCGCCCACCGCGATGATCGGCAAACGCCCCGCCAGCTCAGCGGCCAGCACCTTGACGATATGGGTGCTCTTGTCACGCACCGGCGCACCCGACAGGCCGCCCGCTTCATCACCATGCGCCAACCCTTCAACGCCGACACGGCCGAGGGTGGTGTTGGTAGCAATCACCGCATCCATACCCGAATCGACCAACGCCTGGGCAACCAGAACAGTTTCTTCATCACTCATGTCTGGAGCAATCTTGATGGCCAACGGTACGCGCTTGCCATGGCGCACCGTCAAGTCTTCCTGGCGCTGACGCAAGGCTTCGAGCAATTGCTTGAGGGAATCACCAAACTGCAGGCTGCGCAGGCCCGGGGTGTTGGGTGAACTGACGTTGACCGTGACGTAGCTGGCGTGGGCGTAAACCTTGTCCAGGCAGATCAGGTAATCATCGACGGCGCGCTCTACCGGGGTATCGAAGTTCTTGCCGATATTGATACCGAGGATGCCCTTGTACTTCGCAGCCTGAACCCGCGACAGCAGGTGATCAACGCCCAGGTTGTTGAAGCCCATGCGGTTGATGATCGCCTCGGCTTCCGGCAAACGAAAGATGCGCGGCTTAGGGTTGCCCGGTTGCGGCCGTGGCGTCACGGTGCCGATTTCGACAAAGCCGAAACCCAGTTGCGCAAAACCGTCGATGGCCGCGCCATTCTTGTCCAGGCCGGCAGCCAGCCCGACCGGGTTGGGGAAATCGAGCCCCATCACCGTCACCGGCATTTTTGCCGGTGCCTTGCATACCAGGCCATTGAGCCCCAGGCGACCACCGGCACCGATCAAGTCCAGGGACAGATCGTGGGAGGTTTCCGGAGAGAGTTTGAACAACAACTGGCGGGCCAGGGTATACATGGGCGGGCTAGACTCGGATGGCGGCGAAAGGTGGCGCCGATTATAGCCGGGGTGGCACGCCAGGTGCGAGGCGTGCCGTCCAATCGTCATTGGCGTTGCGCAACCAGCACCTCATACCGAGCCCAGATCTTTTGTGCATAACGTAAGCGCAACGCCTCACGCTCAGGCGCAGCCCCTGCGTTGTATGAGCCAATAGCTGTCCAGTTGTAACCGAAGCGCTGGATGAACTCGGCGAGGATCGAGGCGCCCACTTCAATCGACAAACAAGGCTCACTCAGCAACCGTTCCTGGGTAATCCCCTGCTTGAGCAAGCGAGGCAAATGCATGCTGTTGATTTGCATCAAGCCAATATCCCGGGAGCCATCGCTGTTGCCGGCGTTCAAGGCTTGCGCCTGGTACCCCGACTCCACGGCAGCAATGGCCTGCAACAGTTCCGGCTCGATGTCGTAGCGACGGGCTACTTCATCCCAGCAACTTGCCCAGGCTGGAAGACTGCCCATCAACAGGCTCAACAGTAAACTTTTGCACAGGCGCTTAATCATGTCTCACCTGGCCACAAGCCGAACAGATGCGCTGCGCACGTCCCAGCCCTGTCTGTCGAGGTTCGTGTTGCCGGACGTTCACGGCACAGGTAAAGCGATAGCCCCTGCCATAAATCGTCTTGATAAACCGCTTGTCCATCTTCAAGTGTTTGCGCAACGCATAAATGCAGCGGGTGAGCGACTCTTCAGCAACCTCTCCACGTGGCCAGACCCACTCAAGCAAACGATCCTTGGTGATCAGTGCGCCATCGGACGCCAGCAGCAGCCGCAGTACCTGCCACTCCTTGGGCGGCAACTGAATGTCCACACCATCGCCGGTCAACCGTCCATCGCCATGCAAGGTCCACCCGGCAAAGACCGATGAGGCCGTCGCCCCTTCATTCGTGAGGGTCATACACACCTCTGCATCCAACTACTGACATTGAATTCCTTGTTTCAAGAAACGGCGAAACGCCAACCCCGCGACTATAAAAACCTGAACCTGGGACAGCGCTAGGAAAAAACCGATGTATTCGAGGCTTTCGGCGGGTACCGCGTAGGATCTTTCGCCACTACGGTCAACAAGCGTGCTTAAACGGCGATCTCATTCAGAGACATCATGGTTTTGGCGCACAAACGCACGTTGCACGCGCTCATATTGAGCCTGCGTCAGCGGCGGCGGCCCCACAGCGCCAGCCAACATCCTGGGCTCACTCCCAACCGCACGCGCCTGGATTACAAACAACCGGACCTCGGCGCGTCGCCCGCGACCCGCCCCCTCGTCATCACGTCGAAAACCGCCCAGCCACAGGCGTTTACCCTGCGCCACGCGCACCACCGTGCTGATTCCCACTCTGCCTGCCGCCCCTGCGGCGCCAGGCGTGGTTTTACCCGCCATCTGGCGGCCATCCTCAAGACTCAGCAGCATTTCGATCTGATTCGCTTGAGCAAAGCGCGGTAGCACACTGGCTTCGGTGCCATAGCGTACGGGCTGCCATTCGCCTTTGTTGTCCCCGGGGTTGGGCAGGTAGAACGTGTGCTGATCCTGGAACACCGCCGGTACATTTTCCTGGGTGAGTATCACCGGGTACGCTGTGATCCTGGCTTTGCGGCGACGCTCCAGCGCATTGAGCTGCACCATCAAGCGGTTATCGTCCAAGGGTTCCATGACGCGCGTCACGGAAGCCACGCCGTCGGTTTCCCGGGCCCAGGCTGCGCCGAGCTTCTCGAGTTCGTCGCGGTCCACATCGACCTGCCACAGTGCCACTTCAATCGGACGTTTGGGCTTGTCCAGCTCCGCCACCAGGTCCTCAATCACCTTCACCTGGGCAGGCTTGCCCTTGATCAACAAACTGTTGGAGTCAGGATAGGCAATCACTAACAAGCTCTTGTCGGCCAGTAAGCCCGGCGGGCGCTGCGTGGCATCCTTCTGCTCGATAGCCAGCAGGTTTTCGATTATCGAGGCCATGCCCGGCACATTGACCTTGTCGTTACCCATGGCGTATTGACGGTCCGCCACGTGGGTATTGAATACCTGCACCACGCCGAAGATCTGCTTGCCCATGCGCACCTCGGTGCGTTGCCTGTCCATCAGCCGGGCCAGGTGCAACACCTGATCCACATAATTGGGTGGCCCGGCCACATAGAACGTCCGCCCGCCGCTCTCCCTGAGGGGATAACGTGATTCATCTAGCCCCGAACGGCGCATGAACCCTCGCAACCTGTCGACAGAGATATGCCGCAGCGCCACCGCCGAGCTTTTTGCTTCGCCCGCGTCATACAGATAAAGCACCTGCCCGTCGCTGTACCAGATCAGACCTTGTTGCGCGGCGACCGCCTCCAGGGTCTGCTGAGCCATCCCCAAATCGAATACCCCGGAGATACGCTTGCGCGCCACGTCGCGGCTGACGACGACGGGCAGGCCCAAAGGCACCGATAACGCGGTAAAAAAGGTATGCAGGCTCTCATCCCGCGCCTGGTAGCTTTCCCCCAGGGCGGGAGCGTTTGCCAGCAACAACGTAAGGCACATCAGCCAGGGGCACAGCCTGTGGAAACTCATCATCGCCGAGGGTTCGATATACACGCAGGGGTTCCTGGCAGTCTGGCGCAAAGAAGCGGCCATACTGAAAGGGCGTCGACTTTCAATCTTGATGGAAAGCTGACGGCAGGCCACCTCTATCTGCCCGTGGCATGTGCCTTGCTTTGGACTCTGCATCAGAGCGCGCACCAACGTCGGAGCGTGCCTACAGACAAAGGCGTCGTTACCCCGCAATGGCCTGCGCTGGCATCACCGCGCTGCCATCTAAGGAAACGACGCTTTTTTTTGACAGAAAAGGTAGGTGTTGATGAACGATTCGGTCGGCAACAGCCCGGTGAACAATGCGCTGGCCTGGGTAAACGGCAGTGACGCCCCGGAAAAGAGCAGCCTCGACCTGGGCTTCATGGCGCTGACCGATTGCGCCTCGCTGGTGGTCGCCGCCACCCAGGGCTTCGCTCAGCCCTACGGCCTGACACTGAACCTCAAACGCCAATCATCCTGGGCCAACCTGCGCGACAAATTGGTCAGCGGTGAGCTGGACGCCGCCCACAGCCTGTACGGGCTGGTCTATGCCGTGCACCTGGGCATTGGCGGCGTAGCCTCTACCGATATGGCCGTGTTGATGGGGCTCAACCAAAACGGTCAGAGCATCAACCTCTCCCACAATCTGCAACAACAGGGGGTGGTCACTCCTGATGCACTGGACCGTCACGTGCACCAAAGCCGAACAAAGCTGACCTTCGCCCAGACATTTCCCACAGGCACCCACGCCATGTGGTTGTATTACTGGCTGGCCAGCCAAGGCATTCATCCATTGCAAGATGTGAATAGCGTGGTGGTGCCACCGCCGCAGATGCTCGCGCACTTGCAAGCCGGGCGTATCGACGGTTTTTGCGTCGGCGAGCCCTGGTGCGCCAGCGCAGTCAAGCAAAACCAGGGATTCACGCTGGCGACCACGCAAGCGATCTGGCCGAACCATCCGGAAAAAGTACTCGGCTGCACCCAGGCGTTCGTCGATCAATATCCGAACACTGCCCGCATGCTGGTAATGGCGATCCTGGAGGCCAGCCGTTTTATCGAAGAAAGCCAGGAAAACCGCCGCTCTACGGCGCAATTACTCAGCGCCCGCGACTACCTCGATACGCCGCTCGACTGCATCGAGCCACGCCTGCTGGGCGCTTATGACGATGGCCTCGGCAACCAGTGGCAAGACCCGCATGCCTTGAGGTTTTTTGCCGATGGCGAGGTGAACCTGCCGTACCTCTGCGACGGCATGTGGTTCATGACCCAGTTCCGGCGTTGGGGCCTGCTGCGCGAAGACCCGGATTACCTCGGCGTTGCCCGCCAGGTGCAGCAACTGGACCTGTATCGTCAAGCGGCCGCTGCCGTCGGCGTTCCGGCAAGCGGCCAGGACATGCGCAGCAGCCAGTTAATCGACGGCAAAATTTGGGACGGCTCCAACCCCGCCGCGTACGCCCGCAGCTTCCGCCTGCACGCCATGGCCGACCCTTCCAGCCGCCACGCCCAGCGCTGACAGGAGGAACCACGATGTTGCGAATCCTGTTGATCAACGATACCCCGCGCAAAGTCGGGCGCCTGAAGGCCGCGCTGACCGAAGCAGGATTCGAGGTAATCGATGAGTCCGGCCTGACCATTGACCTGCCTGCGCGCGTCGAAACGGTGCGCCCGGACGTGATCCTGATCGATACCGAGTCGCCCGGTCGCGATGTGATGGAGCAAGTGGTGCTGGTCAGCCGCGACCAACCCCGGCCGATCGTGATGTTTACTGACGAGCACGACCCGAATGTGATGCGCCAGGCAATCAAATCCGGTGTCAGCGCCTACATCGTTGAAGGCATTCAGGCCCAACGCCTCCAGCCCATCCTGGACGTGGCCATGGCGCGTTTTGAAAGCGACCAGGCCCTGCGCGCGCAGCTCCAGGCCCGGGATCAGCAACTGGCCGAGCGTAAACGCATCGAGCTGGCCAAAGGCATGCTGATGAAAATGAAGCACTGCAATGAGGAAGAGGCCTACACCCTGATGCGCCGCCAGGCCATGAGCCGCCAACAGAAACTGATCCAGGTGGCGGAGCAGATTATTGCGATGAGCGAGTTACTCGGCTGAACTGGCGCAGCTCTTGCTAAAGAATCCTCACAGGTAACCAACGGCGGTTGCCCCTTCTACGACAAAGACGTCGCCCACTCGGTTTGCCCCCGCAAACCTGGTGGCGGCGTTTTTTCGTTTTGGCCCTAGAACATGGGGCCGGTGGGGCGGCCCTAAACGGCTGTTCCATCACCAGGCCTTCTTACAAGACTCCCAACCGTTGAGGTGCGTGATGAAATCAAGCTTCTGGAAATCCGGGCACACCCCGACCCTGTTTGCCGCGTTCCTGTATTTCGACCTGAGCTTCATGGTCTGGTACCTGTTGGGCCCGCTGGCGGTACAGATCGCCGCCGACCTGCACCTGACCACCCAGCAACGAGGCCTGGTGGTGGCGACGCCGATCCTGGCCGGCGCGGTACTGCGCTTTTTAATGGGCATGCTGGCCGACAAGCTGTCGCCCAAGACCGCCGGCCTGATCGGTCAGGTGATTGTGATCGCAGCATTGTTCGGGGCCTGGAAGCTTGGCATCCACAGCTACGAGCAAGCCCTGCTGCTCGGCGCGTTCCTTGGCATGGCCGGAGCGTCCTTTGCGGTTGCCCTGCCCCTGGCGTCCCAGTGGTATCCCGCTGAACACCAAGGCAAGGCCATGGGCATCGCCGGCGCCGGTAACTCCGGCACCGTGTTTGCCGCGCTGCTGGCACCGGTGCTGGCCGCTGCGTATGGCTGGAGCAATGTGTTCGGCTTCGCGCTGATTCCGCTGATCCTCACCCTGATTGTCTTCGCCTGGCTCGCGCGCAATGCCCCTGAACGTGCGAAAGCCAAATCCATGGCTGACTACTTCAAGGCCTTGGGCGACCGCGACAGCTGGTGGTTCATGTTCTTCTACAGCGTGACCTTCGGCGGCTTTATCGGACTGGCCAGCGCCCTGCCCGGCTACTTCAACGACCAATACAGCCTGAGCCCGGTGACCGCCGGCTACTACACCGCCGCCTGCGTATTTGGTGGCAGCCTGATGCGTCCGTTGGGCGGCGCCCTGGCTGACCGTTTCGGCGGGATTCGTACCCTGCTCGGCATGTACAGCGTGGCGGCAATCTGCATCGCTGCGGTCGGGTTCAACCTGCCAAGTTCCTACGCTGCATTGGCGCTTTTCGTCTGCACCATGCTCGGCCTCGGCGCGGGTAATGGCGCGGTGTTCCAACTGGTTCCCCAACGTTTTCGCCGCGAGATCGGCGTGATGACCGGTCTGATCGGCATGGCTGGCGGTATCGGCGGCTTCGCCCTCGCTGCGGGTATGGGTGCGATCAAACAAAGCACTGGCAGTTATCAGATGGCCCTGTGGTTGTTCGCCAGCCTCGGCGTGGTGGCCTGGTTTGGCCTGCACGGCGTCAAACGTCGCTGGAGAACCACCTGGGGCTCGGCCGCCGTGACCGCCGCACGCGTCTGATGAGCCTGCAACTGAGCATCGCCCACGCCAGCGCCATCGGCCCTCGAGCGGAAAACCAGGATGCCCTGCGCGTGGTCACCCCGGTGGCGGAACTGGCCGCAAGCAAGGGTTATCTGTGCGCCATGGCCGACGGTGTCAGCCAATGTGCCGACGGTGGCCTGGCCGCGCGCTCGACCTTGCAGGCGCTGGCCCTGGACTACTACGCCACGCCGCAAACCTGGGGCGTAGCGCAGGCGCTCGAACGTTTGCTGCTGGCGCAGAATCGCTGGCTACAGGCCAACGGCGGCGGCCAGCCACTGTTGACCACCCTCAGCGCCCTGGTGTTTCGCGGCCAACGCTTCACGCTCGCACATGTCGGCGATTGCCGGGTCTATCGCTGGCTGGACGGCGAATTGCAGCGCATCAGCGAAGACCACGTGTGGGAGCAACCGGGCATGCACCATGTGCTCAAGCGCGCCCTTGGCCTGGATCAACACCTGGTACTGGATTTTCTCGACGGCGAATTGCGCGAGGGTGAATGTTTCCTGCTGCTCAGCGATGGCGTGTGGGCCACTTTGGGCGATCACAGCATCCGGGCGATTCTGCGTGAGCAAACCGACCTGGATCTGGCGGTCAACACCCTGGTCAACGCCGCACACCTGGCCGCCAGCCAGGACAATGCCAGCGCGCTGCTGGTGCGTATCGACAGACTGGGTGCCGCTACCCTTGGCGATGCGCTGGTGCAGTTGCAGCAATGGCCGCTGCCACCGGCCCTGAAAGCCGGGCAACACTTTGAGGGCTGGCAGGTTGAAAGCGTGTTGGCGCACAGTCGCCAGTCCTTGTTGTACCGAGTGCGCGACGCACAGCAGCAGCCTTGGCTGCTGAAAACCTTGCCGCTTAACCGCGAGGATGACAGCGATGCGGGCCAAGCGCTGCTCTCGGAAGAATGGTTTCTGCGGCGAGTGGCCGGGCGCGCGTTTCCTGAAGTCCATGCGGCCAGTGGGCGTCAGCATTTGTACTACGTGATGCGTGAATATCCGGGGCACACCCTTGCAGAACTGTTCCAGCATCAGGGCCCATTGCCCCTGGCGCAGTGGCAGTCCATCGCCGAGCGCTTGTTGCGGGCGGTAGGCATGCTGCATCGGCGGCAGATCCTGCACCGGGACATCAAGCCGCAGAACGTGTTATTGGGTGACGATGGCGAACTGCGCGTCTTGGATTTCGGCCTGGCGTATTGCCCGGGGCTCTCCGAGGACCGCGCCCACGTGCTGCCCGGCACGCCGAGTTTTATCGCACCCGAGGCTTTCAGTGGCGAACATCCTACGGCGCAACAAGATTTATACGGCGTCGGCGTCACGCTGTATTACCTACTGACCGGGCATTACCCCTACGGCGAAATCGAAGCCTTCCAACGACCCCGTTTCAACCAGCCCGTCAGCGCCAGCCGCTATCGCCCCGACCTGCCGGACTGGTTGCCCCTCAGCCTGGAACGCGCGGTGGCGGCTCACCCCGCACAACGCTATGAAACAGCCGAAGAATGGCTGCTGGTGCTGGAGCAGGCCGACCGCCGTGAGTTGAGCGTGCGGCCCAAACCGCTGCTGGAGCGCGAACCGCTCAAGGTCTGGCAAACCGTGGCGCTGGCATCGCTGCTGGTCAATCTGGTGCTGGCTTACTGGCTGTTGCACCACTAGAGGGCGAATAAACTCAGGGATATCGGCACTCTCCCCAATAAAACCGGGCGCTGGGTAACTTGGCACAACCACTGCATTAACTTTTTCAACAACACACATATAGCCGCTCCTTCAACGTCGAAGGGCCGAGCTTCCCGAGAGAACGGGACCAGGACAAAGGCGTCCTCGCTAGCTAACTAGCGGGGACGCCTTTTTTGTTTGCGCGTGATTTGTCGAGCCATTACGGAGAACGACATGAAAAGACTCAAATTGGTGATGATCGGCAACGGCATGGCCGGGGTTCGCACCCTCGAGGAATTGCTCAAGCTGAGCAGCGACCTGTACGACATCACCGTGTTCGGCGCCGAGCCCCACACCAACTACAACCGAATTCTGTTGTCGCCGGTGCTGGCGGGCGAGCAGACGTTTGAAGAGATCGTGCTCAACGATCTCAGTTGGTACCTGGATAACAACATCAAGCTGTTGCTCAACCGCAAAGTGGTGCAGATCGACCGCGTCAAACGCATCGTTATTGCCGAAGACGGCAGCGAAGCCGAATACGATCGCTTGCTGATCGCCACCGGCTCAACGCCGCTTATCCTGCCGATCCCCGGCAACACCTTAAAGGGTGTAATCGGCTACCGCGACATCGCCGATACCCAGGCCATGATCGACACCGCCAAGACCCACACGCACGCCGTGGTGATCGGCGGTGGTCTGCTCGGCCTGGAAGCCGCCAACGGTCTGATGCTGCGCGGCATGCACGTGACTGTGGTGCATATCGGCGAATGGCTGCTGGAGCGCCAGCTGGACAAGACCAGCGGCCAGTTACTGCAAACCGAACTGGAAAACCGTGGCCTGGTGTTTCGGCTGTGTGAACAGACCCAGGCCCTGCACGACGCCGGCAATGGCCGCGTTGGCTCCGTGCAATTCAAGAATGGCGACATCATCCCCGCCGACCTGGTGGTAATGGCTGCCGGTATCCGCCCCAACACTGAACTCGCGGAAAAATCCGGCATCCCCTGCAACCGTGGGATTCTGGTCAACGACACCCTGCAAACCTACGACCCGCGCATCTATGCCATCGGTGAATGTGCCAACCATCGCGGGATTGCCTACGGGTTGGTGGCGCCGCTGTTCGAACAAGCCAAGGTCTGCGCCAATCATCTGGCCCAGCTGGGCTTTGCGACCTACAAGGGTTCGGTCACTTCGACCAAATTGAAGGTGACCGGCATCGACCTGTTCTCCGCCGGCGACTTCATGGGCGGCGAAGGCACCGAGACCATCACCCTCTCCGACCCGATCGGTGGCGTTTACAAGAAACTGGTGATCAAGGACGACATCCTGGTCGGCGCCTGCCTGTACGGCGATACCGCAGACGGCGGTTGGTATTTCCGTCAGATCCGTGAGAACCACGCGATTGGCGAGATCCGCGATCACTTGATGTTTGGCGAAAATACTCTCGGCGATGTAGGCCATCAAGGCCAGGACAAGGCCATGAGCATGGCCGACAACGCCGAAGTCTGCGGATGCAACGGCGTGTGCAAGGGCACCATCGTCAAGGCGATTCAGGAACATGGGCTGTTCAGCGTTGACGACGTGAAAAAGCACACCAAGGCCGCCAGCTCCTGCGGCTCGTGTGCCGGTCTGGTGGAACAGATTTTAATCAACACCGTGGGAGGCGCTGCGGACGTCAAACCGAAAAGCGAAAAGGCTATTTGCGGTTGCAGCGACCTCAACCACGGGCAAATCCGCCAGGCTATCCGCGAACAGCATCTGCTGACCATCGCCGGCACCATGACTTACCTGAACTGGCGCACACCCAACGGCTGTGCCACTTGCCGCCCGGCATTGAATTACTACCTGATTTCCACCTGGCCCGGCGAAGCCAGGGACGACCCGCAATCGCGCCTGATCAACGAACGCGCCCACGCCAATATTCAGAAGGACGGCACCTATTCTGTAGTCCCCCGGATGTGGGGCGGGGTGACCAATCCCTCGGAGCTACGGCGTATCGCCGATGTGGCCGACAAGTACAACGTGCCGATGGTCAAGGTCACCGGCGGCCAGCGTATTGACCTGCTGGGCATCAAGAAACAGGACCTGCCCGGCGTCTGGAAAGACCTCGACATGCCGTCCGGCCATGCTTACGGCAAATCCATCCGCACCGTGAAGACCTGCGTCGGCAGCGAGTTCTGCCGCTTCGGCACTCAGAACTCCACGCAGTTGGGCATCGAACTGGAGCATGACCTGTTCAATATGTGGTCGCCGCACAAGGTCAAGCTGGCAGTGTCGGGCTGCCCACGCAATTGCTCGGAAGCGGGCATCAAGGACGTAGGAATTATCGGTGTCGACTCCGGCTGGGAGATGTATATCGGCGGCAATGGCGGGATCAAAACCGAAGTCGCAGCGTTCTTCGTCAAGCTGAAAACCGCCGAAGAAGTCCGCGAATACAACGGCGCTTTCCTGCAGCTGTACCGCGAAGAAGCCTTCTACCTAGAGCGCACCGTGCATTACCTGCAACGGGTGGGCATGGAACATATCAAGAAGGCCGTATTGGAAGACCCGGCCAGGCGCCAGGCGCTCAATGAGCGCCTGCAGTTCTCACTGTCATTCGAACAAGACCCTTGGAAGGAACGCCTGGAGCAGCCGCTGCTGAAAAAGGAGTTCGAGGTTATTCCCGTCAAGCAACTGGAGGTGCAGGCATGAACTGGCTGGATATTTGCGCCCTCGATGAAATCAACACTCTGGGTTCGCGCATCATCAATGGACCCAAAGGCGATATCGCGATTTTTCGTACCAGTGATGACGAAGTTTTCGCCCTCGACGACCGCTGTCCGCACAAGGGCGGGCCACTGTCCCAAGGTTTGATCTATGGCAAGCGCGTGGCCTGCCCGCTGCATAACTGGCAGATCGACCTGGCGTCCGGCGAAGCCCAGGCACCGGATATTGGCTGCGCCCATCATCACTCCGCCCGCGTGGAAAACGGCCGAGTGATGTTGGCCCTGCGGGACGCGGGTTGATGAACCGCCAGACCACTGCATCCACGTGTTGTTATTGCGGGGTGGGTTGCGGCGTGCTGATCGAGCATGACGGCTCGCAGATCCTGGGCGTGCAAGGCGACCCGAACCACCCGGCAAACTTCGGCAAGTTGTGCAGTAAAGGCGCCAGCCTGCACCTGACCGGCGACCTGGCTGCCCGCGCCTTGTACCCGGAGCTTCGCCTGGGCAAAGGCCTGGCCCGTGCCCGCACCGACTGGGACACGGCTCTCGAACACGCGGCCAACGTGTTCGCCGACACCATCGCCGAGCACGGGCCGGACAGCGTGGCGTTCTACATATCCGGGCAATTGCTGACAGAGGACTATTACAGCTTCAACAAGCTGGCCCGCGCGGTGGTCGGCACCAACAATATCGACAGCAACTCGCGGCTGTGCATGTCTTCGGCGGTGGTTGGCTACAAGCGCAGCCTGGGCGCCGATGCACCGCCGTGCAGTTATGAAGACCTGGAGTCCAGCGACTGTGTGCTGATCGTCGGCAGCAACATGGCCTACGCCCACCCAGTATTGTTCCGACGCCTGGAGGAAGCTAAATCCCGGCGTCCACAGATGAAAGTCGTGGTCATTGACCCCCGGCGTACCGACACCTGCGATTTGGCTGACCTGCACTTGGCGATCTTGCCGGGCACGGACGTCGCGTTGTTTCACGGAATTTTGCATCTGTTGCTGTGGGAAGACTGGATCGACCGCGACTTTATCCAGGCGCATACCGATGGGTTGGCCGAGTTAAAGCGACTGGTGCATGACTACACACCGCAAATGGTCACGCAGTTGTGCGGGATCAGCGTCGAGCAACTGCGCCTGTGTGCGCAATGGGTCGGCACGTCCAGCAGTTTTCTGTCGCTGTGGTGCATGGGGCTGAACCAATCCACCGCCGGCAGTGCGAAAAACAGCGCGCTGATCAACTTGCACCTGGCGACCGGCACGATTGGCCGACCGGGCTGTGGGCCGTTTTCCCTGACGGGTCAGCCCAATGCGATGGGTGGACGCGAGACCGGCAGCTTGTCGAATTTACTACCAGGGCACCGCGAAGCGGCCAACCCCGAACACCGAGCGCAAGTCGCCGCCTATTGGGGGGTTGAATCGTTGCCCGCGACAACCGGGCTAACGGCGATCGAACTGTTCGAGCAAATCCAGGCTGGCAAGATCAAGGCATTGTGGATTGCCTGTACCAACCCTGCGCAATCCCTGCCGGACCAAAACAGCGTCCGTGCGGCCTTGGCCGCCTGCCCGTTCGTGGTCTTGCAGGAAGCCTTTCGCACGACCGAAACCGCTGCCTATGCCGACCTGCTGCTGCCTGCCGCCAGTTGGGGGGAGAAGGAAGGCACAGTGACCAACTCCGAACGGTGTATTTCCCACGTGCGCCGCGCCATCGTCCCACCAGGAGAAGCGCGTCCCGATTGGGCGATTACGGTGGATTTCGCACGGCGGCTGGAGCGTCGCTTACGGCCAGGGTCGACCAGCCTGTTTACGTTTGAACAACCTGCGCAGATTTTTGATGAGTACAAGGGACTGACCGGCGACCGCGACCTCGACCTGTCAGGCCTCAGCCATGCCCTGCTCGATCAGATCGGCCCGCAGCAATGGCCATTTCCCGTGGGCGCGCAAACGGGAACGCCGCGCCTGTACACCGATGGCACCTTCCCCACCGAAACTGGCCGCGCGCACTTTATCGCCGACCCTTACCGCGCCGCCAAGGAAACGCGGGACGCGCGCTTCCCGCTGACCCTTATCACCGGCCGCCTGCGCGACCAGTGGCACGGCATGAGCCGCACCGGCACGGCGGCGCAGTTGTTCGGGCACATCAGTGAGGCGTTACTGAGCCTGCACCCGGAAGAGTTACGCCGCCATCGCTTCAAAGAAGGTGACCTGGTCAGCCTGAAAAGCCGTCGCGGCAGCGTGATCGTCGCCGTCAGCAGTGACGACAGCGTGCGTCCAGGCCAGGCGTTCTTGCCCATGCATTGGGGCGATCGCTTTCTCAAAGGCGGCGTCAACGTCCTGACCCCACCGGCGTTCGATCCCCTGTCAAAACAACCCGAACTCAAGCACAGCGGCGTGCGCCTGGAACCCGTGCAACTGCCATGGCAGCTGTTCGCGCTGATCGAAGGAAATATACAGCAACACTTTGAGGCCCTGCGCCCGCTGTGCGAGGGTTTTGCCTACGTCAGCCTCAGCCTGGCCGGGCGCGAAAGGCCGGCGCTGCTGGTGCGCGCTGCGCACACCGAAGCGCCCGACCTGCAACTGTTGACCCGAATCGACGAACTGCTGGGACTGAACGACGGCCCTGTCATGGCCTATGACGATCCCCGTCGTTCAATCGGCAAGCGCGTCAAAATTGAAAAAGGCCGCATTACTGCGCTGCGCCTGGCAGGCGAAACCCTGGCCCGGCACTGGCTGCAAAACCTCTGGCAGGAAGGCCGTGCCGACGATCAGCTACGACGTTGGCTGTTGGCGCCACTCAGTGCGCCACCGGGTGGCACGACAGCCAGCAACAAGACTTTGTGCAACTGCAAGAACATCAGCGAAAGCGCGGTGTGCGCCGGTATCGGGCGTGGGTTGGACCTGGGCGGGCTTAAACAGGAATTAGGCTGCGGCACTCAATGCGGCTCCTGTGTACCGGAAATCAAACGTCTTTTGGCCAGCAACCCGCAGCCAATCGCAATGCGTGTGTGAGGGGAAAATATGAGCGCAAAGGTTTGGCTGGTGGGCGCAGGGCCTGGTGATCCGGAGTTGTTGACCCTCAAGGCGGTGCGGGCCCTGCACGAAGCCGATGTGGTGCTGATCGATGATTTGGTCAACCCGGCAGTGCTGGAACACTGTGTCAACGCGCGGGTAATTACCGTAGGCAAGCGTGGGGGTTGCCGTTCGACGCCGCAGGATTTCATTCACCGCCTGATGCAGCGTTATGCGCGCCAGGGCAAATGCGTGGTGCGACTTAAAGGTGGTGACCCGTGCATTTTTGGTCGAGGCGGCGAAGAGGCGACGTGGTTGCGTGAGCGCGGGGTGGAGGTGGAATTGGTCAACGGGATTACAGCGGGGCTGGCGGGGGCAACGAATTGCGATATCCCGCTGACGTTACGTGGTGTCAGCCGAGGCGTAACACTGGTCACGGCGCATACCCAGGACGACAGCAGCCTGAACTGGCGCGCATTGGTCGAGGGTGGCACGACGTTGGTGGTGTATATGGGCGTGGCGAAACTTGAGGAGATTCGTCAGCAACTGCTGGAAGGCGGAATGGCCGCGGATATGCCGGTGGCGATGATCGAAAACGCATCGCTGCCCCAGCAGCGCGAATGTCGCAGTCATCTGGCGTCTATGCATGCGGATGCGCAGGCGTTTGCCCTGAAGAGCCCGGCGATCCTCGTGATCGGCCCCGTTGCCGCCACTGCACAGGCGATCCGGGTTGCGGTCTCAGCCAGCATTTGAGGCAAATCACAGGCGAAAAAAAGCCCGGCCTAAGCCGGGCTTTTTTCTACCACTCAGTAATTACTGAGCAGCTTGAGCTTCTACCGAGGCTTCTACGCGACGGTTGATAGCGCGGCCAGCTTCAGTTGCGTTGTCAGCAACTGGGCGGGATTTGCCATAACCAACCGAGCTTACACGGTTAGGAGCGATACCGTCTTTGACCAGAACTTGCTTGACCGCGTCAGCACGACGCTGGGACAGCTTCTGGTTGTAAGCGTCAGGACCGACGGAGTCAGTGTGACCTTCAACAACGGTGGTGGTCTGTGGGTACTGTTTCATGAAGTCAGCGAGGTTTTTCACGTCGCCGTAGCTGTTAGGCTTAACAACCGACTTGTCGAAGTCGAACTTCACGTCCAGCTCAACACGAACAACCTGAGCAACTGGAGCTTCTGGCTCTGGAGTTGGCTCTGGAGCTGGTGCTGGGGTAGGAGCTGGAGCAACTGCGCCAGCGTTACCGCCGAAGTTCACACCCAGGCCGACCAGTGCGGAGTAATCCCACTTGCCGTTGTCCAGTGCGTAGTCAGCTTCAACGCCAGCACGTGCGAACAGATTGTTGGTGAAGTAGTACTTCACGCCAGCGCCAGCGATAGCCAGGGTCGACTGGT
The DNA here is from genome assembly GCF_053345295.1 of Pseudomonas sp. M5A4_2d. Lineage (NCBI taxonomy): Bacteria > Pseudomonadati > Pseudomonadota > Gammaproteobacteria > Pseudomonadales > Pseudomonadaceae > Pseudomonas > Pseudomonas sp. M5A4_2d. The sequence goes on along the minus strand of NZ_JBKEZW010000001.1, from coordinate 228,678 downwards.
CACGACCAGTGTGGCCGTCAGCAGCAACGTTGGTACGGCTCTGGTGACCGAAACCACCTTCAACGTATGGACGCAGGGAGTCAACACCGGCCTGACCGAAGTGGTACTGAGCAGTCACGCTGCCAGTGTCACCTTTGATCTTCTGGTTGCCAGTACCGCCGTTGGAGCGGGTGTGGTTGGTCGTGTCGTAGTTCAGGTTGATCGACACGTCGTCGGTCAAGAAGTAACCGATGCTTGCGCCAGGGTTGAAGCCGTCTTCGATGTGCTTAACGCTATCGTTGTACTGCTTCTTGTAGAACAGCTGGCCTTCAACTGCGCCTTGGCCTTGTGCCAGAGCGCCGAAAGAAGTGGCAGCAATAAGAGAACCAATGGCAAAGCCCAAGGTGTTTTTCAGTTTCATCCGTTAAATCCCCATCTGGTGATTGTAAAGCAGTCCCACAAACCGGGGGACAACTCGGCGACAAGTCTAACAGAACTTGCCTACACGTAAGAGATATTTGCACCGAACTAAGTTTCAGTACTGCCCGCAAATTTCTCACGTAATTTATCAAGAGCACGTTTGTAACGCATTTTTGTAGCACTCAAACCCATGTGCATGATGTCAGCAATTTCCTGAAACTCGAGCTCTGCGACAAATCGTAGCACCAGAATTTCACGGTCAATTGGATTCACATACACCAACCAACGGTCAAGTCCGCCCTTCTCCTCGGGTGTCGGCGCCTTTTCTTCAGACGCTTCCTCAAGGGGGTCCAGACTCAAAGCGTCCATCAAGCGACGCTTCCGCCGTTCCTTACGATACTGCGTGATGCACTCGTTGTACGTGATGCTGTAAAGCCATGTCTTGAACTTCGATTTCCCCTCGAAGTTCTTCAGGCCGTACAGCACCTTGAGCATCACTTCCTGACAGACATCGTCCGCGTCTCTATCGTTCCCTAAATACCTTGAACAAACGTTGAACAGAGTGCGTTGATACCTGCGCATCAATTCTTCGTACGCGCGTGTTACGTGAAACAGCTCCGTGTGCGAGCGCGCGACCAACTCCTCATCAGAGAGCTCACGGGGGTCATAGCGCGTAGACAGCGTTTGGGCTTTATTCAAAACAAGTCGTGCCGACAGTCAGGTCAATGTCCGCTACAGCCCGGTCACCCGGGTTTGCGGCGGCGTACATTAGCAGGGTTTGCCGGGTTAGCGGCTACTGACCTGCTGCTCCAGAAGAATCCGATTGGACAGTGACACCAGGTCACCGTCATCGGTCAGCACCGTCGTCTTGACTGTACCGATCTCTTCGATTTGCCCTTCGACCTCGCCCACACGGACCTGTTGCCCAACCTGATACAGCTCACGCACATAGATTCCCGCAAGAATCTGACCGGCAATTTCCCGGCTACCCAACCCCATGGCCAGCGCAACGGCCAGACCAACGGTAATCAAAACAATCACAATCACGTGGTTGAGAAGGTCAGTTTTGACCTCCAACTGGCTGATCGCGACGGAAATACTGATGATGATCACCAGCCCCTGGGCAATTCGCCCCAGGCCCGCAGCATAGTCCAAGCCCACGCCTTCGGCTGCCCCACGCACCAGACCGTTGGCCAATTGCGCCAGCAAAACGCCTACCAGCAACACCAGCGCGCCGCCGAATACTTTCGGCAAATACAGCGCCAGCATGTCGAGCGTAGCTGAAACTCGCTCAAGTCCAAGGGATTGAGCCGCAGAAACCAGAAAAATAAGTAAAACGAACCAGTAGACGATCTTCCCGATCAGGGTAGAGATCGGGACTTGCAGCCCGGCACGGCCCAACAGTTTGGTCAAACCGGTGCCCGCCATCAAGCGATCCAGCCCAAGCTTGGCGAGTAATTTGGACAGCAAGGTGTCGAGCAACTTGGCCACGACAAAACCCAGCAATACCAGGACCAGAGCACCAAACAGGTTGGGAATGAAATTCGCCACCTTGGTCCATAATGCGGTCATCGCGGTGACCAGGCTCTGGGTCCAGAGATCAAGTTCCATATTCAATCAGCCTTATCAGCAGTGCGAGCAAGAGGTTTACGACGGGAAACCGGCGATACATGGGCCGAACCATTGTTCAGAGCCATCATCAAAGCTGGCAGCCAACGACCGAGCAAACCGAACAGGTCACCCGCCCCTACCTGACGGTTGGCGGTTTTCAACACGCGGCCCAGGCAAGCGTCGTCGTCACGGTTGGACGGCGAAGCATTGAGCATGTCACGCAAAGACTGTTCGAACGGATCGTGCATAAAGACCTCTCGCAAGTATTTTAAAAGACGAGGGTTAAATTCTTGGGGTCACATGCGACCCTTCCTGTGTTCAGGTCATATTCAGGTCAAACCCAGCGCAATCGTCGAAATAGCCACCATTGCCCGAGCGCGACAGCCACCATCATCAGGCAGGCAATCGCGAATCCGTAGGGGTCACCGGAGAAGGGTATTCCGCCCACGTTTATACCCAGCAAACCGGTCAGAAAACTCATCGGCAGGAAGATTCCCGTGATGATCCCAAAGCGGTACATGGTGCGATTCATGCGCACGCTCAAGCGCCGGTCTTCGGTCTCAAGCACCAGCCCCACGCGCTCCCGAGTCAATTCGAGCTCTTCCAGGTAACGGGTCAGGCTGTTGTTCAATTCGTTCCAATAGTCAGCATCATCGTTACAGAACCACGGCAATTTGATCCGCGTCAGCTGGGCAAAAATATCCCGCTGCGGCGCCAGGAATCGCTTCAGCCCAGCCGCTCGTCGACGGATCTGCAAAACATTGCCATGTTCCGGAGTATACCGTTCGTCGGCATCCAGTTTTTCTTCCTCGAAATCGACGATTTCGGAGAGCTCGGTCACCAAATCCTGCACTTTATGGGTCAGGTACTGCGCCATATAAAGGATGAGTTCAGACGAGGTCTTTGGGCCTTTGCCCTCCGCCAGTTGCACCAGCAACTCATCAGTGGCGCGCAGCGGGCGCAAGCGCAAGGAAATCACGCGACTGGCCGCAGCGAAGATACGCACCGAGACCATGTCTTCCGGCTCGGCCCCCGGGTTGAGGTTGACCCCTCGCAGAAACAGCAGCAATTCGTCGTCCGGCAGCGGCAACAGGCGCGGACGGGTGTTTTCCTCCAGCAACAAGTCGCACGCGAACTCGCTCAAGCCGCTGGATTTACGCAACCAGGTCTGGGTCTGCGGATGGCTGCGATCCCAATGCAACCACAGGCTTTCCTGGGGCTGCAGTTGCAAATCGTCGAGCTCAGTCCGGGCAATCGAACGCGCACCGCCTTTACCGTCCAGTACCAGGGCATGCACCAGCCCCCACTGCGCGTTTTCTTCCTCGAACATCCTCACCCCTATGGCTACAGCAGTTTATTCAGGCATTTTCAGCGGGCTTGGCGAGACGATCACACCATTATTGTCCGCATAGATGTATTCACCCGGGCGGAACGTCACGCCCGCGAAGGTCACCACTACGTTCAGGTCGCCAATGCCGCGCTTGTCGGTTTTCATCGGGTGAGTGGCCAGTGCCTGCACACCCAGGTCAGTCTGGGCGATGACATCGACATCACGGATGCAACCGTAGATCACCAGCCCTTCCCAGCCGTTTTTTGCGGCTTTCTCGGCGATCATGTCACCCAGCAACGCGCGGCGCAGGGAACCACCACCGTCGACTACCAGCACTTTGCCGGCACCCGGCTGGTCGGCCTGCTCCTTGACCAACGAGTTGTCTTCGAAGCATTTGATGGTGACGATTTCGCCACCAAAGGAGTCTCGGCCACCGAAATTGCTGAACATCGGCTCAACCACCTGCACCAGGTCCGGGTAGGCGTCGCACAAGTCGGGCGTCACGTAATGGTTCATCGAGAAACTCCTGTCGTGAAAGAAGAGGTCGAACATCCCACGGTGTACATCAGAAAAACGCGTCGTGACAGGCAATCTTTACATGCTCACCCGTTGACGGCGGCCATGATCAAACCCATTTTATCGCAACGCAATAGCCATTGCGCGACTGAATATGACCAGAAGCCCATAACGCGTCATATCTTAGCCGCAACCACACACAAGTGAAACGCCCTTGGTAGAGCGCTTGCGTCAAACCGTTGCGGCAATCTGCGATTGAGCCCCGAACAAAGGTGTGAGCGGATCTTTCAACCACTGCGCCACCAACGGCCACACTTCGGCCTGGGCGGCTTTACTGACCAGCATTTCAACATGCCCGAAATCCCCGGTAAAACCTTGCCCGCGCCCCAGGCACAGGTATTGGCGATGCACAGAGCCCACTTGCTCGAACAGTTTGCGACACGCCCAATCCGGGTCTTGCCGATCACCCGCAGCGCTCACCGCCAACAGCGGCACGTCAACGTCGGCCAAGCCCTTCCACCAGTCTTGCTTTCCCTCGCCAAAGCGACCGAACAGGCCATTCCAGCGCATGGCCTCGATCATCACGCCCGCCGGCTCGTCCTCCGGACCGCGCTTGAGGCGGGAGCCGGATACCTCGCCAAAGCGCTTCAGAAGCAAACGCCCCGTCCACTCCAGCGGTGGAATTTTCAACGGCCAGTGGGTGCGGCTGACCTGGCAGCCAAACAGCGCGACTGAGGCCACTGCTGGCGCGCCAAGGTGCTGACCGCCCAAGGCTGCCGCCAGAGCGGTGCCACCCAGGGAATGCCCAATCCAGTGCGGGATTTGCGCACTTTGCTCACGCACAAACGCCCCGATGGCCGGCAAATCGTAACGCGCATAATCGGCGACGCGATTGCTGGCGTAGTTCTGATTGCGCTTGGACAGGCCATGCCCGCGCATTTCCGGGATCCATACATCAAATCCCTGGCGCGCCAGGTAAGCGCCCAGGCCGATGCCTTTAGGCGAGTACCAGAAGCGCCGATTGGAAAAACTGCCGTGCACTAAAATTACCGGCGTGCCCCGGTTTTCCGGGACATCCGCCAGGCCCAAACGGGTCACGGCCAACTCGACGGTGCCGTCCGGGCTGTTGCCGGGTTTGAGGCGGTACACATCTTCACTCAGGTCGCCGCGACGTTCAGCGCTGATCAGGGCGACGGGAAACAGGTTGCTACTGCTTTGCATAATGCTCTTGCACAAAAAAGGGCGGCGTCCGGAAGGAGTTCCGCCCTGCACAGATAAGAATGCCGGTCATCCTTAATGAGTGACCGGCACTTTTGACGTAACGACCTTATGCGGGCGCTTGGCCTTCCGCGAGGAAGAACCAGGTTTCCAGCACGGAATCGGGGTTCAGCGAGACGCTTTCGATGCCCTGCTCCATCAGCCATTTGGCCAGGTCCGGGTGGTCGGAAGGGCCTTGGCCGCAGATCCCGATGTACTTGCCGGCCTTGTTACACGCCTGGATGGCGTTGGCCAGCAGCTTCTTGACCGCCGGGTTACGCTCGTCGAACAAGTGAGCGATGATCCCCGAATCGCGGTCCAGGCCCAGGGTCAGCTGGGTCAGGTCGTTGGAGCCTATGGAGAAACCGTCGAAGAACTCCAGGAACTCTTCGGCCAGGATGGCGTTGGATGGCAGTTCGCACATCATGATCACGCGCAAGCCGTTTTCACCACGACTCAGGCCGTTTTCCGCCAGCAGATCAACGACCTGGCTCGCCTCGCCGAGGGTACGCACGAACGGCACCATAATCTCGACGTTGGTCAGGCCCATCTCGTTGCGCACGCGTTTGAGCGCACGGCACTCCAGCTCGAAGCAGTCACGGAAAGCTTCGCTGATGTAACGCGAGGCGCCGCGGAAACCCAGCATCGGGTTTTCTTCTTCCGGCTCATAGAGCTTGCCGCCGATCAGGTTGGCGTATTCGTTGGACTTGAAGTCCGACAGGCGCACGATGACCTTTTTCGGGTAGAAGGCCGCCGCCAGGGTACTGATGCCTTCCACCAGCTTCTCGACGTAGAAACCTACCGGGTCGTTGTAGCCGGCGATGCGCTTGTCGACGCTTTCCTTGATCTCCAACGGCAGACCGTCGTAGTTCAGCAAGGCCTTGGGGTGCACGCCGATCATGCGGTTGATGATGAACTCCAGGCGGGCCAGGCCCACACCGGCATTCGGCAGCTGCGCGAAATCGAAGGCACGGTCCGGGTTACCGACGTTCATCATGATCTTGAACGGCAGGTCTGGCATGGCGTCGATGGAGTTTTGCTTGATGTCGAAGCCCAGTTCGCCTTCAAAGATGAAGCCGGTGTCGCCTTCGGCGCAGGACACCGTCACACCTTGGCCGTCTTTCAACAGTTGGGTGGCGTTGCCGCAACCCACCACAGCAGGGATCCCCAGCTCACGGGCGATGATCGCCGCGTGACAGGTACGCCCGCCGCGGTTGGTGACGATGGCGCTGGCGCGCTTCATCACCGGCTCCCAGTCCGGGTCGGTCATGTCGGAAACCAGTACGTCACCTGGCTGGACTTTGTCCATTTCGGACACGTCCTTGATGATCCGCACTTTACCGGCGCCAATGCGCTGGCCGATGGCGCGACCTTCTACCAGCACGGTGCCGGTTTCTTTGAGCAGGTAACGCTCCATGACGTTGGCCGAGGTACGGCTCTTCACGGTTTCAGGGCGAGCCTGCACGATGTACAACTTGCCGTCGTCACCGTCTTTGGCCCACTCGATGTCCATCGGGCACTTGTAGTGCTTTTCGATGATCATTGCTTGCTTGGCCAATTCGCTGACTTCGGCGTCGGTCAGGCAGAAACGCGCGCGTTCAGCCTTGTCGACATCAACGGTTTTCACCGAGCGACCGGCCTTGGCCTCGTCGCCGTAGATCATCTTGATGGCTTTGCTGCCCAGGTTACGGCGCAGGATGGCCGGACGGCCTGCCTCAAGGGTGTGTTTGTGGACGTAGAATTCGTCCGGGTTGACCGCGCCTTGTACGACGGTTTCGCCCAGGCCGTAGGCACCGGTGATAAACACCACGTCACGGAAACCGGATTCGGTGTCCAGTGTGAACATCACGCCGGCGGTGCCGGTTTCCGAACGTACCATGCGCTGCACACCGGCAGACAAGGCCACCAGCTTGTGGTCGAAACCCTGATGTACACGATAGGAAATAGCGCGGTCGTTGAACAGTGAGGCGAACACTTCCTTGGCTGCGCGGATAACGTTTTCCACGCCGCGGATATTAAGGAAGGTTTCTTGCTGGCCGGCAAAGGAGGCATCCGGCAAGTCTTCAGCGGTGGCAGAAGAGCGCACAGCGACGGCCATGTCCGGGTTGCCGGCAGACAAAATGGCGAAAGCAGTACGGATTTCTTCGTTGAGCTTCTCGGGAAACTCGGCGTCCATGATCCATTTACGGATCTGGGCGCCGGTCTTGGCCAGAGCGTTGACGTCATCGACGTCCAGGGCGTCCAGCGCGGCGTGGATCTGAGCATTCAGCCCGCTCAGCTCGAGGAAATCGCGGTAAGCCTGGGCCGTGGTGGCAAAACCACCGGGCACCGAAACACCAGCGCCTGCAAGATTACTGATCATCTCGCCGAGGGATGCGTTCTTGCCCCCCACATGCTCTACATCATGGACGCCGAGCTTATCGAGGGAAACTACGTACTCTACCAAGGTGATCTCTCCACTTTCTGTGTTGGAAAAGCTCAGGACGCCGGCTGCTCAGTAGGAGCAAACGCTGACGCTTGTGGCCTGGACCTGGAAAATAAGTGAGAATGCGGCCCACTGCGGGACGGCAAAATCGCGCCTATCATATCCAAGATTCGCCATCAGCTTAAGGCCCAGGGCTCAAATGAAACGATCTGCTTTCTTTATCTCCGACGGCACCGGCATTACAGCCGAAACATTGGGTCAGAGCCTGCTCGCGCAGTTCGAAAACATTACCTTCGCCAAATTCACGCGGCCCTATATCGACAGCGTGGATAAAGCGCGGGCCATGGTACAACAAATCAATCTGGCGGCCGAAAAAGACGGTTGTCGCCCGATCATTTTCGACACCATCGTCAATCAGGATATTCGTGAGATCCTCGCGACTTCCAATGGTTTCATGATCGACATCTTCTCCACGTTCCTGGCGCCGCTGGAGCAAGAGCTGAGTGAACACTCCTCCTATTCCGTAGGAAAGTCCCATTCCATTGGGCACAACTCCAATTATATGGAGCGTATCGAGGCGGTAAACTTCGCCCTCGACAACGATGACGGCGCCCGTACTCACTACTATGACAAGGCCGACCTGATCCTGGTGGGCGTATCCCGCTGCGGCAAGACCCCGACGTGCCTGTACATGGCCATGCAGTTCGGCATCCGCGCGGCCAACTATCCGCTGACCGAAGACGACATGGAGCACCTGACGCTGCCGGCCGCCCTGCGCGCGCACCAGCACAAGCTGTTCGGCCTGACCATCGACCCGGACCGCCTCACCGCCATCCGCAATGAGCGCAAGCCCAACAGCCGCTACTCCAGCTATGCCCAGTGCGAGTTCGAAGTGCGCGAAGTGGAAAATCTGTTCCGTCGCGAGAATATTGCGCACATCAATTCCACGCATTTCTCGGTGGAAGAGATATCGGCGAAGATTCTGGTAGAGAAAGGCGTAGAGCGACGCTTTAAATAATCTCTGTTGCCTGAACTGACGCCATCGCAGGCAAGCCAGCTCCCACAGCGGAATACACTGCAAATGTGGGAGCCGGCTTGCCTGCGATGAACGGTAACTCGGTTTACCGTCCTACAAATGAAACCTGTCCCCACCCTGCCCCAACGCCGTCGCCAGCGCATCAAACCCCGCCCGCAACAACTGGTCATCCCCCGACGTATTACAAATGCTCGCCCGAATAAACTGCGGGACTGCTGTTTGCCCCACAGCAAACGCCTCGGCGGTGGCGATCAGGTAATTATTCTGCTTGAGCTCCGCCTCAATTTCCGACGCTCGCCATGGCTCCGGTACTTCAATCCAGAAATGCGGACTGTTGAGGTGGGTGCGGTATTCCAGGCCGGTCAGCAGGTCACGCACCAGGGCTTTGCGTCGGCTGATCTCATTGATTTGTTGGCGTAACAGGTATTCCGCCGTGCCGTTTTCGATCCACTGGGTTGCCAGTTCCAGGGTCACCGGCGTGGCCATCCAGCACGTCGAGCGCAACGCTGCCGAAATACGGCTGACCAACGCCGGTGGCGCATGCACATATCCCACACGTAACCCGGCAGACACTGCCTTGCTCAGGCTACTGATCAAAATCGTACGCTCCGGTGCGAAAAAGCTTAGCGGTGGTGGGCGATCTTCCACCAGGACGCCGTGGGCTTCGTCTTCAAGAATCAGCAGATTATGCTCACGGCATACCTTAACCAGAGCCTCCCTGCGTGCGACAGACAGCACCGCCGTGGTCGGATTCTGGATGGTCGGTGTGCAGTACAGCGCCGAAACCCGGTGATTACGACAAACTTCATCCAGCGCACCGGGCAGCACGCCTTCCTCATCCATCTCCAGACCGATCAGACGTACGCCGAGCATCCGCGCAGCGGTAATCAGCCCAGGGTACGTGAGCTGTTCAGTGACCACCGTATCGCCCGCCCGCAGCAGCGCCATCATGGCGCAAAGCAAGCCATGCTGGCCGCCATTGACACAGATGACCTGCTCGGGAATCGGGTGAAATTCGCGCTGCACCAGCCATTGCGCACCGGCCTCACGGTAGCGCGGCAAACCGGCGTCGGGTGTGTAGGCACTGATGTCTTGAAGGAACTTGGCATTGGTCGACAGGGTTTGGAAGCTCTGCGCGAGAAACACCGTCTCCTGCCCGGGAATATGCATGTTACGGCTCATATCGAAATAATGACGTGGCTCCTCGCTGACGTTGCGAAAGCCTTCATCACGCTGACGCTCCATCCCACGCTTGCGTACGAAAGTACCGTCACCCACCCGTGCCACCACTAACCCAAGGCGTTCCAGTTCGCCGTAGGCTCGGCTGATGGTGCCGATGGTCACGCCCAGATTGTCGGAAAGAACCCGATGGGGCGGCAGTTTTCGCCCCGGCTCAATCAAGCCTTCAAGGATGCCGCGTTCCATCACGTCAGACAGGCGCTTGTACTTCACGCCCTGACCGCTGGACAACCCCTCACGCATAATTGACACCATGTCAATATTTGTTTTGACAGCCATCATTCGCCCTAATAGTGTGCTTTTACGGGTTCAATCACCGAATGAAACAACTTAATACACAGTCAATATAGAGTTCAATTCCGGCTCAGGGAAGCAATAAACGATGCCAATGTCCGCCGTTCTTGAAAACACTACAAAAACAAAAACTCAGAAACAGTGGTTGTCCGGCCTGGTAACCAGCGTGATGTTTCTTATCGTGTGCCTGAGTTGGGGCACCACTTGGCTGGGGATCAAGATCGCCGTCGAAAGCGTGCCACCACTGACGTCTGCAGGCTTGCGCTTCCTGATCGCGTTTCCGTTGTTTCTGTGCTTTGCCCTGGTGCGCCGTGAACCGATCCTGTTCCCGCGAGAAAGCCGCTGGTTCTTCGTATTCGTAACCCTGACCTATTTCAGCGTTCCCTATTACTTGCTCAACTATGGCGAGATGCACGTCTCATCCGGCCTCACCGCTCTGCTGTTCAGCTGCATGCCCGTCTTCATCCTGATTTTCTCCGCGCTGTTCCTGCGCGAGCGCATCTACTTTTCCCAGGTGGTCGGCATCGGCATCGGTTTCGGCAGCCTCTACATGATCATCAAGAGCCAGGGCCTGCACCTGGACCACGCCGAGTTCTTCGGGGTACTGGCGATCCTGACCGCCGCGATCATGCATGCACTGTGCTATGTCATTACCAAGCAAAAAGGCAGCGCCATCAGCGTAATTACCTACAACACCCTGCCCATCGGCATTGCCGGGCTGATGCTGTTCGTCGCCGGGCTGTGGTTTGAAACGCCCACGTTCGAAAACATTACCCTGCGTTCCTGGAGTGCACTGTTCTACCTGGGGCTGGTGGCGTCGGTGGGCGGCTTTATCGTCTATTTCATGCTGCTAAAACGCTTGAGCCCGATCATTTTGTCGTTCGTGTTCATCATCTTCCCGGTGTTCGCGGTGATCATCGGCGCCTGGTACGAAGGCGTGGAAATTTCCCGTGACCTGATGCTGTACTCGGCCATCTTGCTGGCCGGCTTTGCGATTACCAAGTTGCCGGTTGAAAAACTGCTGGCCCAGAAAAATTGACTGTCCTGACCCATCAACATCAGCCACGCGAGAGAAACATGGATGTCCTCCGCCCGACCGCCCTGGAACAGATCTACGCCCACGCCAGCCGCAGCTACCCCGAAGAGTGCTGTGGTTTTGTCTTCGCCGACGGCAGTGTGTACCTGGGCAGCAATATCCAGAATGAGCTGCACCGCAAGAACCCTGAGATGTACTCGCGCAGCGCGGCCAACGGCTACACCTTTTCCGTGGCCGACACGCTGCTGCTGAACAAGGCGTTTCGCAGCGATAACCCGGTGGTGGTGATCTACCACTCCCACCCGGACGTCGGTGCCTATTTCAGTGACGAAGACCAGGACAAGGCGCTGTTCCTGGGTGAGCCGATCTACCCCGTCAGCTACCTGGTGGTGGACGTTCGCCAGGGTAAGGCCCTGGGCTCAAAGCTGTTTGCCTGGGATGGCAAGCATTTCGCACTTCAACCCTTCAACGACCTGCACACGGAGTTGTCCATGAACGCTGTCTCTTTCCCCGATATTCTGGTTCGCGTGGCCAAGCTGCCGGAATCGACCCTTGAGGGCACTGGATCGACATTGCGCGAAGTCATTGAAAACCTCTGCAGCAGCCACCCACAGCTGCGCTCGCACCTGTTTCACGAAAAAAACAACCAGCTCAAGGAACACTTTCTGTTCACCGCCGAAGAAGAACTGATCGGCGCAGACGACACATTGCCGGAAAAAGCCAGGATCGAAGTGCTGCTCGCGACCTCAGGCGGCATGGATGTCGACGCCCTGAGCAATGAAGAAGTGCAGCGTTACGTGCGCCACATCACGCTGCCGGGCGTCGGCCGCGAAGGTCAGTTGAACCTCAAAAAAGCCAAGGTCTTGATCATCGGCACGGGTGGCCTGGGCTCACCCATCAGCCTGTACCTGGCGGCAGCCGGCATCGGCACACTGGGCCTGGTGGATTTCGATGTGGTGGAAAGCAGCAACCTGCAACGCCAGATCGTCCACGGCAACAGCACACTGGGCATGCCCAAGGTCGAGTCCGCCAAGCAGCGCCTACAGGACCTCAACCGGCATATTCAGATCAACGCCCACAACACGGCCCTGAATGCCGACAACGCGCTGGAACTGGTGGGCGCCTACGATCTGGTGATCGACGGCACCGACAACTTCGACACGCGCTACCTGGTCAACGACGCTTGCGTGCAGTTGGGCAAACCCTTGGTATATGGCGCCATCTATCGCTTCGACGGGCAGATCAGCGTGCTCAACCATAAAGGCGGGCCGTGCTACCGCTGCCTGTTCCCCACAGCCCCGCCCGCAGAACTGGCCCCCAACTGCAGCGCCGGCGGCGTTATCGGTGTACTGCCGGGAGTGGTCGGGATGATTCAGGCCACCGAAGCCATCAAGTTGCTGATCGGCATCGGCGAACCGCTGTCCGGCCGCTTGATGCGCTTCGATGCGCTGGCAATGAAGTTCAGCGAAATCCGCTTCAAGCGTCGCGCCGATTGCCCCTGCTGCTCGGAACTGCGCCACAGCGAAACCGTGGCACCGGCGGTTTGCGCGGACGCCCTCCCCAGCCAACCTTCCCTGGCCGAAGAGCGCTACATCAAGCCGCGCGTACTCAAGCAACTGCTCGAACACCCGCGCAGCGCTGACGTGCTGCTGGATGTGCGCGACGCCAGCGAACTGGAAGTGTGCAAATTGCCAGGCGTTGTGCACATCCCCCTCGCCGAACTGGATAGGCAACTCGACAGCCTCAGCCGGGACAACACCCATTACCTGATCTGCTACGCAGGGACCCGCGCCGAGCAAGCGGCCAGCACCTTGCTGGCGGCCGGTTTCGCCAATACCAAAGTCCTGCAGGGCGGCATGAAACACTGGGTTCGCGACGTCGAACCCGATATGCCTTTGTACTGATTCGGGGACAGCCTGATGTTGCATAACTCAATTCTCGACGTGATCGGCCATACGCCCATCGTGCGCCTGGAGCAGTTTTCCGAGGACCTCGGCATCGAGGTCTACGCCAAGCTGGAATCACTCAACCCCGGCGGCAGTCACAAGGCACGCATCGCCTTGGGCATGATCCTCGACGCGGAACGTCGCGGCGTGCTGATCCGCGATTCCGGGCAAACCATTATCGAACCCAGCGGCGGCAACACCGGCATCGGCCTGGTGATGGCAGGCAATGTACTGGGCTACAAAGTGGTGCTGGTGATCCCCGACAACTACAGCCCCGAAAAACAGAAACTGCTGCGCCTCTACGGCGCCAAGGTAGTGCTGTCGGACAGCCGTTTGGGCAATAACTCCCATGGCGAAAAGTGTATGGAGCTGCAGCTGGAAAACCCCAGCTTCGTAATGCTCAACCAGCAACGCAACGGCGCCAACCCACAAACCCACCGCGATACTACCGCGCCGGAAATCATCCGCGCCTTTGGTGAACAGCGCGTTGACTATTTCGTCAGCGGTATCGGTACCGGTGGCCACATCACCGGCATCGGCGAAACCCTCAAAGCCACGTGGCCGGCGATCCGGGTAATGGGCGTGGAGCCGGAAGAATGCGACCTGCTAAAAGATCGGCACGCGCCGCACCATATACAGGGCCTGTCGATTGGCTTGATCCCAAGCATCCTCAATGTCGAGGTGCTGGACGGCATGCTCAAGGTATCGCGACAGGCGTGCATCGACATGATGAAACGCATCATGCGAACCGACGCCATCAGCCTTGGGTTGTCCTCGGCTGCCAACATGGTTGCCATCGCTCAGCTTGCCCCCGAACTTCCGCCCGAAACGGTGGTGTTGACCATGGTCTACGACAATGCTGACAGCTACCTGCCCAATTTCGAGTAACCCGTTTGCCAACCATCCAGAATGTGGGGGTGCCTCCATGGGGGGCTTTATCGACATGCAACAGCTGCACGATGAGTTGCTTACCCACCTCATCAAGACCCTGACGCCTACGCAGATGAAGCAGTTGGAACCGCACCTGGCGCCGCTGATCCAGAACGCCGCGCAGGCAGTGGCCGAAGACTTGATCGCCTATGCCTATCGCGACCCGGCTTCCCGAGGGCGCGGCGAGTTGATCCTGGAGTCCTACGCCTCGTTCAAGGCCGTGCTGTTCTACCGGCTTGCGCACCTGGTGTGGAATTTTCCCGACCAGACTAACGGTCTGTTTTCGCGCATCGCCCTCAAGCTCAGCAATCAGGGCAAAGTGCTCTCCGGCGCCGAGATTCACCCCGCCGCACGCATCGGCCGGCGCTTCGTACTCGACCATGGCTACGGCACGGTGATCGGCGAGACCTGCGAGATCGGCAACGACTGCTACATCCTCTGCGGCGTGACACTGGGCGCACGGGGTATCGCCAATAACCCGGACGGCAAGCGTCACCCGCGCCTGGGCAACAATGTCGAGGTGGGCGCCGGCGCGCGCGTGCTCGGCTATGTGCTGATCGGCGACAACGTGTTTATCAGCCCTTCCTGTGTGATTACCCAGGATGTGCCGGCGGGCACCAAGGTCAAGGTGGTCAATCAGATTCAGCTGCAGAAAAACGCCGAATCGGACCACAGCAACTACCTCGGTGCGTTCGCCCTGGATGAGCGTTTACACGTGGTCGGTGAGGTCAGTGCCAGCCACAAGGTCACGGTACTGGATGCCGATTTTCACCCCCTGCTGGGGCTGATGCTGGAGGCCACGGTGAAAGAGCGCCATCACCTGCAATTTCGCTTGCGTCGCCTCGATGTCGGCGACCACCTGCCGCGACTGCCGCTGAACCTGAAAGTCTGCGGGCCGGAATTTGAAATCACCCTGCTCTCCCCTCCTGGCTTGAGTGCAATGGTGCGCCACCTGCTGCAAGCCAGCCCACTGATCGTCGGAGGTTGAACATGTCCGTGCACACCATGGAAACCCTGGCGCTGTTTGACAGCGCGCCCTATCAGAACGCCTTCAGCGCACGGGTGATTGCCGTCAGCGAGCACGGTATCGCGCTGGAACACACGCTGTTCTACCCCACCGGCGGCGGGCAACCGGGCGACACCGGGCATCTGACCCTGGCTGATGGCACGCGGGTCGAGGTGATCGGCACCGTGCGCGACCCGGTGCTGCGCTCGATCATCTGGCACCAGGTTGAACACTGCCCCGAGCAATTGACGGCCGGTGTGCAAGTAGACGCAGGCCTGAACTGGCAGCGGCGTTACCAGCACATGAAGATGCACACCTGCCTGCACTTACTCTGCTCGATCATTGATGCTCCGGTCACCGGTTGCAGCATCAGCGCAGACAAAGGTCGCCTGGATTTCGACCTGCCGGAAATGACCCTCGACAAAGACAGCATCACCCGCGACCTCAACGCCTTGATCGAACAGGCCCACGAGGTGAAAACCCTGTCGATGCCCGCCTCCGAATATTCGACCCTGCTCCAAATCACCCGCACCCAGGCGGTGGCACCACCGGTCATCCAGGGTTCGGTCCGCGTGATAGAGATCGCCGGGATCGATATCCAGCCGTGCGGCGGCACCCACGTGATCAACACCGAAGAAATCGGCCGGGTGTTTTGCGAAAAAATCGAGAAGAAGAGCAAGCACAACCGTCGGGTGATCCTGCGCTTTGAGTAAATCGAGGCTGACCCGGTCCAGCATGGGGGCTCACCCCACCCTGTCCGAAGCGGTTTTGCGCGCCCTATTTCTTTTGCTTGTCGGCGTTCTTGACCGGCGCCTCAATCTGCTGTTGAAGCGGTGAGATCAACGTGTGGTAGTAAGCAGTGGCCGCATCAAGTCCGTCCTCAAGCGCCTGGTTTTCTTTCTTGAGCGCTTCAACGGTCCTGGCCCTCGAGGCTGTTGACTCATTCGCCGGGACAGACACTTGGTTTTGCCGGGAAGCGGGTGCTTCAGGCTGCACGTCGTCTGACGAAACCGGTTTGGCGGAGGCCGCCGTCCCTGTAGGTATTTGCCTTTGCGGGAGATCCATCGTGTCGACTCGGTGAGCCAGGCTCCCAACCAGCTGTTGCAGCCGTGTAAGCATCCTATGGAACTGCTCGAATGCCTTCTTGACCATATGGCGAAACTCATCGTTTTCACGGGTCAACGTATCCAGACTGCGCGACAAGCCTGACTCGTTCACCAGCGTGCCCTGCAGGAGGAAAGTTTCATCCTGTTCATCGAAGAGGCGGTAATACGGCTGACTGGCCGGTGCAACGGCAGAATCGGGAGCTGCTTTACCCTGGGCTTGCGGCTCAAACTTTTCCACCAGCGCGTTTAGTTTGGCGAGAAGTTGATTATTTTTTTGAGTCAATTCTGCCAGCAGGCGCGTTTCTGCGGTTTCTGGCGGCTTCGGGTTGACGATTGCATGGTGGCTCGAAAACTGACCGCGCTGCTCGGGTGTCACAGGGTTTCGGGGAGGCGCCGCGTCGGGCCGTGTGTCGGATCTCCCGGAAGCTTCGGCGTCGCCTTCCGGGCCCGTGGGCGCAGGCGCCGGGGAGATCTCATGGCCGACAGTGCAGGGCGATGGTTGCCGAGTATTTACGCTAGTCATGGGGTGCCGCCTCAGATTCAGGTCTTTAATACGTAACTGACGCGTGCCAGCAGCGATGCAATAGCCAGTCGTCTCACTACCTGATTGGCACTTTTCTGAAAGCAGTTCCGAGCCTGCATGACAGGTGGGTAGCTGATTGTGTCCGCTTAGAAAAACAGCCACACCCTGCAATTTGAATGATTGTTAAGCCTTGCCAGGGCAGTCGACACCCTGGCGGTGTTTTTTTACCTAAAACTGACAGTAATTTTATACGTTTGTAACATTTTGAAACGTACAATCCCGCCAGCGGCGAATCTCCCTCAGATTCGATGCGCCCCAGACTCACGGAGAAAGAGCGCCCGCCCATTCTCGGTGGGTGATTTGTATAGAAGCTAAGCTCACCCCACCGCACCTCTTTGAACCTGAACGCTGCCGGACTGACTGCCTATGAACCACGGCCTATGAAAAAAGTATTCCGTCACTACCTGCCAGCCTCCACGCTGCGCCTGCTGCCCAACCGCTGGGATTTGGTCGCACTGCCTCTGGTGATCGGCTTTTTGCTGTTCTTGTCCATCGGCGCCCGGGAAACCTGGGCCCCCATCGCCACGTTGCAAAGTGAGGTCATCTCCCTCGACCCGGCCAACCTGCCGGAATACGCCATGCGCACTACCTTGCGAATGCTTGCGGCAATGGTGGCATCGCTGGTTTTCACGCTGTTGTACGGCACACTGGCCGCCAAAAGCCGGCGCGCCGAAAAATTGCTGGTGCCGGTGCTCGACATTCTGCAGTCGGTGCCGGTACTCGGTTACATCTCGTTTACGGTGACGTTCTTCCTGCTGATGTTTCCAGGGCGCGTGCTGGGGGCCGAGTTCGCGGCGATCTTTGCGATCTTTACCAGCCAGGCCTGGAACATGACGTTCAGCTTTTACCAGTCGCTGCGCATGCTGCCCCATGACCTGGTGGAAGTGTCCACCAACCTGCGGCTTTCCGGCTGGCAGAAGTTCTGGAAACTCGACGTGCCCTTCGCCATGCCCGGGCTGGTGTGGAACATGATGATGAGCATGTCCGGCGGTTGGTTTTTCGTGGTTGCTTCTGAAGCCATCACCGTCGGCGACAAGACCATCACCCTGCCGGGCGTGGGTTCATACCTGGCCTTGGCCATTGCCCAGAAAGACCTGCATGCGGTGGGGTATGTGATCCTGGCGATGATTGTGGTGATCCTGATCTACGACCAGTTCCTGTTCCGCCCACTGGTGGCCTGGGCCGACAAATTCCGCATGGAAACCACCGCCTCCCAGGGCGCCGCGCCACAGTCCTGGCTGCTGAACCTGATCCAGCGCACACGCATCGTCCAGCGCATCCTGCGCCCTATCACCCGCACCGTCAGTCGCATCGGCAATAAGCGCTTCAGCCTGGCGGGCGGTGCGCTCAAGGCCTTGCCGGCAGAGACACCGGCGGCGTCAAAGGTGATCGACTGGGTGTGGGGCACTCTGATTGCGCTGATGGCGGCTTATGCGCTGTACCACATCGTGCAATACGTCGGCACCGAGGTGACGTTCGCCGAAGTCGGCCATGTATTTGTACTGGGCCTTATCACGCTGCTACGGGTAGCCGGGCTGATTCTGATCGCCTCGCTGATCTGGGTGCCGTTGGGCGTGATGATCGGCTTGCGTCCCAGCCTTGCGGAAAAAATCCAGCCCCTCGCGCAGTTCCTCGCGGCGTTCCCGGCGAACCTGCTGTTCCCGGTGTTCGTCATTGTGATCCTGCACTACAAGCTCAACCCGGACATCTGGCTGAGCCCGCTGATCGTGCTGGGCACC
Organism: Pseudomonas sp. M5A4_2d; assembly: GCF_053345295.1. Lineage (NCBI taxonomy): Bacteria > Pseudomonadati > Pseudomonadota > Gammaproteobacteria > Pseudomonadales > Pseudomonadaceae > Pseudomonas > Pseudomonas sp. M5A4_2d. The sequence continues at coordinate 210,225 of NZ_JBKEZW010000001.1, read as the reverse complement.
CAGTGGTACATCCTGTTCAACGTGATCGCCGGCGCCACGGCGTTCCCCAATGACTTCAAGGAAGTCGCCGCCAACTTCCGCATTCGCGGCTGGCTGTGGTGGCGCAAGGTAATGCTGCCGGGGATCTTTCCGTATTACGTCACCGGTGCGATTACCGCGTCCGGCGGTGCATGGAACGCCAGCATCGTGTCCGAGTATGTGTCCTGGGGCCAGGACAATGTGGTGGCCCACGGGCTAGGGGCTTACATCGCGCAGACCACGGCTGCCGGCGACTTCCCGAAGATCGCCTTGGGCGTCGTGGTGATGTCGATCTTTGTGGTGGCCTTCAACCGCGCGGTCTGGCGACCTATGTACGCCATGGCTGAAAACAAACTTCGCTTGAATTGACGGGATTCGCTGTGATGAATACCAACACTGAACACACTGCTGATACCCCCGAAATCTTCTCGCTGAAAAACGTGAATCGGGTGTTCGGCAAAGGTAAAGACGAACTGCAGGTGCTCAGTGGCGTGAACCTGAGCCTGCACGAAGGTGAAATCGTCGGCATGCTCGGCCGCTCTGGCTCGGGCAAGTCCACACTGCTGCGCATTATCGCCGGGCTTATTCAACCGTCATCGGGCGAAGTCCGCTACAACGGCGCGCCGCTGAACGGCCCGGCCGAAGGCGTGGCCATGGTGTTCCAGACGTTTGCGCTGTTCCCTTGGCTGACCGTGCTGGAAAACGTGGAGGCCGGCCTGCAAGCCTTGCAGGTCGAGCGCAAGGAAACCCGCAAGCGCGCACTGGCGGCCATCGACTTGATCGGCCTGGACGGTTTTGAAAACGCCTACCCGCGTGAGTTGTCCGGCGGTATGCGCCAACGTGTGGGTTTTGCCCGTGGCCTGGTGGTCAACCCGACCCTGTTGCTGATGGACGAACCCTTCTCCGCCCTGGACGTGCTGACCGCCGAAACCCTGCGCACGGACTTGCTGGACCTGTGGAGCGGCAAACAACTGCCGATCAAGTCGATCCTGATCGTGACCCACAACATCGAAGAAGCCGTGTTGATGTGCGACCGCATCCTGGTGCTGTCATCCAACCCCGGTCGCGTGGTCGCAGAAATCAAAGTACCGTTCCCGCACCCGCGCAACCGGCTGGACCCGACCTTTCGGCAAATGGTCGACGACATCTACGCACTGATGACTGACCGGCGCAGCGCCGACGCCAGCCGAGGCCTGCCGGAGCTGAAAATGGGCAGCCTGTTGCCGGAAGTGTCCACCAACCTGATGGCCGGCTTGATCGAAACCCTGGCCGCCGAGCCTTACAACGGTCATGCCGGCTTGCCGACCGTGGCCGAGCGGCGCTTGCTGGAAGTCGACGACCTGTTCCCAGTAGCGGAGATGCTTGAGCATTTGGGCTTCGCTGAGCTCAAGGGCGCCGACATCACCCTGACCGACGCCGGCAAATTGTTCGCCGACTACGGCACCCAGGAACGCAAAACCCTGTTCGCCGAGCATTTGATCCGGCACGTGCCGTTGGCCGCACGCATTCATCAGGTGCTGCTTGAGCGCAGCGGGCACCGGGCGCCACGGGTGCGCTTCGAGCAGGAGTTGGAAGACTCGATGACCGAAGCATTTGTGGAGAAAACCCTGGAAAGCGTGGTGGCGTGGGGGCGCTATGCGGAGATTTTCTCCTATGACGACCACACCGAGACGTTCAGCCTGGATGATGTGGAAGGCAGTATGTAGCTCCTGAGCAAACGCTAATGTGAATGTGGGAGCGGGCTTGCTCGCGAATGCGGTGAGTCAGTGACAGATGAATTGCCTGACACTGCGCTTTCGCGAGCAAGCCCGCTCCCACATTAGTTTCGTGGTGTTGTTTAGATTACAAAATAATCAACGAAGCGGTTCACAGGCGTGGCCTCAAGCCGTGCCTGATCCTTGCACAACGCAAAAATCTGCGCACTGCGCTGCGCGGTAAACCGCGTGGCCAAATTGGCCTTGAACTTGTCTTCCAGCAACGGAATGCCATCCACCCGACGCCGACGATGGCCAATCGGGTATTCCACCGCCACCTGCTCGGTGCTGGAGCCGTCCTTGAAATACACCTGCACCGCGTTGGCGATGGAGCGTTTGTCCGCCTCCAGGTATTCGCGGCTGTAGCGCGGGTCTTCGACAATGACCATCTTCTGGCGCAGCTCATCGATGATCGGATGAGCCGCATGAAACTCGTCCTCATACTGCTCGGCCACCAGGTTGCCAAAGGCCAAGGGCACAGCGGTCATGTATTGCAGGCAGTGGTCGCGGTCGGCGGCGTTGGCCAGTGGGCCGACCTTGGAGATGATGCGTATCGCCGACTCGTGGGTGGTGATCACGATGCGTTCGATTTCATGCAGGCGATGCTTGACCAACGGGTGCAACGTCACCGCCGCCTCACAGGCCGTTTGCGCATGAAACTCGGCGGGGAAGCTGATCTTGAACAGCACGTTTTCCATCACATAGGTGCCGTAGGGCTGTGACAGGCTGAAGGCCCGCTTGTCCTCGGGTTTGAGCGCCAGGTCATTGTTGGTGTGGCTGAACAGCACGTCGTAAAAACCCCACTGCGGCGCGCTTAACACGCCCGGGATGCCCATCTCGCCACGCAGTGCGATGTCCGCCAGGCGCACACCACGGCTCGACGCGTCCCCCGCCGCCCAGGATTTGCGCGAACCGGCATTGGGCGCGTGGCGGTAGGTGCGCAGCGCCTGCCCATCGACAAACGCGTGGGACAAGGCGGCAAGCAGTTGCTCACGGTTGGCACCCATCAGCTTGGCAGTGACGGCGGTGGAAGCGACTTTCACCAGTAGCACATGATCGAGACCGACACGGTTGAAGGAGTTTTCCAGGGCAATCACACCCTGGATCTCGTGAGCCATGATCATCGCGTCCAGCACCGCGCGCACGGTCAGCGGCGTGTCGCCATTGGCCACGCGTTTTTGCGAAAGGTGGTCGGCCACGGCAAGAATGCCCCCGAGGTTATCCGAAGGGTGGCCCCATTCGGCGGCGAGCCAGGTGTCGTTGTAGTCGAGCCAACGCACGATGCAGCCAATGTCCCAGGCGGCTTTGACCGGGTCCAGCCGAAAGGACGTGCCCGGCACGCGCGCGCCGAACGGCACCACCGTGCCCTCCACGATCGGCCCCAGGTGCTTGGTGCACTCGGGGAAGCGCAAGGCCAAAAGGCCACAACCGAGGGTGTCCATCAGGCAGTTGCGGGCGGTGTCCAAGGCGTCCCGTGAATCGATCCGGTAATTGAGGACGTAATCGGCGATGTCCTGCAGGACCTGGTCGTAGTCGGGACGGTTGTTCTGGTCGACGTTGGCGCTCATGGCAGTTCTCCAAAGTGGGTTAGGGTTGTTTCATCCTCAGGGTCAGGGTTGATCATGTGTGGCAGGTCTGATTGCCTGCTAATGGAGTGCGGATTGCGTTGAACCCCTGTGGCAGCGGGCTTGCTCGCGAAGGCGGCGTGTCAGCTACACATAAGTTGACGGGACCACCGCCTTCGCGAGCAAGCCCGCTCCCACAAGGGGATGGTGTCAGGCTTTAGAAGGCGTCGCCGGGAACGCGTACGAAGCCTTCCATCAGGACTCGCGCGCTGCGGCTCATGATGGCTTTTTTTACCACCCATTCACCGTTCACCTGGCGGGCTTCGGCGCCGACGCGCAAGGTGCCGGACGGATGCCCGAAGCGCACGGCGTTACGTTCAACACCACCGGCGGCGAGGTTAACCAACGTCCCGGAAATTGCCGCCGCCGTGCCGATCGCCACCGCTGCCGTGCCCATCATCGCGTGGTGCAACTTACCCATGGACAGCGCACGCACCAGCAAGTCGACATCACCGGCCTTGATCGCCTTGCCACTGGACGCCACGTAGTCCGCAGGCTTGGCCACAAACGCCACCTTCGGCGTGTGCTGTCGCTGGGCGGCCTCGTCGAGGTGTTTGATCAGGCCCATGCGCAACGCACCATAGGCCCGCACGGTTTCGAACATCGCCAGGGCTTTGGGGTCGCTGTTGATCGCGCCTTGCAGCTCGGTGCCGGTGTAGCCAAGGTCTTCGGCGTTGATGAAAATCGTCGGGATGCCCGCGTTGATCAGTGTCGCCTTGAAGGTGCCGACACCGGGTACTTCGAGGTCGTCGACCAGGTTGCCGGTGGGGAACATCGAGCCGCCGCCGCCCTCTTCTTCCGCCGCCGGGTCCATGAATTCGAGCTGCACTTCGGCGGCCGGAAAGGTCACGCCATCGAGTTCGAAGTCGCCGGTTTCCTGCACCGCACCGTCGGTGATCGGCACATGGGCGATGATGGTCTTGCCGATATTGGCCTGCCACACCCGCACCACCGCTACACCGTTGTGCGGCACGCGGGCCGGGTCGACCAGCCCGGCGCTGATGGCGAACGAGCCCACCGCCGCCGACAGGTTGCCGCAGTTGCCGCTCCAGTCGACAAAGGGCTTGTCGATGGAGACCTGGCCAAACAGGTAGTCCACGTCGTGCTCGGCGCGCGTGCTTTTGACCAGGATCACGGTTTTGCTGGTGCTGGAGGTCGCACCGCCCATGCCGTCAATCTGCTTGTCGTAGGGATCGGGGCTGCCGATCACCCGCAACAGCAGGGCATCGCGGGCGGCACCCGGCACCTGCGCCACTTCGGGCAGGTCCTTGAGGCTGAAGAACACGCCCTTGCTGGTGCCGCCACGCATATAGGTGGCGGGGATCTTGATTTGCGCTGTGTGTGCCATGGTTATCCTCTTCAGGCGGTCGCCGCCGATTCCAGGAAGTCCTGGGCAAAACGCTGCAACACGCCGCCCGCCTCGTAGATCGACACTTCTTCAGCGGTGTCCAGGCGGCACGTCACCGGCACTTCGACACGTTCGCCATTCTTGCGGTTGATCACCAGGGTCAACTGCGCACGCGGGGTGCGCTGGCCGATTACGTCATAGGTTTCGCTGCCGTCGATGTTCAAGGTGTGACGGTCGGTGCCCGGCAGGAACTCCAGCGGCAACACGCCCATGCCCACCAGATTGGTGCGGTGGATGCGTTCGAAGCCTTCGGCGGCAATCGCTTCCACACCGGCCAGGCGTACGCCCTTGGCCGCCCAGTCGCGGGACGAGCCCTGGCCGTAGTCGGCACCCGCAATAATGATCAGCGGCTGCTTGCGTTCCATGTAGGTTTCGATGGCTTCCCACATCCGCGTGACCTGGCCTTCGGGCTCGATACGCGCCAGGGAACCCTGCTTGACCTTGCCGTTTTCAACCACCATTTCGTTGAACAGTTTCGGGTTGGCGAAGGTCGCGCGCTGCGCGGTCAAGTGGTCGCCGCGGTGGGTGGCGTAAGAGTTGAAGTCGACTTCCGGCAGGCCCATTTTCGCCAGGTATTCGCCGGCGGCGCTGTCGAGCATGATCGCGTTGGACGGCGACAGGTGATCGGTGGTGATGTTGTCCGGCAGCACCGCCAGCGGGCGCATCCCCTTGAGCGGGCGAGCACCGGCCAGCGCGCCTTCCCAGTACGGCGGGCGGCGGATGTAGGTGCTTTGCGGGCGCCAATCGTACAACGGCGCGACTTTCGGGCCGGTGTCTTCGTGAATCGCGAACATCGGGATGTAGACCGCGCGGAACTGCTCCGGCTTGACCGAAGCCTTGACCACCGCGTCGATTTCTTCATCGCTCGGCCAGATGTTTTTGAGGCGGATCTCCTTGCCGTCGGCATCCAGGCCCAGCACGTCCTTTTCGATGTCGAAACGGATGGTGCCGGCAATCGCATAAGCCACCACCAGCGGCGGCGAAGCGAGGAACGCTTGCTTGGCGTACGGGTGAATGCGCCCGTCAAAGTTGCGGTTACCGGAAAGCACGGCAGTGGCGTAGAGGTCGCGGTCGATGATTTCTTGCTGGATCACCGGGTCGAGCGCACCGGACATGCCGTTGCAGGTGGTGCAAGCGAACGCCACCACACCAAAACCCAACTGCTCCAACTCGTGGGTCAAGCCCGCTTCATCGAGGTACATCGCCACGGTTTTCGAGCCGGGCGCCAGCGAGGATTTGACCCACGGTTTGCGGGCCAGCCCGAGCTTGTTGGCGTTACGTGCCAACAGGCCGGCGGCGATCACGTTGCGCGGGTTACTGGTGTTGGTGCAGCTGGTAATGGCAGCGATGATCACCGCGCCATCGGGCATTTGCCCCGGCACGTCGTCCCACGGGCCGCAGATGCCTTTGGAGGCCAGATCGCTGGTGGCGACACGGGCGTGCGGGTTGCTCGGGCCGGCCATATTGCGTACGACGCTGGACAGGTCGAAGGTCAGGCCACGCTCGTACTGCGCACTTTTGAGGTCATCCGCCCACAGGCCGGTGTGGCGCGCGTACTGCTCAACCAACGTGACTTGTTCGTCTTCGCGGCCGGTGAGTTTCAGGTAGGCGATGGTTTGCGGGTCGATGTAGAACATGGCCGCAGTGGCGCCATATTCCGGTGCCATGTTGGAGATAGTCGCACGGTCGCCCAGGGTGAGTGCCGAGGCACCTTCGCCGAAGAATTCCAGCCATGCCCCCACCACTTTCTGCTTACGCAGGAATTCGGTCAGTGCCAGCACCATGTCGGTCGCGGTAATGCCCGGTTGCAGCTTGCCCGTCAGCTCCACGCCGACACTTTCCGGCAGGCGCATCCACGAGGCGCGGCCGAGCATCACACTCTCGGCTTCAAGGCCGCCGACGCCGATGGCGATCACGCCCAGGGCATCCACGTGTGGGGTGTGGCTGTCGGTGCCGACGCAGGTGTCGGGGAACGCCACACCGTCACGCACCTGAATCACCGGCGACATTTTCTCCAGGTTGATCTGGTGCATGATGCCGTTGCCCGGCGGGATCACGTCGACGTTCTTGAAGGCCTTTTTGGTCCACTCGATAAAGTGGAAACGGTCTTCGTTGCGACGGTCCTCGATGGCGCGGTTTTTCTCGAACGCGTCCGGGTCAGCACCACCGGCTTCAACGGCCAGGGAGTGGTCGACGATCAGTTGGGTCGGCACCACCGGGTTGACCTGGGCCGGGTCGCCGCCTTGCAGGGCGATGGCATCGCGCAGGCCGGCGAGGTCGACCAGGGCGGTCTGGCCGAGGATATCGTGGCACACCACACGCGCCGGGAACCACGGGAAGTCGAGGTCACGCTTGCGCTCGATCATCTGGCTCAGGGACGCATTGAGCGTGGCCGGGTCGCAACGGCGCACCAGGTTCTCCGCAAGGACGCGGGAGGTGTACGGCAAGGTGGCATAGGCACCGGGGCTGATTGCATCGACGGCCGCACGGGCGTCGTAGAAATCCAGGCGGCTGCCGGGCAGCGGTTTACGAAATTCAGTGTTCATCGTCAGGACTCGGTCACGGTAGTTACATAAAGAAGAGCCGAGGCAGATCCCGAATTGGAATGAGGTCAAAATGTGGGAGCGGGCTTGCTCGCGAAAGCGGTGGAACAGTCGCCGGATGTGTTGAATGACACACCGTATTCGCGAGCAAGCCCGCTCCCACATTTTTGATTCGGTTACCACGTCAGGATCGCCGGTCACTCCACTCAGCGACGTTCGATTGGCACGAACTTGCGCTGCTCAACGCCGATGTATTCGGCGCTCGGACGGATAATGCGGTTGTTGGCGCGCTGCTCGAACACGTGCGCGGCCCAGCCGGTGAGGCGCGAGCACACAAAGATCGGCGTGAACAGCTTGGTCGGTATGCCCATGAAGTGGTACGCCGAGGCATGGTAGAAGTCGGCGTTGGGGAACAGTTTCTTCTGCTCCCACATGGTTTTGTCGATGGCTTCCGAGACCGGGAACAACACTTTGTCGCCCACTTCGTCAGCGAGTTTTTTCGACCAGCCCTTGATCACTTCATTGCGCGGGTCGCTGTCTTTGTAGATCGCGTGGCCAAAGCCCATGATCTTGTCTTTGCGCGCCAGCATGCCAAGAGTGCCTTCAACGGCTTCTTCGGCCGAGCCGAAACGCTCGATCATTTCCATCGCCGCTTCGTTGGCGCCGCCATGCAGCGGGCCGCGCAGGGAGCCGATGGCGGCCGTGACGCACGAATACAGGTCGGACAAGGTCGAGGCACACACGCGGGCGGTGAAGGTCGACGCGTTGAATTCGTGCTCGGCGTAGAGGATCAGCGACACGTTCATGACTTTCTCATGCAGCGCGCTCGGCTTCTTGCCGTGCAGCAGGTGCAGGAAGTGGCCGCCGATGCTGGGCTCGTCTGTCACGCAGTCGATGCGCTTGCCGTCGTGGCTGAAGCGATACCAGTAGCACATGATCGCCGGGAAGGCGGCAAGCAGGCGGTCGGTGACATCGCGTTGCACGCTGAAGTCTTTCTCGGGCTCGATATTGCCCAGGAACGAGCAACCGGTGCGCATCACGTCCATCGGGTGGGCGTCGGCGGGGATGCGTTCCAGCACTTCTTTCAAGGCCTGGGGCAGATCGCGCAGCGTGCTCAGTTTTTTGCTGTAGGCGGCCAGTTCGGCTTTGGTCGGCAACTCGCCGTAAAGCAGCAGGTAAGCGACTTCTTCAAATTGCGCGTCGGCGGCGAGTTCACGCACGTCGTAACCGCGATAGGTGAGGCCAGCACCGGCCTGGCCTACGGTGGACAGTGCGGTCTGCCCGGCTACCTGACCACGCAGGCCGGCACCACTCAGTACTTTTGCTTCAGCCATGGTTCTTCTCCAATTTTGTAGTTATTCAGGGAGGCGCGTTCGTTACTTTTTCGCGGCGAACAGCGCGTCGAGCTTCTGCTCGAAGGTGTGGTAGTCGATGCGATCGTAAAGCTCCATGCGGGTTTGCATGGTGTCGATCACGTTCTGTTGGGTGCCGTCGCGACGGATCGCGGTGTAGACGTTCTCGGCGGCCTTGTTCATGGCACGGAAAGCCGAGAGCGGGTACAGCACGATGGAAACATCGGCAGATTTCAACTGTTCGGTGGTGTACAGCGGGGTTGCGCCGAATTCGGTGATATTGGCCAGGATCGGCGCCTTCACCCTTGACGCGAAGAGCTTGTACATCTCCAGTTCAGTGATGGCTTCCGGGAACACCATGTCGGCGCCGGCTTCGATGCAGGCGGCGGCGCGTTCCAGAGCGGACTCCAACCCTTCGACGGCAAGGGCGTCGGTGCGCGCCATGATCACGAAGCTGTCATCGGTGCGCGCATCCACGGCGGCCTTGATGCGGTCGACCATTTCCTGCTGGGACACGATCTCTTTATTCGGGCGATGCCCACAGCGCTTGGCGCCGACTTGGTCTTCGATGTGGATGGCAGCGGCGCCGAACTTGATCATCGACTTGACCGTGCGCGCCACGTTGAAGGCCGAGGAACCGAAACCGGTGTCCACGTCCACCAGCAGCGGCAGGTCGCACACGTCAGTGATGCGGCGCACGTCGGTCAGCACGTCATCCAGGCCGGTGATGCCCAAATCCGGCACGCCGAGGGAGCCGGCAGCGACACCGCCACCCGAGAGGTAGATGGCCTTGAAACCGGCGCGTTTGGCCAGCAGCGCGTGGTTGGCGTTGATTGCGCCCACCACTTGCAAGGGATGTTCGCTGGCGACTGCATCACGGAAACGCTGGCCTGGAGTAGTTTTATTGTTGGAACTCATGACTCACCTCGCTGAGTGGCTGTCTGGGGCGCGCCGTCCGGGAAGTGACGGGCGATATTGCGTTTGGAGGCGCCGATATGCCGGCGCATCAACAATTCGGCCAGTTCACCGTCACGATCGGCAATCGCGTCAAGAATGCGGTGATGCTCGGCAAAAGCCTGGCGCGGACGATTGGGGGTGGCGGAGAACTGGATGCGGTACATGCGCACCAATTGGTACAGCTCGCCGCAGAGCATTTGGGTCAGCGTGCGATTACCGGCGCCTTGAATTATCCGGTAATGAAAATCGAAGTCGCCTTCCTGCTGGTAGTAGCCGAGCCCGGCCTGGAACGCTTCGTCGCGTTCATGGGTGTGCAGCACTTGGCGTAGCTCCTCGATTTCCGCATCGGTCATGCGCTCGGCGGCCAGGCGGCAGGCCATGCCTTCCAGAGATTCGCGGATTTCATAGAGCTCGATCAGCTCGGCATGGCTCAAGGACACCACTCGCGCGCCAACGTGAGGCACGCGCACCAGCAGACGCTGGCCTTCCAGGCGGTGGATCGCTTCACGCAATGGGCCACGGCTGATGCCGTAGGTGCGCGCCAGTTCCGGCTCGGAGATCTTGCTGCCGGGGGCGATTTCGCCTTTGACGATGGCGGCCTGGATACGCCGGAAGACGTTCTCTGACATGGTCTGGGAATCGTCTTGCGCTACCACTGGGGTTTCCAGTTGATCCAGCATATTGTCGACACCTTTAAAAGCAATGCCGCAAAAACTAGCCAATCAGACCTTATTAGTCAAAGAATAAATCAACATTGTCGACAATCGTCTAATAACCCCTTCTGCACGCTCTAGGGCATGGCCGCCTGCCAGCGCTGGCGCCAAAAAAGCATCATGTTAGAATGCCCGCCGCTTTTGCCTGACATCACTTGATGAAACGGCGCACTAGAGATTGCGCAGCAATGCCAGTCGCCTTGATGAATTGAACATCGCACTGCACCGCGTCAGGATCTATGAGACTCAAGCCCTTCCTTCTGATTTGCCTACTGTTCCTGCCGGGGCTCATGCCGGGGCTAAGTGCTGCCGCCGAGAAGACCGTGTATGGCCTGAATGAATACGCCAAATTGGCCGGCATTGACCTGGAAGTGGCGGCCAAACTCGACACCGGCGCCAAGACCGCCTCGTTGAGCGCCCGCGATATCAAGCGCTTCAAGCGCAACGGCGAATCCTGGGTGCGCTTCTACCTGGCTATCGACGCCGCCCATTCCCACCCCATCGAACGCCCGTTGGCCCGCGTCAGCAAGATCAAGCGCCGCGCCGGTGACTACGACCCCGATGAGGACAAGAACTACACCGCCCGCCCAGTGATCTCGCTGGAAATCTGCATGGGCAGCGCTTTACGCAGCATCGAAGTGAACTTGACTGACCGCAGTGCCTTCCAATACCCGCTGCTGATCGGCTCCGAAGCGTTGAAACGCTTTGATGCGCTGGTCGACCCCAGTCTCAAATACGCAGCGGGCAAACCTGCCTGCGCCGCCGACGCTCATACCGCCGAGTAAACTGAATGCGCTCTCTGACCCTGCACCTGAAAATCCTGATCACCATCCTGGTGGTGTTGGGTATTTCGGTCACCGCCTACCAGATTTTCGTGCTGGGGATTCCTGTCACCGAGGACGCCACCGACGACCTGTGGAACATCGACGCCAAGGTCGAGTTCGTCGCCAACCCCAAGGACCCGGTGAAAATCTCGATGTTCGTGCCGCCCCTGAGCCGCGACTTCGTCAGCCTCAATGAGAGTTTCATCTCCAATAATTATGGCGTCAGCGTCAACCGCACCGACGGCAACCGTAAGGTCACGTGGTCGGCACGCCGAGCCAAAGGCAAGCAGACCCTGTATTACCGACTGGTGCTGACCAAGCGTTACAGCGGTGAAAAGGTCAAGGTCAAGGGCCCGACCTTCCGCGACAGCATCGCAGTGGACGGCCCGGAGAAGATCGCCGCCGAAGCCTTGCTCGCGCCGATACGCCAGCACTCGGCGGACGTCGAGACCTTTATCGGCGAGGCCATCAAGCGCACCAACAACCTCAACGACGACAATGTGAAGCTGCTGCTGGCCGGCGATCCGTCGACGCCGCACAAAGCCAAGATCGTCGAGCTGCTGCTGTCCATCGCCCACGTGCCGATCGAAAAGGTCCACACCATCCGCCTGGTGGCCGACCAACCGCAAACCCCCGAGCTGTGGCTGCGCAGTTTCAACGGCAATGACTGGCTGTACTTCAACCCGGAAACCGGCGAGCAAGGCCTGCCGTCCGACCGCCTGTTGTGGTGGACGGGCGATGAAAACCTGATCACGGTCGATGGCGGCAAGAAAGCCATGGTCACCTTCAGCCTGAACAACAGCGAAATGAACGCCATTCGCCTGGCCAAGCTGACCGACGAAAACACTGACGCCAACTTCCTCGAATATTCGCTGTACGGCCTGCCGCTGCAAACCCAGCAGACCTTCATGATCATGGTGATGATCCCGATTGGCGTGCTGGTGATTCTGATCCTGCGCAACCTCATCGGCCTGCAGACCCTGGGCACCTTTACCCCGGTGCTGATCGCCCTGGCGTTTCGCGAGACGCAGCTGGGCTTCGGCATTGTCCTGTTTACGATTATCACGGCGCTGGGCCTGTCCCTGCGCTCGTATCTGGAACACTTGAAGTTGCAGATGCTGCCGAGGCTATCGGTGGTGCTGACCTTCGTGGTGGTGCTGATTGCGGCCATCAGCCTGTTCAGCCACAAACTCGGCCTGGAACGTGGGCTGTCGGTGGCGCTGTTCCCGATGGTGATCCTGACCATGACCATCGAACGCCTGTCGATCACCTGGGAGGAGCGCGGCGCCAACCATGCGCTGAAAGTGGCGATCGGTACGCTGTTCGCTGCCTCCCTGGCGCACATCATCATGAGCGTGCCGGAGCTGATCTACTTTGTGTTTACCTTCCCGGCGATCCTGTTGATCCTGGTGGGCTTCATGCTGGCCATGGGTCGTTATCGCGGCTACCGCCTGACCGAACTGGTGCGCTTCAAGGCCTTCCTCAAGGCTGACTCATAATGTTCGGCTTCTGGAAGACCTGGAAGGCCCTCGAAGCGCGGGGGATCATGGGCATCAACCGGCGTAATGCCGACTACGTGCTCAAGTACAACAAGCGCAGCCTGTACCCGATTGTGGATGACAAGATCATCACTAAGGAGCGGGCGATTGCCGCCGGCATCCATGTGCCGGAAATGTACGGGGTCATTTCCACCGAGAAGGAAATCGACAAGCTCGACGAGATTATCGGCGGGCGCAACGACTTCGTGATCAAACCGGCCCAGGGCGCCGGCGGCGATGGCATCCTGGTGGTGGCCGACCGTTTTGAAGGGCGCTATCGCACCGTGTCAGGCAAGATCATCAGCCATGAAGAAATCGAGCACCAGATTTCCAGCATCCTCACCGGTTTGTATTCCCTGGGCGGCCACCGCGACCGTGCGCTGATCGAATACCGCGTGGTGCCCGACCAGATCTTCAAGAGCATCAGCTACGAAGGCGTGCCGGATATCCGCATCATCGTGTTGATGGGCTACCCGGTGATGGCCATGCTGCGCCTGCCGACCCGGCAGTCCGGCGGCAAGGCCAACCTGCACCAGGGTGCGATTGGCGTCGGTGTGGACCTGGCCACCGGCCTGACCCTGCGCGGCACCTGGCTGAACAACATCATCACCAAACACCCCGACACCACCAACGCAGTGGATGGGGTGCAACTGCCCAACTGGGATGGTTTCATGCAGTTGGCGGCCGGCTGCTATGAACTGTGCGGGCTGGGCTATATCGGCGTGGACATGGTGCTGGACCAGGAAAAAGGCCCGCTGATCCTCGAACTGAATGCACGCCCGGGGCTGAATATCCAAATCGCCAACGACTGCGGCCTGACCCTGCGCACCCACGCCGTGGAAGCGCGCCTGGAAGAGCTGAAAGCCGCCGGCGTGACGGAAACCCCGCAAGAGCGCGTGAAGTTTGTGCAGGAAATGTTTGGGCATATACCCCACGTCGAAGGCTGATCCGGGCTTCAATCTGTCTATAGCCGACATCCCCTCTAGGACCAAATCCTACGGGGGACTACAATCGCCTCCCCACGCCAATCGCTGATCCGCCCCGCAATGTCGACCTGCTCCGTACACTCGCTGCCCTACCGGGCCAACCCCGCCGAATACTTTGCGGCGATTCGCCATGCCCCCGGTGCGGTGCTGCTCGACAGCGGGCGCCCGGCTGCCGAACGCGGGCGCTATGACGTGCTCAGCGCCTGGCCACAAGCAACCTTGACCGTAAGGCCTGACGAAAGCGGCAGTGATTTCCTGCAACGCTTGCGCGATAACCTGACGCAGCTGGGTGAAGCGGCAATGCCGGTAGGTGTGGAACTGCCGTTTGCCGGCGGCTTGATCGGCTATCTGAGCTACGACTTCGGCCGGCACCTCGAACAGATGCCACACCTGGCGGTGGATGACCTGCACCTGCCGGATGCTCGCTTCGGGCTGTATGCCTGGGCGCTGATCAGCGATCACCAGGCACAGACCAGTCAGTTGGTCTTCCACCCGGCGCAGGCCGACAGCGAGCGACAACGGCTGACCGACCTGTTCAGCCAGGCTGCCCCACAAACATCAGCCACCTTCAAGCTCCACGGCCCGATGGCGCCCGACCTCACAGCCGAGGCTTATCGCCAGGCCATCGTGCGCATTCAGGACTATATCCAGGCGGGCGACTGCTATCAGGTCAACTTCGCGCAGCGCTTCCGGGCGCCGTGCATCGGCGACCCATGGGTGGCTTACTGCGCTCTGCGTGAAGCCTGTCCTACTCCCTTCTCCGGTTTTCAAAGCCTGCCGGATCACGGCGCGGTATTGAGCCTGTCGCCGGAGCGCTTCGTCAGGGTCAGCGAACGCCACGTCGAAACTCGCCCGATCAAGGGCACCCGCCCACGGGGTTTGACCGCCGAAGAGGATGCAGCTCACGCCGCCGAACTGCTGGCCAGCCCCAAGGATCGCGCCGAAAACCTGATGATCGTCGACCTGCTGCGCAACGACCTCGGTCGCACCTGCCGCACGGGCTCGGTGAAAGTGCCCGAGCTGTTCAGCCTGGAAAGCTACCCCAACGTGCACCACCTGGTGAGCAGCGTCACCGGCATCCTGGCCGACGACAAGGACGCCCTCGACCTGATCGCCGGCAGCTTCCCCGGCGGCTCGATCACCGGCGCGCCGAAGATCCGCGCGATGCAGATCATTGACGAGCTGGAGCCGACGCGACGCGGCTTGTACTGCGGCTCGCTGGTGTACCTGGATGTACGCGGCGAGATGGACAGCTCCATCGCGATTCGCAGTTTGTTGGTCAAGGATGGGCAGGTGTGCTGCTGGGGCGGCGGCGGGATCGTGGCGGACTCGCAGTGGGAGGCGGAGTATCAGGAGTCGCTGACCAAGGTGCGGGTGTTGTTACACACGTTGGAAAACCTCTAGCGCCGCGCTTCTTCTGGCGCTCAGACGCAGAGCCCAGTAGCCGAAAAAGCCTGAATCAGAATGGCCGTGGACGGCGTGTGAGCGGGAGGATAGCGTCCAACCCTACCGTCCGCCCGCCGTTTGTGAAGGATCACATGAAGCGACCACCTACTCGTCAGAAATTATTTCCGCGATTGCATATCCACTCGAGCATATCTATTATCTCCCGTATTGGGAGGTTGCAGCGATGCGGATAATCGCTCTCTCTACCTTACGAATATTCTGGGAAAGCCATCCCACGCATATCGAGGCCAAAACGCCGCTGGTCGAGCTGTATCGCCACATGGAGAAGACTACTTACGCCACGCCGCATGCACTCAAAGAAGCGCTTAGAACGGCGAGCATTCTCAAGGGCGGCAGGGTTGTTTTCAACGTGGGCGGCAACAAGTACCGAGTGATCATGGCGATCGACTATCAACGACAGCTGGGTTTCATCCGTTTCGTAGGGACCCATGCGCAATACGACCAGATCAACGCGGAGACCGTGTGATGAACATCAAACCTATTCATTCCCAGGAAGACCTGACTGCGGCGCTCGCACGCGTCGAGCAGCTATGGGGAGCGCAAATCGGCTCGCCAGAGGGTGACGAGTTGGAAATCCTCGCCGTACTCATCGAGAAGTACGAGGCGGAACATTTTCCAATGCCAGCTTCGGACCCAGTGGAAGCGATTAAATTTCGCATGGAACAGCTGGGGATGACCGCTCGTGACCTTGAGCCTTTTATCGGTACGAGCGGGCGAGTGTCCGAAGTGCTGAATCACAAGCGAAAGCTGAGCCTGGCGATGATCAAACGCCTGCATGAGGGTTTAAGCATCCCCTATGAGCGGTTGCTGGCCGGGGTTTAGGCGCTGACTGAACCGGCTTCATCGCAGGCAAGCCAGCACCCACATTTGAAGGGTCACACATCAAAATGTGGGAGCCGGGCTTGCCCGCGATGAGGCAAACAGCATCAACCAATCAACTACAGGCTCAATGGCCGATTCGACGCCTTGATGAACGCTTTCTTCAAGTCCTCAAACGTATGCACCGCGGGGAACTGCGGGAACTCGCGAATCACATTCTCCGGCGCATGGAACAGAATCCCACGGTCAGCTTCGCCGAGCATGGTGGTGTCGTTGTAGGAATCGCCGGCGGCGATCACGCGGTAGTAGAGGGTTTTGAACGCCAGCACCGACTGGCGCTTGGGGTCCTTCTGGCGCAGTTTGTAGCTCACCACCCGGTCGTTCTCATCGGTAATCAATCGGTGGCACAGCAAGGTCGGGAAGCCGAGTTGGCGCATCAGCGGTTGGGAGAACTCGTAGAAGGTGTCTGACAAAATCACCACCTGGAAGCGCTCGCGCAGCCAGTTGACGAAATCGATGGCACCGTCCAGCGGCTTGAGGGTGGCGATCACTTCCTGGATATCGGCGAGCTTGAGCCCGTGTTCGTCGAGGATGCGCAGGCGCTGCTTCATCAGCACGTCGTAGTCGGGAATATCCCGGGTGGTGGCCCGCAAGGATTCAATACCGGTTTTTTCAGCGAAGGCGATCCAGATTTCCGGAACCAGCACCCCTTCCAGGTCGAGACAGGCAATTTCCACAACACACCCCTATTTATCTTATTCAAGTTGAGCGAGCAAAAGGACTGCCGAACTCTAGCGACTCAAGCTCGGCCCCGCAACGCGGGGCGGATTTTGATACCATCGCTCCCCTATAGAGCGCTCAGCGCCACTGACCTGTAGGAACCGTCCTGATGAACCAAGCCTTCGACGTCGCTGAACTCGCTGCGACTTACGCAAACAAATCCGCCCAGGACATTCTCAAGCTGGCGTTCAGTCAGTTCGGCGATGACCTGTGGATTTCCTTCAGCGGCGCCGAGGACGTGGTGCTGGTAGACATGGCCTGGAAGCTGAACAAGAACGTCAAGGTGTTCAGCCTCGACACCGGCCGTCTGCACCCGGAGACCTACCGGTTTATCGAGCAGGTGCGCGAGTTCTACAAGATCGACATCGAGCTGATCTCGCCGGACCAGCGCGCGCTGGAACCCTTCGTCAAGGAAAAGGGCCTGTTCAGCTTCTACAAGGACGGCCATGGCGAATGCTGCGGCGTGCGCAAGATCGAGCCGCTGCGCCGCAAACTGTCCGGCGTAAGCGCCTGGGCCACCGGCCAACGCCGCGACCAGAGCCCCGGCACCCGCAGCCAGGTAGCGGCACTGGAGGTCGACAGCGCTTTCTCCACCCCGGAACGCACGCTGTACAAGTTCAACCCGCTGGCGCAGATGACCAGCGAGGAAGTCTGGGGTTACATCCGAATGCTGGAGTTGCCTTACAACAGCCTGCATGAACGCGGCTTTATCAGCATCGGCTGCGAGCCGTGCACCCGGCCGGTATTGCCGAACCAGCACGAGCGCGAAGGCCGCTGGTGGTGGGAAGAAGCTACGCAGAAAGAATGTGGCCTGCACGCCGGGAATATCATCAGCAAAGCCTGAGGGCTAGCGCAGTAAAAAATGTGGGAGCGGGCTTGCTCGCGAATGCCGTGGATCAGTCGACATATTCAGTGACTGGCCCTTCACATTCGCGAGCAAGCCCGCTCCCACATTTGCTTTGTGGTGGGTATAAATTTTGTACACACTAATGTAACCATCGGTGCCATTTATGTGTGCAATCTAGTTCAAGACGCACCATAACGTAACATCTGTTCCCGCTTCTTTTCGTTCTCTCCCACACAGCTTCTACTGCATAAAAAATAAATACCTGTTCAAACGGTCAATTTATATCGCTTTTAATTCAGTCAGTTATTTGGACAACCTATAAAAACGAAATTAATCACCCGTTTCATAGTTCCAAAACTGGCACGCATGTGGCTTAAGGTGAAATGCGTTTTGTATACAATAAATACAAAACCTACATACACTTTGCCATCCGCGGCTTGCTCGCCGATGCGCTGGAGCCTGCCGGAATGCGTACAAGCCTCTCGAATAACATCGCACTGGATCTGCCCTCCTCCGACCTTAACCCGGCGGCCGCAAGCCCCGGCCCGTTGGTGCTCAGCCCTCGCCTGCACAACCGGGACCTGGCGCCCACCAAAGTTGAGGGTCGTCGCTGGGGTCGCTACAGCATTTTCGCGCTGTGGACCAATGACGTGCACAACATCGCCAACTATTCGTTTGCCATTGGCTTATATGCGCTGGGCCTTGGCGGGTGGCAGATTCTGTTATCACTCGGGATTGGCGCGGCGCTGGTGTACTTCTTCATGAACTTGTCGGGGTATATGGGGCAGAAGACCGGTGTGCCGTTCCCGGTCATCAGCCGTATCAGTTTCGGTATTCACGGTGCACAAATTCCGGCGCTGATTCGGGCGGTGATTGCGATTGCCTGGTTTGGTATCCAGACCTACCTGGCGTCAGTGGTTTTCCGCGTGCTGTTGTCGGCAATTCATCCAGGGTTTGCCGACTATGATCACAACTCGATCCTCGGCCTGTCGACGCTGGGTTGGGCGTGTTTCGTGGCGATCTGGTTTGTGCAACTGGCGATCCTGGCGTACGGCATGGAAATGGTGCGCCGCTATGAAGCGTTTGCCGGGCCGGTCATTCTGGTGACTGTGGCGTCATTGGCCGGTTGGATGTATTTCCAGGTCGGCGGCAATATCGCCTGGTCGATCCGCGAGCCGCTGAGCGGTGGCGAGATGTGGCGCAACATCTTTGCCGGCGGCGCGTTGTGGCTGACGATCTACGGCACGCTGATTCTCAACTTCTGCGACTTTGCCCGGTCCTCGCCGTGCCGCAAAACCATCCTGGTCGGCAATTTCTGGGGCTTGCCGGTGAATATCCTGGTGTTTGCCGCCATCACCGTGCTGCTCTGCGGTGGGCAGTTCCAGCTCAATGGCCGGGTGATCGAAAGCCCGACCGAAATCATCGCGGCGATTCCCAATACCTTCTTTCTCGTGCTGGGCTGCCTGGCATTCCTGATCGTCACCGTGGCGGTGAACATCATGGCCAACTTCGTCGCACCGGCCTTTGTGTTGAGCAACCTGGCGCCCAAGTACCTGAACTTTCGTCGTGCCGGGCTGATCAGCGCCACCGTGGCGGTGCTGATCCTGCCGTGGAACCTCTATAACAGCCCGCTGGTGATCGTGTATTTCCTGTCCGGACTGGGCGCGCTGCTGGGGCCACTGTACGGGGTGATCATGGTCGATTACTGGCTGATTCGTAAAAGCCAGGTGGACGTTCTGCAGCTGTATAGCGAAGACCCAAATGGCGTTTATTACTACAGCCGAGGCGTCAATTTACGCGCAGTCGCGGCGTTTATTCCTGCGGCGGTGATCGCGATCCTACTGGCGCTGTTGCCAGGTTTTACCAGCGTCGCTCCCTTTTCCTGGCTGTTTGGCGCTGGTATTGCAGGGCTGTTGTATCGGCTGATCGCCAAGCGCCAACCGTTCTACGCCGATGTCAGCGGCGAAAGCATTGCAGTCGATAACGTCAGTCATTAACCAAGGACATTCCATGCGCATCCTCGTGGTCAACGTCAACACCACCGAATCCATCACTGAAACCATCGCCCAGCAGGCACGGGCCGTGGCCTCGCCCGGCACAGAAATCATCGGCCTCACGCCGTATTTCGGCGCCGAATCGGTGGAAGGCAATTTCGAAAGCTACCTGGCCGCTATCGCCGTGATGGACCGGGTAATGGCCTACGATCAGCCGTTTGATGCGGTGATCCAGGCCGGCTATGGCGAACATGGCCGTGAAGGCTTGCAGGAATTGTTGAATGTACCCGTGGTGGACATCACCGAGGCGGCGGCCAGCACGGCGATGTTCCTGGGCCACGCCTACTCGGTGGTGACCACCCTGGACCGTACCGTGCCGTTGATCGAAGACCGGTTGAAACTTGCCGGGCTGTATCAACGCTGCGCCTCGGTACGCGCCAGTGGCATGGCAGTGCTCGAGCTTGAAGAAGACCCGCTGGCCGCCATGGAAGCCATCGTGCGCCAGGCGGAACTGGCGATCCGCGAGGACAAGGCCGAAGTGATCTGCCTGGGCTGCGGCGGTATGGCCGGGCTGGATGAGCAAATTCGCCAGCGCACCGGCGTGCCGGTGGTGGATGGGGTGACGGCGGCGGTGACCATTGCCGAATCCCTGGTTCGGTTGGGGTTGTCGACATCGAAGATCAGGACCTATGCCACGCCGAGGCCGAAGCAGGTCATTGGTTGGCCGGGTAAGTTGGGCCAGTAGACCGAGTCGCCTGCATCGCGGGCAAGCCAGGCTCCCACATTGGAATGCGAGCAACTGTGGGAGCCGGGCTTGTCCGCGATGGCCGCGATTCCGTGAGCAACCGTCGTCAAATCGCGCTGAACCGCTGCCCCAAGCCCTTTTCGGAAAACTGCTCAATGATGAAGTCCACAAACGCCCGAGTCTTGCCGGGCAGCAGCTTGTGTTCGGCGTAGTAGATGGAGATGTTGCCGTCGTCGACGTACCAATCGGGCAACACCCGCACCACCGCGCCGCTGTCGAGGAACGGCACGGCCATCGGCATGCTGACCAGCGCAATCCCCAGGCCTTGGGCGCTGGCGCAGCAGGCGGCTTCGGAATCGCTCATGGTCATGCGCGGCTTGAGCACCAGCGGGCGTTGCTCACGCTCCGGGCCCGTGAGCTGCCAGGTGCGCACGCGGCCGGTTTGCGGAGAGCGGATCAGGATGCCCAGGCAACGCGATAAATCTTCGGGCGCCCTTACCGGCAGACGCCGCTCCAGATAAGCCGGCGAGGCCACCAGTATTCGATGCGCAGGTGCCAACTTGCGCGCCACCACGCCCTGGGGCAGTTCAAAACCGCCGCCGATAGCCGCATCAAAGCCTTGGCCGATCAAGTCCACCTGGCGATTATCGAAATGCCAGTCCGGGCTGATATCCGGAAAGCGCCGCATGAACTCCACCAGTAACGGCACCACATAACGATTGCCGAACACCGTGCCCATGCTGACCTTGAGCGTGCCCACCGGGCGGCCTTCCGCGCTCGCCAGGTTGGCCACGGCGTTCTGGATGGTGATGAGGCTGCCGCTGACTTCTTCGAGGAACAGCTTGCCGGCTTCGGTCAGGGTCAGGCGCCGGGTGCTGCGTTGAAACAGGCGAACACCGAGGCGTGCTTCCAACTTGGCGACACTCTTGCCGACCGCCGCCGGCGTCAGGCTCAGGTGCCGGGCCGCTTCGGCGAAGCTGCCGCCTTCGGCACTGCGCACAAAGCATTCGATACTGCCAAAGCTTTCCATATCGCGCCATTCTAAACTTTTGGTTTACACAGACTATAGCAATCACGGTCTACCGGCATGGGTGGGTGAGGTCGATACTCGGCCCATCAACTACTTGGAGATCGACATGACCACACAAAACCTCACCGGCAAAGTCGCCTTGATCCAGGGCGGTTCCCGCGGCATTGGCGCTGCGATCGTAAAACGCCTGGCCGCACAAGGCGCAGCCGTCGCCTTCACTTACGTCAGTTCGGCCGCCAAGGCCGAAGAACTGCAGAACGTCGTGATCAGCGCAGGCGGTAAAGCCCTGGCGATTCAGGCCGACAGTGCTGACGCCACGGCGATTCGCAATGCGGTCAACGCCACCGTCGAAGCGTTCGGGCGCCTGGATATCCTGGTGAACAACGCCGGTGTATTGGCCATCGCGCCACTGGAGGATTTCAAGCTGGAAGACTTCGACCAGACCCTGGCGATCAATGTGCGCAGCGTGTTTATCGCCACTCAGGAAGCGGCCAAGCACATGGGTGAAGGCGGCCGCGTGATCAACATCGGCAGCACCAATGCCGAACGTATGCCGTTTGGCGGCGGTGGCCCCTACGCGATGAGCAAGGCGGCGCTGGTGGGCCTGACCAAAGGTTTGGCACGGGACCTGGGGCCACGCGGCATCACCATTAACAACGTGCAGCCGGGGCCGGTGGACACCGATATGAACCCCGCGAACGGTGAGTTTGCCGAGACGCTGATCGGGTTGATGGCGGTGGGGCGTTATGGCCACGTGGAGGAGATAGCGAGTTTTGTGGCTTACCTGGCCGGGCCGGAAGCGGGGTATATCACCGGTGCAAGCCTGACCATTGATGGTGGTTTCAGCGCCTAACCCATTGTGGGAGCTGGCCTGCCTGCGACGGCGGTCTTGAGGACGCCATCGCAGGCAAGCCAGCTCCCACATTTTTGACCCTGTTCAGTCAGGGAAAAGGTGGCAAGCCATAGGCGGCGAGATCGAAGTCCGCGAGTTTGCGGATGATCTGGTCGGCATGTTGGTATTTGCTGTCGGCCATGGCTTCATCGGGCACGGCAATAGCGGTCATGTTGGCGGCTTTCGCGGCCGTCACACCAAACGGCGAGTCCTCGAACACCAGGCAATCCTGCGGCGCGACGCCCAGGCGACGCGCAGCGGTCAGGAAGATATCCGGCGCAGGTTTCGCGGCGCCGACTTCCGGGTCATCGGCCGTGACGATGGTGCCGAACAGGCCAAACCATTCACGGTGCAAGGTGGTCTTGTGGCCAAACGAATTGCGCGACGAACTGGTGCCCACCGCGATCGGAATGTTATGCGCCCTCAAGTGCCGCACCAGCGCCTCGGCCCCGGGCATGCCCAAGGCCTTGGGAAAACGCTCGCTCATCAGCGGTTCACGGATTCTGAGAAACTCTGCTGGCGTGATCGGCAAGTCCAGCGCCTTGACCACGTAATCGGCCAGGTCCTGAGCGCCTCGACCGATGATGTGCTGCTTGATGCCCCAGTCGTAGGTACGGCCGTAGCGTTCGGCGATGATCTGCGTGACTTCGGTGTAGATGCCTTCGGTATCCAGCAATAACCCGTCCATATCGAAAATCACGGCCTTGATCGGGCCGACTGCGGTACGCGGTGCATTCATCACAACAGAACCTTGGGGGGAGGACTAAAAGGATTCAGCACAATAACGGCCCAGGTTGCTTGCAAGCAACCATCACGGCCACAAACCTGAGCCCGCCCTCGCGCCTTACTCCGCAAAGTCCACGCCTTCAGTCATCTCAGCCCACGCCTCAAAATCAGCGCTTAACACCCTTGACCTGGGTGCGTGCAAAACCCAACGTAGCCTTGCCCAGCAGCAGGCACGCTGGACGGCTTCGGCTTTGCCTATGTTGGGTGCTCCAGCCTCGCGCCCTATTTGCAAAGCGGCGAGTGGGTGGAAGTATTGGGCGACGGGATCATCCATAGTGCGTGGCAGGTGTATGACGGCAATCGCAGTAATATGTCGAAAAAACTGCCTGCGTTGATCGCCTACCCGCAAGAAGAACTCGGCGCCTGACACTGGCCCACCTTATAAGCGAATCCCAACATGCTCTATCGCGTAGCCGCCGACAGCCTGGTGCTGTTTCACCTGTGTTTCATCTTGTTCGTACTGTTCGGCGGATTGCTGGCCCTCAAGTGGCGGCCTGTCATGTGGCTGCACCTGCCCGCAGCGGCCTGGGGGGTCGCCGTCGAGGTGTTCCACCTGCCCTGCCCGCTGACCCGTTGGGAAAACCTGTTCCGCCATCTCGCCGGACAGGACGGTTATGGCGGCGGGTTTGTCGAGCATTACATCCTCACGCTGATCTACCCGGCCGGGCTGACCCCGAACATTCAATGGGTACTCGGGGCCGTGGTGTTGCTGATCAACATGGCGGTGTATGTGCACTTGATCAGGCGGACGCAGGCAAACACCCCAGGTCGGCCAAGGTAGTCTCCACCGCCTGTTCCAGCGGCGTGTGCGGCTCACGGCCCAAGGCATCCAGCAAGCGCTGGTTATCCAGGCGCAACGGGGTTTGCCACAGGTAGCGCATTTCCTGCATCTCACGGACTGTGACGACAAAGGGCGCTGCCAATTTCATCAACCACCAAGGGAAACGACCTACGCGCGGTTGATGGCCGGTCCGGCGCAGCACCACGCGCTGGATCGCCTCGGCCATCTGCGTGCCGTCCGTGTCCATATGCCCAGCCATATGAAAGCGCGCGAACGCATCAAGGGTCGCCCGACGCTCAATCAACTCGAGCATCGTGCGCGCCACATCCGGCAGGTACGCCCATTGATGCGCCACACCGGGAGCGCCCGGGTAGCTGACGGCGTGCACCGGTTTGCCGGGCTTGACCAAGCCTTGGGCGAACCAATTGTTGGCCACCCGGGCGCCGAAAAAATCTCCGGCGCGCACGATCACCACCCGAGCGCCCTGGCGGGAAGCGTCCTGTAGACGCTGCTCCAGTTGCACACGAATCGCGCCTTTGCGTGTCTGCGGGTGCTGAGGCGAGTCTTCGTGCAACACGGGAAACGCATCCGGCCCGAAGTTGTAGACCGTGCCAGGCAACACGATGGTCGCGCCCTCGGCGATGGCCGCCGCGATACTGTTGTCGATCATTGGCAGCACCTGCTCGGCCCAGTTGCGATAGCCCGGCGGGTTGACCGCATGGACGATCACCGCACAGCCACGCGCGGCAGCGAGCACTTCCTGGCGATTGAGTGCATCGCCCTGGAGCCAGGAGAAGGCGGCATTCGCACGGCGCGCCTTGTCCACATCCCGGGTCAACGCACACA
Organism: Pseudomonas sp. M5A4_2d; assembly: GCF_053345295.1. Lineage (NCBI taxonomy): Bacteria > Pseudomonadati > Pseudomonadota > Gammaproteobacteria > Pseudomonadales > Pseudomonadaceae > Pseudomonas > Pseudomonas sp. M5A4_2d. Next base: position 185,520 of record NZ_JBKEZW010000001.1, on the reverse strand, counting down.
CCTCCCAGCCTGCCGCACTCATCTGCCGCGCCACTTCGCCGCCGATCCCGCCCGTCGCTCCCAGTACCAGAACTTTGCTCATGACCTTCTCCCACGTTGGTTGGTGAGGCCATTGTGTGGCGGGCTCGGCTATCGATAAATTGCCGAAGAGCATCGAGCCGCTATACATTTATGCATGCCTGCGAATATTGGTTGGGAGCTTTACCGGTCGTTCCTCGGCGTACTGAAGGAAGGATCGTTGTCGGGGGCCGCGCGGCTGCTTGGCATCACACAGCCGACGGTCGGCCGGCACATCGCTGCACTGGAATTGGCGCTGGGTGTGGTGCTGTTTACTCGCTCGCCCACCGGGCTGTTGCCGACGGCGGTGGCCCACACCTTGCGCGCCCACGCCGAAACCATGGAGCGCACGGCCGCCGCCCTGGAGCGCGCCGCGTCAGCCCAAGGCGATGAAGTGCGTGGCGTGGTGCGGATCTCCGCCAGTGAAGTGGTCGGCGTGGAAGTGTTGCCGCCGATCATCACGCAGTTGCGCCGCCAGCACCCGCACCTGCGGGTTGAACTGATCCTGAGCAACCGCCTGATCGACCTGCTGCAACTGGAGGCCGACATCGCTGTGCGTATGGTCCGACCGAGCCAGGAGCAATTGCTGGCAAGGCGCGTCGGCCTGATCGAAGTCGGCCTGCACGCCCGCGACGATTATCTGCAACAGCACGGCATCCCTCTTCAGATGCAAGACCTGGTCGGCCACTCGGTGATTGGCTTCGATCAGGAAAGCGCGTTTATCCGCAGCCTGGCCATCAAAGGCTTTGAACGCAGCACCTTCGCCATCAGCAGCGACAGCGACCTGGCACAACTGGCGCTGATTCGCGCCGGTGCCGGTATCGGCGGCTGCCAGGTGCAACTGGCCAAGCAAGACCCGCGCCTGCACCGGGTCCTGCCCGACGCGTTTGCGTTCAAGATGGACACGTGGGTCACCATGCACGAAGACCTGCGCAACAGCCCGCGCTGCCGGGTGACATTTGATGCGCTGGTGCAGGGTTTACAGCGTTACGTACAGGATTGAGACAGCTGAACTGGTAAAGAATCAGACTCCCTCATTCCGTTCGTAGACGCCCCCATGTCCGAAGCCTTCGAAGTCCCCAGCCCCCACGAAAAACACGTCGAACACACCACCGAACACGCCCATGGCCGTGGAGACAATTTCGCCAGCCGCATCGCTGTGATGACCGCCCTGATGGCCACCCTCGGCGCCATGCTCAGCTACCAGGCCGGCTCGACCGAAAGCGAAGCGGCAATGGACAAAAACAACGCCGCCATCATCAAGACCGAAGCCGCCAACCAGTGGAACTACTACCAGGCCAAATCCAGCCGACAAAACCTGGCGGAACTGGCCACCCATATTCCCGGTGTGGATGCTGCGCATTACAAGGATGAGATCGAACGCTACAAGGGCCAGAAGGAAGAAGTGCGCAAGCAGGCCGAGAAGCTTGAGGCGACTTCGCGGGACTGGGATCAGAAGTCCGAAGAGGCGCTGCACCAGCATCACCGATGGGCTCAGGCGATGACGGCGATTCAGATCGCGATTTCGCTGGCGGCGATCACGTTGCTGACGCGTAAGGAGTGGTTGAAGCGGATGTCATACACCGCTGGCGGCGTGGCCGTGATATTGGGCAGCCTGGCGTGGCTGCATCTCTGACTGACCGAACGCGGTCAAAAAGTGGGCGCTGGCTTGCCTGCGATGGTGGAGGGTCAGGCCGCATCACTGTTTGCTGAACCCGCGCTATCGCAAGCAAGCCAGCCCCACAGGTGCTCTTCGGGGTTTTCAGAGTTGGGCTCTGAATCGTATCGCTATATAGTAAAACGCATAGCGACCAGTACAGCTTGAACGCGAGGGAAAACCGGTGACTGCACAACCCAAAGAAGCCGTGGGCGCCGCCTACAGTATCGACTCCATGCGGTATGCCCAGGCCATGACCTGGCAAGCCATCGACCACCTTGCCCAACGTATTCGCCCCGGCATGCTCGAATCCGAAGCGCGCGAGCTGGGCAAGCAGGTGCTCACCGAGCTCGACATGCAACGCATCTGGCACCCGCTGCTGGTGCGTTTCGGTGCCAACACCCTCAAGACGTTCAAGCAACGCTCCGACGGCGACCCGGTACTGGGTGAACACGATATCTTCTTCATCGACATGGGCGCTGTGTGGCAAGGCCACGAAGGCGACGCCGGTGCGACCTTCACCACCGGCAACGACCCGCAGATGATCGCCTGCGCCAGCGCCGCCAAAGAGCTGTTCGACCGCGTACAATCACGCTGGAAAAACCACCAGGCCGTGGGCCTTGAGCTTTATCGCTACGCCGAGGAGCAGGCCCAGGCCATGGGCTGGCAACTGAACCTCGACATCAAAGGGCACCGCGTCAGCGACTTTCCCCACGCGATCCACCGTGGCGGCGACCTGGGGGATTTCGAGCACTACCCGAATGCCGGACTGTGGATCCTGGAAATCCAGATCGCCCACCCGAGCAAGCCGTACGGCGCCTTCTACGAAGATTTACTCGCCTGACCCACCAAGGAATCAAAATGGAACACTCCACCCAATTTCCTGTGCTGCTGTTTTCCTACGGCACCTTGCAAGACAAGGCCGTGCAACTCGCCAACTTCGGCCGGGAATTAGTCGGCCAGCAGGACGCGATGCTGGGCTATTCACAAAGCTGGGTAGAAATCACCGACCCCGAAGTGCTGGCCACCAGCGGCAAGACCCACCACCCGATTGTCGCACCGACCACAGAAAAGGCTGCCAGCGTTGAAGGCATGGTCTTTCAGATCAACGAACAGGAACTGGCGGCGGCGGATGCGTATGAAGTGTCCGACTATAAGCGGGTCTCGGTCGCGCTGGCTTCCGGGCTGACAGCTTGGGTGTACGTACAAGCGTGAAGATCAAAATGTGGGCTGATTGATTTCAATCCGCCCTGGCCGCGTTTAAAGTGTCGCCCCCCTCGTGAATTGAATCGCGAGGGTTAGTCCATGGAGTTACACAGTGAAGTACGTCAGTAAAGTGGTTGCAGCAGCAGTTCTCGGTTTCGCACTGGCAGGCTGCACCGGCACCGCCATCAAATCCCCGCAGTACGACAGCAGCCAGTACACCGTTCTGGGCCACAGTGAAGCAAGCGCCACCGGCATCATGTTGTTCGGGGTTATCCCTATCGGCCAGAACAGCCGTTTTGTGCGCGCTCAGGATGCAGCCATCAAAGCCAAAGGCGGCGACGCGCTGATCAACACCCAAGTGCAGGAAAACTGGTTCTGGGCATGGGTATTGAGCGGTTACACCACCAAGATCTCGGGTGATGTGATCAAGCTGAAAACCGCGCAATAAGTGTGAACGTGTCAAAATCGCCAGGGCATTAACCCCTGGGCGCGACGTATCATGGGCCTGACCTTCGAGGATGGCCCATGAACCTCAGTATCCTGTACGCACTTGCCGCTGCCGCCCTCTTCGGCGCCAGCACGCCGCTCGCCAAAAGCCTCGGCCTGGGCCTCTCGCCCGTGCTGCTCGCAGGCCTGCTCTACCTCGGCAGCGGAATCGGCCTGGCCGGCGTGCGCCTTATCCGTGATCGCGGCTGGAAACCCAGCGGGCTGACCCGTTCCGAATGGCCGTGGCTGATCGGCGCCATCGCGTTCGGCGGCATCCTCGGGCCGGTCGCGTTGATGTTCGGCCTGACTCGCACAGCAGGCGCGACCGCTTCCCTGATGCTCAACCTTGAGTCGGTGCTGACCGCCGTTATCGCCTGGCTGGTATTCAGAGAAAACGCCGACCGGCGCATCGTCCTGGGCATGCTCGCAATCGTGCTGGGCGGCGTGGTGTTGTCAGGGGCCGGCGGTGGCGGCACGAGCCACGATTGGACCGGGCCGTTTGCCGTGGCGGTGGCCTGTTTGTGCTGGGGGATTGATAACAACCTGACGCGCAAGGTGTCTGCGTCGGACGCGGTGTTTATTGCGGGCGCCAAGGGATTAATTGCCGGGGTGGTGAATTGCAGTTTGGCGCTGTATCTCGGGGCGCAGATTCCGGGTGTTGCGCAGCTGGCGCCTATCTTGTTGGTTGGCTTTCTGGGGTATGGCATCAGCCTGGTCATGTTCGTGCTGGCATTGCGCGGTCTGGGCAGTGCGCGTACCGGCGCCTACTTTTCGACCGCGCCGTTCCTCGGTGCCGCGGTTGCGTTGCTGGTGATGGGCGAGTCGGTGACCATGGCGTTCTGGATTGCGTCGGCGCTGATGGCCGTGGGTGTGTGGCTGCACCTGACGGAGCGGCATGCGCATGAGCATCTGCACGAGGCGACGGAGCATGGGCATCGGCACGTGCATGACGAGCATCATCAGCATGAGCATGGGTTTGAATGGGACCCGGCTGAGCCGCATAGTCATGTGCATGTTCATAGCCCGATGAGGCATAGCCATGCGCATTTTCCGGATGTGCATCATCGGCACAGGCATTAAGGGCGACAGAGCGTCGCCTGTATTCAGGGAGGATTAGTTTTCTATAAAAAACCAACTGATAGCCATACCTGTGATGGATATGATGGCAACGAGTGGCGGCATGACCATCCAAAACTTGAGATGTCGGGGGATTTTTTCAACGGCCTCAACCCTTACCAAATTCCGCCACTGAAGCACTTTGGGGATAAGAATGATGACAGCCATAGCGACTACACGTACCTGCCGACCTTCAAATGGAGCATTACGGAAAATGTGCCTGTGCCCGTTTACATAGTCGCTGTGTTGCACATAACGCTCTGCTGCGTCGAGTTTTTTGAACATTACATAAAATGTTAGCGGGATGCTGAGCAGCATCAGGACACATGAGCACAACATCATGAGTTCTAGGGACATCTAATAATCGCTCATACTCTTGTAGAGAAACCTACCCGCAATGTCCCCACCCCTCGCTTCCGAGCGTGCCCAAGGCAAATCCACCCGCAGCACCGCCGACGATTGCACATGCCAAAGCTCCAGCACCAGCTGTAGGTATGCCAAAAACAATCGCACAGGCGCCTATACCGACACCTGCTCCAATGCTCCCGCCCACAGATGCACCGGTGACTCCGACTACTAACTTACCCACTTCAACATACGTGGCTTGCGTACATCGGCAGCGTTTGCGGGGGCTCCTGCGCAAGCTTGGGATTTACGCTTCATCGAGCAACGGCTGGGCGTAATCAATATCGCTGGCCTGTCCGCCCGATAAAAGAAACTTCAGCGGAACGCCGTTGGCATCGCAGAGTATGTGGATCTTGGTGGTCAGGCCACCCCGCCTGCGCCCGAGCGCGTGGTCTTGTGGCTCTTCAGGCCCCCTTTTTTTCCGGCACCAGAAAAGGTCCGGGTTGCTCGTACTGCGGTGGAGTAATTCATCCAGGCCTCCAGATCGATTAACCTTTGTTCGCTGAGCTTGATGTGAAGCCGCTTGAGCATCTGGTCAAACGATCCGCGATTGCGCCATTCACGAAAACGCTTATATACCGCCGACCAAGGGCCGAAACGCTCGGGCATGTCGCGTCAGACGGCACCCGAACAGATCACCCAAAGCACACCGTTGAGCATCAAGCGATCATCTGTTCTCGGGCGTCCGCTACGGCGCGGTTCGTCGAAGATATCCGCAACCAAATCACAGGCTGCGTCTGGGAGTTCGTAACGTTTGGTCATCGTGGGCTCCTGCCTTTGATGATCGCGGACTTTACTTAATCTCAACGGCTATGGAATTCAAATTGGTTTCGGCGGATTTCGTACAGAACCTAGTTACGTCGTAACCAGGTAGATTGCTATTGAAGGCCTACTTAACCCTCGACAGCGCCTAAAATATTCTTAGCATTGCAATACTACACGTGTAGGGGGTTGCCAGAAGCGCTTTTTCACTATACCGTTATTTTTATCGGTAGTTTATAAAGCATAAGTTAATTTTGAAGGCGTTAATGAAGCCAGCAAACTAATAACCTATAAATCTTCGCTATCGTGCAGGAAATTCTTTACAGAGAAAAAACTTAAGAAAATCCCTTAATCATAAATGACTCTTTATACATAAAAAGGAAATTTATCTATGAGAAAATTATCACTTATCGAGATAGCACAGGTATCAGGTGCGGATACAGGTACGACTATGGCATCAAACGCCGGCGCCACACTCGGAGCTACTGCGGGTGCAATTATAGGGGGGCGAGTTGGAATGAGTACAGGAGGCGCGGCGGTTGGAAGTGCGATAGGAGCTGTTGCAGGAGAAGCGATCTATCAGGAATTAAGAAATGCTGGGCGGCAGGCAGATCTAAGTGGATTCCGCGGGACTTCTTTTTTTCCGCAGACTCCCACCTCAAAATAAAAAAACCTCTGCGCGTGTTGCATAGCTCGCTGAACACGCCAGCAGGCCAACATTTGATAGTAACTTTTTACTGCGCGATAAAAGCCATGACCAATAAATCAATAAATAAACTTCCCATAATAGTTCAAATATTGAGCGACCCGCTAAAATTATGCGCTCTGCTTGAAAAAGCCTTTTTCACATTTCTGATGATATCTGTAGTTTTTTTTGTTATGAGAAAGGCAGAAATTACTACCTCGCCTTTAATTGGCGGAATTATAGCTGGTACTGCCGGGGCGCTAATAGTTTTAGCAAAAAAAATGTATTATGACCAAGCCCTATCTAAGCTAACATTAGCTTCTGACATAGACCAATTAGAAATTGAGAGCTACTTGCAGTTAATTAACTATAAAAAAACAGAGGATGGAACACACATTCCAAACAAAAAATTGTTCAGCGCATTCTTTCGCTGCAAATCCGAATCAATATCAATAACAAGAAGAGATAACAGCATCATATTAACAGGCCCTTATGACAAGATTAAAATTGCCTTCGATACAATAGGGCGCCAAAAGTAAAAATCATAAATTTTACGCATTGGCGTCATGATTAGTTAGTCAGTTTTTCGAAAAATATCGATAAACAGAACTGACTTATACCTAGCTGAACAGTTATGCATGGCGCAAACTGCACCCTCATTCGTTTTAACCACATCTGACCAAGTAACACTACAAAGCCATTCGCACATGGGCTCTCTGGAACAGCTCCCCCGGGCAGCATGCCATAGCTCTGCTGTTACTCGCGTGTGGACCAGGTTCAGTACGAAAGTATTGCCTTACACACGGCATGGCACAAGCCAATGAGATCATTCCCTCAAAACTTTTCGCGAGCTTGTAGAAACGCGTAACGATGCCGCAGCTCTCCTTCAGCCATCCGAACATGCGCTCAATGACGTTGTGCTGCCGATCACAGTACTGACGCAGAGCTTCAGCGTCGTAACCCATGCAGGCCAGCAGCCATCGGCAGCGCTTGCGCGGGCGACCCCGCAGGCTGGGAATGCAAGCCTCATCGAGTAGCGGTTTGGCATAGGCAATATCGCTGGCTTGTCCGCCTGACAACAGAAAACGAAGAGGCACTCGTCGCACAGCATATGGATCTTTGTCGTCAGGCCACCCCGGCTGCGCCCGAGTGCATAATCTTGCAGTTCTTCAGGTCTCCTTTTTCCCTGTACCTGATGAGGCTCGGGTTGCTCGTACGACAGTGGAATCGAGCATCTATGTTTAAAGATCAATCAACCCCTGCTCGTTTAACCGGATATGAAGCCGTTTTAGCATCTGATCAAACGCTTCGCTATTACGCCAGTCACGAAATAATTGATAGACCGTTGACCGAGGACGGAATCGCTCGAGCATATCTCGCCAAGCTGCACCAGAGCAGAGTACCCAGATGATGCCGTTAAGCATCAGGCGATCATCGGCTCGAGGGCGCCCGGTACGGCGGGTTTCAGTAAAGATATCTGCAACCAAATCCCATGCGATACCGGGGATTTCGCAACACTTTGCCATACGGGCCTCCAGCCTGTTCATGGCAGCTATTTTACTCGTTCAAACTTTTCGTACAGACCCTAGGCGGGCGTTGGCGGGAGAGGCTCTTGGAAATAGCCTGGGAAGTACGGCAGGAGAGAAACTTTATAATGGCTCGATTTGTTTCTAGTGGTTTTAGAGGGACCTCCTTTTTTTCACAAACACCAACATGAAAACTAGTTATGGCACAAAAATAACCATGCTTTCTGAAATTGCGGCACTTCGCCTCTAGAATAACCGTTTAGGCATTGCCAAGTGCCTTAAATACAAAACAACAAAGAGTTTATAATTGCGAATAAAAAATAGCCCTATGCAGTTTTTTTGGGCAAGAGCAGGAGCTAGACTTATTAACTCGATTTTTTTGCTCTAGTTACCTTGCCGACTTTTATAAAGATTTATGGTCTTGAGTATTTCAGCTATGATAAATTGTACTTTGGGCCTGCGGATATAATAATCAGCGTCGTTGTGCCGGCGGTCTTGACAGTGATTTTATGTCGTCGCTTTCAGGCCACACCAGGAAAATTTGCCCTAAAACTTTAAGTAGTGGATGCTGAAAGCTGGGAAACTGCAAGCATAAAACAGTGCGCTGGTCGGTATTTAAGCTATTTTATTTCGGCGTTACCTATGGGGCTTGGTTTTATATGAGCAGCATTTGCCACCCCCATAAACAAGGATGGCATGACAAGCTCGCTCGAAGGGTAGTATTACGCTGGTCTGGAGCATAGATAGACGGTTGCAAAAATAGAGTGCAATACCTGACTTTTTCGATACGGCGTTCCCCCTATGTCTTATTCCGGCAATCCACCTCATTTTAATGCTAATCAGAAGTAGAGGTCAGGCCACGAGGGTCCGCTTCAGCTTGGTATGATTAACATGCGGCCACGCAAACAATACCTCATCGAAATAATGAGCCAAGTGATACAAGAGGTCGTAGGCATGCGGCATGATCCACAACCTCAATTTAATAAACATGTTGCACTCAGATCCAATCGACCACTCTAAGCTTCACGCCCTTCATATACAAAAACTTTTTTGATTGAATAATCAGGATTTCTACGCACCCAAGATACTCTCCTAATGCTTTGCAAAAAAAGCTTATTTCTAAGCTTGCATATTGCATGACGTACCCCTCCAAACGGAAAGCAGCAATCTAGAATCCACGTCTTATTCCCCTCATCCCACTCAGACTCATGAAGTAAAAAATCAGGATTATTTAAAAACCGCTTCTCTACGTCTGGAGCAAAGTTGGCCCATATTATATACCCTATCGGCTTATCGAATATGTCAAAAAAAAACATTATTTGATCATGATGTATAGCTGGCTCAATCCATACCCTAAGGTCGATCAGGCGGAACATGTAATAACTATGACTTTGCATTGCAATCCAAAGAGCAAAGCCTAAAGAATTGGCCTTTTGCATGTGGCTAGCTGTCCGGCAAACCGTGAATAACTCATATCTTTTATTCATATAGAAACTCCATAACGTCCTTATAGAAAAATACGGCTTTTTTTAGAGATAAAAAATTTTCCTCAAGCTCGGAAAGTGTCCCAGAGACTGGAGAGCTCATGCCTTTTTCGTATACAACAAAATTATCCTTAATGGCATTATAGTAAATCTCTGAAGAGACATCTTTCCAGAATAAGGTACTAAGATTAGAGCTGTGCTGATAAGCCATGTATACCGAGCAATTAACATCTTCATATAGCTCGCCGTATAATAAACGGGCTTCATTGCCTTTGTCAGACTGGCGAATATTGTTGATTTTATCTTTAAGATCTATGATCGACGCGTTACACCTATTCAACCTGAGAATATTAATTACCATAAGTTTAACTAGGCTTTTGCGGGTTACACCCAACGGTGCAGCCGCGTTTAAAGCAATGTTTACGAGATAATTATATGCACGGCTAATACTATCTTTTTTCTGCACTTCGTCTGAAGCCAAGCCAGAGATATCCTTATTCAGATATACATTGCCCATGAGTAATTTTTTGTAAAGATTACAAACTCCATATTCGTAACCGCTCCAACCATCACATAAGACTTCAGATAATGAGAAGTCATCATACGCCAATATTTTATTGAACTCTTTAGAAGCCTCCACAAACAAAGCATCACTTGAAATCTCTTCTAAAACATCAAGAGGAAATCCTGCCTGAGCCAGTTCGTATTTAGGTAAGCTTTTGTCGTATCGAGTTCTAAAAGCTTCTTTTGCAGACTCAAATATTGAAAAGGAAACATTTTCTGGTATTATATTGTACTTAGATAAATAAAAACACATCTCCTGAATACTGGAAATTGCAGGCTCGTACTCTAACGTGAAGTACTTAATGTCGAAGCCATCCCACAAGACTTTTTCTGAAAACACTGTTGATCCTGCCAAATCCATCCATCCACCCGTCAGGGTTATATTAGATGCACTGATACTTTGATGATAAATACGTTTAGCTTTAGCGGCAGAAAATTGCTCAGCATAGCGCCTCGCCAGCTCAACAATACCCGCGCAAAGTTTCTCTTCCAAAGTGTCAGCCTTAATGTTGTCCGCTGGCTTGGGCAAAAAATAAACTAATTTATGCATTGCCTCTTTCACACGCCGTGCATCCTCACTTAACAAGCCTTTTTTTTCTTCCTTGAAGTAAAGAGCTCGGATAAAATGTGCAGGCCTTACAGCAGGCAATCGAACCAATAGCCCTCTGCGAAGTTTTTGATCTGGCTCTTCGAAGTCTAGTTCCAAATCTATCACAGCGACAGATCTTACTGCACCATATGGGAGCGCAACGTTGATGATCTCAGCCCAAATATATTCGTAAATAGCAACATCTAATGATAGAAAACCGTTCGCGTGTGAGTTTCCATAGGTGTCACGAGGTCTGTCTCCTACTAATTGATTAGGCCCCAATCCTTTTAATTGAAATGCCCCATCGAAGCCACAGCGTCCACCTCCGCCATTTGTAGAAATGCCATCTCCACCATATCGCTCTGCAAAAAAAAGCTTCTTATCCAAAAAATCATCTGACTGATGTGCAGTATCAATGGTCACATAGTTATATCTAGAAATTATTTCCAAATCACTCAAGCCACAATCAAGGTTTTTATTATTATATACAACCTTGCCTTTTTTGGCTTTTACGGCTTCAAATATCAAAAAAACTTCTGGCAAATTGCGTAATGTTAAAATTGTCATTACTCTTCCTCAGCTATAGATTTTTGATAGATTGATAGCTCCTTGGTGGATCTGTATCTGCGCCAGGGCTTCATTAAAAGAAATCAATCGATCAGTTGTCGCTTTCCATTCCGCTATATTGTGGTACGCATTAATAAACCAACTTAGGTTTTCGCATAGATTTCCAAATGCTGAGTTTATCTGCATGACATCACCAAACTTAATGGAGCCAGAAAAGAATCGCGGGACTGCCAGTAAGCTACTAAATAGCAGGGAAAGCTGGCTGTAACTTTCCGTGAATAAAGAAAGACGCACTTTTACCCGAATTGTATGGCGCATGTTGGTTAAGCTAATGTCGAGTTTTTCACTGATATGATTTTTTTCAAAGCTTCGCGTCGATGCGATGTGCTCTATCTTGTTTCGATCACGAAAACGCACCAAAAAATAACGAAGGTCTGCTTCTGATTTTTGCTGCTTATTGTTCAAATAGACCAGCTTAAATCCAATTTTTTGACTTACATACATTCCTAGCAGCGCATATATAATCGACGCCCAAAACATATAGGCAGGAACAGTTACACCCCATAACGCTGCGCTCCCCGAAATCGTGATTAAAACCATGCTAAATGAAACCACGCTCGCCAGTGTGTAGATCAGTCCGCAGGCAAGATAGACTGTAGAAAACGTGAACTTATTAATGTCTTCAGCAATGCGCTGGTCTGGATTATCGACGCGATGTTCAATTTGATCCGGCTGTGGGGATTGGATCATCCATGCCGAAAGATAATGATTAGTCAGCCACCGGCGCCACCTGAGCGCAAATATATCTACCAAGTAAGTGGTGAGCACTGACCGCGCTACTGAGAAACATACAACCCCGAGGAAAACCAATGTCAATGTATAGAATCTGTGAGCGTTTAGTTCTTGAATGGCATTATAGAAATGCTTGTACCACTCATTAAGCGCCAGCGCCGTCGCAACCCCCAGTAGTGAGAGGGTTGTCAGGGCGATTAAAGCGCACCATGCAAATAGTTTTTCCTCTGACCTCCAATACAACGAAAGCAATAGAAAAGTATTGCGCGAAAAACCACTTTTATTAAAACTCGCTGCATCCGTATTATCTGTATCAGCACCCATCATGGCTTCTCGGTTTTTTAAATATTTATATTTTTAATTTCAACTTTTGGTTTACTACTATCACAGGAGACTATAACGCCCAGAATCCCAGGCGCCCTAGACTAGCCGCTAATTTCAAGCGTGCCATTTGCCAGCTGTTTAGGGCATTGATGTGCTGCTGCTCTGCGGTTGCATATGCAGTCAATGCATTAAGTAATTCGATCATGCTGCCAACACCGGCTCGGTAGCGGCCTTGCACTACTTCCAGTGCCTGGTTGGATTGCTCCACCCACTCGGCCGTTCTTTCCAAGGATCCCGTTTCAGTGATCAACGTTTGATAGTTACCCCAAAGGTCTATCGAGATACGCTGTTCAACATCGATCACCTCTGCCTCCCTCGCTTCCAGTCGCGCTTGAGCGCTTCGTAGTTGGTAAGTGCGCTCGAATCCTTCAAATAAAGGGATGTTCAGTTGCAGCCCAATGCTGTTGTCACGTGTTCGGCTATCGCCGTTGAGCGCCATTGATTGGTTAAGCTGCACATCGGAGGCGTTGGCAACAAATGACAAGGTAGGACGGCCTTCCGCCTTACTCTCGTCGATAGCTGCTTTTGCCGCATTCAGCCGAGCCTTGGCAGCAACGAGCGAGGGATGATCCTGCTTAGCTTGCTCAAGCAGCTCGTCAATACCTTTGACAAATCGCGTATCCGGGCGACGAGTCAGGCTTCCTGCTAACTCCAGCGGTGTTTGCGGCGCCAATCCCATGCGCAGGGCAATAATCCCCTTGGCACTGACTAACGCCCCATTGCTGCGGACTTCATTGAGTGCCGCTTGGGAATACGCAGCTTGGGCTTGGAGTCGGTCCGAAAGTGCAGCAGCACCTGCGTCATGCTTGGCACTGGCAGCCTTAAGGTTTTCGGCTGCCAGGGCCGCCACCTGAGCGGCAGCAATCTGACTGTTTTGTGCTGCCAACGTGTCGTAATACAACTGCGCAGCCAGTATGAATGTTTGCTGCAATTGCTCATCTTGATTGGCGTTCGCCGCAACCAACAATTGGCGAGCATTACGCAACGCTGCGTCGCGCCGACCAAAATCAAACAACACCCAGGTCAAGGCCAATCGGTGATCCAATTGGCTTTTATTGCCGCGGTTGGAGTATTCCTCACGCTGATCATAATTCGTGTCGTTGCGACCCGTTGTGATACCCGAACTTGCGTTGAGTCTGGGAAGATACGCCGACTGCTGCACCCCGACATTCGCGGCCTGAGCCTTAGCATTTGCCCAGTTCAGCCTCGCCTGGGGATCGTGACAGAGCACGCGCTCTATCATGTCCTCCAATGTTAAACGCGTAGGCACCGGGCTGCTCTCACACGCACCGGGAACACTGTCGATGGGTTGAGTAGCAGTTTGCGCAACTGCACGCTTAGTCGCGAACACATCCAGACCTGCCGCCAGACCCAACTGAGAGAAAGCACAAAGACAAGCCACTACTGTGACGGAGCGTGAAACCCTCATCACTAAGTGACCGTGCCAATGGCATGAATACAATGGGTCTCAGCAAAAGGAGCCGGTGCAATCCGGCCATGCTCCAGCACCACCACTCGATCTGCCGATGCAATCGTCTCAGCGCGATGAGCGATAAGAATCCGCGTCACCTTCAGCGCTCGTACAGCCTCATTGACTTGTTGCTCGCACGCCATATCCAGATGGCTGGTGGCCTCATCAAGGATCAGTACGTCGGGTTTCTTGTAGAGAGCCCTGGCTAACAGCACACGCTGTTTCTGACCGCCCGACAAAACTGTCCCCATATCGCCCACCAAGGTGTTGTAACCCATCGGCATAGCCAGGATGTCGGTATGTATGGACGCCATGCGCGCGCACTCCATAGCCCAGTCCAGATCTGGGTCTGACTCAAAGAACACGATATTGTCTGAGAGTGAACCGGCGAACAGGCAGTCGTCCTGCATGACAGTCCCGATCTTGCCCCGGAACGTTTCGGTTCCCAGTTGTTGTAAATCACTTCCAGCCATGAATATCCGGCCTTCGGTGGGCTGGAAGATACCCAGCAGCAAGCTGACGAGTGTGCTCTTCCCGCTGCCCGAGGCCCCGGTGACAGCCACTGACTCGCCTTGTGCGATATACAGATCAACACCATTGAGCACGAACGGCTCTTGGTCGGAATATCGGTACTTCACGCCTTTGAGTTCAATATCCAGCGGGCATGCCGGCCACGTCGCACTCGGCAATATGCCGCGGCTCTCTTCCGGTGGGTGCATGACAATGTCGGCCAACCGCTCGCCTTGCAGACGCAACATGTAGAGCTCAAAGAGATGATCGATCAAGTTCGCGACGCGGCTGACGAACTGATTTTTGTATGCCATGAAAGCGATCAATACGCCGACAGTGAACTGGTTGTTCATCACCATCGATGCCCCCAGCCCGATGGCAACCAGGTTTTCCACCCCAAATATCAAACCGTTCAACTGCGTGTAGATCAGCTGCAACTTCTGCGCTCTCAACCCTGCATTGATCTGCTCTACCAGCAAACCAAGCCAGGCAAGACGCCTTTCGTTCTGACGCTGGAACAGCTTGATCGGCCGCATACCACGCACCGTTTCCAGAAAGTGACTTTCCTGGCGAGCGGCGTGAACAATCTGTTCTTCACTGGCCCGACGCAACGGGTAATACCACGCCCAGCGAACCAAGGCGTACAGGAGCATCGCCGTTGCAGCGATGGCTGCCAGCAACGGGCTGTAGATAAACATAAGAATGAAAGTAGCGATGGTCATCAGACCATCCAGAACGGCAGAAAAGAATGCAGCCGTCAGGGTACCCTGTATGACATCGACAGCACCGAAACGTGAAACGACATCCCCTAGATGCCGCTTTTCAAAATAGTGGATAGGCAGGCGCAACAGATGACTGAAGACATTGGCGCGCCATTGCACACTCAATAGCGTACTCAAATGCATCATGACCCAGGCCCGAATGGCACTCACCATTTGCTGCATCAGCAGCAACAAGCCAAAGCCAATGATCAACGTTGTCAGCAGGTCACGATCCTGGGTGACCAGCACGTTGTCGAGCGTCCATTGCAGCAGGAAAGGACTGACCAGTGAGAACACTTCCAGTGCCAGTGCCAAGGCAAGCACCTGCCCAAGGGAGCGATACAGACCACTCACTTTTCCCAACATGCTCATCAGTTTGACCTGAGGCTTGGGCTCCTGCTTTTCAAAGCCTCCTTCCGGCCAGACTTCGAGCGCTACGCCGGTAAAAGATTTGCTGGCCTCAGCCAAACTCAGATGCCGCATCCCACTTGCTGGGTCATGCACAATAATTCGTTGATTCTCCACCGCCTTGAGCACAACGAAGTGATTGAAGTTCCAATGCAAAACGCAAGGCAACTTGAGTTTGCCCAGATCTTCAAGTTCCAGCCTGACAGCTCGAGTACCAAGATTCAGTTGGTCGGCAGTCTGGATCAGTTGCTTGAGTGTGCTGCCCTTGAGCGACACACTGAACTGGCGGCGCAGGTCCATCAGTGTTGCATGATGACCATGGAACCCCATGATCATCGCCAGGCAGGCAAGGCCACACTCCGTCGCTTCGGTTTGCAGGATCAAGGGCAGGCGGCGACCAATTCGCAGGGAGATGGCATCGAGGTAGTTCATGCGGTATCTCCTAGAGCTTGCCGGTCAGGCTGTAGAGCGGCTCGAGCACCCACTCATAAAGACGACGGGTCTCCTGCAGGATGTCGGCCTCAACCAGCATCCCAGTTTGCAGCGGTCGTGACTTGCCATACGCCAATACGGATTGCGCTTCGATATCAACGCGAATGCGGTAGATTTGCTCACCCTCCAGGCCGAGTTCCGGGACGCTGCCGGTCATCGTTGCCAACTCCGTGGCCGACAATGTCGCCTTGGAAATAGAGGTGACGCTGCCTCTGTGCTGACCGAACTTTTGGTACGGATACGCCTGATAACGCACCCTCACCGGATCGCCGGCATGAATGAAACCGATGGCTTTGCTCGGCGCGTACAACTCAGCTTGCAGGTGAGAATTGGCGGGCACGATGCTCATCAAGACGCGCGAGCTATCAACCGTCTGGCCCGGCTCAACGAGAATCGCGGTGGCCACGCCGTCCTGGGGAGCCGTAATGGTCAAGGCACGCTTGGCTTCACTTTCGATGAATTCTTGCTGGATGCCCGACAGTGAGCGCTGAATGCCTGCGAGTTGGTTTTCATGCAGCGAAGAAAGACCTGCAAACTCATGCTGAGTCTCCACCAACTGCTGGTTGAGCACCGTCGTTTCGCGAGCCAGCCCCTGGAGAGTCTGATGCTGGCCCAGGAGTTCGGACTGACGCTGTTGAAGCTGATCCATTGAGATGTAGCCCTTATCCATCAATCCCTGATATCGATCAGCAGCATTGGTCGCCAGCTTTACAAGCTTCTCTTGACTGGCTGTCTGTTGCGCCAGCGTGCGCAACTGTCGTCGTAAACTTTCCAGCTTGCTTTGCAGGCTTTGTCGTTCTTCAGTTTGAAGCTGCTTTTTTTTCGCTAACTCGTCGTTCAAGGAGCGCTGTCGAATGGCAAGCTGATCGCTTACATCTGCTTGAACTGGCCGCGAATCACCGGCATAACGCTCACTGGAAATTCGGAACAGTGGCGCTCCTCGCTGGACCGGCTGGCCCTCATCGACGAAGCGCTCCAGGACCAAGCCGTACTGAGGTGCGTGTATTTTCAGTTGCCCGGAGAAAGGCACCAACTGACCTGGGACGGTCATGCGCTTTGTGTAACTGCCCCAAAGAAAAAAACTCACCACCATGGCTGCACAGAGCCCGGCAATCAGCGTCAGCACGGCGAACGAAACGGGCCTGACAAGCACAATTCCCCCTAGCCAATTCACTTGCCTGGAGGTCAGTGCTTCAAGCCGGAACAACGGTGTTTCCGATGACACAATTCATCCTTTAATCAGTCTTTTTCCAGGGTTCAACCCGGATCAATACGCTTACTCTCAGCCTGACAATCGGCGCTACAGAACAGTGATTAGGTTCACGCCTGATAAGAAATCAGTTTTCCAGGGTAAATTTCCGGCCGCCTCATTCGTTAGCCATACAGTTATTGAAGTCTTTAGTACCCCCAAAGAGCGAGCGCAGGGAGCCGCGTGTTGAACATTACCAATCGAGAGTCCGCTGTACTGAGCTTTTTAGTGCTAGGTTTAACCAACAAGGAAATTGGGCGAGAACTAGGAATCAGCGACCACACCGTCAGGGACCACATTTCATCAATGCTCAAAAAGACCAACACAACGAACCGTGTTGAATTAGCTGTTAAAATCAGCACCATGAAGAGAACAAGATTAGCGTGCCCACACCTAATTGCATCTTTACTATCCCAGGCTCCAAACATTTAGTCATCCCCTACAACCGTAGGGCGGACTGAATATCAACCCTGGTTAAATAACGCGGTGTATGCGGACGCTGGGTCCACCGGTGTCGAGAAGCGTGAAGAGCACGAAAAACGTGAACTGATCTGGCAAATCGCTGCCCGGCGCAGCGCCTATTCCAAGTTGAATACGCGCGGCCTTATCTACAAGGCCAAGCGTAAAATCGAGTACCTATAAACCCAGACGTGCGCCAAGGTCGAGCATGCGTTCCGGATGATCAAGCGCCAGTTTGGATATGTGAAAGTACGCTTTCGCGGGCTGACGAAAAATACGGCTCAGTTGACCACGCTCTGCGCCTTGTCGAACCTTTGGATGGCTCGAAGACAGCTGATGGGTATGGGTGAGTTGCGCGCTTAACATATAGAACGGGGCGAAAAGCGCCGCGACGCACGCTGCATCAGGACATTTTAAGTAAATAGCGCTGAGTGCCGAGTAAATTACGACTTGCCGCCGCTGCGCAGTAAGTTGATCAGAGCATGCTTAGAGGTTTTGATGAATATAGGCTTATCCACGGTGATTCCGAGCTTGCACTGGCATAGTGATATCAGTGATTCTATCTGTTAGTTAAAGTGGCACGACTCTGCCGTGGTATTGGAGCCAGGGAAAAATGACAAGTTTTTTGTTCACAAGGATGAGAGGGTACCCGTATGTCAGAGAATCAAAAAATTGAAATTCCACCAGGTGCAACGTTCCGGCGTCCTGCAGGACCATACAATTTGAAGACCAAGCTCCCGCGCTATGACGTGGATGTAATGGCTATGGATTCCCATGCTCGCCGACAGGTTATTGTCGACTCGGAAATTATGGGGCGTGTCGATAGCTACACTTGGATCTGGAAGATAACTAACAAATCAACTTGGCCAGTGTTCATCTCCCTAAAGAAAGATGGAGTTCCTGAATGATCTTTAGGAATGAGTCACTTGAATTTTTCTGGTCGTGATAGCTCATTTTTTCGAAATCGAATGTCGAGGGAAATCTATGAACGGAGCGATAGAGATCTTTATTCAAGTAGATGGTGAGCAAAACTCTGGGTGGGTCCAGAAGGATGGGCATTGTACACACCGTACATGAGGATAGAGTAGAGCAGGGAGACATTAATTAATTCGAGCAAGGTCCTACGGGTTATTCAGAAGCTGCGCGCCCCCGCTTTTCAAAAATCAACCTTATAGTTGCTCAATCGCTGTGTGAGCGGCCGGGTTTTAGCGACTCGATGACAAGACGGAATGTATAACGACGTAATTTCAGGCGACCGCCGTTTTTGTCGATACCACCGTGCCGCTGGAAATATTCCTCGACGCTGCGACCTATCGTCTTCGTGCCGTTACCCAAGTTATTGAGAACCTCGCACTACGTAGCGAGATAAGTAGCGATGCAGTTGTGCTCAGCGATTTCGCGCTGCTCTGCTCAATTCCGCTGCGCGACGGGTGCGACTTGCTGGACGTCATAGGCCGGCGGATGGATACGCCGTGCTCGTGATACAAGAACGGCACGCTTTCAAATTCAAGAAATAACAAAACCTCTGGTTTCTCACGAAATCAGAGGTTTTATTTTTCTCGTAGTTGGCGGTGAGGGAAAGCAAATATGTCCGCCCCCTTTTCTGCGCATTTCTCGGTCTGGGCAGTGCGCGCACCGAAGCCTACTTCTCGACCGCGCCGTTTCTCGGTGCCGCAGTTGCCTTGCTGGTGATGGGCGAGTCGGTGACTGTCTGTGGCTTTCTGGATTGCGTCGGCGCTGTTGGCCGTGAGTGTGTGGCTGCACCTGACGGAGTGGCATGCGCACAACGCGGCGGAACACGGGCACAGGCATTGAGGGCGGGCGCTCATGCTGACAGCCTAGCCCGTCAAGGCTGCTCAGCCACCACGCAATTGCGCCCGTTTTGCTTGGCCTGGTACAACAGCTGGTCAGCCCTCTCAAGCACAACCGCTATCGAATCGGCGCCGGGGTGCCATAGCGCGACGCCCAGCGAAACCGTCACGTGCCCGACGGTGTCGATGGCCGCCGCGTCGATTGAGGCACGCAGTCGCTCGGCGACATCGATTGCAGCCTGAAGCGAACTATTGGGCAATAACAACACGAATTCCTCTCCACCGACCCTGCAGGGCAAGTCATTGGATCGCGAGTTCTGTTGCATGAGCTGCGCGATAGCCCTCAGTGTTTCATCGCCTGCAGCGTGGCCGAAGGTGTCGTTCACACGTTTGAAGTGATCGATGTCCATGGAAACGACGGCGAACGGTTTTTCGGCCTCCTGCCAGCGCGCCAGGATGTCCTGCATCGCTCGACGATTGGCCAGGCCTGTCAGCGCATCGGTTTGCGCTTGGTGATTGAGCTTGCCGATTTTCTCTTGCAGCAGGGTGGCACCGAGCAACAATGCTCTGCGAATCTGCCAGCTTTCGAAATAACGCGCCGGGACCGCCCTGATACGTTCGTAGCTGTCGGGTGTGTCCAGTCGTTTGGCGCACTCGGCAAGCCTGGACAGCGGCGCCGAGATCCTTGCCCCCAACCACCAGATCAAGATGATTCCGAACAGAGCCAGTGGCGCTATACCCTGCATGACCTTGGCCATGGTGTGCCGCAAAACCGCGTGGATATTTTCCAGTGGCTGTTGCGAAATCACCCCCCAACCGCTGCTGGGCACCCTGGCGAAGCCCGCGAGCATTTCCACGTCATTGGCATCCGTCGCCTGCAAAGTACCGGCGTCCTGACTGAGCGCAGCATCAGCGATCAAGCCCTTACCCGTGACGCTGCCGATCTGCTCGGGGTCGGTGTGATAGAGCACCCGACGGGCGCTGTCGATGAGATAGACATGCGCCCCATCCTTGCGCACATTGGTATCCATCAGCGCCTGCAGTGTATTTCTCTGCTCAAGCCGGACACTGCCGCCTATCAGGCCCAGGTATTCGCCTTTCGCGTCAAATACGGGCTGGGTAATGAACACCACCAGATTGCCGGAGAGGGACCTGAACGCATTGCTGATTCTTGGCACACGAAGGCTGAGCGGCTCCTTGTGTTGCAGCGTGCGCCCATCGAGATGAAGGCTTTCCGGGGCTGAGGCAATGATTGATCCGCCCGCGTCGGCGATCAGCACGGAGTTGAAGCTGGCGTCCTGGCCAAACAGTCGATCGGCCTCCTCTGCCAAATAGCGCTTATCGTCAAACGCCTTACCAATGACCACGGAGCCATACTTTAACTTGTCCAGGTCAGAGTTAAGCACCTGCTCCACACTCAGCGCGATCCGAGAAGCGTAGGCCTTGTTCACCTCCAGGGCATTCTCAATTAACTCCTGCTTCTGAATCTTGAACGTCACCCAGAAACTATTGACCAGGGTTGCGAAGGCAGAGAGCAGTACAAAGATAAGAATCAGCGTGCGAAGGTTGAGCTTAGGCTTCGGTCGAGTGGTCATTATTAAAAAATCCGGGTGTGCGGGAGAATGACAAACGATTTCACCCTTGGTATCGCATCCTGGCCGAAAGCAGCCGCTGCCGCATGCTTGGACGCCCGCCAGGCAATTCTGAACCCACTGAGCCGTTGTGTCTGAGAGTAGACGCTATAAAACACCGTCCGTCCCATATTGGACCTATATGGCCTTTTTTCAGACGTAAAAAACCACAAACCCCTGACTTTCGCTAGGAAAATCAGGGGTTTGTGTTTACTAAATGTGGCGGTGAAGGAGTCCGCCAAATCATAATCCACCAGAAACTCAATAAATCCTACAAGCCTTTATAATACGGCACTTATAAGCCTATCATCGTCTCAAGACGTCCACCAACATTCGTCACCTTCCTAGCCTTTGTGGGGGAACAATGAGCAGGGCCAACTCATAGGCATGGCATTCAACCTGTCCGTCCCTTGGGCATTGATGAGCGAAACACTTGTCGAGCGCTTGGAGACTCGGTTGCGCCAGCACCCTCTGCCACTTTCATCACTAACCATCGAAATCACCGAGGACGGTCCTAGCGGTGCTTGCGCTAGCAGCGTTGAAAACGCTTAATCGCCTGCGCCTATTGGGCATACGCCTATCGATTAATGACTTCGGCACGGGCTGTTCGTCACTTTTACGACTATGCCAGGTACCGTTTAGTGAAATAAAACTGGCGCAAGAGTTCACCCAATTTATCGACGGCCCCGGCCACTACCGTGCAGTCATTCGCAACACACTGGTTCTGGCCGGCAATTTGGGCATGCAACTGGTGGTGGAAGGTATCGAAACCGCGGCTCAGCAGGATCATTTGTATGAGATGGGGGTGCAGATTGGTCAGGGCTTTTTGTGTGCTAAACCGATGGCGATCGATGTATTTGAAAGGTGGATACAAGAACCGATGACAGAAGCCTGTTTCCAATAACGGTTTTCATTAGGCACCGACTTCTCCGTTTCGCTCCTGCGCAACAGGACAGGTCTCGACCTTTGCCATCAGGTGGGTGAGGGTTTCGAGGTCCGGCAATGGCAAAGCACTGATCAGCACCTTGTGTTGACGGCATACCAGAAGCGAGGGTACGCCCCGTTGCTGATCATCGTAAATCAATGCATAACGAATATGCGGGTTGTCCATGCAGAAAGAAAACAGATCAAATTTCACCCCCTTCACCAATGAGGCGTTGATAATCAACAGGTCCAGAGGCTCGCGGTCGTACTCCACCGCACTAAATACCTGCACCAGTTGATGCAAGGGTGCAATACGGTAATAACCCAAATGGTTCAGGTCCCGTTCAATCCTCAACCGGTAAAAGTGTTGTTCATCTGCGATCAGAATTCGTAGCGCTTTATTCGGCCTTATTCGCATCCTCGCGATCACTCTCAAGTTTTCCATCACTGATAGATAATCGTAAACGTCGCCGACGCATTGGCCGGCCCCGGCATGACCTTGGCCTGCGTTTGCAAATAGCGGGCACGCAACGGGATTGAATAGCTGCTCTCGGTCGTTCGCAGGACCAGGCCACTGTTCTGATTGGTAGACAAAGGCAACCCACTGCCGTTAGTGGTCGCGATCTGCACCCCTACGCCGGTGGCGGCAGGTGAGCTGCCGGTGGCCGTTGGGTCGAGGCTCAGCACGCCAGTGCCGGCGTTGATCGCCGCCCGTGCCGGGTCAATGCGATATTGCAGGGTGTTGTTGACCAGGGTGCCACTGGTGCCCGTGCCGGTGGGCGCGTTGCCGCTCTGGGAAATCCAACCTGGCCCTGCGGTGCTGAATGTTCCCGTAAACGCCGGACAGTCATTCAATTGAATGGCAAAATCGACCCAGCCGCTGGCCGTGTTTATTCCGGTAAATGTCTTGGTCTGATGCGTGCCCATAGGGACTGTCACATCCGGCGTACTGCAGGTGCGCGAGACAATCTGGATACTGCCGGAGATGCCCATCTTGAACCCCAACATTCTGGCATCGCCAAAATTGCCAAACAGGCTCACGGTCGGCAACGTGCTGCCCATTAACACTCCCGGGGAGATATCGCCTATCTTGATGAGGATCAATTCATAATTGGATGGACCATCAAAAGGAACCAGGCACCTCCAGCCCGCCGAACACGTGGTCCATGATGGGCTACTTTGCCTTGGTAGCGGGCCGCCCGTGCTGTTAAAGGCGACCCCGAGCCCCGGAATCCTGGTTCTGTAGACTTTGTTGGCGTAGGTTCCGCTGGACCAACTGGCCAGTGAATTGTTCTCAAGAGTCATCTCCGTCCATTGTTGAAACGGGGCATACAGGCACTCTAGCTTCACTGCCTGGCCCGTCGCCATGCTGAACTTCTGTCGATACACCTCAGTGCCCACCGGCACATCGCGCCCAACGCTGATGGAGGATATCTGCAACGGCATGTCGCCCACCGCCGGCTGAATACCGTTCATGTAGGTACAGGTGACTGCCATGGCCGTGTTGGCAGCGGCCCACAGCGCCATGACGGCCAATCCCGATTTGATCAAAGCCCTGATGCTCATAACGGTACCTTTTGCATAGTGTTGGGCCGCACGCTGTTCGCGACCTGTTTGCCTGCCGCACACACGGCGTCCAACTGCTGCCCCTCACCCGAGCCCGGCGGAATGACCAACGCACACTGCTGATGCGCCTTGCTGCCCCAGTTGATCCGCAATTGGCGGGTATCTGGCTTGATCCGCGCATAGAGCTGACCACCCTGCCCGACCACGCCCACCGTGGCGCCTTCGCCATCTGTCACGCCGGCACCGAACGGCAAGCTGCTGCCATCGTCCAGACGCACATTGAGCAACACCGCACGGCCTTGGTTGGTGGTGTATTTGAGGTGCACCACGGCACCGGCACGTGGTGCTACTTGCTGGCTGGTTTCGTTGAATTCGACGTCCAGGGAGCTGCCGGCCGGGTCGATGGCCACCTCATTCAACTCGTACGGACGCAAGTAAGGCACCACGGCATTACCGCTCCCGTCGAGCCTGAGGCCTGGGTAGCCCGAAACCTTGGCACCCTGCGCACCGGGCGCACTGATCACTGCCATGGTTTCGCCGCGATAAGGCGACAACGTCACACCTTCGGAGTGAGCCACCACCGTGCCGCTGGCGCCCAGGGACGTGCTGGTATACCCATCGCCATAGCCCAATGCGGCATTGAGCATGGCCCGGGCGCCGGTGTACTGCCCGTTGAACGCAGCGCTCTTGCTGCTACTGCCGCCATCGTGCCCGAAGGTAGCGCCGTAGCCATACTGGCGGTCTTCGCCGGCAGTACCACTGATACCGACCTGCTCGCTGTAGTTGCCGCGGGTGTCACGGCCAACCTGGGCGGTCATCTGCGGGCCATAACCCGAGCCGCCGAATTCCAGGGGCATGCTCATGGTCAGCAGAAAACTGTTCTCCATGTCGCCCATGCCCACACGGCTGCGGTTGGCATTCACACTGAAACTCACGCGGTTGAATTGCTTGCTATAGCTGAACTGGTATTGCACGTCGCTGCCCGGCTGGTTCCAGTAGTTCTGGGCATAGCCGCTGATAGTCACTTGGCCCCAAGGCCCGAGCGTCTGGTCGGCGGTGATGGACAGGCGGCTACGCGGGCGCCCAAATAAGCGGGTATCCCAGCCATTTTTCTCGGCATCCAGCAGTTGCACTGCATTGCTGAAATCCAGGTAGTCACCGGTAGAAAACCGATAAGCCGCCACCGAAAAGTTACTGCCGGTGCTGAGTACGTTCTTGCTGTAGGACACGCGCATGCTCTGCCCTTTGGCGGTACCGCCAGCCAGCTCGGTCTGAGCATGAGTCACGTCGACCGCCATGGCACCGATGGGCGTACCGAACGCCACGCCCGTGAGTAACGCCGTGTAGTGGTCGCTCGATTGCACACCACCAAACCCGGTGAACGTGTTGTTCAGGCCGTATTGCAAAGTACCTTGCAGCAGGCGTACCTGTTGGTCGACATAGTTGTTGCGGGTTTCACCGGCGGTAAGGCTGAAACGCGCGGTTCCTGGGCGCAGCAACTGGCTGACCGAGGCATAGGGCACGATAAAGTTCTGTTCCGTGCCGTCTGCCTCGGCAACGCTCACATTGAGGTCGCCGCCGTAGCCGGTGGAGTACAGGTCGTCGATCACAAAGGCACCGGGCGCTACAGTGGTTTCCAGCAATACGTTGCCGGACTGGCGAATGGTGACCCGCGCGTTGGTGCGCGCAATGCCACGGATGACCGGGGCATAACCGCGCATGGAGTCGGGCAGCATCCGGTCGTCGCTGGCCAACTGCACGCCGCGAAAGGACAATGTGTCGAAGATCTCGCCGCTGGTGTTGGACTCCCCCGCCGTGAACTGGCTTTTCAGCGCAGTGATATCGCGCTGTACGTAAGTGTCCAGGGCTTGGTATTTGTTGCCCTGGCGCGACTGCCAGCTCATCGACGCGTTGTGGCGCAGGCGCCAGTCACCCAGATTGAGGCCGGCGTTGAGGCCCATGAAAGCCGAGTCATAGTTACCGGAGCGGGTGCGGTTCCGATTAGCGTTAAAGTTGTAACTGAGCATGCCTGCAGTAACCCCGCGGTCCCACAGTTCAGGGCTGACATAGCCCCGGGAATTACGCTTCAAGGCCGCTTGGGGAATGCTGAGGTCGAGCGCCTGGTTCTCGGGCGAAAAGTTCGCGCTGGCGCCTTGGATCAAACTGCCCAATGCCACGCAGCCCTGACTACCGAGCGCCTGACTGGCCTCGGGTGGCAACTTGGACATTTCCACGCCCTGGCGCTCAAGCAACCCATGATCCATGCACACCACCGGCTTGCTGCCGTCGGGCTGGGCCTCAATGCGGATGTCCTGGCGGCTGTTCAACTGGCCATTGAGCAAAACGTCGGCGCGGTACTGTCCTGGCGTCACCGGGTTACCGGCCTGGTATTTACCGAGGTCAAGATTGCGTGAATCCTCAGGCAGAAACGCGTCGTTGAACTGCACCTCTTGCGCCAACACCCCTTGCACTCCCCATGCACCAGGAGTAACGGCCAATACCCTGAGTATCAAGGTCGTAAGCGGATTCAAGGCAAAGCGAGGCTGCGCCCGCAGGGCAAGCCTGGAGCTGGAAGAGGTTGGCATAATTGACTCGCGGGTAAAAACGTCAGGGATTGATCAGGGCTTGAGTGCTTTCCGAGTCGGGATCAGCGCGCCGTAATCATTGATGGCACTGAACTCCACTTGGGCATCGGCGGCAGGTCGAGTCTTGAGGGTTGGCAGCGGGAACTGCCGGGTTTCGCCCGGGGCAACCATCCCATCCTCACTGCGAGCGCGCGTAGCACCTTGCACCAGGTCCAATTCGACCATCGACACGTAGAACGCCGACGGGTTGAACGCTTGCAACGCCAGGCCCACGCCATCAGGGATCGACACCACTTGCCATTGCACCTGTTCAATCGCTTCAGTGGCGGTTCCAGGCAATCCGGTGGGGCGGTAGAACAGCTTGATACGCGAGCGGAATGCCATTTGCAGGGTGTTGAGGTCTGCGCCGGCTTCGGGCTTTGGCGGAATCTCCAACACGTTGAGCCAGAATATTGATTCTTTGTCGGGGGCAAGTGCAGCGCCCGTGAACATTACACGCAGGCTTTGGCCTTTGGCCGGGTCGATACGCGCCACCGGTGGCGAAAGCAGAAACGGCGCCTTAGAACTGGTGGGGGTGGAGGTCACACTGCCGGTGTCGATCCACGCCTGCATCAGCGCAGGTTGCGTGCCGTTGTTGTTGAGTTTTACGGTGACTTCCTTCTGGCCTGCCGGGTAGATCACCCGAGTGCCGGTGATCACCACACCTGCATTGACCTGAAAACTTGCCAGCACCATGAGGCTTGCCAGCAGTAACTGTTTGAATGGAAGTTTGTAATACATGACGTTGTCCCATCGCTGCCAGAAAACACGCCCTTTACATACCAATCAGGGCGTGTGCTCATTGCGCGCGGCTTACTGATAGTTGATAGAGTACGTCACGTTACTGATAACAGTACCTGGCGTAGTTGCTGCCTGTGCGTAGTACTGAACGGAGTACGGCAGGTCTGCACTCAGGGTGGTCGAATTGATGCTGATACGGCTGGTAGAAGCAACTTGCCCGGTATCGCCGGCTTTGATCGGATTACCATTAGAGGCGTCAACTAGTTGCAGTTGAGCCTTGGTGGCAGTGCCGCTCAAGTTCTTCAGATTGCCGCTGGCCGGGTCAACTGAAGCGCCGGCTTCAAAGAACGCAGAAGCGGTTTTCAGTGCAGCAGAGCACTTGCTCAGTTGAATGCTGAAACCGGTCTGGCCTGCCACTTGGCCGAGTGAGGCAAGCGAAGCGGTGGAGATCGTCGGCAACGTAACAGTGCTGCCCGCGGAGCCGGCAGCACCATTGACCGCAACCTGGCAGGTTTCAGCTTTCAGTTCGCCGTTAAAATTGATGGTGCCGTCCGACGCCATGGCGGCGGAGGTGGCGGTGGCTGCGACCAGTAAAGCGAGGGCGCGGGCTTTGTAATCCATGAGGTAACTCCGAAAGAGCAAGGGTCTAAGTAAGTATTGGAGTTTCCTTTTGCAGGACAACCCCCTGTGCTGTTGCGGGGTTAAGTTTAAGGCGCCGACTGAGCCATCCAAATAGGACTGCTCCGAAAAAACAACTAGCCAGCGTAGATCTCCAACAATTAACTATTCGCGCCCCACGCCTAAGTATCAGTTATTGTTTTTATTGATCACGCCGACACTTCGTCAATAGGAGCACTCCTAAAAAACTTGTGCCCCCAGAGAGCAATTTGCAGCAAAACTCAAGAACTTAGTCCCACCCACTGTTCAACCAAACAACTGAGATGGCCCGCAATAACCACAGTGGCCCAGTTCCCTTCAGCCTGTAATTCAGGCTCGAGCATTTCGGCTGTGGCAGCGATATCCGCCCAACCCGCCACTAACGCAGCGTCGTGCAGGCACCGCACGGCCTGCAACGCCAGGCTGCGATCACGCAGGGCTACCGCCTCAAGCAAACTACTCAGATTCTTGCGCAACGCCTCAGGCCCTCGGGCGTTGGGTAACTGCGTGGGCTGAGCCAGGATAACTTCGCACCACAGCTCAATGGTTTGTTGCAATGGATCCTGATGAATGGGCTTGCTCAGCGCCCCATCCATTCCGGCATCAAAGCACCGTTCGAGGTGTTCATTGCCGTTAAACCGCGAGACCCCGATGATCGGGCAATATGTCCGCCGCTGTTGGCGCTCAATCTCACGAAACTCGCCGGCCAGGTTATACCCCTCGGCCTCTGGCAGATCACAATCCATCAACACCAGGTCGACCTTACGTACGCTGAAAAGGCTCAAGCCTTGGGTAATATCCGCCGCTGACAACGGCTCACAACCCAAGTCACTCAGTTGCACTTCCACTAAGTGCTGATCGATTTTCGTGCCTCCCACTACCAAGACCCGCAACCCCATAGATTCAGGCGCTGTCGATAGTACCGGCGAATCGAGCGCCTCAGCCCATTCGATGGGCAACATCACCCCGATTTCGGTCCCTTTTCCCAGTGTGCTGCTGAGCGTCAGCTCGCCCTGCATCAATTTCACCAACCGCCGACAAACCACCAGCCCCAACCCGGTGCCGCCCTTGCGCTTGTAGGCCTGCTTGTCACGGAAATAGGGTCGGAAAAATGTAGCCTGCGCTTGCTCAGACAAACCGATGCTGCTGTCGACCACCCGAATCATCAGTTGCCGATCACTCTCAAGCACTTGAAGCTGAACCTCTACCCGGCCGACGTCAGTGACCTTGATGGCATTGAAGATCAGGTTGCGCAAAATCTGGGCCATGCGCAGCTCATCGAGTAACAAAGGGGCGATAGGTCGCTCACTCGTCACTGTCAGTTCAAGACCTTTTTCCTCGGCATACGGACGCTGGCTGTCCACGACGCGTTGGACCAACACACCGAGGTTTACGCTTTCCACGTTGAGTTTTAACTGCCCGGCCTCCATCTTGGAGATATCCAGTACATCGTCCACTAAGCGCAATAAGGTGTTGGCGCCATTATTGGCGAGGTCCGCGAAGTGGCGTTGATGTTCATCGAGTGCCGTGTGCTCCAGCAACTCGACAGCGGCCAGTACCGCATTCATGGGCGAGCGAATTTCATGGCTCATCACCGCCAGGAACATTGCCTTCTCTTGCTCGTTATGGATGGCACGTCGGCGCTGCATGCGACTTTGCCAAACCAGTGCTACGAGTATCAACACAATGCACAGCAGCAACCACAACTCACCTTCGTAATGATCGGTGATATCCCTGATGGTCGGAATATCCAGGTTCATGTCGGCGAACCAGGCGTCGTAGATCGCCTTGCGCTCTTCCCCCGTGATGGAGGTCAGTACCTTCTCCAGAATCGACAGCAGGATCACATCATCATCCCGTACCGCCATGCTCACCCCGGTATGCTGCTGGGGCACCACGCCGGAAACCTGCAGTACGCCTTGGTACTGGCGAGACAGGTATGGAATCAGCAACCATTCTGAAGCAATGGCTGCATCCGCTTTGCCGTCCTTGACCATTTCCATCATGTCTACTGCGTTCTGGGCGGAAATAATCGTGACGCCAGGCGCCTTCTCCTTCAAAAACTCCGAATAACCTTCACGGCCCAACATCACTAGCCGCTTGCCGGCGAGCTGCTCAAGATCGGAAAAAGGCTCATTGTCAAAACGGCTGACGAGAATGGTCGAACTGGTGTTGTAAGGCAGGGTATAGAGGACCCCACGATCCTCGGCAGGGTCATCGGAGCGACGCCGGGTAGGCAAGATATCGACCTCACCGCTGATCAGCATGTCTTTGCGGGCACTGCGTGTCGTGGTCGGCACAGACGTGAAATGCAACCCCGTACGTCGTGCGATCAATCCCAGGTACTTGGCCGAAAGCCCTCGCAGTTCACCACCGCTGATGTACTCAAAGGGCAACAGGTTTTCAAATACCCCCACACGTAATATCGGGTTAGCCGCAATCCAGTCGAGTTCCTGTTGCGTGAACGTCAACGTCGGCGGGTTGGCCTGTGCGCCAGCCAAACCAACGTAGCCCAGCAGGACCAGTGCCAGTAAAAGAAGCCGCATCATGGTTGCATCCGATGTGCCCGGATTACCGGTAGCGCATCGAGCGGTGTATCGCCGTCCAAATCATGCCATTGCTGGAGCAGTGCCCGCAGGGCTTGCGTGTAAAAAGGGTTATTCCACTCCGTCTGCGTGCGCAACAGGTTCTCCAGATGCTCCGTCGCCTGCCCCATGGCCGACCACTCCATGATCAACGCTGCACCGTGCAAACGATGAGTCACGTGCAGGGCGGACGGGCGATCACACAGCGCTATCGCCTTGATCAAGCTACCCAGGTCAGTTGCAATTTCCCGGTTGATCCCGGCCTGGTCGAGCACAGGAGCGGTCAAACTCACAGTGGGATCTGCCAGTGTGACGTTGCACCATCGCTCAATGGCCTCACGCAATTGCCCCAGACCAATAGGTTTGCTCAATGCGGCGTCCATGCCGGCTTCCAGGCAACGCTGAAGGTGCTGCTCACCGGTCAAGGCAGAGATGGCGATAATCGGGCAACGTGCGCGGTCCAACTGCTGCTCGAAGGCACGTAACCCACGGGCCAGGCTATAACCATCCTCGTCCGGTAGATCACAGTCCATCAGGATCAAGTCGTACACGGTCTGGGCGAACAGGGCGCGGGCTTGGTCGGCATTCGCGGCCACCACGGACCAGCCGCCGAAGCTGCTGATTTGCGCCCGCAGCACCTCCTGATTTGCCAAGGTGTCCTCCACCACCAGGATCTGCAATGGGCGGGAAACCAGCTGCGCTGACGTGGTTTCTACTTGTGGCAATTCAACCAATTGCGGTGCGGCCACCACGGGCAAACAGATAGTGATTGTGGTGCCTGCACCCAGCTCGCTCCTGAGCGTCAACGTTCCGCTCATCAAGCTGACCAATTTCTGGCAAATCACCAATCCTAATCCGGTGCCCCCTGAGCGTTTGTATGACTGGCTGTCTTGGGCATACGCCCGGAACAGCGACGCCTGCACCTGCGCTGAAATTCCGATCCCGGTGTCACGCACTTCAATCTGCAATTGCCCGACGTGATCGCTAAGCCCCACCACCCGCACGTCAATATCGATACCGCCAACATCGGTAAACTTAATAGCATTGGAAAGCAGATTATGAAAAATCTGCGTCAGGCGGGCGCTGTCTAGCAACAACAAGGGTAACTGAGCCTGTATGTGCGGGTTCAGCTCCAGATGTTTTTCTCTGGCACGCAGACGGTGCAGACCGACGACGCCTTGCACCAACGCCGTCACATCAGTCGATTCGACAGTCAGTCGTATTGGCTTCACCGTCGACCTCGACGTTTCCAAAATATCGTCCAGTAAACCCACCAACGCGTTGGCGCCACTGTTTGCCAAATGAGCAAAATGACGTTGTTGCTGGTTTAACCGTGTGTGTCCCAGTAGCTCCAACGCTGCCAGTACTGCATTCATGGGGGAGCGTATTTCATGGTTCATGACCGCCAGGAACATCGACTTTTCCTGCTCATTGCGTAGCGCGCGGCGCCGCAACCGATGACCGCGGTAGACCAGCCCGCACAGGCCGGCCAACGTCAATGCACCAATCGTGAGGACATGCATATAGTGGTTGACGATACTCAACAGGGACGGAGCATCTACATCCAGATCGTGATACCAGCCCTCATAGATGGCATTGCGTTGTTCAGCCGTGATGGACCCGAGGACTTTTTCAAATATGGAACGCAGCATGACCTGGTCCTCACGGACCGCCATGCTCACCTCCAGTACCTGGTGCCCGACCACACCAGAAGTCTCCAGAACGCCCTGGAACCGTCGATACAGATAGGGCATCAGAAAGGTTTCCGAGGCGACCACAGCATCGGCCCTGCCCTCCTTGACCATGGTCAGCATCTCCATGGCCGACGTGCTTCTGATCAGATGGACCTCAGTCGCCTTTCCCCGGAAAATCGTCTCGTAGTGCTCCACATCTGGAATCATCACGATTTTGCCCTGCAGCTGTTCAAGGTCAAAAATACCGGGACTGTCGACACGCGTGACAATGATGGGCGAGGTGGTGTGATAAACCATCGCTACCAGCCCCTTGGTCGCGGGCTCGGACCTGAAGCGCAGGTAAGAGGACAGCAGATCCACCTGGCCCTCCAGCAGCATGTCCTCACGTGCGGCCAGGGGCTTTCCCGGCACATAAGTGAACTGAAGGCCCGTAGCGGCCGTCACGAACTGCAAGTACTGCATTGACCGCCCGCGCAGTACCCCGTCGCTCATGTACTCGAAGGGAATCAGGCTCTCCACCACCCCGACACGTAGCACCGGGTGCTGCGCTATCCAGTGCAACTGCTCTTCGCTCAGCTCAACAGAGCCGGCCCAGATAAGTGGCGAACCCAGCATCAACAACACAAGCAGTGCAGCCCTCCACAACCAGGCTTTCATGGCGTGCCGATGATTCTATTAAGCTTGAAGAGCTCGTTGTTCGAGGTCACACCCAATTTGCGAAACGCAGAGGTTTTCTGGGTGCTGATGGTTTTGATACTGCGACTGAATTTCTCGGCAATTTCACTCACGGTCATCCCCGCCAAGTAACAGCGAATGACTTCCTGCTCTCGACTGGTCAACTCTGCCTGGACCAACGCGTCTGGCACATCGCCCTCGGCTTGGCGAGTATCATTAGTGACCGTCTCCGCCAAGCGATAGGTCATGTCGGTACTCAGGTACACCGCCCCCGCCGCTACCTTGCGGATAGCCTTCACCAACTGCGCCATATCTTCGCCCTTGCCGACAAAACCACGCGCGCCGACGCGCATGACCAAGCTAACCGTCGCTGGGTCGTGATGCGTGGACAAGACGAGGATATGACAGAGGGGAAACTTGACCCGCAAGGCGCGAATCAGGGAAACCCCGTCCAGTTCGTCAGGGCTCAGTGAAAAGTCCAGCAAGAGTAAATCCGCAGGAGACGTGGCGAGGCCTGCGATAAGGTCTCGGCTGCGTGCATAAATGCCAACCACTTCAAAGTTCGCTTCGGCCGCCAGCGTATTGGCGAGTCCATGTCGAACAACCGCGTGATCATCCAACAAAGCAATGCGTACAGGTTTCATCGTGATCGACCCCACTCTGCGGACCGCACACAGTGCGATCAGAACACAGGAATAGCCTACCGATACAACGTTCAGCCCGTAGTTGAGTATATCCAGTGATCGGTAAATCACATCCCGCTCGTGCTTTTTTCCGAGCAGTGCGAAGTTGAATCAAATACCCTCAATGATGTGCTTGATTCTGAATAACTCATTGTTCGATACCACACCCAATTTTCGAAATGCCGCGGCTTTTTGTGAGCTGATAGTCTTGATGCTACGACTAAATTTTTCGGCGATTTCCGTGATAGTCATGCCCGCCAGGTAACAACGGATCACGTCCTGCTCACGCGCTGAAAGGCTTACAAAACGCAGAGCTTCATCCCGGTTGGTTTCTTCACCGTGATTATTCGCGGCCGTGGCTTCCGCTACCCGGTAAGCCATGTCGGGGCTCAGGTAAACCTCGCCCGACGCCACCAACCGGACAGCACTGATCAACTGATTGATGTCTTCACTCTTACCCAGAAAGCCGCGAGCGCCGACGCGCAAGGCGAGGATCACAGTCGCCGCATCGTGGTGGGTGGAAAATATCAGGAGGCGACACTTCGGGTGCTTTACCCTCAATGCACGAATCAACAAGATGCCGTCTAACTCACTCGGCCCGAGCACAAAATCCAGTAACAATACCTCCGCCGGCGCCGTCGCGAGTCCAGCCATGGCATCACGGCTGCGGGCATAGACACCGACCACTTCAAAATCAGACTCCTGCTGCAATCGACTGACCAACCCATGTCGTACAATTGCATGATCATCCAGCAAAGCAATTTTTAGGCGTTTCATAAATCAAGCGGCACTCTTTATAACGAGCAAAAGGATGAGATATACCGCGCCCTCATCTTTAATAAGTTCTCATCATCTCAGACGAACCTATAAAATCAATGACATCCGTGCTATTGAACAATCGTACATAAAAACACAGGCGAACAAAAAGAGCGGCGAACAATCCAGAGAGCTAGAGGCCGTAAAAGTTAATGTGATCGCGCCAGAATAAACATCAGAAAACTCTTAAAAGTGCTCAGTGCCATGCACTATTATTTTCCCGCTGGATAACGAAATTCAAGAAAGCATCAATTTCCATCGGGCGTGCCAACGCGTAACCTTGCCCTACCCGGCAACCCAATCGATACAACAGCGGAATAGTCGATTCATCCTCGATCCCTTCCGCCACCAAATTCAAACTGAGCAAGCGTGCCCAGTTGACGATGCCGGCGATGACTTTACGTGACGACGAATGCTGCTCCACACCGCGGACGAACGACCCATCAATTTTCATCTCATCAAACGACAGGTTTGCCAGCAGGTTCAACGTAGCGGCGCCCGTGCCAAAATCATCCATCGACACTCGGAAGCCCTTGGCTCGAATAGCCGTCAACGAGGCCGATAAATAGAGTTCGTCCGGCTCGGGTACATCCTCGGTGAGTTCAATTTTAAGCAGTCGACTCGGCAGGTCAGCCTGACGCATTCGCGCCGCCAGCCGATCAGAAAAGTTGGGCGTGCAAATGGTTTTTGCCGACGCGTTCACCGCAATGGGAATCCCGATATTTTCGTGCTTTAGCGCAAGCATGACCTTGATCGTCCACATTTCCACCAGGCTGAACAGCAGCAAGTCCAGGCCCAACCGGTTGACCAAGGGCATCAATACAGAAGGCGGTATTTCCCCAAACCGTGGATGTTTCCAACGCACCAGCGCCTCGGCTCCCACAATACGCCGGCTGCGCAGTTCGAATTGCGGCTGGAACACAAAGCGCAGGCCCTCCCCCGTCGTCAGCGCATTGATCACTTCATCTTCAGCCAAAGAGTCGAAGGTATTCATTCTCAACCTGGCGTCCGGTTGCGCACGGGTCAGTACGGCCGCTCGCAAGGCGTCGCCCAGGGCCAGGGTGGCACCTTCGCGCAGGATTTCCACCGAAATGCCGGCCGTCCGTGCCAACCGGGCATGGGACTCCAAAGCACTAACCGCAACCCCGCCCATGTACTTGATCCAGAGCGGACTGCTCGGTGTTCTGCGGGCCAGCGAATGCCCCCCTTCGACAACACTGGAGGGCGCATCCAAGGCAGCCTCCCCGGTCCAAAAGATACTGGGGAAATGGGTCAGCTTGCCCACCTCATGCATCCCCCTGAGGAGGCTCGGCAACATCAGCCCGTCGCCACACTCAGGACGGAGCTCACACACAATGACGTCGACTGGATATTCGCCCAACCAGGCTTCAACGCCGCTCAAGGATTCGAGGTTGACGATTGGAGTCACCCCCATTCCACTCAAGGCAGAACCCAGCCGGTGTGCACACACAGCATCGGACGCCAACGTGATGACACGTAATGCGCTGAACTCACTGGGCACGGCGGCATTCAAGATCATGATAAAAATTTCCTGGAGACTGTTTCAGGAAAAAGCTTATCAGCGCAAAAAAAGAAGCAAATAGGACTGGGACTAAAAGTACACCCGCGCGGCTCAGGACAACTAATGCCCCCACCCAAGCGGCTGTTGGGTTTCCCACATAAAAGCGTCGTTCTAACACGCTGTCAGAAATAGGTGGGCTACCGGTAATCCGTAGAGTTTTGAACCGGGCTTTGATTTTCCTCCCTGCATCTCCTTTCTCATCAGCTGACCTACTCGCCTACATCAGCGACAGACAGTTTCCTTTCCGGGCACTTAATTGACCGCTTGGTTTTTTGAATCTTCGGGGCAACGCAGGTTGCTCATGGCGCCTCCTGATTCGCCTCAGTTAAGGCATGGAGGTGTCTACGGAATGAGGGGCGATTCACAAGCCTGCAGTTTCGTGCTCTCAGAACAGGCGAAGCAAAAACTGAACACGCTGGCGAAGCAGAACAAAAGCAGCATAACCAATTTTCTTGAGAGCCTGCTCTCTGATGAATACGAGCAGGCCGCCCAACAGAAAACCGTTGCTAAGAATGCCGCCAAAAGGGCCGCAGAAAAGGAGCAGCAACTAAAAAAGAGGCTGGACTCCCTATACCTAGCACTCCAGAAGTGCGCCACGGAACTCACGCAGCGCGTCGTCATGATGGAAGCCGTAGACCTCTCAATCGCCAGCCTCTCAGAGGAGCAGAAGAGCCAAAGCGAAGCGCTTTACGCAAAAACACTAAAAAAGCTTACAGGCAAAAGTCCAACGACATTTCTCAATGAGCAACTCTCTCGCAGCACGGAAAGAGCGCCGAACTAGCCGAGCCCTTCAGGGGCAGCGACGCCAACGCCCACCAGCGCAGCTCGGATCCCGATTTGAACACAAGCGCCAGCGTAGATTGCCAAGAAAGAAAAGCGCCCTATCGCGAACTACCTGACGACAGGGACACCTTTCCAAAATCCGAATGGGGGGACAAATGGGGGAACAAAAACCGTAGAATGCAAAAAGGCCCCATTTATGGGGCCTTTAGGTATCAATATGGCGGTGAAGGAGAGATTCGAACTCTCGATACAATTTCTTGTATACACACTTTCCAGGCGTGCTCCTTAAGCCACTCGGACACTTCACCGTATCTCGTCAAACCAGTTCAGTCTGTCGAGGCGCGCTAATGTAGTCGAAAGCCTTTCTGATGGCAAAGGTTTTTTTCAGAATTTTCATGCGGTTAGGCGGTTATGCCGTTACCCGCCCGGCGAGGGCGGTGATTCTGCCATTCTCGGGCACCGCTGGCACGCACTTGGGGCGGCTGCTGCGCCCTGCCCTGGGCCGTCTAACCTAAGGAATGCTGGAAAAGTCTGACTGAGTAGTCAGTCACGGCGCTTTACCGGGGCGGGCGTGGTGGGTAACGTCTGCGCATGCTCTTCTATAAACAGCCTATCTATAACAAGTCCTACAAGGAACCGCGTCATGAGTGAGTTGATTGCCTACCACCTCGAAGACGGTATCGCGACCCTGACCTTGAGCAACGGCAAGGTGAATGCCATTTCTCCGGCGGTGGTCAGTGAGTTTAATGCGGCGCTGGATCAGGCCGAGAAAGATCGGGCGGTGGTGATCATCACCGGGACGCCGGGGATTCTGTCGGGCGGTTATGATTTGAAGGTGATGACAGCCGGCCCTAAAGAGGCTATTGGCCTGGTGACGTCGGGCTCGACGTTGGCGCGTCGCCTGTTGTCGCACCCGTTTCCCGTCATCGTCGCATGCCCCGGGCATGCGGTTGCCAAAGGTGCGTTCCTGCTGTTGTCGGCAGATTATCGGATTGGTGTGGAAGGCCCGTTCAGCATTGGCCTGAATGAAGTGGCGATCGGCATGACCATGCACCACGCCGGTATCGAGTTGGCGCGGGATCGTCTGCGCAAGTCGGCGCTTCATCGTTCGGTAATCAATGCGGAAATGTTTGACCCGCAGGGCGCACTGCAAGCGGGCTTCCTGGATAAGGTGGTCGCACCGGAAGAGTTGCACGCGGCGGCCCTGGAAGCGGCCCGCCAGTTGAAGAAGATCAACATGAACGCCCACAAGCACACCAAGTTGAAGGTGCGTAAAGCGCTGCTGGAAGCGTTGGATGATGCAATTATCCAGGATCAGGGCCATATCCTGAGCTAACACCCCGCAGCGGCAACGCCAGAGCCCGACCTAGAGTCGGGCTTTTTCTTACCGATAAATCCGAAACCTCTTTAGCCGCTCTAGTCAGGCCTTGTCGGCACACGTTGAAACATGTACTTAAACATCGCCTATCTCCTACGTCTGTAGGGGCAATTGCCGAATACAGTGCACATCCGTACACTGCGCCACCTTTTGTCCCGATGGGCCGCGTCGATGCTCTTTCTGTTACGTATGTTGTTGATGAGCCTGCACTTTATGGTTGCCGGTGTGTTGGGCGTGCTGTTGGGCATTTGTCGGCCGTTCAATCCCGACAACAGCCGCTTGTGCGCGCGCCTCTATGCGCTGCCCGCCATGTGGATATTGCGTTTAAACGTGAAGAGAGATGTCGACTCGCTGCGCAACAAGCCCGGCACGTGCGTAGTCATCGCCAACCACCAGTCCAACTATGACTTGTTTGTGTTGGGTACTGTGGTGCCTTACCGCACGGTGTGTATTGCCAAGAAAAGCCTGAAATGGGTGCCGCTGTTCGGCCAGTTGTTCTGGCTGGCGGGCAATGTGCTGATCGACCGCGGCAATGCGCACAAGGCGCGTCGCGCGATGCTCACGACCACGCATACCTTGCAGCATCAGGACACGTCGATCTGGGTATTTCCGGAAGGCACGCGCAACCTCGGCAAAGGCCTGTTGCCGTTCAAGAAAGGTGCGTTCCATATGGCAATTGCGGCAGGTGTGCCGATCGTGCAGGTGTGTGTCAGCAATTACAGCACCCATATGCAGCTTAATCAGTGGAACAGTGGTGATGTGCTGATACGCTCGTTGCCACCGATTCCTACCGCAGGCCTGACTTCGGATGACATCCCTCAGTTGATGCAGACCTGTCAGACGCAGATGGATGAATGCATTGCCGCGATGGACCGTGAGCTGCAAAGTGCCGTAACAATCGAACTCGCTTCCAGCTAAGCTGCCCAACACCTGTCCTCCTAATAAGAAGCGATCAGCACCATGGGTAGAGTTGTTGCGGCCGCCGTTTACAGCGGCGGAAAGAAAGTCACCGATATTACCCTCGATGAGGGCGCGGCCTGGGCCGCCAAACCCGACCATTTTGTGTGGATTGGCCTGGAAGAGCCCAACGCCCAGGAACTGGCCAACCTGCAACGCCAGTTCAACCTGCATGAACTGGCCATTGAAGACGCCTTGGAAAAGCACAGCCGACCGAAGCTGGAAACCTTCGGCGATGCGCTGTTTATCGTGACCTACTCACCGGTACGCGAGAACGGCAAGCTGGTGTTTATCGAAACTCATATTTTCGCCGGCAACGGCTACATCATTACCGCACGCAATGGGCACTCAGCGTCATACGGCTATGTGCGCCAGCGCTGTGAGGCGCGGCCGCTGTTACTGGAGCATGGGGAAGATTTCGTACTCTATGCGCTGCTGGATTTCGTCACCGAGAATTACCAGCCGGTGAGCGAGGCGATCCATGCCGAGATCGATGAGCTGGAACGCAACGTGTTGTGCAACTCCCTCAATGAAACCCATATCCAGAACCTCCACGGGCTGCGCCGTGACGTGCTGCGGCTCAAGCGTTATGTGGCGCCGATGGTCGAAATCAGCCAGGAACTGCAGAAGCTGAGCTTCCCGTTTATCGACAAGAACATGCGCCCCTATTTCCGTGACGTGCAGATCCACGTGACGCGGCAGATGGAAGACCTGACCACCCTGCGCGATATCGCCAGCCAGACCATTGAGATCGGTGTGTTGCTGGAGGCCTCACGCCAAAGCGTGGTGCAACGCAAGTTCGCCGCGTGGGCGGCGATTCTGGCATTCCCCACCGCGGTGGCGGGGATTTACGGGATGAACTTCCAGAACATGCCCGAGCTGCAATGGCACTACGGCTATTTTGCGGTGCTCGGGTTTATTGCGGCGGGGTGCACCGGTTTGTGGGCGAGCTTCAAGCGTTCGGGCTGGCTTTAAGCCGCAGTCTCTGGCTTGTGCGCGACAAAACGCATCATCCACTCCGCCACGGTGGCACCGTGGTGGTCACGTTCCAGGCTTGCCACGCCGTGGGTGTAGACCTTTTCCCCAAGAGTTGTCTGAAGAATCTCCAGCAACTCGCGGGAATAATCGTGGATGAATTCCGGGTGGCCCTGGAAGCACAGCACCTGGTCTTCGATGTGATACGCCGCATAGGGGCAAAAATCGCTGGAAGCTATCACCGTGGCGTTTTCCGGCAGGCTGGTCACTTGATCCTGATGACTGATCAGCAACGTCAGTTCTTCCACCACCGGGCTCATCCAGGGCGCCTTGGCATTCAGCGTGTAGTCGTGGATGCCCATGCCCCAGCCTTTGCTGGCGCGTTCAGTCTTGCCGCCCAACAGCAGCGCCAATAACTGGTGACCGAAACAGACGCCCAGCAATTTGTCGCCGCGCGCATAGCGTTCGAGCAGGTAGGTCTTGAGGGTCTGGATCCATGGGTCGGTGCCGAAGGAGTCGGCTTTGCTGCCAGTGATCAGGTAGGCGTCAAACACTTCATCATCTGACGGGTATTCGCCCTGGACGACGTTGTAGATTACAAATTCGGCGGCAATCGGTTGCTTGGAGAACAGGCGCTTGAACATCTGCCCGTACCCTTGGTAGTGATCGATCAAGCCTGGACGCAGGATATCGGTTTCCAGGATACAGACGCGTAGCGACATAAAAAATACCTGACACGGTGATGGGAATAATGCACACCCCAGAGCCTGCCTTGAAATACCCCTGCAAAGCAAGCCCCACCCTGTGCCTAACTGCTGGAGCGGCGGTGCGAGGATTCAACTTGCCCGCGATGGCGTCATATCAGCCAATATTTGCAGTGGCTGGCATACCGATATCGCGGGCAAGCCCGCTCCCAAAAGGGTTCTCTATTACCCAAAATATTGCGTTTCGGTCAGGCGAATATTGCTCCCTGTGCAGCTTTTTCCAGTAGCAGAGCCGGCGGCGAGAACCGCTCCCCATACTGCTCGGCCAGGTAGCGCGCCCGAGCGATAAAGTCGTTGAGCCCGTACTGGTTGATAAATTGCAGCGCGCCGCCACTCCACGCGGCAAAGCCAATGCCAAAGATCGAGCCCACGTTGGCGTCGGCCGTCGACATCAACACGCCCTCCTCCACACACCGCACGGTTTCAATCGCCTGAATAAACAGCAAACGGTCGCGCACATCTTGTGGCGAAACCTGATTGTCGGGCTGTTCGAACCGCGACTTCAGCTCGGGCCACAGGTGTTTCTGCCCGCCTGCGGGATAGTCGTAAAAACCGCCCCCGGCCGCCTTGCCCACGCGTTTGTATTCATTCACCAACAGATCGATCACCCGCGTCGCCGGATGCGTCGGCACCGCCTTACCTTCAGCCTGCAGATCCTTCGCGGTTTGCTGTCGGATATGGCTCATCAGGCTGAGCGATACCTCATCGGACACCGCCAACGGCCCCACCGGCATCCCGGCCTTGCGCGCTTCGGTCTCGATCATCGGCGCAGCCACGCCTTCGCCTAACATCGCAATACCTTCGTTGGTGAAGGTGCCGAACACCCGCGAAGTGAAGAAGCCGCGACTGTCGTTGACCACAATCGGGGTTTTCTTGATTTGCAGTACGAAGTCGAAACCTCGTGCCAGGGTTTCGTCGCTGGTCAGGGCGCCCTTGATGATTTCCACCAGCGGCATTTTGTCGACAGGGCTGAAGAAATGCAGGCCGATAAATTTGCCTTGATCAGGCACCGCTTTGGCCAGGCCACTGATGGGCAGCGTCGAGGTGTTGGAGGCAATCACCGCACCGGCGCCAACCACGTTTTGTGCAGCCGCCGACACCTTGGCTTTGAGTTCACGGTCTTCGAAGACGGCTTCGATGATCAGGTCGCAGCCAGCCAGGTCGGCGTCATCCTGAGTAGGATGAATCCACGCCAGGGTGCTTTCCCGCTGTTCGGCCGTCAGTTGCCCACGGCTGACCTGCTTGTCCAGCAGCGCGGCGGAATGGGCCTTGCCCTTCTCGGCCGCCGCCAGGTTGACGTCCTTGAGCACCACCTCGATGCCCGCACAGGCACTGACATACGCGATGCCCGCCCCCATCATTCCCGCGCCAAGCACGCCAACTTTACGCGTGACGTAAGGCGCGAAGCCTTGGGGCCGTGAACGGCCGGCGTTGATTTCGTTGAGCTGGAACCAGAAGGTACCGATCATGTTTTTCGCCACCTGCCCGGTGACCAGCTCGGTGAAGTAGCGCGTTTCAATCAGGTGCGCCGTGTCGAAATCCACCTGGGCGCCTTCAACGGCGGCACACAGGATCTTCTCCGGTGCCGGGAAGCAGCCTTGAGTTTTACTGCGCAATATCGACGGCGCAATCGCCAGCATCTGCGCCACTTTGGGGTTCGACGGCGTGCCGCCGGGGAGCTGATAGCCTTTGTTGTCCCACGGCTGCCTGGCCTCAGGATTGGCAAGAATCCAGGCGCGGGACTTGGCCAGCAGTTCGTCGCGGTCCACCGCCAGCTCATTGATCAAGCCCGCCTGCAGCGCCTGCTGCGCACGGACTTTTTTACCTTCCAGCAAATACGGCAAGGCTTTTTCCAACCCCAGCATGCGCACCATGCGGACCACCCCGCCGCCACCCGGCAACAGGCCCAGAGTGACTTCCGGCAAGCCGAGCTGCACCGACTTGTCGTCCAGCGCGACGCGGTAATGGCAGGCCAGGCAAATCTCCCAGCCGCCGCCCAGGGCAGCGCCATTAATCGCGGCAACCACCGGTTTGCCGAGTGTTTCCAAGCGGCGCAATTGCGCCTTTAACACCCACACACCGGCGTAGAAATCCTTGGCGTGCGCTGTGTCGACTTTGATCAATTCATTGAGATCACCCCCGGCAAAAAAGGTCTTCTTCGCCGAGGTAATGACCACACCGGCCAGCGTGTCCTTCTCCGCTTCCAGGCGCGCGACAGTGGCCGCCATCGCCTCGCGGTACACACTGTTCATGGTGTTGGCGCTCTGGCCAGGCATGTCGAGGGTCAGCACCACGATCTGGTCCTGGCCTTTTTCGTAACGAATGGCTTCGGTCATGACGAATTCCTTGGGCTCAGAGGCGTTCAATAATGGTGGCGATGCCCATGCCACCGCCGACACACAGGGTGGCGAGGCCGTAGCGCTGCTGGCGCACTTCCAGCTCGTCGAGCAACGTGCCAAGGATCGCGCAGCCCGTGGCGCCCAATGGATGGCCCATGGCGATGGAGCCGCCATTGACGTTGACCCGCGCGGCATCGATACCCATATCCTTGATGAACTTGAGCACCACCGAGGCAAACGCTTCGTTGACCTCGAACAGGTCGATGTCTTCCACGCGCAAACCAGCCTTGGCCAGGGCTTTGCGTGTAGCAGGCGCCGGGCCGGTGAGCATGATGGTGGGGTCAGTGCTGGTAACCGCCGTGGCGACAATCCGCGCCCGCGGTTGCAGGCCCAGTTCACGGCCTTTGGCCTCGGAGCCGATCAGCATCAGCGCCGCGCCATCGACGATGCCGGAGCTGTTGCCGGGTGTGTGTACGTGGTTGATGCGCTCCACATGGCTGTAGACCCGCAGCGCGGTGGCGTCGAAGCCCATCTGCCCCATCATCTCGAAGCTCGGCTTGAGCTTGCCCAGGCCTTCGAGGGTGGAGTCGCCACGGATAAACTCGTCATGGTCCAGCAGTACGATACCGTTCTGGTCCTGCACCGCAATCAGCGATTTGTTGAAAGAACCGTCTGCGCGTGCCCTCGCCGCTTTCTGCTGGGACTGTAGGGCGAAAGCGTCGACGTCCTGTCGTGTGAAGCCTTCCAGGGTCGCGATCAAATCCGCGCCGATGCCCTGGGGCGTGAAGTGGCTGTGCATGTTGGTCTGTGGGTCGAGCACCCAAGCGCCGCCATCACTGCCCATCGGCACGCGGGACATAGATTCGACGCCACCGACCACCACCAGGTCTTCAAAGCCGGAACGCACTTTCATCGCGCCAAGGTTGACCGCTTCAAGGCCCGAAGCGCAGAAGCGGTTGATCTGTAAGCCGGCGACACTCACGTCCCAGTCCGCCACCAGCGCGGCGGTCTTGGCGATGTCGGCACCCTGGTCGCCCACCGGCGTGACGCAGCCGAGGACGATGTCATCCACCTGGCGCGTGTCGAGGTCGCTGCGTTGTGCCAGCGCGGTGAGTAAGCCCGCCACCAGGTTTACCGGTTTGACGCTGTGCAAGGCGCCGTCGGCCTTACCTTTGCCCCGGGGCGTGCGTATCGCATCAAAGATCAAAGCTTGGGTCATGACGTCCTCGAACCGCTGTGCATGTGTGCCCCTTACCTTAGGCCCGATTGACACGGTTTCAATGACGGATGCGCTCATTGCTTTTGACACCCACGCTCGGACGAACGGTAGCCAGCTACGGAAAACGGTCGGTTAAACGTTTTAGCTGTCTAGCCTCGGGGCTGGCGCCAAGATGGCCTTAGGCCTCATGCCGTTTTTAGCGGATTTACTGATTAGCTGATA
Organism: Pseudomonas sp. M5A4_2d; assembly: GCF_053345295.1. Classification (NCBI taxonomy): domain Bacteria; kingdom Pseudomonadati; phylum Pseudomonadota; class Gammaproteobacteria; order Pseudomonadales; family Pseudomonadaceae; genus Pseudomonas; species Pseudomonas sp. M5A4_2d. The sequence continues at coordinate 141,264 of NZ_JBKEZW010000001.1, read as the reverse complement.
TGAAATGGATCTAAGCCGCAAAGAACGAGGGCTCTAAGGTTGAATCAGTAAGAAGTTGCTGCCGGGTTTTGCTGGAGCAGCTGTAAGAAAAGCGACACGTCACGTTGCGATACTGAAATTAACCGGCACGCATTTGACGTTCAGGAATAACAACAAAAGGCAGACAGCCATGTTCAAACACACCAAAGTACGTCAGGCGGGACTTATTCTTTTCGCCACCACCCTGATTCTGATCTTGCCCAATTTAACCAAGATTATTGGGTGACGACTCGATCCTCACATTGCGTGCACACAGTGCATCAGGACTGCAGTTTTTGGCAGCACCTGCCGGGACATTGCGTATAGCGGTCCTGTTGCAGGGGCTGTCTTTTTGCGTGCAGATTTCCGGTATCGTGGGCGCTACCGCCACTTCAAACCGGGCTCCCTCTTGAAACCGATCCTTGCCTTCCTCGCCTTGCTGTTGGCCATGCCTGCTGCGGCGGCGCAATTGACCATTGAGTTGGACCACGCCAGTAAAACCTGGCAGACCGAGGACTTGCTCAAGCACCCGGATGCGCAGACGGTGCAGATCGTTGATGACGTTTCCTACAAGCGCAATATGACGTATCGCGCAGTGCCGTTGGCAGATCTCCTGCCCGGTTTGAAACCTGAAAACCACCTTCAAGCCGTGGCCCTGGATGGATTTGCCGCTGAGCTAACCGCTGCGCCATTGTTGGAGAAACACGGCGCACGTGCCTGGCTGGCGGTGGAAGACCCGGCGCACCCGTGGCCCGCGCTGGCGGAAGGCAAACCCGGTGCCGGGCCGTTCTATCTGGTGTGGACCGACCCGCAAGCCGCGCATATCAGCCCGGAGCAGTGGCCGTTTCAACTCTCCGCCATCAAGCAACTGAAGACGGTGGCCGAGCGTTTTCCAGCCCTGTTGCCCGACCCGAAGTTGGCTGCAAATGACCCGATCAACCAGGGCTTCGCGTTGTTCCAGAAAAACTGCCTGGCCTGCCATCGCCTCAATGGCGCCGGCGATGCACAGATGGGGCCGGACCTGAATGTGCCCTACAGCCCCACCGAGTATTTCAGCGGGGATTTCCTCAAGCGTTATATCCGCGACCCACAGAGCCTGCGGCATTGGCCACAAGCGAAGATGCCGGCGTTTACGGCCAGCGTGTTGCCGGATGGCGAGCTGGATTTGCTGGTGGGGTATTTGAAGCATATGGCGGGGCGTAAACAGCAGCCCTGAGCCTGGCAATTTTTTTGAATACACCCGTGCCCACTGTGGGAGCTGGCTTGCCTGCGATAACGGACGTTCAGTTAACCCATTTGCAGCTGACCCAGCGCAATCGCAGGCCAGCCAGCTCCCACACCAGAGCGGCCTAGCCTATTGCTGCTGCACCGATATCACCGGCGTCGGCGCCACACACACCTTGGCATGCATCTGCTCATGCCCGCCGCCACGGCGCATGCCGCGTACCGGGCAGGCATCCAGGTAATCCAGGCCCACGGCCAGTTTCAAATGCCGTTCCGGCCGGGCCAGTTGGTTGGTCACGTCAAAGCTGTACCAGGCGTCATCCAGCCAGGCTTCCGCCCAGGCATGGCTGGCGAGGTGCGTGCTGTCCTCAGTGTACAAATACCCCGACACATACCGCGCCGGAATCCCCAGGCTGCGCGCGCAGGCCAGGAACGCATGGGTGTGATCCTGGCACACGCCTGCGCGGCCGGCGAAGGCCTGCGCGGCACAGGTGTCGACTTCAGTGGCGCCGGGCGTGTAGACCATTGACTGGTTGAGGGCGTGCATCAGGTCGATCAGCGCGCTGCGGTCACGACGGCGCTGGCAGTGTTGCTCGGCAAAGCCGCGCAGTGCCTCGTCGGGCTCGGTCAGGCGTGTGCTGCGCAGGAACGGAAAGGCTGACTGGCTCTCGTGTTCTGCCTCGCGTAATTCGTCGATATCCACTTGGCCACGGGCGCCAATGATGATGGCATCGTGGGGTTCATCCAGGGTCAGCACGTGCAGGATGTTGCCGAACGGGTCAACCTGCGCCCGCACCGGGCGCGGCAGATCGAGTTGCCAGCTGAGCACATGCTGGCGCTCGCTGTCGTGGGGCGTGAGGCGCAGGTACTGGATGCTGGCGCGCACCTGGTCTTCGTAACGGTAGGTGGTTTCGTGGCTGATGGAGAGTCTCATGCCGCCTCCAGGTAGGAACTGTAGATGGCGTCGCCCAACTGGCGGACCAAGGGAATAAAATCGGTCAGCCAGGCGTGCAGGCCTTCCTCGAGAATTTCATCGATGGCGGTAAAGCGCAGGCGCGCGTCCATCTCGGCGGCCAGGCGCTGGGCCGGGCGGCCATTGAGGCCGGGCAGGCTGGCAAGAATCTGGTCGATCTCTTCGCTGCAGGCCCGCAGGGAACGCGGGACGTCTGCGCGTAACAGCAGCAGCTCGGCCACTTGCCGGGCGCCGGGCGCGTCGCGGTAGATCTCGGTGTAGGCCTCGAATGACGACAAGGCGCGCAACAGGGCGCTCCACTGATAGTAGGCGTGGGCCGTGCCGTCGGTGACGGCGGCGGCTTGGTCACCGGCCATTTCGTAGCGAGCATCGAGCAGGCGCAGGGTGTTGTCGGCGCGCTCGATAAAGGTGCCCAGGCGAATAAAACGAAACGCATCGTTACGCATGATGGTGCCGTAGGTAGCGCCCCGGAACAGGTGCGAACGCTCCTTGACCCATTCACAAAACCGGCTCATGCCGTAGTGGCTCAGCCCTTGTTGGGCAATATCGCGAATATCCAGCCAGGTGGCGTTGATGTTTTCCCACATGTCGGCGGTAATTCGCCCACGCACGGCATGGGCGCTGGCCCGCGCAGCGCCGAGACAACTGTAGATGCTGGCCGGGTTGGCCGCGTCCAGTGCAAAGAAGTGCAACAGGCGTTCGGCGTGCAGTTCGCCGTGGCGTTCGTGGTAATCCTCCAGAGTGCCGGTGATCAACAACGGCATGGCCAACTCATGCAAGCCATCGCCGCGCCCGTCCTGGGGCATCAGCGACAACGAATAGCTGACATCGAGCATGCGCGCGAGGTTTTCGGCGCGCTCCAGGTAGCGCGACATCCAATACAAATCCGAGGCAGTTCTACTCAACATGGCATCAGTCCTCGACCACCCAAGTGTCTTTGGTGCCGCCGCCCTGGGACGAATTGACCACCAGCGAGCCTTCGCGCAGCGCCACACGGGTGAGGCCACCGGGAACGACGCGGGTTTCCTTGCCGGACAATACAAACGGCCGCAAGTCGATATGGCGCGGCGCGATGCCGTTTTCGACGAAGGTCGGACAGGTGGATAAACACAGGGTCGGTTGTGCGATATAGGCGTGGGGCTTGGCCTTGATACGGGCGCGGAAGGCTTCGATTTCCGCCGCCGTGGAAGCCGGGCCGACCAGCATGCCGTAGCCGCCGGAGCCTTGGGTTTCCTTGACGACCAGGTCTGGCAGGTTGGCCAGCACATGGGACAGTTCATCGGGCTTTCGGCACTGAAACGTCGGAACGTTCTTCAGAACCGGCTCTTCATCCAGGTAAAAGCGGATCATCTCGGTGACGAAGGGGTACACCGACTTGTCATCCGCCACCCCCGTGCCGATCGCATTGGCCAGTACCACATTGCCCGAGCGGTATGCCGCGAGCAGGCCAGGCACGCCCAGCATCGAATCAGGGTTGAAGGCCAGCGGGTCGAGGAATGCGTCGTCGAGGCGCCGGTAGATCACGTCCACTGCCTTGGGGCCGTCGGTGGTGCGCATGAATACGCGGTCATCGCGTACAAACAGGTCCGCGCCTTCTACCAGTTCCACGCCCATCTCCCGGGCCAGGAAGGCATGTTCAAAAAACGCGCTGTTGAAGCGGCCCGGCGTCAGCACCACCACACTTGGATTATCCAGCGGGCTGGAGCTTTTGAGGGTATCGAGCAGCAGGTTGGGGTAATGATCAATCGGCGCAATGCGCTGCGCCGCGAATAATTCCGGGAACAGCCGCATCATCATCTTGCGATCTTCAAGCATGTAGCTGACACCGCTTGGGGTGCGCAGGTTGTCTTCCAGCACGTAGTAAGTGCCATCGCCATCGCGTACGAGGTCGACCCCGGAGATGTGGGAATACAGATCGCGGTGCAGGTCCAGGCCCTGCATCGCCAGTTGGTATTGCTCGTTGGCCAGCACCTGCTCGGCGGGGATAATGCCGGCCTTGATGATGCGCTGGTCGTGATACAGGTCGGCGAGAAACATGTTCAGCGCCTTGACCCGTTGAATACACCCACGCTCGACAATCCGCCATTCACTCGCCGGAATACTGCGCGGGATGGTGTCAAAGGGGATCAGACGCTCAGTGCCCTGTTCGTCCCCATAGAGGGTGAAGGTGATACCGGCACGGTGGAACAGCAAGTCGGCCTCACGCCGGCGCTGCGCCAGCAGTTCGGCCGGCGTTTCGGCCAACCAGCGGGCGAACTCGCGGTAATGGGGGCGAACCTGCCCTGCCCCGTCGTACATTTCATCGTAATAAGTGCGGGTCATGCCGTACTCCTTGTCACCCGGGCGCAAGCACTGTCGCAAGGCCCGTGCCATCGGCATAAACACTTAAAAATCAGTCAGTTAAATAACCTGATAATTCTGACCGCACCTTCCTGGTGCGCAGAATGCTGGCGCTCACGACCCGCGCTTCATCGCAATGCAGGCTTTGACTATCAACAGCATAGTCAGAGTTGATTTCACTGCCCGGCCCCTCCTGCGGATAATCACCCACATCGGCTGAACAGGATTGTTTCCTGAGATTTCAGCGAACCTCTCTTCCCTTTGGGCCACCCTTTTCGGGTGGCTTTTTTTTGCTGCTCGAAAAGTGCGCTGCACGTTCGGGAAATTTCAGACAGCACAAACAAAATCGGCCGACCCAAAGGTCAGCCGATACGCTGTGTTGCTCATAAAATCCAGCTACATGGGTAACCCACGCACCTCCTGCTTGACGCCCCACCCTTCGATGATTCCGCCCAGCGGCTCGACCACCGCTTCAAAGTCTTGCTCGAAGTCTCCTATACCGTCGTAGGTTGCGAACATGATTTTGCTCAGCTCCAGGTACCAGGCGCCATCATCGCGCGCGCTGACCTGGGCATTCAGGGATTCCCCACGAAATCGACCCGCAGCCCTTCGCGCCCGTTCCTCATCCGGGAAAATGGCGTAGAACTCGATGGGGTGAAAACGCGAGAAGTCGAAGCCGCCCTCTTTCATGCGGCGCAGTACGTTGGTGCTGATGTCTTCTTGATAGGCTGTGCTCATGAAACGTCCTCCTCAAACCGATGGATAGACTTTCCGTGCTTCCCGAAGCCCGCGCCCTACTGGCGCGGGTACTACGGCAATGACATGACCGCGGGAAAACAAGCATGTAGCTGACAAGACCAGACCTTAGCGATTCATTCGCTGATCTCAGTTGAAGAGTAGCGCGAAGCTATCACCTCCACCAGAGGTGGTTTGGATGCCATACAGGGAATATTCAGGCGGCGGGGGAGATGTCGAGAATCTGAATACTGTTCTGATCCTTGAGGATCTTGACCGTAGGCTCGGGCTTGCGGCCCTCAAGGTCATTAAGATCGAGTTCGGCGGCTACGGGCACCAGCTTGTTGCGAATCATGTGTGCCGCATCTTCGAGGCTGGGTTTTTGTGCGCAGGTGAACTGCTCCACGGACTGTACGCCGTGATCATCAACGAAGGTAATCTGCCACTTTTGCATCGGTGCCTCCTCGATAAAACCCGTGTGTGGGCTTACACATATCTGGACCTTGAGGGACCGGCAAACGTTCCACTCAAGGCCGGAGGCACCTGATCAACTGCGCTTATTTTTCAGCGTGTTCTTTCAAGGCTTTCAAGGTGTTGAACGGCGCGTCCACCACAAACTTGTTGGCCAGCCACGACGGCACACTGCCACCTGGCTCGGTGTGCACCTGGTAGGTGACTTCGGTCTGGTTGTCGCCTTTTGGCACCAGTTTCCAGTAGCCATCCACCTGGGCGACGCGCACGTAGCCTTTGACTTCCGGCTGGTAGGTCGGCACTTCCAGCAGTTTACGGGTCACAGTGCCATCGGCGGCCTTGGACGTGGTGATCTCAAGGATCGAATCGCGGTCGGTCACCGGGAACGGTGCCTTGAACTGGGTGTAGGTCCAGCTCTTGTCACCTTCGGTCTTGAGCAGTTTTTGCGATTTGCATTCGTGAATCCACGAGCAGGCACCGGCCACGTCTTCCTGCAGGGCCTGGATCTTGGCGACGGGCGCCTTGATCAGGGCCACACCGCGATATGCCTTGTATTTGGAGCCGGCAATTTCGCTCAGGGACACCTTGATACCGTCTTCGTCCTTGGCCACTTGCCAATCTTCAGCCTGGGCAGTGGCTGCAAATAACACCGTAAAACCGCACAACACAGCCATTCGTTTCAGCGAACCCATTGTTGTATTCCTTATTGTTGAAGTTCCGATAGTAAAGCCCATCAAGCCGCCGTCATTTGCTCCCACCAGCCGATCAACCGGATCGCATCGGCTTGATCGTTGCCACAAACCTCAAGGTCTGCCTTGAAGTCACTGCACACCGCCGGTCGCTCCGGTTGCCCGAACAGCAGGCACAGCTGTTCGACCGACAGATGCAGGCAGCGTTCGCCTGCCGGTTTGCCGTGGGGCATTCCAGGTAATGGCGAACTGATGGAGGGGGCGATGCAGCAAGCGCCACAGCCTTCACGGCATTTCATGACCAGCAGGTCCTCGACGACTCAATGTGGATGGCCGGGCTAGAGTACGCCCTTAAACAGCCGTTTTAAAATGGTCTAACAGGGGTTTTTCGCACAAAACAAAAGTGACTGACCAGTCTGCGACAAATGGTCGATGGCCTGCGTCACCTTTGCGGGGGAAATTTATTGCTTGAATTCGAAATCGAGGGCAGCGCCTTCAATATCGCGTCGTTCTTCATTGCGCAGTTGCAGCTGCATCTGGTTGCTGAGCAGGCGGCCATTGATCTGGAACGCGCTGTCGTCGGTGGGTTTTTCAGCAAACATGGGTGGTAACAACGGCACGCTCTTCGGTTTAGGCATGGTGCCAATGGGCTGCAAATGCCTGACCATTTCCGTCGGCAGGGACAAGTCCAACTGTGCCGGTGGCAGTTTGGTCTGGGCTATTTCGTGGGCAGACTTGGATTTGCTCGCGACCGGTGCGCGTTTTTTTATTACTGCAGGTTTCTTCTTGGCCGCCGGAGCCTTTTTAACCGGCGCCGGCTTCTTCGCAGGGGTCTTCTGTTCGGTACTGGCAGCGGGCTTGCCGTCAGTCACGGGAGCCGCCGCCAGCACCGAGCCGGCATTGCACAGGCTTAGCAGGCCAATCACCACAACAGTGCGAAAAATAGAGGTCATATCGCCAACAGCATTAACGGCAGAGAGCCATATGCTCGCTTTTTGTGCGTGGCATGACAAGTCTGGTGATTCGACAGCCCGTCTTGCCACCCCTCAAAAACCGGCCGCAGTTTCCTGACACAACTGGTTGGCCAACATCCCCAGCGTCATCAGTGCCCGCTCTGCCTCGCGGTTCCACGGCGTGCCGCAGTTAAGACGAATACAGTGGTTGAACTGTTCCGTATTACTGAAGATCACCCCCGGCGCGATGCTGATGCCCTGCTGCAGTGCACGCACATGCAGTTCCTGGGTATTGACCCGTCCCGGCAAACTGACCCACAGAATGAAGCCGCCCGTCGGGCGTGTCATCTGTGTGCCTTCCGGGAAATACTGCTGCACCGCCAGCTGGAAAGCACTCAGGTTCTTGCGGTATTCCTGGCGGATGTAGCGCAGATGCCGGTCATAGCCACCGTTCTCCAGGTACGCCGCGACCCCCATCTGGGTGACGCTGCAGGCCGAGTGGGTACTGAACATCTGCAACCGCTGGATTTCCTGTTGATACTTGCCGGCGATCATCCAGCCGATGCGCACACCCGGGGACAAGGTCTTGGAAAAGCTCGAGCAATAGATCACCCGGTCCAGGCGGTCATAGGCTTTCAGCGCCTTGGTGCGGCCCAGTTCGAACATCAGCTCGCCGTAGATATCGTCCTCGACGATCTGAATATCAAAATCCGAGGCCAGGCGCAGCAACTGTTTCTGGCGCTCCTCGGGCATGGTCGCACCCAGCGGATTACTCAGGCGCGTAGTCAGCACCAACGCCTTGATCGACCATTGGTTGGCTGCCAGTTGCAGGGCTTCAAGGCTCATGCCGGTGGACGGGTCGCTGGGGATCTCGATGACTTTGAGGCCCAGCAGATCCGCCAGTTGCAGCAAGCCGTAATACGTCGGGGACTCGGCGGCAATCAAGTCGCCGGGACGGGTCAGCACACGCAAGGACATCTGCAACGCATCGACACAACCGTGGGTAATCACCACTTCGGAGGGGTCCACAACCACGCCGGCATCGCGCATGCGAATTGCCACCTGGCGCCGCAGCGGTTCAAAGCCGGGGCTGAACATGTAGCTGAACGCCCGCGGGCTCTGGAAGCGCGTGACCTTGGCCAACTGTTGATGCAGCGCCCGTACCGGCAAGTAGTCAACACTCGGTACCGCCGCGCCGAGCGGGAACACACCTTCACGGCGCGACTCGACCAATACCTGCTGGATAATGCTGCTGCGGGTGACCAACCCCGGGCGTTCAACCCGCGCGATGTCCGGCGTGGGCGCCGTGAGTGCGGGCGTCTGGTGCACGTAATAGCCCGACTGCGGCCGCGCCCGGATCAGCCCCTGGTCTTCCAGGTTGGCGTAGGCCTGCAACACCGTGGCGTGGCTGACGTTGAGCTGTGAACTCATCTTGCGCACCGAAGGCACGCGCTCACCGGGTTGATAGACACCGCGCCGGATGTCCTCAGCCAGTTGCTGGGCGATACGTTGGTAAAGCAACAGATTGGTCATGACGCAGCACTCGATTTCACGGGTATTTTATTTTTGTGTGAAACATACCGGCACAGTTTAGAAGTGTACGGGGACAGTTGCGAGAATAGTCGAGCGCGAGCGGCAGTGATAGAAAAAACTGTAAGGTGTATACAGAACAAAAATGTGGGAGCGGGCTTGCTCGCGAATGCGGTGTGTCAGCCAATGAAATGTTGACTGATACTCCGCATTCGCGCGCAGGCCCGCTCCCACATTTTATTCGGCGACAGTCTTCAGCGCGCAGCGCCTAACTGGCCTTTCTCATCGGAGAACACAATTTCCACACGACGATTCTGTGCGCGGCCCCGCTCGGAGGCGTTGACCTCCACCGGGTACTGGTCGCCGTAGCCTTCAACCTGGATGCGTTTTTCGTCGATCCCCAGGTCCATCAGCACGTCGGCCACGGCCTGCGCACGGTCGCGGGACAGCTTGAGGTTTTCCTGCTCGCCGCCGGTGTTGTCGGTGTAGCCCTCGATGCGCACCACGCGCTTGGGGTTCAGTTGCAGGAACTGCACGATCTTGAGCACGGTGCGGTTGGCCGAGTTTTGCAGCTGCGCGTCACCGGTGTCGAACAGCACATCGCCGAGGGTCATGACCAGGCCGCGATCGGTCTGGGTGGTGGTCAGGCTGGCGATTTGCTCTTCAAGCCACTTGCCTTGCTGCTGCACACTGGCCAGCTTGTTTTCACGCAGGGCCAGTTGCAGGCGTTGGCGCTCGAGTTCGAGCTTGGTACCGCGCTCTGCGTTAAGGCCTTGCTCGGTGTGTTCGCGGGCGATGGCACTGTAGCGCTGGCTCAGGTAGGCGTAATGCACCACGTCGGCACCGCTGCCCCAGTAGCTGGACAAGCGATCGGCGCGGGCCAGGGATTCACCGGCGCGAATCACATCCTTGGGCGCGAAGCGCAACACGTTGGAGTCTTCCTTGACCTTCTGGAAGTCACTGCCGGCCTGCTGCAACGCCTGCTCGCTATTGGGTTGGCTGGCGCAACCGCCCAGGGCGGCGCTGCTCAACAGCAGCACACAGCTCAGACCACGGATCATCGGGCTCATTGGGCTTCTCCCAACTGCAATTGCTTGCGCAGGCGAGTGATGCGGGTATTGAGCACGTTCAGTTGCTCCTGGCTCTTGCGGGTCAGAATTTTCGCTTCGGCGAGGCGCGCGTCCAACTCGGCCTGTTCGGCCCGCATACGCGCATGCTTGTAGGATTGGTCAGCCATATCGGCCTGGGCCCTGGCGAACTTGTCTTCGGCCAGTTTCAGTTCCGGCGACTCATCGGTGCTGGCACCCACGGCGCCGGCTTGTTCCAAGGCTTGCTGGGTGAGGCGTATTTGTTCATTCGGCGCAGGATCGGCTGCACATCCCGCCAGAGCGACAACGGCGAGGGCCGCGAAAAGAGGTCGAAGAGTCACTGTAAATCCTTACTTTGCTGGGGTGCCGACGGGTTGCTGCAATTGCGCTTTCCAGCGTTCGAGGTTGCGCTGCAATGCGGCTTGCGCGGCACCGGACGCGGGCAATTCTGTCATCTTTTTGGCCAGCTGTCCGCGCAGCCACGGATCATTGCAGGCGGAGTTGTGGGAAATCGCCAGGTACAGGCCAGGTTGATCGACGGGCACTTCGCGCGCGATCAGGTCGTTGCTCATGCCCAAGGTCTGGGCCATGGCCATCCCGGAATAACGTCCGGCAAGCACATAGTCGACCTCCCCCAGCAGCAGTTTCTGAAAGGCCGGCGTCAAGCTGGGCAGGCGTTGCAGGCTGAGTTGCTGGGCGGCGAAGGTCTCGAAGCCGGCACTCAAGCGCGCGCGTTCGGATACCGCGCCCTTATGGCCGTGAAGGTCGGCGGCCGTGGTGTAGGGCAACGGCGAATCCTTGCGGGTCCAGACCAGGTAATCGATCTGTACCAGCGCCGGGTGGATGTAGTCGAGGGTTTCCAGTTCGCCGAGGTTCAGCGGTGCATCCGCGAGGATGTCCATGCGCCCGCTGCGCACTTCATCCAACGCCAGGGAGCGTTTACCACCGTAGAGCAGGTCGATTTTAAGCCCCAGATCCTTGCCCACTTGTTGCAGCACGTCAGCGGTGGCGCCGATCAGGTGCGTCGGGTCTTGGGGGTCGCGCCACAGCAGCGGCGGTGCATCCGGGCTTCCGGTAATCACCAGGCGATCACATTTGCCAGCGGCCAGCGCCAGGCTTGGCAGCAGCAACAGAGCCAGCAATATGGGACGCAAATCCATGGCAATTTCTCCAGGTTGAAAAAGGGCGCGCAAAAAAAAACCCGGTCACTCGACCGGGCTCTTTATAAGTGAAGCGGCTGGATTAGACCAGCTTCTCCAACTCAGGTACGGCTTCGAACAAGTCCGCAACCAGGCCGTAATCAGCCACCTGGAAGATCGGTGCTTCTTCGTCCTTGTTGATCGCAACGATCACTTTGGAGTCTTTCATACCGGCCAAGTGCTGGATCGCGCCGGAGATACCGACCGCGATGTACAGCTGTGGCGCAACGATTTTGCCGGTCTGGCCGACCTGCATGTCGTTGGGTACGAAACCTGCGTCGACGGCCGCGCGGGAAGCGCCGACCGCAGCGCCCAGCTTGTCGGCCAGGGCGTACAGGTGCTTGAAGTTGTCACCGTTCTGCATGCCGCGACCGCCGGAAACGACGATTTTGGCAGCGGTCAGTTCAGGACGATCCGACTTGGCCAGCTCTTCGCCGACAAAGCTGGAAGTGCCAGCGTCGTGAGCAGCGGAGACGGCTTCAACGGCAGCCGAACCACCTTCAGCGGCAACCGGGTCGAAGCCGGTGGCGCGCACGGTGATCACTTTGATGGCCGCGGTCGATTGCACGGTGGCAATGGCGTTACCGGCGTAGATCGGGCGCTTGAAAGTGTCGGCGCTTTCTACCGAGATGATCTCGGAGATCTGGTCAACGTCCAGCTGCGCAGCAACGCGTGGCAGGATGTTTTTGCCGTTGGAGGTGGCAGCGGCCAGGATGTGGCTGTAACCAGCGCCCAGCTCCGCTACCAGCGGAGCCACGTTTTCCGGCAGTTGGTGAGCGTAGGCGGCGTTGTCGGCCGACAGTACTTTGCTCACGCCAGCGATTTTCGCTGCGGCTTCAGCCACGGCGCCAGCGCCTTGGCCTGCTACCAGTACGTGAATGTCGCCACCGATTTTCGCAGCAGCAGCCACTGTGTTCAGGGTGGCCGGGGCCAGCACCTTGTTGTCGTGTTCTGCGATTACCAAGATAGTCATTTTTAGATTACCTTCGCTTCGTTTTTCAGTTTCTCGACCAGTTCAGCCACCGACTTGACCTTGATGCCTGCGCTGCGTGCAGCCGGCGCTTCGACTTTAACGGTCTTGTTGGTGGAGGCGGTGGAAACGCCCAAAGCTTCTGGAGTTACCGACTCAAGCGGCTTCTTCTTGGCTTTCATGATGTTTGGCAGGGACGCGTAGCGCGGCTCGTTCAAACGCAGGTCGGTAGTGACGATAGCCGGCAGTTTCAACGAAACGGTCTGTGCGCCGCCGTCGATTTCACGGGTAACAGCAACGCTGTCGCCGCTCACTTCGACTTTGGAGGCGAAGGTGCCCTGGCCGTAACCGGTCAGCGCAGCCAGCATCTGGCCAGTCTGGTTGTTGTCGCTGTCGATGGCCTGCTTGCCGAGGATCACCAGCTGAGGCTGTTCCTTGTCGACAACGGCTTTGAGCAACTTGGCAACGGCCAGGGAGGTCAGGTCTTCAGCGGACTCAACCAGGATGGCGCGGTCGGCGCCCAGTGCCAGGGCAGTACGCAGCTGCTCTTGAGCAGTGGTCGGGCCGATGGAAACCACGACGATTTCAGTCGCTACGCCTTTCTCTTTCAGGCGTACGGCTTCTTCCACAGCGATTTCGCAGAAAGGGTTCATCGACATTTTGACGTTAGCGAGGTCGACGCCGGAATTGTCCGCCTTGACGCGAACTTTCACGTTGTAATCGACAACGCGTTTGACAGCTACAAGAACCTTCATGGATTCCTCGTTACTCTCCGGTGAAAAGAAAGTCGCCTAGGCGAACCTGGCGGTTGATGCTCATCGGCACACAAGGGCACCTCCAAAAACCTCGGCGTGTGACACAGCGATGGGGGGATTGATGACCGTTCGTCAGTGGTGACTGAGAGGTCATTCCTTATCGCGGCGTGTAAACTGCGCGCCATCAATTAAACCCGCGTCACCTGTTTTACCGTTGCCCTGCTTTTGGACGTGCTCCTGAAACCTGCGGTGTGCCTACGGTTAGCGCAAAACCGACCGTATATTGACCGGAACGCCTATTCTGGTCAATACGCCAAAATAGCCAGTCATAAGCCGCGTTGCTTTGATTTACCTAGCTTCCAAGCAATTCAAACAAACGTTTGTATTGGACGCTGCCAGTGGTGTAGATATAATGCGCCACCTAGAGAGAAAGGTGGGTCATCCCCTGCCCTTTTGCAGCGATGACGGACACGACACCGAACCTCCACCCATTAGAAAAAAAGCCTGTTGAGCCTTGAGTAGGAGATAGCCTGTGGAACGCGAATACATGGAATTCGACGTGGTCATCGTCGGCGCTGGCCCGGCAGGCCTGTCTGCCGCCTGCCGACTGAAGCAGAAGGCCGCCGAAGCCGGTAAAGAAATCAGCGTCTGCGTGGTCGAGAAAGGCTCCGAAGTCGGCGCACATATCCTCTCCGGTGCCGTGTTCGAACCACGTGCCCTGAACGAACTGTTCCCGGACTGGAAGGAACTCGGCGCCCCGCTCAACACTCCCGTGGTGCGCGATGACATCTATGTACTGCGCAGCGCCGATACCTCCACCAAGGTTCCTGACTTCTTTGTGCCCAAGACCATGCACAACGAGGGCAACTACATCATCTCCCTCGGCAACCTGTGCCGCTGGCTGGCCCAACAGGCCGAGAACCTGGGTGTTGAAGTCTACCCAGGCTTCGCCGCCCAGGAAGCACTGTTCGACGAAAACGGCGTGGTCCGCGGGATCATCACCGGTGACCTCGGCGTCGACCGCGAAGGCAATCCAAAAGAAGGCGTCTACACCCCTGGCATGGAACTGCGCGGCAAGTACACGCTGTTCGCCGAAGGCTGCCGTGGCCACATCGGCAAGCAACTGATCCAACGCTTCAACCTGGACAGCGACGCCGACGCCCAGCACTACGGCATCGGCCTCAAGGAAATCTGGGAAATCGACCCGGCTAAACATCAGCCAGGCCTGGTGGTGCACACCGCCGGCTGGCCGCTGGACATCATGAGCAACGAGAACACCGGTGGCTCGTTCCTCTATCACCTGGAAAATAACCAGGTGGTGGTCGGCCTGATCGTCGACCTGTCCTACAGCAACACCTTCCTGTCGCCGTTCGATGAGTTCCAGCGCCTCAAGCATCACCCGGTTCTGGCTCAATACCTGGAAGGCGGCAAGCGCATCAGCTACGGCGCCCGCGCCCTGGCCAAAGGCGGCATCAACTCGTTGCCGAAGATGGTATTCAAGGGCGGCGCATTGATTGGCTGTGACCTGGGCACTATGAACGTGGCCAAGATCAAAGGCAGCCACACGGCCATGAAGTCCGGCATGCTCGCGGCTGACGCGGTGGCCGAACGTCTGTTTGCCGAATCCGAAGGCGGCGACGAGTTGACCAACTACGTCGACAGCTTCAAAGCCAGCTGGCTCTACGAAGAACTGTTCGCCAGCCGCAACTTCGGCCCGGCGATGCACAAGTTCGGCCCGATCATCGGCGCCGGCTTCAACTGGTTCGACCAGAACATCCTCGGCGGCAAAATGCCGTTCACCCTGCACGACACCAAGCCGGACTACGCCTGCCTGAAGCTGGCCAAAGACAGCAAGCAGATCAACTATCCAAAACCCGATGGCAAGTTGAGCTTCGACAAGCTGAGCTCGGTGTTCATCTCCGGTACCAACCATGAAGAAGAACAGCCGTGCCACCTGAAGCTCAAGGACCCGAGTATCCCGATCAGCACCAACCTGCCGCTCTACGATGAACCGGCGCAGCGCTACTGCCCGGCCGGCGTGTATGAAGTGATCACCAAGGAAGACGGCGAAAAGCGCTTCCAGATCAACGCCCAGAACTGCGTGCACTGCAAGACCTGTGACATCAAGGACCCTTCGCAGAACATTACCTGGGTCACGCCGGAAGGCGCGGGTGGGCCGACTTATCCGAATATGTAAGTCGATTGCTTGACCTGAAAGGCTCCCAGACCGGGAGCCTTTTTTATGGCCGGCATAAATCGAATGTGGGACCCGCTTTCTGTGGGAGCCGGGCTTGCCCGCGATGCAGGCGACTCGGTCTGTCAGTAAAACTCAGCGGATGCCATCGCAGGCAAGCCAGCTCCCACATTGACCGAGTTGTATCAACAGAACCTAGGCCGCGCGCTCTTCACCCGGATTACGCAGGAAGTAGCGCTTATATTCGCGACTGAACTGCGACGTACTCTGATACCCCACGCAGTGCGCAGCCTGCGCCACGCCCATGCCTTCTACCAATAACAATTGCTGAGCCTTGAGCAAGCGCAAACGCTTCAGGTACTGCACCGGCGACAACAGCGTGCAGCGTTTGAAATGCTCATGAAACGTCGACGCACTCATGTGCGCATACCCCGCCAGGGTCTCGATATTCAACGGCTCGGCGTAATGGGCATGCAGGTGATTCAACGACGTGGCGATTCGCGAAAACTGCCCCTGCTGCTCCACCAAGGCGCGCAACACATCCGCCTGCGGCCCGCGCAGCGCCGTGAACAACAACTCACGCACCCGTGCCGGGCCCATGATCCGGCTCTCCAGCGGATCGTGCAGGCATTGCAACAGCCGCTCGACGCACCCGCGCATCGCATCATCGAGCACCACCGAACTCATCGACTCCAGGGTCTGCGCCGTCGGCGGCGGCCCCGCCTGAATGCCCATGGCCATGACCAACTCGCCCAGCACCACGCGGTCAATGCCGACCGTGACGCCATACAGCGGCGCATTCGGCAGGGCAAAGGTCTCGCATTCGAAGGGCACCGGCATCGCCTGGATCAGGTAGTGCCCCGCGCCATACTCCAGCGTACGCGGGCCCAGATAGGCGACTTTGCTGCCCTGGGCGACGATCATCAGGCTCGGCTCATAAATCTGTGGCCCGCGCGCCACGTCGCAACTGGCGCGCAATACCTGCACGCCCGGCAGGTTCGTCGGGGAAAAACCGTCGCGGGGCGTAAGCCCTTTTATCAAGGCCACCAGCGTGGCGTTGGCGTCGAGATGGCGGGTCAACAACATGGCAAAAAACTTCGCGAAAAAGGGATGAGAACATCATCGCAGGTCTGAAGGCACATAAATCCAAACTCAGGGCACTCCCGGACGAATAGGCATGAGGTTCGGAGCAATCGCCATGGCCGCAGCCAGGCCGGGCGCGGAGAATGCGCCGCCTCCCTAGTCATTCCTTTTGCGAGGTTTCTTCATGTACACCGCCATCGGTTATGCCGCCCAGTCGGCTACCACTCCCCTCGCCCCCATGTCCTTCGAACGTCGCAGCCCGCGCGCCGATGACGTGGCCATCGAGATCCTCTACTGCGGCGTCTGCCACTCAGACATCCACCAGGCTCGCAACGAATGGGGCATCGCCGTGTACCCGCTGATGCCGGGCCACGAGATCGTCGGCAAAGTCACCGCCGTCGGCGCCAGCGTGACCGCGCATAAAGTCGGCGACCTGGTTGGCGTCGGCTGCATGGTCGACTCGTGCCGCCACTGCGACGCCTGCCATGCGGACCTGGAGCAATATTGCCTCGAAGGCCCGACCATGACTTACGCCACCCCGGACCGGGTCGATGGCAGCAATACCATGGGCGGCTACTCCGACAGCATCGTGGTCAGCGAACACTTCGTGGTGAAGATCCCGGCCAAGCTCGACCTGGCCAGCGCCGCGCCGATTCTCTGCGCCGGCATCACCACTTACTCGCCGCTCAAGCACTACGGCGTGAAGGCTGGCGACAAAGTTGGCATTCTGGGTATGGGCGGCCTGGGCCACATGGGCATCAAGTTTGCCAAGGCGATGGGCGCGGAAGTGACGCTGTTCACCCGCTCCGCAAGCAAAGCAGAAGAAGGCCGTCGCCAGGGCGCCGACCACGTGATCGTGTCCACCGACGCCGAGCAGATGAAAGCCGCTGCCGGGCACTTCGACTTCCTGCTGGACACCATTCCGGTGCAGCACGACTTGAACCCCTACCTCGACGTGCTGCGCTTTGACGGCGTGCATATCCTGGTTGGTTTGATCGAGCCGGTGGACCCGCCTGTGAATGCGGCCAAGCTGGTGTTGGGGCGTAAAGTGCTGGCCGGCTCCTTGATCGGCGGCATTGCCGAAACCCAGGAAGTTCTGGATTTCTGCGCCGAGCACAACATCACGTGTGATATCGAAATGCTCGACATCCGCCAGATCAACGAAGCCTACACCCGCATGATCGCCGGTGATGTGAAGTACCGCTTTGTCATCGACATGGCGACCCTGAAGGCCTGATCAGGCCTTTGCGCCCAACTCCGCTGACAGCCGGGCTGCGACCTGTTTGATCACAGGAATCAGCTCGACCATTTTTTCCAGCGGCATGTAGGGCACGGTACTGGCGATGCTGATGCCGGCGACGATTCGCCGGCTGGCATCGCGCACTGGTGCCGCCACACAGCGGATCGACGGTTCGTTGTCTTCCAGATCGAATGCATAACCCCCCACCACGTATTCGCGCATGCGCTGCTCGAACTGCGCCCAGGATTGCTCCGGGTGCAGCGGCCATTGCAGGCTTTTCCCACCGGCAGGCAAGCTGACTTCGTACAGACGCTGCCACTCCTCGACCGAATCATCCAGCAGCAACGCCTTGCCGATACCGGTGCGCGCCAACGGCATGCGATGGCCGACCCGCGAGCGCATTTCCGGGCCGTTGCGGCCGGGATTCTTGTGCAGGTAGAGCACGTCGTCGTATTCGCGAATGGCCAGGTGGATGGTGTCGCCGGTCAGCGCCGACAGCTCGTCCAGATAAGGCACGGCCAGGCTCACCAGAGGCAGTTCTTCACGGGCCTGGAAGCCCAATTCGATCAACTTCGGCCCCAGCAGGTAACCGACTTGCGGCACCACGCGCAGGTAACGCTCTTCCACCAGGCAACTGGCCAGGCGGTGGGTGGTGCTGCGGGTGGTGCCGATGCGCCTGGCGATCTCTTTCAGATCCCGCGCACCGGCCGCCACCGCTTGCAACACGCCCAGGCCACGCAGCAGGGTCTGGGTGCCGGTGGGCGCGGCGTCTTTGACGGGGGTGTGGGCGTTTTCCTGCATATCGGGCCTATTGGGAAGTACGAAAACGGCGCCATTATGGCAAATGCTGAACCTCAATACAGTGGAGATCCAAATGTGGGAGCGGGCTTGCTCGCGAATGCGGTATGTCAGTTTGCACATCTGCGTCTGATACACCGCATTCGCGAGCAAGCCCGCTCCCACATTGGATTTTCAGTGTTGTTGAGACCGGGTTTCTAACGCTGCTTCATGCGGTCGATAATCACCGCCAGCAACAGGATCGAACCACGGATCACGTACTGGTAGAAGGTGTCGATGTTCTTCAGGTTCATCGCGTTTTCAATGATCGCCAAAATCAGCACGCCGGCAATCACATGGCGGATCATGCCGATGCCGCCGCTCAGCGACACACCGCCCAGCACACAGGCGGAAATCACCGTCAGCTCAAAACCCTGGCCGATCATCGGCTGGCCCGACGTCATGCGCGACGCGAGGATTACCCCGGCCAAAGCGCCGATCAAGCCGTGCACGGCAAAGATGATGATCTTGGTGCGATCAACGTTCACCCCGGCCAGCAACGCCGCTTCCTGGTTACCGCCGATGGCCATGGTGTTGCGCCCGTAGGTGGTGTAGTTGAGCAGCCAGCCGAAAAACACAAAGCACAGCACGGTGATGATGATCGGCACCGGCACGCCCATCAGTTGGCCGTTACCGAACACGAAGAACCGCTCATCCATCACGCCGACAGCCTTGCCGTTGGAGAAGATGTAGGCCAGGCCCCGCACGATCTGCATGGTTGCCAATGTGGCAATCAACGCATTGATGCGCAGCTTGGCGATCACAATCCCGTTGATCAGCCCCACCACCAGGCCCATGGCCAATGCGGCCGACACGCCGAGCACCACGCTGTCGGTGTCACGGATCACAATCCCCGCCACCACCCCGGCGCAGGCAATCACCGAGCCCACCGACAAGTCGAAGTGCCCGGACGCCAGGCAGAACAACATGGTGCACGCGGCAATACCGACCGTAGAAATCGCCAGGCCCAGGCCACGCATGTTCAGTGGCGAAAGGAAGTTGTCGATAAACAGCGCACTGAGCACAAAGATGCTCAACGCGGCGAGCAGCATCACCCAATCATCCAGAAACTTGCGCTGGTTGAAACCCGGCCAGAAGCCTTTTGCAGTTTTTACCTGGGACATCATTCACCTCGAATTCTTCAAGCCCGCGTACGCGGAAGTGCCAGTTGCAATAGCTGTGCTTCGTCCGCGTGTTCGCGGTTCAACTCGCCGGTCAGCACGCCTTCGCTCATCACCAGGATGCGGTCAGAGATGCCCATCACTTCCATCAGGTCGCTGGACACCACGATCACCGCGATGCCGCTGGCCGCCAGGTTGTGGATGATCTGGTAGATCTCCGACTTGGCGCCGATGTCGATGCCACGGGTCGGCTCGTCGAGCAGCAACACCTTCATCGGCATCGACAGCCAGCGACCAAGGATGGCCTTCTGCTGATTACCGCCGGACAGGTACATGATTTTCTGTTGTGCGTTCGGCGTTTTGACTTTCATCGCCTTGATTTGCTGGTCGGCGTTGCCTTTCTCCCAGCCCTCACGCAACAGCCAGCCAAACGTGGAATGGGCACCCCGTGCGCTGATATTGATGTTCTCGGCCACACTGGACAGCGGAATGATGCCCTCCTTCTTGCGGTCTTCCGGACACAGCAGCACACCACCGGCGATAGCGTCACGCGGCGAGCGCAAGTGCAGCGGTTGCCCACACAGTTCGAGTTGCCCGGCCGTGCTGCGCACCAGCCCGCTGAGCAGGCGCAGCAGTTCGGTGCGCCCTGCCCCGACCAGCCCGAACAGCCCAAGGATCTCGCCCTTGTGCACCTGCAAGCTGACCGCTTCCCGCAGGCCCGGGCCAAGCAAACCCTCGACCTTGAGCGCCACTTCACCGCGTTCGCGCGGGCGGTAATCGTAGATATCCTGGATGTCGCGCCCGACCATGCACGTCACCAATTGGTCGTGGGTGAGCGTGGCCATGTCGTCAAAGGTGCGCACGAAGCGGCCGTCCTTGAACACAGTCACCGCATCGCAAATACGGAACACTTCTTCCATGCGATGCGACACATACAGCACCACTTTGCCCTCATCGCGCAGGCGCGTGATGATTGCCATCAGCCGGTCGATTTCCCGCGCCGATAAACTGCTGGTGGGCTCGTCGAAGGCAATCACATGGGCGCCACGGGACAACGCCTTGGCGATCTCCACCAGTTGGCGCTGGCCCAGGGACAGCCGCCCGAGCTTTTCCTGCGGGTCGATTTCATCGGCCAGGCCTTTGAGGCATGCCAGCGCCTGCTTGCGCAGCAGGCCGCCGTTGACCACCCCGAAACGCGACGGCAGATGCCCGAGAAACAGGTTCTCCGCCACGGTCATTTCCGGCACTAGGTGCAGCTCCTGATGGATCACCGCAACGCCACTGGCAATGCTGTCGGCGGCGGATTTGAAGTCCATCGTCTGCTCGCCGATCTGCACGGTGCCGCTGCTCGGAATGTAGGCGCCGCCGAGGATCTTCAACAGCGTGGACTTGCCCGCGCCGTTCTCGCCCATCAGCGCGTGCACCGAGTGCGGCCGCGCTTCAAAGCTGATCTGCGCCAGGGCTTTGACCCCGGGAAATTCCTTGCCGATGCCGTTGAAGCGCAGGGCCGCGCCGGTCATTTCCACAGACCGATTTTGCTCAACTCTTCCTTGAAGTTGGCGCGCGTGATCAGGGTGACGTTATCCAGGGCGGTGAACTTGGCAGGCTCGGTGCCTTTGGTGACCCACGCGAACATCGCGCTGGCGGTTTTGTAGCCCGACGCGTCAGGGCTGAGCAGCATTGAGCCGTAGAAACCGGTGTCGGATTTTTTCAGTTCTTCAATCGCATCGGTGCCGTTGATGCCGACCCCGATCACGTTGGCAGCCTTGAACCCGGCGCTTTCAGTGGCGCGCACGCCGCCCAGCACGGTGCTGTCGTTCATGCCGCCGATGAGCAGGTTTTTCGCGCCGCTGGGCAGTTTCACCAGGGCCGAGTTGGTGGCGTCCATGCTGCCCGGCACGTCGAGGGTTTTCTGTGCGCTGAACAGGATGTGGTCGGCCGGCAAGCCGGCGGCCTTGAGGCCTTCTACCGAACCGTCGGTGCGTTTCTTGCCGGTTTCCAACTCGTCAAAGGTGTTGATGACGGCGTAGGTGTCCTTCCAGTCCCAGTTGCGATGCTTGGCTTCGGTGGCCATGGCCTCGCCTTGTTTCTGGCCGATTTTGTAGGCGTCCAGGCCGACGTAGGGCACGTCTTCCATGGGCTTGCCTTTGGCGTCGACGAAACGGTCGTCCACCGCCAGCACTTTCAAACCGTTGAGCTTGGCCTTGGCCATGATCGCAGGGCCCAGGGACACGTCCGGCGGGCAGATCACAAAGCCCTTGGCGCCGTTGGCAGCGAGGGTGTCGATAGCGGAAAGGGTTTTCTCGCCGTCGGGCACGGCGATCTTGATCACGGTGAAGCCCTGGTCCTTGCCGGCTTTTTCGGCGAAGGCCCATTCGGTCTGGAACCAGGGTTCTTCGGCTTGCTTGACCAGAAAGCCGATCTTCACCTCTTCGGCGGATGCAAAGCCGCTGAAGGCGATCGCAAGTGCCAGGGTGCCAAGTGTCTTCTTAAACATGAACCACCTCTTGTTGGATTTAGTCGTGGTACATCACAGAACGCCCGCCATCGATCATCAGGCAGGTTGCATTGATAAAAGGCGCCTCGTCAGTCGCCAGGAACAGCGCCGTCATCGCCACCTCTACCGGCTGGCCGATACGCTTGGGCGGGTGCAAATCGAAGGCGCGCTGACGCTCGGCGTGAGGGTCAGGAAAACCGTTCCAGTAATCGACATTGAGCTGAGTTTCGATATACCCCGGGGCGATGGCATTCACGCGGATGCCCTTGGGCGCGTATTCGATGCCCAGGGCGCGAGTGAGCCCGAGCAGGCCGTGCTTGGCGACGGGATAGGGAAAGCAGCCGGGGATGATGTGGCTGGAGTGGGTGGAGGCGATGTTGATGATGTTGCCGATGCCCTGCTCGATCATAAATGGCAACACCGTGCGGCAGCCGAACCAGGCGCCATCGAGGTCAATGGCGAAACAGCGGCGCCAGTCTTCGTCGGTCATCTGCAGTGGGTCACGGAACACGTTGACGCCTGCGCAATTGACCAGCACATCCACGCGACCAAAGCGCTCAATGGCCAGGTTGACCAGCGACTGCCATTGCTCTTTGGAGGTGATGTCGACGGCTTGCGCGACGATTTGCGCACCGCGTTCGCGCCAATGCGCGGCGACTTTTTCGACTTTTTCGCCCTGGATATCCGCGATCACCAGGCGTGCCTGCTGGGCCTGGAAACAGGCGACGATCGCCTCGCCAATGCCTTGGGCGGCACCGGTGATGATCACCACTTTGTTCTTCAACCGCTCGCCATAGGTAGGCTCGGGGACGGCGGGTAACGACAACGGTTGGGGCTGCATCGCTTCACCTGTTTTATTTTTGGTAGTGAGTGCTGATGCAGCCGACTATAAACCCATCATTTGAAATATCTCAATATATAAATTTGCATCCCATATATTGGAATAAAATCAAAAAATAATGTGGGAGCGGGCTTGCCCGCGAATGCAGGGGGGCAGTCAATAAATCATTGGCTGAACCACCGCATTCGCGAGCAAGCCCGCTCCCACATTTTTGATCTTGGGTGCTTTAGGAGAAGTGTTTTCAGCCGGTGGCGAAATCGCGCAGCGCGTCACCTTCCATGCGGTAGCGCACCCACTCCTCCTGCGGCTGGGCGCCGATGGATTTGTAGAAGGCAATCGCCGGCTCGTTCCAGTCCAGCACGCTCCATTCAAAACGCCCGCAGCCATTGTCGCAGGCGATCTTGGCCAGGTGGCGCAACAGTTTCTTGCCCGCACCGCCGCCGCGTTGCTCGGGGTTGATATACAGGTCTTCGAGGTACAGGCAGTTGCTGCCCAGCCACGTGGAATAACTGAAAAAGAACACCGCAAAGCCAATCGGCAAGCCGTCCCGCGAACAGATCAAGCCATGGGCGGTGGCACCCTCGCTGAACAGGCTGCGCTCGATATCCACGACACTGGCGATCACTTCATGCCGGGCCTTTTCGTACTCGGCAAGCTCGGTGATGAACGTCAGGATCTGCGCAGCATCGCTGGGCACGGCGGGGCGAATCTCGATGGTCATGGGCGAGCCTTGGGCAAATTCAAAGCCCACATATTAAGGCGGTTTGATGACGGATTGCAGTGCAATTTCGCGGTGACTGGGGCGCTTTACTCCGTCACGCGGTAACCCGAGCACCACCAACCACAGAACAATCCGCCGGGTCGTGCATGGTAAACAGAGCGTATAAATCCAACGATTCGAGATTTGCTCATGCACACCACGCCTGCGGTGGGCGCGAAGACATTCGCGCTGTTCTGCCTTGCCAGCTTCTTGTTGTCGCTGTCCTACGGCTCGACGTTTCTGCTGTCGCTATTGATTCATTCGCGCGGGGGGAACGAGCATGATGCCGGCAGCGTGATTTCCATGGCGATGCTCAGCACCTTCCTGGCGGTGGTTTTTTGCGGGCATTTGGCCGATGCCGTGGGCGCGGCACGGGCTATTGCGGGGATGGGCGTGTTGCTGGTGGTGGCCTGCCTGGGGTTTGCGCTGACGCCGGGTTTTGGTCAAGGCCTGATGCTGTTCGGGCTGTCCTTGGGGTTGGGCTGGGGCGTGTTCTACACCTTGGGTCCGATCATCGTGACACTGCTGGTGGAGTCCCATCAGCGGGCCAAATACTTTGCGCTGCTGTCGGGCAGCATGTTGAGCGGAATCGGCGCCGGCCCTTTGCTCGGGCGAGCCGCCAGTGCATTGGACCTGCCGCTTACAACGGCCTTCTATATTGCGGGGTTGGCCAGCCTCGCCGGCGTTGTGATGTTCTGGCGCATGGGCGCACGCCTCAAACATCAGGCGAATGTGCCCACCTCGAAAATTTCCTGGGCTTCCAGCCGTCGAGTGCTGTCATCCAAAGCGGCATTTGCGATCCTGATGGTCGGCCTGGGTGGCTGTGTATTTGGCGGGCTGTCCTCGTTCCAGACCAGCTACGCAGCGGCCCATGGGTTGGACTATTCGCTGTTCTTCGCGGGCTTCCTCAGTGCCGCCATCACCAGCCGTTTGTTGATCGCCGGCCACGTGGTCAAGCGTGACGCCTACCGGGCCGCCTGCGTGTTATCCGGGATCATGCTCGGGTCGATCGCGCTGTTTGCTTTTGGCGTCAGCGGTAACTTCAGCTACCTGCTGGCGGCTGCCATGTTGGGGGTTGGATATGGCCTCACGTATTCGGTGATTAATGGGCTGGTGGCCAGCGAGGCGCCGTCCGGCACTACGTCCCAGGCACTGCTGCTGTTCAGCCTGGCGTACTTTCTCGGCGTGTTCGGGTTTCCCTGGCTGGCCGGCAAGCTCATCGTCGACTACGGCCTGCCGACGCTGCTGGCGAGTGTGCTGGGCGTGGCCGTGCTCAACTGGCTGATTACGGTGGCGCGGTTGATCTGGCGCCAGCGCTCGGCACACAAAATCTTACAGGTAACTTGATACCGTTCGTCGCCATCAAGGCACGAACCAGAAACGGGCGCGGACCAATAAAGGGTAAGGACATTAATCATATGGAGACACCCCCATGAAGAATTCCAAGTTTGCCGCCCTCGCCCTCACCGGCCTGCTGTCTGCCGCCTCGCTGAGCGCCTTCGCCGCGACGTCGTCGACCGGCAAGACTGACCCCGTCGGCAGCCCGCCAAGCCCTGCCACCCAGGAATCCCAGGATTCGATGGGTACCGGCCTCGACACCAATGGTGGCGCGATTATCGACAACGGCGCTGACCCACGCACCAAAGGCGCCGACACCCAGCGTCAGGCGCCGGCTGCAGTGGGCAACGGCAAAATGGGCCCGGGTATCAGCAACGAGCCGAAGGTCAATAAAGGCGATGACAACAACATCCCTGGCGCACCGAAACAACCCGCGCCTTGATGCCGCGATAGCACGACTTACACCCGATCATTTCCCAGTGAAGAGGTACACATGAACGTCGATAGAAACCTTGAAAAAGAAGTCCTCACCCGCCTATTGCACGCCCACCCGAACGGTTTGGGCAAGGAGGTGCTGGATAACTACCGCGGCGAGAAGGAGGTTGCCAGTGTCTTGGCATTCCTGCAGGACCGTGGGCTTATCAAGGATGGGCATGTGACCACCGACGACGCCGGTGAATATTCGTTGAACCTGCCGATCAAGTTGACCGCGTCCGGCGTGGACGAGGCGCGCAAGTTGGAAGGTGAAAGCCGTCACTGATCCATTTTGTCTGGCCTGGCCCTGGCAGCAGGGCCAGTGGGACTATTGAAATGCCTCTTGGAAGCAAAGCCAAATATACCGACGCAAAGAAGCTCAAGGCCGGGCGTATCTAGGCCTTGAGAAAGACGGGTTAGACCAGGCTCAGATCAGGCACTCGACACCCATGTGCTAGCGGGCTTGTTCGCGAATGCGGTGGGTCAGTCAGCTGAGATGTCGACTGACACTCGGCATTCGCGAGCAAGCCCGCTCCCACAGGTTGATCCGATTTGCCAGTGAGATCAGCGGTGGGCCGACACCAGCAGCATCATAGGGCGCTCTTGCTCTTCGGCCAGCTCTGGCCGCGCAATCAGGTCCGCCTCGCTTGGGCCCCACTCCTCGATATGACTCAACGCAAACCCCGCCTGAATCAACAGATTGAGCAACGTGCCCAACGTACGGTGCTGTTTGATCACCCCATCGGCCAGCCAGTTGGTGACCCGTGGCCCTTCGATTTGATAGCCATCCAACGGCCAACTTTTTCGGCCTTGATCATCGACCAGCCATCCCGGATTGCGCGGCGACATGAAAATAGGGTGTTCAATGGAAAACACCAGTCGCCCGCCGGGCACCAGCGCCTGGTGGATACGCTCGAACAGGCCCTTGAGGTCGACGATGTAATGGAACGCCAGGGAGCTGTAGGCCAGATCGAATGAGGCCGCCGGCAGGTCAAGCTGCTCCAGGTCGGCAACTGCATAGGTGATAGCGGGCGCCGAGGTCATCTCTTTGGCCCGCGCCAGCATCTTGTGTGACACGTCCAAGCCAAGTACATGCGCAGCGCCCTGCTCCTGAGCCCAGCGACTGAACCACCCGTAGCCGCAGCCCAGGTCCACCACGTTCAAGCCAGGCATCGCCGGCAACTGTGCCTGCAACGCAGGCCACTCGGGCGCACCGGCCAGGCCTTCGACCGAGCGGCCCATCTTGCTGTAGCCCTCGAAGAAGGCAGGCGTGTCGTAGATATTCTGGGTCATTGCGTTGCTCCGTGCTGAGTACGCCCTATTCTGCCAACAACGCATCCACTTCGTCAGCCCCGGGCGAAGTCGCCGGGCCCCAGCGCGTGACCGCCAACGCTGCCGCCGCATTGGCCCTGCGTGCCGCTGCAGCGGGCGCCAAGCCCTTGGCCAACCCGGCCAGAAACACACCGGCATGGGCATCGCCCGCGCCGTTGCTGTCCACCGCTTGCACCTTGAACCCCGGCACATGCTCAGCCTTGCCTTGATGGCTCACCCAGCAACCATTGGGCCCATCGCGCACCACCAGCAAGGCTTCGGCAGGCAGGTGGCGATTGAGCGCCAGCAGCGCATCGGCCAGCGTGCCCGCGCCGGTAAACGCAAGGGCTTCCGGGCCGTTGCTGGTCCAGATATCGATACGCGGCAGCAAGGCAATCATCAAGGCCGAATCCGGCGCCTTGACCAACGGCCCCGGGTCGAACACCACGGTGATTTCACGCGGCAGCGCCAGCAGCCAATCGAGCAAGGCCTGGGCCTTGCCTTCGAGCAACAAACTGTAGCCGCTGACGTACACATAATCGTCCGCGCGCGGTAACACGCCGGCCAAATCCTCAGCCCTCAAGTCACCTTCAGCGCCGATGTGGGAAATGAAGGTGCGCTCAGTGGTGGCCTCGGTCAGCGACACACACAAACCCGTGTCCTTATCGTCGCTGGCATCCTGGGCTATCTCCACACCTTCGGCCTGCATGGCAGCGCGGGCCAGGTCGCCGAAGCGCCCTGTTCCATGGCGTCCCAGGTAGACCACCGGCAAACCATTGCGCCGGGCCGCCGCCATCACGTTGAAGCCACCGCCGGCTTCGAAACTGGCGGATTGCGCCAGTACGTCGCCACCGGTTGCGGGCAAGGTGTCGAGGGCCATGACCAGGTCGACGATGACCTGGCCGGTGTGCAGCAATCTAGACATTGGGGCTCTCTACTAACGCTGAACGACGGTCAGCCGCGCCGCCCAGTACGGCATAAATCCCGCCGGCCACCAGAAAGGTGACAATCCAGCCCAGGCCGTTGTGGCCCAGCCAGGAGTCGGACAACGGCCCGGCGAACCAGATGTTTTCGGCGGTAGTGCCGATAGTGGTGAAGCTGAAACCCAACACGATCGCCACAGCCCAGGCGCCGAATGCACGCCACTCCACACCACCGCGGTACCAATAGGCACTGCTTGGGCTCACGTCCAGCAGGTCTTTGGCGCTGTAGTAGTGACGGTGAATCAGGTCGACCACGAAGATCCCGACCCACGCAGTGATCGGCACCGCCAGCAGCGAGATGAAGGTAATAAACGGGCCGTAGAAGCTGTCGGCGATCAGCATGAAGTAAATCGAACCGGCGAAGATCGCCACAATATCAACGATGACCGCGTGTACGCGCTTGACCTTCAAGCCGAGGGTCAAGGTAGTCAGACCCGCCGAATACACCGAAAGGTTGTTGGAAAGCAGCAGCCCACCAAACGCGGTGATCAGGTACGGCACGGCCATCCAGGTAGGGAGCATGTCGCGGATCGCGATGATTGGGTCAGTGGCCGAGGCCAGGTCGTTGTTGCCGACCGACAGCAGGCCGCCAAGGGTGATCAGCAGCACCAACGGAATTCCCGCACCAAATGCGGCAGACGCCACCAGGCGCGCAGCTTTGACGCTGCGGTGCTGGTAGCGCGACATGTCGGCACCGGCGTTGGCCCAACCGATACCGGTGCCGGCGGCCATGGTGCCGACGCCAATGATCATCGCGCTCAGCGGTGCCGGGGTGGCGTTGAACACCGCGCTCCAGTCGATGGTTGCGCAGAGGAAGCCGCCCACCAGAATATTCAAACCGCCGAATACGTAAGTGGCCCACTTCTGAATCACCAGCAGCGTGGCGTGACCCAGGCCGGACACGGACAAGGTCAGCAGCACGAAAATGGCGATGAATATCAGTGTCAGAACCGGTGCACTTTTCGCCTCGACCGGCGAATGAAACAGGATCGAACACAGTGACAGCAGCACGAAGGCAGCGGTGGTGGTGTTGACGGTTTCCCAGCCCAGGCGCGACATCAGCGACACAATGGTCGGGCCGATATTGCCACGCACGCCGAAGATCGCGCGCGACAGGGTCAAGCTCGGTGCACGACCACGCCGGCCGGCAATGGAGATGATGCCCACCACCGCGAAAGAGCCGGCGGCGCCGAGAATAGCGACGATGATTGCCTGCCAGATTGCCAGGCCACGAAACGCCACCAGAGTAGCCCCGAGCGGCAAGCCGAGGATGCTGATGTTAGCGGCGAACCACACCCAGAACAGTTGCAGCGGATGGCCGTTGCACTCGCTTTCCGGGACCGGTTCGATACCACGTGTTTCCAATTGCCCGGCGCTTTGGCCGGAAGAAGGGGTGCTCATGAGGGGTGCTCCTGGTGCCTGTATTGTTGTGGTTGTGGCAGATACTCAAAGCTTTAACCGGTCGTCCTGACTCACCTACGATTTAATGTGGGAGCTGGCTTGCCTGCGATAGCGGCCTTCCAGTTGATGCATCAGTGACTGACAGGTCGCTATCGCGGGCAAGCCCGCTCCCATGGTTTTGAGCTGCGGTGCTTAGCGCAGATCAAGCAGCCCCTGGACCAACGGCTGCAAATCCAGGCCATTGACGGCCTTGACCTGTTCGATCATTTCTTCAGGCCAGCACTGCATCCCCAGGCACGCGCCCAACATGGCGCCGAGAATCGCGGCAATGGTGTCGGTGTCGCCGCCGAGGCTGGCGGCCAGGCACAGGGCCTCTAAGGCATTCATCGCGCCCACCGCCACTTGCTGCGCGAGGGCAAACGACACCACTACCGACTCCTGGGACGCGACGGAGGTACCGATCAGTTCGTACAGCAGGTCGGCAAACAGGGCTGTGTCGCCGCTGCCGACGCTCAAGGTCCGCGCCCAACTGATGCGGGTGGCGATGCGTCCGCCGGCAATCCAGTGACCATGGCCTTCCGCCTGCTGGGCGATTTGGGTGCCGATGTTCAGCGCCTCTCCCAGATCCACACCGTTGATACCCGCCGAGACCACCGCCGCAACGGCCGCCGCGCTGGAAATGCCCAGGCTGGTGTTGTGAGTGACCTGGCACGCCTGGATCACCGCCTGGATAAACTGCGCCGGATCGCTGACATCCGCGGCAATCCCCACAGGCGTGATGCGCATGGCAGCGCCATTGGTGGTGCCATAGCGCCCGGACTCTTCCGGGGTGTGGCCAGCGAGGATCATGTCGATTGCGCGCTTGGTCGATGGTCCGAGCAAATCCTGCGAGCCCTTGGCGCGCATCACGGCTTCCCAATCGATCAGCCGCTGGGCGAGCACGGTCGGTTCGATCTTGCCTTGGCCTTCCACCAGCAACTCGCCTACCAGGATCGCCTGTTCTGTGTCATCGGTGATGGAGCCGGCCGGCATGTTCGGCGCGATGGGTTGGTCGGCGTCGGCGTCTTCCAGGGCGGTGATGGCACCGAAACGCTGTTGCACCTGCTCTCGGCTCAGGGACTGGGTGGGCATACCCAGGGCGTCGCCCAAGGCCAGACCGTAGAAGGCGCCAAGGGCGCGATTTTCCGAGGTCATTTTGAAGCTCCAAACTGCAGGTGCAGGCGAAAGTGCAGAGGGTCGAGCAGACTTTCGACGTACTCCATGAAGCGCTCGCGGCGGTCGTAGG
The DNA here is from genome assembly GCF_053345295.1 of Pseudomonas sp. M5A4_2d. NCBI lineage: Bacteria > Pseudomonadati > Pseudomonadota > Gammaproteobacteria > Pseudomonadales > Pseudomonadaceae > Pseudomonas > Pseudomonas sp. M5A4_2d. The sequence goes on along the minus strand of NZ_JBKEZW010000001.1, from coordinate 110,954 downwards.
TGGTGCGCGAAGCCTTGAGAAACACTGTGCCGGCTGGGCGACCAAGCAACTCGGCGTCTTCATCGCTGAGAGGCTCTGCGCCGATCCATTGGTCACCTTCGGCGCCGACATAACCGTAAGCGGCCAGGGTAATGGTCAGGGAGTCGTCGATCAGGCCGACACGGGGCAAGCCTTCCAGGCCACCGGCGGCAGGCATCAGCGAGCGCTCAAGGGACACAGCAGTGCCGTCCGTGGTGCGCCGACGGCGGTCGAGGGCGATGAATTGGTCACTGCCGAATCGGCTGAGCAGGTCGGGACGGGTCACCGCCTCCAAACGCAGGATGTCGGTGATGACCCGTGCGCCGGTATCAGCCAGGGCCTGGGCCCAGCCGCTGCGTTGGTCGAGCACCATGCCGTCGAAGGTGACGATGGAGCCGACGCCGCTCTGGGTGGCGATGTAGTTGCGCCGCTTGAGCTCAGCCAAGGCTTCGCGCAGGGTGCCACGGCTGACCGCAAACTCTTCGGCCAACTGATGCTCGCCCGGCAGCAGGAAACCGTCGGCCATTACTCCGCCCTCGATACGGCGGATGAGCTCGTCGACGACGCGTTTTTTCTTATCAAATCGGACATGTCTAATCATGTACAAATTGATAACCGAAAGCGTCCACCTGCAGCAAGCGAATTATTTCAGAGAGATGAAAAAACCGGCCTCAAGGCTCAAGGCCAATGCGGAAAAACTCCCCGCCGCTCCATACGCCAAGCCAGTTCTGACCGTTGATCGGACGGCTCACCGCCAACTCGACCAATTGGTAGAACGCGTTGCGGTGCACGAGGGCTTCGAGGTTGGCGCGCACCCGCAGATAAGGCGCGGGCTCTTGGGTGACCGGGTCGATCACCACCCGCAACGGGTGTTCAAGCCCGACTTCGACCTGTTCGTCGACATTGGTGGTAAAGCGCAATACCTGGCTTTCGCCCTGCCCTTCGACTTCAAGGGTTAGTGCGACGAACGGCGCATCATCGACGGTGATGCCGACCTTTTCCACCGGGGTCACCAGGAAATACTCATCGCCATCGCGGCGGATGATGTTGGAAAACAACTTGACCATCGGCTTACGCCCAATGGGCGTGCCCTGATAGAACCAGGTGCCGTCGCGAGCGATGCGCATGTCGATAGCGCCGCAGAAATCCGGGTTCCACAGATGCACCGGGGCCGGCCCCTTGCCCTTGGGCAGTTGAGCCAATAGATCATTGGCCTTGGCGGAATCGGTCATGGGCTCTCCCTTATTTACGTGCTGGGTTACTGATCACTCATGCCCAGCAGGCCCCGAGCGTACTTCGCCAGAGGGCGGGCAATCAGATCTTCTGGCTTGTTGTCGTGGAACGTCAGTAAACCGCCACGACTGCGAATGCGCGCAGTATCAATCAAATACTGGGTGCTGGTCTCGATCAACATGATCTGGATGACGCCGCTGTCGAGTCCCACACGGTCCAATGCCTGCTGATCGGTCCACTCATCGGCATTGCCGATACGGTCATCGGCTGCCGCAAAACGGCAATACAGCAGGTAATGTGCACCCGCTCCACGGGCTTCGGCCATGGCCTGTTCCAGGCCTTCAGGCTTGCGGGCGCGGCGCACCATGGGGAAATATTCGACGAAGCCGTTAAAGGCTTCTTCGGCCACCACGTTAGGACGCGGGTAGGCACTGCCCGGCGGTACGAAAGCACCTTGGGCGATAAAGACAAAGGAGTCCGGCTGTATGCGAACTGACGCGGTACGGCGGGTATCACTGTGGTCCAGCAACCCGGCGTCGCTCATCTGATAGCGGGTGCCTTCGGCCATATCGCTGACGGTCATGCAACCACTCAGCGTCAACGACGCCAGCAACAAAACCAGACTACGCATCCCAATCCTCCAAAAGCCGGTGACGGAAAACCGGCGAATGGGCACAAGATGCAGAATCCGCGCCATTCAAGAACAACACACAACAAATGTGCGAGCGGGCCCGCTCCCACAGGGTCGACGCCAGTTTGAGCTAGCCGCCGATGATCTTCATGATCGTCGCACCACCGGAGAAGGCCACTTCCTGTTTATCGCCCAACGCCTTCACCAACAAGCCTTGCAAGGCCGGCAACGCCTGGTGACGCGGTTTGTCCAGCAGGTCGCCGACGTAGTGACGGTTGCTCGACGACAGGCAGCCATGCAACCAGCCGGTGGATGACAGCCGCAGGCGCGAACAGGTACGGCAAAACGGCACGCTTTCGTTGGCGATCACGCCAAAAAAGCCCTTGCCCGGCACTTCGTAGCGCACCGCGGTGGCGTCCACCGGCGCATTGGCTTGCAGGTATTCGTGGTGTTCGCCGATCAGGCTGAGCAATTGCTGCAGGCTGACGAATTGCTGCAGGAACGCATTGGAGTCCTTGGCCAGGTGGCCCATGCGCATCAGTTCGATAAAACGCAGCTCGTAGCCGCGTTCCAGGCAATAGTCGAGCAGCGGCATCACTTGGTCGAGGTTCTGCCCGCGCAACGGCACCATATTGACTTTGATTTTGATCCCGGCAGCGCGGGCCTGGTCCATACCGTCCAGCACGGTGGCCAAGTCACCGCCACGGGCGATGCTGCGGAAAGCGTCGGCGTCCAAAGTGTCGAGGGACACGTTGATGCGGCGAATGCCCGCGTCCACCAGCAGTGGCAGTTTGCGGGCGAGCAGTTGGCCATTGGTGGTCAGGCTGATATCACTGAGCCCCATCCCGCCCACCGCGCCCATGAAGGCTTCCAGCTTGGGGCTGACCAGCGGCTCGCCGCCGGTGATGCGCAGGCGCTCGATACCCGCCGCTTCGATCAGATAAGCCACGCCACGGGCCATGGCCTCAGCCGAGAGTTCGTCCTGGGCAGCCACCAACCGCTTGCCGTTAGGCACACAGTAGGTACATGCGTAATTGCAGGCTGAGGTCAGGCTGATCCGCAAATTGCGAAACCGCCTGCCTTGACGATCAACGATCATGGATCACTCCGGCAGAGGATTGTACGGGCGAGCTAAAAGCTGACTTATAAATCAACTTTTAGCAAGGTCCTTGCCTGAGTATATTCCTGGGGTACTGCAACTGGCAGTAATTCATTACGCCATCACTGTCGGGAATAGCTTAAGTAGCAGGGGTGTCGGCGCTCTTCGGCTCAGCGCCTGGCAGTTCAGCGCTGTGCTTGCGCTTGTTGCCCATGCGCACGCCGATATCCATCAGGAACTGGAAGAAACCTTCCTGATCTTCCAGCACATTGCTCCAGAACGGCGAGTGGTACAGCGCAACTGCGCCGTGCACCAACGCCCAGGCAGCGCAATAGTGGAAATAAGGCGGCACATCTTCAAGCTTGCCTTCGCTGATGCGGCCCTTGATCAGCAAGGTCAGGCGTTCGAAGTTCGAGGCGCGGATCTTGTGCAGTTCCTCGACCATTTCCGGCACCTGATGGCCTTTGACCACCTTCTCTTCCAGGCGGTCGAACAGGCGGTAGCGCTGCGGATCACGCATGCGGAACTCGAAGTAGGCGCGGGACAGGGCTTCCTTGTCCTTGTCCACGTCAGCCGAATGCAGCAGTTCGTTCAAGTCGCGCTCATAGTCGAGCATCAGGCGCAGGTAAATCTCGGCCTTGGATTTGAAGTGCTTGTAGATCGTGCCTTTGCCGATACCCACGGCATCCGCAATCATCTCGACGGTGACACTGTCTTCACCTTGTTCAAGGAATAACTTGAGTGCGGTGTCGAGAATTTCCTGCTCACGGCGGCGAAACTCACGGACCTTACGGGGTTCTTTGTGCATGAGGAAGAGGTCTGTAAAGGTCGAAATAGGGAGGGTTGCGCAGGGCCATGGATACGTGGCGATACGATTTACCCGGTGCGAGGGATTATCCCGACTGAACGGTCGTTGGGCAACGTCTATGTGAACCCGCGACGCACTTTACTTTCAGCACGCCAACGATTTGCTTGATATCAGTCAGAAATAATACGCAACAACTGCCCCTTTGCACCTGCGCAATGAGAACTCAAGCGAAGCGCGCGTATTCCAAATCTGTTTAAAAAACGATCAGATGTGACTGGACTGAATCCGATACTGATCAATACTTGAACTGTCGACGTGGCATCTCCCCCCAAGTGACGCGTCGACCTGGGTACCGACGGACTGCGTGCCCTTGTTTTACTCCTAATGGTCTTAGCCCGGATTCACCCCCCAGAACCCGGGTTTTTTTTGCCTGCGATTTGCCTGCTTTACCCGGCGACGTGGGCCAGCGGGAACAACCGCTTGAAGTTCTCGGTGGTCTGCTCGGCAAAGCGCTCGTACGACTCACCCCGCAGCATTGCCAGGTAATCCGCCACGTCGCGCACATATTCCGGCAGGTTGGGCTTGCCGCGATGCGGGATCGGCGCCAGGTACGGCGAGTCGGTTTCCACCAGCAGGCGGTCGGCAGGCACCTGGCGCGCAACGTCGCGCAAGGCGTCGGCATTGCGGAAGGTGACGATACCGGACAGAGAAATGTAGAAGCCCAGGTCCAGGGCGGCCTTGGCCATGTCCCAGTCTTCGGTGAAACAGTGCAGCACGCCGGCCTGGGGCAACGCCGCTTCGCGCAGCAGGGTCAGCGTGTCGGCGCGGGCGCCGCGGGTGTGGACGATCACCGGCTTGCCGGTTTGCTGCGCGGCGTGCAGGTGCAGGCGAAACGAGGCCTGCTGCAACTCGGCGGCCTCCGGCTCGTAGTGATAGTCCAGGCCGGTTTCGCCAATGGCCACCACACGGGGGTGGTTGAGTTCGCCCAATAGCCAATCGAGGGCCGGCGCTTCACCGGGCTTGAGGTCCAGCGGGTGGATGCCTACCGAGCAATCGACATCGGCATACCGATCGGCCAGTGCTTTGACGTCGGCAGCGTTTTCGGCGCTCACGCCGATGCACAAGAAGTGCCCTACTCCGCGCTGGCGCGCTGCCTCAAGGGCGGCATCGAGGGAGCCTCCGTGCTGGGCAAGGTCGAGGCGATCAAGGTGGCAATGGGAATCTACGAGCATAGGAAGTTACGACTTGAGTCCGGAAAGTTGAGTCACGGAAAGTATGCGGCCAACGATACACCCGTCGGCCACTGAAATTAACGGCGGCCGAGCAGGCCGACCCACTGCACCAGCAGCGCTTCAAGCAACAGCACGCGGTTGAGGTTGGCTTTGCCGAGAACCTTCTGGCGCTGGGCCAGAATCCAGTCCTGAATATTCAGCACCTTGTCTTGCGCGCTTTTCTGCGCGAGGTACTGCACCACCTTGCGCATATCCGGCAGGCCCAAGCCGCTTTCATCCTGGGTCAACTGGTAGCGCAGGATCAGGCTCGACCAGTCGCAGAACCAGTCGAACAGCAACAACAAGGGAATGTCTTTCCAGGCGCCTTCGGCCAGTTGCGTCGCGGACTGCTCTTGCTTGAGCAGCTTTTTGACGCCCTCCACCACCAGCGCGCGCTGCTCGCGCACGCCTTGGGCCTGCAGCTTCACGGCAGCCAGCGGTGAACCGGCGGCCAGGGTCAGCAGCTCGACCCGCTCTTCCTGCGAACACTCAGGCAGCGCCTGGGCCAGCCACTGCAAGCTCAGGGCTTCGCTCGGCAAGGGGCAGGCCTGTTGAACACAGCGGCTGCGAATGGTCGGCAACAAGCGGCTGGACTGATGGCTCACCAGCAACAGCACCGTATCACCCGAGGGTTCTTCCAGGCTCTTGAGCAAAGCGTTGGCGGCGTTGATGTTCATCGCTTCCACCGGCTCGATCAGGACCACCTTGCGCCCGCCCATCTGCGCGGTCTGCACCACAAAGCTGACCAGGTCACGCACCTGGTCGACCTTGATCGCCTTGTCGGCTTCCTCGGGTTCCAGCAAATAGTTATCGGGGTGGCTTCCGGCCTTGAGCAACAGGCAGGATTTGCACTCGCCGCAAGCTTCCAAATTGACCGGGCGCTGGCACAGCAGGCTGGCCATGAGCCGCTCGGCCAATGCGCGCTTGCCGATACCGATCGGCCCGTGCAGCAAATAGGCGTGGGCATGCTGGGCGCGGCCGGCCAATTGTTGCCAGAGACTGTCCTGCCACGGATAGGCTTCAGCCACGGGCGCGCTCCAGCAGTTTGGGTAGCAGAGCGTCAATGGCGTGTTGTACCTGAGCCAGCGGCTGGGCCGCGTCCAGCAGGGAGTAACGCGCCGGCTCAGCCTTGGCGAGCGTGAGGAATGCAGAGCGCACGGCTTCGAAGAACGCATGCCCTTCCAGCTCGAAGCGGTCCAGGCGACCGCGGGCACTGGCACGCGCCATACCGACTTCCACCGGCAGATCGAACAGCAGGGTCAGGTCGGGGCGCAAATCGCCCTGGACGAAGGTTTCCAGTGCAGCGATGCGCGCCAGGGACAAGCCACGGCCACCGCCCTGGTAGGCATAGGTGGAATCGGTAAAACGATCGCAAATCACCACGGCGCCGCGCGCGAGTGCCGGGCGGATCACTTCAGCCAGGTGCTGGGCACGGGCAGCAAACACCAGCAGCAGCTCGGTGTCCGGGTTCATCTGTTCTTCACCTGGAGCCAACAGCACTTCACGAATGCGTTCGGCCAACGGCGTGCCGCCAGGCTCACGGGTCAACACCACTTCAACACCCTCGGCGCGCAAGCGCTCGGCCAGGTAATCGCGGTTGGTGCTTTTGCCGGCGCCTTCCGGGCCTTCCAGGGTAATAAACAAGCCAGTCACAGGCAGTCCTTAGTCAGAGTCATTGCGGGCTTTGCGGCGCGGCGGTGGCCGGCGCAGGCTCGGTCGGCGCATCGGCCGGAGCCACCGGGTCTTCCAATGGTTTCACCACCGGCGCCGGGCTGGAGCGATAGTCGGCCCGGCGCTTGAGCTGAAACTCACGCACGGCGGCATTATGCGCATCCAGGTCATCGGAGAAAATATGGCTGCCATCACCGCGGGCGACGAAGTACAGGCTGCTGCCCGACACCGGGTTCAGCGCTGCGTGGATCGCCTCGCGGCCGACCATCGCGATCGGCGTCGGCGGCAGGCCGGCGATCATGTAGGTGTTGTAGGGGTTGGCTTCCTTGAGATGAGCGCGGGTCAGCTTGCCGGTGTAGCGTTCGCCCAGGCCATAGATCACCGTCGGATCGGTCTGCAACAGCATGCCGATCTTCATGCGGCGCACGAATACGCCGGCGATCTGCCCGCGCTCTTCCGGTACGCCGGTCTCTTTCTCTACCAGGGAGGCCATGATCAGCGCTTGGTAAGGGTCGGTGTACGGCGCATCGGCGGCGCGCTTGCTCCACTCCTGGGCAAGGACGTCGTCGAGGCGGTTGTAGGCCTTTTTCAGGAATTCGACATCGGTCATGCCGCGCACGAAGCGATAGGTATCAGGGAAGAATCGCCCTTCAGGGAACACGCCAGGGTGGCCGAGCTTGTCCATCACTTGGCTGTCGCTCAGGCCCGACAAGGTCTGCACGATCTTTTCGTGCTTGGCCAGGGCCGACCGTACCTGACGGAAGTTCCAGCCTTCCACCAGCGTCAGGCTGTATTGCACCACTTCGCCACGCTGCCACAAACCGATCAGGCCTTCAGCGGTCAGGCCAGGCGTCATGCGGTATTCGCCGCTGTGCAGCGGCTGGCCATCGAGGTTGAAGCGCCAGTAAAGGCGTAACCAGAAAGCGCCATCAAGCACACCGTCGGCTTCAAGGCGATTGAAGGTACCCGTCGGGGTAGACCCGGCAGGCACATCGAGCAATTGTTCCTGGGTCAGATTCAGGGGCTGCTTCAAGGCAGAGTCGAGCTTCCAGGCCGAGAAGCCCAGCAGCAAGCCTGCCGAGACCAGGCCGATCTGCAGCAGTAAAACCAGTTTTCGTATCAACTCAAATATCCAATAGCGCGCGAACAATGCCCTGCAGTTTACGGGTGAGCGGCCCAACCGACCAGCTCATCGCAGCGCAACCACGCACCGGCCAAATGCCATAAACGCTGTTGCACACGAAGACTTCGTCAGCCTGCTGCAACTGCTCAAGGCTGATGTCGGCCACGGCCAACGGGATGCCCAGCGCCTGTGCCTGTGCCAGAACCTCCGCGCGCATCACTCCGGCAACGCCACAACGATTCAGATCAGCGGTTAGTAACAAGCCGTTGCGCACTAGAAACAGATTGCTGAAAACGCCCTCAATGACGCGTCCGGACATATCCAGCATCAAGCCTTCGGCATGTTCGGCATCTTGCCACTCAGCGCGGGCGATCACTTGTTCCAGACGATTAAGGTGCTTGAGACCGGCCAACAACGGTTGCTCGGCCAAGCGAGTAGCACACGGAAACAGGCGGATGCCATCGGTTCCGTGGGCATGGGGATAGGTAGCGGGCGGACTGCCCTGCAAGATACGGCGCACCGGAGCGCCGGGATTGATTCCATACCCGCGCAGGCTGTCGCCACGGGTGAGGATCAACTTGAGTACACCGTCGCCTAGGGCGGCGGCATACGCCAACACTTCGCTGCGGATCAGCGTTTGATCCGCAACCAAGGCGAGGCGCCGGCAACCCTCAGCGAGGCGTTGCAGGTGGCGGTCGAGCAGCACTGGCTGCCCGGCCTTGACGGCAATGGTCTCGAACAGCCCGTCGCCATACGCCAGGCCGCGATCTTTCAGGGGCACGCTGTCCGCTGGCTGACCGTCGACCCAGCTGTGCATCACTCAGCGAACCGGCGGAACACCAGGGAACCGTTGGTGCCACCAAAACCGAACGAATTGGAAATCGCCACGTCGATCGGCATCGGCTGCGCTTCGTGAGGCACGAAGTTCAGGTCGCAGCCTTCATCCGGCTCATCAAGGTTGATGGTCGGTGGTGCGACCTGGTCCTTGATCGCCATCACGCTGAAAATCGCTTCGACCGCGCCCGCCGCACCCAACAGGTGGCCGGTCATGGACTTGGTGGAGCTGACCGCCAGCTTGTACGCGTGCTCGCCGAACACCGACTTGATGGCTTCAGCTTCCGCCAAATCGCCGGTCGGGGTCGAGGTGCCGTGGGCGTTGATGTACTGCACCTGGTCAGGGTTGACCTTCGCATCACGCAAGGCGTTGGTGATGCAACGTGCAGCACCGGCACCGTCGGCCGGTGGCGAGGTCATGTGGTAGGCGTCGCCGCTCATACCAAAGCCAATCAGCTCGGCGTAGATCGTGGCACCACGCGCTTTGGCGTGCTCCAGCTCTTCCAGTACCAGCGCACCGGCACCGTCGGACAGTACAAAGCCGTCACGGCCCTTGTCCCACGGACGGCTGGCCCGGGTCGGCTCATCGTTACGAGTCGACAGCGCACGGGACGCGCCGAAGCCGCCCATGCCCAGCCCGCAGGCGGCCATTTCGGCGCCACCGGCGATCATCACGTCGGCTTCGTCATAGGCAATGTTGCGTGCGGCCATGCCGATGCAGTGCGTGCCTGTAGTGCAAGCCGTGGCGATGGCGTAGTTAGGTCCCTGTGCGCCCAAGTGGATCGACAGGAAACCGGAAATCATATTGATGATCGAGCCCGGCACGAAGAACGGTGAAATTCGACGGGGGCCGGAGTCGTGCAAGGTGCGGCTGGTTTCTTCGATATTGGTCAAACCGCCAATACCCGAACCCATGGCCACGCCGATGCGCTCACGGTTGGCGTCGGTTACTTCCAGGCCGGCATTACGCACCGCCTGAAAACCGGCTGCCAGGCCGTATTGAATGAACAGGTCGAGTTTGCGGGATTCTTTGATCGAGAGATATTCCTCGACATTGAAGCCCTTTACCGAGCCGCCAAAACGGGTGGAATAGGCAGAAAGGTCCGTGTGTTCGATCAGACCAATACCACTGTGGCCAGCAAGAATGCCCTGCCAACTGCTCGGCACATCCGTACCCAGTGGCGACAACATACCCATACCGGTGACTACGACGCGTCTACGCGACACAGCACTCTCCTTTTTCTTGATGACGACACTTTGCTTCAGAGCTCACTTTGCTTCAGAGCTAAAGAAAAAACCGCACGCCGTTACAGCAGTGCGGTTTTTCCCTAACAGCAAGCGACGACTACAAACTATTACGCCTGGTGGGCAGTAACGTAGTCGATAGCAGCTTGAACGGTAGTGATTTTTTCAGCTTCTTCGTCCGGGATTTCGGTCTCGAATTCCTCTTCCAGAGCCATCACCAGCTCAACGGTGTCAAGGGAATCGGCACCCAGGTCTTCTACGAAGGAAGCAGTGTTGGTCACTTCTTCTTCTTTAACGCCCAGTTGCTCGGCGACGATTTTCTTGACGCGCTCTTCGATGGTGCTCATACCTTGTTTAACTCCTAATGGACAAATTCAGGCAGCTGGCCAGTGGGTAAGTGTATAGAAAGCCTTTTCAGCTTTTCAACTGAAAGCTTCACCCTTGTACCCGGCAGACCACCTGCCTATAAATTAAGTTGCAGCTTTATAACGGATTTTAGACAGCTCGTATGACATTTTTTTGAAGCGATCCGTCACAATTTAACTCATGTACATCCCGCCGTTCACCGGGATTGTAGCCCCAGTCACGTATGCCGCACCGTCGGATGCCAGGAAAGTGACCACATTCGCGATCTCTTGAGCCTGGCCCAGACGGCCCAGCGGAATCTGTGTCAGCAAAGCTTCACGCTGTGCTTCCGGCAGTTCACGGGTCATATCGGTGTCGATGAACCCTGGGGCTACCGAGTTGACCGTAATCGACCGCGAACCGACTTCACGTGCCAATGCACGACTGAAACCTTCCAGACCGGCTTTGGCGGCTGCGTAGTTTACTTGGCCTGCGTTGCCCATGGCACCCACTACAGAGCCAATATTGATAATTCGGCCCCAACGCGCCTTGGTCATGCCGCGCAAAACCCCCTTAGACAGGCGAAACAGACTGTTCAAGTTGGTATCGACCACGTCGTACCACTCGTCGTCTTTCATACGCATCATCAGGTTGTCGCGGGTGATACCAGCGTTGTTTACCAGAATAGCCGGCGCGCCAAATTGTGCAGTGATCTGGGCCAATACAGCAGCAACCGACTCATCACTGGTCACGTTCAGCTCAAGGCCGGTGCCCTGCACGCCGTTTTCCTTCAAGGTGGCGGCGATACGCTCGGCACCCGAAGCGGAAGTAGCGGTGCCGATCACAACAGCGCCCTGACGGCCCAGTTCGAGGGCAATCGCCTGGCCAATACCACGGCTGGCGCCGGTAACCAGTGCAACTTTACCTTGCAGACTCATGCAGGCTTCTCCTAATTTCAGGGTTCAGGCCAGCGCCGCACGAGCGGCAGCGAAGGCGTCAGGTGTATTGAGGTTGGCGGTGGATACGCCGTCGGCGCAACGCTTGTTCAGGCCGGCCAGGACCTTTCCCGGGCCACACTCAACCAGCTCGGTGGCGCCGTTGGCAGCCAGGGTCTGGACCGACTCGACCCAACGCACCGGCTTGTAGAGTTGCTCCAGCAGGTCGCGCTTGAGGGTGTCGAGGTCGACGGCCACGGCCGCGCTGACGTTCTGCACCAGCGGGATCTGCGGCGCCTGCCAATTGATGGCGGCGATGGACTCGGCAAAACGCTCGGCGGCCGGGCGCATCAGCTCACAGTGGGACGGCACGCTCACCGGCAATGGCAAGGCGCGCTTGGCGCCACGGGCCTTGCAGCCTTCGATGGCACGCTCAACAGCCGCCTTGGCGCCGGCGATCACCACCTGACCAGGGGAGTTGAAGTTCACTGCACTGACCACGTCGCCCTGGGCCGCCTCGCTGCAGGCCTCGATCACAACGGCATCGTCCAGCCCCAGGATAGCGGCCATGCCGCCCTGCCCGGCCGGAACGGCTTCTTGCATCAACTGACCACGACGCTCGACCAGCTTGACCGCTTCAGCGAGGGTCAGGCTGCCCGCAGCCACCAGCGCGCTGTATTCGCCCAGGCTGTGACCGGCCACGTAAGCCGGGCGCGCGCCGCCTTCCGCCAGCCACAAGCGCCACAGGGCGATCGAAGCGGTCAGGATGGCTGGCTGGGTTTTATCGGTTTGATTGAGTTGTTCTTCCGGCCCCTGCTGGGTCAGTGCCCACAGGTCGTAACCCAGGGCATCGGAAGCTTCCTTGAAGGTTTCCAGGATCAGCGGATGTTGCGCGCCCAGCTCGGCCAACATGCCGAGGGACTGCGAACCCTGCCCTGGAAAGACGAATGCGAGGGATGTAGACATGTAACAAGCCCCTAATGATCTGGTCGTCAAAAATGCGCGCCCCTACGGTGGGAGCGCACGAAACTGACAAGTTGGATGGTCTATTGAACTGGCCGGTCACATTTAAGCACTCCCAGGCCAATTCGCCTAAGGCAACAGATCCTCAAGACGGCCGCGCAAGCGTTGCGGCAGGTTTTCCTGAATCTCGATCAGCGCTCGCGCAATCGCACTCTGAAAGCCCTGCACACCGGCCGAGCCGTGGCTTTTCACCACAATGCCCTGCAGCCCGAGAAAGCTTGCACCGTTGTGCCGCGCCGGCGCGAGGTCAGCCTGCAAGCGGCGCATCAACGGCAGCGCCAGGGCGCCCACCAAACGTGACGCCAGGTTCTGCTTGAACAAGGCCTCGATACGCGTGGCGATCATTGTCGCCAGGCCCTCGCTGGACTTGAGCAGGATATTGCCGACAAACCCGTCACACACCACCACATCCGCCTCGCCCCGGTACAAACCGTCACCTTCGACGAAACCGATGTAATTCAAGCCTCGAGCCCCTTGCAACAGGCTGGCAGCGAGCTTGACCTGTTGGTTGCCCTTGATGTCTTCGGTGCCGATATTCAGCAGGGCCACACGCGGACGAGCCACACCCAGCGCCTCTGCGGCCACCGAGCCCATCACAGCGAACTGAAACAAGTGCTCGGCGCTGCAATCGACGTTTGCGCCCAGGTCGAGCAACTGGCAATAGCCTTTCTGCGTGGGAATCGCCGCGACCATCGCCGGCCGATCGATACCGGGCAGCGTCTTGAGCACATGCCGCGACAACGCCATCAACGCTCCGGTGTTGCCGGCACTGACACAGGCTTGCACCTTGCCATCACGCAACAACTCAAGCGCCACCCGCATTGAAGAATCAGGCTTGCCGCGAAGGGCGACCGCCGGCTTTTCATCCATGCTGATGGTTTCGCTGGCCGCTGTAACAGTCAGGCGCGCGCGATCCACCGCCGGATGGCTGGCAATCAATTCTTCAAGAAGGGGGGGTTGACCGACGAGGGTCAGGTGCAGCGAGGGCGTTGCAGACAGGCTGGCAATGCAGGCCTGAACAATGCTGCGGGGACCGAAGTCCCCGCCCATTGCGTCAATCGCGATGACTTGAGCAGACAAGTGATTACTCGTCAGCGCCCTTGTCGATCACTTTACGACCACGGTATACGCCTTCTGGCGATACGTGGTGACGCAGGTGAATTTCACCGGTGGTTTTTTCTACAGACAGAGTGCTCGCCGTCAGGGCATCGTGCGAACGACGCATGTCACGGGCGGAACGGGATTTTTTGTTCTGCTGAACAGCCATAATTGATTAACTCCTAAACGTTTGGGTCACGCTTTAACTGCGCCAATACACTGAACGGGTTGGACCGCGTTACCTCGTCCTCGCTCGGTTCGGCCTCGTCATCGAGACCCTCCGGCTGCTGGCATTCTTCCGGATGATGAGCAGGCACAATGGGCAAGGCGAGCAAAAGCTCCTCCTCGATCAGTGCATGCAGATCCAAAGGATCTTCGCCCAGTTCCAGCACGTCATAACCTTTCGGCAACGACTGGGTATTCGCACCCTCCTTCACCACGGCATAACTGCATTCGCTGTGGATCGGCAGGGTGACCAGCTCAAGACAACGCTGGCAAACCATTTTGACTTCGGTGTCGATAAAGCTGTGGATTACCACAGATTTACGTTCATCTCGTTCAAAAACAAATTTGGCCTGCACCGTACCGACAGTGTCGGAAAGCGGGTCGCAGAGTCTCTCCAAATCGGCCAGCAGCAATTCACCTTGAAGGGAAGTGCCACGATCTGCCAATTTGCGCGGGTCAACGTGAGGTGGAATCGGGTCATTCAACATAGGCGCAGCATTATAGGGATGCACCCAGCCATGTCAAAGGAAATTCAGCCCTGTGCGTCAGCTGGTCGCCCCGCTAGAATCCCTGACTGCCTTGAGGAGACGCTAATGCTGCCTTTATTACTCGCATCCAGCTCGGTTTATCGCCGGGAATTGCTGAGCCGCCTGCACCTGCCGTTCATTTGCAGCTCGCCGGATATCGACGAAAGCCATCGTGCAAATGAGTCCGCAATTGAGCTGGTCAAGCGCCTGGCCGAAGAGAAAGCCCGCGCCCTCGCCGACCGCCATCCCGGGCATTTGATTATTGGCTCCGATCAGGTCGCCGCACTGGAAGGCAGGATCATCGGCAAGCCGCATACTTTCGAGAACGCCCGTGAACAATTGCTTGCCGCCAGCGGCAAGCGCGTGAGCTTCCTGACGGGCCTTGCACTGCTTAACAGCGAGACCGGGCACTGCCAGGTGGACTGCGTGGCGTTTACCGTGCACATGCGTGTGCTGGACGCCCAGCGCATTGAGCGCTACTTGCGCATTGAGCAGCCCTACGACTGCGCCGGTAGCTTCAAGGCTGAAGGACTGGGTGTGAGCCTGTTTCAAAGCACCGAAGGGGCGGATGCCACCAGCCTCGTCGGCCTGCCACTGATTCGACTGGTGGACATGCTGCTGGCTGAAGGCGTGCAAATCCCTTAAAACCAGCGCAAAACCAAATGTGGGAGGGGGCTTGCTCCCGATTGCGGCGAGTCAGTTACAGATAAGCTGGCTGATCCACTGCTATCGGGAGCAAGCCCCCTCCCACATTTATCGACACAGGCCTTGAGATTTCAGCGCAGCGTCGGGCCTTGAAAGCCCATGTACAAAGCCAGTTTCTCTGCCACGCTGGCGCCGAGCTTCTTGGAGAAGCGGTCAAACGGCGACTCCTGAACAGTGAAATCCACCAGCTCTTTCTCGCCAATCACATCCCGCGCCACCGAACTGGCACTGCCCAGGCCATCGATCAAACCCAGCGGCAACGCCTGCTCGCCCGACCACACCAACCCGGAGAACAGCTCCGGATGGTCTTTATCCTTCAGACGATCCCCACGCCCTTGCTTCACGCTCGCAATGAACTGACGGTGAGTCGTGTCGAGCACGCCCTGCCAGAACTGGGTCTCGTCGGCTTTTTGCGGCTGGAACGGGTCCAGGAATGACTTGTGCTCACCCGAGGTGTAGGTGCGACGCTCCACACCCAACTTCTCCATGGTGCCGACAAACCCGTAACCGGCCGCCGTTACACCGATAGAGCCGACCAGACTGGCCTTGTCGGCATAGATCTGGTCAGCGGCGCTCGCGATGTAATAGGCGCCCGAGGCGCCCAGGTCGGAAATCACTGCGTACAGCTTGATGTCCGGATGCAATGCGCGCAGACGCCGAATCTCGTCATACACATAACCCGACTGCACAGGGCTGCCACCCGGACTGTTGATGCGCAGGATCACGCCTTTGACCTTGGGGTCTTCAAACGCAGCACGCAGGCTGCTGACGATATTGTCGGCGCTGGCGGACTCCTTGTCGGCAATCACCCCACGAACTTCGATCAAAGCGGTGTAGTTGCTGCCACGGGTGGCGCCTTTCTCGATGTCCATCAGCGGACTGAACAGCGCCAGCATGGCAAGCAGGTAAACAAAGGTCAGCAGCTTGAAGAAAATCCCCCAACGCCTGGAACGGCGCTGCTCCTGGACGCTGGCCAGTAGCGTCTTCTCCAGCAGCTTCCAGCTTTTGTCATCACCGCTCTCGGCCTTTTCGGGCGCTTTCCACTCGTCACTCATGCCATTAACCCCAGCAAAGACTTATTGGGCCCGGCTGAGCCAGGCCTGCAGTTCAGAAAAATGATCAATCGTCAGCCTGGGCTCATATTGCTGCAAGGCAGCGGCCGCCTGGGCACCATAGCTGACCGCCACGCTGTCCATGCCGGCATTGCGCGCCATCATCAGATCGAAGGAAGCATCGCCCACCATCAATGCCTGGCGCGGCGCGACGCCGCAATGAGCCAGGATCTGCTCCAGCATCAGAGGATGGGGTTTGCTGGCGGTTTCATCCGCCGCACGGGTGATGTCGAAATAATCTTCAAAGCCATGGGCCTGCAGCACCCGATCCAGCCCACGACGGGCCTTGCCGGTGGCGACCGCGAGGTGATACCCCTCGGCGCGGAACGCCTCCAGGGATTGCCGCACGCCTTCAAACAACGGCGAAGGCTCAGCTTCCAGCGCGATGTAGTGATCAGCGTAGTGCTGCCGAAACGCTACCAGCTCTTCGTCGCCGATTTGCGGGTACAACGTGCGGATCGCCTCAGGTAACCCCAGGCCGATAATGCCCTTGACGGCCAGATCGCTGCACAACTCGAAGCCTGAACGGGTGGAGGCCATGTGCATCGCTTCAACAATCCGACCAATGGAGTTACACAGGGTGCCGTCCCAATCGAAGATCAGCAGCTTGTAATCAAGGTGCGACACTCAAACGCTCCACGGTCTTGGCCCACATCTCATCGACCGGTGCCTGCAGCTTCAGCTCACCGCCATCGGGCAACGGCACCGTCAGCATGTAGGCGTGCAGGAACAGGCGCTTGCCGCCCAGGTCGCGAATTTCCTTGGAGAAATCCTCGTCGCCGTACTTGGTGTCGCCCGCAATGCAGTGACCGGCGTGCAGCGTATGCACGCGAATCTGGTGGGTACGACCGGTCACCGGCTTGGCCTCGACCAAGGTGGCGAAGTCGCCGAAACGGCGCAGCACCTTGAACAGGGTCAGGGCTTCTTTGCCCTCCTCGTCCACTTCGACCATACGCTCGCCGGAGCGCAGGTTGCTCTTCTGCAACGGCGCGCGGACGCTCTTGATGGAACTGGCCCAATTGCCCCGTACCAACGCCATGTAGCGCTTATCCACGCCATCGCCACGCAGGGCGGTGTGCAGGTGGCGCAACATGCTGCGTTTTTTGGCGATCATCAACAGGCCCGACGTGTCACGGTCAAGGCGATGAACCAGTTCCAGCTCCTTGGCATCCGGCCGCAACTGACGAAAGGCCTCGATCACGCCGAACGTCAGGCCGCTGCCACCGTGAACCGCAATACCGCAAGGCTTGTTGATCACGATCAGTTTGTTGTCTTCGAAGACAATCGAGGCTTCAAGGCGCTGCAACAGGCCTTGGGCCAGTGGCACGGGCTCGTCGCGCTCAGGCACGCGCACGGGCGGCACACGGACGATATCGCCCGCCTGCAGCTTGTACTCGGGCTTGATCCGACCCTTGTTCACGCGCACTTCGCCTTTACGCAAGATGCGGTAGATCAAGGTCTTGGGCACGCCTTTGAGCCTGGCCAGGAGAAAGTTGTCAATGCGTTGGCCGGCATATTCCGGCGAGACCTCAAGCAGCTGGACGCTGGGGGTCTGGGGGGCGGTAGTCGTCATGGCGGCGATGATAACAATTTTTTATGGAATTGAAGCACTTAATCATTGCTGCTATAGTCGCGAACGCCGCCAAAAGCGGCCTGGACAGAGGACTTGCGGCAAATTGCCGGCCCTGACCATCGCAATTCATCAGGACGCGAGGCCGTCCTACGGGGCTTTCGCCACCTTGGAAGGCTCAAGATTGTAACAAGCGCAGGTGACATGAGGCCTGAAGCGAGTGCAGAAAGCAGAGTGAATACTCGCGTTCTGCGCCGATATTTACGGCCAGTTCACAAAGTGCAGTCAGTCTTGAGCCAGACCATGGCGAATACTTCGGAAACAACGCCTGTTAAGAGCTGAGTGAGAGCGCAATCGCCCACACCTAGTCTTGTTTAGCCATGAGCGTGGACTCCCCATTGGAGAACACGGTAAATGCCAACCCGCTGCGGATTCTGCGCGCGGCAGCACCCGAATTATCAGGGATACGTGTAGGGTGGAGATGCACAACCGTCGGACCGTGTAGCACTAGGCTTATATTTAGACGCTTCATCTCGTCCACAGTCGCCGGTTGATTCCTCCTCCTGACCTTAGCTTTTGTTGAAGTGGTGCCTTTGTCACCACCGCTAACAAGCAGGACGCGTCCGTCGCGATACCGGCCCACATTGGCGGGTATTGCTGGACACTGGAGTGGCCAACCACTCTTGACGCACCTGACACCGACCGTGAGAAGTCGTGTGTGCCGAACGCCGTTTCCGGCAGCCCGGAAACCGACGGTACAACATGAAAAGAATGCTGATTAACGCAACTCAACCCGAAGAGTTGCGTGTTGCACTGGTAGATGGCCAACGCCTCTACGACCTGGACATCGAATCCGGTGCACGCGAGCAAAAGAAGGCCAACATCTATAAAGGCCGTATTACTCGCATCGAACCAAGCCTTGAGGCTGCCTTTGTCGATTTCGGCTCCGAGCGCCACGGCTTCCTGCCCCTCAAAGAAATCTCCCGCGAATACTTCAAGAAAGCCCCTGAAGGCCGCGTGAACATCAAGGACGTCCTGAGCGAAGGCCAGGAAGTCATCGTTCAGGTCGAAAAAGAAGAACGTGGCAACAAGGGCGCAGCCCTGACCACGTTCATCAGCCTGGCTGGCCGTTACCTGGTCCTGATGCCGAACAACCCACGTGCCGGCGGCATTTCCCGTCGCATCGAAGGCGAAGAGCGCAACGAGTTGCGTGAAGCGCTGAACGGCCTGGTTGCACCGGCCGACATGGGCTTGATCGTTCGCACTGCCGGCCTTGGCCGCAGCAGCGAAGAAATGCAGTGGGACCTCGACTACCTGCTGCAACTGTGGACCGCTATCAAAGAAGCGTCCCTGGATCGTTCCGCGCCATTCCTGATCTACCAGGAAAGCAACGTGATCATCCGCGCCATCCGCGATTACCTGCGCCAGGACATCGGCGAAGTGCTGATCGACAGCGTTGAAGCCCAGGACGAAGCCCTGACCTTTATCCGCCAGGTGATGCCGCAGTACGCCAGCAAGATCAAGCTGTACGAAGACAGCGTTCCGCTGTTCAACCGTTTTCAGATCGAAAGCCAGATCGAGACCGCCTTCCAGCGCGTCGTCGAACTGCCTTCCGGCGGCTCCATTGTTATCGACCCGACCGAAGCCCTGGTGTCCATCGACATCAACTCGGCGCGCGCTACCAAAGGTAGCGACATCGAAGAAACCGCCCTGCAGACCAACCTGGAAGCGGCTGAAGAAATCGCCCGCCAGCTGCGCCTGCGTGATATCGGCGGCCTGATCGTGATCGACTTCATCGACATGACCCCGGCCAAGAACCAGCGCGCCGTGGAAGAGAAAGTCCGCGAATGCCTGGAAGCTGACCGCGCCCGCGTACAAGTTGGCCGTATCTCGCGCTTCGGCCTGCTGGAAATGTCCCGTCAGCGCCTGCGCCCATCCCTGGGTGAAAGTAGCGGCATCGTCTGCCCGCGTTGCAACGGCACCGGCATCATCCGTGACGTTGAATCGCTGTCCCTGGCGATCCTGCGCCTGATCGAAGAAGAAGCCCTGAAAGACCGCACCGCCGAAGTCCGCGCACAAGTGCCGATCCCGGTTGCAGCCTTCCTGCTCAACGAAAAACGCAACTCGATCACCAAGATTGAACTGCGCACCCGTGCCCGTATCGTCATCCTGCCGAACGATCACCTCGAAACGCCGCACTTCGAAGTGCAGCGCCTGCGCGATGACAGCCCGGAAGCTCACAGCGGCCAGTCCAGCTACGAAATCGCTGCTGCCGCTGCGGAAGTCGAAGAAGTCCAGCCGGCCGCCGCAACCCGCACACTGGTTCGCCAGGAAGCTGCCGTGAAGACTGCACCGGCGCGCGCCAATGCACCGGTTCCGACCGAAGTGGCTGCACCGGTTGCCGCCCCTGCCGCCATGCCTGAGCCAAGCCTGTTCAAAGGCCTGGTGAAGTCGCTGGTGAGCCTGTTCGCCACCAAAGAAGAGCCTGTGGCTCCGGTTGTGGTTGAAAAACCAGCCGCCGAACGTCCGGCCCGTAACGAAGAACGTCGCAACGGTCGCCAGCAAAGCCGTAACCGCAACGGTCGCCGTGACGAAGAGCGCAAGCCTCGCGAAGAACGTGCACCGCGTGAAGAGCGCGCGCCACGTGAAGAGCGTGCACCTCGCGAAGCCCGTGAAGAAACCCCAACCGTAGCCCGTGAAGAACGTGCACCGCGTGAAGAGCGCGCACCACGTACTCCGCGCGCACCGCGTGAAGATCGCAAGCCACGTGGCGAGCGCGAAGAACGTGTGCGTGAACTGCGCGAGCCGCTGGACGCCGCACCGGCCGTTGCTGCCGAAGCTGCCAGCGAAGAACGTCCGGCTCGCCAGCCGCGTGAAGAACGCGCCCCACGTGAAGAGCGCCAGCCGCGCCCACCGCGTGAAGAGCGTCAACCACGCGCCGAGCAAGCCGCTGCCGCCAGCGAAGAAGATGAAGAAGTGCTGACCGGCGAAGAGCAGTTGCAGGAAGATGGCCAGGACAACGCCGAAGGCGATCGTCCACGCCGCCGCTCCCGTGGCCAGCGTCGTCGCAGCAACCGTCGTGAGCGTCAGCGTGATGCCAATGGCAATGTGATCGAAGGCTCGGAAGAGACCGGCGAGCACACTGAAGCCGCAACCGCAGAACCAACCGGCGCCGAACTGGCTGCCGGCCTGGCTGTGACGGCTGCCGTCGCCAGCACCGTTATCAGCGCACCGGCTGAAGCCCAGGCTCACGAGCAAGCTGAACGCGCTACTGCTGCCGTCGAAGAGACAGCAGCTGTAGAAGCGCCAATCGCTGAAGCCCCGGCAGTTGAAACCCCTGTAGTCGAAGCAATCACCCCGATCGAAGCCCCAGCGGTTCCGGAAGTGGAAGTTGCGCCGGTTCGCGAAGCCCAACCAGAAGTGGAAGTGGTTGCTGTTGAGCCTGCACCGGTGGTTGAAGCTCAGCCAGTGGTTGAAGCCGCCGTTGAAGCACCGGTTGTTGAAGAAGCTGCCCCGGCAGTGCGTGAAGTTCGCGAAGAACAGACCGCCTTCCAGTGGACTGCCGAGCCAGCCGCACCGGTTGAAGCGCCAACCCCTGCCCCAGTGGCAGAAGAGGCATCGGCCCCGGTTGCCGACGTGGTTGAAGCTGCCCCGGTCGTGGTGCCTGCGCCAGTGGTTGAAGCGCCAGTGGTTGAGCCAGTGGTTGCCGAGGTCGCCGCTCCGGTGGTTGAAGCCGCTCCTGCCAGCGCCCTGACCGATAACGGCCGCGCGCCGAACGACCCACGTGAAGTGCGTCGTCGTCGCAAGGAAGCTGAAGCAGCCGCTGCTGCAGCCGCTGCCGCACCGGCTGCTGCCGAAGTGGTCGAGGCGCCAGCCCCGGTCGTTGAAGCTGTGGTTGAGCACAAGGCTTTGGAAGAAGAGCACGAACCTAAACCCTTCGTCTGATTCCATCCGCCACTAAAAAGCCCCGCCTGAGTGATCAGGCGGGGCTTTTTTATGGGCGATTAACGTAAGCCTTGTGGAGATCCCCGTGTGGGAGCGGGCTTGCTCGCGAAAGCGCTGGATCAGTCACCAGACTCATTGACTGGCACTGCGCATTGGCGAGATGCCCGCCCCCGCGTTTAGTCCGCGCTGAAACTCAACCTGTGCGGCAGATCCACATCCCAAAGCACGCCACGGTCATGCACCTGAACCTCCACAACCTTCGCGCCGGCCAATAACGGCTTGGCGCCACGGTCACCGACCAGTGCCATCAAGCCCGGCCCAAACGCACGATCAAACGCCACCGGATGCCCATATTCACCCGCATGTACGGGCACGCTGATGCCACTCTCCTCCAGCGCGTCAATCACCCGCTCGATACTCGAGGACTGAATAAACGGCATATCCCCCAACACCACGAGCCAACCCTCCGCTGAACCGCTGGCCGCAACGGCTGCCGCGAGACTGTCACCCATGCCGGCCGAGTGCAGCAGCAACACGTCGCAGCCATGGGCCTGCGCCAGGCGAATCACCTCCAGGCGATCCGGCGAGGTCACGACCCAGCGCTTCACCACGTGCTCAGGCAAATTCACCAGCACCTGTTCGATCACCGGCCGTGTCACGCCATCGCGCCCCAAGCAATCAGCCAGCAATTTATCCTGATCCGCGCCCGCCTCAGCCCGAAAACGACTTCCCTGCCCGGCCGCCAGCACAATCGCTGTGACCGTCATTCAACCGCCATTGGCAGTGGCTTTTTTTGCACTGGCGCCACGCCATTCTTGATCGCGACAATTTCCGCCATCAACGACAACGCAATCTCCGACGGCGTATGGCTGCCGATATGCAAACCGATCGGCCCATGCAATCGTGCGATCGCCTCCGGCGACAAGCCCAGCGCAGCCAGGTACTCGCGGCGCTTTTGGCTATTAAGCCGCGAACCGAGCGCGCCGATATAGAACGCACTGGAATTCAACGCCGTCAGCAACGCCATGTCGTCCAACCGCGGATCGTGGGTCAGGCAGACGATGGCCGTGCGCTCGTCGGTCTGGATATTCAGCACCGCCTCATCGGGCATGCCTGGCACAAAACGGCCATGTTGCTCTTCCCAACCGTGGACGAACTCTTCGCGCGGGTCGCAGATCAGCACTTCGAAATCCAGCAACCGCGCCATTTCCGCCACATAACGCGACAGTTGCCCCGCACCGATCAACAACAAGCGCCAGCGTGGGCCGTAGATGGCGCGTAAGCGTTCGCCATCGAAGGTCACCGCATCTGTCTTGCTCGCAGCACTCAAGCTCACCATGCCGGTGGCCAGGTCCAGCTCTCGGGCGACGACTTCATGCGCCTCGCAACGCTCCAGCAGTTCAGCGACCCAACGCCAGTCGTCCACGCGCTCTTCCGTCAGGCGCAACGTACCGCCACAAGGCAGGCCAAAACGCGCCGCCTCATCGCGGGTAACGCCGTAGGTCACCAACTGTACCGGCGGGCCGTCATCCACCAATCGGCCATCCTGCAACCGCGCGATCAAGTCATCCTCGATGCAGCCGCCGGACACCGACCCGATTACCACACCATCGCCGCGCAAGGCCAACATCGCCCCCGGTGGGCGCGGCGCACTGCCCCAGGTCTGGACCACGCTATACAACACTACTCGCTGCCCGGCGCGGCGCCATTGGAGCACGCTGCGCAGGACATTCAGATCCACGCTATCCATCCAACCTCCGCCGCGTTATTGATGACGTATTGATTGACTGTAAAGCAAAAGATTCCAAAAGTGGCCGGGCACAAACGCAAACGCCCCGAACAAGTCGGGGCGTTTGCGAGTGGCTTCGGCGTCAGTTCACGCCATCAGCCTGTTACTTTACAGCAGCAGGGGCAGGACCTTCGGCCACACCCAGGTCATCTTCCGGACGGGTGTCGGAGATGCCGGTACCGCCGGACGCCAACTCGCTGTGCAGCTTGTCGGTGTCCAGTTCCTTGACCCACTTGGCCACAACGAGGGTGGCAACGGCGTTACCCACCAGGTTGGTCAGTGCGCGGGCTTCAGACATGAAGCGGTCGATACCCAGGATCAGCGCCAGGCCGGCAACCGGCAGGTGACCAACGGCCGACAGGGTCGCAGCCAGCACGATGAAGCCGCTACCGGTCACGCCTGCAGCGCCTTTGGAGGACAGCAGCAGCACCAGCAGCAGGGTGATCTGGTGGGTGATGTCCATGTGGGTGTCGGTCGCCTGGGCGATGAACACGGCAGCCATGGTCAGGTAGATCGAAGTACCGTCGAGGTTGAAGGAGTAGCCAGTCGGAATCACCAGGCCTACTACGGATTTCTTCGCGCCCAGACGCTCCATCTTGATCAGCATGCGTGGCAGTGCGGATTCGGAGGAGGAAGTGCCCAGTACGATCAACAGTTCTTCACGGATGTAGCGAACCAGCTTCAACACGCTGAAACCGTGCGCGCGGCAGATGGCGCCCAGCACCACAACCACGAACAGAATGCAGGTGATGTAGAAGCAGATCATCAACTGGCCCAGTTGCACCAGGGAACCTACACCGTAGGCGCCGATGGTGAACGCCATGGCGCCCAGGGCACCGAGTGGCGCGAGCTTCATGATCATGTTGATGATGTTGAACATCACGTGGGCGAAGCGATCAATGAAATCCAGCACCGGCTTGCCGTACGCACCCAGGCGATGCAGGGCAAAACCGAAGATGACCGAGAACATCAGCACTTGCAGGATGTCGCCGTTGGCGAAGGCGCCGACGATGGTGTTCGGGATCACATTGAGGATGAAGCCAACCACGCTCTGGTCTGCACCGGCAGTCACGTAGGCAGCGACTTTGGACGCATCCAGGGTAGCGACGTCGATGTGCATGCCGGCGCCCGGCTGCACAACGTTGACCACGACCAAGCCGATCAGCAGGGCGATAGTGGAAACAACTTCGAAGTAGAGCAGCGCGTAGCCGCCGGTTTTGCCGACCGATTTCATGCTTTGCATGCCAGCGATGCCGCTGACAACGGTGCAGAAGATGATAGGGGCGATGACCATTTTGATCAGCTTGATGAAGCCGTCACCCAGTGGCTTGAGGGCCACACCGGTCTGCGGGTAGAAGTGACCGAGCAAAATACCGATAACGATTGCAACGATCACCTGGAAATACAGGGATTTGTACAGTGGCTGACGAGTCGTCATTGCAAAGTTCCTCAATCGCACCGTGTGGCAAATATCCGCCATGCCCACGACACTTGAATTGCGAACCCTCCTGCACTGGAGGGATTTGTTGTTTGCGAGGCCTGGTCTGTAGGAACAAGCCTGCGCTGTAATCTTTATCGCAAACGCCGTGCCACTTTGCTCAAAATCCCTGAAGGCCTTTAGACATCAGGGCCGGGGGTTTACGTGGGCCCACAGGGGCCACGGGCAACATGGCGGAAATCCGCCCACTCACCCCATCCCGTCCTACAATTTGGCGGATATCCGCCTTGTCGCCCCTCTCGGTGATGACTAACATCCGTCACTCCATGGACGAGGCCCTCACATGCGTGAACGTACCATCGCCAGCCACTACGCCCGAGCCGCCCTCGGCGGTGCGCGCCGGGCGGGTTACGACTATTCGGGTTTGTTGCTCCAGATAGGCATTACCCCGGAGTTGCTCACCGAGCCCCGCGCCCGCATCGCCCCGGAACAATTCACCCGGCTGCTGCAAATGCTGTGGCTGGCGCTTGATGACGAATACCTGGGGTTTGCCGAAGGCCCGAGTAAGCGCGGCACCTTCGCCATGATGTGCCACGCGCTGATTCATTGCCGCACCCTGGAGAAGGCTCTGGAACGCGGCTTATTATTTTATAGCCTATTCCCACAGGGTCCGCGCTGGCAGCTGACAAAAGAAGGCGACATGGCCCGCTTGAGCCTGGACGATTCGCAGCTGTGGGACCCGGATCACTTCCTCACTGAATGCCTATTGGTGATCTGGCATCGCTTGGGCAGTTGGTTGATCGGCCAGCGCATCCGGCTGCATCAGGCAACATTCAGCTACGCGATGCCGGCGCATGCCGGCGAATATGACCTGCTCTTCCCCTGCCCTCAGGTGTTCGGTGCGCCGCACAGCAGCCTGGTATTTCCCAGTCGCTACCTGAGCCTGCCGCTGCTGCAGGACGAGCGGACCCTCAAGCACTTTCTTGAGCATTCCCCCGCCGACCTGCTGTCCCGGCCGGATGAAGGCGACAGCCTGAGCAGCCAGTTACGCCGCTTGCTCAGCCGCGACCGCAGCCCTTGGCCAGACCTTGAAGCCGTCGCGCAGCACCTGCACATCAGTGTGCAGACCCTGCGCCGGCATTTGCGTGAAGAAGGCACCAGCTTTCAAGCGCTCAAGGATGAGTTGCGGCGAGACATCGCCATCTACCATTTGGGGCGAGCAAATTTGTCTTTGCAGGAGATCGCCGAGCAGTTGGGTTTTTCCGAACCGTCGGCGTTTCATCGGGCGTTCAAGAAGTGGACGGGACTGACGCCGGGGGCGTATCGGGCGCAAGAGAGTTAGAGGGGGTTACCTGGGTGGGCCTCATCGCGGCATAGGTATCTACACATCTTTTTTTACGGGTTGAGTGCTGTGGTTGTCGGGGGGTGCTGAGTACATATCCGTTGCTGCGGTAACGGCTGACATGGGTTCCGCCCTTACGGCGGGTCACTTTTGGAAAAGAGCCCCAAAAGTAACCAAAAGGTCTTTGCCCCACCACTCGGCACCTCGCCTAGGCTCGGTGTGCCCTCACGCAGGCTTTGGACCGTGGGCCGCCGCCATGGGCCATCCTTGGCCCATCGCGGCGGCCCACGGATTCAAGCCGGAGTGAGGGCATGCCGAGCCTGGGCGAGGCACCGAGTGGTGGGGCAAAGACCTTTTGGTTACTTTTGGGGCGTTTGCCAAAAGTGACCCGCCGTAAGGGCGGAACCCTAAGCCGCCGTTACCGCAGCAACGGATATGTACTCAATCTACCTAACCCCCTCAAAGTCTTAAAGCGACACAAAGAGTTGCGTAGATACCTATGCTCATCGCGGGCAAGCCCGGCTCCCACCTTTGATGCGTGCATACATTCAAAATGTGGGCGCTGGCTTGCCTACGATGAGGCCGATACAGCCACTGCACATCAAACAGCCGGGAAGTGAATCTTGAACGCCGCACCACCCAATGGCGAATCCCCAAGGGTCAGGCGCGCGCTATAGCTTTCGATGATGTCCTTGACCACCGCCAGGCCGATCCCCTGCCCCGGGTGCTGGCGGTCCAGCCGTTCACCCCTTTGCAGAATCCGCGCACGCTGATCGGGCGGTACGCCTGGGCCGTCATCTTCAATGCACAGCTCGATACCTTCGAGATTCTCCACCAGGCTGATGCGCACTTCGCTCAGGCACAGGCGATAAGCGTTTTCCAGCAGGTTGCCGAGCATTTCGAGCAAGGCGCCCTTCTCGATCGGTACATCGCACTCGGGCGGCAAGTCAAAAGACACGGTGACGCGCTTGTCGCGGTAAACCTTATCCAGGGTGTCACACAGGCTTTGCAACACCGGCTCGATACGTACCTGGTGACGCACCAGGCCACTTTTGCGCAAGCTGGCGCGCTGCAGTTGATAGCCAATCTGTTGGCTCATGCGTTCGATCTGCGATTGCAATACCCAGGCCTGACCGCGTTCTTCCGGCCGCTGGGCCATGTCTTCGCTCACACCCTGCAACACGGCCAGCGGGGTTTTCAGGCTGTGGGCCAAATCGTCGAGGGAGTCGCGGTAACGCGCACGTTGCTCACGCTCGCTGTGCAGCAAACGGTTGAGGGAGCCGGTCAGACGCAGCAGTTCACGGGGGTGTTCTTCGGTAAGGCTTTCGCGGGTGCCGCCTTCGATCTGGTCAAGTTCCTGACTCAGGCGCCGCAGGGCTTGCAAGCCCCAGGTCAGCCCCAGCCACAGCAGGGTCAGCAATACGAGCAAGGCCGCGCCAAACCCGAGGTAGAGGTTTTCCTGCAGGCCTTCCAGGGTCAGCTGGTATTCGCGCACCGGTTGCAACGCCACGATACTGAACGCCGCGCTCTTGCCGCCCAGCAGCTTGACCTCGACGTCATACACGAAGAACTCTTGGCCACTGGCCTCGCGAATACGCGCAAACTCGTTGCCGCGCCCGTCATAGCGCGGCTTGTAGTTGATGTTTTCTTCCTGGGTCGCCCGTGAGCGCCAGACCAGATGACCTTCTCGGTCGTAGATATAACCGAGCAGGCGGCTGTCAGTGAGGTTGAAGCGTTCGTCCGGCAACTGCGCCGGCATCAGCAAGCGGTTGTTTTCGACCCGCGCGGCGGATATCAGGGTGGTGACGTCCGACGCCAGGCGCTGCTCGATGGAATCCTGCAGCGCCAGGCTGAACGCGCCTTGCATGGCGGGCAACAAGCCCAGCATAAACAGCACGGCCAGGGTGGTGGCCGCGAGCATCAAGCGCACACGTAACGAGCGAATCAACGGCAGCGCTCATTGAACAGGTAGCCCAGGCCGCGCACGGTGTCGATCGGCTTGAACCCGGCCGGGCCTTCCAGCTTGCGGCGCAGGCGCCCGACCAGCACTTCGATCACATTCGGATCACGCTCGTCGTCATCGGGGTAGAGCTGCTCCATCAAGCGGTCCTTGGCCACCACCTGCTGATGGTGACGCATCAAGTATTCGAGAATCCGATACTCGTAGGCGGTCAGCGCCAGCGGTTGCTCATCCAGAGAGGCTTGCTTGCGATTGAGGTCCAGCAGCAGCGGCCCGGCGACGATGGTCGACTGGGTAAACCCGCTGGAGCGGCGCAGCAAGGCGTTCATCCGCGCTTCCAGCTCTTCGAACTGGAACGGCTTGACCACGTAATCGTCGGCGCCGGCGGCCAGGCCCTCGACCTTGTCCTGCCAGTTGCCGCGCGCGGTGAGGATCAGGATCGGGAAGGTCTTGGCCTGGCTGCGCAGTTGGCGGATCAGGTCCAGGCCGCCCATGCCGGGCAGGCCCAGGTCGATAATCGCCAGGTCGTGGTTGAATTGCCCGGTCTGGTACAGGGCTTCCTCGGCATTGGCCACGGCTTCGACCACATGACCACTGTCGGTCAGGCGGGTGAACAGGTGATGACGCAGCAGCGCCTCATCTTCCACGACCAGCAATTTCATAAGGCTCTCCAAGGCGATTCAACTGTCCGACAGGGGAATATCATAGCGGCCCTGCAAGTCTTGCGGGCGCAGTTTAATGCCATTGTATTGGCCCGTCAGGTGTTCGTAGCCGGTGCGATAGGCGGGCTGAGGCGTGACTTGCCCCAGCGACTGCCCCCACGGCGCGGCCTGACTGCCCGCATCGTCGAAGCTGACACGCTGGATCAGGTTGCTGGATTTTTTGGTTTTTTCGCTACCAAATGCCGCAAATGCGCCGTCCGAAGCCTGGACCCCGGCCGTAGCACTGAGCATGGTTAACGCCAACATCAGCTTTTTGATCGCAGTCATGGTGCTTACCTCTACGCGTTTGGCTGTTGAAGCCAGACTACGCAGGCGCCCCTGAACTCCCCCTGAACGGGCTCTGAACCTGGCCTGAATCGTTGCGGGCTATCCACTGGCGTGGCAACTCGGCAAAATACCGCACATGACGCCCCTACCCGCTTGCTGTACCCCACTCGATGCCCACTGGCCGCTGCCCGTTCCGTTACCGGGCACGGTGTTTCTCAGCACTCGATTCGACCCGGCCTTACTGATCGCCGACGACTTCCAGCGCAGTGCCGTGCCGCCGCCGGCGAGCATCCAGCGCTCGGTGGCCAAGCGTCAGGCAGAATTCCTCGCCGGCCGCGTGTGCGCCCGCGCGGCGTTGCAACAGCTTGATCAGCTCGATTGCGTGCCGGCCATCGGCGAAGACCGGGCGCCGGTGTGGCCCGGGCATATCAGCGGCTCGATCACCCACAGCACCGGTCATGCGGCGGCGATTGTCGCGCACAAGGCGCAATGGCGCGGGCTGGGGATGGACCTGGAGAATGTGCTGACGCTGGAACGGGCGGAGCGCCTGGCCGGGGAAATTCTCACTGCCGATGAATTACAGCGCATGGCCGCCTTGCCCCGCGAGCAGATCGCCTTGCTGGTGACGCTGACGTTCTCGGTCAAGGAAAGCCTGTTCAAGGCGCTCTACCCGATCGTGCAAAAGCGCTTCTACTTTGAGCATGCCGAGGTGTTGGAGTGGTCGGCGGCTGGGTATGTGCGGCTGCGGTTGCTGACGGATTTGTCTGCACAGTGGTGCCATGGCACGGAGTTGGAGGGGCAGTTTGTGGTGGACGGGGAGCAGTTGTTGAGCCTGGTCGCTATCAGCGCCTGATAGATAGCTGTCGCAGGCAAGCCAGCGCCCACAGGGGAATGCATTCCAACTGTGGGAGCGGGCTTGCCCGCGATAGCAGTGTCAGGGTTTATCCTGATCCCGCGGCCAACTCAGGCTAAAGCATGCCCCGCCCAAATTATTGCTCTTGCTGATCAACGCGCGCCCGCCGTGCCAATAGATAATCCGTCGCACAATCGACAACCCCAGGCCATGCCCGCCCGACGCACGGGTGCGGCTGTCGTCCAGACGCAGGAATGGCGTAAAGATCCGCTCCCAGGCGCTTTCCGGCACGCCAGGCCCGTCGTCTTCCACATCGATGCGACAACGCACCTGGCCCACCTGATAGCTGATCAACACCTGGCCCTGGGCATGGCGCATGGCGTTGCTCACCAGATTTTGCAGGGCCCGGTGCAAGTAGCGCGGCTCGGCGTCGACCCAGGCGTCATCCCAATGTGCCGAAGACAGGCAGATGCCTCGGGCTACGCTGACCTGCGGGCGCAGTGGCGATAATTCGCCGATCACCTGATCCAGTAACGCATTGAGGTCGACCCGCTGGAAATTCAGCGCCGGTGCGCCTTGCTCCAGGCGTGCGTAGGTGAGCATTTCGTCCACCAGGCCGTCCAAGTCCTGGATGTCGCTGTCCATGCCTTCCAGATATTTGCGCCGCGCCTCAGGGGTGGCGGCGTCGCCGATCATCTCCAGACCAAAGCGCAGGCGTGCCACCGGGGTGCGCAGCTCGTGGGAGACCGCGCGCACCAGTTCGCGCTGGATCGCCAGCAATTGCTGCAAGTGCTCGGCCATGCCATTAAAGGCAGCCGCCAAGCGCCCCACCGAGTCGGCACCCCGAGCCGGTACGCGAACCTCGAGGTTACCTTTGGCAATGCGGGTGGCCGCCGCCTCCAGGCCTTTGAGGCGTCGCTCAAGCTGACGCACCAGTAAATAGACGATCAAACCAATCAGGGTCAGGCTGATCAGCGCGATCAGGATCAGCCATTGCGGCGGGTAAGGGCTCATTTGATACAGCGGGCCGATTTCCAGTACCCACGGCGTACCGACCATGCCGGCAAACACACGGATTGAATCGCCGCCCTTGCCCAAGGCCATCACCGTATCGCCTTCCGACACTCGACGCCGCTGGTCGTCGTCCATGTCCGCCGCATCCAGGGTCATTAGGTGCATGTCAAAACCAAAACCCTTGGCTTCCTTGATATCTGCCAGTTTCTGCGGCTGCTCGGCGACCGGGAAGCGCACCAGTTCGTCCGCCAGCAGGTAAATAGTCGCACGGGCCAGTTGTTCGCTGATCTGCTGGACTTCGCCGGTGAGTACCAGTTGCGACTGCTCACTGACCAGACGCAGCACGCGCGCCGCATGCGGCCCGGTCTGCTCTACCAGTACCTGGCCGCGTTGCAGGCGAGTGCGTTGGCCCAGGTCCAACTGCGTATCGGCCAGCGGGCGCAATTCCAGAGGGATGCCCAACAAACGCTCCCACACCGCCAGGGCGCGCTGGCGCTCGATCGGGCTCATGGGCTGCAGGTTGTCGCCCATCAGCGCAAAAGTGCCGTGGGCCAGGCGCTCACGGTACTGGCCGCTGCGCACTTCATTGAGCAGGTGCAAGGCCAGCACGCCCAGCAACGCCACCAGCACCAGGGCCGCGCACATGCCGCCGTAGATGCGCAGAAAGATCGAGTTCACAGCGGCATATCGGCGGCGGCTTCGGGGACGAACAGGTAGCCCTTGCTGCGAATGGTCTTGATCAGCCGTGGATGGATCGGATCGTCGCCGATTTTCGGCCGAATGCGTGAGATACGCACGTCAATGGAGCGGTCCTGGCCGTCGTAGCCAATACCGCGCAAGGCGATAAAGATTTCTTCGCGCGACAGAATGCGCCCGGCATTGGCGACCAACAGCCACAACAGGTCGAACTCGGCGCTGGTCAACTCGATGCCGCCCTCGTGCAGCCAGGCTTCGCGCAGGGCGTTGTCCACCACCAATGGGCCAAATTGCAGGCGGCGCTGGTTTTCCACGGCAGCAGGTTCCGCGGGCTCGCTGCGCCGCAACAAGGCCTGGATACGTGCCAGCAACAAGCGCGGGCGCACGGGTTTACACACATAGTCGTCGGCGCCCATGTCCAGGCCAAGCACTTGGTCCATGTCGTCAGTGCGTGCGGTGAGCATCAAAATCACGCCGTCATAGCGCTCGCGGACTTTGCGGCAGATGCTCAGGCCATCTTCGCCGGGCAGCATCAGGTCGAGGATCACCAGGTCAGGCTGTTCGGCGATGATGCGTGCCGCAGCCTGGGCGCCATCGCTTTCTACCGACACCTGCAAGCCGTTGCTTTCCAGGTATTCACGGGTCAACTCGGCCAATCGCTCGTCGTCCTCGACAATCAATATTTGCCAGGCTTCTTGCTCCACGGGTGATCCTCGTCGCGTTAGAGAGAGTGGTCATGACAATGCGGTCGAATGTGGGAGCTGGCTTGCCGGCGATAGCATCAACGCGGTGTAACTGAATAGACCGCGATGATGCTATCGCGGGCAAGCCCGACTCCCACATTTTGAACTTCGCCAGCCGCACCTTATTTGTAATGTTTTCAGGGCATAACAGCGACTGTAAGTAGGCCGATTGTAGCCACGGGCCAGCCCTCCAGCACAAGCCGGGAAATCCATTCGGTGATCGCGTTTTTTTGTGATAGGGTTCGCGCCCCCAAAATTCCAATCGGCTGTTTTTACCTTGGAATATTCAGTGACAAACGGCGCAATCCAGCCGCACTGCGGCCTACACGGGCGTTCCATGTTTCATACACATTTTACCCACAGCGTTATCCACAGGTAGTGCGTTGCTAAGACCCCCAAAACGCATTATCTTGTACCTCGGCGCTAAAAAAACCCTACATGTAGGGTTTCAAGCGAAAAACCAAACACAGATCAGACAAGAAACTCAAGTGCTTTCTTGCTCCCGTTTGGTTGAACCAAAGCATTTTTTGAAAGCCCAAACCGCGCACGCGGATGGCAGCCGTTTTCCAGCCACAAGGGCGAAAAACGGTACGGGTGTTGCAGTGCTTGAAGCGAGCAACTGTCACCCAACAGGAATACGGCACAGGGTTCTTTAAAGGCCCGAGCCGAAGACTTCGGCATGGAAGCGGCGCGATGAGCTCCCTTCCTCCTGTCCCGAAGTTGTTATGCCAGGCCAAGGCCTGTTGTAAGTGCTTCAGGACGGAACGGTGGGCACCGTGATGGTGCCCAAATAAATATAGAATGTGGAGACAACCCCCCATGCAAACCGACACAACTCGCGAGAACCCGCAGGGCTCCGTGCCGCAGGCCGCTGATTCGAACCTGGATCTGTCCGCCACCGCACCTGGCCAATTGCGCGTGATCAAGCGTAACGGCACTGTCGTTCCTTACACCGATGACAAAATCACCGTCGCCATCACCAAAGCGTTTCTTGCAGTTGAAGGCGGCACCGCTGCTGCCTCGTCGCGCATCCACGACACCGTTGCCCGCCTGACCGAACAAGTCAGCGCAACCTTCAAGCGTCGCATGCCATCGGGCGGCACCATCCACATCGAAGAAATCCAGGACCAGGTCGAACTGGCCCTGATGCGTGCCGGCGAGCAGAAAGTGGCGCGCGACTACGTGATCTACCGTGACGCCCGTTCCAAGGAACGCGCTGTACGCACCCCGGCTGAAGAAGCTGCCGTACAAGCTCACCCGTCGATCCGTATCACCCTGGCTGACGGCACGTTTGCGCCGCTGGACCTGGGCCGCCTGAACACCATCATCACCGAGGCCTGTGAAGGCCTGGAAGAAGTCGACGGTGACCTGATCCAGCGCGAAACCCTGAAAAACCTGTACGACGGCGTGGCCCTGACCGACGTCAACACGGCGCTGGTGATGACCGCCCGCACCCTGGTTGAACGTGAGCCGAACTACTCGTTCGTGACCGCGCGCCTGCTGATGGACACCCTGCGTGCCGAAGGCCTGGGCTTCCTCGGCGTCGCCGACAGCGCTACCCACCACGAAATGGCCGACCTGTACGCCAAGGCTCTGCCTGCCTACATCGCCAAGGGTATTGAATTCGAATTGCTGAACCCGATCCTGGCCACCTTCGACCTGGAAAAACTCGGCAAGGCGATCAACCACGAGCGCGACCAGCAGTTCACCTACCTGGGCCTGCAAACCCTGTACGACCGTTACTTCATCCACAAGGACGGTATCCGCTTCGAACTGCCGCAAGTGTTCTTCATGCGCGTGGCCATGGGCCTGGCGATTGAAGAGAAGCACAAAGAAGACCGCGCCATCGAGTTCTACAACCTGTTGTCGTCCTTCGACTACATGTCGTCGACCCCGACCCTGTTCAACGCCGGCACCCTGCGTCCACAGCTGTCCAGCTGCTACCTGACCACCGTGCCGGATGACCTGTCGGGCATCTACCACGCGATCCACGACAACGCCATGTTGTCCAAATTCGCCGGCGGCCTGGGCAACGACTGGACCCCGGTACGTGCCCTGGGTTCGTACATCAAGGGCACCAACGGCAAGTCCCAGGGCGTTGTACCGTTCCTGAAAGTGGTGAACGACACCGCCGTAGCGGTCAACCAGGGCGGCAAGCGCAAAGGCGCTGTCTGTGCCTACCTGGAAACCTGGCACATGGACATTGAAGAGTTCATCGAGCTGCGCAAGAACACCGGTGATGATCGTCGTCGTACCCACGACATGAACACCGCCAACTGGATCCCGGACCTGTTCATGAAGCGTGTCTTCGATGACGGCCCGTGGACCCTGTTCTCGCCATCCGAAGTACCGGACCTGCACGACCTGACCGGCAAGGCCTTCGAAGAGCGTTACGAGTACTACGAGGCCCTGTCCCAGTACCCGGGCAAGATCAAGCTGTTCAAGACCATCCAGGCCAAAGACCTGTGGCGCAAAATGCTCTCCATGCTGTTTGAAACCGGCCACCCGTGGCTGACCTTCAAAGACCCGTGCAACCTGCGCAGCCCGCAGCAGCACGTGGGCGTGGTCCACAGCTCGAACCTGTGCACCGAGATCACCTTGAACACCAACAAGGACGAGATCGCCGTTTGCAACCTGGGCTCGATCAACCTGCCGAACCACATCACCAACGGCAAGCTGGACACCGCCAAGCTGGAACGTACCGTGAACACCGCCGTTCGCATGCTCGATAACGTTATCGACATCAACTACTACTCGGTGCCACAGGCGAAGAACTCCAACTTCAAGCACCGTCCGGTCGGGCTGGGCATCATGGGCTTCCAGGACGCGCTGTACCTGCAGCACATTCCTTACGGTTCCGACGCTGCTGTCGAGTTCGCCGACAAGTCGATGGAAGCGGTCAGCTACTACGCGATCCAGGCTTCCTGCGACCTGGCCGATGAGCGCGGTGCCTACGAGACGTTCCAGGGTTCGCTGTGGTCCAAAGGCATCCTGCCGCTGGATTCGCAACAGATCCTGATCGAGCAACGTGGCCAGAAGTACATCGACGTTGACCTGAACGAATCCCTGGACTGGGCACCGGTACGTGCCCGTGTGCAGAAAGGCATTCGTAACTCCAACATCATGGCCATCGCACCGACCGCCACCATCGCCAACATCACTGGCGTGTCGCAGTCGATCGAACCGACCTACCAGAACCTGTATGTGAAATCGAACCTGTCGGGCGAATTCACCGTGATCAACCCGTACCTGGTTCGCGACCTTAAAGCCCGCGACCTGTGGGACTCGGTCATGATCAACGACCTGAAGTACTACGACGGTTCCGTGCAGCAGATCGAACGCATCCCGCAAGAACTCAAAGAGCTCTACGCGACCGCCTTCGAAGTGGACACCAAGTGGATCGTTGACGCCGCCAGCCGTCGTCAGAAGTGGATCGACCAGGCTCAGTCGCTGAACCTGTACATCGCCGGCGCTTCGGGCAAGAAGCTGGACGTGACCTACCGCATGGCTTGGTACCGTGGCCTGAAAACCACTTACTACCTCCGTGCCCTGGCTGCGACCAGCACCGAGAAGTCGACCATCAACACCGGCAAGCTGAACGCTGTTTCCAGCGGCAACCACGGTGATGATTCGGTGCTTGCAGCACCGGCCGGCCCGGCACCTGTGCCGAAGGCTTGCGCGATTGATGAGCCGGATTGTGAAGCTTGCCAATAAGCTAAGCGAGTGAATAAAGCCCGTTAACCCTATAAGAGGTTAACGGGCTTTTTCGTTTTATTGCAGCGTGAAATGCCGCTTCACCTGCCGCTGTATAGCTATATAAATGCGTACGCCTCCCCGTGATCCTCCCGCTGAGGCCGACCGCCTCGCCCGCCCCATAGCTCTATCTGGCCGCCAATGACCGCCATCGAATGGCCGCCGTAGTTCACAACGCCCAACGCACCGCTGGCAAGCTCATCGCTCGTCGTCTGCCGGTACAGGCCTTTGAGGCCCAGACGATCCAGCCCCTCATTGGCGTGTTCACCGTCGTTCAAGCTCACCAACGCATCCATGTAGCTTCGGCGAGCGTTATGATCGTTACAGTAACCTTGCCCGTTATTACCTTCCATATGAGCCCGCATGGCGCTGGCGGCGTACATGAAGTTGGCGTCGGTCATCACGGCCGGATCGTCCCCCATGAACCGAGCCTGTTGTGCCGCCTGCTGTAATTGCCCCTTGCTCAAATGGAGCTGAAACCCGTCCCGCATCTGCACGTCATAGCCATCGCCTGACGCTTTCACGTCCTTGAAAACATCGGTGGGCTTCTGGCCGAACTTCATCATTGCGCTCTTTATGGCTGAAACAGTGACGCAGTTTCCGTCCGGCCCCTGTTTGAAACCACTCCAGATATTGCCGGTTTCTCTGCCCATACCCGGTTTTTTTGCAGGATTGCTATTGTCAGGCTTGTAGTCAGTGAAATTAGCCCCTTTGGTAAACGGCTTGTTACTCATGGACTCTACGGAGCCAAAATTCTCCGGGTTAACTCTACCGCCGCCACCACCGCCACCACCGCCCGGCGATGGTTTTGGAGAAGGCGCCGGAGACGGAATCGCCTCTTCCGGAAAAAGATCCGGAAACAGCCTCTTCATCCGCGTGAGCCAATCCTCAAATATTTCTTTTTTCAGCTGCTCGAGGATTTCTTTGAATTTTTCATCTCCGAGCGCTTTCCGCTGTTCATTCAGCTTGTCTCGCAGATCCTTGACGGTCTGGCTCTTGGACGTTTTCTCGGCATCATCAAGCTCTCTGAGAAGCTTACCGACAACATCCTTATTGGCATCTACGTCGTCCTTTTTGTCCTCAGAGCGGCTTACGCCCCCCAGGTGCTGCCCTGCCCCACCCACGTCATAACGCACACCCCCAGCCCCATGGCCGGGCACCGATGAATTCCACATACCAAGCCCCTTTTAACGACAGGATCCAACGCCTTTCGGCTTGATATGTGGAAAGAACGGTGTAGTCAGTTCCAATCAGCGCGTGTCATCTCTCGAACGGGCAGGTGGTGGGAAAAGGGCTAAATGCCAAATGACAGGCAAAAAAAACCCCTCGGCTGAGGGGCTTTCGCTTCGCTTGCGCGTCAGGGCTACAGCATCAGGTCATCTGAATGATGGTCTGCATGATGGTGCTCTGGGTGGAGATCGTCTTGGCGTTCGCCTGGTAGTTGCTCTGGGCCTTGATCAGGTCCACCAGCTCGTTGGTCAGGTTGACGTTGGAGTTCTCCAGCGATTTGGACACGATCGAACCCAGCGTACCGGCTTGCGGGGTGTCGTAACCCGGCTGGCCCGACGCGAAGGTTTCTTTCCAGGCCGTGCCGCCAGCCGGCTGCAGGCCCTGCTCGTTGTTGAAGCTGGCCAGGGAAAGCTGGCCGATGGCCTTGCTCTGCTGGTTGCTGAAGGTGGCGAACAGCACGCCGTTACCGTCAATGCTCAGGCCGGTGATCTGGCCGGTGGCGTAGCCATCGGTGACCGGCGGGTTGCGGTATGTGGCCGAGTTGTACTGGGTAATGTTGGCCATGTTAATGGCAATCCCGCCAGGGTTGGCGTTCGCACCGTTTTTGGTCCATACGCCGTTGGTCACGGTGCCCGGCACCCAACCGGTCAGCTGCAAGGTGGTGCTGGACGTAGTACCGGTGATAATCCCGGTGAGTTTGCCGGAACCGTCGAAGCTCAATGTCGATGCAACCGGAGGCGTCGAACCCGTGCCGGTAGGCGCCGAACCGTCAGGGTTACGACCATCGATCAGGGTGTAGGACTTCCAGGTGTTGGAATCCGTTTTGACCACGTACTGCACCATTGGGTGGGCGTTACCCTGGGTGTCATACAAAGTGGTGTTGTACTGGGTGCTGAAGGTGGTGGAATCGGTCGGATCAAACGGCTTGACCGTCTGGTCGATCACCGGCGACGAGGAATTCAGGTTACTGGTGGAATCCACCTTGCTGGAAGCCTTCGGCGGCAGGTTCGACAGGTTCAATTGCAGGTCGGTCAGCGCGCCTTTGACGATGTTGCCATCGCCGTCCGCCGCGTAGCCTTGCAGGCGCGAGGTGCCGGTGTTGTTGGTGATGTAGCCGTCTTTATCCGAGTGGAAGGCACCGTTGCGGGTGTATTCCAGCGAACCGTCGCTGCCCTTCTGCACAAAGAACCCGCCGCCCTGGATCGCCATGTCCAGCAGACCGCCGGTGTTGTTGACGTCGCCCTGGGTGAACTGCTGTGACACTGCCGCCAGGTTCACACCGCTGCCGACACTGTTCTGGCCGGTGCCCAGCTTGGACGCCGCGTAAATGTCCGAAAATTCCGCGCGGGACGATTTGAAACCGGTGGTCGCAACGTTGGCAATGTTGTTGCCGGTTACGTCCAGTTGTTTGTTGGCCGCATAGAGGCCGCTAAGGCCGATGTTAAAAGACATGTTTCTCTCCCTCTGCCGTATTTAGGCGGCTCTATGTACCGATAGTCTGGATTTGCGACAGCTTGACGCTGCCCATACCGCCTGCAAGGTTCAGCAGCATTTCGCCGCCGGTCTTGCTCAACGTCACGCTGGTCACCGTTGCCGGCAGCGACGTTAGCAGGGCAACCGCGTCGCCCTTGTCATTCTTGGTGCTGGCCGCGAAGGTGTAAGTCCCGGCTGGCGCGACCTCACCGTTGTCGTTCTTGCCGTCCCAGATAAAACTGGAATCGCCGGCGCTTTGGGCGCCCATGTCGATAGTGCGCACCGCATTGCCGTCCTTGTCGGTGATCTTGACGGAGACGTTGCCTGTCGCCGCCGTCACCGCCACCGAGCCGGTCATGCTCTTGCTGGTATCCACCATGGCCGTGTTGGTCTGGGTGATGATCGAACGCCCGACCAGCGACGACGCCTGCAGCGCTTGCGAAGAGCTGAAGTTGCTGGAGATCGCATTCACCGAGTCGTTCAGGGTGTTAATGCCTTCCAGGCTGCTGAACTGCGCCAGCTGCGCCACGAACGCACCGTTATCCTGAGGCGACAGCGGGTTCTGGTTTTTCAGCTGGGTCACCAGCAGTTGCAGGAACGCATCCTTGCCCAGCGCCTGGTTACCCGTGGCCGCCGAGGCAGCCGAGCTGAGGCTGCTGTTGTCCGTCGCGGTCTTGACCTTGGTGTTGAACAGGTCCTGAACCGCCGTGTTGGGTGTAGAAGTGGTATCAACGATGGCCATTATTTGGCGCCCCTTATCACTGACCCAGGGTCAGGACCTTCTGCATCATGGTTTTGGCGGTGTTCATCATTTCCGCGTTGGTCTGGAACGAGCGGCTGGCGGAAATCATATCGGCCATTTCCTCGACCACGTTGACGTTGGGGTAGTACACGTACCCCTTTTCGTTCGCGGCAGGGTGGTTAGGCTCGTAACGGGCTTCCAGGTTGCTCTGGTCTTCGACCACACCGAGTACCTGTACGCCCTGGCCTGCGGCATCCTGATTCTGGAACAGCGAATCGCCGCTACCGCTCTGGCTACCTTGGCCGCCCTGGAACATGGTGGCGAACACCGGGTGACGGGCGCGGTAAGTCTGATCAATGCTCGAAGACACGGTCTCGGCGTTGGCGATGTTACTGGCGACGGTGTTCAAACGCGTGGTCTGCGCGCTCATGCCACTGCCGGCAATATTGAAAACACTGGCTAGGGACATGGCTTACTCTCCACGCAGGGCTGACATCAGCCCTTTGAATTTGCTGTTGAGCAGGGTGAAGCTGGCCTGGAAGTTCACCGAGTTCTCGGCGTAGGCCGATTGCTCAAGTTGGGCATCGACGGTGTTCTGATCGATCGACGGTTGCATCGGCGTGCGATACAGCAACGACTCGTCACCATTGCCCAGGCCTTGCGCTTCAATATGACGGCTGTTGGTCATGTTCAAGGCAAAGGTGCCGTTCTTGGTCTTGTCCTGCTGTGCAGCGAGCACAGCGGAGAAGTCCAGGTCCCGAGCCTTGTAGTTCGGGGTATCGGCGTTGGCAATGTTGTTGGCCAGGACTTCAGCACGCTGGGCGCGGAAGCCCAGGGCTTGTTCGTGGATACCGAGCGCTTTATCGAAGCTGATGCTCATGGCGGAAACCCTTAGGCTGACCTGCTTTTCGTATCTGGGTTATAGCAAGGCGCATGCCAATTCGTTCAAAGCCCGTAATTCAAGGGTTTGCGAGGGGAGCGCCTGCGGCATTGCCAGAAAAGCGGCAACGAACTTCCGCGTGGCGCCAGGAAAGCGGCAACCGGGTTTGCCGCTTTTACGCAGTGGCGGCAAACGAGCATAAACACGGTGAGCCCGTTACCGGAAGTTCTTACCGTCCGTCTGCACTGTCATTTCTAACAGTTGTGAAGCACCGCTTCTTCGAAGCCTTATTGGAGCGGAAATCACTTCACTCAAGGCAGAGGCTCACAACGATGAACGTACCGCCGCTCGGTTTCTCACTGCAAGATTCCGCACAGCCGATTCCAAACCTGAATACCAACCTGCTGGTTGGCAACTGCGCAGAAGTCAGCTGTAATTTCCCCCTGCTGCCCATGGACTTTGTAAATATAAACATGATCAGCAGCATCCTGGGCGGCGACCATAACCAAAGCTTTTCAATTGGCCAAGCCTCACCCTCTCTCACTGCCCTGATACCCCGAGACCGTGTTGAAGCCAATGAGGGCAACAGCGTGCGACTACGGCTGACCATCAGGCGTAACGGGGTCTCCACACCTGCAAATGACGCGACCGTGACCATCAACCGTCGCCCGGTTGTCACGCCGACGCCAGATACAGTCTGGGATTTCAACGACGGCACGCTCCAGGGCTGGGTGCCTCAAGGGAGCTACG
Organism: Pseudomonas sp. M5A4_2d; assembly: GCF_053345295.1. Taxonomy (NCBI): domain Bacteria; kingdom Pseudomonadati; phylum Pseudomonadota; class Gammaproteobacteria; order Pseudomonadales; family Pseudomonadaceae; genus Pseudomonas; species Pseudomonas sp. M5A4_2d. The sequence goes on along the minus strand of NZ_JBKEZW010000001.1, from coordinate 69,884 downwards.
TGGGATTACTACGTGTTATCAATAATGAAGTGGTCGCAAACTTGCCCAACAGTGTGCCGGGTGCCTCCCACATCATTACCCGCTCAGTGCCGGTGATCGCAGGGCGCACCTATAATTGCAGCTTCAACGCCCGAACAGACTTGCCCGCTGCCGACGGCTCACGCTTGTATATGACGATGAATGGCAAATCGATCGGCCGCGCGGCACCGCTCCTGCCAGGCTTCACGCTATTAGAAAGCGGGACGTTCATCGCGCCGATTACAGGCAGCGTGCATCTGGGTATTTTCAACGAAGCGGTACCCAGGGGTATTCATCAATTGGCCTTGGACACTATCAGCATCACGCTCATGCCCTGACTAAGGCCAACGAAGTAGCACCGATACGTTGCGCCAATAAAAAACGGGAGGCCTTTTTCGGGCCTCCCGTTTTTTATTGCTTAGACGCCAATCACTTGGCCTGGTAAATGATGCCGGGACTGCACTGCACCATCTGGTAATGATCCGGCAGGCCGTTCAACGCCTCCGACGCACCGAGGAACAGGTAACCGCCGCGCTTGAGCGTGCCGTGAATACGCAGCAGGATGTCCTTCTTCACCTCGGCCGAAAAGTAGATCAGCACGTTGCGGCAAAACACCATGTCGAACTTGCCCAGGCTGGCATAACTATCGAGCAAGTTGAACGAACGAAACTCCACCCGGCTCTTGATCGGCGCCTTGACCGCCCAACGCCCGGCCCCTTTCGGGTCGAAGTGACGTTGCAGGCGCTCCGGGGACAAACCACGGCCCAGGGCCAGGCTGTCGTACTCGCCAGTCTTGCAATTGGTGAGCATGGTGCCGGACAAATCCGTGGCCACAATTTGCGCACCGGCCTTTAACTGCCCCATGTTAGTCCGCTCGAACTCGTCGATGGACATCGAAATCGAATACGGTTCCTGCCCCGAAGAGCAGGCGGCCGACCAGATACGCAGTCGCTGGCCCGGGCTGGCCTTGATGGCCTCCGGCAGCACCTTGTTCTTGAGCACTTCGAAGGGGTAGGTGTCGCGAAACCATAAGGTTTCGTTGGTGGTCATGGCATCGACCACCATTTCCTTGAGCCCACTGCGCGGTTGACCCTGAATGCGCTGAACCAACTCACCCAGGGACTTGATGCCCTGCTGCTCCATCAGTTTGTTGAGACGGCTGGATACCAGGTATTGCTTGTTTTCACCAAGCAATATGCCACAGGCTTTTTCCAGGAAGACCCGGAACTGTTCGAAATCTAAATTACCCGTAGACAAGGATACCGCCTCTTTAATCGTGTGACCGCCAGGGGGAACTCCCCCTAGCCGTGATCTGCTGCCTTGATCCGGTCGACTACCCGGGATGCCAGGTCATCAGGGCGGAATTTGGCCAAAAAGTCATCAGCACCGACCTTCTTGACCATCGCCTGATTGAATACACCCGACAATGAAGTATGCAGGATGATATGCAATTTTTGCATGCGTGGATCGTTACGTATCTCTGCCGTAAGGGTGTAACCGTCCATTTCCGGCATCTCGATGTCGGAAATCATCATCAAGAATTCTTCTTCCGGCTTCTTGCCCTCATCCACCAGCTTGCGCAGGTAATCCAGGGCTTGGCGACCATCGTTGAGCGCCACCACTTCCACACCGACGGTTTGCAGGCAGCGACTCACCTGTTTGCGCGCCACCGAGGAGTCATCCACCGTGAGCACACGCAGGGAAATCGCCTTGTGCGCGGTCTCGGCGTCCACTACACCCACCGAGATCGATTCCGAGGTAGGGGCCACTTCGGCCAGGATCTTCTCCACGTCGATGATTTCCACCAACTGGTTATCGACCCGCGTCACCGCCGTGAGGTAGTGATCGCGCCCGGTGCCCTTGGGTGGCGGATGGATCTCCTCCCAGTTCATGTTGACGATGCGCTCCACCGAGCGCACCAGGAAACCCTGGGTCTTGGTGTTGTACTCAGTGATGATCACGAACGGATTCTGGCGATCCTGCAGACCGGCGGAACTTGTGGCCAAGGCCAGGTCAAGAATGGGTATGGTCGCGCCACGAATGTTGGCCACGCCGCACACCACGGGGCTGGATTTGGGCATTATGGTGAGCTTGGGGCACTGCAGCACTTCCCGCACTTTAAACACATTGATGCCGTACAGCTGCTTGCCGTCAAGGCGAAAAAGCAACAACTCCAGGCGATTCTGCCCTACCAGCTGTGTGCGCTGGTTTACTGAATCCATTACTCCTGCCATGCCATGACTCCTACGCTAAAACCTGGGGCGATACCTACAGGGCAGCGCGTACCCAACACTAAACGGCACGAGCTTTGCTATTTATTGATTTATGAACCTTAAAACGCCAGTTTCCCGACGCCTTCGCCTCCCACGGTACCGCAGATTGCTCTGCGTCTCGATGGCACTGCTCGCCCTGGGCTCGGGCATCACGGCACGTGCAGATAACGTCACATTGCCTGATCTCCTTATCGGCGTCACTCAAGGCTTTCTTGAGTTCACTGTAGAAGATTATCTGACGACCACCCAGACACCTGGGCGTTATGAAATCCAGGTCAACCAGTTAGACCCGCGCCTGCGCATGCCAATGTGCGACAAGGAATTGACGGCCTCACTGGAAAGCCCCGCCCAGCCCATCGGCCGCGTGACGGTAAAGGTGCGCTGCGAGGGCGCATCGCCCTGGACCGTGTTCGTGCCGGCGCAGGTCAAACTGTTTCGCGATGTAGTGGTGGTCACGCGCCCGCTCAAGCGCACGGGTATCATCGGTTTTGAAGACGTCGCCCTGCGCGAGCGGGATATCAGCCTGATCAATCAGGGCTACCTCACCTCGCTGGATCAGGCCGTCGGGCAGAAACTTACCCGACCAATGGTCACCGACCAGGTCATCACACTGGTTCATCTGGAACAGGCTGAAGTGATTCGCAAGGGCGATCAGGTGGTGATTTCTGCCAGCAGTGGCGGGCTGACCGTCAAAATGCCGGGCGAGGCGCTGTCCAACGGCGGCATGAGCGAACAGATTAGAGTCAAGAACCTCAACTCCAACCGGGTGATAAAGGCGCAAGTGACCGCGCCTGGCCAAGTAGAGGTCGCGTTATAGATCACTGGTGTCAAACGCCAGCTTTTCCTACACTGTGCGTTGGATGTCGGCCTGTACAGGTTTATTGTCAAACGAACCTAAAGTTTGTCCGGGTATGGCCGAAAACATGGCAAGCGTCCAAATACCCAGAGGTTTTTTTTATCATGGTCATTGATTTCAGTCGTTTAAATAACACCCCGGCTTTGCCCGGCAATACGCGCACCAGCGGTGCCAAGGACAGCGTAGAAGCCAAGGCCCAGCCCGTGCCCGTCAAGGCAGAACAGGCCGGCGCCAGCCAGAGTGGGGAATCGGTACACCTGAGCAATGAGGCTCAACAGTTGCAGAAGGTCACTGACTCGCTGCGCGATCAACCGGTTGTCAATAAAGCCCGCGTGGCCGAATTGAAGCAGGCCGTCGCCGATGGCAGCTATAAAGTCGACAGCAACCGTGTAGCCAGCAAGCTGCTTAACTTCGAAGCCGAGCGCTAGGCAAAGGCCTGCGCAGGGCTTTTGGACGCTTAAAACCCAAGGCCAGCCATGCACCACGACGAACATTTGCTTCAACTGATCATTGATGATCTGGCGCCGACGCAACATTTGCTCGAGCTGCTCAAAGAAGAATCCCTGGCCCTGTATGGTCGGGATATGCGCTTGCTGGAAGAAATTCTGGCGCGCAAGCAGTCGCTGATTGTGCTGCTGGAGCAGCATGGCAAGAAGCGCAGCGAAATTCTGATCAGCCTCGGCCTGCCGGCTGATCACGACGGCCTCGCACAGCTCGCCAGCCATTCTTCGGTCGGCGATCAGTTGCTGGCGCAGAGCACCGCACTCAATCAATTACTCGCCCAGTGCCAGGAAGCCAACCTGCTCAATGGCCAGTCGATCCAGCTTCAGCAAGCTACGACCGCCAACCAGCTGCGTATACTTCACGGCGGAGAGCCTCCGGCGCTGTACAACGCCCAAGGTTCCACTTCGCGGCTGGTCAAGCCAAGCACCCGCAGCCAAGCCTGACGCCGGTTTACAGCGCGCCCTATCCAAGGCGCGCAACATACTGGCAAAATGCCGGTTCTTGCGTGTAGTCGTACTTTGTCTGGAGATGGAAGAACCGTGTTCAACGCCCTTAACGCGGAAGATGCTCCGCAGCCACCCAAGGTGCTCACCACGCCTCTGGAAATCGCCAGCACGTTGCGGATGCTGCAAGAAAGTCATGATCCGCTGATCATCACCTTCCACGAACGCAGCCAGCGCTTCCAAAGCTACCTGGTGGACGTTGACCGGGACAGCAAGACGCTGGCCCTGGACGAAATGATCCCCCGCGACGGTGAACGCTATCTCGAGAATGGTGAACCCTTTCGTATCGAAGGCTTCCATGACGGTGTGCGGGTCGCTTGGGAAAGTAACGGCACGCTGACCATCAGCGAAAAAGACGGTCATCGCATCTACACCGGCAGCATGCCTGCCGAGGTGGTCTACCATCAGCGCCGCAATGCCTTCCGCGCCGCGTTGAAGCTGGCGCAATTGGTCAGCATCGAGTTGGGCGGCGAAAAGCTCAAGGCACCGATCAGCGGCAAGCTGCTGGATATATCCGCCACTGGCTGCAAGTTGCGCTTTGAAGGTGATATTTCCGAGCGCCTGCAACTGGGCCAGGTCTACGACCGTTTTATCGCCGCCCTGCCCTTCGGCAGCATGACCACTTCCGTCGAGCTGCGTTACCTGCACTTCGAAGACAAGATCAACACCACCTTCGCCGGTGTGCGTTTCCACAACATGAGCGGCCTGGTGCAGCGCCAGGTGGAACGTTTTGTGTACCAGCTGCAGCGCGAAGCGCGGCGGTTCGACAAGGACGACGATCTTTAAACCTTAAAGACCGCCGCAAAAAAACGGGCAGATCCTGATGGGATCTGCCCGTTTTTGCTATCAGGGGCGCGCCCTGCTCAAATCGTGGGGGTGGTCGTCCGGGCCCAGAGGCTCCGGTGGCCCTTCGAAAGCCGGCTCATCCACTGGCGGTTGCGGATCAGTTTCAGGCTCCGGGTCCGGGACGGCGTTCTGCATCTGCTCTTGCACCACCGCCTCGTCCACGCGTGGGTCCAGGCACGCGACCAGCGGCGAGCTGGACATGCTGTCGGGCATCGCCACGTGATGCAGTGGCGCATCGTCCACTTGATGCAGGTTGGTCACCGCTTTTGGCCGGATACGCCACACCAGAATCAACGCACACAGGCTGAAAAACGCATACAGCATGTGACTGCCAAACAGCTTCATGACCACACCGGCCAAGAGCGGCCCGATACTCGCACCGACCCCGTAAGTCACCAGCAACATGGCCGTCAGCGACACTCGGCGATCACCCTCCACATGGTCGTTGGAAAATGCTACCGCCAGCGGGTATAGGCAGAATTGCACCAGCGAACACAAGAACCCTGCCACGAACAGCACTTCCAAAGGCACGTGGGTCATCACGGCCAACGGCAACGCCGCCACCGCCAGGCACAAGGCAAAGCAGCGAATCAACAAAGCCCGGTCATAGCGGTCCGACAACCAGCCCAACGGCCACTGCACCAGCAGCCCGGCGAAAATACAGCTACCCATAAACAGACCGACCTGCTCGGTGGTCAGCCCCTGCTGGGAGGCATAGAGCGGCGCCAAACCGTAGAACGAACCCACGATCAAACCCGCGCCCAACACCGTACTGAGTGACTGCGGCACCCGCTTGATAAAGAAGCGCGGCTCCATCGGGGCAGGATGCAGAGGCGCCGGGTGAATCCGCCGAGTCATGGCCACCGGCACCAGGCACAACGCAAAGCACAGAGCGACCAGCATCAGCAATTCGAGACCGAGCTCGGGGTGCATCACCAGGATCAACTGACCCAACACCAACCCCAGGTAGGACGCGATCATATAGCCGCTGAACACCACGCCCCGCTGCTTGGCATCCGCCTGCTCATTGAGCCAGCTTTCGATGACCATGTACTGGCACATCATGCCCAGACCCACGATCATCCGCAGCACGATCCAGGCTGGCAGCCAGTTGATCAGGCCATGCCCCAACACCGCCGCGCCGACAATCCCGGCGCAGGTGGCATATGCACGGATGTGCCCGACCCGGGCTATCAGGCGATGCCCGATCTTGCCACCCAGCACCAGGCCAAAGTAGTTGGCGGCCATGAGCGCACCCACCCACAGGCTGTCGACATGGTCGGCCGCCAGGCGCAAGGCAAGATAAGTACTGAGCAGGCCGGACCCGATCAACATCATCAAGGAGGCGAAATAAAGGGCTCGAAAAGATTTCCAGATTTGGCGCATCGGCGTTCCGAGCGGCTCCTTGCAGTGAGGGACAGGGCTATCGGCATGATAGTCCGGTGTGACCAGGCCCGGACAGGCGATATAGGCTGTTTTCCGGGAATATTTTACTTAATAGCTCAGACGCTGCCTGGCCGGTTGCAAGGTACAAAGGTTGCGATAAATACCCACGCACCTGCTGTGAACGCTGATCACCGGCAAGGTTCGACCGGTGTTCGTCAAGCACGCACAAAAAAGCCCCGCCAGAGCAATCTGTACGGGGCTTTATGTGCGAGGCTTTTTATACGGGCCACGAATCTGGTGTCCCATGGCAGTCCAAATGAGCTTGCAAGGTGTCTAGAGAATCCGGGGCGATTCACACTGAGCGAGGCGGAAACGCCACACAGTGTGGAGAACAACAGACCGTGGGATGGTCAAAATCACCATACCTTTGCTGCAAGGCCCAGGATGGAGCCTCCTCCCCTCCCATCGAGACAGACCAAATGAGCCGACTCGGACCGCTTGGCCTGTCTCACCACGCACCTAGTACCACCTCAGACCAAAAACAACAAAATGGCCTTTAGCCATACCGTCTATAGCCAACAAATCTAATCACTAAATCGCGCATTCGTGAAAGGCGGCTAGCCTCGTAATCGAGTAGCGGTGGTTGAGATGTCGCTACTCGCTCTCCTACCAATGAGTAAAAGGAAATACCTCCCATGGACGGCTCCGCGATCGCAACGTCTCAGATCATGAGCGTTGTCCTGCGTTTTGCTTGGCGACCATGAGAAAACGGCTCAGAACTAATCTAGCGTGATGCGCAGATCCTGAAGCGCCGGGCTGGTGCTGAATCGTGCACCTATAGCAATGCTCATGCTGTCGTCATTTCGCCTTGGAAGAGGCGAGATATGACGATTAAGAAACACTAAAACTTACAAAAGGAAAGTATCGTGCCATATCTCGTTGAATTTCATAATAGAGGCGGATTCGCCGCGAACTTCAGAGTCGAATGGGACGGCGGCGAATGCCCTCCCAATAGAACTGAGATGATCACAGCCGGTGGCGTTGCGAAGGTCAACCTTCGTGAGCAAAATGTTCCCGAGGGTGCCTCTTGCTGGGCTAGGGCCTACGTTCAGGGCGGGCCAAATCACGACTCTGGCGACAATTTTACCTACAGAAGCGCCGATACTTCTGTCGCCTCTTACTCAATAACCGGCGGCACACTAAATCCGTCTTTCGACCTGGACATCAACGACTGAGCACCAAGCCCCGCCACTTTATGTGACGGGGCATTTTGCACACATTCCCTCCCTCGCAGATAAAGTCAGTCTGGCCTAACAGCAGGCTGGAACAGGTGTTGTGATGACAGCAACACTCAATAGAACTGACGAGGATTGCTCGGTAGTTCCGCCGCGGAACCAAATATCCGTGCCACGTTTTCAAATCTCGCAAAACGTGGCGCGGAGACCTGACATACCGAAACGGTAGGTCAGCCCTCCCCGCTCCACCCTCAATCTGAGATCAGACTTAGCCGAAAGCCCGGCTTCGTATCACTTTGCCTATGCCTATCCAGATACAGGCTAATTTTGCCTTTTCCGTGCTTTTCGCTTGATAAGTATCACCCATAGTGCAACAGTATTAGTAGAACGCCCTAACTGATACAGGCACCCATCATGTTCATCCGCGCATACCTCCGAGCCTCCACCGAAGAGCAAGACGCCGGCCGCGCCCGCGCCTCGCTTGAGCAGTTCGCCAGTGACCATAACAAGGTCATCGCCAGCGTGTACCTGGAGAACGCCAGCGGCGCCACCGCCGACCGGCCTGAACTGCTGCGCGTGCTAAAGGATGCCCGCAAAGGTGACGTGTTGCTGGTGGAGTCGATAGACCGCCTCTCCCGCCTCCCAGTGGAGGACTGGCAGAAGCTCAAGGCCGCGATCGACTCTAAGGGTCTACGCATCGTAGCGTTGGACCTGCCGACCAGCCACCAAGGAATGCAGGACACTAAAGGCGACGAGTTCACCGGGCGGATGCTGGGGGCGATCAACTCAATGCTGGTGGAGATGATGGCAGCGATTGCCCGCAAAGATTACGAGCAACGACGCGAGCGCCAGGCGCAGGGAATAGAAAAGGCCAAGGCCGCTGGCAAGTACCAAGGGCGCCCGGTTGATGCAGATTTACACAAGCGAGTGAAAGAGCTATTGGAGGCCGGCCTGGGCATTCGTGCAACGGCCAGGCACGCCAATTGCTCCACCACTACAGTCCTTCGAATCAAAGCGATAGACGAAGAGTAATTACCTGGCCCTAGGGATCTCTTTCAACACTTTCCTCAGGTCAAATCCCCTTAGCCGACCTTCCTCAAGCAGTTCCGTGAATTGCTTGAGGAAGAAATGAGAGTCGGCTTCTGAAGGTTTTTCTGCACCTTTGAGAACTATTGGTAGCATCTTCTGAATCACATCCTTGCCGTGAGCAATTAGCCTCTCTTCGTTCCACTCGCTCATATATCTATGTGCCCGGTATTGCGCCTCTACGAATTCCTGCAACGACTGGGGGCCAGGGCGAGGATCTTGGTTGTGCTCAAAGTGAAGGCCAGACGTTGCACTCGTACTTTCAAAATTGTGACCTTGCGAGTGGGCCCAAGCCTGCAGAAAAAGCTGAATTTCTTGCTCAATTTTATGATGGCGATGAGCATTGAAGGGATTGCTTATAATGAAAGTCGGCAGGCGTGGCGATCCGCCGCCACCTTGTCTTAGCCGGTAGGTGGTCTGGATCAAAACTATAAAATCAATCTCCGAGAAGCGGCCCGGATCTTTACCATCACCGGTGAGCCGGGTGCTAAACCTGTCAGCGAGCCGGGCTGCAGGAATGCTTTCAACTGTGTCATTCAATATGAGCGCGATCCCAGGGGTGTCGGGATCAAGGCTAAGCAGCCTCTTGGAGGAGGCGATCTGTTGTTTGGCATTTCTAAGCACCCCCTCCACCATCCTGGTTGCGCTAGAGAAAATTTTGTTTAGGTGCTCTTGCCCTCCCGGCGTGTTCTTCATCGCGGTTTCAAGATCATAGTCACCGAAGATCAGAGGGAAATCGTCAGACTCCATCAGCGATTTAGCGCCATCCAAAATCTTATCTTTCGGATCGATCTTTAGGGTTTTGAGCTCGACAACAGCTTGTCTGTGGAAAAACAGATAATCGGCAATCTTGACGCCATCAGGCTGAAGAACATGACCGTCGAGAGGCGTCACATGGTCTTGGCTGTGGAGGAAGCTAATCATGCGCTCCTCGATATCCCGCACACTTTCCATTCGATACCTATCCATTGATAAACGGGTAAGTCAGACATTCTAGACGGTGCTAAGCCCACAGAGCCGCGGGAGGGAACGCCAGGCCAGAAATATATCGGCTGGTCTTTGTGTTTTCTCTGGAGAACCCAGATGGGATGCGGAATAGGGAAGCAGGCTGAGGGATTGATTGACCAAAACTTCGGCTGTTGCTGCCACCCTGCTGTCACGCCAACTTCAGCAGTCAGTCTAAAAAGCGCGGAAGCATTGAATTATATGGTGTCCCAGGGCCGGTTCGAACGGCCAACCTTCCCCTTAGGAGGGGGATGCTCTATCCAATTGAGCTACTGGGACAAATGACAGCCATCCGGCCTACGGCGCAGCGACGGACGGCGTGCATGTTAACGGCCGAGGTGGGTTTTGTCATGTCGTCCGTAGGCTTTTTGAGTGTAGGCCGATCCTTGTTCGCAGAATGCCTGCTTCGCCCCGTAACCACGGGCACCTGGGCACCATCGTGCAAAATGCACTCCCCCAAAATGCCATCATTGCAAATTGCAACCTATCGACCCTTTGAAGTAGACTCAAGCCATTGATTTTATTGAAATAATACATTGGCACGAGACCTGCAATACTTCTCCTACAAGACCCATTCAGCCACGGCGTTAAGCGGAGAACATGACCATGAACAGTGCCCTTCTGTTAGCCCTCAACACCATAGCCCTGGCTGCGCTGGTGATGTTCCACTTTCAGTCGACTGGCAGCAACGATCCGGCCCAGATCAGCCAGGCAGTGCCGCACCATCTGCAACAGCGCCCACAACTGGCGGTGATGACGCCCAACGCGCAATCGCCGGTACGCCTGACCCAAGGCACCCAGGCCGCCCCCGCATCTGAACATTGGGTATTCTGAGGAAACCGCTCGTGACCAAATCCGCCTGGCTATTTTTATGCCTGACCATCGCCGCCGGCATCCTGGGCCTGGGTACCCGCTCGCAAGATGGACAAACGACCGCGTATGTTGCCGCTGGCGTGTTTGCCAGCCTGCTCCTGCTGACGCTCATCGTGGGCCGCAGAATCAAATTCGACCCGATTTTACGCTGACCCCGCCTGCGCCCCACCTCTCCCGACCTTATGTCGCCCCATCCTAGTAAATTAGCAAATTGCCACTAGTCTTAAAGGTAAGGGCAAAATGCCACTTTGCGATAGGATGTGCGGCCTCAACCCCTGAGCAGACTTGGACTTACGGGAAGTTCCGTTGAGGAATCGCTCGTCGAAAAGTTTTCCAACCAGTCCGCAAAAATGCAAATGAGTGCTGGCATTACGCCTTTAGGCAGTTCAATATTTGTCACAGAATTGACGCCAAGGAACTGTCAAATCTGAGGCATGATGCGATCTCTTTGCAATTCGGGTTGAACTTTGGTCGTGAGCCTTGTCATAACACTCATCTTGCGGCCAATTCCAAAAACCGCTCCCCTGAACTAACCGGTTAAATATATGCGCCCATTGAAACAGGCAATTTATTCCAGCCGTACGGCTGACAAGTTCGTCGTACGTCTGCCAGACGGAATGCGGGAACGCATTGCCGAGGTGGCTCGCAATCATCACCGCAGCATGAACTCCGAAATCATCGCGCGCCTGGAACAGAGCCTTATTCAGGAAGGTGCGTTGGGCGAAGAGTTGAGCATGCGCCTGGACAGCCCAGAGCTGTCACTGCACGAACGCGAACTGCTGCAGCGTTTTCGTCAGCTCTCCCACCGCCAGCAAAATGCTCTCGTCTCGCTTATCGCGCACGACGTTGAGGCGGCCGCAGAAGCCAATTAATCTGCAGTTGAAAGCCGAAGCCAGCCATGTGCTGGCTTTTTTTGCCTGCGATTTGGGAAAGGAACGTCAGGAAGAGCAAGCAAAGCGGGAGCAGATCTGCTCCCGCTGGAATGGATCAGAGCAGGAAGATCGTCGCCAACCCCAGGAAGATGAAAAACCCACCACTGTCGGTCATGGCCGTAATCATCACACTCGCACCCATGGCCGGGTCGCGCCCGAGGCGGGCCAGTGTCATGGGGATCAGCACCCCCATCAGCGCAGCCAGCAGCAGGTTGAGGGTCATGGCGGCCGTCATCACGACGCCCAGCGACCAACTGCCATACAGCAAGTAGGCCACCACGCCGATCACGCCGCCCCACACCAAGCCGTTAATCAGCCCCACTACCAACTCTTTGCGCAGCAAGCGCGAGGAATTGGCCGTACTCACCTGGTCCAGTGCCATCGCGCGCACGATCATGGTGATGGTCTGATTACCGGAGTTGCCGCCAATACCGGCCACAATCGGCATCAGCGCCGCCAGGGCCACCAGCTTCTCGATAGAGCCTTCAAACAGCCCGATCACGCGCGAGGCGATGAAGGCCGTGATCAGGTTGATCGCCAGCCAGGCCCAACGGTTATGCAGGGAACGCCAGACCGATGCAAAAATATCTTCCTCTTCACGCAAACCCGCCATGTTGAGGACTTCGGTTTCACTCTCTTCACGAATCAGGTCGACCATTTCATCGATGGTCAAACGGCCTATCAGCTTACCGTTCTTGTCGACCACTGGGGCGGAGATCAAGTCATAGCGCTCAAACGCCTGCGCGGCCTCGTAGGCATCTTCATCCGGGTGAAAACTCACCGTATCGCTGGCCATCAAATCCGCAACTTTCTTCTCGGGATCATTCACCAGCAGGCGCTTGATCGGCAGCACGCCCTTGAGAATACCTTCGTAGTCGACCACAAATAATTTGTCAGTATGGCCGGGCAGCTCTTTGAGGCGGCGCAGATAACGCAGCACCACTTCCAGACTGACGTCTTCGCGGATGGTGACCATCTCGAAGTCCATCAGCGCACCGACCTGGTCCTCGTCATAGGACAGCGCAGAGCGCACGCGCTCACGCTGCTGACTGTCGAGGGCCTCCATCAGCTCATGGACGACATCACGAGGCAGCTCAGGGGCCAGGTCAGCCAGTTCGTCGGCGTCCATCTCCCTGGCGGCGGCCAGGAGCTCATGATCGTCCATGTCGGCGATCAGGGTTTCACGGACCGAGTCGGATACTTCGAGGAGGATGTCGCCGTCACGGTCAGCCTTGACCAACTGCCAGAGGGTCAGTCGATCGCCCAGTGGCAACGCTTCAAGGATATAGGCGACGTCGGCAGAGTGCAGGTCATCGAGCTTGCGTTGCAGCTCGACGAGGTTTTGCCGGTGAACCAGGTTTTCAACGCGGTCGTGGTGCGGACCTTCCTGGCGGTGCGTGAGGTCTTCGACCACGCGCTGACGCTGCAGCAGCTCGATGACTTGAGCCAGGCGATCCTGCAGGCTGTCTTGTGTTTTCTTTACTTCTACTTCGGTCATAGGCGAACTCCACTCCCAGCAGCGGGGCACGCCGGAAGGATCAATCAGTCAATTCATGATTGGTAAAGCGGGGTACTGAGTAACTACTGGGTAAGTCCATGGAGGTATTCCACAAGCCCCGGCGGGGCTGACGGGCGCAATGATACACGCTGCGTGTGCCTTAACGCTAAAAAACTGGAAAGAACAAGCGCTTGCGAGCCAAAACTGAACATCGGCCGCACTTATGAACTGCGACGACACAGCGCGAAGGGAAAACACATGGGACGCAAGAAAAGATGAAGCCCAGGATCAATCCTACACAAACCCCAGACGGCAAAAAGCCCGCACTAGGCGGGCTTTTTGTTTGTATGGTGCACTCGACAGGATTCGAACCTGTGACCGCTCGGTTCGTAGCCGAGTACTCTATCCAGCTGAGCTACGAGTGCAGATTGTGTTTTTAGACCAGATCACAACTGGTTGAAGCCGAATCACCTGCATTACTGCAACTGACTCTTAAATGGTGCACTCGACAGGATTCGAACCTGTGACCGCTCGGTTCGTAGCCGAGTACTCTATCCAGCTGAGCTACGAGTGCATTTGTTGCCGCGCATTATAGGCCGTTCAATCTCTATGTAAAGCTATTTTTTCGAGTAATTTCAATAACTTACCGAAAAAACCAGATTGCAACGTACTAAGCAAATAATGGCGGAGAACGGGGGATTCGAACCCCCGACACCCTTTTGAGGTGTACTCCCTTAGCAGGGGAGCGCCTTCGGCCACTCGGCCAGCTCTCCGCAACACGGGGCGTATATTAACCACGTTCATCCCCGTTTGCAAACATAAAAAACGATAAAAATTAAAGGCTTGGTTCTTCGTCCTTCTCTTTCTTGATCCGCAGGTAGATTTCCTCGCGGTGGACAGCTACCTCTTTCGGGGCGTTAACCCCGATACGTACTTGATTGCCTTTGACGCCGAGCACGGTCACGGTGATTTCGCCATCACCGATAATCAGGCTTTCTGCGCACCGACGAGTCAGAATCAGCATACCTTTCTCCTCACGCATTTCAGTTCAGGAACAACAGTCTGCAAAAAAAAGGCGTTCGACCTACAGCCTGATGGCCATAGCCCTAACGGCCTAAGTATCGTCGAGCGCACGCAAAAGACCATGCGCCCCACAAAAAATGAAAGGCGCGGTAAACCGCGCCTTCCTGGCATCGCATCACTCGCCCGGTCGGGCCGGAGCGTCCAGCTCAAAAGCGGTATGCAGCGCGCGCACAGCCAGCTCCAGGTACTTCTCTTCGATCACCACCGAGACTTTGATTTCCGAAGTGGAGATCATCTGGATGTTGATACTTTCCTTGGCCAGGGCACCGAACATACGGCTGGCAACACCGGCATGGGAACGCATGCCCACACCCACGATCGACACCTTGGCAATCTTGATATCCCCGATCACTTCACGGGCGCCAATCTGGCTCGCGGTGTGCTCCAGGATCTTGTGAGCCGCATCGTACTCGTTGCGGTGCACGGTGAAGGTGAAATCGGTGGTGTTATCGTGCGAAACGTTCTGCACGATCATGTCGACTTCAACATTCGCGTCGCTGATAGGCCCGAGAATCTTGAAGGCCACGCCCGGGGTGTCTGGCACGCCACGGATCGTCAGCTTGGCTTCATCGCGATTGAAAGCGATGCCGGAAATGATCGGCTGTTCCATGGATTCCTCTTCATCAATAGTAATGAGGGTGCCCGGACCCTCTTTGAAGCTGTGCAATACGCGCAGCGGAACGTTGTACTTGCCGGCGAATTCCACCGCGCGGATCTGCAACACCTTGGAACCGAGGCTGGCCATTTCCAGCATCTCTTCAAAGGTGATCTTGTCCAGACGCTGGGCCACGGACACCACACGCGGGTCGGTGGTGTACACGCCGTCCACATCGGTATAGATCTGGCACTCATCAGCCTTGAGGGCTGCTGCCAGCGCCACGCCGGTAGTGTCCGAACCGCCACGACCGAGGGTGGTGATGTTGCCCTGCTCATCCACACCCTGGAAGCCAGCTACAACTACCACGCGCCCGGCTTTCAGATCTGTGCGGATTTTCTGATCATCAATCTGCAGGATGCGCGCCTTGGTATGCGCGCTGTCGGTGAGGATGCGTACCTGGCTGCCAGTGTAGGACACCGCCGGCACACCACGCTTGTTCAGCGCCATGGCCAGCAACGCGATGGTCACCTGCTCACCGGTGGACACGATCACATCCAACTCACGCGGCAGTGGCTGTTGATCACCACTGATTGCCTTGGCCAGTTCGATCAGGCGATTGGTCTCGCCGCTCATGGCCGACAGCACCACCACCAGGTCGTCGCCGGCATCGCGGAATTTCTTAACCTTGTCGGCGACCTGCTCGATTCTTTCGACAGAGCCGACCGAGGTGCCTCCAAATTTCTGTACGATCAAAGCCATTTCTAAGCCGCCTCAGCCCGTAAAGGGGCGCCCAATAAACAAATCGTCCAGCACCTAAGCAAGCCCATGACTAGACCATGGGCTCGTTAACAGTGCCTTAAATGCCAGCCTCGACAAACGGCACGGTCAGGGCCAGGGCCGCGTCCAGGGCACCGGCGTCTACACCACCGCCTTGCGCCATGTCCGGACGACCACCGCCCTTCCCGCCCACTGCCGCGGCGGCTTGCTTCATCAAATCACCGGCCTTGAGTTGGCCAGTCAGGTCCTTGGTTACACCGGCAACCAGAACGACCTTTTCCTCATGGACACCGCCGAGCAGGATCACTGCGCGGCCGAGCTTGTTCTTCAACTGATCGACCAAGGCCAACAGCGCCTTGCCATCCTGACCATCCAGGCGCACCGCCAAAACTTTCACACCCTTGACGTCCAGGGCGGAAGCCGACAAATCGTCGCCCGCCGCGCTGGCCGCCTTGGCCTGCAACTGCTCCAGCTGTTTCTCCAGCGCACGGTTGCGCTCCAGAACGGCCGACAGCTTGTCGATCAGGTTGTCGCGGCTGCCCTTGACCAGGCCGGCCGCTTCCTTGAGTTGTTCTTCAGCCGCATTGAGGTAGGCCAGGGCCGCAGCGCCGGTCACCGCTTCAATACGACGTACACCGGACGCCACACCGCCTTCGCTGATGATTTTCAGCAGACCGATGTCGCCGGTGCGGTTGGCGTGGATACCGCCACACAGCTCTACGGAGAAGCTGCCGCCCATGCTCAGTACGCGCACTTCGTCGCCGTACTTCTCACCAAACAGCGCCATGGCGCCTTTTTTCTTGGCGGTCTCGATATCGGTTTCTTCGGTTTCCACCGGCGTGTTTTTGCGAATTTCAGCGTTGACGATGTCTTCCAGCGCCTTGATCTGCTCAGGCTTGATCGCTTCAAAGTGGCTGAAGTCAAAACGCAGGCGCTGGCTATCGACCAACGAACCCTTCTGCTGCACATGCTCACCCAGCACCTGACGCAACGCGGCGTGCAGCAAGTGAGTGGCCGAATGGTTCAAAGCGGTTGCATGCCGTACGTCAGCATCGACCTGAGTATCGACCGGCGCACCGACCGTCAGGTTGCCCAGTACCAGCACACCGTGATGCAGGAATGCACCGCCGGTCTTGGTGGTATCGCGCACTTCAAAACGGCCCGACGTCGAGCTCAGGAAACCACAATCACCCACCTGGCCACCGGACTCGGCGTAGAACGGGGTCTGGTCGAGGACCACCACCGCTTCCTCGCCTTCATTCAACACGTCGACCGATTTACCGTCTTTATAGAGGGCAACGATCTTGGCCGAACCAACGGTCGCCTGGTAGCCGACGAACTCGGTAGGTACATCAACCTTGACCAAGGTGTTGTAGTCCAGGCCAAAGGAGCTGGCGGAACGGGCGCGTACACGCTGGGCCTCCATCTCACGCTCAAAACCGGCCTCATCGACGGTCAGCTCGCGCTCACGGGCGATGTCGGCGGTCAGGTCCATCGGGAAACCATAGGTGTCATACAGTTTGAACACCACGTCGCCCGGCACCACGGTGCCTTTGAGCTCGGCCAGGTCCTGCTCCAGAATCTTCAAGCCATGTTCCAGGGTCTTGGAGAACTGCTCTTCTTCAGCTTTGAGCACGCGCTCGATGTTGGCCTGCTGCTGCTTGAGTTCCGGGAAGGCATCGCCCATCTCGGCCACCAGCGCGGCAACGATTTTGTAGAAGAAGCTACCCGTGGCGCCCAGCTTGTTACCGTGGCGGCAGGCGCGACGGATGATACGGCGCAGCACATAGCCGCGACCTTCGTTCGACGGCAGTACACCGTCAGCGATCAGGAAGCTGCAGGAACGGATATGGTCCGACACCACCTTGAGCGAAGACTGGTTGTCGTTGGCGCAGCCAATGGCCGCCGCCGAAGCACTCAGCAGGTTGGTGAACAGATCGATTTCGTAGTTGGAGTGAACGTGCTGCATCACCGCACTGATCCGCTCCAGGCCCATGCCGGTATCGACCGAAGGCGCCGGCAGCGGATGCAACACGCCATCGGCGGTGCGGTTGAACTGCATGAACACGTTGTTCCAGATTTCAATGTAACGGTCGCCATCTTCTTCCGGCGAGCCGGGTGGGCCGCCCCAGATGTCGGCGCCGTGATCGTAGAAAATCTCGGTGCAGGGGCCGCACGGGCCGGTATCGCCCATGGTCCAGAAGTTGTCGGAAGCGTAGGGCGCGCCCTTGTTATCGCCGATGCGGATCATGCGCTCGACCGGTACGCCGACTTCTTTGGTCCAGATGTCATACGCTTCGTCGTCCGTCGCGTAGACGGTGACCCACAGCTTTTCCTTCGGCAGCTTCAACACGCCGGTCAGGAAGGTCCAGGCGAACGTAATCGCATCTTTCTTGAAATAGTCGCCGAAGCTGAAGTTACCCAGCATCTCGAAAAAAGTGTGGTGGCGAGCGGTGTAGCCGACGTTTTCCAGGTCACTGTTCTTGCCGCCGGCGCGTACGCACTTCTGGCTGCTGGTCGCGCGGGTATAAGCGCGCTTTTCCTGGCCCAGGAAGCAGTCCTTGAACTGGTTCATCCCCGCGTTAGTGAACAGCAGGGTTGGGTCGTTGCCTGGGATCAAGGAGCTGGAGGCTACACGGGTGTGACCTTGCTCTTCGAAGAAGCGAAGGAAGGCTTCACGGATTTCTGCGCTTTTCATTAGGTTCTTCCACGGAGTCTGCGGCCAAAGGCCAGTGCGCAACATCATCAGACGGAGCGACGGCAAAGGGCCGCATTATATCGGCCCTTTGCCAGTGGTACAGCGTGTTTATGTGATAGAAACAGTCAATTAGACGGTCTGCACTGTCATTTCCGGGAAAACTCGACAAATGTCTGCACGACCTGCTCGATCTGCGCCCGGCTGACATCCATATGAGTGACCATGCGCAGGCGCGGCGCGGCGCTCAACTTGATCCCGCGCTCAGCAGCAAACGCCTTAAACGCCTGTGCCTGGTCGCCGACCTGCACATACACCATGTTGGTCTGAACCGGCTCCACCGCGTAACCGGCCTTGCGCAACGCCTCACCCAGCCATTGGGCATTGGCGTGGTCGTCGGCCAGGCGCTGCACCTGATGATCCAGCGCATACAGCCCCGCTGCCGCCAGGGAACCGGCCTGACGCATACCGCCGCCGACCATCTTGCGCAAGCGACGCGCCCTGGCGATCAAGACCGTGGAACCGCACAACACCGAACCCACCGGCGCGCCAAGGCCTTTGGACAGGCACACCGATACGGAATCGAAATGCTGGGCAATCTCCCGCGCCGGCACCCCAAGCTTGACCGCCGCGTTATAAATACGCGCGCCATCCAGATGCAGCGCAAGGCCGTGCTCCTGCGTGAACGCTCGCGCCTTCGCCAGGTACTCCAGCGGCAGCACTTTGCCCTGCATGGTGTTTTCCAGGGCCAGCAGACGGGTGCGGGCGAAGTGAAAATCATCGGGCTTGATTGCCGCCAGCACGTGGTCCAGGTCAAGGGAGCCGTCCGCCTGCACCTCCAGCGGCTGCGGCTGGATCGAACCGAGGACGGCCGCGCCGCCGCCTTCATATTTGTAGGTATGGGCTTGTTGCCCGACGATGTATTCCTCGCCGCGCTCACAGTGGGCCATCAACGCCAGCAAGTTGCTCATGGTGCCGGTGGGCACAAACAACGCTGCCTCGAAGCCCAGGCGCTTGGCCAACTCGGCCTCCAAATGGTTGACGCTGGGGTCTTCGCCGTAGACATCGTCGCCACTGACGGCACTGGCCATCGCGTCGAGCATGCCGGGGGTGGGTTGGGTCACGGTGTCGCTACGCAGGTCGATCACAGACATGAAACAAGCCTCTAACGGGTATGTAAGTTCCTTTTATGGATGATTACTGCGGGTAAAGCCACGGAATATCAAGCCCCCGTTAGCTTCAATCGAATACCAACCAAACAAACCGATATAGGTTATCGATAAGGCGATCGTGCAGTTTTTGAAAAACCATGTTAAAAACTCTCCGCCGCCAGGGTTCTGGCGGCAACGTTCTCAGGGCGGGGTGTAATTCCCCACCGGCGGTAATTGCACGCAACGTGCATAGCCCGCGAGCGCTTGGCGCCTTGAACTGCTCACGCAGGACGGCGGCAAGGTCAGCAGACCCGGTGTGATCCCGGGGCCGACGGTCATAGTCCGGATGAAGAGAGAACGGGATTGGCACCTAAGGGCCGCGCGCCGGGTTCATGCTTGCATGACGTGGCTGTTCGTACCCTTAAATCCCATTCGATTCATAACGCCCTGTTTTTTTCTTAAACAGGAGTCAGAACATGCAACCCACCGCAATCGACAGCAAAAGCAAAAACCATCACGGCGAGCGCGTCGCGTTTATCCAGGCCTGCTGGCACAAGGATATTGTCGACCAATCGCGTAAAGGTTTCCTCGCCGAAATGATCGCCCAGGGCTACCAGGAATCGGACATCGATTTCTTCGAAGTCGGCGGCGCCTTTGAAATGCCCCTGCACGCCAAGCTGCTGGCCAAGACCGGCCGTTACGCCGGTATCGTTGCCGCCGCACTGGTGGTGGACGGCGGGATCTACCGCCACGAATTCGTGGCCCAGTCGGTAGTCAGCGGCCTGATGCAGGTGCAGCTGGAAACCGAAGTGCCGGTGTTCTCGGTGTCCCTGACCCCGCACCATTTCCACGCTGGCAGCGAACACCACACGTTCTTCTACGAGCACTTCGTGCACAAGGGCCAGGAAGCTGCGCGCACCTGCGCCGACACCCTGCACAAGGTCCGCGCGATCCGTCGCAGTGAGCCACGCGCCTTAGCCGTTTAAGCTACACCGCAAAACCAATGTGGGAGCGGGCTTGTGTGGGAGTCGGGCTTGCCCGCGATGCAGTCACCTCGGTGTGTCAGCCACACCGCGGTGATGCTATCGCAGGCAAGCCAGCTCCCACACAAGCCCGCTCCCACATGTAGATCCGGTTAAGCCTTAAGCTCTATGCCAACCCGGCATCCGTGGTCGGCACAATCAATATCCCCGCGCGCAAACCATTCTTCACCTTCGGGTTCGGGAAGATGATGCGAGCACCCTCCTCCTCGATCACCCAACGGGTCTTGGCCACGTCTTCGGCCAGCAGATACCCCTTCGCCAACGGTGAGAAGTTTTCCACATCCGCCGGCAAGTGCAGCAGGAACGCATCGCTGTGCTTGATGACTTCACGGGACACGGCAAACAGCTGCAAGCCATCCAGGCTCGCGGTCTCGGGCTCGGTGCCCTCGATGATCTGCTTGAGCCGGGTTTCCAGGCGGGATACATCCACACCCTGGTTCTGCCCGAACGGCCGCGCCTTGCCCAGTTCCAGCGTGAAGGCTTCGGCCTCCAGCTGCTCGTAGGTAAACGCCGTGAAAGTGATGGACGTCTTGCTCTGCAGCAGCACTGCTTGCATGCCGGCAGCGCACAGTCGGGCCAGTTCGTGGCGCGAATGCTGACGCCCGTCTTTCCACGGGTACAGCGCAAACTGCTCGATCTTCGAGCCGCGAATGGCGGTGTGCAGGTCGTAATGCAGGCGCGAACGGCCGGGCAGGCTGAAAAAGCTGCGGGCCAGTTGCTCTAGCTCGGCGGCGCGCATGGCCTCCGGGCCGATGTTTTGTTCATGACGGCCGTTGAACAGCCGGTTGACGTCCAGTTCCAGGTAACGCTCGCCGCGCCGCATGGCCTCGGGGTTGCCGAACAGGAACAGAATACGGGTGCGGGGCTTGATCTCGCCACGGGCGATGCCATGCAACAGGCGGTCGAGCAGTTCGATCGGCGCCGTTTCGTTGCCATGGATGCCGGATGACAGCAGCACGTCGCTGCCATTGTCCAGGGCCTGCGGCGGGCGCACTTCCAGTGCGCCCTCGCTGAGCCAGCGCATCTGCACGCCGTCGACAGTCAGTTGAATTTTTTGCGCCGGTTCACGACCGGCGAGGGTCAGTTCAAGCAATTTGCCGAGGGCGAGCATAAGCAGCTTCCTTAGTGGTTGCAGCCTGGGCCGTGGACGTGATCGTCGTCGTCACCTTCGACGTCGGCCGGTTCCATTTCCAGTTGCAGGCTCATCAGGTTGGTGGCCAATGGGCGCATCAGCAGGTTGGCGTACTCGGCGTCGCCTTCTTCCACATCCACACCGATCAGCAGCTGGCCACGGCCGTCGTGCTGAATCCAGATTTCCTTGCCCTGCCAGACCACGGCGACGCGGGTGCAGGAGGTTTCCAGCTGGGTGCCATCGGTGTCTTCAAGGATCAGTTTCAGGTTGTCGGTGGTCATAAAATAGTTCTCAGCCCTAGGGTGTAAAAAGAGGTGGCGTTAATTGATCTGGAAAGGATAAACCGAGCCCAGTTTAAGGATTTGCGTCAGTTCATCCAGTGCCGTCCGGCACTCAAGCAGCAACTGCGGGTCAGCCAGGTCGGTTTCACGCAGGCTGTCGCGGTAGTGCTTGTCGACCCATTGGGTCAGTGTTTCGTACAACGGCGCGGTCATGATAACGCCTGGGTTCACCGCCGCCAGTTCAGTTTCGTTCAACGCCACACGCAGCCGCAGGCACGCCGGGCCACCGCCGTTCTGCATGCTTTGCTTGAGGTCGAAGACTTTCACTTCGCGGATCAGCCCACCGGATGCGGTCAGGCCTTGCAGGTACTGCCAGACGCGCTCGTTGGCGCGGCACTCTTCCGGCACGATCAGCAGCATCGAACCGTCGGCGCGGGTCAGCAACTGGCTGTTGAACAGGTAGGACCGCACCGCGTCTTCGACACTGACTTGAGCGCGAGGCACGCACACCGACTGGAAGTTGCCGCCCAGCTTGCCCAACTTGCCTTGCAGCTCGCCCAGCATCTGTTCGGTATTGAGGAAGGCATCCTCGTGATAGAACAGCACCTCGCCGTTGCCCACGGCGATCACATCGTTATGGAACACGCCGGCATCGATCACCGCCGGGTTCTGCTGGGCGTAGACCACGCCGTCATCCTTCAAGCCGTGCAGGCGTGCGACGGCCTGGGAGGCTTCGAGTGTCTGGCGCGCCGGGTATTTCTGCGGGGCCGGGTAACGGGTGTCGAACGCACTGCGGCCGAACACGAAGAACTCGACACCGGCTTCGCCATAGTCACGGCAGAAGCGCGTGTGGTTGGCCGCGCCTTCGTCGCCGAACTGCGCCACCGCCGGCAACGCGGCGTGGTGGGCAAAGTGCTTCTGGTCGGCAAACATCGCCCCCAGCACACGGCTGGTGGTCGGGTGTTCGATGCTGCGGTGGTATTTGCAGTTGAGGTTGGCGGCGGTGAAATGCACGCGGCCATCCGCTGTATCGGCACTCGGGCTGACAGTGGCGGCGTTGGCCACCCACATGCTCGACGCCGAGCAACTGGCAACCAGCAGCGGCATGGCGTGCTTGGCTGCTTGCTGGATCACCTGGGCGTCGGTACCGCTGAAACCGAGGTTACGCAAGGCGGCCACGTCAGGTCGTTCCTGCGGCGCCAGCACCCCTTGCACAAAGCCCATGTCCATCAGGGCTTTCATTTTCTGCAGGCCCTGCAACGCCGCTTCCTTCGGGCTCGAAGACTGCTGGCTGTTGCTCTGGGACGCGACGTTGCCGTAGGACAAACCGCCGTAGTTATGGGTCGGCCCCACTAGACCGTCAAAATTGACTTCATAGGATTTCATCGGCGAGGCTCCACGAACATCTGTTTTTATAGGCATCTGGTGCAGATCTATAGCTGTAAACCCATTCAACTGTGGGAGCTGGCTTGCCTGCGATCCAGGCGACTCGGTCTTTCAGTAAAACCGAGGTGACGCTATCGCAGGCAAGCCAGCTCCCACATTTAGATCAGTGTCAGCTTCACTTCAGCGTTATACCTGGCGTCAGCGTGGCTGGAACCACCAGGCTCGGCGTTTCCAGGGACGCCACCGGGTACGCGCAATAATCCGCTGCGTAATAGGCACTGGCGCGGTGGTTGCCCGAGGCCCCTACCCCACCGAACGGCGCGGTGCTGGCGGCGCCGGTCAGCTGTTTGTTCCAGTTGACGATACCGGCACGGCTTTCCAGCCAGAACTGCTGGTAACGCGCTTCGGAATCCGACAACAAGCCAGCGGCCAGGCCGTACTGGGTGTTGTTGGCCTCGGCAATCGCCGCGGCAAAATCAGCGTAGCGGATCACCTGCAACAGTGGGCCGAACAGCTCTTCATCTTCGCGCTCGGTCACACCGGTCACGTCGATGATGCCTGGGGTCAGCAACGCGGCCTGATCCTGCGGCTGAGTCATTTCCAGCAGTGCCACAGCACCATTGGCCAACATCAGTTCCTGGGCGTCCATCAAGGCTTTCGCCGCACCAAGGGAAATCACCGAGCCCATGAACGGCGCCGGCTGCTGGTCGAATGCGCCCACTTCAATCGTCGCGCTGACCGCCACCAGGCGCGCCAGCAACGCATCGCCCCAGGCGCCTTCCGGCACCAGCAAGCGGCGTGCACAGGTGCAACGCTGGCCAGCAGAAATAAACGCCGACTGGATGATGGTGTAGACCGCCGCATCCACGTCAGCCACTTCGTCGACCACCAGCGGGTTGTTGCCGCCCATTTCCAGGGCCAGGATCTTGTCCGGGCGCCCGGAGAACTGCTGGTGCAGGTGGTTGCCGGTGCGGCTCGAACCGGTGAAGAACAAACCGTCGATACCCGGGTTGGCCGCCAGCGCGATGCCGGTTTCCCGCGCACCTTGCAGCAGGTTCAGCACACCTGCCGGCAAACCGGCTTCGATCCAGCACTGCACGGTCAGCTCAGCGACTTTAGGGGTCAGCTCGCTCGGCTTGAACAGCACGGTATTACCCGCCAGCAGCGCCGGGACGATATGCCCGTTCGGCAAGTGGCCCGGGAAGTTATAAGGGCCGAACACTGCCACCACGCCGTGGGGTTTGTGGCGCAGCACGGCGGTGGCGTCGCCCAGGAGGCCGCTCTTTTCGCCGGTACGTTCACGGTAGCTTTGCACCGAGATCGCAATCTTGTTGGCCATGCTGGTGACTTCGGTGGCCGATTCCCACAGTGGCTTGCCGGTTTCCTCACCGATGCAACGGGCGATTTCATCGGCACGGCTTTTCAGCGTGGCGGCGAAGGTTTCCAGCACGCTGATGCGTTCTTCCAACGGGCGCCGGGCCCAGCCCGGGAATGCCTGGCGCGCAGCCTGCACGGCGGACTCGACCTGCTCGGCGGTGGCGCCATTGCCGGCCCACAGCACCTGCTGGGTCACCGGGTTGCGCGATTCAAACAGTTCACCCTGGCCGGTCAGCCAAGTACCTGCGATATACAGCGAATTCATTACTTGGACTCCCGGGCAGCAGACAACGGAACAGCGCGCACTTGATCACCCACCACCAGTTGCAGGCGTTTGGCGGTCAACGGATCGACCACCAGGGTGCCTGCCGCCAGACGGGCTGGTGCGGCGGTAATGCGGCACTCCTCGCGCTTGCGGTTATGAATCAGGAACGGCGTGGCGTCGTCCCCCGGCGTGCCGATGGCCAACACCAGCGACTGGCTGTCGCGCACCGCACGGATTTTGCTGGTCTCACATTCCACCGCCGGGCCGGCGTCGAAGATATCGACATAACCCTGATAGCTGAAACCTTCGCTCTTGAGCATGCTCAGCGCGGGCTCGGTATCGGGGTGGACCTTGCCGATCACATTGCGCGCGTCTTCGGAAAGGAAGCAGCTGTACAGCGGAAACTTCGGCATCAACTCGGCGATAAACGCCTTATTGCCCACGCCGGTCAGGTAGTCGGCCTGGCTGAATTCCATCTTGAAGAAGTGCCGGCCCAGGCTTTCCCAGAACGGCGAACGCCCGGCTTCGTTGGACACGCCGCGCATCTCGGCAATGATCTTGTTGCCGAACAGCTGCGGGAATTCAGCGATAAACAGCATGCGCGCCTTGGCCAGCATGCGGCCGTTGAGGCCGTTGCGGTAATCGGCGTGCAGGAACAACGAGCACAACTCAGAATTGCCGGTGAGGTCGTTGGCCAGAAACAGCGTCGGAATCTCACGGTAGATGTTCAGCTCCTGGGAAGCGCTGACGGTCAGCCCCACCCGGAAGTTATACCAAGGCTCACGCAGGCCGACGGCACCGGCGATGGCAGAAATACCCACCACGCGGCCTTCGTCGTTTTCCAGCACGAACAGGTAGTCGGCATCACCCCGCCCGGCTTCGCCGCGAAAGGTTTTTTCCGCCCAGCCAACCCGGTGGGTCAGGCGCTCTTCGTTGGCCGGCAAGGTGGTGAGGCCGGTGCCGGTGCTGCGCGCCAGATCAATCAGGGCCGGTAAATCGCTGCTGCGTACGGGACGAACGATCATGCTATCTCCTCAAACAGGCCGCTGTTGCCAGCCACCCGCGAAACTCTGTGTTTAAACCGCAACCAGACGCACGCTGGCACCTTCACCGACGCCCAGGGCCTCAGCGGTGTCCAGGTCCAGGGTCACCGGTTTGCCGGGCGCGTAGTCCAGGTCCAGCATCACCGCACGGTAATCCTGCAACTGCGCGTTGCTCACCAGGTACTGGCGGCCGACACCCTTGAGCATCTCGCCGATCTTCACCGGCACCACGCGGCTCTGCGCGATCGAACGAATGCCCGAAACCCGCGCGTGCAGCGTTGGGCCGCCGTCGAAGATGTCGATGTAATGGTCGGTCTCGAAGCCTTCGCGCATCAGGATGTCGAAGGTGATCTGCGCACGCGGGTGCACCTGGCCCATGGCTTCCTGCGCTGCGTCCGGCAGCAGCGGCACGTAGATCGGATAATGCGGCATCAGCTCGGCGAGGAACGTGCGGCTTTTCAGCCCGCACAGGCGCTCGGCGGCGGCGTAGTTGAGGTCGAAGAAGTTGCGGCCAATGGCGTCCCAGAACGGCGAGTCGCCGTTCTCGTCGCTGTAGCCGACAATCTCGGTCACCACCGAGTCGGCAAAGCGCTCGGGGTGGCTGGCGACGAACAACAGGCGGCCACGGGAATTGAGTTCCGACCACGCTGAACCGACCAGCTCCGGCACCACGTAGAAACTGGTGAGCAGGCTGTTGCCGGTGAGGTCGTGGCACTGGGAAAGCACGTGAATCTTGTTGTGGATCTTCAGCTCGCGGGAGGCGTGCACGAAGGTTTCGTTACGGAAGCTGTAGAACGGCTCCGAGTAACCGGCCGACGCGACGATGGCCGAGCAGCCGGCGAGCTTGCCGGTGTCGGTGTCTTCGAGCACGAAGAAGTAGCTCTCTTCACCGTTGAAACTGACCTCGGCCGCGAAGGACGCTTCGCTGGCGGCGATCTTGTCGCTCAGGCGTTCCACATCGTCCGGCAAGGAGGTGACACCAATCGGGCTGTCCGCAGCCAGACGCTGTACCTCGCCCAGATCAGCCATTTGCGCGGGGCGCATCACCAGCATGGTGTCACTCCTTAACTCGAAAAACTCACAGGAAAAAATGCCAGGCACGAATTTGAAACCAGCGAAGGACAAGTGTGGGAGCGGGCTTGCTCGCGAATGCGGTGGTTCAGTCACCTGAAATGTTGAATGACACACCGCTTTCGCGAGCAAGCCCGCTCCCACATTGGATCTTCACGGCTCCAATCAAGAGGCCCGGCACAAAAATTTAGGTTCGATGCCCAATCGGTTGAGCACCGAACGGCGTATCAAGCTTGCGTCAACGTCTTCACAGCACGTTCAAAACGGTCCAGGCCTTCCTGGATGTCTGCGTCTTCCACCACCAGGCTCGGGGCGAAACGCACCACGTCGGGGCCGGCTTGCAGGATCATCAGGTTTTGTTTTTCGGCCGCGTTGAACACGTCCTTGGCCTTGCCTTTGAAGGCATCGCTGAGCACACAACCTATCAGCAGGCCCAGGCCGCGCACTTCGGTGAAGATGCCGTATTGCTTGCCGATCTGCTCCAGGCGCGCCTTGAACAGGTCGTGCTTGGCGTTCACACCGGCCAGCACTTCTGGGGTGTTGATCACGTCGATTACTGCTTCCGCCACCGCACACGCCAGCGGGTTGCCGCCGTACGTGGTGCCGTGAGTGCCGACCACCAGGTGCTTGGCCAGGTCTTCACGGGTGAGCATCGCCGCAATCGGGAAACCGCCGCCCAGGCTCTTGGCGCTGGTGAGGATGTCCGGCACCACGCCGTAGTGCTGATAGGCGAACAGGTGGCCACTGCGGCCCATGCCGGTTTGCACTTCGTCGAACACCAGCAGCGCGTTGTTCGCGTCGCACAGCTCGCGGGCGCCTTGCAGGTAAGCCAGTTCGGCCGGCAATACGCCGCCTTCGCCCTGGACCGGTTCCAGCACCACGGCGCAGGTCTTGTCCGACACAGCGGCTTTCAGCGCCGCCAGGTCGTTATAAGGAACGTGGGTGATGCCGGTGATTTTAGGCCCGAAACCATCGGAGTACTTCGACTGGCCACCGACGTTAACGGTGAACAGGGTGCGCCCGTGGAAGCTGTTCAGCGCAGCGATGATCTCGTACTTCTCAGTACCGAAACGGTCGAACGCGACGCGACGGGCCAGCTTGAAGGCGGCCTCGTTGGCTTCGGCACCGGAGTTGCAGAAGAACACGCGCTCGGCAAAGGTGGCGTCGATCAGCTTATGCGCCAGGCGCAGGGCCGGCTCATTGGTGAAGACGTTGGACACGTGCCACAGCTTGTTGGCCTGTTCGGTCAGCGCACCGACCAGCGCCGGGTGGGCGTGGCCCAGTACGTTAACCGCGATGCCGCCGGCAAAGTCGATCAGCTCGCGGCCCGCCTGGTCCCATACGCGCGAACCTGCGCCACGCACGGGGATGAAGGCGGCAGGTGCGTAGTTGGGAACCATGACCTGGTCGAAATCGGCACGTTGCACCGGGGCTTGCTCAACGGACATCGGAGTCTCCTGAAGAGGAACGCCTGCCTGGAACTGGCGGGCGATGCAGGGATTGTAAGGACAGTTTTCAGTGCGGCCTTGCCGCCAAGCGACAACTTCTTATAGCGCCAACCCCGGTTTTACGCGGGTTTACGGCAATGCGACAAATAGCGTCGCAATGGCGCAGTGTAAACCAGCGGCAGATTTTTCGGCACAACGCCCCGGGATCAGAACAACCCATGCCTATTGCAATAACCCAATAACGCCGCCGCCCCATCGCTTGCCGATTTACTGGTGCTCTTTTATGACGCTCAAGGATTGGCAACATGCTCGACTCTGCACAACAAACGCCGCAAGCCACCCTATCGAACCAACCTGATAGCCACTACCAACCGCTGCAAAACGCCGTGCCACGCTGGCTGGGCGAAACCTCCCCGCGCCACCGCCAAGCCTTGAGCAGCAACGTTGCGCGCCTGCCTCAATCCGTGCGCGATGCGAGCCCGGGCAACCGCGCCGAACTCAAACGCCTGGCCAGCGCCCAATGGGACGCCCAGAACACCGTCGAACACGCCCTGGCCAATGTGCTCGATGCCCCAGACTTTGCCGAGCCGATCCTCACCCTGGCACTGAAGACACGGTTCGACCTGGACCTGGACGTCAAAAACACCTTCCTGCGCCTCTACATTCCGCAGACGATTCCCGGCTTCCCGATCCTTTCGGGCGCGGCGCGCACCTGGACGGTGTCGCTGCTGGACGCCGTGTTGCACAACTTTGAACCCGAGGAAACCCAGGCAGATGCCTATGAAGCGGAGTCGACCTTCATCACTCGCCCCGACGCCAGGGGCCATTTCGACACGTTGCCGGCCATCAAGCGCGCACTGTCCATCAGCGCCTTTGCCCAGCTCTGCCGCGATCTGGACATCGGCGCACTGTACGCCACCTACCTGCGAGAACAGCTCGGCCTGAACGAGCCCGTCGCCAAGGCCGTCGTGCGTAGCAAGGTTGAACACAGCCAGAAAACCGAATTACAGACTGCACTGCAGTGGGCCTTGATCACCGGCGACATCCAGCCGGATTATTTGCGCCTGATCCAGGGCCTGCTCGATGGCCTGGCCGGCATGCGCCTGGACGGCCAGGCGCTGCACTATCACGACCTGAGCCTGATGGGCGCGGACTTGCCCGGCATCATCGTGTTTGCCCCCAACCTGGAGACCACCCGCTCAGCGGCGCGTGTCGTGGCCTACGTACCTGGCGACCCCGATCACCCGATCAAGGAATACCCCTCCTCCCAGGCGATGCAAAAAGAGCTGGTGCGCCAACTGCGCGACCTACGCTATCAACAGTTCTTCAGCCGTTTTGTGGCCCATGACCAGCGCGGTTTTTTCTTTGCCAACCTGGGCCAATTGCTGAGCAAGGTGACCTGGCACCCTTACGTCCAGGGCAGCAGCCTGCCGACCTGGCGGGAGACGCCCACAAATAATCCACGGCTGCGCTTTGTTGCGACGCCACGCAGCGGCGACCTCAAGCGCCATCAGTACCAGCGCAAACTCAATCAACTCCTCAACGACGGTCGTACCACCGCAATCGCCACGGCAACCGTCGACCGCAATGCCCGATGGGCGCGGTGGGATTCATGGGTCAACGTCGCGTCGTCAATCCTGGAAGCCGCCGCGCTGATCATCGCGCCGTTTGTGCCGTTTGCCGGCGAATTGATGATGGGCTATATGGCCTACCAACTGCTCGACGAGGTGTTCGAAGGGATCATCGACTGGAGCGAAGGCGTGGGCAGTGAGGCCGTCGAGCACCTGGTGGGCGCGGTTGAAGCGCTGGTGCAATTGGGGGCCTTCGCCGTCGGCAGCACCATTGCCCTCAGCGAGTTCCGCAGGGTTTTACCCAAGCGCCTGGTCGCCTTCATCGACCGCCTTAAACCGGTCACGCTCGCCAATGGCCGCACGCTCTACTGGAAACCCGACCTCACGGTGTACGAACAGCCGATCAGCGTGCCTCCCGCAACCTATCGTGATAAGGCCGGCCTGTTCCAGCATCGCCAGCAAAGCCTGTTGCCCGTGGGCACCGGGGTCTATGCCGTGGAAAAAGCCCCGGCTTCCAAGGCTCTGCTCATCGAGCACCCTTCGCGTCCCGACGCCTACCGCCCAACCGTGCATCACAACGGCCATGGCGCCTGGCACACAGAACTGGAGCATCCGCTGCAATGGGACCGGCAAACGCTGCTTCGCCGTCTGGGGTACAGCGTGGAAGGCATCAGCGAAGCAGACCAGGCGCTGGCACTGAACATCAGCGGCGTTGACGAAAACGCGTTACGCAAAATGCACGTCAACAGCGAGACGCCCCCCGCCCTGCTCACGGATGCCTTGGACCGCTTGCGGCTCGACCGGGAGATTCAAACGCTGATCGACCGGCTTGATAGCGACGACCCCCAGGCATACGGCAAGGTGGACCCTCAGACCAACCTGCAGTTACTGACCAGCTACGGCTACTGGCCTGAAACCCGGCGCCTGCAATTTATCGATACCCAAGGGAAAACCGCCTGGACGTTTGGCGACACCTCACTGCCCGCCATCCAAATACCCGAAAGCCTGTTGAACAATGGCGGCCTGCTCAAGGCAATACTCACCCAACTGCCACCTGAGGAGGCCGCCGGTGCGTTTGGCGCAGCGGTGGGTGATTCGCGCCTGAACCTGGACACACGCGCCGATCATCTGCGAAAAAAACTCGCGGCCATTGCCGAGGAAAAGCGCGTTTCCTTGTTCGAATCACATTACGCAACCCTGCAAGCCACCCGCAACCCGCGGGCACAGCGCCTCATGGACGCCGCCCCAGACCTGCCCGCCAGCGTTGCGGAGAAACTGCTGGAACGCGCCACCGCACAGGACCTGGAAGAACTCGATAACCAACGCACGCCACCGCGCCTGACCCAGCTTGCGCGCAACGCCCTCGAAGAGGTACGCCTGAGCCGAGCCTATGAAGGCCTGCATTTTGGCGGCGAGAGCCTGGACACCCAACGTGCGGCCCTGCACTCGCTGCCCTCACTGCCGGGCTGGTCAGACCAGGTGCGCCTGGAGCTCAGGGACTACTCCGCCACCGGCAACCTGCGCGACCAGGTCGGCGCTGCCGAGGCGCCGATCGTGCGTACGTTGGTGCGTAGCGAAACCGGCGACTACACGCTCCATGACACACTCGGTACGCTCAACTCCCCCACCGATTTTTACTCGGCCCTTCTCAGTGCGCTGCCCGACAGCCAACGCCAGGCCCTTCAGGTGGATGTCGGTGAAGGTTCACGCCTGCGCCAGCGCATTCGCCAACACCCCGTGGCGCGCAATCAACTGCGCGAACTGCTCAGCGCAGACCCAGTCCGTAAACCGACGTATGACCCGACCCTCATGAAGCTTCTGGGCGGCATGGATGGCTACCAGGCCCAGGCGGCCTACGGTGACGGACCACCGCCGCTGCCTGCTCAGGTACGCGAACTGTTTCCCGCGCTCGACGATACACAAGTACAGACCGCGCTCCAGCACATGCAAACGCAACCAGGCGGTGCCAGCAATGAGCTTGCCCGCCTGCGAGAGGAGCGACGGGTATTGCGCCAAAACCTGCAAGCCTGGCAGCAAGCTATCCCCACCACCGACCCCGAAACCGGGGTTGCCATGCCCCCTGAACGACGGGATTACGAGGAAAGAACCCGCCGCCTGGTCGCCGAACAATTGGAAGCGTGCTGGCGCCGGGAAACCGAGCGGGACGAGTATTTTACGGACCGATCTCTCAACGGTTATACCCTGAGACTCGAGGCCCCAGGGTTAGCCGACCTGCCGGACCTGGGCTCAACCTTGAACCACGTTTCACTGCTTTCTGTCGCCGGAGGAAGCCGTATGCGGGGAATAGGCAGTTTTTTGCAAGGCTTCCCCTGGTTGCGCCATCTCGAACTCAGGTCCATCCCGCTGGGAGACTTGCCGCCACACGTCAGCACGCTATCCACTCTGAACAGCCTGATCCTGAACGACTGCAACATCACCCTCACCC
This sequence comes from Pseudomonas sp. M5A4_2d, assembly GCF_053345295.1. NCBI lineage: Bacteria > Pseudomonadati > Pseudomonadota > Gammaproteobacteria > Pseudomonadales > Pseudomonadaceae > Pseudomonas > Pseudomonas sp. M5A4_2d. Next base: position 37,502 of record NZ_JBKEZW010000001.1, on the reverse strand, counting down.
CGCAGAGCCATGCCCGATTAAACGCAATCAGTGCCTTGCACGCGCTGGACCTCCACAACAATCCACTGGGCCTCATACCCGATGTCCAGGCCATGCCCGAGCTGACCCTGCTGGACTTGTCGGCCACCGGCATCGACCGCTTGCCCAACGGCGTGCTTGATCGCCCTCAGATGCAGGCGGTTATGCTGAACGACAATGAAATGACCGAGCTCCCCCCGGCCCTTTTCAGCGTGACGCCCGAAACCGCAAGAAAGTTCGACCTTTCCGGCAACCCGCTTTCACGGCAGACACTGGACCAGATCAAGACCTACTGCCAGACCCACGGCGAGTCTTTCAGCGCCCAAGCCCCCAATACAGCACGTGCCAGAGTCATGAGCCTGTACCCGACCTTTTCGGACGCCGAAGCTGATCTCGCGATCTTCCGCCTGCCCGGCGACATGGACGCCGTTGCCCCGGCATTAACCCTGCTTGAAGCCGAGTACGCTCAACTGGGCACCGACCTTCAACAATGGGCCCTGAACGTACCTGACCGCCATCCCGTCCTCGGCATCCTGCTAGATGAACAGACCATCGCCCAGGAGCAACTGGCGCGCCAGCGCGTCAAGACCTTGCTGGAAGAGGCTTGGCGTCGTGAAAGCGAGGTGGACCAGGAAAGCCTGTCGGATGACCTGACCCATTCAGTGACCATCGAAACATCAATCATAGGCCAACTGCCGGAACTGAACGCCTCGTTCGATCATGTCACCAACCTTGAAATCGACGGCAATGGCGTCACTCACGGTGTCGATGGCACTTTGCGCTGCTTCACCAAACTGGAAACACTGACACTCAGCCATTGCAGGCTCGGAAAGTTGCCGGTGGCCTTGGCCCGCATGCCGAAGCTCTCCACCCTGAACCTTGAAGAATGCGGGATCACCTTGGCCGCGCCGGACATCAACCTGCTGGGCGAAATGACCCAACTCGAGTACCTGAGCCTGACCAGTAACCCGCTGAGCCTGGCACCTGACATCAGTAACCTGCATCAGTTGAGCGCGCTTCATCTGCGCAACACCGGGATAGACCAGGTGCCCCGCGGGCTGTTCAGCCTTCCGGAACTGGAGACGCTGGACCTGAGCGACAACCTGATCAGCGACATTCCCGCCGACCTGCTGGAAGCGACCACGGCCTATGGTCAGGATTGCGATTTCAGCCGCAACCCATTGTCGCCACAAAGCCTGAATTATCTGAGGCAGCACTACGCGCGCACCGGCATTGATTTTCAGGTAGATGCCGCCACCGTGGATGAGGAAGGCGTGCCCATCGTCGTAGTGGGGCCGCAGCCGATGGAAGAATGATCAGCCGCGCTCGGAAGGCACCGACGATAATTCGAACGGGCTGCTGCTGCGCCGCTGGTTGCGGTCTTCACGCGGGGTGGCGCCGAAGAAGTTGCGGTAGGCGCTGGAGAAGTGCGGCCCCGAGGAGAAGCCGCACGACAGGCCGATCTGGATGATCGACTTGCTGGTTTGCATGAGCATCTGGCGCGCCTTGTTCAGGCGCAGTTCCAGGTAGTACTGGCTGGGGACGCGATTGAGGTATTGCTTGAAGATCCGCTCCAGTTGTCGTCGCGACACGCACACATGCTGGGCGATTTCGTCGGTGGTCAGCGGTTCTTCGATGTTGGCTTCCATCAACAACACCGCCTGGGTCAGCTTTGGATGGCTGGAGCCCAGGCGGTTTTGCAGCGGAATGCGCTGGCGCTCGCCGCCTTCGCGGATGCGCTCCACCACCAGTTCTTCGGAGACCGCACCGGCCAACTCGGCGCCGTGGTCACGGGCCAGCACCGCCAGCAGCAGGTCGAGCACCGACATGCCGCCGCAGGCGGTCAGGCGATCACGGTCCCAGTCGAACAGATGGCTGGTGGCGATGACCTTGGGGAAACGCTCGGCAAAATCGTCCTGCCAACGCCAGTGCACAGCAGCGCGATAACCATCCAGCAAGCCGAGCTGCGCCAATGGATACACACCGGCCGACAGGCCACCGATCACACAACCGGCGCGCACCAACTGCTTGAGCGCGGTGCTCAGTTGCGAAGCAATGACGGTGGGCGGCTCATCCGCCAGCAGGAACAGTTTCTGGAAGCCTTCAAGCTTGCCGGCCCACGGCTCACCGGGTAATTGCCAAGCGCCATCGGTGCGCGGTTCCGCCAGCAAAAAAGACAGTTCGTACACCACGTCCGGATGCACCCGCTGAGCAACGCGCAAAGCCTCCTCAGCCAGCGAAAGCGTCAGGGCTTTTGTGCTGGGCCAAATCAGGAAACCAATTCTGTGGGCGGTCATGGAATGCTATCCGAAGCGAAGAACGGTAATGAAGACAAGGGCCAATGCTAGCCCGTAAACGAACACAAATCTCAAAACATATGGAGATCCAATGTGGGAGCGGGCTTGCTCGCGAATGCGGTGGGCCAGCTACACATCTGCTGACTGATCCACCGCTTTCGCGAGCAAGCCCGCTCCCACAGGGGATTGAGCCGATCTCAAGACTGGCAAGCATGCACTAACTCGGTGCACAAAAGCAGTCTTGACTATTTCAAGCTGCCCGAAAGGAACTGCTGCAAACGCTCGGACTGCGGGTTAACCAGCACTTCGCGCGGGTTGCCGCGTTCTTCGACGATGCCTTTGTGCAGGAACACCAGTTGGTTTGACACTTCACGGGCAAAGCCCATTTCGTGGGTCACCACCACCATGGTGCGGCCTTCCTGGGCCAGGTCCTGCATCACCTTGAGCACTTCGCCAACCAGCTCGGGGTCGAGGGCCGAGGTGGGTTCGTCGAACAGCATCACCTCAGGCTCCATCGCCAAGGCACGGGCAATCGCCACGCGTTGCTGCTCGCCGCCGGACATGTGGCCCGGGAACGCATCCTTGCGATGGCCCACGCCGACTTTGGCCAGGTAGTGCTCGGCCTTTTCACGGGCGTCTTTTTTCGACATGCCCAACACATGCACCGGCGCTTCCATCACGTTTTCAAGCGCGGTCATGTGCGACCACAGGTTGAAATGCTGGAACACCATCGACAGGCGCGAACGCATGCGTTGCAGTTGCTTGGGGTCGGCGGCCTTCATGGCGCCGTCCTTGTTGGCCACCAGTTTCAGCTCTTCGTTATTGAGCAGAATCCTGCCGGCGTGGGGTTGCTCCAGCAGGTTGATGCAGCGCAAAAAGGTACTTTTGCCCGAACCACTGGAACCGATGATGCTGATCACATCGCCGGCCGCGGCGGCCAGGGACACACCTTTGAGCACTTCATGACTGCCATAGCGTTTATGCAGGTCTTGGACTTCAAGTTTGTACATGCGGTCGGTTCTCACAAAAACAGGTGGTCAGTCGTTGAGCAAGCGCCCGTGACGCAGCGCATCGCGCCCCGCCACCTTGGCCAGCCAGAAACCCGCTTGGGCATAACGTAGCCGTTCAACGGCAAACAACACCCCTGAGGTGCCCGCGCAGACAATGCTGACGCGGTCGGTCAGGGGATCAATCACTTCAAAAATCGGCTCGCCGGTATCGACCCAGTCACCGGCTTTACGCAGGTAACTGATCACGCCGGCGTGGGGCGCAAACAACAACTCGGTGCCTTCGAAGGGCAAGCCTTCGCAGGGTTCGTGTTGCGGCGCAGGCCATTCGCCCTTGATCAGGCCTTGTTCTGCGAGGAACGCGAGAATGCCTTCAGCGTGGAAGATGGCTTCGTCGCGACCGGTGTCGGCCTGGCCGCCCAATTCCAGGGTCGTCGCCAAACACGCCAGCGGAATCTGCGCCTCGGGGAACGCCCGGGACAGACGCAACCACGGCAACGAGCAGGCTTCATCAAACGAGCTGCCGCCGGAATCTTCCGCCAGCAGGCCGACTTTCACATTCAAGTGCGCCGACAGCGAACGCCACTGCGGCCAATGCTGGGGCAGCGCGTACATGTGCAGCGCGGCGTCGGCGTCGCAATGCAGGTCGAGGACGATATCGGCGGTGCACGCGTGGCTCAGCAGCACCCGTTGCATGCCTTGCAGCTGGCTGCTCGGCTCGGGCAACGCGTCGAGCGCATCGGTCATCGCCTGGCGGATCAAGCGCACGTTGGCATGCGGATCATCGCCCAACGCGCCCTTGAGCAACTCGACAACCGGCGCGCTCAGCTCGACAAAATCGCGATTGAAATTCTTGCCGCTGCCAATCTCGAAACGCCCCTGGTGGCTGCCTTGCAGCAACTGGCCCAGGCCCATCGGGTTGGCCACCGGCACCAGCTCGATCACGCCATTGAGCGCGCCTTGCTGTTCCAGTTCGGTGAGGCGCTTTTTCAGCTCCCACGCCGCGCGCATCCCCGGCAATTCATCGGCATGCAGGCTGGCCTGGATATAGGCCTTGCGCTCGCCACTGCCAAAACGAAACACGCTCAGTTGGCGCTCGCAGCCCAGGTGACCCCAGGGCAACAGGTGATCGATACGTTCCATATCAATGCTTCCTTGGAGCCAGGTAGCTCAGCCAGCGGCCTTCGGCCAACTTGAACAGGCGCACCAGGATAAAGGTCAGGCACAGGTAGAACACGCCGGCCGTGATATAGGCTTCGAACGGCAGGTAGAACTGGGCGTTCACCGTGCGCGCGGCACCCGTGATGTCGATCAAGGTGACGATGGAGGCCAGACTGGTGGTCTGCAGCATCATGATCACTTCGTTGCTGTACTGCGGCAGCGCACGGCGCAGGGCCGACGGCAGCAGGATGCGGCGGTATAGCTTGTAGCGCGACATGCCCATGGCCTTGGCCGCTTCGATCTCGCCATTGGGCGTGGCCTTGAGGCTACCGGCAATGATCTCGGCGGTGTAGGCACTGGTGTTGATCGCAAAGGCCAGGCACGCGCAGAAGGTGGCGCTGGACAACAGCGGCCACAGGAAACTTTCGCGTACGGCCTCGAACTGCGCCAACCCGTAGTAGATCAAAAACAGCTGCACCAGCATCGGCGTGCCGCGGATCACGTAGGTATAGAGCCAGGCAGCGCCATTGACGATCGGCTGCTTGGACACGCGCATCAAGCCCAGGGGCAAGGCGGCGAGCAGGCCAAAGAACAAGGAGATGGCGAGCAATTTCAGGGTGGTCACCAAGCCGCCGAGGTACAGCGGCATGGCATCCCAAATGACGTTGTAGTCGAAGATCATAGATCAGCCGCCCTTACGCCTACCGAGTAGCGCTTCTCAAGATAGCGCAGCGCCAACAACGACACGCTGGTAATCACCAGGTACATCGCCGCCACTGCGAGGAAGAAGGTAAAAGGCTCGCGGGTGGCATCTGCCGCCTGCTTGGCCTTGAACATCATGTCTTGCAGGCCCACCACCGAAATCAACGCAGTGGCCTTGGTCAATACCAGCCAGTTGTTGGTGAAACCGGGGATCGCCAGCCGAATCATCTGCGGCACCATCACCCGGAAAAACACCTGGAAGCTGCTCATGCCATACGCAAGGCCGGCCTCGGCCTGGCCCTTGGGAATAGCCATGAAGGCGCCACGGAAGGTTTCCGAGAGGTAGGCGCCAAAGATGAAACCCAGGGTGCCGATACCGGCGGCCAAGGGGTTCAAGTCGATATAGTCGTCATAGCCAAGCAGCGGCGCGACGCGGTTCAGCAAGTCCTGACCACCGTAGAAAATCAGCAGGATCAGCACCAGGTCGGGGATCCCGCGGATCACCGTGGAGTACAAGTCACCCAGCCAGGCCAACCAGCGCACCGGCGACAGGCGTAACGCGACCCCGATCAGACCCAGAACAATGGCCAAGGCCATGGACGACAAGGCGAGCTGAAGCGTCAACCATGCGCCATCGAGGATGACGGCCCCGTAGCCTTTCAACATGATTCAGGTCCTCGAAAAGGGGGATGAAAAAATGGCGCAAACCGCAGGAATTCTGTTGCTTGCGCCATTCTGGACAGACAGCTGCGTCGAGTTACTTAGGGTCAGCGCCGTAAATATCGAAGTCGAAGTACTTGTCCTGGATTTTCTTGTATTCGCCGTTGGCACGGATCGCCGCGATGGCCGCGTTAATCTTGTCCAGCTCAGCCTTGTCGCCTTTGCGTACAGCGATGCCGATGCCGTCGCCGAAGTACTTGGCGTCGGTGAACTGTGGGCCCACGAACGCGTAGCCTTTACCGGCCGGAGTTTTCAGGAAACCGTCTTGCAGCAAGGTAGCGTCAGCCACGGTGCCATCAAGGCGACCGGCTTCCACGTCCAGGTAGATTTCGTTCTGCGAGCTGTAAGGAACAACCGTGACGCCTTTAGGGGCCAGGACTTCCTTGGCGAAGCGATCATGGATCGAACCGCGCTGCACGCCGATTTTCTTGCCTTTCAATTCATCCAGGCTGTCGCTGACCGTGGTGCCTTCCTTCATCACCAGCTGCGCTGGGCTCAGGTAGTAGCGGTTGGTGAAGTCCACGGACTTCTTGCGGTCTTCAGTGATGGACATGGACGACAGGATCGCATCGATCTTGCGCACTTTGAGCGCAGGGATCAGGCCGTCGAACTCTTGCTCGACCCACACACACTTGACCTTCATCTCGGCGCACAGGGCGTTGCCGATGTCGTAGTCAAAACCGACGATGCTGCCATCCGGCGCCTTCGAGGCAAACGGAGGGTAAGCCGCTTCGATACCAATCTTCAGGGGCTTTTCATCAGCGAAGGCCTGCATGGACAGCACGGACAGCGCCAGGGCGCCCAACAGCACAAGTTTCTTCATCTTGGGACTCCATCGGTATAGGGCAAAAAAGCAGTATGAGCCGTGGCCCACGATGCGACTTAAGTGAAACCGAATAGCGGTGCTGCGTCCTACCCCGTTTCAACACTGGAGACGACGAGCGAGTGATCGGCATTCTAACGACAGGCCGGAAGCCGATATTTCCTCAATGCGACAACAATTTACAGAAGCACTGAGAAAGCGGTTCCAGCACATTGACAGCCTCTGAATTTTATGCAGAGACAAAAGATATTAAACCTGTTGATGCTGCAAATTGCGGGCCTATTATTCGCAAACCCTTCTAGCACGGCAAGTCTGGCGTTTAATCTTATTTCATGGGGTGTCTAAAACGCGGTTTTTAGGGGCGTTGGCGTAGCACTTTGCCCCAGGTTTGGGCCTGGGGTTACACATTTAGGCTTCTCGGTAACATTCAGAAACGTCCTACGAGAGAAGTCGATATTTATTGGCTTGAGGGTGATGCAGGTCTGTCAGCCCACCACTTCAGCCAGCTTGAAATACCGTCCAAATGTGGGAGCGGGCTTGCTCGCGAATGCGGTGTATCAGTTAGCAGATGTATAGCTGACCCACCGCATTCGCGAGCAAGCCCGCTCCCACAGGTGATTTGCATCGGTTTTCAGAACCCACAAAAAAGCCCCACCCGGCTCACGCCGAATGGGGCTTTGTACCACCCACCTCGCCTTACGCGACGTTCATGGTCTTGTGCGTCTCAATCAAATGCGCCACCACACCCGGGTCCGCCAGGGTGGAGATATCCCCCAACCCGTCGTACTCAGCCGTGGCAATCTTGCGCAGGATACGGCGCATGATTTTCCCCGAGCGTGTTTTCGGCAAGCCCGGCGCCCACTGGATCACATCCGGCGAAGCAATCGGCCCGATCTCTTTGCGCACCCAGTTTTTCAGCTCCAGGCGCAACGCTTCATTTGGCTCTTCGCCGTTTTTCAGGGTGACATACACATAGATGCCCTGGCCCTTGATGTCATGCGGCACACCCACCACCGCCGCTTCGGCGACTTTAGGGTGAGCAACCATGGCACTTTCAATTTCGGCGGTGCCCATGCGGTGGCCGGACACGTTCAACACGTCATCCACACGACCGGTGATCCACCAGTAACCATCTTCATCGCGACGGGCGCCGTCACCAGTGAAGTACATGCCACGGAACGTCTTGAAGTAGGTATCGACGAATCGGTCATGGTCGCCGTACAGCGTGCGCGCCTGGCCTGGCCACGAATCGAGGATCACCAGGTTGCCTTCGGCAGCGCCCTCGATGATGTTGCCCAGGTTGTCGACCAGCGCCGGCACCACGCCGAAGAACGGCCGTGCAGCGGAACCCGGCTTGAGGGCGTGAGCACCCGGCAGTGGGCTCATCAGGGTGGCGCCGGTTTCGGTCTGCCACCAGGTGTCGACGATCGGGCAACGGGATTGGCCGACGTTCTTGTAGTACCAGTCCCACGCTTCAGGGTTAATCGGCTCACCCACCGAACCGAGCAAGCGCAGGCTGCTGCCATCTACACCTTCGCAGGCAGCGGTGCCGGAAGCCATCATCGCGCGGATCGCGGTTGGCGCGGTGTACAGGATATTGACCTTGTGCTTGTCGACGATCTTGCCAACACGGGTGATATCCGGGTAGTTCGGCACGCCTTCGAACAGCAGCGTGGTCGCGCCATTGGCCAGCGGGCCATAGACGATATAGGTGTGGCCGGTGACCCAACCGACGTCAGCGGTGCACCAGTAGACTTCGCCCGGGCGGTAATCGAACACGCGCTCGTGGGTCAGGGCTGCGTACAGCAAATAGCCGCCGGTGGTGTGCTGCACGCCTTTAGGCTTGCCGGTGGAGCCGGAGGTGTAGAGGATGAACAGCGCTTCTTCGGCGCCCATCTCTTTCGGCGCGCACACAGTGCCCGCCACTTTCATCAAATCTTCGTACCAGATGTCGCGATGCTGGTTCCACTTGATGTTGCCATTGGTGCGCTTGCACACAATGACCTTCTGGATGCTGCTGGTTTCCGGGTTGGTCAGGGCGTCGTCGACGTTGGCCTTCAACGGAATTTTCTTACCGGCACGAATGCCTTCATCGGCGGTGATAACTACCTTCGACTTACAGTCGATAATGCGACCGGCCAGGGCCTCAGGCGAGAAACCGCCAAACACCACGGAGTGAATCGCACCGATGCGGGTACAGGCCAACATGGCGACCACGGCTTCGGGGATCATCGGCATATAGATAGTCACTACATCGCCGCGGTGCACGTCCTGGCCACGCAGGGCGTTGGCGAACTTGCAGACTTCTTCATGCAGCTCGCGGTAAGTGATGGTGCGGCTTTCGGCAGGGTCGTCGCCCTCCCAGATGATCGCTGCCTGATCGCCACGCTCGGCGAGGTGACGGTCCAGGCAGTTGTAGGAAACGTTCAGGGTGCCATCGGCAAACCATTTGATGTCGACGTGGTGGTCGTCGAAAGAGGTCTGCTTCACCACGGTGAAAGGCTTGACCCAGTCAAGGCGCTTGGCTTGCTCGCGCCAGAAGCCATCGGGGTTGACCACCGACTGCTGGTACATGGCCTTGTAGGTTGCCTCGTCGGTCAGCGTGTTGGCTGCTACTTCGGGGCGAACGGGGTACAGGGAAGCCGCACTCATCTTTCTTACCTCGGTGACATAGTTGTTGTTGTATGGCCCCTGTTGTAGCCGGGGTGGGCCTATAGAACCATTCGACGATGGTAGTAACAAGACCCTACAAAACGCCCTGCTATCCACGTTTATGGCTCTGGCCTGCGGCCTGCGTGGCTTTGGCGCTGCATGAAAAAACCTTTACCACGGGATTGTTACAAAAACCGCCAATAGTGTTTATCAAAAGCACGGGTATATGAATATAACCCGCACGCCTAAAATCAGCTCCGCCAACACGGCACTGTGATTAACAACGTAACAGCCCCCACGAAGGCAACGTTAATCCGAACTCACCCACCCTAAGTTACACACGCGGCCTCATAAGGGCCCCGTGACCCCTTTCGCCCCGAAGAAGGTAAAAAGAGAAATGAAAGCTTTAGTAGTGATGGCCCTCAGCAGCTTGTGCGCAACCGCCGCCCTGGCCGACGAAGCCCCGACTGAGCTGGCTGGCCAGAACACCCCGATTGTTGAGGACTACACGTACAGCACGCACTTGGATGTGGCCAAAGTATTGTCAATGAGCACGATTCCGGAAGTCTGCCAAGTTGTACCGGTACAAATGGAATATGAAGACTCACAAGGTCAACGCCATATTCTTAATTACCAGGTAATGGGCAACGGTTGCTCTAACGGATAATAACTTCTTATAAAGGCGTTAAACCCTGATCTTATTCGCCGCAAGAAATCGTTCTTGCGGCAAAGAGCCAGCTGACACACCTGGGTCCAAATGTGGGAGCGGGCTTGCTCGCGAAAGCGATACCCGCCACACCAACACCTCAAAACCCTGCACCCTTCCCAGCATTTTTACTCCCCGGAAGCCCACTTCCCCCGCCCTACAAAAAACATCCCACCGCCCGTCAAAAAAATCCTAGCCCAGCAAAGCCTTGCAAACACACGCCTTGGCCGAAAACCACACCATTTTGGCGCTCTGTCGTGACCATCCGCCGCAACACAAAGCCGAATTTTTCCCTATAATGCGCGGGTAAATCGGGCCTGCAATATCCCTTTACACCGGGATGAAGAGCCAGACCTGAGGCCTCCGCAGGAGCATGCATCTGTCGCTCCCCCCCTCAAGCCTCACGCAGAGCACCCGTTCACCCAATTGCGTTTAATGCCTGCGCCAGCGGTTGCAACAAACGATTCCTTAAGATCCACCGCGGCCCGAGGGCCGTGTGAACACCCAACCATCCGGTTTCACACGGGCACCTTTGAGCCCTCACGCAGGAGACGACACGTCATGCTGAGCTGGGACGAATTCGACAAAGAAGAAGAAGGCGAAGTAGCCGCTAAAGGCGCCAACGCCGGCCACGCCACCGAAGCCAACATGGACCGCCTTGACGGTGCCGGCTCTGCCGCCGCCATCGAAGCCCGCGCCGTCACCGCCAGTGACTCCGCCGCCATCGTGCGCGCCAAGGCCGCCCTGGACAAACTCGACGTCGCCGAAGGCCTCGCTGAGCTGGAAGGCTCCGCCGCCCGCGTCGCCGTTGACGAAAAGCGCATGATCAACTGCCGCGCCGACCTCAACCAACTCGTGCCATTCAAGTACGACTGGGCCTGGCAAAAGTACCTCGACGGCTGCGCCAACCACTGGATGCCGCAAGAGGTCAACATGACCGCGGACATCGCCCTGTGGAAAAACCCCGAAGGCCTGACCGACGACGAACGCCGCATCGTCATGCGCAACCTGGGCTTCTTCTCCACTGCCGATTCGTTGGTCGCGAACAACCTGGTCCTGGCCGTGTACCGCCTGATCACCAACCCGGAGTGCCGCCAGTACATCCTGCGCCAGGCCTTCGAAGAAGCGATCCACACCCACGCCTACCAGTACTGCATCGAATCGCTGGCCATGGATGAAGGCGAGATCTTCAACATGTACCACGAGATCCCATCGGTGGCTAAAAAAGCCGCGTGGGGCCTGAAGTACACCCGTTCGATCTCCGATCCGAAGTTCGAAACCGGCACCGTCGAAACCGACAAAGAACTGCTGCGCAACCTGGTCGCCTACTACTGCGTCCTCGAAGGCATCTTCTTCTACTGCGGCTTCACCCAGATCCTGTCCATGGGCCGCCGCAACAAAATGACCGGCGTGGCCGAGCAGTTCCAGTACATCCTGCGCGACGAGTCGATGCACCTGAACTTCGGTATCGACGTGATCAACCAGATCAAAATCGAAAACCCACACTTGTGGGATGCCGAGATGAAGGAAGAAGCGACCCAGATGATCCTGCAAGGGACGCAGCTGGAGATCGAGTACGCACGCGACACCATGCCGCGCGGCGTGTTGGGCATGAACGCGGCGATGATGGAGGATTATCTGAAGTTCATCGCTAACCGTCGTCTGTCGCAGATTGGGTTGAAGGAAGAGTATCCAGGGACGACTAACCCGTTCCCGTGGATGAGCGAGATTATGGACTTGAAGAAAGAGAAGAATTTCTTTGAAACCCGCGTGATCGAGTATCAAACCGGCGGCGCTTTAAGCTGGGATTAACGCCTAAGCCGGTAACATCAAGAAGCCCTGACTCGTTCAGGGCTTTTTTATGCCCAGTGAACTGTATAGGAGCCTTCTTACACCAAGATCATCCACAGAAGGGTTGATACGAATTTCGAGGCTGAATAGTCTCGTCAGCCGGTGCCTAAGAAACGCCCAACGTAGAAGCTAGCCTCATTCACACAGCCCAAAATCCGCATGGCCTATCATGCGGAACAAATGCTGTATTGAGGTCAAGCAAGTTGGAGTTTCTTAAATCCGCTCTCTACGTTGGGTTCGCGCCCTTCCGTAAATCACGTAGAGATCATAGAAAATGCCTAGCCGATATCTGCTCGACTTGCCTAGCGCCACGAGTTTGGTCACATCTGAACCTTCTATTGCCGTCGTGTTCACCCACCATAATCTTCAATTACACGCTCTCCTTCTAGAAAACCAAGCGTGGTTCTGCGCGCGTGACCTTGGGCGTTTGATGGGGTGGTATCTCGATGAGCGGACGACTCGCAAGCTCGATGAGGATCAACGAAGAACCTTAAACCTGCTGTTCCACGGTCAACCGGAACAAATGCTGATGATCAGTGAATCCGGTGCCTACGCGCTGCTGGTCTATCACTACACACCTGGGAATCGGCTACTGCGTAGTTGGCTCACTCATGAAGTCGTTCCAACTTTACGGGACGAGCGTCAGCCACGCACGATGGAGCGGCCGTTGTTGAGCATGTTGGATTGGCCGGAGATGTCGTTGAATCTGTTGCATTGGCAGGATGAAGGCTGGATTAGGCTTCGAGATATGCCGTATTTGTTGGTGAATCGGACCTATCGGAGAGAATCAGCAAAGACTGCATGGTGGAGAAAGCTCATTCAACTGTTCCGAATGACGCAGCGACTTCACCAAATTCGACGACAACCAAATCCGACAGACTCGTAGGAAATTTCGTAGACGCCATAATGGCTACTCAGTATCGTCCGAGGGTTTTCTACCCTCGGCGGCTGTATGGATATTGCGAAAGACAAAACGGACTGGAACGACGCCGAGCTGGCAGCGGCAGTCGAGGCGTACTTGAAGATGTTGGCCTGGGAAAAGAGCGGCCAGTCTTTCAACAAAGCACTCGAAAACCGCCTGCTTCGTGAAGGCCCAGTGGCAGGCCGTGCGAAGGGTTCTATTGAATTTCGCATGCAAAATATTTCCACCGTGCTCGTTCGTCTGGGCTGGGACCGTATTGAAGGTTATAAGCCCGCAAAGAACGTGGGTACGGGCGTAGAGCAACGCATCCGCCAAGCGCTTGCCGCGCAGGGTGTATTCGAATCCGAAGACGCAGCCCAAACGGCAGATGAGCAAACGCTTATCCGCCGCGCATCCAAACTGCAGCAGCAACCTTTCCAAAAGCTACCGGATGGCATCGCCAATCCGCAGAAAGTGTCGACCGTCAGCACTGCCTTTGTCCGCGACCCAAAGGTACGCGCCTGGGTACTCAAAGAAGCCAAGGGCATCTGCGAAGGCTGCGGTTCAAACGCGCCTTTCGAGGTCGATGGTTTGCCATTTCTTGAAGTACATCACGTCAAGCACCTCGCCCAGAAGGGTTCGGATCGCACGACCAATGCTGTAGCCTTGTGCCCCAATTGCCATCAGCGTTGTCACCGGTCGAGTGACCGGGATGCTTTCACCGAGACGCTTTACGCCAAGATCGGAAGATTGGCACGGGAGTAAACTCCTGCTGTCACACCTGATGCACGCTTAAAAATACTAGATAGGACCGAGGCCCCCGTGAACCCAGACATGCTCGAAGCCGGCCCCGTAGACGCCAAAGTACTCTCCGTCTTTGACTTCGACGGCACCCTGACCCATCACGACAGTTTCGTGCCATTCCTCAAGTTTGCCTTTGGCACCGGTGAGTTCTACGGCCGGATGGCGAAGCTGGCGGTGCCTGGGCTGCGCTTTTTGCTGCGGCAGATCAGCCGGGATGAGTTGAAGGCGCAGTTGATCCGCACCTTTATGACCGGTGTGGAGAAGGCGTGGGTTCAGCAGCAGGCTGAGGCGTATTGCCAGCGCTATTGGACCAAGCTGATGCGCCCCAAGGGCTTGCAGTCGGTGGAAGATGAGGTGAAGTCCGGCGCGGTAGTGACCTTGTGTTCGGCGTCGCCGGCGTTGGTGTTGCAGCCGTTTGCGAATCGGCTGGGGATCAAGTTGATTGGCACTGAGCTTGAGGTGGTCGACGGGGTGTTGACGGGCAAGCTCACGGGGAATAATTGCCGCTGTGAGAACAAGGTGCTGCGCCTTGAGGCGGTGTATGGGGATTTGGGCGAGTATCGGCTGCGGGCCTGGGGCGATACGCGTGGGGATCGGGAGTTGTTGGCCGCGGCGCAGGATGCGCATTTTCGGCATTTTCATTCGAAGAAGAAGCAGGGCAAGTTGCAGCGGTGATGCGAGTGGATGGGGTCGGCAGGTGGACCAAGTCGATCCCATCGCTGCCTCGCTGGGGCTCGAGAGCTCCCACATTTTGATCGGTGCCAGATGGATAGCGCACTAGCATGGGGTGCTGGGGGCGATGCAGATGGATGGGTTCGGCAGGTAGACCGAGGTGATCCCTTCGCAGCCTCGCTGGGGCTCGACAGCTCCCACATTTGATCTCTGTGGCTCGGGGATCGGCGCTTGGCATGCGCTTTATGTCGCGGCCTTGAGGTCTACGCCCAGGGCTGTTGCGAAGGCTTTTACCATCGGGCTTCTTGGCGCGTTGTGGCGCAGGATCAGGTTGAACGCGGTGCCCAGGTGAACCTGTTCCGGGCACAGTGCGCGCAGGCGCCCTTCCCTCACCAGTGGCGCGGCGTAGTGTTCCGGCAGGAAGCCGAGGAAGCGGCCGGTGAGGATCAGGATGGCGACGGCTTCAACCTGTGAGGCCGAGGCGGACTGGCTGTCGTAGGTGACGAAGTTGGCCTTGTCGCGGTGGATCGCATACCGGTGGTTGACCACTTCGTATTGGCGCAGCACTTCCGGCGTAATGTCGCTCGCATTGAACAGTGGGTGTCCTACGGCGCAGTAGGCGTGGGCTTTTTCTTCGTATAGCGGGAAGTAGTCGAATTCTTCGCGGCGTTGGTACACCGGCACGATGCCGACGATCAGCCGCCCTTCCACCACGCCGCGTTCAACTTCGTCCAGTTGCGAGGCCTGTAGGCGCAATCTAATTTTTGGCGATTCGCTGTGCAGTTTCCCTAAAGCGGTAACTAACGGCGAATTAACATCGGAGACGGTGTTATCAATAACGCCGACACTAAGGTCACCAATAAGCTCGTTTTGTGCCGAACTAAGTTTGTCGCGAAAACTGTCCACCGAGGTAAATAACTCGATGGAAGCCTGATACACCAACTTGCCTTCTTCGGTCAGGCCAAAGCCTTCGCGGCCCCGTGTGCACAGGCGCATGCCGATGCGGATTTCCAGGTCGGAGATCTGTTTGCTGATGGCCGCCAGGCCCACGTTCAGCTCGTTTTGCGCGGCGCTGAAGCCGCCGGCTTCGACCACGGCCATGAACACGCGGAGCAATTTGAAGTCCAGCCCGCTCAGTTGCAAGGGCGGTCGCGTGCCGGGTTTTGGCGGTATGTTTCCAGAAGTGGAAAGTGGGGTTTCCATAATACGCGTTGACCTCAAGTGCCATATTCAACAGGCTTCAACCCAATCCTTGAACATAGCCAGGCGGCGATAATGAACATAAACATCCGCCCTTGGCAACCTTGAATATAGCGGGTTGAACAGCACACAGAGGCTGATTTAACACCTCGCAAAACCTGACACTACGATCAGGACTTTTTACTTTTTGACTGCCTCCGACTCTTCTAAAAACAAGCGTGAGGAACACCCATGTCCCAGCCCACCGACCGCCTTTGGGGCGCTCGTTTCAAGACCGGTCCGTCTGCTGCACTGGCCGCGTTGTCGCGTTGCCCTGAGCACTATTTCCGCCTGACGCCCTACGACCTGGCCGGTTCGCGTGCCCATGCCCGTGAGTTACAGCGCGCCGGTTTGCTGGATGAGTCAGAGACCCAGCGCACCGTCGAGGCCCTGGACCGTATCGGTGAGGACTTCGCCGCTGGGCGCCTGCATCCAACCCTGGATGACGAGGACGTACACACCTTTATCGAACGCGTTTTGACCGAGCGCCTGGGCGCCTTGGGCGGCAAGCTGCGCGCCGGGCGTTCGCGCAATGACCAAACGGCCAACGACCTGCGCCTTTTCCTACGTGACCATGCGCGCACCATCACCACCGAGGTGCTGGGTTTGCAGCAGGCGCTGGTGGAGCAGGCTGAGCAGCACGTCGACAGCATTTGCCCAGGCTTCACTCACTTGCAGCAGGCGCAACCGATTGTGTTTGCCCACCACTTGTTGGCGCACGCGCAGTCGATGTTGCGTGATGTGCAGCGCCTGGTGGATTGGGATGCGCGCACGGCGTTGTCGCCGTTGGGTGCTGCCGCAATGGCAGGCTCGGCGATTGCGCGCCAGCCGGAGCATTCGGCCAAGGAAATGGGCTACACCGGGCCGTGTGAAAACTCGATCGACGCCGTCGCCAGCCGTGACCATGTGGCGGAGTTTCTGTTTGTGGCGGGCATGCTCGGGGTGAACATTTCACGCCTGTCGGAGGAGTTTTGCTTGTGGTCGTCACGCCAGTTTCGCTGGGTTGTATTGGACGATGCCTACGCCACCGGCAGCTCGATCATGCCGCAGAAAAAGAACCCGGACATTGCCGAACTGGCGCGGGGCAAGGCTGGGCGTTTGATTGGCAACCTGACCGGGCTGATGTCGACGCTCAAGTCGTTGCCGCTCTCGTACAACCGCGATTTGAGTGAAGACAAACACAGCGTGTTGGACAGCGTCGACACCTTGCTGCTGGTGCTGCCGGCGATGGCCGGGATGGTCGCAACGATGAAGGTGCAGGTGGAAGAGCTGCGGCGCCAGGCGCCGATGGGCTTCACCTTGGCGACCGAGGTGGCGGATTGGCTGGCCACGCGCGGTGTGCCGTTCAAGGAGGCGCATGAGATTACCGGCGCCTTGGTGCAGGCCTGTGAGAAGCATGAGATTGAGTTGTGGGAAGCCTCGCCGGCGATGTTGGCGGAGGTGGATGCTCGGTTGCTGCCCGAAGTGCGTGACTGCTTGACCCTGGAGGCAGCGATTGCGGCGCGCAGTGGTTGGGGTGGGACGGCGCCGGAGCGGGTTCGCGAGCAGATTGGGCGGTTGAAGGTGGCGTTGGCTGAGCAGCAAAAGTGGGCTGAGAGTTATCAGGGGTTTCGGATTTAAGTCTGGGCATGTGTGGTGAGCTCACTGGCGCTATCGCAGGCAAGCCAGCTCCCACATTTGGACCGCGTACAGCAGTTAGAGCGTTATTAGTTTTGGAGTAACACCATGAACCAAACCCCGGCGGAGCGCTTGGAAGCCGAGCGTAAGTTGTCCGAGAACCAGTTCGATATCACGCAGTACGAGCACGTGCCGCGTCGCTATTACGGGCGGATGTTTTTTGCCACGTTGATCGTCATCGCCCTGGCCGCGTTGTTGCGCGCATTTGCCAATGGCCAGATCGAATGGTCCTACATCGGGCAGTTCCTCACGTCTGAGGCCATCCTGTGGGGCCTGGTCAACACCATCGTCATGTCGATTCTGGCGATGGCACTGGGCGTGGTGATCGGGGTGATCACGGCGATCATGCGCATGTCGGCCAACCCGATCCTGCGGTATGTGGCCATCACCTACACCTGGCTGTTTCGCGGTACGCCGCTGATTCTGCAACTGCTGCTGTGGTTCAACCTGGCGCTGATTTTCCCGGTGATCGCGATTCCGGGCCTGTTCAGCATCGACACCGTCGACCTGATGACGCCGTTCGTGGCCGCCCTGCTCGGCCTCAGTATCAACCAGGGCGCCTACACCGCCGAAGTGGTGCGCGCCGGCTTGCTGTCGGTCGACACCGGCCAGTACGAGGCAGCCAAGTCCATCGGCATGCCGAGCTTGCAAGCGCTGCGTAGGGTGATTCTGCCGCAGGCCATGCGGGTGATCATTCCGCCGGTAGGTAACGAGTTCATCAGCATGGTGAAAATGACCAGCCTGGCCAGCGTGATCCAGTATTCGGAGCTGTTGCACAACGCGCAAAACATCTACTACGCCAACGCCCGGGTCATGGAGCTGCTGATTGTGGCCGGCATCTGGTACCTGGCGGTGGTGACTGTTCTTTCATTTGGTCAAAGCCGCCTCGAGCGTCGTTTTGCCCGCGGCGCCGGCAAGCGTTCGTAAGCCTGGGTTGAGGAGATTTGCCCCATGAGAAGCATCGTCAAGGCCGTCAACCTGAACAAGTATTACGACGAATATCACGCGCTGCGCGACATCAATATCGAGGTCGAGCAAGGCGAAGTGATGTGCATCATCGGCCCGTCCGGCTCGGGTAAAAGCACGCTGTTGCGCTGTGTGAACCAGCTGGAAAAAATCAACAAGGGCGGCCTGTGGGTCGACGGCGAACTGGTGGGTTACCGCGTCGTCGGCAACAAGCTGCATGAGATGAATGAATCACAGATCGCCCGCCAGCGTCTGGCGACCGGCATGGTGTTCCAACGCTTCAATTTGTTCCCGCACATGACCGTGCTGCAGAACATCATCGAAGGCCCGGTGCAGGTGCTCAAGCGCTCGCCCAAGGAAGCCATCGAAGATGCGCTGGAGTTGCTGGCCCGCGTTGGCCTGGCGGACAAGCGCAATGCCTACCCGGTGGAGTTGTCCGGCGGCCAGCAACAGCGTGTGGCCATTGCCCGTGCGTTGGCCATGCGCCCCAAGTTGATGTTGTTTGACGAACCCACGTCAGCCCTCGACCCGGAACTGGTAGGCGAAGTGCTGTCGGTGATGCGCGATTTGGCCACCAGCGGCATGACCATGATTGTGGTCACCCATGAGTTGGGCTTTGCCCGCGAAGTCTCCAACCGCATGGTGTTTATGGACGCCGGCCAGATTGTGGAAGCCGGCAGCCCCGAAGAAATTCTAATAAGCCCACAAAACCCGCGTACCCAAAGCTTTATTTCTGCCGTTCGCACTTAACTAAAAAACTAACGAGAACGCCCCCATGAAAACATTGTTTATCCCAACGTTGCTCGCAGGCCTGATGGCTTCCACCTGTGTATTGGCGGCATTGCCGGCAGCAATCAAGGAAAAAGGCGAGATCAGCGCGGCCATCGTGCCGAACTACCCGCCGATGGACTTCAAGGACACCGCCACCAACAAGCTCACCGGCCTGGACTTCGACCTGGGCAACGCCCTGGCCGAACGTCTGGGCGTGAAGATCAAGTGGCAGGAAACCGGCTTCGAGCAGATGCTCAGCGGCCTGACCACCAAGCGTGTGGACATCGTGCTGTCGGGCATGAGCGACACGGCCGAACGCCAAAAGGCTGTGACCTTCATCGACTACTTCACCAGCGGCCCGCAACTGTACACCCTGGCCAAGCGTGAAGACCTCAAGGAGTTGACTGACCTGTGCGGTAAAAAAGTCGGCACCAGCCGCCGTACTACCTGGCCGTCGGAAATTGCCGCGTGGAGCAAGGAAAACTGCGAAGCGGCGGGTAAGCCGGCCATCGTGGTGATCGGCACTGAAGGCTCGGCGGATGCACGGGCGCAGTTGCAGCAGAATCGCCTGGATGCGGCGATGCAGGGCAGCGAGACGATTCCTTATTTGATGTCGCTGGACAAGGGCAAGTACAAGCCGGTGGGCCTGGCGATTTCCAAGCAGTTCACGGGGCTGGGGATTGAGAAGAGCAACACCGAATTGGTCACGGCGATCAGTGAAGCGTTGCAGGGCATGATTGAGGATGGGACGTACGGCAAGATCCTGAAGAAATGGGACCTGGAGCAGGGTGCGGTCGAGAAAATCAGCATCAACGCCGGCCAGTAAACACCACAAACTCCTGTGGGAGCTGGCTTGCCTGCGATAGCAGTGGATCAGCTTGCATCTACATCGCCTGACTCACCGCCATCGCGGGCAAGCCCGGCTCCCACAGGGGATCTCCATTGAGCTTTAGAACAGTGCTCGGCTCGGCTGCGCATTTATGACAAGGACATCCGCCCCACCGTGGCCACCTACTCCCTGGTAATCCGCCGCCTGATGATCTGCTCGGTGACCATCGTGGTCAGCCGCGCCATGACCAGTCCCTTGCTGGCCTTGCTGCTGAGCACCCGTCTGGGTCTCAATCAACAGGACATCGGCCTGCTGATGGGCATCGCGGTGTTCATCGCCACACTGCTCGGCCTCTACGGCGGCTACATCATCGACCGCCTGGAAAAGCGCAAGCTGCTGATCCTGGCCATGCTCTCCAGCTCCATCGGTTTTCTGTTGCTGACCTTTGCCAGCAACCTCTACCTCACCACCCTGACCCTGGTCATCACCGAAGCCGCGTCGGCATTATTCCTGATCGGCTCCAAGGCCATCATCAGCGAGAACCTGCCCGTCGGGGATCGCGCCAAGGTATTTTCGCTGCGCTACACACTGACCAACGTCGGCTACGCCACCGGCCCGATGGTCGGCGTGGTGATCGCCGGCCACATGCAACTGGCGCCGTTCCTGATCGCCAGCGCTATTGCGTTTGGCAGCCTGTTCCTGATGATCGGCATCCCGCCCACCCAGCGGGACGACAGCAACAAACCCTTAAGTTTTCTGACCACCCTGCGTACGTTGCGCAGCGACCGCACGCTGATCCTGTTCACCAGCGGCAGTTTGTTGAGCACCATTGTCCACGGGCGCTACACCCTTTATCTGTCGCAGTTTTTGCTGGTGGCCTACAAGCCGGCCGAGGCGCTGAAGATTCTGTCGGCGGTGCTGGCCTGCAATGCCATTACCGTGATTTTGATGCAGTACCAGATCGGCCGCTTCCTCAAGCGCGAACAACTGCGCTACTGGATCGTGCTGGGTACCCTGCTGTTCATTGCCGGGCTGATCGGCTTCAGCCAGGCGCACAGCTTGCTCACGTGGTGCCTGGCGATGTTCGTGTTCACCTTGGGCGAGATGATCATCTACCCCTCGGAGTTCCTGTTTATCGACACCATCGCCCCGGATGCCCTGCGCGGCAGCTACTACGGCGCGCAGAATCTGGCCGCGTTTGGCGGGGCGATGAGCCCGGTGATTTGCGGTTATCTACTGATCAATGCGGCACCCGTCAGCATGTTTTATGCCCTCGGCGCACTGACCGCCGTGGGCGGCACCTTGTGTTTCCTGAGTGGAAGGCGTGTAGCCAGCACGCCTCATATCTAAATGTGGAAGCAAGCCCGCTCCCACACTTTTGATCTCCTTAACGGCGAAGTTTTGCGTAATATCCAGCAATTCATCTCACGGACCCGAGCCCCATGAAATTCGACACGGCCTACAGCCTGAGTCTCGATGACAAGCTGTCGATCTACGACGTACGAGACCTGAATTTCGACGAAACGACCGACTTCGACTCCGACAAGGACCGTTTCCTGTGCCCCAACGATGAATGCCGCGCGGCATTTGATACGGGCAATACGTTGAGCACATTCAACGCGAAAAACGTCAATTACCTGCGCACACCGCACTTCAAGAACAAGACCAGCACCCGGCATATCGACGGCTGCCGCTATGCCAGCACGCACAAGACCGCAGCCGGCGAAAGTGACGACGAGCGCGAGGACAATTTCCCATCGGAATTTGTGCTGACACGGCGTCAGTACGAACGTAAAACGCCACGGGTTGGGTCCGAGGCCAGCGCCCCACAAGAGCCAACGAAAGCGCCTTCAACCCGCTCCGAACCATCCCACAGAGCAAGCGATTCAACCCCGGACAAAACCAGCGTATTCGCCCACCCGGTGGAATGCTACGTGTCGAACATCGACGACAAGGACAGGCTCAAGGCCATGCCGCTGAAGATCGGCGAGCACACCGCGACCTACTGGACGTTTTTCAAGAAAATCGAATACCTGCAGGACAACAACGGCCTGATCTACTGGGGCAGGATCAAGGCGATCAAGGACTACACCAGCAGCTTTCGCATCGACTTCGAAAAGAAGGTGTGGCTCGACAAGAAGCCCTACTCGGTCAATGTTTACCTGAGCAAAAAACTCATCGAGAACTACCGCAAGCGCAAGGCGTTCCTTGAGCAGATCAAGGCGGCGGTGGACAGTGAGCGGCCGCTGTACTGCTTCTTCTACGGCGTAACGCCGGCGTTGAAACAGGTGCCCAGCAAGAAGAACCCCGAGCAGACGTTCGGGGTGTTCAGCGCGAATATCGAAAACCTCGATCACCTGATCATTCGGGAGGCGCCAGGGGTGGAATGAGGGATAGCTGAAACGCTATAAAAAAATCCAGTTGATGAGCGGTCAAAACAACTGTACAAAAACACAGTATAGTTTGCCCTCCCCCGTCGAATCCTGGAGAAACCCCATGTCCTCTCTGGCAATGAGCTCTTTCGTAGAACAACAGATCGTCCTGCATCAATTCACCGCCAAGCACAGCGTGCAGGCTCGCGCGATGCTGGGCTGGAGCCGGGAAGACCTGGCCCGCCAGGCCGGGCTGGCGGTGGAAGCGGTTCAACGCTTTGAAAGCCAGGCCGATGCGGCTGATGAAACCCGCTTGGCATTGGCATTTCGGCTGGAGGCTGAAGGGCTGGTGTTTTTCCCGGGGTTTGCGCCGGGGTGGGGCATGAGTGCACGCAGGTTTGACCGCCCCCAGGCCGAGCCCAGCGCACAAGGCATCATTTCGCGACTGATGGGCTCAACAGCGGCATCAATTGATTCACCAACGCCGCAACCGAATGGTGCGTAGAGTCCAGCCGGATCACCGGGCAGGTCAATGGTTTCAGCCAGCTTTCATGCCGACGCAGGCTGCGTAGGCTGTGGTTGCCGTCATCGTAACGGGCAGCCCAGGCGAGGAAAGCCACGCTGTTTTCATGGCGGCTGCCTCCCGCCAGTACCCGGTCGCCGTAGCGTTGCACTTCACGCAGGCGCAGGCGGCTCAGGCGTATTTGCGGGTCCACACGCAGGAATACCACATGCGTGAACTGCGGGATCATGGCATCGCCCCAGCCGCACAGTGAGCCGGACACCACCCAGCCCTCGAGGTTGGCACTCTGCTCCACCAGCAGGCGGGTGCGTTCATCCCTCAGCCGAGCGACGGTGAAGGGCTCTGAAGTTTGCTGCCAGTAGAAGTCGTCGGAGTCAAAATAAGCGACATTCAGGCATTCGGCCAAGGCCCTTCCCAAGCTTGTGGTACCGGCACCCGCCGCGCCGAGAATGTGGACTCTGTAGGTCATGGCTTCCCTCAATGGCATTGAGTGTCATCAGTCAGGCTTGCCGCGCCCGGCGCAACATTTAAAGCCCAGGTTTCGCGCTGATTTGAGCCACCTGCTCGACGCTAGTCTAAGAACTGCAGCCCCTAAGACGTTAAGACCCTCGCCACTCACATCGTAGGAGAGTTCAGCGCGCCACGTAGTTGCTACGGATGGCCTGACACGCAAGCGCTCATCTGTCGAAACGCGCACAGCAGCGTGGGCAGCGCATCACGCGCCCACCGGGCGCCATACACCCAGAGTTTGGCCCCCTCTTCCAAGGGTTCGCACAGCGAGGGATACCCGTTTGTACAAGCCCCGTGAAACGCGGCGCTCTGCTCGTCAGATACCAAGGCGTCCAGGCGATGCGCGGTCACCAGCTCATCAATTTCATTAGAACGCTGCAGGCTGAATTGAAGGTTGTAACTCTCACGTCGGGCGTCCACCGGCACCAATTGCGCACCGGCCTGACGCAGAACCTCAAAGGCACGGCGCAAAGCCGCGCTGTGTTCGACGGGTTCGCGATGATCGCCGCACACATACCGATCCGCAAACCCGATGCGCCACCCCGACAGCATTTGGGAAGGCGTGAAGGTGGTGTTGTTCAGCACCAGGGGGACCTCCACCATCACCGGCCCAGTGGGGTCGACATCACTCACGGCGATGAGGGATAAGGCAGGGTCCCGCACGGCTCGCATGAGTGGCGCCAGGGTGTTATAGCCAGGAATGGGCGCGACGCCCCTGGAGTGCTCGGCAGCGAAGACGATACCCGCCAGGTTCGCTTTATCGGGGTGAGAATGAACGGGCACATGCGCCGAGCTCATCTCTTCGCCAGTCAATGGCTCCAGGTGACAGGGCATACCCAATTGCCAATGCGTCCTACAATCTTTTTCCATCAAAACCTGCACCCCGGGAATAACTTTCCCGGGATGATCGCACTCTCATCTGGCGTTTGTCGCAGGGCGGAAACACCCTGAAAAGACCTTTTTTAAAAGCCCCTTGCCTCAGCCCGCAGCGTGCTCTTGCGCGCCTTGAGTTTCCACGTCCAACCACCAGGCATGCCCGCGTTCGGGCTGGTTCAAGCTGAACGCCTGCCCCATCGCCGGCGTGGTAATCGACACGTTGCGCTCCCAGGCCAGGGCCATGATGCGGTCGAACGGTTCGTGCCAGGCGTGAAACGCCAGGTCAAAGGTGCCATTGTGAATCGGCAGCAGCCAGCGGCCCTTGAGGTCGATATGGGCTTGCAGGGTCTGTTCCGGCTGCATGTGCACGTGGGGCCAATCGACGTTGTAAGCGCCTGTTTCCATCAACGTCAGGTCAAACGGGCCATATTGTTCGCCGATACGTTTGAAGCCATCGAAGTAACCCGTGTCGCCGCTGAAAAAGATCCGCCGCGCGCCGTCGATCATTACCCAGGAACACCACAAGGTCTGGTTGCCATCAAACAGGCCGCGCCCAGAAAAATGCTGCGCCGGCGAGGCGATAAACCGAATGCCATCGACCTCGGTGCCTTCCCACCAATCCAGTTGCCGGACTTTGCTGGCATCCACGCCCCATTTGACCAGAAGGTCGCCCACGCCTAACGGCGCGAGAAAGTAACGGGTTTTGTCGGCCAGTTGGACCACGGCGTTGCGGTCAAGGTGGTCGTAATGATTGTGGGAAAGAATCACCGCCTCCAGCGGCGGCAAGTCTTCAAGGCTGATAGGCGGCTGGTGGAAGCGCTTGGGGCCGGCCCAACTGAACGGTGAGGCACGTTCGGCGAACACCGGGTCGGTGACCCAGAATTTACCGCGCATTTTCAGCAGTACGGTGGAATGCCCCAGGCGGAACACGCTGTGATCGGGAGCGGCCAACAGCAACTCACGCGTCAAGGCTTGCACCGGGATCTTGCCCACCGGGCGCGTACTGCGCGGCTTGTTGAACAGCATGTTCCAGAAAATACGCAACGTCTTGCCAAAGCCGCCATGCTGAACCGGGGCGTCGTTGCTGAAATTTCCTTGCGCCTGCTCGGCAGGCTTGAGCGCCGCAGGCGCTGGGTCGAGACGGGTTGATATCGTGGCCATTGCAGAGTGACTCCTACGGTCCGCTCATGAACTACACTGCACAGTGTAGTTTCTAGATTGCAACAAAACGCGAAGCAAGTAAACTACCGAGTGTAATTTCCTCTAAGAGCCGAACGCCCCCCATGACTGCTCCCCTGCGCCTCACCGACCGTAAACGCGAAGCCATCGTGGCAGCTGCCATCGCCGAGTTTCGGGCTAACGGGTTCGAGGTCACCAGCATGGACAAAATCGCCGCCACTGCAGGTGTTTCCAAGCGCACGGTGTACAACCACTTCCCCAGCAAGGAAGAGTTGTTCGCAGAAATCCTCCACCAATTGTGGGCCAGCAGCGTTGCGCAGTTGGACGTGAGCTACGCCAGCGACCGACCGCTGCGCGATCAATTGCGCGGGTTACTGCAAGCGAAGATGCAGATGATGTCGGACACCAATTTCCTCGACCTCGCCCGTGTCGCGATTGCCGCCACTATCCATTCCCCGGAACGCGCGCAAGACATGGTCAACCGTCTGAGTAAACGCGAAGAAGGCTTCACCCAATGGGTACGTGCCGCACAGGACGATGGCCGACTTTCCTGCACCGACCCGGCCTTCGCTGCCCACCAGATACAAAGTCTGCTCAAAGCATTCGCCTTTTGGCCGCAAATCACCCTGGGCCAACCTGTCCTGGATGCCGCCAGCCAGGCGAACGTGATCGAATCGGCTATCGACCTGTTCCTGGCAGGTTATGAAGTCAGCACTCCCCGCCCGCAGTAAAACCCGATTGCATGAGCAACATTCCGGGCCCTTTTGGCGCTTTCACCCGTTGTGCTGCGCAAATGGCTTGGAAGGACACTGATTATTCCCACTCGAATAACTGACAATATTCACACTTATTATTCGAGCAACGGCTCTAACCGCTGACGCATGCTGTTGCATCTGCACAAAAGAGCTGACCCGGAACACTATGGAAAACAGATTAGGCAAAGGGCTGTCATTTGCCAGACGTATCTACAAGCCAAGAATCATCGGCCTGGGGGTTGGTTGTATCAGTGTCGTCGGCGCTCTTTACCCTCTGGCGATGCCAGGCTGGGTCTGGGCGTTCCTGCTATTCAATGGTTTTGCCTGGGCACATGTGGCGTACCAAGTGTCCGTTCACTCGCCGTTTCCGTACCAAGCCGAACAGCGCAACCTGCTTTATGACTCGTTGTTCGTCGGCTTCTGGGCCGCCGCCGCCCAGTTCAGCCCTCTGACGGCCGTGACCATTATGTCAATGATGACCATGAACAATGTCGCCGCCGGCGGCAAGCGCCTGTTTCTGCGCGGGCTGCTGGCACAGGCCGCCGGCGTCGGCATGGCGTGGGGCTTGTTCGGCATCAAGTTCAACCCCAGCGTCAGCCTCATCCAGGTCTACACCTGCCTGCCGATGTTGGCGCTCTACCCGGTGGCCATTGGCATGGTCTGCTATCAGTTGGCGATCAAGCTGTCGGAACACAAGCGCGCCCTCAGTGCCCAGAGCCGCATCGACAGCCTGACCGGCCTGCTCAACCATGGTTCGTGGAAAGACCTGCTGAACCTCAAGTTCCATAAGTGCCAGCAGCAACACGGCCAAGCCACGATCGCCCTGATCGATATCGATCACTTCAAGCAGATCAATGACACTTACGGCCATATCGTCGGGGATGCGGTATTGCGTCAGTTGAGCCAGAAATTACGCCTGCACCTGCGACAAAACGACTTGGCTGGCCGTTATGGCGGCGATGAGTTCTGTGTGATTCTTCCGCAAATGCCGCTTGAAGAAGCGGCGCAGGTCATGGAACACATACGCGAACTATTTAGTAACTATCGTAATCCGCAGATCCCTGAGCTGCGCGTGAGCCTGAGTATCGGCCTGGCAGACTTCCGCCCCGTCTACAGCGATGCCGCCATGTGGCTCAACGCCGCGGATCGCGCGCTGTACGCGGCCAAGGACACAGGCCGTAACCGGGTTACTGTCAGCGACTACGTCATCGCTCATTCCGCCTAAGTTGTCATACAACATCTCGTCTGAATCTTCTGTCAGCACCCCACAGCGATAGCATAATGCCTCCATTGGTCGCCTACCCCATGATGGTCCTGCTCTGGCAGCGAACTTCTTGGCAGGCTTATCACTCTGAGTCCGTTGTTCAACCCCCTCTGTCAGCATCAGGAAGCTGACAATGAGCAAGTCAACCGTAAGGCCCAGGGCCGTACGGGGTCAGGCGCACATTCATGGATACTTTAGACGCGTGCTTCCCCGAGCCCTCGAACATGCTATTCAACGCCCATAAAAAAACCATCAGTACCCTGCAACACACCAACGCCCAGCAAGCCAGCATGCTGGATGCCATCGAACGCTCCATGGCAGTGATCGAATTCGACCTGCAGGGCGTCGTGCTGCGGGCCAATGACAACTTCCTCAAGACCATGGGCTACCGCGCCGAACAGATCGTGGGCCAGCCCCACCGAATGTTCTGCACGCCCGCCTTCGCCCGCAGCGCCGAGTACAACCAGTTGTGGACGCAATTGCGCAATGGCCAATTTCAGTCCGGCACCTTCGAACGGGCGGCTGGCAGCGGACAGTCGGTGTGGCTGGAGGCCAGCTACAACCCGGTGCGCAATGACACGGGCCAGGTGATCAAAGTGGTGAAGTACGCCATGGACGTCACACCGCGCCTGCAAACCGAAAGCGAAGCCAACGCCAAACTGGGCGCCATCGACCGCGCCATGGCGGTGATCGAGTTCAACCTCGACGGCACCATCATCACGGCCAACGGAAACTTCCTGCAGCGCATGGGTTACACCCTGTCGCAGATCCAGGGCCAGCATCACCGCGTATTCTGCAAACCGGAGCTGGCGAATAGCTCGGCATACAGCGAGTTCTGGAAACGTTTGAACCAGGGCGAGCTGTTCAGCGGCCAGTTCGAGCGCATTGATAAAAACGGCCAGACCGTGTGGCTCGAAGCCAACTACAACCCGGTCTACGACGCCAGCGGGCGCCTGTGCAAAGTGGTCAAATTCGCCTCCGACGTCACCGCCAGGGTGCAACAACATGCCGCCGACGCCGCGAGCGCCAATCAGGCGTACCACATCTCCATGAACACCCGGGACATTGCCGAAAAAGGCGCGGACGTGATTCAGCAAACCGCCAGCGGCATGCGCGCGATTGCTGCCGACATTGACGGTTCCTCGCAACTGATCGCCAAGCTGGGTGAGCGTTCGCAACAAATCACCGCCATCGTCAACACCATTCGCGGGATTGCCGACCAGACCAACTTGCTGGCGCTGAACGCGGCCATCGAAGCGGCGCGCGCCGGTGAGCAAGGCCGTGGCTTTGCCGTGGTGGCCGATGAAGTACGGCAATTGGCGGCACGTACCAGCGGCTCGACGGCGGAAATTTCCAGCATGATCGCGATGATCCAGGACGAAACCCGCCAAGCCATCGAGAGCATGGACAGCACCCGCGACCGTGCGGCGCTTGGGGTCGACCTGGCCAACCGTGCAGGCACGGTCATCCTGCAAATTCGCGAGGGCACTACCGAGGCGGTGCAAGCGGTGAGCGCGTTTGCCAACGAGCGGGGCAATCACTGACCGGTTCTTCATGTGCCTGGCTGGGGGCTCGGTCTATAGTGCTTGCTTGTCTTAACGCTTAGGATTCGAGCCCGCCATGACCCCAGACGTCACGCCCCCTGCAAAGCCGCAAGCTGCGCCCGTCGACCACTTGCGTTTCCACCGAGGCCACGCCCACCTGGCGACGACCTTCGGCAACGACACGTTCGCCCTGAAGGCCGAAGCCTTCGCGCGCTTCTTTGGCACCCCGACGTTCCTCGGCGCGCAAACCGTGATCGTCCTGGTGTGGATCGTGCTGAACATCACCGGCATCACCCAATTCGACGTGTACCCGTTCATCCTGCTCAACCTGGCTTTCAGCCTGCAAGCTGCCTATGCCGCGCCATTGATCCTGCTGGCCCAGACGCGTCAGGCCGCCCGCGACAAAGCCCAGTCCGATGCCGACGCGCAACACCGCGAAGCCATCGCCATCGCCAACACCGAACGCCAGGCCCAGGCCGAACAGACCACCCAGCAACTGCTGGATTTGCTGGAGCAGAACACGCGGCTGACGGAAATGACCAAGAAGCTCACCGAGCGTATTGAGACCCTGACGTGCGAAATGCATGAACACTTTGTGCGAAAACCCTAACGACGCGACCAGCGCACATGCCGTCCCAATTCATCAAACAACGCGACCACCGAACGCAGCGCCCGGCAATCCGGGCGCGTCAACAACCACAGCGCCGTGTCACGTCCCGCCAGAGTGGGGCCCAAGGGCTGCAAACCATCCGCCAGTAGAAAATCCGGCAGCGCAGCCACCCCCAGGCCCGCGCGCACCAGTTCGGTGACCGACAACATGCTGTTGCAGCGATAACTGGGGCGCACACCCGGCAAGTGCTCGCGGCGCCAGGCGACGGTGGGGTGGTCGGGCAGGAAGTCATCCGGTGCGATCCAAGCCAAATCAGCCAGCTCCCGCCCTTCGTGCCGCCGCACGAAATCCGCACTGGCGCACACCTGATAGGCCACCGTGCCCAGGCAACGGCCGACAAGATGTTCCGGCGGTGTCTTGGTCAGGCGCAGGGCGATATCCGCATCGCGACGGCTGAGGTTGGCAAAATCGTTGGAGGTGCTCAGTTCCAGCGTCAACGCCGGGTAATCGGGCATGAACCGCGCCAACGCCGGCAACAGCAGGCCTTGCAACACTGAGTCGGTGCAGGTCAGGCGCACGGTACCGCTGATCACTTCACCGCCCTGCTCCACCCCAATGCGCGCCGCCTCCAACGCTTGTTCTGCATGCTCGGCCTGCTGCGCCAGATTGCTGGCCAAGCTGGTGGGCAGGTAGCCGGCGCGGCTTTTTTCAAACAAGGTCTGGCCCAGCGCCGCTTCCAATCGCCGCACCGCGCGGAACACCGTGGACACATCCACCCGCAACAGTGCCGCGGCCCGTGCCAGGGTGCCGCCGCGAACCAGAGCGAGGATCAGCGACAGGTCGGAGTAGTCAATTTGATAGTGCGTGGCTGCATTGAGCATATGGGCAAACGCCAATTTTGATTGCGTGAGCGCCAATCTATAGTGTGACCCAGGACACAACAAGCCATGGGACGTACACGATGAAAGCCACAACCCTGCACCTCGCCCTGATCGGCGATTACAACCCCGACGTGATTGCACACCAGGCGATACCCGTGGCGCTGCAACAAGCAGCCGACACCTTGGGCTTGAGCGTTCACGTGCAATGGCTCGATACCGACTCGATCACCCCCGCCCGCGAACTGCATGGCTTTGACGGCTTCTGGTGTGTGCCCGCCAGCCCCTACCGCGACACCGACGGCGCATTGCGCGCGATCCGTTTTGCCCGCGAGCAACGGCGCCCTTTCCTCGGCACTTGCGGTGGTTTTCAACACGCGGTGCTGGAATATGCCCGCCACGTGCTGGGATGGGCGGATGCGGAACACGGCGAGCTGGCGCCCGAGGCCAAGCGCGCGGTGATAACGCCACTGAGCTGCACGCTGGTTGAGGCCACCGACACTGTGCGTCTGGCCCCCTACACCCGCATCGCCGAGGCCTACGGTACGCTGGATATCCACGAAGGCTATCGCTGCCGCTACGGCGTGAACCCGGACTTCGCCAGTGCCCTGCTCGAAGGCGACTTGATCCCCAGTGGCCATGACTCGGCGGGCGATTTGCGCGCCGTAGAACTGCTGGACCACCCGTTTTTCGTCGCCACCCTGTTCCAGCCGGAACGCGCAGCACTCAAGGGCGTCACTCCGCCGTTGGCGCTTGCCTTGCTCAAGGCCTGCCAGGCGGTGTACCGATGATCGCCAACACGCCCGCTGCCCCCTATTACGCGGTGATTTTCAGCTCATTGCGCACCGAGGGTGATCAAGGCTACGGCCAGGCGGCTACCCGCATGCTTGAACTCGCGCGCGAACAACCGGGATTTCTGGGGGTGGAATCGGCACGTGAAGACGGCTTGGGGATCACCGTGTCCTACTGGAACAGCGAGGCGGCGATCCTGGCCTGGAAACAGCAAGCCGAACATCGCGCCGTGCGCGAGCAAGGGCGTGCGACCTGGTATTCGGCATGCCATACGCGCGTGTGCAAAGTGGAGCGGGCCTACCTGTTTGAGCGCTGAAAATGTGCTCCTGTGGGAGCTGGCTTGCCAGCTCCCACCTTGGGTCTTCATCGTCTGTAGAGCAGCGTTCGCTTAGCTGACCAAACTGCGCAATGCGCTGATCTGCGGGATTTCCACCCGGCGCATGTACACGCGCAATGGCTCGCTGATGTTAATGCGGTCGTCAATGTTCTGGTCCAGCAACAACTGAAGGCGTTCGCGGGACAGGGTCATGGTGTCGTCGGCGGCGGGTAGCCAGACAAACTCAGCGGTGGGAATGATGCCGTCATCGGCCACATCCATGCCGAAAGAGTCTTCGCTGAAACGCACGATGTACTGGCCGGTTTTGCGGTTAAGGCCGACAAAACCGTGGAGGTGGTCGGCCGCCTGGCAGATAAGTTCGGACGTGATGCGCATGGTAAACCTCACTGAAAAGTCCCACTGGGACTGGAAAGATGGTTTACACGCGTGGCAGAAAATACCGCCCTCTAATGGGGCAGCTTGGTCCAAGAATACTGCAATGCACCACAAAAAAACCCAGAAAAATGGCCACTGCGCACGTTAATGTCGGTTTGGTGATAGCGCCTTTCGCAATCAATTGTTAAAAAGGACGCCTTCTCAAAGTTACCTCCACGAAAGGACTTCGCATATGCCTGTCACGTTTTCCAAGAGCGCCTTGCTGCTCGCTCTGATGCTCGGCCTTGGCCAGGCACAGGCTGCCGACCCGATCAGCCCGGCTGAATTGGCGACAAACGAAGGCATTCCGTACCCGGCCGTCATCGCCCACCGTGGCGCTTCCTACGACGCCCCCGAATCAACCGCCGCTTCCTACAAGCTCGCACGCGACCTGGGTGCCGACTACCTGGAAATGGACCTGCAACGCAGCAAGGACGGCGTGCTGTTCGCCCTGCACGACAACAACCTGCAGCGCACCACCGACGTGGCCACCAAATTCCCGGAGCGCAAAGACGCTACCGCCAACGAATTCACCTGGGCTGAATTACGCACCCTGGACGCCGGCAGCTGGTTCAACGCCGCCTACCCGGACCGCGCCCGCCCGGCGTTCGTTGGCTTGAAAATCCAGAGCCTGGACGAAATCATCAAGATCGCCGAAGGCAACCCGCAGCACAAACCCGGCCTGTACATTGAGACCAAAGAGCCCAAGCAATTCCCGGGCATCGAAGCCGACCTGAAAAACAAGCTGCTGGACAAGGGCTGGTTGAGCTCCGCCGGCTCCAAGCTGGGCAAGAGCAACACGGGTGTGGGCCAGGGCAAAGGCCGTGTGGTGCTGCAAACGTTTGAAAAAGACAGCTTGAAAGAGCTGCAGAAAGAAATGCCGAACACCCCGAAAATCCTGTTGCTGTGGGTGGGCCCAGGCAGCATCGAGCCGAAATCCGCGCAGACCTTCGCTGAATCCGGCGAGCCGACCAAAGCCGCTTACTACGCCAAGCAAGAGCCGAAAGACGCGGCCGAGTTCGAAAAATGGGTCGATGAGGCCAAGAGCCTCGGCGCCATCGGCACTGGCCCTTCGGCCGAGCTGACCAACCATGGCGACCAGAGCTACACCGACCTGGTGAAGCCTGAGATGAACAAGCTGACCCACGACAAGGGCCTGCTGGTGCACGTCTATACCGTCGATGAGCCGGTGGACTTCGAAAAAGTGATGAAAGCCGGCGTCGATGGCATTTTCACCAACCGCGCCGCCGAACTGCTGAAGTTCTACAAGCGCTGGCCGTCCTCGAGTGTGCAGGATTTGCTGAAGGACAACGGCTACTGAGTGAGTCGGGCTTTGGTGTCAGTGCGCCATTAAGGATGAGTTAAGTTGCGCCGGTTAATCTGGCGCCACTTAAACAGCTCACCCAGAAGGACATACACCATGAAAACCCTGACCGCCCTGTTCGCCGCAACCGCCCTGACCCTGACTGCCGGCCTGGCCCAGGCTGACGTTCGTCCGGATCACATTGAAGGCCTGCTCAAGTCCGGCGCCGTCATGCCGTTTGAGAAACTCAATGCCGCCGCCGTGGCCACCCACGCCGGAGCGAGCATCACCGACACTGAGCTGGACCACAAAAACGGTGTACTGGTTTACGAAGTTGACCTGACCGACACCGCCGGCAAGCGCTTTGAAGTGAAGCTCGACGCCAAGACCGGCGCCGTGCTGGAAAACAAGCAAGACACCTGAGTCAACTGCCAAAAAAACCGCGCCACGTTTAACGTGGCGCGGTTTTTTTATGGGCGCTCGCCAAGTGATCAGTGATCATGACCGGCCTGGGGTTATACATCGTCGAGCAGAACGCCCAGGCCCACGGCGGTGAACTGAGCGTGTCCACCTAGCAGGGCACGGTGTTCAGCTTCAGCCTGCCGCCCCTCTGATCAGGCGCCCAGACGCGCCGTCACTTGATTGAGCTCGGCCGACAACCCTCGCAGGTTCTGGCTGGCCGCTTCAGTGCGCTGCACATTGTCCATGTTCGCCGTGGCCACAGTGGTGATTTGCGTGATATTGCGCGAGATATCTTCGGCCACCGAGGTCTGCTCCTCGGCTGCCGTGGCGATCTGGCGATTCATGTCACGGATCGCCTCTACGGCCAGCGTGATGTGATTGAGCATCGCACCGGCCTGGGAGACTTTTTCCACACTCTCATCGCTGCACGACTGGCCACTGACAATCGCCTCGGCCGCATCCACCGCGCCGGTTTGCACCGCGTGGATAATCTGGTTGATCTCGATGATCGACGCCGCCGTGCGTTGCGCCAGGCTGCGCACCTCATCGGCCACCACCGCAAACCCACGGCCCGCTTCGCCTGCCCGCGCCGCTTCAATGGCGGCATTGAGCGCGAGCAGGTTGGTTTGCTCGGCGATGCCGCGGATCACTTCCAGCACTTTGCCAATGCGCACGCTGTCGGTTTCCAGGCGACGGATGATGGTGCCGGTGTTGAGGATTTCATTGCGCATCTGGCCAATGGTGGCGATGGTGACCTTCATCACTTCGCCACCTTCGCGGGCCGAATGATCCGCCTCATCGGCGGCGCGCGAGGCACTGGCCGCGTGGCGTGCAACCTCTTGGGCGGTGGCTGACATCTCGGTCATGGCGGTGGCCACCTGGTCGGTGCGGTTGAATTGTTCATGGGTACCGTTCGCCATCTGCCCGGCGATCGAACTCAACTCGCCGCTGGCACTTACCAGGTCGGTGGCACTGCGCTGCAAGCGGTTGAAGGTTTCGGCGAGGAAGTCACGCAGCGTATTGGCCGCGGCGGCCAGATGGCCCAGTTCATCCTGACGGCGACTGGCGACACGTTCGGCAAAACGACCGTGGCTCAGTTGGGTCACGTAGTCGATCAGGCCGCGAATCGGCAGGATCAGGTTGCGGTTGATCAGCCACAAGCTGAACAGACCGATCACCACACCCGACAGCAACATGATTGCCAGCCCCACCATCACCGTGCGTTCGGTATAGGCGCTGATGGCTTGGGACTGCTGGCTGCCCTGCGCGCGCAGGTCACTGACCAGGGTGCTCATCTGCTCGCTGGTGGCACGGTCCACACCTTTGACAGCGTTGTCGCCGGCAGTCGGGTCGGCACCGGCAGCCATGTAGGCATCACGCCCCTTCTGGTAAGCCACACCCAACTGCAAGTGTTCCTGGCGCAGGCTGTCAATGCGCCGGCTCAGGCCGGGGTCATTCTGAGTCTGGCTGACCAGCCGAGTGAGAATGCCCTGCACATCGCGTTGCCGGTCCTGGAACTGGCCCCAGTATTTTTCCAGGTCCTGGGGCTGTTTGCCGCGCAGCAATACGTTTTTCCACTCCTGCACTTGCACCTTGAATTGCAGGTTGGCTTCGTCAATCAATTGAGAGGTGAGCAAGGGCCCATCGATCAGGCTGCGATAACTTTGCACGCCGTTAGAGAGGAAGTTGAAACAAGCCAGTGCGATCAACAAAATCGCCAGCAGACTGCCGCTGAGCAGCGACAAAATTTGTGCTCTCAAGGAAGTGCGCAAAATATTCATGGGGAGAAGCCTCAAAACAAGGAAAAAGGTGCAAGCACGCCATAACGTCCCTGTCATCAAGGCTCAGCCCATTCGCAGCGGTCCTTATGCCTTGAATCGGCTGCGCTAGACGCTTCTTGAACGGTGACAGACGGGCGGTCAATAAAATGTCATCTAAACGAAAGAAACCGCAAAGCGTCACAATTTTGTCAAATTTCCTTGCAATGATTCGCCCACGCGAACCTGTGAAACGTCCTACAGGCGCTTTCTCTGCGAGCCTCCATGAACCACAGCATCGACCACGGCCATCAGGATCCCGATCTGTTTGGCCTGCTTTACGGTTTTCGTTTTCGCCCCGGTGAAAAAGGTGAGCAGATTGACTCAGCGACTGCGCTGGCGGCGTTGAAAGCACCGCAAGACCCGGAAGAGTTCCTCTGGCTGCACCTGAATCTGGCTCACGCGGCGTGCGAGCGCTGGATGAAGGCCAACCTGGCATTGCCGGATGAGTTTTTCGAAGCCCTGCACGAAGGCTCGCGCTCCACCCGTATCGAGCATGTCGACTCGGCCCTGCTGGCGGTGGTCAACGACGTGGTGTTCAACTTCAGCAGCATGGTCTCCTCGGATATCTCCACGCTGTGGGTGTGCGCCCGCAGCCGCTTGCTGGTGAGTGCGCGCCTGCAACCGTTGCACTCGGTGGATAAATTGCGCTCGTCGGTGAAGGCCGGTGAACGCTTCCGTTCGCCGCTGGAATTGTTGGTGCATTTGTTGCGCGACCAGGGCGAAGTGCTGACGCAGATCGTGCGTAAAACCAGCCTAAGCGTCGACCAAATCGAAGACCAGTTGCTGTCCTCACGCCTCTCCACCAACCGCGCCGAACTCGGTGCTGCGCGCCGCGTGCTGGTGCGCCTGCAACGCCTGCTGGCGTTGGAACCGGGGTCGCTGCTGCGCCTGCTCAATCGCCCGCCGCAGTGGCTGCAAAAAGAAGACGTGAAGGAATTGCGCAAATCCACCGAGGAGTTTGCACTGATCATTAACGACCTGATGGCCTTGGGCGAGCGCATCAAGCTGTTGCAGGAAGAGATCGCCGCCAACCTCAACGAGCAAAGCAACCGCACGCTGTTCACCCTCACGGTGGTGACGGTGCTGGCGCTGCCGATCAATATCATTGCCGGTTTTTTCGGCATGAACGTGGGGGGCGTGCCGCTGTCGACTGACCCGGAAGGGTTTTGGATTCTGGTGGCGTTGGTGGCGACGTTTACCTTGATTGCCGGGCGCTGGGCGTTCCGCAAACGCAAAGATTACTGAACCCCATCTCGACCTGAAAGGGGATCAAGTGTGGGAGCTGGCTTGCCTGCGATAGCGGAGTTTCAGTCGACAAATATATTGACTGAACCACCGTCATCGCAGCATAGGTATCTACACATCTTTTTTTACGGGTTGAGTGCTGTGGTTGTCGGGGGGCGCTGAGTACATATCCGTTGTTTGGGTTACGGCTGACATGGGTTCCGCCCTTACGGCGGGTCACTTTTGGCAAACGCCCCAAAAGTAACCAAAAGGGCTCTTGCCCCACCACTCGGCACCTCGCTTAGGCTCGGTGTGCCCTCACTCCGGCTTTGGACCGTGGGCCGCCGCCATGGGCCATCCTTGGCCCATCGCGGCTAACCCGGCGTCCTGCCAGCGTGGTTAACGGGGCGCCTAAGATCAACAGCAGATCAAGATCAAAAGCAGAGCACGGCGGCCTGGTAGCCGACCTGAGTGGTTAGATCAAAAGCAAAGCTGAGGCGGCCTTACAGCCGACCTGATCTTGGAAACTGAACCCAATCAAATGTGGGAGCGGGCTTGCTCGCGAATACGGTGTGTCAGTCAACTTATTTGTGACTGACACACCGCATTCGCGAGCAAGCCCGCTCCCACAGTTGGATCTCATTACATCAGGTAGCAGTAGTGTCGCTCTGCCCAGCTATTGATCTGCTTTTGCTTCTACCACTCAGGTCGGCTACTAGGCCGCCGTGCTCTGCTTTTGATCTGCTGTTGATCTTGATCTGACAGGCCCCGTTAACCACGATGGCCGAACGCAGGCTTGAATCCGTGGCTAACCCGGCAGGACGCCGGGTTAGCCGCACTGGG